>NZ_JAAXPA010000099.1 GCF_012396235.1 Rhodococcus opacus | reverse complement strand
TGTACGCCGGTTTGTCAAGGACGCAGGGCGAGGCGGCGTCCAGGACCGTCGTCGTGGGCGCCGCCTCTGTGGGCCCGGTCGATCTGGGTTGGTGGCGAGCGTGTCGGTTTCGACGCGTGGTCAACTCTGATATTCGCGGGTTGGGTACCGCAGGACGGTTGTTCGGCTGGAGTGGATCGCTCGTCTAATGTCGAGCGTGATCCCAACGTACAGTTGGAGATTGCTCATAGGTCGCTCGCGGATCACTCCCAGGCGCTGCCGTCACCACCGCATGATTCGTCCGGACGTTGTGGGGGGTTCCCGTTCCGGTCCTTGCTCAACGGTCGGTCGGCGACGAGGGGGCAAGGTGGAGTCCCCGCAGCGCAGCGAGGAGAACCGACCTTGCCGCCCGACGAGTCGACGACCACACTCGCAACCGGGGATGCGGAACGGGGACCCTGATTTCAGGTGTCGAGCACGGCCAGCGACCAACACCAGCCGGCGAGTTCGCGGGCGATCGCGGTGTTCGCCAGTGCGGGGCGTTTGTTACGGGCGTCGAATCCTGCCCAGCGGGCGTGCAGGCGCTGGTTTGCTTGCTGTCCGCGGGCCCGGGCCGCGGGACTGGCCTGCTCCCAGCGGCGCCGCAGCTCCGCCCCGGGGCGATACCGGGGTCGGTGGTGCCAGGCGGCCTCGATCAGCAGTCGTCGGGCGTGGCCGTTGCCGGTCTTGGTGATCGATCCCTGCGAGCGCGACGTGCCCGAGGAGTGTTCGGTGGGCACCAGCCCGAGGTAGGCGCCGATCGAGCGTCCGGTCAGGCGCTGCCAGTCGCCGATCTCCACGGCCAGCCCGAACGCGGTCAGCGTCGAGACCCCGCGCAGGCAGCCGAGCCGAGTCACGACCGGGGTGTAGTCGCTGTCGGTGGCCATCGCCGCGATCGCCACATCCAGCCGATCCCGCCGGTCCACCGCCGCGAGCATGGTGTCATAGGCGGTTTCGTACGCCAGCTGCAGACCGGGCGCATCGAAGTGCTGGGTGCGCAGCCAGGTGTCGTGCACCTTCGTCCACGCGTGGCCGCCGTAGTAAACGATCCCTTGCCGCAGAAGTAGTTTCGACACCCGATGCCGGGCCGACATCAGATCCCCACGACAGTCCTCACGGGCACGCACCAGATCACGGGCCGCCTCCTGCTCGACGCTGGGCACCGCCACCTCGACAATCTGCCCGAGGTGCAGCAGACGAGCCAGATGCCGCGCGTCGCGCGCGTCGGTTTTGACCCGATCTCCGGGCGGGCGCTGCAGCTTCGACGGTGCCGCGACCAGGCACTCGATGCCCGCCGCGGTCAGTGACCTGGCCAGCCCGAAGCCGGTCGGCCCGGCCTCGTAGGTCACCGCCACCGGCGTCGGTAGGGACCTGCTCCAGCCCACGATTTCACGGTGATCCGGTGTCAATCTTCGCTCGAACAGCTCACCGGTTCGCCCGTCGAGGCCGCAGGCGACCACCGATCGTGCGTGCACATCCAATCCAATGCTCGTACGCTGATTCATCGCTGGGGCCTCCCACATCTTGTGGCTCTACCGGCCAGGACCCGTTTCCTGTCGGCAACCCACGTTCACATGTGCGTGGGGCCTCAGCCCAGCCCCTCATATCGTCTAA
>NZ_JAAXPA010000098.1 GCF_012396235.1 Rhodococcus opacus | reverse complement strand
AGGAGACTTCTGCCCGTGTCGATCACAGACGACATCCACGTCCTCACGCAACCGGTTCACCCCGCCGACTGGACCGAACTGGACACCAAGGCCGTCGACACCATCCGGGTGCTCGCCGCGGACGCGGTGCAGAAGGTCGGCAACGGCCACCCCGGCACGGCCATGAGCCTGGCCCCCCTCGCCTACACCCTCTTCCAGCGCGTCATGCGCCACGACCCCACCGACGCCGACTGGATCGGCCGCGACCGGTTCGTGCTGTCCTGCGGACACTCCAGCCTCACCCTCTACATCCAGCTGTACCTCGCCGGCTACGGCCTCGAACTCGACGACCTGAAAGCACTGCGCACCTGGGGCTCGAAGACCCCCGGCCACCCCGAACACGGCCACACCCGCGGCGTCGAAATCACCACCGGACCGCTCGGTCAGGGCCTCGCCTCCGCCGTCGGCATGGCCATGGCCGCCCGCCGCGAACGCGGCCTCTTCGACCCCGAGCCCGCCCTCGGCGACAGCCCGTTCGACCACCACATCTACGTCATCGCCTCCGACGGCGACATCGAGGAAGGCGTCACCTCCGAGGCCTCCTCCATCGCCGGCGTCCAGCAGCTCGGCAACCTCACCCTGATCTACGACGACAACAAGATCTCCATCGAGGACGACACCGCCATCGCGCTGTCCGAGGACACCGCCGCCCGCTACGAGGCATACGGCTGGCACGTGCAGATCGTCGAGGGCGGCGAGAACGTCGTCGCCATCGAAGAGGCCCTGAACAAGGCCCGCGAGGTCACCGACAAGCCGTCGATGATCCTGCTCCGCACCATCATCGGCTACCCCGCACCGACCAAGATGAACACCGGCGCGGCGCACGGCGCCGCCCTCGGTGCCGACGAGGTCGCGGCCGTGAAGAAGGCGCTCGGCTTCGATCCGGACAAGACGTTCGAGGTCGCCGACGAGGTCATCGCCCACACCCGCAAGGTCGTCGAGCGCGGCGCCCAGGCACACAAGCACTGGCAGGCCCAGTACGACGAGTGGACCCAGCGCGCCCCCGAGGGCAAGAAGCTCCTCGACCGCCTGATCGGCCGCGACCTTCCCGCCGGCTGGGCCGACGTGCTCCCCACCTGGGAGCCCGATCCCAAGGGCATCGCGACCCGCAAGGCGTCCGCCGCCGTACTGAACGCCGTCGGACCGGTGCTCCCCGAACTGTGGGGCGGCTCCGCCGACCTCGCCGAGAGCAACAACACCACCATCAAGGGCGCCGACTCCTTCGGCCCCGAAACCATCTCCACCCGCATGTGGACCGCCCAGCCCTACGGCCGCACCCTGCACTTCGGGGTCCGCGAACACGCCATGGGCTCGATCCTCAACGGCATCGCGCTACACGGACCGACCCGCCCCTACGGCGGCACCTTCCTCGTCTTCAGCGACTACATGCGTCCCGCCGTGCGGCTCGCCGCGATCATGAAGACCCCGGTCACCTACGTGTGGACGCACGACTCCATCGGACTCGGCGAGGACGGGCCCACCCACCAACCGATCGAGCACCTCGCCGCGCTGCGCGCGATCCCCGGCCTGTACGTCGTGCGACCCGGCGACGCCAACGAGACCGCCCACGCCTGGCGCGCCGTCCTCGAGAAGGGCGCCGACGAGGCCACCCGCGC
>NZ_JAAXPA010000097.1 GCF_012396235.1 Rhodococcus opacus | reverse complement strand
CCTCCCTGCACGTAGCCGGCTATAGGTGTTGTCAAGCGGGGCTCTGGCATGACTTCACGCCGCTCGGTCGAAATGCGAGCGTATTGGTGTGCGGCCTGGGCCGACCGGTGGTCGTGCTGTTAAACGGGGGTGTCCAGCGCCCGTGCTGACGTATGCGACCTCACTCGGAGATGAGTGGGTCATCCGGCGATGTGCGGGCTGCGGCGAAAGGCGAAGGGCCGGGTGCCAGGCTTCGTACGGCGTGGCCCTCGTCCGAGGGTCCGCCACAGTGCTTGCGGCATCGATTCCGGTCCTTCGTCACCCTCCAGCGTTCCACCGTTCGTGGCCGAGCGGAAGATCCTCGGGGGTCGGGTTGGTGGTCAGGACTCCTCTCGCCGCCAGTAGCCCGGGTCGAATGTGGCCCGGTCCCGCACCAGGGCGTAGGCGATTCGGTTGGCGCGGTGCGCCAACGCGCACCCGATGACCCTGTTCGGCTTGCCGCGCAGCTTCAAGTCCGCTGCGTACCGCTTCGCCGCTGGCTCGTTGTGACGCAAGCCGAAACCGAGTTCGATCAGGGCACGGCGCAGCGGTACGCTCCCTTCTCTGCTGATGTGTCCGTCTCGACGCTTGCCGGCGGATTCATACTGGGCTGGCACCAATCCAGAGGCTCGGTAGATCTGGGCCGGCCCCGCCCATCGTTCCGGATCACCGAGAGCCCCTGCATAATTACCGATACGCGCCGGTCCCCATCCGGGCACCGACATCAACGTCGCGAACGGGCTGGCCGGGATCAGTTCCGCGATCCGTGCTGTCGCTTCGGTGATCTGGGCTTCCAAGTCGGCCAACAGAATCCGATCCCTGGCGATCACCTGTCGCGCCAACGCTGCATGGGGAGTCGGTAAAGCATCGGCGGCGGCTGCGACCAGACGCTCCGCCCGTGGGTGTTCGAGCCGCAATCCGTGGTCGGCGGCGAAAGCGATCAACCCTTTGGTCCCGAGCTTTGTCAGATGCGTCGGGTCGGTGAATTCGGCGATGACCAGACGGCCGATCCCGGTGCCGAACAGGTCCGAGATGACGGTGCCGACACCGGGGAACGCGCGGTCGAGCTGGGTGGTGAGCTGGATCATCGTGGCCGTGTGCGTCAGGACGCGGCGGGACCGGTGCGCGGACCAGGCGCTCAGCTCGGCGCACACGTCGCTGCGACTGATGACCGGGATGCCCTGTCCTGCTAGCAGCAGTTCGGTGAGGGCGTCGAGGTCGATCGCGTCGGTCTTCACCCGGCGCCGACCGAAGATCTTCCGTTGCTCAGCCACTCGTGCCGGGTTGACCTCCACAAGTTCCCAGCCGGAGGGCCAGGTGTAACCCAGGACCGGCTGATGATAGTGGCCGGCGGCTTCGACGCCGACCCTGACCTGGATTGATGCATCGGAGGCGGACTGGATCCGCGTGACGACGGAATCCAGACCCGACCGGGTCAACGCGACATGAGTCGGTGGGAGTACACGACGACGGGACGAATCGGTCGCGGAGATGGCAGCGACGTTCTTGCCGACATCGATGGCGACGACGATGGTGGATGATGTGGCTGGGACAACGTGCACAGACACGAGCGCACCTCCGGGGGTGTCACGAGCATCGGGCGACGCGGCCACGTCCCCGATCCTCCGAGGAAAGTGTTTGATGTTCACTTCCTTCGTGACACCTCCGGAGGTGCTTGTGAAGGTCTAACCCGATCTATATCAGTGCTTGGGGGAATGT
>NZ_JAAXPA010000096.1 GCF_012396235.1 Rhodococcus opacus | reverse complement strand
CTATTTCAGTTCTGCGAGGACGGTGCCCTGGGTGATGGCGGCGCCGGGTTCGACGGCGAGGCCGGTGACGGTGCCGGCCTTGTGGGCGTTGACGGGGTTTTCCATTTTCATGGCCTCGAGGACGGCGATGAGGTCGCCCTCGGCGACTTGTTGTCCTTCTTCGACGGCGACCTTGACGACGGTGCCCTGCATGGGGGCGGTGACGGCGTCACCGGAGGCGGCGCCGCCGTGGGCGCCGCCGCGGGTGCGGGCCTTGGGCTTCTTGCGGACCGCCCCGGGGGCGGTTCCGGCGCCGGTGCCGAGGGTGAACTGTCCGGGCAGGGACACCTCGACGCGGCGGCCGCCGACCTCGACGACGACGTTCTGCCGGGGCCCGGACTCGTCCTCGTCGATCGGCTGGTTACCGGTGAACGGTTCGATCTGGTTGTCCCATTCGGTTTCGATCCACTTGGTGTAGACGTCGAAGGTGGTGCCGTCGCCGATGAAGGCGGGGTCGGAGACGATGGCCCGGTGGAACGGGATGACCGTGGCCAGTCCTTCGACCTGGAATTCGGCGAGGGCGCGGCGGGCGCGGGCCAGGGCCTCGTCGCGGGTGGCGCCGGTGACGATGAGCTTGGCGAGCATGGAGTCGAACTGGCCGCCGATCACGCTGCCGGTTTCGACGCCGGAGTCCATCCGCACGCCGGGGCCGGTGGGTGGGACGAACTTGGTGACCGGGCCGGGGGCGGGCAGGAAGCCGCGGCCGGCGTCCTCGCCGTTGATGCGGAATTCGAAGGAGTGTCCGCGGGGGGTGGGGTCCTCGGTGAGGTCGAGGTGTTCGCCGTTGGCGATCTTGAACTGTTGCAGGACCAGGTCGAGGCCGGCGGTTTCCTCGGTGACGGGGTGTTCGACCTGCAGGCGGGTGTTGACCTCGAGGAAGGAGACGGTGTCGCCCTGGACGAGGTATTCGACGGTGCCGGCGCCGTAGTAGCCGGCCTCTTTGCAGATGGCCTTGGCGGAGGTGTGGATGCGGTTGCGTTGGTCGTCGGTGAGGAACGGGGCGGGGGCCTCCTCGACGAGTTTCTGGAAGCGGCGTTGCAGGGAGCAGTCGCGGGTGCCGGCGACGATGACGTTGCCGTGCTGGTCGGCGATGACCTGGGCTTCGACGTGGCGGGCCTTGTCCAGATACTGTTCGACGAAGCATTCGCCGCGGCCGAACGCGGCGACGGCCTCGCGGGTGGCGGAGTCGAACAGTTCGGGGATTTCCTCGATGGTGTGGGCGACCTTCATGCCGCGGCCGCCGCCGCCGAACGCGGCCTTGATGGCGACGGGGACACCGTATTCCTTGGCGAAGGCGACGACCTCGTCGGCGTTTTTGACGGGGTCCTTGGTGCCGGCGGCCATCGGGGCCTTGGCTTTTTCGGCGATGTGGCGGGCGGTGACCTTGTCGCCGAGGTCGCGGATCGATTGCGGGGAGGGGCCGATCCAGATCAGGCCGGCGTCGATCACGGCCTGGGCGAAGTCGGCGTTTTCGGAGAGGAAGCCGTAGCCGGGGTGGATGGCGTCGGCGCCGGACTTGCGGGCGGCGTCGAGGATTTTGTCGAACACCAGGTAGGACTCGGCGGAGGTCTGCCCGCCGAGGGCGAATGCTTCGTCGGCCAGGCGCACGAACGGGGCGTCGGCGTCGGGTTCGGCGTAGACGGCGACGCTGGCCAGGCCGGCATCGGCTGCGGCCCGGATCACCCGCACTGCAATCTCACCGCGGTTCGCGACGAGCACCTT
>NZ_JAAXPA010000095.1 GCF_012396235.1 Rhodococcus opacus | reverse complement strand
CGCCGAATCCATCGTCGTCGCCGTGCTGTCCGCCCTCGCCGGCGAAGGCACCCTCGACCGCTCCAAGGCCGTCGAGGCCGCCAACCGGTACCGCATCGACGACGTCCGCGCCGCGGCCGTCTCCTACGCCGACACCGGCAGCGCCTAGAACGGAATCGAAAATCCTATGACAGCAACAGTGTCCGAATACCTCGTCACGCCCGGCCGGGAGGCGCCCGCGTCGGCGAGGCGCGCGAAGATCGTGTGTACCCTCGGGCCCGCAACGGCAACCGGCGACCGCATACGCGAACTCGTCGACTGCGGAATGGACATCGCACGGCTCAACTTCAGCCATGGCGAACATTCCGATCACGAGGAGAACTACCGCCGGGTGCGGGACGCGTCCGAAAACACCGGCCGGGCGGTGGGTGTTCTCGCCGACCTCCAGGGCCCGAAGATCAGGTTGGGTCGCTTCGCCGAAGGCAGCGTCGTCTGGTCGGACGGCGACGTCGTGCGGATCACCGTCGACGAGTGCGACGGCAGCCGCGACCGTGTGTCGACCACCTACAAGCAGTTGGCGGAGGACGCCGAGCCCGGTGACCGGTTGCTCGTCGACGACGGCAAGATCGGACTGGTCGTCACGGACGTCGACGGCAACGACGTGGTGTGCCGGGTCACCGAGGGCGGTCCGGTCAGCAACAACAAGGGTGTGTCGTTGCCGGGGATGAACGTGTCGGTCCCGGCGCTGTCGGGCAAGGACATCGCCGATCTCGAGTTCGCACTGCGTCTCGGTGTCGACCTCATCGCCCTGTCGTTCGTGCGATCGGCGGCCGACATCGAACTCGTCCATGCCGTGATGGATCGGGTCGGCCGCAGGGTTCCGGTGATCGCGAAGCTCGAGAAACCGGAGGCGATCGACAACCTCGAGGCCATCGTGCTGGCGTTCGACGCGGTGATGGTCGCCCGCGGCGATCTGGGTGTCGAACTTCCCCTCGAACAGGTACCGCTCGCGCAGAAACGGGCCATCCAGATCGCCCGCGAGAATGCGAAGCCGGTCATCGTGGCCACCCAGATGCTCGAGTCGATGATCGAGAACTCTCGGCCCACCCGCGCCGAGGCGTCCGACGTCGCGAACGCCGTCCTCGACGGTGCGGACGCGGTGATGCTGTCCGGTGAGACGTCGGTCGGGAAGCACGTGATGGAGACGGTCCGCACCATGGGCCGCATCATCAGCGCGGTGGAGGAGAAGTCCACGCACGTTCCGCCGCTGGCGCACGTGCCCCGCACGAAGGGCGGAGTCCTGTCCTACGCGGCACGCGACATCGGGGAACGATTGGGTGCGGCGGCGCTCGTCGCGTTCACCCAGTCCGGGGACACCGTGCGCCGGCTCGCGCGGCTGCACACTCCGCTGCCGTTGCTGGCGTTCACCCCGCTCCCGGCGGTGCGCGCTCAGCTCGCGCTGACGTGGGGGACCGAGACGTTCCTCGTCGACCCCGTCGAGTCGACCGACCAGATGATCCATCAGGTCGACCACGCGCTCCTCGGCCTGGGCCGATACCGGCGGGGCGACCTCGTCGTCATCGTCGCGGGATCGCCTCCGGGCACCGTCGGCTCGACCAACCTGATCCACGTCCACAGGATCGGCGAGGAAGACCACTGATCGGATGTGACGCTGTAACCGTACGCCCGTCCGCTATTGACAGAACTCGATGGACACGGTTTTCTTGATGTCAAGATACGAAACTGTGTTTTCGCATCGTGGAAGTTTTGCCAAGTGCGGAAGGTGAGTCATTTCATGACTGAGCGTGTTGAGGTCGGCGGTCTGCAGGTCGCGAAGGTGCTCTACGACTTCGTGAACGAGGAGGCGCTGCCGGGGACCGGGGTGGACGTCGACGGGTTCTGGTCGGGTGCGGCGA
>NZ_JAAXPA010000094.1 GCF_012396235.1 Rhodococcus opacus | reverse complement strand
TCGATCCACAACATGGTCACCTGGATGATCGACCGGTTCGGCACCGAGGAGCAGCGGCGCGCGTGGGTGCCGGGGCTGTGTTCGATGGATCAGCTGGGCAGTTATTGCCTGACCGAGCCGGGTGCCGGTTCGGATGCGGCGGCGCTGAGCACGAGGGCGGTCCGGGACGGCGACGACTACGTCCTGACCGGGGTCAAGCAGTTCATCTCCGGTGCCGGCACCTCCGATGTGTACGTGGTGATGGCCCGCACCGGGGAGAGCGGGCCCCGCGGGATCTCGGCGTTCATCGTCCCGAAGGGGTCGCCGGGTCTGACCTTCGGGCCGAACGAGGTGAAGATGGGCTGGAACGCCCAGCCCACCCGTCAGGTGATCTTCGAGGACGTGCGGGTGCCGGCGGCGAACCTGCTCGGTTCCGAGGGTGGTGGTTTCCGGATCGCGATGGCCGGCCTGAACGGTGGCCGGCTCAACATCGCGGCGTGCTCGGTGGGCGGCGCGCAGACCGCGCTGGAGCGGGCCGTCGCCTACCTGACGGACCGGAAGGCGTTCGGGTCGCCGCTGATCGACTCGCAGGCGCTGCAGTTCCAGCTCGCCGACATGCGCACCGAACTGGAGGCGGCCCGCACCCTGCTGTGGCGGGCGGCGGCGGCGCTCGAGGACGGCGCCCCCGATGTCGTCGAACTGTGTGCGATGGCGAAGCGGTTCGCCACCGACACCGGTTTCGAGGTCGCCAACAAGGCGCTGCAACTGCACGGTGGGTACGGCTATCTTGCCGAGTACGGAATCGAGAAGATCGTCCGCGACCTGCGGGTCCATCAGATCCTCGAGGGCAGCAACGAGATCATGCGGGTGGTCATCGCCCGCAGCGTCATCGGAAACAGAGGAGCGGCATGACCGACGCGGTACCCACGGAACCGGACGTTCTGATCGAGAAGCGGGGCGGGCTGGGCCGGATCGTGCTCAATCGGCCCCGGGCGATCAACGCCCTCAATCACGGCATGGTCCGGCAGATCGCGGCGGCCCTGGCCGAATGGTCCGGCGACGACACGGTCCGGGCGGTGGTGATCACCGGTGCCGGGGAGCGGGGCCTGTGCGCGGGCGGCGACATCGTGTCGATCTACCACGACGCGAAGGACGGGGGCACCGGTTCGCGGGAGTTCTGGCGCGAGGAGTACCTCCTCAACGCGGCCATCGCGCGCTACGGCAAGCCGTACGTGGCGATCATGGACGGCATCGTGATGGGCGGTGGGGTCGGGGTGTCGGCGCACGGCAGCGTGCGGATCGTCACCGAACGGTCGATGATCGGGATGCCCGAGACCGGGATCGGGTTCGTCCCCGACGTCGGCGGCACCTACCTGCTCGCCCGCACCCCGGGCGAGTTGGGCACCCATATCGCCCTGACCACCGCCCGGCTCAGCGCCGGCGACGCGATCGCGTGCGGGTTCGCCGACCACTTCATCCCGTCGGAGAAGATCGAGCAGTTCATCGACGCGTTGTCGACGACGTCCGTTCAGGAGGCGCTCGGCGCGTTCACCGAACCGGCACCGGCATCGGAGTTGCTGGGCCAGCAGGGCTGGATCGACGCCGCGTACTCCGCCGACAGTGTCGCCGACATCGTCGCCCGCCTGCGCGGCAGTGGGGTGCCCGAGGCTCAGAAGGCGGCCGAGCAGGTGCGCTCGAAGTCGCCGACCGCGTGCGCGGTCACCCTGACATCGCTGCGCCGCGCCCGGCAGGCCGGCAGTCTCGAGGAAGTCCTCGACGACGAATTCCGGGTGTCCGTCGCCTGCCTGAACTCGCCCGACCTCGTCGAGGGCATCCGGGCGCAGGTCGTGGACAAGGACCGCAACCCGCAGTGGTCGCCCGCCACCATCGAGGAGGTCGACCCGGCGCAGGTCGACGCGTTCTTCGC
>NZ_JAAXPA010000093.1 GCF_012396235.1 Rhodococcus opacus | reverse complement strand
GGCGCGTCGGGTGTGCGCGTCACCTGCGCACCGAACATCGACACCAGTGTGTCGGTGGTTGTCGCATGATCGGTGTGGTTCCAGTCCTCGAGGATCAGCTGTTTTTCGTCGGCGTCGAGGAGGTCGAGGTCGCCGACTGGGCTGTCGGGATCGGCCACCGCTGCCTCGAGGAGTCGGGTGAATCGGTCGGCGAATCCGTGGACGGTGTCCTCGTCGAACAGGTCCTGCGCGTAAGTCAGTGCGGCGGTCAAACCTCGAGCGGCACCATCGCGATCGACGCGTTCGCTCACCACCAGCGTGAGGTCGAACTGGGTGGCGGTGTGGTCGATGTCCTCGATACGGGCGGTCAGTCCCGCCAGTTCGAGGTTCGGGTGCTCTTGGTTCTGGAAGACGAGCATGACCTGGAACAGTGGGTGTCGGGTGGTCGATCGTGTCGGGTTGAGGGCTTGTACCACCTGTTCGAACGGCACGTCGGCGTGCTCGAATGCGGCCAGGTCGGTTTCTCGCACCGTCGTGAGCAGTTGGGTGAAGCTGCTGGCATCGTCGACTGGGGTTCGCAGTGCGAGGGTGTTGACGAACATGCCGACCAGGTCGTCGAGGGCCGGGTCGCCGCGGCCGGCGACGGGGGTGCCGATCGCGATATCCGCGGTGCCCGATGTTCGGGCCAGGAATATCGCGAATGTGGTGTGCAGCACCATGAACACGGTCGCGGTGTGTTGTCGTGCGAGTTCGGCTGCCGCGCGGTGGGTGGGCGTGTCGATGGTGAACGTGTGTGTTCGTCCACGGTGGGTGACGGCGGGCGGCGTTCGGTTCCCGGGCAGTTCGAGCTGTTCGGGCAGCCCGTCGAGTGTGGAACGCCAGTAGGTCAGCTGCCGGGTGAGCAACGAATCGGGGTCGTCGTCGGAGCCGAGTAGTTCGCGTTGCCACAGGGTGTAGTCGGCGTACTGCACAGTCGGTGCGCTCCAGGCGGGTGGGTTCCCGTGGGTGCGCGCCGTGTAGGCGGTCATGAGATCCCGGGCCAGCGGGGCGATCGAGGAGCCGTCGGCGCAGATGTGGTGCAGCACCACGGCGAGCACGTGCTCGTTGTCGGCCGTCTCGAACAAGGCGGCCCGCACCGGCACCGATGTGGTGACGTCGAACTCGGCGGAGGCCATCGACAGCAGTCGCGTGGCGAGCTCGTTCTCGGTCACCGCGGCGGTGGCGAATCCGCCGCTGGCCTCGGCCGCCGGGACGACCACTTGGTGCGGGCCGGTCTCGGATTCGGGGTAGATCGTCCGGAGGGTCTCGTGCCGGTCCACGACGTCTGCGATCGCTGCCAGTAGTGCGGCCGTGTCCATGGTTCCCGACAGGCGCACGGCGAATGGAATGTTGTAGATCGGTGAGTGTGGGTCGAACCGGTTGAGGAACCAGATGCGTTGCTGCGCATACGATAGCGGGATGTGTTCGGGTCGGGTCCGCGGAACCAGGGGTGGGTGTGCACCCGCCGTCGCCTGGGACTCGAGCCACGTCGACAGTGCCTGCACCGACGACGCCTCGAACAGCACTCGCATCGGTACCCGCGCATCCATCGCCACGCTTAGCCGCGACACCACCTGCGTCGCGAGCAGCGAGTTGCCGCCCAGGGTGAAGAAGTCGTCGTCGAGCCCGACCCTCTCGCGGCCGAGGACATCTGCGAACACGCCGGCAACGACCCCCTCCGCCACCGTCACCGGCGCCCGGTACTGCGGCACCGGAAACACCGGTGCCGGCAACGCCCGCCGATCCACCTTCCCACTGGCCGTCAACGGCAATCGATCCAGCACGGTAATCGGTGAGGGCACCATGTAGTCGGGGAGGTGGTCGGCGGCGAAGGTGTGGATCGTGGTGGGGTCGAGGGGGGTGTGGTTGCGGGGGACGACGTAGCCGACGAGTCGGTCGCCGGTGTGGTGGTCGTGGTGGACT
>NZ_JAAXPA010000092.1 GCF_012396235.1 Rhodococcus opacus | reverse complement strand
ACCAACTGGGCCGCGATTAGCCGGTCAATGTGGTGACAACGCCGCGATGGAATCGTTCTTCGCGTTGCTGCAACGCAATGTCCTCGACCGTCGCCGCTGGAGCAGCCGTGAGGAACTACGGTTGGCGCCGGCAACGCGGTCTCGGTCGACTGACACCCGTCGAATATGAGACGCTCCATCAGACCGCACACGCGGCCTGAAAGTACACACCCCGTGTGTCAACCAGGGTGGGGGCAGTCCCCGGCGACCAAATGTTCGGTGGTGACGCCGCAGCGCTCACCGGGAGTGTGGCCCGGGTGCCACAAGCCCCGCCCGGGCCGTGAGCGGCGTCCCCGCGGTCACGAGCATCCGTTAGCTTGGCCCAGGAGTTACGCGGCTGCCTCTATCACGCGAAATCCGAACGTCGACGAGATTCCTTTGAGGCTACCGCGGTACCAGCTTGACCAGTCGTCCGCCGATCAGCCACTCGGTGACGTAGATGTTGCCGTCTGTATCGACCGCAACACCGTGCGGAGTGTTGAACTGCGCACCGTGTAAACGGGGCCGTTGCGTCCCTTTGTCGTCTGCCTCGTTCGGCCAACCCGGACGAGTTCGCACAGCGGGGTCATAGTCCCCAATGGATGCCTTGACTTCATTGTCCGGGCCTAGCACGGTGATACGTGCATCAAGCTCGGTTACCAGAAGGTTCTCCCCGTAGCGGGCAAAGCCACTCGGACTGACCAGGAAATCCTCACCGAATGAGCGCAGGAAGCTGCCCCCGAGGTCGAAGACCTGAATGCGTTTGTTGCGTCGGTCAGCGACGAGCAATTCCGGTTCCGCTCCCCTCCGGTCAAGGTAGATAGCATGTGGTTGAGTGAACCGGCCCGCACCGGACGTCCCGTCCAGGGTCATCATGTAAGTGCCCGACTTGTCAAAGCGGTGAACTACCGACTGCCCATAACAGTCCGCAACCCAAATATCCCCACTGCCACCAAAATGCTCCTCGTCCACCGCGACTTGGGTTGGGCAATAGCTACCATCGTCATACATCTCCAGCTGTGGCATATCGAGCCTGAAAACCTCGGTGCCATCAAGACGGAACTGCACAACATTTCCGCGGATCGGCTGTTGCGTGTCGGCTTGATACGTGCCGTCACAGCACCGCATCTTCGATCCGTTGTCGGAAATCCAAAGAAGTTCCTCGTCGTCCTCGCGCACCAGCAGCATGCCATGCCCCCTCGGTCAGGTCGACATCGAAGGTTCGCACCAATTCGCCAGTGTTGCTCAGAACTTGTACGCGCGGCAGCTTCTCGTCGAAAGTGACGATCTCGCCGCCCGAGGTTACAACGATCCCGTGATGCGCCCAGCCGTCGGTGTTGCCACGATGATGGTCACCTGAGAACCATCGGTCGTTGAAATCAAAGGTGAAGTCTCCTTCACCGATTGGATTGCTTCCCAAGCTAACTCCTTCGATTTTCTACAGGTTCTCGGGTTCGTCCGTCGGATCGTTGGGCTCACTGCCGACGGTTGCGGTCACCAGACGGGACGAGGCTCCGCTCTCGCGGCGGGTACACGCTCGCCAAGCGAGGAAGCTCGTCCTCGGCGTAGTCCGATTCAGCTATGACCTGCCATAATCGATCGATGAAGCGGTGCGCCGTCATTCCGAAGTGGACAAGGGTTTCTTCCTCGGACGCGCCACCGAACGGTGCCCATTTGCGGGCAAATCCGATGATGTGTGCAGCCTCGGTATCAAGGTGGCTACGTCTGTTCGCTTCGATACGAGCGGCGTGACGCCTCTGAGGTGACAGGTGGTGCTCACAAGAGTCCATGAATTCACACTCTCCATAGGAAAATGAGGCGACTTGCTGCTGATGTTTCGCGTCGGGATGCTTAGAGCGTGTCTCATGTGGATGAAGTGATGTGTGGGACATAATGTGACGCGTGGTAGATGAGTTGTCACTGCGGTTGGTTCCGGATGCGTTGTGGGAGATAGTCGCACCATTGATTCCGCGTTTTG
>NZ_JAAXPA010000091.1 GCF_012396235.1 Rhodococcus opacus | reverse complement strand
GTGGAGACCAAGATCGGTCGTGCGCTGTTGCGAGGCGAAATCGAACCGGGTGGCACCATCGGTGTCACGGTGGACGGCGGCGAGCTCGCCGTCGCGTATGCGGAACCCGCCGTCGCGGCGGCCTGAGGAGAGGTGTCGTCATGGGATCCGACAAGGTGAAGTGTCCGAACTGCGGCAAGATCAACAAGGTGCCGGCGGCCGGGGAAGGAAAACCGCGCTGCGGGAACTGTCACGAGCCGCTGCCCTGGATCGCCTCGGCAGGGGACGGCGACTTCGCGGAGGTCGCCGAGAAGTCCTCGGTGCCTGTGCTCGTCGATCTCTGGGCGACGTGGTGCGGCCCGTGCCGCATGGTCAGCCCGGCGCTCGAGCAGCTCGCCACAGAACGCGCAGGTCAGATCAAGCTGGTCAAGGTCGACGTAGATGTTGCTCCCCAGACGGCCGAACGGTTCACCGTCCGCGCCGTGCCGACTCTGCTGGTGATGGACCGGGGTGAGGTCCTCGCTCGGCAGGCGGGCGCAGCTCCGGTACCCCAGCTGCGCACGTGGCTCGATCAGGCACTCTCGGAAAATGCAGGCAAGGAGGCGAAGTCATGACCTTTGTCCATGCGGACCCACACGTGACCGCGATCCGGCCCGTGGTGCCCCGGACCCCGCAGGGTTGCGAGGAATGTCTTCGCCTCGGAACCCCGTGGGTGCATCTGAGGCTGTGCCTGACGTGCGGACACGTCGGTTGCTGCGACTCCTCGCCGGGCAAGCACGCGAGCGCGCACGCCCACACCATCGGCCATCCGATCGTCCAGTCGATGGAACCAGGTGAAGATTGGCGCTGGTGTTATGTCGACCAGAACTTCGTCTGAGGACCGCGTTCCCGCCTGCGACGTCCCGCCGGTCGACGACGAGACTCCGGACGAGGAAGGTGCTTTCCCGCGGCTGACGGACGACCAGGTCGCAACGCTCGAGGTCGGTGGCACGCGTCGATCGGTTCGCGCCGGCGAGGTGCTGATCCGTGAGGGCGCGCCCAGCCACGACTTCTTCGTCATCCTCTCCGGCAAGGTCGCGATCATCGACGAGGGCGACGTGGACGGCGAACGCCGGATACTGCGCGTGCACGGTCCCGGCCGATTCCTGGGCGAGCTCGGACTGCTGGAAGGCCAGGTGGCGTTCTTCACCGCCGAGGCGATCGAGGACGGCGAGATGCTCGTCGTCCCGGCCGCGCGGGTGCGCGAACTAGTTGCCCACGATCTCGTGCTCAGCGATCTGATCCTGCGCGCCTACCTGGTGCGCCGGCACCTGCTGATCGGACTCGGATCCGGGTTCCGGATCATCGGCTCCTGCTATTCCCCGGACACGTTGCGGCTTCGGGAGTTCGCCATGCGAAACCGACTGCCGCACAGGTGGATCGATCTGGAGCAGGACGAACGGGCGGAGCAGCTGCTGCGCAGCCTGGACATCGCCCCCGAGGACACTCCCGTCGTGATCTGGCACGGCGAGAAGGTGCTGCGCAATCCGACGAACGCCGAACTCGCCCGCATCGTCGGGCTTCCGGTCCCGGACTCGGTCCCGGACGCAGCCCAGGACGTGTGCGACCTCGTCGTGGTGGGTGCCGGACCGGCCGGTCTGGCCGCGTCCGTGTACGGCGCCTCGGACGGGTTGAACACGGTGACGCTGGAGTCGATCGCCGCCGGCGGCCAAGCCAGTACCTCCTCCCGGATCGAGAACTACCTGGGCTTCCCCGCAGGGATCTCCGGCGCCGAATTGGCCGAGCGCGCGGTGATCCAGGCCGGCAAGTTCGGCGCCCGCATCCTGGTGTCCGCCGAGGTGACCGGTTTGGGATCCGAGGACGGGCACCACGTGCTCCGGCTGGCGGACGGCGGCGCGGTCCGCGGCCGGGCCGTCGTGCTCGCCACCGGGGCGCGATACCGCAAGTTGGCAGTTCCGGGGATCGAGGCACTGGAGGGAACAAGCGTGTACTACGCCGCGACCCATCAGGAAGCGCGGATGTGCGGCA
>NZ_JAAXPA010000090.1 GCF_012396235.1 Rhodococcus opacus | reverse complement strand
GACTTTTTGAACAGGTACATGCCCTTGAGCAGGCCCTCGACGTTGAGGTCGGCGGGTTCGGCGGGCTGGGAGTAGGGCTCGTTGTAGAGGGTGATGTAGTAGAAGATGTCCTCCCCACCGAACCCAGGCTTCAGCGTTCCATCGGCCGCCGGTGTGCCGCCGTACATCCGGCGCAGCCCGTCCTTGACGATGTGCGCGATCTCGTAGGAGAACGCCGGGTCGTAGGCGACGGCGGCCGGGTTGGTCGAGGCCAGCAGCAGCGAGTGCCCGTCGGCGTGCTGCAAACCTTCGCCGGTGAGGGTGGTGCGGCCGGCGGTGGCGCCGAGCACGAACCCGCGGGCCATCTGATCCGCGGCGGCCCACAGGCCGTCGCCGGTGCGTTGGAACCCGAACATCGAGTAGAAGATGTACAGCGGGATCATCGGCTCACCGTGGGTGGCGTAGGAGGTGCCGACCGCGGTGAACGAGGCGGTCGAGCCGGCCTCGTTGATGCCCTCGTGCAGGATCTGCCCGATCTCCGACTCCTTGTAGGCGAGCATCAGGTCCGCATCCACCGCGGTGTACAGCTGGCCGTTGCGGTTGTAGATCTTCAAAGAGGGGAACCAGGAGTCCATCCCGAAGGTGCGGGCCTCGTCCGGGATGATCGGCACGATCCGCTTGCCGATCTCCTTGTCCCGCAACAATTCCTTCATGATCCGCACCAACGCCATGGTGGTCGCGACCTGCTGCTTGCCGGAGCCCTTGCGGACCACGTCGTAGGTCGAGTCCGCCGGCTGCGGCAACGGTGCCGGGCTGGTGCGGCGCTGCGGCAGGAACCCACCGAGCGCCCGCCGGCGGTCGAGCATGTACTGGATTTCCGGGGCATCGGGGCCGGGGTGGTAGTACGGCGGCATCTTCGGGTCCTTCTCCAACTCTTCGTCGGAGATCGGGATGCGCTGCAGGTCCCGGAAATTCTTCAGATCATCGAGGGTCAGCTTCTTCATCTGGTGGGTGGCGTTGCGGCCCTCGAAGTGCTTGCCCAGGGTGTAGCCCTTGATGGTGTGCGCCAGGATCACCGTCGGCTGCCCCTTGTGCGCCATCGCCGCCGCATACGCGGCGTAGATCTTGCGGTAATCGTGGCCGCCGCGCTTGAGGTTCCAGATGTCCTGATCGGACAGGTTCGCGACCAGTTCCTTCGTCCGCGGATCCCGGCCGAAGAAGTGCTCGCGCACGTACCCGCCGTCGTTGGCCTTGTAGGTCTGGTAGTCGCCGTCCGGGGTGACGTTCATCAGGTTGACCAGGGCGCCGTCGCGGTCCGCGTGCAGCAGTGCGTCCCACTCGCGGCCCCAGACCACCTTGATCACGTTCCAGCCGGCGCCGCGGAAGAACGACTCCAACTCCTGGATGATCTTGCCGTTGCCGCGGACCGGGCCGTCGAGGCGCTGCAGGTTGCAGTTCACCACAAACGTCAGGTTGTCGAGGCCCTCGGTGGCCGCCACATGCGCCAGACCCCGCGATTCGGGTTCGTCCATCTCGCCGTCACCCAGAAACGCCCACACGTGCTGGTCGGAGGTGTCCTTGATGCCGCGGTCGTGCAGGTAGTGGTTGAACCGGGCCTGGTAGATCGCGTTCATCGGGCCCAGACCCATGGACACGGTCGGGAATTCCCAGAAGTCCGGCAGCAGCCGCGGGTGCGGGTACGACGGCAACCCGCCGCCCTCGTCGGCGTGCGAGTGTTCCTGCCGGAACCCGTCCATCCGCTCCGCCGGGATCCGCCCCTCCAAGAACGCGCGGGCGTAGATGCCCGGCGAGGCATGCCCCTGAATGAAGATCTGATCCCCACCACCGGGATGGTCCTTGCCGCGGAAGAAGTGGTTGAACCCCACCTCGTACAGCGCCGCCGACGACGCATACGTCGAGATGTGGCCACCGACCCCGACCCCCGGCCGCTGCGCCCGGGTCACCATCACCGCCGCGTTCCACCGGATGAACGCCCGGTACCGGCGCTCGGTCTCCTCGTCACCCGGGAACCACGGCTCGTTCTCCGTCGGGATGGTGTTCACATAATCGGTCGACGTCAACGCCGGCAGGGCGACGTGCTTCTCCCCGGCCCGCTCGAGCATCCGCAACATCAGATACCGGGCACGGGTCGGTCCGGACCGGTCCAACAGTCCGTCGAACGATTCCAACCACTCCGTGGTCTCGTCCGGGTCGATATCCGGCAG
>NZ_JAAXPA010000009.1 GCF_012396235.1 Rhodococcus opacus | reverse complement strand
GTAGGTGGTGCCGGGGTCCGTCCCGCCGTAGGTGGTGCCGGGGTCCGTCCCGCCGTAGGTGGTGCCGGGGTCCGTCCCGCCGTAGGTGGTGCCGGGGTCCGTCCCGCCGTAGGTGGTGCCGGGGTCCATCCCGCCGTAGGTGGTGCCGGGGTCCGTCCCGCCGTAGGTGGTGCCGGGGTCCGTCCCGCCGTAGGTGGTGCCGGGATCCGTCGCACCGTGTTGGTCCGTGCCCGCCATCGGTTGCACCGGAGCCGGTGCAACGAGCGGTGGCGCTACCCCTCCTTGGACAGGGCCCTGCGGTGGGGGCTCTGGAGCGGCCTCGACCGGGGGTGCGGGAACTGGCTGGGCGAGCGGCGCGGGTGCCGTCCCGTCATGGCCCGGTTCGGTGGCCGAGGGCACTGGGACGGGTGCTATCACCGGGGCCGGTATGGGCACCGGAGGAGCCGCCGCCGCGGGATCCGCCGGAGGATCGGGGATCTCAGCAGGTAGATCACCGGGTGCAGAATTTGCGGGGCCGGGGGCAGGGGGAGCTGGCGGCGCCGGCGCAGCAGCCGGTACGGGAACCGGCGCGGGCGCGGGCGGATCGGATACGGATTCAGGAGGCACTTCCGGACCCGGTGCGGGCTCGACCGGGGCGGCCACCTCGCTCCCCGGATCGGGCGCCTCGATCTGGGCGGCCGGGCGGTTCAACATCTTCGGGCCGGGTTGGACCGGGGTGTTCCCGTAGTTCACGTAAACGGCACCGATCAGGCCGATCGCGGCGATGCCGACGACAAGGAGAACCACAGCGGGCCCGCTGAGGCCAAGGAGCAGCCGGGCCTCCCGAGCCCTCTTCACGACGCCAAAGGGTCGGGCCGCCTGGGCGGCACTATTGGCGAGCCTGGCGCCCCGGCTGAGTGTCTGGACCGCCCGAGCGGCCTGGGCGGCGTTCTTAGCGTCTACGAACTTGCGCATCTCAAAGAACTTCTCGGCCATCTGCGCAGCTTCGGGGCCGTGCTTTCCGAGGAAAGCTGCTGTCTGAAGCTCCGCCTCGACTGTCGCGACGGTGGTGTTCGCCGCTGCGGCAGCTTCGGCCACGGTCATCTGCCCGTACCGCAGTTTCTCGATGATTGTTGCCCAGGGTATTCCTGGCTCGGTCATTGGGATTCTTCTTCTATCGTCTGGAGCATCCCTTCGGTTGGGAACACCCTCGTGGTTGCGGACAACCCTCGTCCTCACGCACCGGAAGGTGCACCAGCCCTAGGGTGAACAAACGGACACCTCAGGTGCGACTTCTAACACCCCGCGGTTGGTCACAATCGAACCGCCCGGGTCGATGGTGGCGACAACGTCACTGCCGTCAGGCCGGTCATGGTTAACACCGGCGACGGCCTGGCCGCCGCCCGTGCCCGCGGCCGGAAGGGTGGCCGGCCCTCGAAGCTCAGCTCGGACCAGATCGAACTCGCTCAACGCCTGTACGACGCGGGGGAACACACCGTCGCGCAGATGGCGGGCATGCTGAAAGTGCCGCGCACCACGGTGTATGGGCATTTGAACAAGCGCGTGGACATCGCGCCGGTTACGCAGGAGATCACCGTAGTCGCCGATCCACCTGCACCGCTGCCGACGTCTCGGACGTGCCCGACCTGTGGACATGAACCCACCACTCGCGCCGAGGTAGCGCACCAAACTGCGGACCTCGCGGTGGCCTGGCTCCACGCCGATCCCGACCACCGAGGGACAGTCGCCAGCCGCCACCACTGTCGGCATTGCGAACCCGGGCAACCTTCATTCGATGTCGCCTGCAGCATTTGCGGCGACGGGCCCATCCTCGCCGGCACACTCGCCGAGCAAGCGAAGAACGGCAACCTGACTGAGCCGGTTCAACGATGGCTCTCGGCCGCAGGGTGGACGGTCACACCGGATCGCTTATGCCAGGGCCACGCATGAGATGCGCCGGGCTGACCCACGTGCCACGGTGGAGGAATACCGCACCTTTCGAATACCGCACACCACCAGTCTTACGCGACGTCCGGGTGGTAGCCGGCTGCGAGGACGGCGACGGTGGGCGGCGGTGTCAGGACGGTGGCGGTGCCGGTCGGCCGGTTCGCCGGAGTCCCGTATCCCTCGGCCGACCACGAAACGACGGTCTCACCCAGCACGAGGGCGGGGCCGCCGTCGAACAGCGCGAAGGCGCCGTCGGGCAACGACGACCACGGGGCCTCGTGCGTGCGCTGGTGGGAACCGACCAGCCGTTCCGCGTGCAACCGGGCGTCCATCTCGTCCGCGCCGGGCTGCCCGCCCCCGTGTGCCGACTGCCAGGCGGCGCGAAAGTCGTTGTACCGCTCGCGTCGGCACAGGGCGCACGGCCGGTGCCCGGCCGCGAGGGCCACCGCCTCGTCGTGGAAGAACAGAACCGTGTAATGGCCCTCGCTCCACTGGGCGACGGTGCGGGCCGGGTAGTCGGTGACGCAGATGATCCACCGCTTGCCGGAATGGTTGCGCACGACGGTGTGCCCGCGGTGCAGGCAGCCCCGGTTCCCCATGAACCGGCCACGGAGTGGAATGGCGACGACCTCGGATCGGGGTGACACGCGATTCCGTTCGGCCATGTGCCGATGGTAGCCAGCCGACCCGCGCGTCAAAACCGGATGAGTACCCCCATCCGGCGCTAACCTGGGCTCAAGGGTTCCGCTCGGACGGGTGTCCCCGTCCGCCCGCGGTCCCGGTCACAGTTCCTCACGATCTGAGGGCAGGAGGCAGGCAGCATGGACGCCATCACCCAGGTTCCGGTGCCCACCAACGAGCCGGTCCACACGTACGCGCCGGGCAGTCCCGAACGTTCCCGAGTGCAATCGGCACTCACCGACATCGCCACCAATCCCGTCGACATCCCGCACGTGATCGGCGGGAAACACCGGCACGGCAACGGCGAGCGCGTCGACGTCGTGCAACCCCACCGGCACGCCGCCGTGCTCGGCACACTGCGCAGCGCCACCCACGACGACGCGTCGGCGGCGGTCGAGGCGGCCACGGCCGCGGCACCGCACTGGCGGGCCCTCTCGTTCGACGACCGGGCCGCGGTCATCCTGCGCGCCGCCGACCTGCTGTCCGGGCCGTGGCGCGAGACGCTCGCCGCGGCGACGATGCTCGGCCAGTCGAAGTCGGTTCAGCAGGCGGAGATCGACGCGCCGTGCGAGCTGATCGACTTCTGGCGCTTCAACGTTCACTTCGCCCGCCAGATCCTCGCCGATCAGCCGATCTCCTCACCGGGTGTGTGGAACCGGCTCGAATACCGTCCGCTCGAGGGCTTCGTCTACGCCATCACGCCGTTCAACTTCAGCGCGATCGCGGGCAACCTGCCGACCGCGCCCGCGTTGATGGGCAACACGGTGATCTGGAAGCCGTCGTCGACGCAGACCGTCGCCGCGTACTGGACCATCAAGCTGCTCGAGGCTGCGGGAATGCCTCCGGGTGTGATCAATCTGCTCACCGGCAGCGGGCAGGCGGTCTCGGAGGTGCTGCTGAGCGATCCTCGCCTCGCGGGTATCCACTTCACCGGGTCGACCCGGACGTTCCAGCATCTGTGGAGCGAGGTGGGCGCGAACATCGGGAAGTACGCCGGCTACCCCCGGCTGGTGGGGGAGACCGGCGGGAAGGACTTCGTGGTCGCGCACGCGTCGGCCGACGAGGACGTGTTGCGAACGGCGCTGATCCGCGGCGCGTTCGAATACCAGGGCCAGAAGTGTTCGGCCGCTTCCCGTGCGTACGTCCCGAAGTCGCTGTGGCGGCGGATGCGGGACACGTTCACCGCGGAAGTCGACGCCCTCACCTACGGTGACGTGACGGATCTGGAGAATTTCGGCGGTGCCCTCATCGACCGGCGTGCGTACGACAAGAACGTCGCGGCCATCGAACGCGCCCGCAGCGCTACTGGCCTCGAGATCGCCGTCGGCGGCAAGTACGACGACAGCGTCGGCTACTTCGTCCGCCCCACCGTGCTCCTCGCCGACGACCCGGCCGACGAGGCGATGACCACCGAGTACTTCGGTCCGATCCTGACGGTGCACGTGTACGACGACTCGGCGCCGAACGCGTTCGCCGACGTGCTCGCCACGGTCGACTCGGCGGCCCCGTACGCGCTGACCGGTGCGGTGATCGCCGACGACCGCCAGGCCGTCGAGCAGGCAACGTCTGCTCTCCGGTTCACCGCCGGAAACTTCTACGTCAACGACAAGCCGACCGGTGCCGTCGTCGGGCAACAGCCGTTCGGTGGGGCCCGCGCCTCGGGCACGAACGACAAGGCCGGGTCCAAGCTCAACCTGCTGCGGTGGGTGTCGGCCCGCACCATCAAGGAGACGTTCGTCCCCGCCACCGATTACCGATATCCGCACATGGGGTCGGAATGAAAGCGCCCACGGTTCTGGCGAATCCGCTGCGCCCGGCGATCCTCGCGGCGGCCCGGTCGTCCCGCGTCAAACGGGCGGTCACCGGCGCCCCCGTCACACGGAAACTCGTCGACCGCTTCGTCGCCGGGGAGAACCGGGAGTCGGCGCTCGCAACCGTCCGGGAGATCCTCGATTCGGGCCGGTCGGTGTCGATCGACTTCCTCGGTGAGGACACGCGTGACGCGGCCGGAGCCCAGGCGACGGTCGACGAATATCTGGCGCTCGTAGCCGATCTCGGAGCGCTACCGGAAGCCGCGGAAGGGACTTCGGGTGTTCGCCGCCTCGAGGTGTCGATGAAACTGTCGGCGCTCGGGCTGGCACTCGCCGGCGACGGTCGCAGGATCGCCACCGACAACGCCCGCACGATCTGCGCCGCCGCGGAGGCGGCCGGGGTGTGGGTGACCGTGGACGCCGAAGACCACACGACCACCGATTCGACGCTGGCGATCGTGCGTGAACTCCGCAGCGACTACCCCTGGCTCGGTGCGGTGGTGCAGTCGTACCTGCGACGCACCGAGGACGACTGCCGTGCCCTCGCCGGCCCCGGTTCGAGAGTCCGGCTCTGCAAGGGGGCGTACCGGGAACCCGAGTCCGTGGCTTTCCAGGACCGCGCCGCCGTGGACGCGTCGTATCTGCGCTGCCTCGGGATCCTGATGGACGGATCCGGGTACCCGATGGTGGCCTCGCACGATCCGGCCGTCATCGACGCGGTCGCCCCGCTGGTCGGGCGCACCGGCCGCGCCGCGGACGCCTACGAGCACCAGATGCTGTTCGGGATCCGGGACGTCGAGCAGCGTCGGCTCGCGAACGAGGACAAGCAGGTTCGGGTGTACGTGCCTTACGGAAGTCAGTGGTACGCGTACTTCATGCGGCGGCTGGCCGAGCGTCCCTCGAACCTGCGGTTCTTCCTGCGCTCGGTGGTCACCCGGGACTGACCGGTGCAGTCGCGGTTCGGTTCCCGCGAGGGCGCGCCGTTGTAGAGTTTCGCGGTGACGACTTCTGGCGCGGGATGGACCAGCGCGGTCCTCTTAGCGGTCGTTCTCGTACTCGCGACGCTGCTCGGTTCGACGCGCATCGGCGAGGTCCGGCTCACCCGTCCGCCGCGCACCGCGGTGGTGTTGTGGTTGCTGATCGCGGTGCCGTCGCTGCTGCAGTTCGTCGTCCCCGCAGTCCTCGACGCCCTCGAGCGTGACCCCACCCAGATCCGGGACCACCAGTGGTGGCGGATCGTCACCTCGGTTGCGGTGCAGGACGGGGGACTGGCCGGAACCGTGGTGAATCTGCTCGTTCTCGCCTGGGTGGCCCCGCTCGCGGTCCGGGTCTGGGGTGGAGCGCGGGCCGTACTGCTGTTCGTGGCGAGCCAGATCATCTTCGGCCTGTTCACCGCGTTCCTGTTCCCGTCGCCCGGCGCGGGCAACTCGGGTGCCACGCTCGCGCTGGCCGCGTCCCTCGCCGGTCTGGTGGTGATGCAGTCCAAGGAGCGGCGAGCACTCGCCGCGAGCGGCAGCATCGTCGTCGCCGGTGTCCTGCTGGTGGTCGTCGACGACGCCCACGGACTGGCTGTTCTGACCGGGGCGCTGCTGGGCGCGGCGCTGGCCACCGTCAGTCCGCCACCGGGAGACCCACCGGACCGCGTCCGGGCCCTGTGAGAAGCTGACCGTGTGCTGCTGCGATCTCTGAACCCTCTGGCCGTCGCCCAGGGCGCCGACATTCCCGACGCCATCCGGATCGGCGATACCACCCTGTCGCGCGGCGACGTGCTCGGTGCGGCGACGTCCGTGGCCGAACGTGTGGCACGCGCGGATCGGGTCGCGATCCTCGCCACCCCCACCGTCACCACCGTCCTCGCCGTCGTGGGCTGCCTCATCGCCGGGGTGACCGCGGTGCCGGTGCCGCCCGATTCCGGCTCCGCCGAACTCGAGCACATCCTGCGCGATTCCGGCGCGCAGGCGTGGCTGGGCGAGGCGCCCGCGGACGCGGCGGGCCTGCCCGTCGTTCCGGTCCGCGTCCACGCCCGGTCGTGGCACAGCTACCCGGAGCCGCCCGAGTCGGACATCGCGTTCGTGCTCTACACCTCCGGCACCACGGGGCCGCCCAAGGGGGTTCTGATCAGCAGGAAGGCCATCGCCGCCGGCCTCGATGCCCTCGCGGACGCCTGGCAGTGGACCGGCAACGACACACTGGTGCAGGGACTTCCGCTGTTCCACGTCCACGGTCTCATCCTCGGTGTGCTGGGACCGTTGCGTATCGGCAGCCGTCTCGTCCACACGGTCAAGCCCACCCCGGCGGCCTACGCCGCGGCACGGGGAACGATGTACTTCGGTGTTCCCACGGTGTGGAGTCGCATCGCCGACGACCCCGAGTCGGCGCGCGCGTTGTCGGGTGCGCGACTGCTGGTGTCGGGCAGCGCCCCGTTGCCCGTGCCGGTGTTCGAGAAGCTGCACGAGCTGACCGGGCTCGCACCGATCGAGCGGTACGGCATGAGCGAGACGATGCTCACGCTCAGCACCCGGGCCGACGGCGAGCGTCGCCCGGGGTGGGTCGGTGTGCCGGTCCGCGGCGTCGAGACCCGGCTGCGCGACGAGCGCGGCGGCGACGTCCCCCACGACGGCGAATCCATCGGCGGTCTGCAGGTGCGGGGCCCGATGCTCTTCGACGGCTATCTGGGCCGGCCCGACGCGACGGCCGAATCCTTCACGGACGACGGCTTCTTCAAGACCGGCGACGTCGCCGTCATCGACCCGGACGGGTTCCACCGCATCGTCGGCCGCGAATCCACGGACCTCATCAAGTCGGGCGGATTCCGGGTCGGGGCGGGGGAGGTGGAGACCTCTCTTCTCGGCCACCCGAGTGTGCGGGAAGCCGCGGTGGTCGGCCTTCCCGACCCGGACCTCGGGCAGCGGCTGGTGGCGTTCGTCGTGGGGGACGACGTGTCGGAATCCGAGCTGATCGAGCATGTGGCCACCGAACTGTCGGTGCACAAGCGGCCCCGCGAGATCCGCGTCGTCGAGTCGCTTCCGCGCAACGCGATGGGCAAGGTGCAGAAGAAGCAACTGTTCTGAAATCGGTAGGCTGGCGAACGATACCGGCCCGACACGGATTGGCAGGCGCACAGTGAGTGTGGAGAGCATCGTTCAGAGCACCCGAATCGTCCTCGCGTCACGGCCGGACGGTGCGCCGACCGCCGACAACTTCCGGCTCGAGGCGGTGAACCTGCCCGAACCCGCCGACGGTCAGGTGCTGGTCCGCGTCATCTACCTGTCCCTCGACCCGTACATGCGCGGCCGGATGAGTGCGGCGGAGTCCTACGCCGACCCGGTCGAGATCGACGAGGTCATGGTCGGTGGCACCGTCGGGCAGGTGGTCGATTCCCGGCACCCGGATTTCGCAACCGGTGACTACGTTCTCGGGTATGCGGGCTGGCAGTCGCACGCCGTGGTCGACGGCAACCAACTCCGCACACTCGACCGCGACGCCGCGCCGCTGTCGACCGCCGTCGGAGTTCTCGGCATGCCGGGCTTCACCGCGTACTCCGGCCTGTTGAAGATCGGGCAACCGAAGGCGGGTGAGACGGTGGTCGTCGCGGCGGCCAGTGGTCCGGTCGGCTCGGCGGTGGGGCAGATCGCGAAACTGAAGGGCGCCCGTGCCGTCGGGATCGCAGGCGGACCGGAGAAGTGTGCCTACCTGCTGGACGAACTCGGATTCGACGCCGCCGTCGACCACCGGTCCCCGAACTTCGCCGAGGAACTGCGCGCCGCGTGTCCCGACGGCATCGACGTGTACTTCGAGAACGTCGGCGGTGCGGTGGCCGTGGCAGTGCTGCCGCTGCTCAACCTGTATGCGCGAGTTCCCGTGTGCGGCTTGATCGCGCAGTACAACGACACGGGGGTCCCCGAGGGGCCGGATCGGCTGCCGGGATTCTTCACCCGGGTGCTGGTCAAGAGCCTCACGATCCGCGGATTCATCCAGCGCGAGTTCGTCTCCGAGATGTACGCGGACTTCCAGCGTGATGTGTCCGGGTGGATCCGAGAGGGCCGATTCGCCTACCGCGAGGACATCGTCGACGGGCTCGAGAATGCGCCTGCGGCGTTCATCGGCCTCCTCCGGGGCAGCAACTTCGGCAAGCTGGTGGTCCGGGTCGCCGAGGAGAACTGACACACCCCGGTCTGTGGCACCTCACACCCGCGGGGATGCCGGGAGGGCCCCGCTCGGCCCGGAGCCGAGACTCGACCGGCGGTCGATTCGCCGCCGGACACGGGACCGGACGACGGCCGTCCACGTCGGATCGCCCGTATTCGCCCTGGACAGGGCTCTGTCGTGATACAACGGTGACAGAAGCGAACCCTCGTTATGTTTTCGTGATGTCGATGGTGCGGGAGTTCGGTGTCATCCACATATGGGAGTGATCAGATCTATGACGAATCATAGTTCGGGGCCGGGTTCGCAGATCCTCGTCGACGGCAGGCCCGCCTCCGCCCCGCTGCGCGACACACTGACGGTCGCGCAGAAACTGGTCCGGCATTTCGCCGACAACGTGACCCCGTGCGGTTCGCTTCCCGGCGAACAGCTGCAGAGCGACGTCATGGATTTCACGATCGTCTGCCTCGGCCTCGGTATCCAGATGCTCGACGAGGGCATCAGCCCGACGGACGAGGACCTCGCAGAGGTGCGCAACAGTTCCGCGCGCTGGGCCCGCGAGGGATTCCCGTTGAAGCTCGTACTCCGCATCCTGCACGAAGGTATCCAGGAGGCCGGCGACCTCGTCGCCTCGAACGCCCGCGAGGAAGACCTGCCCGAACTCCTGGTCATCCAGAAGGTGATGTTCAGCCTCCTCGAATGCGTGACCGTCGCCGCCACGACCAGCTACGTGGAGGAACTCGAAGCCGTCAACAGCGAACGTGACGGTGCCGCGGTCAATCTCGTCACGGCGCTGCTCAGCGGCAGAAAGGCGGCGACCGCCGCGCGGCACGCGGGCGTGGAGCTGGCCGACGAGTACGTGGTGCTGGGACTGTCGATTCCGTCGCATCCCACGGAGGCCGTGACACACCGGCGCAAAACCGTCGTCGCCCGGCAGAAGCTCCGCCGGTTGCAGATCGAGCTCGCGGACGCCGCGGGTGGTGCCGCCCTCTGTTCGCTGAGCCCGGACGGTGGAACGCTGTTGCTGCCCGGCTCACCCGAGCGGGCCTGGATGGTGTCCCTGCTCGACCGCATCGGAGCGGCCGCCGGAGTTCCGCTCACCGCCACGGCAACCCGGGTTCGCACCGCCGGTATCCCCGCGGCTGCCGACCAGGTCCACGAACTCCTCGACCTCGCCCATCAGCTGGCGCTGGAACCGGGTCTCTACGAGATGGACGATCTGGCGCTCGAATACCAGCTCACCCGGCCCGGACCGGGCAGAAGCCACCTGGCGCGGCTCCTCGAGCCGTTGCAGGGCTCACCCGAACTGATCGAAACGCTCGAGGTGCACATCGGCCACGATCTCAATCGGCAGCGCACCGCGAAGCAGATGCACCTTCACACCAATACGGTGGACTACCGGCTCAAGCGGGTGGCGCAGCTGACGGGCTGCGATCCGACCCGCCCGTCCGGGCTGCGGCAGATCCAGGCCGCGCTCGTCGCCCGCCGGCTCGAGGTCGCACAACTCGAGCGCTGACTCGCTGGTCGCCCCCGAGGCGGAAGAGGGCACCGCCCCGTCACTAGCGCAGCATCGTACGCTGCACCGTTCGCTACGATGTGGGGCGGATCATATTCGGTCCGGGTGTGTCGGTGGTCGTCTCGTGACCGAAATGTTAGGGAGGCAGACGATGGCCGGAGGGCGTCATTCGAGCGCGGGGCAGGAGCGCGGTGGTCGCTCGCCCGGGTTCTACGCGGTGTGCGCCGCTGTCGTGATCGGGCTCGTGGCCTCCGTGGTCGTCGTCGTTCAGGCGGTGCGCTCCTGGGCCGACGACTGCGATCAGGTCACCGACTACACGCTCGCCGCCGACCCGAGCATCGTGCCCGCTCTGAACCGCATTCTCGGCGAGGCGAAGGACACCGACCTGGGCTGCGCGAACGTCGCTGTCAGCGGCGCGACGTCCGGCGACATCGCGGGACGGCTCGGCAAGGGGACCGACGCCCCGGATCTCTGGATCCCCGACACCGGCGCCTGGGTGGGCAAGGCGGCACTCACCGCAGCCGGTCCGGTCGAGGTGATGTCGGGTTCGATCGCATCGTCGCCCGTTGTCCTGGCGTCCCGCGAGGCGGACGCCCCCACGGCGCCGACGTGGCTCGCGGCCCTCCAGATCAAGGACATCCAGCTGGGCAACCCCCTCGTGACCGGGGTGGCGCAGGCTCCGATCAACGCGGCACTCGCCGAGGGCCAGGCCGATCCCGTGTCCGCGGGGACGGTGCGGGCGGCGCTGGTCCCGCTCGCGCAGGAGGAGAGTGCACGCACCGCGGACGAGCCCGTTGGCGAGGAGATGCTGCAGGGCGTCGTCGACAACGGCGGAGTTGCCGTGGCCACCGAACAGTCCGTGCTCGACTTTTCCGACGGTGACGGCGCGCGCACGCTCACCGCGACGGTGCCCCCGACGGGCAGCAACTTCATGAACTTCCCGCTCGTCGTCACGTCGCCGGCCCCCGACCGGCACTACAAGGCCACCCAGGTGGCACGTGCCGTCGCCGCGGTTCTCGGTGGCGAGGAGGCCCGCGCGGTACTCGCGGAGCACGGATTCCGCGGACCCGACGGGAGTCCACTGGCCGACGGCCGCGGTGTCGGCAGGGTCACCAAGCTCGCGCTCGAGGACGAGTCGGCACTACAGGACGCCCTCGGCGGGTGGGCGTTGATGGCATTACCCATTCGCACGCTCGTCGCGATCGACGTGTCGGGGTCGATGGAGACCCCCGCAGGCAGCCGGTCGCGCATGGATCTCACGGTCGATGCCGCACTCGCCGGCAATGCGATGTTCCCGGACAGCGTGTCGGCGGGGTTGTGGGCGTTCTCGCAGGGCCTCGGTGGGGGACCGCAGGACTACAAGGAGATGGTCTCGATCCGCCGCTACGACACGGTGGTCGACGGTCTCACGCAGCGCCAGCTGATGGCGCAGCAGGCGGGGAAGGTCGACGCGCTGATCGGCGGCGGCACCGGTCTGTACGACACGACGCTCGCCGCGTTCCGGACGGTGCAGGAGACGTACGACCCGCGCGCTGTGAACAGTGTGATCATCCTGACCGACGGCGCCAACGAGGATCCGGACTCCATCACGAAGGAACAGCTCCTGAGCATCCTGCAGCGTGAGACGGATCCGGCCCGGCCCGTCATCATCGTGACGATCGGCATCACCGACGACGCGGACGCGGCCACGCTCGCCGAGATCTCGCGGGTGACCGGAGGATCGAGCTACGTCGCGAAGGATCCCGCCGACATCGCCAACGTGTTCGTCAACGCGTTGGCCGCCCGCGGTCGGAGCTAGACGCCTGGCGTGATGCTTGGAACGACCGGGCTCGACTGCGAACACCGTCCCGAACAGGAACACTCACACCATGGACACTGTCAGGTTCTTCGAACTCGCAACCGAAGTGTTCGAAGTGCTCGGTGTCCTCGCGATGATTGTCGGGTTCCTCTTCGCCTTCTTCCTCGCGGTGCGCGCGTGGAAGCGGACCGGAGACGGCACTCAGGCGTTCAAGACCCTGAGGGAGTCGCTCGGCGGCGCGATCCTGCTCGGCCTGGAATTGCTCGTCGCGGCAGACATCGTCAAGACGGTCACGTCGACACCGTCACTGACCGATGCCGCCGTCCTGGGAGTGATCGTGCTGATCCGCACCGTGCTGAGCCTGTCCATCGAGATCGAAATCGACGGTGTCGCACCGTGGCGGAAGGCGTTCGTGACCGGACCGCAGGTGCTCGCCCATGCGGCGCGCTCGTCCGCGGGGCAGGAGTCGAGTTCGGGCCGGTGAGTCGCCGGCCCGAACCGGTCACACCGTCTGCGACCGCTTGCGCAGCCGGGTGTTGAGCACACCGAGCGCCGCGATCGCGAGGAACAGGACGCACGTCGAGATCAGCTGGGTGCGGGCGTCGGTGTCGAAGAGCATGAGCACGACGAAACCGGCGAGCATTGCGAGCGTGACGTAGCTGAGCCACGGGAACAGCCACATCCGCACGGTCAGCTTGCCCTCGCGTTCGAGCCGCGGGCGCAGTCTCAGATGCGAGACGACGATGAAAATCCAGATGACCAGGAGCGCCGAACCGACGGCGTTCAGGAGAAGTCCCAGGAGGTCGTCCGGCAGCCACCAGTTGAGCAGGACGCTGACGAAACCGAAGAACACCGACAGCAGCACCGCATTGAGGGGTACCCCGGAATTCGAGATCCGGGCCATGAACGCGGGACCGTCGCCGCGCCGGGACAGCGAGTACGCCATCCGCGACGTGCCGTAGATGTTGGCGTTGAACGCCGACAACAACGCGACCACGACCACCAGTTCCATGAACCCGGCCACGTACGGGATGTGCGCCTGGTTGAGGACGGCCACGAACGGTCCGCTCTTGAGGTCCGAGGAATCCCAGGGAAGGACGAGGACCATGATCGAGATCGAACCGAGGTAGAAGACGCTGATACGCCAGACGACGCTGCGCACCGCCACGGCGATCGACCGCTCGGGATCCTCGGATTCGGCGGCGGCGATGGTCACGATCTCGATGCCGCCGAAGGCGAACGCCACCACCAGCAGTCCCGCGGCGACACCGGCGAAGCCTTCCGGCATGAAGCCGCCGTGGCCGAAGAGGTTGGTGGTGCCCACCGGTTCGGTGTCCGGCAGCAGGCCGAACACCAGCAGCACGCCGATCACCAGGAACGCGATGATGACGGTGACCTTGATGGCGGCGAACCAGAACTCGAACTCGCCGAAGTTGCTGACCTTCGCGAGGTTGACGGCCGCGAAGAAGATCACGAACACGAGGGCGACGACCCACTGCGGCACGCCGGGCAGCCAGCCGCTCACGATGCCGGAGGCGCCGGTGATCTCGGCGCCGAGCACCATGATCAGCATGAACCAGTAGAGCCAGCCCATCACGAATCCGGCCCACTCGCCGATGCCGATCCGCGCGTAGTGCGAGAAGGATCCGCTGGCGGGGATCGCCGCTCCCATCTCGCCGAGCATCCGCATCACGAAGACGACGATGATGCCGGCGAGAAGGTAGGAGACGAGGACGGCGGGACCGGCGGTCGCGATGCCGACACCGGTGCCGAGGAACAGTCCGGCACCGATCGCGGAACCGAGGCCCATCATCGTGAGGTGACGGACCTTCAGGCCCCGGCCCAGGGTGCTGGTCGAATCGCTCACGGTGCCGGGTGTTCGCGTACCGCTCACCGGGTCAGTCGTTTGCGTGCAGAGCGGCGTTCAGTTCCACGCCGGTGCCCTTCCACGGCACGACCTCGACGGCTCCCGACACGGAGTTACGACGGAACAGCAGGTTGGACTGGCCGTTGAGTTCCTTGGCCTTCACGACGGTGCCGTCCGGCCCGGTGACCTTGGTGCCCGCGGTCACGTACAGGCCGGCCTCGAGGACGCAGTCGTCGCCGAGCGAGATGCCGAGACCGGCGTTGGCGCCGAGCAGGCAGCGCTTGCCGACGGAGATGGTCTCCTTGCCGCCACCGGACAGGGTGCCCATGATCGACGCACCGCCGCCCACGTCGGATCCGTCGTCGACGACGACGCCCGCGGAGATACGGCCTTCGACCATGGAGTTGCCGAGCGTACCGGCGTTGAAGTTGACGAAGCCCTCGTGCATCACGGTGGTGCCGCTTGCCAGGTGGGCGCCGAGGCGGACGCGGTCGGCGTCGGCGATGCGGACGCCGGACGGCACGACGTAGTCGACCATGCGCGGGAACTTGTCGACACCGAACACGGTGACCACGCCGCGGATGCGCAGACGCGACCGCACCTTCTCGAAGCCCTCGACCGCACAGGGACCGAAGTTGGTCCACACCACGTTGGACAGCAATCCGAACAGACCGTCGAGGTTGACGCCGTGCGGGGTCACGAGGCGATGCGAGAGGAGGTGAAGGCGCAGGTAGGCGTCGTGGGCGTCGACCGGCGGCGCCGACAGGTCGGCGATGGTGGTGCGCACCACGACCTGGTCGACCTCACGCGCCTCGTCGGGTCCGGCGAGAAGTGCCAGATCGGAGGGGATGTCGCCACCCTCGATCCGCACGGTGCCCGCGTCGTCGAAGTTTCCCAGCTCGGGCGCCGGGAACCAGGTGTCGAGGACCGTGCCGCCGACGGTCACGTTGGCGATGCCTACTGCTGATGCTCCCTGTGTGCTCACGGCAGTAAAGGTTACTGCCTCATTACTCGGGCATTCCCAGCGGTCGTTATCGGGCGTGATCGAATCGAAACCGAGCGGGTTCCGGCGATGTGGGGGACCATGCACGGGGCACGTGGGACACACCGGGAAAGGTCGTGGGAATGCGCATGTCGCACTGGGGTCGATTCATCGGAGGAGGCGTCCGGGCCGTGGCCGCGGGTGCGCTGCTCGCCGGGGCCGTGTCGGTGGTGGCGCCGCAGACCGCGTCCGCCGCTCCGGTGTGCCCGGGCGCCGGCCAGGCACCGGTCCTCGTCGGGCGGGTGCCGGGAGCGGCGCTCGAGGGAGTCGCCGTGGACGGCGGCGGCCGTCTTTACACGACGGACCTTCTGAGCGGGCGGGTGTTCCGCCTCGACGCCCCGGGAGCCCCCGCGGTCCCGGTCGCGACGGTGCCGGACGGCGGGGCCGGGGCGCTGGCCTGGGCGTCGGACGGTTCACTGCTGGTGGGGTACGGCGCGGACGCCCGCGTGTTCCTCGGCGACATCCTGCGTCCGGGTGCGATCGCGAAGCTGAACACCGCGACCAACGTGCTCACCCCGTTCGTATCGGGACTGAGCGCGGCGAACGGACTCGATGTCGCCGCCGACGGAACCGCATACGCCACCAACGACTTCGGAACCCAGATCGGACGGGTGTTCCCCGACGGGCGGGTGGAGCCCCACTGGGCGACGCTGCCCAGCGCCAACGGCGCGGTGCTCGGCGCGGACGATCGGTACCTCTACGTGTCGCGGACGTTCGTGAATCCGGGCGTGAGCCGGATCCCGCTCTCGAACCCCGGAGCGCCCGAGAGCATCCTCGACCTGTCCGGTCTCGACACCTTCGCCGCACCCGACGGTCTGGCCCTGGACTCGAGAGGCCGTCCGGTGGTCCCGGCCAACGTGCGCGGCGAGATCTGGCGCCTCGACTCGCCGGGGCGGTACTGCGTGCTGGCGTCCGGTCTGCCGACGTCGAGCATGGTCGTCTACGGGCAGGGGTCCGGCGGCTTCTCGGCGGGACGGCTGTTCCGCATCGGTTTCGACGGTGCGATCTACGAGATCCCGGGCGGCTTCGACGGGTAGCAACGCCCGAGCGGGCGGACGGGTCGGCTTAGGGTGGACGGGTGAGCCCACTCGACCTCCACGCCGATCCCATCGACCTCACCGCCGCCCTGGTGGACATCCCGAGCGTCTCGCACGACGAGTCGGCGATCGCCGCCGCCGTCGAGTCGGCGCTGCGGGAGCAGACCACCGGTTTCGAGATCATCCGAAACGGCAACGCCGTGCTCGCCCGGACCGATCGGGGACTGCCGAGCCGGGTGATGCTCGCCGGTCACCTCGACACGGTGCCGATCGCGGACAACGTGCCCTCGCGGCGTGAGGGCGATCTGCTGCACGGATGCGGAACGGTCGACATGAAGTCGGGTGACGCGGTGTTCCTGCACCTCGCCGCAACCATCGAGAACCTCGCGCACGATCTGACCCTGGTGTTCTACGACTGCGAGGAGATCGCGGCCGTCCACAACGGGCTCGGACGGATCGAACGCGAGAACCCCGACTGGCTGCGCGCGGACGTCGCGATCCTCGGCGAGCCGACCGGAGGCCTCATCGAGGCGGGGTGCCAGGGCACGTTGCGGGTGACGCTGACCACCCGCGGCACCCGTGCGCACTCCGCGAGATCGTGGCTGGGCGACAACGCGATCCACCGCTTCGCCCCGGTTCTGCAGCGGCTGTCGGACTACACCGCGCGGTCGGTGGACATCGACGGCTGCGTGTACCGGGAGGGGTTGTCCGCCGTGCGGATCGCCGGTGGGGTCGCGGGAAACGTGGTTCCCGACGCGGCGGAGATGGACGTGAACTTCCGCTTCGCCCCCGACCGCAGCGCCGAGCAGGCCATCGACCACGTGCGGGAGGTCTTCGACGGCCTCGAGCTGGGTTTCGAGGTCACCGACCTGTCGCCGGGAGCCCTGCCCGGGCTGAGCGATCCCGCGGCCGCGGCCCTGATCGAGGCGGCGGGCGGCGAGTTCCGCGCCAAGTACGGGTGGACCGACGTGTCACGGTTCTCCGCCCTCGGCATCCCGGCCGTCAACTACGGTCCCGGCGATCCGAACCTCGCACACAAGCGGGACGAGCACGTGCCCGTCCAGCAGATCACGGACGTGACGACCGTGCTGCGCGCCTACCTGAGCGCCCCGTGACTGCCCGGTGCCCCGAACGGGCCACCCGCTAGCCTGGGGCGCATGGCACCCGAGAAGAACACTCACGGCCGGAAGTCCTCGTCCGTGAAGCACCGGGGTCCGGTGCAGTTGAGGCGCGCCCGCAAGGACGACACCACCACCGACGAGCGGTTGCTCGACGAGCGGGGCTCGACCGACTGGGTGCACACCGACCCCTGGCGCGTACTGCGGATCCAGAGCGAGTTCGTCGAGGGGTTCGGTGCCCTGGCCGAGGCGCCGCGCGCGGTCACCGTCTTCGGTTCCGCTCGCACACCGGACGGCCACCCGGAGTACGAGGCGGGACGGGCGCTGGGTGCCCGCCTGGCCGAGGCCGGCTACGCCGTCATGACCGGCGGCGGCCCCGGCGTCATGGAGGCGGCCAACCGCGGCGCCAGCGAATCGGGTGGTTACTCCATCGGCCTCGGCATCGAGCTGCCGTTCGAGGAGGGCCTCAACGAGTGGGTCGACCTCGGCATCAACTTCCGCTACTTCTTCGCGCGCAAGACGATGTTCGTGAAGTACTCGCAGGCGTTCATCTGCCTGCCCGGCGGGTTCGGGACGCTCGACGAACTGTTCGAGGCGCTGACTCTGGTGCAGACGCGCAAGGTCACGAGATTCCCGATCGTCCTGTTCGGCACCGAGTACTGGTCCGGGCTCGTGGACTGGTTGCGGGGAACTCTCCAACGCAGCGGCAAGATCTCGGAAGGTGACGTCAATCTCTTGCACGTCACGGACGACGTGGAGGAAGCAGTGCAGATCGTCATACGGTCGCAGCAGGGTGTCGACGAAGCTGCCCTGCTCGGGACGGAGGACCAGTGGTGATGCCGGAAACTGTTCCACCGCAGCCGTTCTCGGTGTGCGTCTACTGTGCGTCCGGCCCCGTGGACGACCACTTCCTGGAGCTCGCGTCCCGGGTGGGTGCCGAAATCGGAAAGCGCGGTTGGCAACTCGTGTCCGGCGGTGGCAACGTCTCGATGATGGGCGCGGTGGCCGAGGCCGCCCGCGCGGCAGGGGCGACAACCGTCGGTGTCATCCCGAAAGCTCTGGTGCACAGGGAAGTCGCCGACGTCGACGCCGACGAGCTGGTGGTCACCGACACCATGCGTCAGCGCAAGCAGATCATGGAGGACCGGGCCGACGCGTTCGTGACGCTGCCCGGCGGTATCGGCACGCTCGAGGAGCTGTTCGAAACGTGGACCGCGGGCTATCTCGGCATGCACGAGAAGCCGGTGGTCCTGCTGGATCCGCACGGTCACTACACCGGGCTGCTCGACTGGCTGGACGGGCTGCGGGGCGGCGGTTTCGTGGCGCAGCGCGCCCTCGACAGGCTGCTCGTCCGGGCCGATGTCGGGGAGGCGCTGGACGCCTGCGTCTCCTGAGGCGCCGCCCGGTCCGCGTCGTGGCGCACGTTGTTACCGTGCAGTAAGGTGACCTGACTCATACTGCAGGCCTGAGGGGATGTCATGCGTTCTGAAGCTCGTTCGACGATCGGGGTGGTCGACCTCGCAAGGCGGCTGCCGGCCATGATTCCGGAGCTGCCGATCATGGCGAGAGGGGTCCTCGGCCTGATCCGGACCCCCGACGCGAGGGAATCGATCGGCCTGGTCTTCCAGCGCGCCGCCGCGGCGCACCCGCGCCGCACGTTCCTGCGGTTCGAGGGCGAATCGCTGAGCTACCGGAACGCCAACATCCGCGTGAACCGCTACGCGCACGTGCTCGCCGACCTCGGCGTGGCACGCGGGGACGTCGTCGGGATCCTCGGTAAGAACTCACCCGAGACGCTGCTCATCGCACTCGCCGCGGTCAAGATCGGCGCCGCCGCCGGGATGCTGAATCACAACCAGCGCGGAGACGTGCTCGCCCACAGCATCTCGCTGCTCGACAGCCGGGTCCTGGTGGCGTCCGAGGCGTCGAGCGAGGCCATGGACTCGCTCGACGAACCACCCGCCGTGCCCTCGGTGCTGTACTTCGACGACCTCGACCGTCTCGCCGAGAAGGCCGGGGACGACAACCCCGAGGTGTGCGAGCAGATCCAGGCCCGGGAGAAGGCCTTCTACATCTTTACCTCCGGCACCACGGGACTGCCGAAGGCCAGCCTGATGAGCCACTTCCGCTGGCTCAAGAGCATGTCCGGACTCGGCAACATGGGCGTCCGGCTGCGCGGCAGCGACGTCCTGTACTGCTGCCTGCCGCTCTATCACAACAACGCGCTGACGGTGTCGCTGTCCTCGGTGCTCGGGTCGGGTGCGACGCTCGCACTGGGCAAGCAGTTCTCGGCGTCCAAGTTCTGGGCCGACGTCGAACTGAACCGGGCCACCGGGTTCACCTACATCGGCGAGCTGTGCCGGTACCTGCTGAACCAGCCCGAGAAGCCCGGCGACCGCGACAACTCCATCCGGCTGATGGTCGGGAACGGTCTCCGTCCGGAGATCTGGTCCGAGTTCACCACCCGGTTCGGGATCTCCCGGGTCGCCGAGTTCTACGGCGCCAGCGAGTGCAACATCGCGTTCGTCAACGCCCTCAACGTCGACCGGACGGCAGGCATCTGCCCCCTGCCGCACGCGGTGGTCGAGTACGACGAGGACAGCGGATCGCCCCGGCGGCACTCCGACGGCAAGCTGCGGAAGGTACGCACCGGCGACGTCGGACTGCTGCTGTCGAAGGTGACGGACCGTGCGCCGTTCGACGGATACACCGACGAGGAGGCCACCGACAAGAAACTCGTCCGCGACGGCTTCGACGACGGCGACTGCTGGTTCGACACCGGCGACCTGGTGCGCCGCCAGGGCTGGTCGCACGTGGCGTTCGTCGACCGGCTCGGCGACACGTTCCGCTGGAAGGGGGAGAACGTCGCGACCACCGAGGTCGAGGGCGCACTCCTCGCGCATCCGGCGGTCGAGCACGCCGTCGTCTACGGCGTCGAGATCCCCGGGACCGACGGTCGCGCGGGGATGGCCGCGGTGACGTTGCACGAGAACGAGAAGTTCGACGGCGCCGACGTCGCGGAGTTGCTGTTCCAGCGGCTGCCGTCGTACGCGGTGCCGCTGTTCGTCCGCGTCGTCGATTCCCTCGAGCAGACGTCGACGTTCAAGAGCCGCAAGGTGGAACTCCGCAAGGAGGGTTACGACGTCGAGGACACCGACACGTTGCACGTGCTGTCCGGGCGCAGCGACGGCTACAAGCCCTCGTACGACGGGTACGTCGACGAAGTGGCGAAGGGTTCGCTGCCCAAGGGGTGATGCGGCTACGCCGCCCGTGAGTACTTGTTAACCGCCCGCCGTTAACAAGTACTCACGGGTGGTTTCGATTTCGCTGCGTGCCAATATTGGTGACATGGCCGAGACCGACGTACCGCCCGCGCCCGACCACCCGTCGCCCACGCTGTGTGGGCGCCCCGTGGCGGTCGATCGTGCGCTGGTGATGGCCATCGTGAACCGGACACCCGATTCGTTCTACGACCGCGGTGCCACATTCACCGATTCCGCCGCCATGTCGGCGGTCGAACGGGCTGTGGACGAGGGTGCCGACCTCGTCGACATCGGGGGTGTGAAGGCCGGACCGGGTGACGTCGTCGACTCCGCGGAGGAGACCCGGCGGGTGGTGCCGTTCGTGGCCGCGATCCGCGAGCGCTACCCGGAATTGCTCATCAGCGTCGACACCTGGCGCAGCGACGTGGCCCGGCTCGCCGTCGCCGAGGGCGCCGATCTCATCAACGACACGTGGGCCGGCGCCGACCCTGCGCTCGTCGAGGTCGCCGCGGAGACGGGCGCCGGCATCGTCTGCTCACACACTGGGGGAGCGGTTCCGCGGACCCGGCCGTTCCGTGTCCGCTACACCGACGTCGTCGCGGACGTCCTCCGGGAAGTGGTGTCGGCCGCCGAGAACGCGGCCCGGCTGGGTGTGCCCGCCGATTCGATCCTCATCGATCCGACCCACGATTTCGGGAAAAACACCTATCACGGGCTCGAGTTGTTGCGGCGAATGGAAGATCTTGTAAATACCGGATGGCCAGTGCTCATGGCGCTGAGCAACAAGGACTTCGTCGGGGAGACTCTAGGGGTAGATCTCGTCGAGCGGTTGGAGGGAACATTGGCAGCGACAGCGATGGCCGCCGCAGGAGGCGCCCGTGTCTTCCGTGTCCACGAAGTTGCCCCCACGCGTCGAGTGGTGGACATGGTGGCCGCGATTCAAGGCCGGCGCGCACCGTCCCGCACCGTGCGGGGGCTGGCATGAGTGCCGTGGGGGCCCGGGCGGCCCGCACGATGGTGGCGGAGGAGCGGACCCCTCGCAGCTGGGCCGAGGCGAACAGCTGGGACCAGCCGTCGTGGAGCATCGCCGAACTCGAACGGGCCAAGGCCGGGCGCACCGTGTCGGTGGTCTTGCCGGCGCTCAACGAGGAGGAGACCGTCGCCGCGGTGGTGGATACGATCCACCCGTTGCTCGGTGGTCTGGTGGACGAGTTGATCGTGCTCGATTCCGGATCGACGGACCTGACGGCGGAACGCGCACGCGCGGCGGGCGCCACCGTCATCAGCCGGGAGGAGGCGGTGCCGGCGTTCCCGCCCGTGGCGGGCAAGGGCGAGGTGCTGTGGCGTTCCGTCGCCGCGAGCACCGGTGACCTCATCGCCTTCGTCGACTCGGATCTCATCAACCCGGATCCGGCCTTCGTCCCGAAGCTGCTGGGACCGCTGCTGACGGCCGACGGCATCCATCTCGTGAAGGGCTACTACCGCCGTCCGCTCCGCCTGAGCGGCACGGAGGACGCCAACGGAGGTGGCCGGGTGACCGAGCTCGTGGCGCGTCCCATGCTGGCCTCGCTCCGGCCGGAGCTGACGTGCGTGCTGCAGCCGCTGGGCGGCGAGTATGCGGGCACCCGGGAGTTGCTGTCGGCGGTTCCGTTCGCCCCCGGCTACGGCGTCGAGATCGGCCTGCTGCTCGACACGTACGACCGTCTCGGGCTCGGAGCGATCGGCCAGGTCAATCTGGGGGTGCGCAAGCACCGCAACCGCCCGCTGTCCGAACTCGGGGTGATGAGCAGGCAGATCATCGGCACGATGATGCGGCGCTGCGGGGTGCCCGACTCCGGGGCGGGTCTGACCCAGTTCCTGGTGGACGGCGACTCCTTCGTTCCTACGACGACGGACGTCGCGCTGGCCGATCGCCCACCGATGAACACGGTGTGCCCCTGACCGCGCGCACCTGAGGGAGGTTGCTGTCGGACGTCCGTGACAGGATCGGGGCATGGTGACAGCCCTGCTCTATCTGCTCGTCATGGCGTTTGTCGGCGCGATGCTGTTCCTCGCCGCCAGTGCGGTGTTCGGCCGTTCCGAGGAACTCGCGCCCCTGCCGCCCGGCACCACACTCACGGCCCTGCCTGCCGAGGGCGTGACGGGCGCTGACGTGGAGGCGTTGCGATTCCAGCAGACGCTGCGGGGGTACAAGGCCAGCGAGGTCGACTGGGCGCTGTCCCGGCTGGGCCGTGAAATCGATTCGCTGCGTGAGCAGTTGGCGGCGGTCGAAGCCGCGTCCGAACGGCCGGGGGATGCCTCGTGACAGCCCCCGAGGACCGGGTGCGGTGCGCGTGGGCGGTCGACACGGACGGGTCCCGGCTGTACCGGGACTACCACGACCTCGAGTGGGGTCGTCCGCTGCACGGCCGCGACGAGTTGTACGAAAGGCTGTGCCTCGAAGCGTTCCAGTCGGGACTGTCGTGGATCACGATTCTCCGCAAGCGCGAGGCCTTCCGGGCCGCGTTCGCCGGGTTCGATCCGGAGGCGGTGGCCCGGTACACGGAACGGGACGTGGCGCGCCTGCTCGAGGACGCTTCGATCGTGCGGAACCGGGCCAAGATCGAGGCGTCGGTGAGCAATGCGCGGGCCCTCCTGGAGTTGTCGGACACCGACCTCGACACCCTGCTGTGGTCGTTCGCCCCGCCGCCGCGCCCGAGCCGCCTCGCCACGGTGAACGACGTCCCGGCCGTCACACCGGAGTCCACCGCGATGGCGAAGGAATTGAAGCGCCGAGGGTTCAAATTTGTGGGCCCTACCACGGCTTATGCACTCATGCAGGCCACCGGGATGGTGGACGACCACGTGGCCGCCTGCTGGGTCCCGATCACTGCCTGAAGTGCCGGTGGACCTGCCTATTCGTGACTCAGGTTCCCGGTACTCGTGTCCATAGGGAAGAATGGATGTCACAAGCCTCGCCGAGTGTTGGCGGGGTGCCAAAATTTGTCGAGGCGCAAGCAGGCAGCGCAGATCTGGAGGGAGCAGAGGATGGCGGCCATGAAGCCCCGGACCGGGGACGGTCCCCTCGAAGCAACCAAAGAGGGACGAGGAATCGTCATGCGGGTTCCGCTCGAGGGTGGTGGACGTCTGGTTGTCGAGCTCACCCCGGAGGAAGCTGCCGCACTCGGTGAAGAGCTCAAGGGCGTCACCAGTTAGTCGAGTGCGGAGAGAACCTCACAGGGCAGGCCCCGTCGCCGTTCTCGGTGCGGGGCCTGTTCCGTGTCCGGAACCGGGAGGCGAACGTTCGTGCTGGCCGATGTGACCGACCTGCTGGCGTGCCCGCAGTGCCGGTCTCGCGTGGAACTCGACGAAGGCGCGATCCTGTGCGACCAGGGGCATGCCTTCGATGTGGCGCGTCAGGGTTACGTGAGTCTGATGACCGGGGCCGGTGGCAAGTTCGACGGCGACAGCCCCGAAATGATCGCCGCACGTGCGGACTTCCTCGGCGGCGGCAGCTTCGATCCGCTGATGGACGCCGTCGCCGACGCGGTGGTGGCGGGCACCGGGCCCGGCGACGATCCCCGGATCCTCGAGATCGGCGCGGGCACAGGCCACTACCTGGCGCGCGTCCTCGACGCCGTCCCGACCGGCCGGGGAATCGGACTCGACGTGTCCAAGTACGCGGCGCGGCGCATCGCCAAGGCCCACCCACACGCCGGCGCAGTGGTTGCCGACGTGTGGCAACACCTTCCGGTGCGGGACCACGTGCTCAGCCACGTACTGTGCGTGTTCGCGCCGCGCAACGCCGACGAGGCACACCGGGTGCTCGGCGAGCGCGGCTCCCTGGTGGTCCTCACCCCCACCGAGCGGCACCTGGGGGAGCTCGTGGACCTGCTCGGCATGGTCCGGGTGGACAACCGGAAGGTCGAGCGGCTCGGGGCCGCGATGTCCGGGCGGTTCGAGCGCACCGACCACGCGGCCGTGGAGTACCTGATGTCGTTGTCGCACCTCGACGTGGCCCGGCTCGTCGGGATGGGGCCGTCGGCGCGGCACCTCACCCCCGACCGGCTCGCATCCTCGATCGCCGCGCTGCCGCAGGACTATCCGGTGACGGCGTCGGTGACGGTGTCCACCTACGCCCGGCTCTGAACACCTCGGTCAGCGCCTCGACAGCGCGTCCTGGTAGACGTCGAGGGTCTGCTGTGCGATGGCCGCCCAGGAGAACTCGGCGATCGCCCGCGCCCGTCCGGCCTTGCCCATCGCCTGGGCGGTGCCGACGTCGGCGGCGATTGCGTTGACCGACTCGGCCAGCGCCTGTTCGAACGCCTCGGGCTCGTACGAGTTGTAGTGCACCAGACGGCCGGTGACCCCGTCCTCCACCACCTCGGGGATACCGCCGACGTCGGACGCCACGACCGCGGTCTCGCAGGCCATGGCCTCGAGGTTCACGATCCCCAGCGGCTCGTACACGGACGGGCACACGAAGACGGTTGCGGCCGACAGGATCTCCCGCACCTGGTCGGTGGGCAGCATTTCCCGCACCCAGAACACGTTGCCCCGGTGCGCGGCGAGCGCGGCCACGGCCTGCTCGGTCTCGGCGGCGATCTCCGGGGTGTCGGGTGCGCCCGCGCACAGCACCAACTGGATCTCGGGCGCGAAGTGGTGGGCTGCGGCGATCAGATGACCGACACCCTTCTGCCGGGTGATGCGGCCGACGAACGCCACCATCGGCTGGTCCGGGTCGACGCCGATCTTCGCGAGGGCGGAGTCTCTCGGACCTGCGGGCCCCGCATGCCAGACCGACGTGTCGATCCCGTTGCGCACCACGTGGACCCGGTGCGGGTCGACGAACGGGTACGCGTCGAGGACGTCGAGTCGCATCCCGGCGCTCACGGCGATCACCGCGTCGGCGTGCTCGACGGCGTTGCGCTCCGACCACGAGGAGATGCGATAGCCGCCGCCCAGCTGCTCCGCCTTCCACGGCCTCCGTGGCTCGAGGGAGTGGGCGGTGAGGATGTGGGGGACGTCGTACAACGCGGACGCCAGATGGCCCGCCAGGCCGGTGTACCAGGTGTGGGAGTGCACGACGTCGGCACCGGTCGCGGCGTCGGCCATGCGCAATTCGGCGGACAGCGTCGCGAGTGCCGGATTGGCCCCGGCCAACGCGGGATCGGGGGTGTGCACGACCGCTCCGACGCGCGGAGCGCCCATACAGTGCACGTCCACCTCACACAGCTGCTTCAACTGAGCAACCAGTTCGGTGACGTGTACACCCGCACCGCCATAGATCTCCGGTGGATATTCCTTGGTCATCATCGCCACCCGCACCGGCCTAACGTAACCGTCCGGGACGCTTCGGGCCACCGCTCTCGGACACATTCAGGTATCGGAGAAACGGTGACTCGGCGCTTCGCTGGCGGGGGGAGTGGCCGCCCGATAGGTTGACAGGGTGAGGAGCCAGCCACATGTGCTTGGAATCGTGCTCGCCGGCGGCGAGGGCAAACGTCTCTATCCGCTCACCGCGGATCGGGCGAAGCCCGCTGTGCCTTTCGGAGGCGCCTACCGGTTGATCGATTTCGTGCTCAGCAATTTGGTCAATGCGGGATACCTCCGCCTGTGTGTTCTGACGCAGTACAAGTCGCACTCGTTGGACCGCCACATCTCTCAGACGTGGCGACTGTCCGGGTTCGCGGGTGAATACATCACTCCCGTTCCCGCGCAGCAACGTCTGGGCCCGCGCTGGTACACCGGTAGTGCGGACGCGATCCTGCAGTCGCTGAACCTCGTCTACGACGAGGATCCCGAGTACATCGTCGTGTTCGGTGCCGACCACGTGTACCGGATGGATCCGGAGCAGATGGTGCAGCACCACATCGAGTCGGGTGCCGGCGTGACGGTGGCCGGGATCCGGGTGCCGCGCAGCGAGGCGTTCGCGTTCGGTTGTATCGACAGCGACGAGTCGGGCCGCATCGTCCAGTTCCTCGAGAAGCCGGCGCATCCGCCGGGAACCCCGGACGACCCCAACATGACGTTCGCGTCGATGGGTAACTACGTGTTCACCACCAAGGTGCTGGTCGACGCGATCCGGGCGGACTCCGAGAACTCCGACTCCGACCACGACATGGGCGGCGACATCATCCCCGCGCTCGTCGAGGCGGGCGAGGCGTCCGTGTACGACTTCAAGGACAACATCGTTCCCGGCGCCACCGACCGCGACCGGGGCTACTGGCGCGACGTGGGAACGCTCGACGCGTTCTACGACGCCCACATGGATCTCGTGTCGGTCCACCCGATCTTCAACCTCTACAACCGCCGGTGGCCGATCCGCGGTGAGACGGAGAACCTGGCGCCCGCCAAGTTCGTGCAGGGCGGCCTCGCGCAGGAGTCCGTGGTCGGGGCCGGGTGCATCCTGTCGGCGGCCACGGTGCGCAACTCCGTGCTCAGCTCCAACGTGATGGTCGACAGCGGCGCGACGGTCGAGGGCAGCGTCCTCATGCCCGGTGTGCGCATCGGCAAGGGCGCCGTGGTGCGCCGCGCCATCCTCGACAAGAACGTGGTCGTCGGCGACGGCGAAATCATCGGCGTCGACCTCGAGCGCGACAAGCAACGCTTCGCCGTCAGCAACGGCGGCGTCGTCGCCATCGGCAAGGGCGTCTGGATCTAGCGGGAGGGCCCCGGAACGGGGCTCTCAGAGCTTGGACGCGCAGAGCAGTCCGTCGCCGATCGGCAGGAACACGCGGATCAACTGGTCGTCCTCGGCGAGGGCCTTCGCGGCCTCGCGGACGGCGACGGTCGCCGCGTCACGCTGGCTCGGGTCGACGACCCGCCCCCCGTGCAGGGCGTTGTGCAGCACGATGGCGCCGCCCGGACGCAGCAGGCGGACCCCTTCGCGGACGTAGTGCGGGTGATCGACCGGTGCGCTGTCGACGAACACCAGGTCGTACGCCCCGTCGGCGAGCCGCGGCAGGACGTCGAGTGCCCGGCCGTTGATCAGCCGTGTCCGGGCCGGTGCGATGTCGTTGGTCCGGAACGACAGCTTGGCGGCCCGCTGGTGCTCGGGTTCACTGTCGATGGTGGTGAGGACGCCGTCCTCGCGCATGCCCCGGAGCAGCCACAAACTGCTCACACCCGCGCCGGTTCCGACCTCGACGACCGTCTTGGCGTCCAGCATGCGGGCAAACAGGGCTAGAGCAGCACCGACCGCGGGAGGTACCGGTCCGGCACCGAGGTCGTCCGCCCGCTCCCTGGCCGCACCGAGGGCCTCGTCTTCACGGACAGCCCCTTCTGCGTGGGTGAGTATCCGTTCGGCGTTTGTCTGCACGCACATGAGGCTATCGGGGTCTCGTCGTCGCCGCTGCGAGGCGCGCTCGACAACGATGCCGCGACCTGCCCGGCCGCGATTCTCAGGAATACCTCAGCTTGCTCACACCGCACACATATCGCGATGGGAAAGAGTATGTCCAACGCCAGATCCGAAGACCGCCCGGCGGGGAGATCACGACGACGGAGGAAAGTCCGAGAATCCGGGAACAAATCCCGGCCCTCGGGAGTTGACGCCTATACCACGTTCAGTGATCTGCGGTCCTGAGTAGGAGGATCCACTTAACTCGATGAGCAACCACACGATGGCTCCAGACGAGAGAAACACCGACGAGCAGCTGTCGGACGCCGAGCTGACGGGCACGGCTGTGTTCGATGCCACAGGCGAGAAGTCCGCCATGCCGTCCTGGGACGAACTCGTCCGCGAGCACGGCGACCGAGTCTACCGACTGGCCTACCGGCTGTCGGGCGACGCGCAGGACGCCGAGGACCTCACTCAGGACACGTTCATCCGCGTGTTCCGGTCCCTGTCCGACTACCAGCCCGGCACGTTCGAGGGCTGGCTGCACCGCATCACCACCAACCTCTTCCTCGACATGGTCCGCCGTCGTAACCGCATCCGCATGGAAGCGCTCCCGGAGGACTACGATCGTGTCCCGGCCGACGGGCCGAACCCCGAGGAGATCTACCACGACGCCCGCCTGGACGCGGATCTGCAGGCAGCGCTCGATTCGTTGGCCCCGGAGTTTCGCGCCGCGGTCGTGCTGTGTGACATCGAAGGACTGTCCTACGAGGAGATCGGTGCCACACTGGGTGTCAAGCTCGGAACCGTGCGTAGTCGCATCCACCGCGGCAGGCAGGCTCTGCGTGAGCATCTGGCTGTGAACGGAAAGGTTGACTCCGATCAGATCGGCGTCGGGTAGTTACCAGGAGGGACGAATGACGCAGGGGCGTGTACCTCGCCAGTTTGGCTCCACCGAACACCTGGCGAGTGAGGCGATCGCCGCCTACGTCGACGGTGAGCTCCGGATGTCCGCTTATCTGCGCGCCGCCCACCACCTGTCGATCTGCCCCGAGTGCGCGTTCGAGGTGGACTCCCAGCAGCAGGCTCGGCGTGCCCTGCGCCGCAGCGGCGACGTCGCCATGCCCTCCGGTCTCCTGGGTCTGCTGAGCCAGATCCCCAGTTGCAACCAGGGCGATCCCGCCGACAAGTCCCCGTTCGACTCCCACTCCCCGGATTCGCCGGTCACGAGCGCGTACTCGATCACGAGCCGGATCTGGTCCCGGCGCCGGCGCCGTTGAGCGCATCCGGACCGACGACGGCGGTGTCCGCGCTGAGCGAGGCATCGGTGATACTGGGGCGCGTGACTGACGCACACGAGGGGGACACGACAGCGTGACGGCGGATTACAAGACTCCGGGTTCCGATACGACGGCACCCGACGATCCCGTGGCGGACGAGGCGGGCACGCTCCGCCCGGCGGACGCCCCACGGCTCGATCCGAGGCCCGTCTACCGCCCGCAGATCGACGCAGCGTCCAGCCGCGCGTTCGGCCGACCGGGTGGCGTCACCGGTTCCTTCGCCCCGTCGGATGCCCGGCGTGAGAGCGAACCCCCGGTGAAGGTCGGTGCCCCCGACCCCGTGCTGGCGGAGGCGTTCGGCCGGCCGGACGGCGAGGTCGACACCATTCAGCGTGATCCTCACCGGAAGCCCGCGACCCCGGCGGGCGAGGCACCGCCCGCCGACCCCTGGCGAGATCCCGATGCGGGCGTCGAGCTCGGCTCCCCGGCGCTGCACGCCGAAGAACATTCGCGCCCGCCCGCTCCCGCGCTCAGCGCCCGCGAGGTCCTGTTCGGCGGCAAGGTGGCGCCGAAGGCCCTCGTCGCGCTCGGCGGAATCGTGCTCGCGATCGGTCTGGTCGGTGGCCTCCTCGCCGCCGTGATCACCGCCGATCGCAGCTCGCTCACCAGCCAGAGCGTCACCCTCGTCCAGGGTGGCGGCGAGGAAGACCTCGGCCAGTCGCCCGTCGCGCAAGTCGCGGACGCCGTGCTGCCTGCCGTCGTCTCCATCCAGGTGGCGGTCGGCGACCAGGGCAGCACCGGTTCCGGTGTCGTCATCGACGGCGCCGGCTACATCGTCACCAACAATCACGTCATCTCCGCCGCGGCCACCGCCCCCGACGGCGGCAAGATCCAGGTGATCTTCTCGGACGGGACCAAGGCCGAGGCCCAGATCGTCGGTCGCGACATCAAGACCGACCTGGCCGTACTCAAGGTTTCCGCCGACAACCTGACGGTCGCGGAACTCGGCAAGTCCGGCGACGTGCAGGTCGGTGAGGACGTCGTCGCGGTCGGATCGCCCCTCGGGCTCAGCAAGACCGTCACCCGCGGAATTGTCAGCGCCCTGCACCGTCCGATGCGACTGTCCGGCGAGGGCTCCGACACGAACGCCGTCATCGACGCCGTCCAGACCGACGCCGCCATCAACCACGGCAACTCGGGCGGCGCGCTCGTCGACGACACCGGCCGGGTGATCGGCATCAACACCGCCATGCTCAGTGAGTCCGGCGGCTCGGTGGGTCTCGGCTTCGCGATTCCCATCGACGACGTCACGACGGTCGCTCAGACCCTCATCCGGGACGGCCGGATGCACCACCCGGACATCGGCGTCAACGCCCGCACCGTCGTCAACGACAACACCAGCGGTGCCCAGGTGGCCAATGTCCGCTCTGACAGCCCGGCCGCGCGGGCCGGGATCATCGAGAACGATGTGATCGTCAAGGTCGGCGACCGCACGGTCACGAGCGCCGACGAACTGGTCGTCGCCGTCAACCTGCAGAAGATCGGCGAACCCGTCCGGGTTCAGCTGATCCGCGAGGGCCGACTCGTCGATGTCGACGTGACCCCGGCCTCCGACTGACTCGAATGGTTGCTGTGAGATCGCTCCGTCACCTGGGCACACACCCTCACCGCACAGTAGGCTGACCACGTGTTCGGCAACATTGGTTGGGGCGAGTTCATGGTCCTCCTCGTCGCGGCTCTGGTCATCTTGGGACCCGAGCGGCTTCCGGGTGCGGTCAGCTGGGTAACGAAATCACTGAGGCAGGTCCGTGAGTATGCGAGCGGCGCCAGCCAGCAGCTCAAGGACGAGCTCGGTCCGGAGTTCGAGGATCTGCGCAAGCCGCTGTCGGACCTCAATCAGCTGCGCGGCATGACACCGCGCGCGGTCATCACCAAACACCTGCTCGACGGTGACGATTCGATTCTCACCGGCAACTTCGACAAGCCGAGTTCGGTGTCGTTCGACAAGCCGGGAACGAAGGCCGTCAGCGCCGATCCGTCGGCGCCCACTCCACCGCAGAGCAAGCCGCTCGCGGCAGGCGAGCGCCCCCCGATCGACCTCGACGCAACATAGGCCCTCCGGGCTCGTGCGCCTTTCCGGTTGTTCCAGCAACCAGAAAGGCGCACGAGCGCGCAGCGCCTAGAGGTGGCGGGTGGTGTCGATCCCCAGCGACATTCCGGCGAGTCCACGCTTGCGGACGGCCAGCTTGTCGGCGATGTCGCGGAGTGCCGTCGCGGCCGGCGAATCCGGGTGGCCGAGAACGATGGGAACACCGCCGTCGCCGCCTTCACGGACCGCCTGCTCGAGCGGGATCTGCCCCAGCAGCGGCACCTTCGCGCCCACGGCCTTCGTCAGTCGGTCGGCGACGGCCTGCCCGCCGCCGGACCCGAAGATGTCCATCCGGCTGCCGTCGGGCAAGTCCATCCAGGACATGTTCTCGACGACTCCGACGATCCGCTGACGGGTCTGCAGTGCGATGGCGCCTGCGCGCTCGGCCACCTCGGCGGCCGCCTGCTGCGGGGTCGTGACGACGAGGATTTCCGCACCGGGGATCAGCTGTGCGACGGAGATGGCGACGTCGCCGGTGCCGGGCGGCAGATCGAGCAGCAGAACGTCCAGGTCGCCCCAGAAGACGTCGGCGAGGAACTGCTGCAGCGCGCGGTGCAGCATCGGCCCACGCCACACGACCGGGGTGTTGCCCTGGGTGAACTGGGCGATCGAGATCATCTTCACGTCGTGCGCGACGGGCGGCATGATCATGCGTTCCACCTGCGTGGGCTTGGCGTCGGTGCCGAGCATGCGGGGAACGGAGTGTCCGTAGATGTCGGCGTCGAGCACGCCCACCGACAGTCCGCGGGCCGCGAGTGCGGCGGCCAGGTTGACGGTGACGCTGGACTTGCCGACACCGCCCTTGCCGGACGCGACCGCATAGACGCGGGTCAGCGAGCCGGGCTGGGCGAACGGGATGACGGGCTCGGCCGAGTCTCCGCGCAGCGACTTGCGGAGTTCGGTGCGCTGCTCGTCGCTCATCACGTCGAGTTCGACGCGGATCGCACCGACACCGGGGACGTCCGCCACGGCCTTGGTGACCCGGTCGCTGATCTCGGTCCGCATCGGACAGCCCGCGGTGGTCAGGTAGATCGCGATGTCGACGCTGTCGTCGGCCGCGATGTCGACGCTCTTGACCATCCCGAGTTCGGTGATCGGTTTCCGGATCTCGGGATCCTGGACGCGCGCCAGGGCGCTACGTACAGCGGACTCGCTCAGGACTGGCATGACTCAATGGTAAGGATGTGCGCTCAGTGGATGCGCGGCAGGTCCGCGGCCGCCGGGATGATTCCGCTGGAGTAGCCGGCGGACCATGCGAGCACGTTGGCCACGTAGGCGGCGGAGTTGTTGTATCGGTGCACGGCCTTGGCGGCCTGAATCGGATCCTTGACGTTCAATCCGCCGTCGCACAGGTACTTTCCGGTGGTCAGCGCGGAGTCGAAGAGGTTCTGCGGATCGGCGACGCCGTCGCCGTTGCCGTCGCCCGCATAACGATTCCACGTCTCGGGGAGGAACTGGGTGGGTCCGACGGCGCGGTCGTAGTTGGCGTCGCCGTCCAACTTGCCCCCGTCGGTGTCGCGGATCACGGCGTTGCCGCCGAGGGTGCCGTCGAGGACGGGGCCGAGGACGGGCTTGAGCATGTTGCCCTTGTCGTCCGCCTTGCCGTCGTAGGCGTGGGTGGACTCGACGCGGCCGATTCCGGCGATGAGCGTCCAGTACATGCCGCAACCCGGCTGTTCGACCGCGAGGATGCGTTCGGCGTTCTGGTACGCCGAGACGCTGATGGCCGGGATGCCGAGCGCGCCCTGGGCGATGCTCGCCGGAAGGGGAGGGGTGGCCTGGACGGGTGCGAGCGCCGGCGCAGCGGGCGCTGCTTCGGCTGCCGGTGCGGCCTCGGCGGCCGTCTCGGCCATGGGGGTGACGGCTTCCGCGGCCTCGGGTGCGGTGTCAGTCGCCTCCTGGGCGACGTCGGCGACCTCCGACGAGGAGCTCGTGGAAAGGAAAGGGACCTTGGGTGCGGCGCCGGCCGTGTTGGCTGCGGTGATCAGTCCGATGGGGACGAGTCCGGTAAGCGCGATGACCGAATTGCGGCGGATATGGGAGTCCGTCTTCTTGTTGTGCCGACCCACTCGATTGCCTCCTGCGACCCCCGTCTCGGGGTGTTCCGTTCAACTGACCGGATCGAGGCTACCTGATTCGATACGCTTCCGTTATCCAACCGTGATCAAACGGACTTGTATCGCACGGTTCCGTTACTCCGAAGGCACGTGAGCGAGCGTAACGAACACGGCAAGGTCACGCCAGGACGTCGAGGGGCCTCAAGGTTGTCGGACGGAGCGGGCGGTCGTGCCGTCAGGAACCCGGACACCCGAACACTCCGCCGCGCGCCCTGCAAGCAGAGCGCGCGGCGGAGGCGGGGGTGACTATCGGGGAACGGCGTCGGCCGGAGGGGCGCCCGGGGCGGGCTCGACCGGGCCGGGCGTGACGGATGCCGGGGCGCCGGGGTCGGCGGGCGGGCAGAAGATCAGGCAGGGCAGTTGCGGCAGCGGCGGGAGTCCAGGAATCGGCGGGGCCGGAGCGGGCGCCGCGGGAGTGGCCGCGCCGTCCGTGGACGGCTGCGGGGTGGTCGCGAGATCGCGTGGAAGGTCCGATTCGGCCGCGGCGGCGTCGGCGAGACGCCCGGGCGACGGCGAGGCCGACTCCGACAGCTGGCTCGGCGTCGGAGTTCCACCGTTCCTGTAGGCGTTCGACCAGGTGATGACGTTGGCGGCGTACGCGGCAGAGTTGTTGTACCGCAGGACCGCGCGAGTTTCCTGGAGCGGATCGCGGAGGTCGAGACCACCCGAGCAGAGGTAGCGGGCGGCCGCCAGCGTCGCGTCGAACACGTTGTTCGGATCGGCCACGCCGTCCGCGTTGCCGTCGGACGCGTACTTGGCCCACGTGGACGGAATGAACTGCATCGGTCCGACGGCGCGATCGTGCCCGGGGTCGCCGTCCGTGGCGCCGCGGTCGGTGTCTCGGATGACCTCGTTGCCGGCCAGCCGGCCGTCGAGAACGGGGCCCAGGATCGGGGTGAGCGTGGTGCCGACCGAGTCGGTCCGGCCGCCGCCGGCATGCCCTGATTCGATGCGGCCGATACCGGCCAGCAGATGCCACGGCAGACCGCACTTCGGGGCCTGCGCCATCATCTCGAGTTCCGCGGACCGGTACGCGTTGAGCACGATCTCCGGGATGCCCAGAGCGCTCAGGATCACCGGTGCGGCGATGAGCCCGGTGCCGGACGGCGACATCGGAGATGTGGGATTTGTCACCGCGGGCAGCGGCGCGGGCGCGGGCGGCGGGGGAGCTGCCCTCTGGGACCGCGCGATCCGGGGTGTCGGCGCCAGGATTCCCGACGGCGGGAAGTACGCGGCCTGGGGCGTGGTTCCCGGCGTGATCGAAGCTGCTCCGAGCGTCGTCGCCCCGCCGGTGGAAGAGACGGCACTCGTGCCGACGGATGCGCCGCTGACAGCAGAACCGCCGGTCGAGGACCCGAGGGTGGCAACTGCGCCCACTGTCAGGGCAGTCACCGTCAACAGTCCACGTATCCGCACTCGATCACCCCCTGCGGTGCTCTTCCTTTTCGCACACCGCATACATCCGAGAAGATGTGGCTGACGTTACATATACGTGATCGACCCTGCCGGAGTTTGCGGGGATTCGCCGAGCCTCATTTGCGCCGGGTACGCGTGTCTTCCTCGTCGCCCAGCAGCGACTTGATCTCGTCGAGTTCGCGCCGCAGGTAGTCGCGGGTGGCGACCTCACCGATCGCGATGCGCAGAGCCGCCAGTTCCCGTGCGAGGAACTCGGTGTCCGCCTTCGTCTGCTCGGCGCGCGAGCGGTCCTCCTCGAGGGAGACGCGGTCGCGGTTCTCCTGGCGGTTCTGCGCCAAGAGGATCAGCGGCGCCGCGTAGGCGGCCTGAGTGGAGAACGCCAGGTTGAGCAGGATGAACGGGTACGGGTCCCACTGCAATCGGACGGCGAAGACGTTGATGATGATCCAGACGATCACGACCACCGTCTGAATCATCAGGTAGCGGCCCGTGCCGAGGAACCGGGCGAAGTTCTCGCTGGCCCGGCCGACGGCCTCCACGTCGTACGTGACCCGGAAGCGGCGGGTACCCCGCGGGGTGTCGAGGCGCTGTCGGTCGGACAGGCTCCGGGCGGCTGCGCTGGCTGATTTCTCGCTCATCCGTCGATCTCCTCTTCGCGCCAGTCCTCGGGGAGGAGGTGGTCCAGGACATCGTCGACGGTGACCGCACCGATCAGGTGGTCCTCGTCGTCGACCACCGGCCCGCACACCAGGTTATAGGTGGCGAAGTAGCGGGTCACCGACGTCAGGGAATCCTCGGGTGCCAGCCGTGGCATATCGGTGTCGAGCAGTCCGCCGACCAGGCTCGCGGGCGGCTCGCGCAGCAGTTTCTGCAGGTGCACGCAGCCGAGGTAGCGGCCGGTCGGGGTCGCGGTCGGTGGGCGGACGACGAACACCATGCTCGCGAGGGCGGGGGTGACGTCCGAGATCCGGGCGCGGGCCAGGGCCTCGGCGACCGTCGTCGACGCGGTGAGGACCACCGGCTCCGGAGTCATCAGACCACCCGCGGTGTCGGGGGAGTGCTCGAGCAGCCGGCGGACCGGCTCGGAGTCCTGCGGGTCCATCAGCTGCAGCAGCGATTCGGCCTCGGTCTCGGGAAGCTCACCGAGGAGGTCGGCGGCGTCATCGGGGTCCATGGCCTCGAGGACATCCGCGGCGCGCTCGACCTCGAGGTGCATGAGCAGGTCCGTCTGGTCGTCGGAGGGCAGTTCCTGGACGACGTCGGCGAGGCGTTCGTCGTCGAGTGCGAGAGCGAGTTCGTGGCGGCGTTTCTCCGGGAGGAGCCGCATCGCGTTCGCGACGTCGGCCGCGCGCATGCCCTCGAACTGCGTGAGCAGCGCCGAGACGCCCTGGCCGGGCATCGCCAGGTCGGTCTGCGTGAGGCCCTGGACGTGCTGCCATTCGACGACGTGCATGGCGGCGCGGCGACCGAGTCGGCCACGGTGCCCGCGCACCGCGACCTTCGACACCACCCAGTCCCGGGTGCGGGTCTGCTCGATGCCCAGATCGACGACGATGATGTCGGCGTCCCGCAGCTCCTCGAGTTCCGGGTCGTCCACGCGCACGTGGGAATCCGCCACCTGGGCGAGGGCGAGCACCTCGCCGGGCCGCTGCTGGAATCGGCGAAGACTGACGTTGCCGGTGGTGAGTGTCACCGAGCTCGGTTCGATGGCGGTGACGCGGAGCATCGGGACGAAGATGCGTTTGCGCGTGAACAATTCGATGACCAGTCCGAGGACGCGCGGCTGCTGCCGGCCGACGCGCGCGGTGATCACCACGTCCCGGACGCGGCCGATCGACTCCCCATCGGGGCCGAGCACCACCAGGCCGGCCAGCCTGGCTGCAAAAACCTTGTTCGCAGCTGCCATGATTGCCAGGCTAGATCCTTGTACAGAAATACAGAGAATCGAACACCTGCGAAAGTGGAGGATCGTCCGTCATGAGTTCCGTCTACAGGCCACGGCGATCGGTGCTCGCCGTTCCGGGCAGCAGCCGCAAGATGATCGACAAGGCGAAGGGACTGCCCGCGGACGAGATCTTCCTCGACCTCGAGGACGCGGTGGCACCGCTCGCGAAGCAGGAAGCGCGCGGCACCATCGCCGAGGCGCTCGCCGAGGACGGGTGGGGCGACCAGATCAAGGTGGTGCGGGTCAACGACTGGACCACCGAGTGGACGTACGCCGACGTCGTCGAGGTCGTGGGACGTGCGGGTGCCCACCTCGACGCGATCCTGCTGCCGAAAGTGCCGGACGCCAGCCATGTTCAGGCCCTCGACCTGCTGCTGACCCAGATAGAGAAGGCCAACGGGCTCGAGGTCGGCCGGATCGGAATCGAGCCGCAGATCGAGAATGCGATCGGGCTCACCAACATCGACGCCATCGCGACCGCCAGCCCCCGCGTGCAGACCCTGGTGTTCGGTCCCGCCGACTTCATGGCGAGCATCAACATGCGCACGCTGGTCGTCGGGGAGCAGCCGGACGGCTACGACCGCGGCGACGCCTACCACCACATCCTGATGACCATCCTGATGGCCGCCCGCGCGCACGGGGTGCAGGCCATCGACGGTCCCTACCTGCAGATCCGCGACGTGGAGGCGTTCCGTCGGTCGGCACAGCGCACGGCCGCGCTCGGCTTCGACGGCAAGTGGGTGCTGCATCCCACCCAGATCGAGGCAGCGAACGACGTGTTCAGCCCCCGTCAGGACGATTACGACCGGGCCGAACTGATCCTGGACGCCTACGAGTTCCACACCTCCGCGGCCGGCGGCGGTCGCGGTGCCGTGATGCTCGGCGACGAGATGATCGACGAGGCGAGTCGCAAGATGGCGCTCGTGATCTCGGCCAAGGGGCGCGCCGCGGGTATGAAACGGACCACCGAGTTCGTGCGACCCGACGAGAAATAGCCTCAGCAGGCAGAATGGTTGTCACAGGACCGATCCTGAGAGAACCACACGAGGAGACCAGCTGACGATGACGAATCCACTCGGACAGTCCAATGGGGCGCGGCGTGGGGCTCTGCCGGAACCCCCCACGGGCTGGCCCATCGGTTCGTATCCCACCTACGCCGAGGCGCAGCGCGCCGTCGACTACCTCTCCGATCAGGAATTCTCGGTGGAGGACGTCACCATCGTGGGTGTCAACCTCATGCAGGTCGAGCGGGTGCTGGGCCGCCTCACCTGGGCGAAAGTGATTGGCGGGGGCATCGTTTCGGGCGCCTGGCTCGGCGTGTTCTTCGGTTTGCTGCTGGGCATCGTCACGGGCGGTTTCCTGGCGCCGCTCGTCGTCGGCATCGTCGGCGGGATCATCTTCGGGCTGATCTCCACGACGATCCCGTACGCGGCGACGCGGGGAACCCGGGACTTCGCGTCGACGATGCAACTGGTCGCCGGCCGGTACGACGTGCTGTGCGAGCCGAAGTCGGCGGAGAAGGCCAGGGACATGCTGGCCAAGCTGGCGCTCTGATCGGCGCTCTCGCCTCGACCTGCGGGTTGCGGCCGGGTCACGGATTACGTCCTATTCGCGACGTTCGCGGCGATTTCACCCAGTTCGCCGACGATGTCGGATAGGTTTACGGCGCAATGCGTGGGCCCAGGCCCGCGCCGAAACCGTGACCTGCCGGTGGAGTGCGCGTTCCGGCAGGAACAAGTGTGCGGGCCCGCGTGCCCAGCCGTACCGCGACTGGATCCGTGAGGGGCCGCTCGAGGAGGCGGCTGTGCTACATCGCACCAAGCCCGGACGCTCGCTGAAGTGGGGACTGATCGGTGCGGCCGCCGTCCTCACCGTTCCCCTGCTGGCTGCGTGCGGGTCGTCCGAAGAGGGCATCGTCCTCAGCTTCTACACGGCTGCCGACGGCGCCGAACAATATGCGGAGGCCGCGGCCAACTGCACGGCCGCGGCAGGCGGCCGGTACACCGTGGAGCAACGCACGCTGCCGAAGGGCGCGGACGATCAGCGGCTCCAGCTGGCTCGCCGGCTCACCGGAAACGACACGTCGCTCGACATCATGACACTCGACGTGGTGTGGACCGCCGAGTTCGCCGAGGCCGGCTGGGCGGTGCCGCTCCCACCCGGCATCGCGGCGGAGGTCAGCGAGGGCACGCTCGAAGGCCCCCTCGAATCCGCGAAGTGGCAGGACCAGCTGTACGCCGCGCCGCTGAACACCAACACCCAGTTGCTCTGGTACCGCAAGGACCTCATGCCGGACGGGCAGCCGCCGCAGACGTGGGATCAGATGATCGACATTGCGGAGGGCCTCGCGGCGGAGGGCCGGCCCAGTTGGATCGGGGTGCAGGGCAAGCAGTACGAGGGTCTGATGGTGTGGTTCAACACCCTGCTCGCGAGCGCGGGCGGGTCCGTCGTCGCCGAGGACGGGACCACCGTGACGGTTGCCGACGGCGACGCCGCGCTGAAGGCGCTCGAGGTCATGAAGCGGGTGGCCACCGCGGAGGGTGCCGACCCGTCGGTTTCCCAGGGCGACGAGGCGTCGTCCCGGCTGGGGATGGAGAGCGGAAAGGCTGCGTTCGAGGTCAATTGGCCGTTCGTGCTGCCGGGCATGATCGAGAACGCCGAGAAGGGGGACCTGCCGTTCATCGACGAGAAGGGCAACCCGACGTCTGTGGACACGGGCAACACGGTGCTCACCGTCGACGGTCAGCAGAACTTCCTCCCGGCGCCGTACCCGTCGGTGATCCCCGGGCGACCGGCCGAGGTGACGATCGGCGGGTTCAACATCGCGGTCGCGAAGACCAGCCAGCACCCGGACCTGGCGTTCGAGGCGGTGTCGTGCCTGCGGAACGAGGAGAACCAGCGCAACAACGCCGTCGACGGTGGTGTGCCGCCGACGTTGGCGAGCCTGTACGACGACCCGGCGTTCCAGGAGGCGTACCCCGCGTGGCGTGAGGTGCGGGAGAGCCTCGAGACGGCATCCGTCCGCCCGGTGTCACCGGCGTACCAGAGCATTTCGACCCTGATCACCGACACGCTGAATCCGGTCGGTGACATCGACCCGCCGCGCACCGTCGACGAACTCGCCGAACAGGTACGCAAGGCTGTCAACTCGGAAGGGCTGATCCCGTGACGACCGAAACCGTGCAGGCGGACCGGGCCGAAGAGCCGAAAGTCGCGTCGAAGAAGCAGATCTCGGAAGGGAAGAAGGCCGAACGCCGACTGGGTTTGTGGTTGGTGGCTCCCGCCGCGATCCTCATGGTCGCGGTCACGGCCTACCCCGTCGTCTACGCGGTGTGGCTGAGCCTGCAGCGTTACGACCTCCGGTTTCCCGACGACCGCAAATTCGTGGGCCTCGCGAACTACGTATCGGTGCTGTCGGACGCGTACTGGTGGCAGGCCTTCGCGGTGACGGTGGGCATCACGGTCGTGTCGGTGGTCATCGAGTTCGTCCTGGGCCTGATCCTGGCGCTCGTGATGCACCGGACGCTGGTCGGGAAGGGCATCGTGCGGACGGTGGTGCTGATCCCGTACGGCATCGTCACCGTGGCCGCCGCATACAGCTGGTACTACGCGTGGACCCCGGGCACCGGGTATCTCGCCAACCTGCTGCCCGACGGCAGCGCCCCGCTGACGCAGCAGATTCCGTCGCTGGCGATCATCGTGCTCGCCGAGGTGTGGAAGACGACGCCGTTCATGGCGCTGCTGCTGCTCGCCGGACTGGCCCTCGTTCCCGACGACCTCCTCAAGGCCGCGCAGGTCGACGGCGCCGGGGCGTGGACGCGGCTGGTGCGGATCATCCTGCCGCTGATGAAACCCGCGATCCTCGTGGCGTTGTTGTTCCGCACCCTCGACGCGTTCCGGATCTTCGACAACATCTACGTCCTCACCAAGGGCGCCAACGACACCGGATCATTGTCGATCCTCGGCTACGACAACCTGTTCAAGGCGTTCAACCTCGGTATCGGCTCGGCGATCAGCGTCCTGATCTTCCTCTGCGTCGCACTGCTCGCGTTCGTGTTCATCAAGCTGTTCGGCGCCTCGGCTCCCGGGTCCGACACGGAAGGAAACCGATAGCCATGGCCGTCGTCGACACACCTCGCCGCAAGATCAGCTGGTCCGTGGTCAACCTGCTCGTCCTGCTCTACGCACTGGTCCCGGTGCTGTGGATCGCCAGCCTGTCGTTCAAACCCGCGGGAACGATCAAGGACGGTAAGTTCATTCCGCAGAAGTGGACACTCGACAATTATCGCGGGATCTTCCAGACCAACGCGTTCACCAGTGCGCTGATCAACTCCATCGGCATCGGCCTCATCTCCACCGTGATCGCCGTCGTCATCGGCACCATGGCCGCCTACGCCATTGCCCGGCTGGACTTCCCGGGCAAGAAGCTGCTGGTCGGTGTGGCCCTGCTGATCGCGATGTTCCCCCAGATCTCCCTCGTGAGCCCGCTGTTCGACATCGAGCGCAGACTGGGGCTGTTCGACACCTGGGCGGGTCTGATCCTCCCGTACATCACGTTCGCCCTCCCGCTGGCCATCTACACGTTGTCGGCCTTCTTCAAGGAGATTCCCTGGGAGCTCGAGAAGGCGGCCAAGATGGACGGCGCCACTCCGGCGCAGGCGTTCCGGAAGGTCGTGGCACCGCTGGCGGCACCGGGCATCGTCACCGCCGCGATCCTGGTCTTCATCTTCTGCTGGAACGACCTGTTGTTCGCGATCTCGCTGACCTCGACGGAACGGTCCATCACCGCGCCGGCCGCGATCGCGAACTTCACCGGCGCCTCCCAGTTCGAGGAGCCGACGGGCTCGATCGCCGCGGCCGCAATGGTGATCACGATCCCGATCATCATCTTCGTGCTGTTCTTCCAACGACGCATCGTGGCCGGTCTGACCTCCGGCGCAGTGAAGGGATAATTCTGTGGCCGAAATCGTGCTCGACAAGGTGACGAAGCTGTACCCGGACGGCGCCAAGGCGGTGAGCGACGTCGACATCACGATCGCCGACGGCGAATTCATCATTCTGGTCGGACCGTCCGGTTGCGGAAAGTCGACCACTCTCAACATGATCGCCGGGCTGGAGGACATCTCGTCCGGTGAACTGCGCATCGCGGGGGAGCGGGTCAACGAGAAGGCGCCGAAGGACCGCGACATCGCGATGGTGTTCCAGTCGTACGCGCTGTACCCGCACATGACGGTGCGGCAGAACATCGCGTTCCCGCTCACCCTGGCGAAGATGTCGAAGTCGGACATCGCGGCGAAGGTGGACGACGCCGCCAAGATCCTCGACCTCACCCAGCACCTCGATCGCAAACCGGCCAATCTGTCGGGCGGACAGCGGCAGCGGGTCGCGATGGGCCGGGCGATCGTCCGCAGCCCCAAGGCGTTCCTGATGGACGAGCCGCTGTCGAACCTCGACGCCAAACTCCGCGTCCAGATGCGCACCGAGATCGCCCGGCTGCAACAGCGACTCGGCACCACCACGGTGTACGTCACGCACGACCAGACCGAGGCGATGACCCTCGGCGATCGGGTGGTGGTGCTGCGGGGCGGCGTGGTCCAGCAGATCGGGGCGCCGCAGGATCTGTACGACCACCCGAACAACCTGTTCGTCGCCGGGTTCATCGGCTCGCCGTCGATGAACTTCTTCCCGGGGCAGCTCACTGCCGACGGGGTGTCGACGCCGCTCGGCGAGTTCACACTGCCTCCGGAGACACGCGACACGATCGGGTCGTCGAACACGGCGAAGGACGTCGTCGTCGGGATCCGGCCCGAGCACTTCGAGGACGTGGGGCTCGTGGACGAGGGGCAGAGGGCGGCCGGTGCCACGTTCACGGCCAACGTCGAGGTGCTCGAGTCGATGGGTTCGGACAAGTACGCCTATTTCACGGCCGAGGGACCGCAGGTGACCTCCCGGGAACTCGAGGAGCTCGCCGCCGACTCGGGGACCGCGGTCGCAGGCGGCGGGCAGCTGGTCGCCCGGTTGTCGACCGAATCGTCCGCGGCGCACGGCAGGCCGGTGGAATTGTGGTTCGACCGGGCGAAGATCGCCCTGTTCGATCAGGACTCGGGAGCCAACCTCACGCTCTGACCAGAGCGCTCACCCGAACCTCTGGTGTTCGCTCCGCCGAGGCCACCGACCGTGCCCCATTCGGCCGCGAGGGCGGTCGCGTGGACCTCGTCCTCCTCCTCGTCGGACGGGGTGCGGGTGGTGCGCGTGATCCCGAAGAACGGCAGCAGCCCGGCGAGGGCGGCCGCGGTCGCGCCGACGACGAACGCGATCACGTACGCCGATTCGGTCGGGACGTCCGTTCCGTCGATGGTGATGCCGGCGAGCAGGGTCGCGAGCAGCGCACTGGCGAATGAACTGCCCACGGACCGGGCGATGGAGTTGATGCTGTTCGCGACGCCGGTCTCGTCCTGCCGGACCTCGGCCACGAGCAGCGACGGCAGCGACGCGTAGGCGAGGCTGATGTACGTGTTGACCAGCAGGATGGCCGCGATGACTTCCCACGTGCGGTCGTGGGCGAAGACGAACACGACGAAACCGCTGACGCCGACGACGCTCGCGGCGATGAGGACGGCACGGGAACCGAAGCGGTGGATCAGTTTCCCGCTGAGGATCGAGGCGAGGACGCCGCTGATCGCGCCCGGCAGCAGGTACACGGTGCTGGCCTCGAGGACGGTGGCCCCGAAGCCGTATCCGGCCACCGCGCGCGGGGTCTGGACGAAGTACGAGCTGCCCAGGAACATCACGAACATCGACATGCCGACCACGAGCGCGGACAGGTGGGTGACGAGGACGGGTGGGTTGGTCAGCAGCCGGGGCGCGACGAGTGGGTCCGTGATCCTGCGTTCGTAGAGGAACCAGCCGATCAGGACCAGGATTCCGGCGATTCCGCTGACGATGGTGACGGGCGACGTCCAGCCCCAGGTTCCGCCCTCGGCGAGCGGCAGCAGGACGAGGACCAGGCCGGCGGCGAGACCGGCCGCGCCGATCCAGTCGATGGAACCCGTGCCGACGCGCGGGCGGCGGGGGATGGCGATCCAGGCGAGGACGAGTCCGGCGGCGGTGATGGCCGACGACAGCCAGAAGATGCGGTGGAAGTCGGCGCCGTCGGAGACCAGCACACCGGTGAGGACGATGCCGAAGCATCCGCCGAATCCGAGGGTGCCGGAGAAGATCCCCATCGCCCCGGTCAGCTTCTCGGCGGGAAGTTCGTCACGCAGGACCGCGATGCCGATGGGGAACAGCGCGAACGACACGCCCTGGAGCACGCGGGCGAAGATCAGCACTCCCACGGACGTCGACAGCGCACCGATCAGGGAGCCGAGCAGGACGACCACGAGCACACCGAGCAGGACGGGTCGTTTGCCGCGGAGATCGGCGAGGCGGCCGAGGACGGGTGTCGCGGTGGCGGCCGCGAGGAGGTTCGCGGTGAGGAGCCAGCCGACGGCGGTGGGGCCGACGTCGAGTTGCGCACCGATGGTCCCGACGATCGGCACCACCAACGTCTGCAGAACGGCGACAATCATCACGACGAAGCACATGACGGGCAGGAGAGCCCTGGCTGCGGTGGTCGATCCGGCGGCCATGGGGTCCTCCTGGAGGGGTCGGTGAACGGGCGTAATCAAATACGGTACTGGGGCTAACTAACGAAGGGGTTCACGGTGGGGTCCGACCGCATGTCGAATCGAGCGCTGGGCAGGGCGACACTGGCCCGGCAATCGCTGCTGAGCCGTTCGGACGCGTCCGCCCTCGACATGATCGAGCACCTCTGCGGACTGCAGGCCCAGGCTCCGGCCCCGCCGTACTTCGCACTGTGGGCGCGGTTGACACGATTCCGCGCCGAGTCGCTGTCGGACCTCATCGAGAAACGCGCGGTGGTGCGGATCGTCGCGATGCGCGGGACGGTGTTCGCCCTGTCGTCCTCGGACGCGCTCTCGTTCCGTCCGCTGACGCAACCGCTGCTCGACCGCGACCTCCACACCAACACGCAGTACCGGTCGAGTCTCGACGGGATCGACCTCGGCGCCCTCGCCGCCGCGGGACGCGAACTGGTGCGTGACGAACCCCGCACGCAATCGCAGATGCGGCCCCTGCTCGAGGAGCGGTTCCCCGGCCGCGACGGCGCCGCGCTCGCCCACGGGGTGCGGGGACTGGTCCCGATGGTCCAGGTTCCGCCGCGCGGGCTGTGGGGCAGGTCGGGGCAGCCGGCGCTGTCGACGCTGGAGTCGTGGGTGGGTCGTCCACTGTCCGCCGCGCCGTCCATCGACACGATGCTGTTGCGCTACCTCGCCGCGTTCGGCCCCGCGAGCGCGCGGGACGCCCAGGCCTGGTCGGGACTGACCCGGCTCGGTGAGGTCCTGGACCGGCTGCGGCCGGAACTCCGGGTGTTCGCGGGGGAATCGGGTCCGGAACTCTTCGACCTTCCCGACGCACCCCGCCCCGACCCGGGCACCCCCGCCCCCGTCCGCATCCTCGCGCCGTTCGACAACGTGCTGCTCTCGCACGCGGACCGCGGGCGCCTCCTCGACGACGACGTGCGGAAGAAGGTCTTCACCCAGAACGGCATCATCAAGCCTGCCGTCCTGGTGAACGGCAGGGTCGCGGCGTTCACCACGACGGTGGTCGAGAAGTCCCGTGCGGTACTCGACGTGGAGCCGTTGGCGAAGATCGCGAAGACGCACCGCACCGCGATCGAGGCGGAGGGCGGGCGACTGTTGAAGTTTGCGCACCCCGACGCGCCCGAGCGCGTCGTGCGGTTCACGGACTAGCCGGTTTGTGCCTGCGCGGTGCGAGATGACTGAGCTCGGCGATGATCTCGTCGTTCCAGACATGCTGGCGCACAAGGCGGTACCGCTCGCGCGCCACCCACAGGTAGGCCTCGGCGTCGGTGTGGTCGGGCAGCATCTCCGCGGCCCGCAGCATCCGGACCACCGGCAGGAACTCCTCACCGAACCAGCGCCGGGCCACGGTCTCACGGCTGAGGAATTCGCCCACCTCCTGCATGAGCCGGAAGCCCCACGCCTCGACGCTCTGGCTGATCTCGGCGTACTCCCAGGGATCGGTGACGACCACGGCCGCCCGCTGCGGCCCGCTCAACGGCACCCGCGTGAGGAACAGGCGGCGGTGATCCTTGATGACCAGGTCGCCTCGCTGCGCGATCCCGTCGGGGGAGATCTTGGTCTGGATCTCGGTGACGTAGGCGTCGATCGTGCTCCAGTGCATCGCGTACGCGATGGAGACGCGGTGGTGGCCGTCGCTGACGAAGTGCATGGACCCGATCCGATACACCTGGATCGGCGGCACCGACTCGCCCCGGCGCTGCGCGGCCGCCAGCCGTTGCCAGCGCTCGCGCACGCGGGTGGACGTGGGCCGGAAGAACCGGTCGAAGTCGCGGGTCCGGTCGACGCTCCCGACGATGGAGTTGACCGGGATCACCTGCAGTCCGAGCGATCGTTCCCCGACCCGTCCGACTGCCGCGACCACCTCGTCGAACGGCAGGATCTCGTTGACGTCGTCCGGTTCGCGGCGAAGCCAGCTGACCAGCCGCGACAACTCGGCGCGACGACGCTGGCGGGTGAAATCGTTCTCCGCGTCGGCGGCGGGGAACCCGGTGTCACGTGCCATGCCTGCGCCTGACGATGGTGGGGTCGGCACCCGGGGCCAACTCCATCAGGGTGAATCCCACGGTGTTGATCACCGTCGTCGCGCCGAGCGTGCGGTCCTCGGCCGCCCGGCCGTACGGGTGGACGTGCCCGTGAATCATGACGCGGGCCTGCAACCTGCCCGCCAGGGTCTCGAAGCATTCGAAACCCCGGTGCGGTGGATCCTCCTGGTCGCCCACTCCGCGGGGTGGGCTGTGCGTGAGCAGCACGTCGACGCCGGACACACCCGAGCGGCGTGCGTGCCACGCACTCGTCAGCGCCAGGTTGCGCGCCCGCCGCCGCTGCTGCCGCTCGGTCCACTGATTGGGGCCGTCGTTGTAGCGGATCGACCCACCCAGGCCCGCGATGCGCAGGCCAGCGATCCGCACGATCCGGCCGTCCGCGTTGACCGCGCCGCAGGGCCCCGGCCACGCCGAGGGCAGACCCGCCCGCATCCATCCGACACGTCCCGCGGAGTAGCCGGACAGATCGGCGTCGTGGTTGCCCGGCACGAAGACGCACGGCGCGTCGAGCGCGTCGATAAGGTACTCCAGGTAGTCGAACGGGAGATCGCCCGCACCGAGGATCAAGTCGACGTCCATGGCACGCACCTGCGAACTCCACAGCGACTCGATCGTCTCGTCGGACACTGCGAGTACCGAGACCATGCTCCGACGCTACCGGCTCGCGAGGCCGGAGGACGGGTGAGCGGCTTCGGTGGTTTGATTGCGGGGTGACTGACAGCGTTGTGGCCTCTGTTCGCGCGCACCTGCTGAGGCAGATCGGGGGACCGGAGCCGACTGCGGCATCGGTGACGTTCCTGGGCGTCGAGCCGCTGGACGTGCTGCGGTTCGCACCCGACGACGAGGATCTGGTTCGCTACGTGACCCTGGGGTGCTCCCGGCACCCGATGGGCGACCCCGGCGAGCTGGTGGCCGACCCTCTCCGGGGCCCCCGCGCCGAACTGATCCTCACCCTGCGCGGCGGGGCCGGGGTGGCGTCGGGAGTGGCGCGCACACTCGCGGTCCTGGCGGCGGCGCCGTCGGTGGAAGGCGTGGTTCTCGTCGAGGACGCGTTGCTCGACCTGGGGGAGCCGCTGTGGAAGGACACACCGTTCACAGCCGTGCTGCTCGGTGAGTCGTCCGTCCCCGACCTCCCGCTGCCCGAACCCGCGGAGGCCGTGCGGTTCCTCGCGGTCGTGCCGATCACCGGCACCGAGGCGGCGTGGGTCCGACTGCGCGGCGCCGGCGCACTGCGCGACGCCTGGGCGGAGGCGGGCATCGACGTCCGCGATCCGCACCGCGGTGCCGCGTCCCTCTAGAGCCAGTGGTTCCGGCGGAACGTGACGAACAGGCCCACCGTCACCGACGCGATCACGAACACCACGCCGTGATAGCCGTACTGCCAATGTAGTTCGGGCATGTTGTCGAAGTTCATGCCGTAGATGCCCGCGATCATCGTCGGCACTGCCGCGATGGCCACCCACGCCGAGATCTTGCGCATGTCGGTGTTCTGCTGCACGGCGATCTTGGCGAGGGCGGCATCGACGAGTGAGCTGAGAACCTCGTCGTATTCGGCGATCCGCTCGGCGACGGTGGTGTGGTGGTCGAGGACGTCACGGAAGTAGCGGCGGATCTCCTTCGGCACCGGATTGCCCGGGGATCGCGTCAGCCGGAGCAGCGGATTGGACAGCGGGTTCACCGACTTGCGGAGTTCGACGATCTCGCGCTTGAGAAGGTAGATGTGTTCGACCGCGACGCTGCTGCGCGGACTGAACACTGCCTCCTCCATGCCGTCGACGTCCTCCTCGATGGCCTGGGTGACCTCGAGGTACGTGTCCACCACGTGGTCCGCGACGGCGTGCAGCACCGCGTACGGGCCCAGTGCGAGCCGCTCCTGGTTCGCCTCCAGCGCGTGGCGGACGTTCGCGAGCGGGGAGTGGTCACCGTGCCGCACGGTGATGACGAAGTCGGCGCCCACGAACACCATGATCTCGCCGGTCTCGACGATCTCGCTGGCGGTGGCCACCGACTCGTGCGGCACGTAGTTGACGGTCCGCAGCACCAGGAACAGCACGTCGTCGTAGCGTTCCAGCTTCGGCCGCTGGTGGGCGTGGACGGCGTCCTCGACCATCAATTCGTGCAGCCCGAACGTCTCGGCCACGCTCTCCATCTGCCCCTCGTCGGGGGCGAGCAGCCCGACCCACACGAATCCTTCACCCCGTGTGCGGACCTCGGCCATCGCGGCCTGGTGCGTGTACTTGCCGGGAAGCCTCGTGCCGTCGACATACACACCACAGTCGACGATGGCGCGCGCGGTCGGGATGCGGATCCTGGGGCCCGGGTCCTTGTCACCTCTGCGCTGATCCTTGTCGCTGCCGCGCTTGGGGAGCGAGGGCACAGGCGGCACGGGCCCCTCCCTTCACCGTCGAGTCGGAAACGCTGCTGGTGAATCGTACGTCAGCACCCGCTCCGGGCCGGCGGCGTCGCACGACACGCCAGGCCTCCGGGCCGCACGCTCGGACCCCGCGCCGCGACACCTGACAGACTGGTCTGGTGCTCATCGATCTCCACACTCATTCGACGGCCTCCGACGGAACCGACAGCCCGGCGGACCTGGTGCGCGCCGCGGGGGCGGCGGGACTCGACATCGTGGCGATCACCGATCACGACACGACCGCGGGGTGGGCCGAAGCGGCCGCGGCGTTGCCTGCGGGGCTCGCGCTGGTGCGCGGCATGGAGATGTCCTGCGAGGGGCGCGGTGAGGACGGACGCCCGGTCGCGGTGCATCTCCTCGCCTACCTGTTCGATCCCGCGCACGCGGCGTTCGCACGCGAGCGGGAACGGTTGCGGAACGAGCGGATCGTGCGAATCCGCGCGATGGCCGAGTTGATGATGGAGGACGGTCTGCCCATCGACGCCGACGAGGTGCTCGCGGAGGCGGGACCCGCGGCGGGGCGCCCGCACCTGGCCAGGGCTCTGATGCGCGCCGGTGTGGTGGGCAGCGTCGGTGAGGCGTTCGTGGATCTGCTGGCCCCACGCGGCAGGTACTTCGTCGACAAGTCGGACACCCCCCTCGACGACGCCGTGCAACTGGTGGCGGAGGCCGGGGGCGTGAGCGTCCTCGCCCACGGACGGGCCCGCACGAGGGGACGACTACTGTCACTCGATCACGTCCGTGACCTGGCGGGAGCCGGTCTCCACGGGCTAGAGGCACATCACCCCGACCACTCGTCGGACGACGCGCGGGTACTGCAGGAACTGGCCGACGAGTGCGGTCTGGTCGTCACAGGCTCCTCCGACTACCACGGCACGAACAAGGCCATCCGGCTCGGCGAGTTCTCGACGGACACCGACGAATTCGACACCCTCGTATCGAAAGCATCCGGGGTGCAGGTGGTCTCGGCATGAACACGCACGAGTCCGAGCGGTACGAACCTTATGCTCCCATCCTCCCGCGGACGGTGACGGCCACCGGACCGCGACGCAGCCCTCTCGTGGTCCGCGCACTGCGCGCCCTCAGCGGGGCCGTCGCCGCCGGCGTGGTGATCCTCTGCCTCGTCGTGATCGGCTCCGCCTACGTGGGCGGCGGCCGGGGCTTTCCCGGCCCGGGGACGATCTCCATCACCGCACACCTGGTCGCGTCCGTGTTCGTGATCGTGGCGCAAAGGTGTGCGGACCGCCGCGACGGTCTCGTCGCCGTGGTCGCATCCGTCGCCGTCCTCGCGGCGGCGGCGCTTCTGCTGGCTACCCAGTGGTGGGGTTGACGGACGCCCGGCGCGTTATGTGAAACCGGCTCTCACAGTGACCCACGGGTAACTTGTTCTCACAGGTAGAGGCCAGAAAACGTGAGACATCTGACTCTCGTGGCAATTTGATTGTGCATCGATATTCGTGCCAGACTTAGCACCACTCCGACGTCGGCGCCACCGCCCTTCGGCGGGGGTTTATGGCAGTGTTGCCAGGGCTCACCCGCCCGTGCCATGACGCTTCGGAAGTTCTGCGGCCATCGTGATCGCGCACCCCGGAAGCTTCACCCTCAGTTGTCGTTCGTGGAGTAACTGTGAAGATCAGCGCCGATCCTCACGGTTACTTCTCAGTAACCCGGCCCCGAGTGAGCCTGGACTTAGCAGGAGTGTCATCGTGTCCATCGTGTCCGAACCCACCACACCGCAGAAGGTCGAGCTGACCGACGAGGAGATCTTCGCCGGCCACATCGGGGGGAAGCTCTCGGTTGAGACCACGACCGCCCTCGATACGCAGCGCGCCCTGTCCATCGCCTACACGCCCGGCGTCGCGCAGGTCTCCCGCGCCATCGCCGCCGACGAAACCCTCGCCGACCGGTACACCTGGACCAGCCGCCTGGTGGTCGTCGTCTCCGACGGCTCCGCGGTACTCGGTCTCGGGGACATCGGCCCCCGGGCCTCCCTGCCCGTGATGGAGGGCAAGTCCGCCCTGTTCAAGAACTTCGCGGGCCTGAACTCGATCCCGCTGGTCCTCGACACCAAGGACCCCGACGAGATCGTCGAGACCCTGATCCGGCTGCGCCCGAGCTTCGGGGCGGTCAACTTGGAGGACATCTCCGCGCCGCGCTGCTTCGAGATCGAAAAGCGCGTCATCGAGGCCCTGGACTGCCCGGTCATGCACGACGACCAGCACGGCACCGCCATCGTCGTCCTGGCCGCCCTCAAGGGTGCGGTCAAGGTCCAGGACCGCGACCTCCACCAGCTGCGGGTCGTCATCTCCGGTGCCGGCGCCGCCGGTGTCGCCTGCGCGAACATCCTGCTCGCCGCGGGGATCGCCGACGTGACGGTCCTCGATTCGAAGGGCATCGTGTCCGCCGACCGCAAGGACCTGAACGAGATCAAGGTCGATCTGGCCGCACGCACCAACCCGGCCGGCCGCCGCGGCGGCACCGCCGAAGCCCTCGACGGGGCGGATGTGTTCCTCGGGGTGTCCGCGGGCACCGTGCCGGAGGAGCTGATCGCGACGATGGCGCAGGATTCGATCGTGTTCGCGTTGTCGAACCCGGACCCGGAGATCCACCCGGACATCGCCCGTAAGCATGCGGCGATCGTGGCCACCGGACGCTCGGATTTCCCGAACCAGATCAACAATGTGCTGGCCTTCCCCGGTGTGTTCCGGGGCGCGCTCGATGCCGGTGCCCGCCGGATCACCGAAGGTATGAAGCTCGCCGCCGCCGAGGCAATCCTCTCGGTCGTCGGTGACGAGCTGGCTGTAGACAAGATCGTTCCCAGCCCGCTCGATCCTCGCGTCGCCCCCGCTGTCGCGGAGGCAGTCGCCGCCGCTGCTCGCGCAGAAGGCGTCACCGACTAGCGAGAATCCGTCGAGCACCCCGATCCGGAACCCGCACCCACGGTTCCGGTGTCGGGGTGTTTGCCGTTGGGTGACGTGTTCGCTACGACGCGCGGTCGGCGATCTGTTCGGCGCTCGGATTGCGGCGCAGACGGCCGGTCCCGGGAACGGACGCCCACACCGCCAGCGCGAGCAGGCCGTCCACGACCAGAGCGAGGATCGTCACGAGCAGCGCACCGACGAGCACCCGGTCGTACTGGCGCAGCGCCAGTCCGTCGAAGATGTAGCGGCCCAGGCCGCCGAGATTGACATACGCAGCAACCGTTGCAGTCGCGATGATCTGCAGGGTGGCGTTGCGCAGCCCGCCGAGCATGAGCGGCAGCGCATTCGGGGCCTCGACACGCGTGAGGACCTGCCACTCGGTCATCCCCATCGCGCGGGCGGCGTCCACGACCGTCCGGTCGACGTTCGCAACACCCGCGTACGTGCCCGCGAGCACCGGCGGGATTCCGAGGATCACCAGGGCCAGGATCGGCGGGATCAGTCCCAGTCCGAGCAGCAGCACCAGGAACGTCAGCAGACCCAGTGTCGGCAACGACCGGAGCGCGTTGACGAGACCGACCACGACCACGTCACCCTTGCGCAGATGCCCGATGATCAGACCGATCGGCACCGCGACCACCGCGGACAGGGCGACCGCCAGGAAGCTGTACCAGAGGTGCTCGAGGATGCGGGCGCCGATTCCGGTGCTGCCCGACCAGTTTCCCGGATCGACGATGTACTCCCATGCGCCGCCGAAGATGTTCACGAAGCCTCCCCTGCGGCCGGGGCCGCCGACTGTCCCGCGACCAGCGGCGTGCGCCGGACCCTCTGCTGCCGGGTCCACGGTGTCAGTGCCCGGCCGACCAGGAACAGCAGCAGGTCGAACGCGAGGGCCAGAACGACGATCGCGATGATCCCGGCGAGGATCTGGTCCGGGTAGTCACGCTGGTAACCCTGGGTGAACAGGGTGCCGAGACCGCCGATCCCGATCAGCGAACCCACCGACACCAGCGAAATGTTGGTCACGGCCACCACTCGCACATTCGCGACGAGAACGGGTAGCGCGAGGGGCAATTCGACGGTCAGGGCCCGGCGGAGCCGGGTGAAGCCCATCGCGGTGGCCGAGTCGACGACGTCGGCGGGAACTGAGTCGAGGGCCTCGGGCACGGCGCGGATGAGCAGGGCGGTGGAGTAGATCGTCAGCGCGATCACCACATTGAGCGGATCCAGGATCTGCAGTCCGACGACGGAGGGGATTGTCACGAACAATGCCAGCGACGGAATCGTGAACGCGATGCCCGCGACGATCAGCGTGATCTTCCGCAGCCAGGACGCACCCCGGATCGCGGTCCCGACCGGGACCGCGATGAGCAACCCGATCAGGAGCGGAACCAGCGCGAGGTAGAGATGGGTCTTCGTCAGGTCGACGACGACCGAGAAGTTGTCGATGAGCCACCGCATGAGATCACGGCCCGTCCGGGGTTGCCGGTTGGGCAGTGAAGAAGTGCTCACCCCTCGCGCGATCCTCGGCCGCCCGCTGCTCGGCCAGCTTCGCGATCACCTCGGAGCCGAGGATGCCGCCGGTGACCGCGCCGTCCGGGTCGACGGCCACTCCGATGCCCGACGGAGACGAGATGGCCGCGTCCAGGGCCTGCCGCAGGTCGGAGCCGGGGGAGAAGAGGGATCCGCCCGCCGCAGTGCATTCGGAGACGGGCCGTCCGGCCCGCGCCCCCTCGACGCCGGTGACGTCGATCCACCCCCGCGGTACGCCCGCGTCCGTGACGACCAGGACCCATTCACCCCGCTCGAGCCGGAGCGCCGGCAACTCCTTCTCGGTCGCCGTCCGGATGGTGTGCAGCGGAACCTGATCTGCCGTCCGGAACGACAGTCCGCGGTACCCGCGGTCGCGTCCCACGAACGAGGCGACGAAATCGGTGGCCGGCGCGGACAGCACCGTGTCGGGCGCGTCGTACTGCTGCAACCGGCCACCCGGCCCGAAGACCGCCACCCGGTCGCCGAGTTTGACGGCCTCGTCGATGTCGTGGGTGACGAACACGATCGTCTTGCGCATCTCGGCCTGCAGGCGCTGCATCTCGGCCTGCAGATCTTCGCGGACAACGGGATCGACGGCGCTGAACGGCTCGTCCATCAGCAGGATCGGCGGGTCGGCGGCCAGCGCCCGCGCGACCCCGACACGTTGTTGCTGCCCGCCGGACAGCTGCCCGGGATAGCGGGACGCCAGCGCCGGGTCGAGTCCGACCCGTTCGAGCACCGCCAACGCGGCCTTGCGGGCGTTGCGTCGTGAGTCGCCGCGCAGCACAGGCACGGTCGCGACGTTGTCGACCACCGTGCGGTGCGGCAGCAGTCCTGCGCTCTGGATGACGTAGCCGATGCCGAGCCGAAGCTTCACCGCGTCGGTCTGGGCGATGTCCCGGCCGTCGACCGTGATCGTTCCCGCGGTCGGGGTGATCATCCGGTTGATCATCCGCATCGACGTGGTCTTGCCGCACCCGGACGGCCCGACGAAGACCGTGAACGATTCGGCGTCGATCTCCAGGTCGAGGCTGTCGACCGCCGTCGTGCCGTCCGGGTACCGCTTGGTGACTCCCGAGAATGTGATCACGGCAGGCTCCTCTACGAGACCGGCTTGTCGAGCCCCTGGTCCGTCACCCACTGCTTCGCGGCCGCCGTCGGCTCGGTTTTCGCGTCACCCGACACGGAATCGTTGAGCGCGACAAGCTCTTCGGTGGTCAGCTTCGCCGACAGTGCGTCGAGCGCCCGGGTCAGCTTGTCGGAGGACTTGGTGGCGCGCACCACCGGCACGACGTTCTGCGCCGCGAAGTTGTTCTGCGGATCCGCGAGCACGACGAAACCGTTCTGCGCGATGGCCGGGGACGTCGTGAAGATGTCGGCGGCCGTGATCTGTTCCGACGCGAGGGCGTCCACCGTGGCCGGACCGCCGCCGTCGGCGATCGGGACGAAGTTGTCGGCCGTGATGTCCAGGCCGTACTTGGCCTTCAGGCCGGGCAGGCCACCGGGGCGTTCCTGGAATTCGGCGGGTGCACCGAACTTGACCTCGTTCGAGTGCGCCGCGAGATCCGCAATGGAGGTGAGGTTCCAGCGCTGCGCCGTCTCCTTCGTGACGACGACGGCGTCCTTGTCCTCGGCCGGGGCCGGCGTGGTGATCGTCAGTTCCGAACCCAGCGCGGCCGGCAGCGCGGCGTCCACGTCGGCGGCGCTCGTGGCCGTCGAATCCGGGTCGAGATACTGCAGCAGGTTGCCCGTGTAGTCGGGGATGACGTCGATCGACCCGTCCTTGAGCGCAGGAATGTAGGCCTCACGGCTGCCGATGTTGAACTTCGTCGTCACGTCGAACCCGTTGGCACGGAGGACCTCGGTGTAGATGTTCGCGACCGTCTCCGATTCGGGGAAGTTCGCGGATCCCACGATGATCGTGTTCGGGTCGTCACCCGATCCCTCGCCGCCGGCGGACAGGGGGTCGGATCCGCCACCGCACGCCGCGAGCGACACGACGGCCACCGTCGCGAGAGCGATAGTGCCAACGGAGCGGCGGGTGAAGCCCGACAGAATTCGTGAGGTGCGCATGAGCGTCCTTCCCGTTGTCACCGGCGCCGGACCTGCCGACGGAACCCGGTGGACGCGTGTCCGCGCCATCGGTTGGCCAGTGTAACGATAGGGGCGGACAGAGCACGGTTTTCGACCAGCTCGAGGTAAACGAAAGGCGCGACGTGGCACACACACGGACAGACGGATCGGCCGAGCGCCCGGCGGCATGGTCCCGGGCCCTGATCGCCGGGTCCGCGCTGCTACTGGTCGCGGGGGTGGCGTCGGGATGCGCAGGTGGTGACACGACCCTCGACGGTTCCGCGGGGCAGGGGCAGGGCGAGATCGTGGTGGGTGCGGGTGACGGCGCGGAGAGCCGGATCCTGGCCGAAATCTATGCGGGTGCCCTGCGTTCGACCGGGGCGCCGGTCGTCACCGACGGGGGACTGGGCGACCGGACCGCGTACCTCGGGCAGCTCGATGCCGGAAACGTCACGCTGGTGCCGGAGTTCACGGGCCGGTTGCTGCGCTACTACGCCCCCGAATCGGCGGAGACGGAACAGGACGATGTGTTCGAGGCGTTGAGCAAGGCTCTGCCGCAGGGGCTTTCGATCTCCGACTTCGCGGCTGCCGAGGACAGGTCGGCGCTGGCCGTGACCTCGCAGACGTCGGGGCAGCTGGATCTCACCACCCTGGACGAACTCGTTCCCTCGTGCAGCAGGAGCACTGCCGTGCTCGCCCCGGCGTTCGAGGCCGACGCGCTTCCCGACCTCACCGGCTGCACGTTCGCGCAGACCCGGACAGTGGCCGACGACGCTGCGGCCGTCGGCGAACTCGCCGCCCCGGTATCGGCGGACGGAGCCGTGCGGGTGGCCGGGGTGACCACCGCGTCACCGGACGTGTCGGACGCCGATCTGGTGCTGCTGGCGGACGACGATCACGTGTTCACCGCACAGAACGTGGTGCCGCTGTTCCGGATCGGAACTCTCACCGAAGCCCAGCTGAAGGCGTTGAACGTCGTGGCGGGTGAGCTGACGACCGCGGACCTGGCCGACATGATCGGCCAGGTCCGCGGTGGTGCAGATTCAGCCGACGTGGCGCGGGTGTGGCTCGACGCTCATCTGTGAACCCAGGAACGCCCCGAGTTCCGCGACCGCATCCGCGGCCTCGCGGACCAGGGACGCCTGCAGGTGGGCGACGTGCCACAGGCGGGCGTACTCGGTGAGCGTGACGTCCACGTCCGACTCGTTCAGCTTGTCGACGAATTCCATGATCTGCGGGTAGAGCACCTCGTCGACCCCGACGTGGATCAGCGTCGGCGGTAGTCCCGCCAGATTTCCGTGCAGCGGTGCGTAACCCGGATCGTGTGCGTCCCCGTTGCCCAGGTACTTCTCGGCGGCGTCGAACGACCACGCTGTGTTGACCACGAGATCCCGATCCCGGGACGTGTCACGCCTGCCGGGATCGACCCACGGGGCGATCAGCGCCAACGCGGCCGGAGTGACACCGTGCCGGTCGATCAGACGCCGCGCGGTGGCGACCGTCAGGCCACCGCCCGCCGAATCGCCCGCGATGGCGAGTTGCTCTGTCTCGTAACCGTGTTCGGTGTTCAGCTCCATGTACGCCGCGACCGCGTCCTCGAGCCCGGCCGGGAACGGATGCTCCGGAGCCAGCCGGTAGTCGAGGGTGTAGACGACACTGCCGGATTCTCTCGCGATGTGAGCGGCCAGCGAACGGTGCGTGGCGAGCGAACCGATCGTGTACGCCCCACCGTGCAGGTAGAGCACGGCGGTCCGGCGTTCGGTGGCTCCCACCGTGATTCGCTCCGCCGGCCGCCCGGCCAGCGAGGTCGGGCGGACGACGGCACCTGCAGGGACCTGCTGCAGCGGAGCGCCGAGGTCGAGGATCGCCCTCTGGACGGTGTGCGGAAGCCGGGCGTCGAGGCTGAGGCGGTAGAAGGGCCGGAGGGCCGCCGCGACGACCGGCAGCGGCAGGTGGAAGCTCATCGGTACCTCAGTTCGACTTGGGGAGGACTCGTCCGGCGACGGTGGCAACCACACGCTGGTAACTCGGTCCGACGAGCCGCACCCAGGCGTCGAGGAACTTGGCGTCGGCGCCGATCAGGACGCGCGGCTTGCCCTTGCGGACACCGTTCACGATGGTCTCCGCGGCCGCCTCCGGAGTGGTGCGAGCGAGTTTCTGGTCGAAGAACTTCGCGAACGTGTCGAGGTCCTCGCCCGGTCCCGCGGTGGCGTTGCGGGCGATGGCCGTCTTGATGCCACCCGGGTGCACACACGTCACCTTGACGGGGTGCTTGGCGATCAGCATCTCCTGGCGCAGCGACTCGGTGAAACCGCGCACCGCGAACTTCGCCGAGTTGTACGCGCTCTGACCCGGCATGGACAGCAGCCCGAAGAGGCTCGAGACGTTCACCACGTGGCCGTCGCCCGACGCGATGAGATGCGGCAGGAAAGCCTTGGTGCCGTTGACGACTCCCCAGAAGTCCACGTCCATGATCTTCTCGATGTCCTTGAACTCGGACTTCTCGAACTCACCGTGGTAGGCGATGCCGGCGTTGTTGTACACCTGGTTGATCTTGCCGAAGTGCGCCCGCACGTCGTCGGCGTACGCGAGCACCGCCTCGCGCTGGGTGACGTCCAGGTGATCGGCCTTGACCTCGGCGCCCAGTGCCTCGGCCTGGCGTGTCGTCTCGGCGAGCCCGACCGTGTCCATGTCCGAGATCGCCAGTCTGGCACCCCGGCCTGCCAGGTTGAGGGCGAGCGCCCTGCCGATACCGGAACCGGCTCCGGTGATCACGACTACCTTGCCTGCGAACTCGCTCACTGTGCTGTCACCTTGTCGTCGTCGAGGTCGATCTGTGCCGGGATGGCGGCGGGGCCGGGGGTCTTGCCGTTCACGTGCACGGGTGCAGGAAGATCGGCGGTGGCCACGCTGTCGTACGCGGTGAGGTCGAAGCGCTTCGTCTCGTTCCGGAACTGGAACGTGAAGCCCGGCCACAGCGTGGTGTTGTTGCCGTGCTTGTCGAGGTACCAGCTCGCGCACCCACCGTTGTTCCAGACGCTGTGCGACAGCTTCTCCTGGAGTTCGGCGTTGTACCGGTCCTGGGCGTTCTGACGGACCTCGATCTTGCCGATGCCGTACTTGTCGAGCGTCTGCAGGGCGTCGACGAGGTAGTTGAGCTGCGACTCGATCATGAAGACCATCGAGGTGTGGCCCAGGCCCGTGTTCGGACCCACCAGGAAGAACATGTTGGGGAAGTTCGCGATCGCCGCGCCCTTGTAGCCCTGCTGTCCGCCCTCGTCGAAGACGTCGGCGAGCGAGCGCCCGTCCTTGCCGAAGATGCCCTCGAACGTGGGGGAGTCGGTGACGTGGAAGCCGGTGGCGACGACGATGGCATCGACCTCGCGGACGGTGCCGTCCTTCGAGACCACCGAGTTGGCCGTGACCTCGGCGATGCCGTCGGTCACCAGGTCGACGTTGTCCTGCGCGAGGGTGGGGTAGTAGTTGTTCGAGATCAGCATGCGCTTGCAACCGATCTGGAAGTTCGGCGTGACCTTCTTGCGCAGATCCTTGTCCTTGATCTGGCGACGCAGGTGGCGCTCGGCCGCCAACTGCAGCGGCTTCATGAAGACCGGGGCCTTCGCGAGACCGACGACCTGGCTCTCGCGCATCCAGTAGATGCCGGTGCGGCACAGCTTCTGGAAGCCGGGGAGGTACTTGAACGCGGTGTGCTCGAGCTTCGTGTACTCGCGGTCCGCCCGGGGCAGGATCCACGGCGCCGTGCGCTGGTACACGTCGAGGTGCGACACCTTCTTGCCGATGGCGGGCACGATCTGGATGGCCGAGGCGCCGGTGCCGATGACGGCGACGCGCTTCCCCGTCAGGTCGGCGTCGTGGTTCCAGCGGGCGGAGTGGAAGATCTCGCCCTGGAACCCTTCGATGCCTTTGATGTCGGGGAGGGACGGCTCGCACAGCGCGCCGACCGCGGACACGAGGACCTTCGCGACGAAGTTCCCCTTCGTGGTGGTGACCTCCCAGCGGGTGGTCGACTCGTTCCAGTGGGCGGACTGCACGTCACAGCCGAAGAGGTGCTTGTCGCGCACCTTGTACTTGTCGGCCACCGACTGGATGTACTTCTGGATCTCCGGCTGCGTCGAGAACGACCGTGTCCACTCCGGGTTCAGTGCGAACGAGTAGGAGTACAGATGTGAGGGAACATCGCACGCCGCACCCGGGTACGTGTTGTCTCGCCAGGTACCACCGACGTCGGTGCCGCGTTCGAGCACGAGGAAGTCGGTCTTGCCTGCCTGGGTCAGCTTGATCGCCGCGCCGAGGCCGGCGAACCCGCTGCCGATGATCAGCGTGTCGATGTGCCGGACACCTGCGGTGGTGGCGGAAGTATCTGTGACGGGGAGACTCATGTAAGAAACAATAGGGCGCTATTGAGGGGCAGTCAATAGCCTATTGACCTTCATTCAGTAGTCTTGTCTCATGGACGTCGTGAAGCGGACCCGTCTCAGCCCCGAACAACGGCGCGCGCAACTGATCGATCTCGGCGCGAAGATGCTGGCGCAGCGCCCGTTGGAGCAGATCTCCGTCGAGGACATCGCCGATCAGGCGGGTGTCTCCCGCGGCCTCCTGTTCCACTACTTCGCGTCCAAGCACGACTTCCACCTCGAGATCGTCCGGCACACCAGCAGCGAGATGCTCGCCCGCACCGCCCCCGACCCGTACGTCGGGGAAGCGCGGGATCCGATGCAGATCCTGCGCTCGGTGCTCGCGTCGTACGTCGACTACGTCAGCGAGAACCGGGGCACGTACGTGTCGCTCCTGCGGGGAACGGCGAGTGGCGACCCGGATATGCGCGCCGTCTTCGAGGAGACCCGCGCCGTGATGTCCGAACGGACCCTCGAACAACTGCCTGCGATCGGAATCGAGCCCACCCGGGCGGTCGAACTCGCGGTCCGGGGCTGGATCGCCTATGTCGAGGAAGTCACGATCACCTGGCTGCGCGACCCGCACCTGACCCGCGACGAACTGATCGAACTCAACGTTCAGGCCCTTCCCGCGCTCGCCGTCGCCGCCGCACCCGAGATCGCCGCCGCGCTGGTGTCGGCCACCACGACCCGACACCCCTAGTACTCGGGGCACGCCCGTAGTACCCGCGGGTGACACCGGTTTCGTTCCCCGGCGTGACGTGGTGACGCATGCGACGTTTCTAGCGTTCTCGTCATGACCACCCTCGATCTCCGCTCCCGCGTCGTCGCGTCCCGCCAGGTGCCGCTGGCGGTGATGGTCGCCGCGATGTCCGTCCTCGCGCTGGTGTGCGCCGTCGGCCTCCTCAGCGACGACCGGACCGTGCTCGGGGTGTCCGTGTGGCTCGAGCCGCTGAAGTTCGCGGTCTCCTTCGCGCTCTACGGGGCCACTTTGGCGTGGTTGCTGACCCTCCCGCACCGAGGCAGCAGATGGACGCGCGCGATGGCGACGGTGTTCGCCGTGACCGGCATCCTTGACGTCGGATTCATCGCGGTGCAGGCTGCGCGCGGAACGTTCAGCCACTTCAACACGTCCGACGACGCCGTCAACACGATCGGCCAGTACGTGTTCATGACCGATGTCCCGGACTGTTCGTCGCGAACCTCGTGATCGCCCTGATTCTGCTCTTCCAGCGCGTGGGGGATCGTCCCCTCACCCGAGCGAGCCATCCATGCAGGCCTGTTCCTGGCGGTGGCCGGGATGGCACTCGGCTACCTCACGGGATTCCAGGGTCGCCAGACGACTACCGACGCGAACGGCCGCGTCGCCGAACTCGCCGCGCGGCACAGCGTCGGCGTCACCGACGAGAATCCGGGACTGCCGGTCACCAACTGGAGCACGTCCGGCGGCGATCTCCGCATCCCGCACTTCGTCGGACTGCACGGCCTGCAGGTGATGCTGATCGGCGCCCTCGTTCTGAGCGTCCTCGCGTCGCGGATTCCGTGGCTCCGCAGCGAGGGAACCCGAGCCTCCCTGATGGCCGTGCTGGCGCTCGCCTACGCCGGGCTGCTCGCCGTGCTCACGTGGCAGGCGTTCCGCGGCCAGCCGCTGATCCACCCCGACGCGCTCACCCTCGCCGCCCTCGGCGGACTCCTCGCCGCCACCGCCCTCGCCGTCCGGGCCGTGAGGTCGTTGGCGGAAGCTGGGCAGCAGGCGGGGCCGGCCTAGAGATGCCGCAGGAAGCGGTCGGGTCCGTCGAGGAACGACCGCCAGTTGCGGACGAGGTCGAGCTGATTCCACTCGGGGTAGTCGATGCCCTCGTCGGTGAGTTCCCAGATCGCGGCGCCGGGCGCGGCAGCGAGGAGGGGAGAATGCGTCGCCATGATCACCTGCGAGCCCTCCTCGGCGAGATCCGCGATCACGCCGAGCAGCGCCAGGCAGGACTGGAACGACAGCGCGGCCTCCGGCTCGTCCAGAATCCACAGGCCCACGCCGATCGGACGGTCGGCGACGTACCGCAGGAACGACTGACCGTGCGAGAGCTGGTTGAACGACGGATCGTCCGCGCGGGGACGTGACTCGTCGGCCGCACCGAACAGCGAATGCATCGACTCGGCACGCAGGAAACACCCGCCGTACGGCTGCGGCCGGGCGCCGACACACGTGAGGTGAGTGCCGAGGTCCGCGTCCTCGGGGCTGGATCCCGCCGACCACAACCGGTCCTGCGCCCCGCGGAACCCGCCCTGCCAGGCCGCGGCGATCGACTCGACCAACGTCGACTTCCCGACACCGTTCTCACCCACGATCACCGTGAGCGGCCGCTCGAATGCCAGCCCGTTGTCGCACAGTTCCGCCACCGAGGGCAGGTCCAGATACCACGAAGCCGGGTCGAATCCGCTCCGTGGAGTGAACTCGACCCGGCTCAATGGCAGATCAGTCAATCAAACGCTCAGCTGAACGCTTCGTCGATGATCTCCTGCTGTTCCACAGCGTGCACCTTGCTCGAACCCGAGGACGGTGCCGACATCGAACGACGCGAGATGCGCTTGATTCCGGACAGCTTGTCGGGCAGCAACTCGGGCAGAGCGAGACCGAAGAACGGCCACGCACCCTGGTTCGCCGGCTCCTCCTGAACCCACCGGAACTCGGTGGCGTTCGGGTAGCGGTCCAGCGTCTCGCGGAGACGACGGCTCGGAACCGGGTACAGCTGCTCGATACGGACGATCGCGATGTCCTCGCGGTTGTCCTTCTGCTTCTTCGCCAGCAGCTCCCAGTACAGCTTGCCGCTGACGAGGAGGACACGACGAACCTTGTCGCGTTCGGCGTCGCCCGTCTCGTACGTGGGCTCCTCGAACACCGAGCGGAACTTGCCGGTGGTGAAGTCCTCGACGTCGGAGACCGCGGCCTTGTTCCGCAGCATCGACTTCGGTGTGAAGACGACCAGCGGGCGGCGGATTCCGTCGAGCGAGTGACGACGCAGCAGGTGGAAGTAGCTGGCCGGGGTGGACGGCACGGCCACGGTCATCGAACCCTCGGCGCACAACTGCAGGAAGCGCTCGATCCGACCGGACGTGTGGTCGGGACCCTGACCCTCGTGGCCGTGCGGCAGCAGCAGCACGACGTCGGACAGCTGGCCCCACTTGGCCTCACCGGACGAGATGAACTCGTCGATGATCGACTGCGCGCCGTTGACGAAGTCACCGAACTGCGCCTCCCACAGCACGAGCGCGTCCGGGTTGCCCACGGAGTAGCCGTACTCGAAGCCGACGGCGGCGAACTCGCTGAGTGCGGAGTCGTAGACCAGGAACTTTCCGGGGTTCTCGCTGCCCAGGTTCTGCAGCGGGGTGTACTCGGCGCCCGTCTTGCGGTCGATGAGGACCGAGTGACGCTGCGTGAACGTGCCGCGCTTGGAATCCTGGCCGGACAGGCGAACCATCTTGCCCTGGTCGACCAGCGAACCGAATGCGAGCAGCTCGGCGAACGCCCAGTCGATCTTGCCCTCGCGGGACATTTCGCGGCGCTTCTCGATGACCGGCTTGACGCGCGGGTGCACGGTGAAGCCCTCGGGTACGTTGACGAACGCGTCGCCGATCCGCTCGAGCACCGACTCGTCGACGGACGTCTTCAACTTCGTGGGCAGCACCTGGTCGAGCTCGACCGACTCACTGGGCTCCGGCGTGTACTTCTCGAGTTCGCGAACCTCGTTGAACACCCGTTCCAGCTGGCCCTGGTAGTCGCGGAGTGCGTCTTCGGCTTCCTTCAGCGAGATGTCGCCGCGGCCGATCAGGGATTCGGTGTAGCTCTTACGCACGCTGCGCTTGGTGTCGATCACGTCGTACATCGCCGGCTGCGTCATCGACGGGTCGTCGCCCTCGTTGTGACCGCGACGGCGGTAGCAGATCATGTCGATGACGACGTCCTTCTGGAACTTCTCCCGGAAGTCGACAGCGAGCTGGGCGACCCAGACGCAGGCCTCGGGGTCGTCGCCGTTCACGTGGAAGATCGGCGCGCCGATCATCTTCGCGACATCGGTGCAGTACTCGGACGAACGCGAGTACTCCGGGGCGGTGGTGAAACCGACCTGGTTGTTGACCACGATGTGCACGGTGCCGCCGGTGCGGTACCCGCGCAGCAGTGCCAGGTTCAACGTCTCGGCCACGACACCCTGACCGGCGAACGCGGCGTCGCCGTGCAGCATGAGTGGCAGGACGGTGAAGCCGTCCTCACCCTTGTCGAGGATGTCCTGCTTCGCGCGGACCAGGCCCTCGAGGACCGGGTCGACCGCCTCGAGGTGCGACGGGTTGGCCGTCAGCGACACGGTGATGTCGTTGTCGCCGAACATCTGGATATACGTGCCCTCGGCGCCGAGGTGGTACTTCACGTCGCCGGAGCCGTGCGCGGCCGCCGGGTTCATGTTGCCCTCGAACTCGGTGAAGATCTTCGAGTACGGCTTGCCGACGATGTTCGCGAGAACGTTGAGGCGACCGCGGTGCGGCATGCCGATGACGACCTCGTCGAGCTGGTGCTCGGCGGCCTGGTCGATGACGGCGTCCATCATCGGGATGACGGACTCGGCGCCCTCCAGGGAGAACCGCTTCTGGCCGACGTACTTGGTCTGCAGGAACGTCTCGAACGCCTCGGCGGCGTTGAGCTTGCTCAGGATGTACTTCTGCTGAGCGACCGTGGGCTTGACGTGGTGCGCCTCGACCCGGTCCTGCAGCCACTGCTGCTGCTCCGGCTCCAGGATGTGCGTGTACTCCACGCCGACGTGGCGGCAGTACGCGTCGCGCAGCACGCTGAGCACGTCGCGCAGCTTCATCTTCTCCTGGCCGTGGAAGCCGCCGACCTTGAACTCGCGGTCGAGGTCCCACAGGGTCAGGTCGTGCGTGCGGACGTCCAGGTCCGGGTGGCTGCGGAACTTGTCCTTGACGAACTGCAGCGGATCCGTGTCGGCCATCAGGTGACCGCGGTTGCGGTACGCGGCGATCAGTTCGAGAACACGGGTGTTCTTGTCGACGGCGCCTTCGGGCACGTCCTTGCGCCAGCGGACCGGCTCGTACGGGATGTGCAGCGCGTGGAAGATCTCGTCGTAGAACTCGTCGCTGATCAGCAGGTTGTGGATGGTCCGGAGGAAGTCGCCGGACTCGGCACCCTGGATGATGCGGTGGTCGTACGTCGAGGTGAGCGTCATGAGCTTGCCGACGCCGATCTCGGCGAGGCGCTCGTCGCTCGCGCCCTGGAACTCGGCGGGGTACTCCATCGCGCCGGCACCGATGATGGCGCCCTGGCCGTTCATCAGTCGCGGCACGGAGTGCACGGTGCCGATGCCGCCGGGGTTGGTGAGCGAGATCGTGACACCCGAGAAGTCCTCGGCGGTGAGCTTGCCGTCACGCGCGCGCCGGACGATGTCCTCGTAGGCGCTGTAGAACTGCGTGAAGTTGTGGGTGTCGGTGTTCTTGATCGCGGCGACGACGAGGGACCGACTGCCGTCCTTGCCCGGCAGGTCGATGGCCAGACCGAGGTTGGTGTGTGCGGGGGTGACCGCGTTGGGCTTGCCGTCGATCTCGGCGAAGTGCCGGTTCATGTTCGGGAACGCCTTGACCGCCTGCACGATCGCGTAACCCAGCAGGTGCGTGAACGAGATCTTGCCGCCGCGGGTACGGGCGAGGTGGTTGTTGATGACGATCCGGTTGTCGAACATCAGCTTCGCAGGGATGGCGCGAACGCTGGTGGCGGTCGGAATGGCCAGCGAGGCCGACATGTTCTTGGCGACGGCAGCAGCTGCGCCGCGGAGAACCTTCGACTCGTCTACGGCAGGAGCGGGAGCGGACGCCTTCGCGTCCTTCGCCGCGGTCTCCTTCGCGGGTGCGGCTTTCGTGGAGGCCTCGGTCTTCGGGGCAGCAGCCTTCGGAGCTGCACCGTTGGGTGCAGTCTTCGGCGCGGCACCGTTGGCCGTCTTGGTCTGAGGCTTGGGTGCGGTCTCGGACTCGGGAACCGGGGGAGTCGACGCCTTGGCGGAGGGAGCGGCAGCAGGTGCGGCGGTGGTGGTGCCGTTCGTGCCGTGTCCGTTGGCTGCGCCTGCCTTGGCGGCGGCGTCGGGAGAGTAATCCGTCAGGAATTCGTGCCAACTCGCGTCCACGGACGACGGATCGTCCTGGAAACGCTGGTACATTTCGTCAACCAGCCACTGGTTCTGTCCGAACTGGGATGTAGAGCTGCTGCTCACGGCAGGTGTTCGCCTCGTTTCTATTTCGGTACCCGATCAGAGCGCCTATATACATGAGACTAGCCCTCGCGTGTGACGTGTAGATCGCCAGGCCTGCACGTGTGAGCTGTCTCACGGCCAACCGATGGGGTCACCATCGATGACGGTTCTCGCCCCGCGATTATTCCCCGCCCCGGTCTCCGCCGCATCCCACAGTCCCGAATAGTGGCCACCGGCATAGCGCAGGGTGGCGTGCGATCCGGTTTCGACCACCCGCCCCTCGTCGATGACGAGGATCACATCTGCCCGGGCCGCGGTGGCCAGTCGGTGTGCCACCACCACCGACGTCCGGGTGCGGGTCACCCGGCTGCTCGCCTCGAGAACTACCTGCTCGGTGGCCGGATCGAGCGTCGCGGTCGCTTCGTCGAGCAGCAGCAGGTCGGGGTCGACCAGCTCGGCCCGGGCGAGCGCGATCAGCTGGCGTTGGCCGGCCGACAGGCCCTGCCCGCGCTCGCCGATGGGGTGACGCATCCCACCCCGCAATCCGGCGATCGTGCCCAGTGCGCCGACCGCGCGTGCAGCGTCCTCGATCTCTTCGCGGCTCGCATCCGGGCGTCCGTACGCGATGTTGGTGGCGACGGTCCCGGTGAACAGGTGGGCTTCCTGGGGGACGACGCCGAGGCGTCCGCGGTACGCGCCGAGCGGGTACCGGCGGAGGTCCACGTCGTCGACGAGCACCGCGCCGGACGTCGGGTCGTAGAAGCGGGCGAGCAGTTTCACGATGGTCGACTTGCCCGCGCCGGTCCGGCCGACCAGGGCGACGGTGGTGCCGGCGGGGATGTGCAGGTCGATGTGGGTCAGGGCGTCGCTGTCCGCCCCCTGATAGCGGAACCCGACGTCGCGCAGGCACAGCTCGCCGCGCAGGTGCCCGTCGATCGGCTGGAGGTCCTCGCGCGAGGTCGCCCGCTCGATGGAACTGGGTGTGCGGAGCAGGTCCCCGATCCGGAGCAGGCCGACACTGGCCTGCTGGTATCCGTCGAACACCTGCGACAGTTGCTGAATGGGGCCGAACAGGAGCCCGAGGTACAGCACGAAGGCGACGAGCGTCCCGGTCGTCGTGTCGCCGCCCGCGACCTGGCGCGCACCGACGAACACCACGGCGGCCAGGGCGAGGTCCGAGAGGAACGCGATGAACGGGAAGTACAGCGAGATCGCCCGCTGCGACCGCATCCGGCTGCGCCGGTAACTGTCGGCCCGCTCGGCGAACCGGCGGGCGGCGAACCCTTCGCGGCGGTATGCCTGGGCCGCACGGAGCCCGGCGATGTTCTCCTGGAAGTCGGCGTTGACGAGTGAGATGCGCTCACGCGAGACCGTGTACGCCACCGAGGAGATCCGGCGGAAGATCAGCGTCGCGACGACGAGCGGCGGGATGACGGCAAGCGCCACCAGCGCGAGCGTGACGTCGGTGGCGACGAGCGCGACGGTGATACCGAGGACGGTCAGGACGCTCACCACGGCGGTGGACATTCCTGTCTGGATGAACGACGACAACGCGTCGACGTCGGTGGTCATCCGGGTCATGATGCGACCGGACAGCTCGCGCTCGTAGTAGTCGAGTCCGAGCCGCTGCAGGTGGGCGTAGCTGCGCACCCGCAACCCGAACAGCACACGTTCCCCCGCTCGGGCGGTGAGGACCGTCATCAGGGCGACGACGAGCCAGCCGGCGACCACGAGAGCGACGCCCACCCCTGTCGCGGTCCACAGCGTCGCGGAGTCCTGCGGGACGACACCGCGGTCGATCGCGAACCGGACGATCGACGGGAACGCGATCCCCGCGAGCGAGTCGAGCGCGAGGCAGACGGCGACGGCGACGAGGAGGGCACGGACCGGCCGCAGGATCCGCGACAGCCGGAAGTCGGGCTCGGGCAGGCGCAGGTTCCGGGTGTCGATTCCCGGGCTCTCGACGGCGGGCGGAAGCGCCTCCACGGCCTGCCGAAGTTCCGGGGTCGCGGCTACGTTGCCCAGCGCTCCCGCCATCGGTCCGCCGGCGGCGCGGCCGCCGCCGGGTCCCGCGCCGGGAGCCGGGGTGCGGCCGGACGCGGCAGGCACGTCCCACTCCTCGGCGTCCTCCGGCCACAACTCGGACTCGGACGGCATGCGCTGATACGGCATCGGCTCGCTCGGTGCGGGAACGCTGACGTCGATCGGGCCCGCGTTGTCGGGGGAGGCGAACAGTGCGCGGAAGAGCGGGCACCGTTCGTCGAGTTCGGCCACCGTGCCGGAATCGATGATCCGTCCGCGGTCGAGCACGGCGACTCGGTCGGCGAGCGACAGGGTCGAGCGGCGATGCGCCAAGATCAGAGCAGTTCGGCCACGATTCGCGCGCAGCGCCGCGAAGATCGACGCCTCGGTGGTGGCGTCGACGGCGGAGGTCGCGTCGTCGAGGATCAGCACTCTCGGGTCGGTGAGGAGTGCGCGTGCCAGCGCGATCCGCTGCCGCTGCCCGCCGGAGAGGGTGAGACCGCGTTCGCCGACCACGGTGTCGTAGCCGTCCGGCAATGCGGAGACGAACTCGTCGGCGGCCGCCATGTCGGCGGCGGCGCGGATCTCCTCGGCGCTGGCGTCGGGCCTGCCGAGGGCGATGTTGGCCGCAATGGTGTCGGAGAAGAGGAACGGCTCGTCGAACACGAGGCCGACGGCTTCGCGCAACTGCTCGGCGCTCAGCTGCGCGACGTCGAACGACGCGCCCGCCGACGTGAGGGACACGGAGCCCGAGGACGGGGCGTAGAAGCGGGGGAGCAGCAGCGACAGGGCGGTCTTGCCGGAACCGGCCATCCCCACCACCGCGACCGTCTCGCCGGGTGCGATACGCAGGTCGAGTCCACGGAGGATGTGCCGGTCCGATTCGAAGCCGAACGTGACCGCGCGCAGGTCCACACCCAGCGGTCCGCCGGGCAGGGCGGTGGGGTGCGGCGGGTCCGCGACCTCCGGTTCGGCGTCGATCACCTCGTACACACGCTCGACGGCGGCCCGGGACAGCTGGGCCATGATCACGACCGACGACAGCGTGCGGGTGACGCCGGTCATCGTGGCGACGTACGTCGCGAAGGCGAGGAACGTGCCGATCGTGATGGAGCCGTGCAGGGCGAGGTAGCCGCCGACCGCGATGACCCCGACGAGACCCAGTTGGGGCAGTGCCGCCATGGTCGGCGCGAAGCGCGCATTGATCCGGGCGGCTCGCAGGCGTTCCGCGTACAGCATCCGGCTGTGGTCCTCGAGCTGGTCGACGGCCCGGCGCTCCTGGCCGAAGCCCTTGACCACGCGGACGCCGGTGACGGTCTCCTCGACGTGCTGGGCGAGGTCGGCCGCGCGTTGCTGCGCCGACCAGGTGGCCGCGAACAGTTTCGGTCGCATCGCGTAGACGACGAGGCACACGGCGGGGACGATCACCAGCGCGACGACGGTCAGCAGCGGCGACAGCCAGGCCATGATGGCGAGCGCGAGGACGAATTGGAGCAACGCGCCCGCCGACAACGGGACCATCGCGAGCAGGCCCTGCACCAGCTGGAGGTCGGTGATGGACCGGGAGACCACCTGACCGGTGCGGATCTGATCCTGCCCCCGCCCGTCGAGCCGTTGCAGCGCACTCAGCAGTCCCAGCCGCAGATCGTGCTGGACGTCGAGCGACAGCTTCCCGGCGAGCATCCGGCGGCCGTACTGACAGCCGAAGCGGACGCACGCGAGCAATGCGATGAGCAGCGCGGCGATGCCGATCACCTGGGTGTCGTGACCCGAGCCGGCGGCGTCGACCGCGTACTTGGTGAGGAGGGGGAACGAGATGTCGATACCCGCGGCGACGATTGTCACGGACAGGGCGCCGAGTGCGACGCGGCGGTGCGCCCAGCACTCACCGCTCAGCCGTCGAATCCAGCCCGGCCGTGCCTGATCCTGCTCCAGCGTCTGCTCCCGTTCGATCACCGAACCGGATGCACTCTCACTTGCCACTGGATCCACGTTAGCGCCGGGTACCGACAGGGACGGCACCCGGCGCCGTGTCAGGTGATGTCGCGCTGCCGGGTGAGCGCCCAGCCGCCGCCGACGAAGACCGCGGTCCACACGAGCAGGGCGAGGGGTGCCGTGGGCCAGAACGTCAGCCAGTCGATCTCGTTGCCGGCGGCCGCGTTCGCGACCGTCCCGAGGGTGGCCGACACGGGGAGGACACTGCCGACGGCGCCGATGCCGATCCCGCTGAGGATCGAGCGGAGGATCATCTCGCCGAGGGTGTACCAGACCACCAGGGCGATGCAGCTTCCGACGGACGAGCCGGTGAGCATCGACACCCCGCCGCCGATGAGCGCCCACAGCGCCCCGCAGATCAGGGCGGCCCCGAGCATGGCGAACAGGGATCCGCGCAGTTCGAAGGTGTCACCGCCGAACGTCAGCAGCAGGGCGACGCTGACCACCTCCACCACGAGGCAGTAGAAGAAGCCGAAGGCCGCGGTGACGGCGAGCTTGGTGCCGATCACCCCGTCCCGGCCGCGAGCGGTGAGGAACGTGGTGGTGAGCGTCTTGTACCGGAATTCGGTGCCCACGTTCACCGCCCCGAAGAGCGCGGCGAACAGGACGACGAGGGCGACCGCGACCGCCAGCCCGAACAGGGTGGCGGCGAGGTTGGCCTCGCTCGGATCGGCCTCGAACGCGTCGGTGAACGCACGCATCACCGGCAGGGTGATCGCGCTCGAGAACATCCCGACGATCAGCGGTGCGAGACCGAGCATCCACCAGAACCGCAGGGTGGTGACCTTGCGGAATTCTGCGGTGAGCAGCGCTGTCATCGCGGACCTCCGGAGATCGGACCGTGCTGAGGGTGTGCGGGTGGTGGACCGTAGCCCGGTGGTGGGGCGTACCCGGGAGGCGGACCGTAACCCGGCTGTGGGGCGTACCCGGGAGGTGCGTACCCGGGCTGGGGTGAGTACGTCGGCGGTGGGCCGTACCCCGAGGGCGCCGCGGCGCTCGCTCCGGCCACGTACTGACCCGCAGTCATCGACAGGAAGAGTTGCTCGAGGTCGATGTGATCGCCGACCGCGCCGAAGATCGTGACCCCTGCTTCGGCGGCGACGGACTCGACGAGTTCGAGGGACGCGCCGACGACGGCGAGGCGTCCGTCCGCGAGCGACCGGGCATCGACGATGCCCTTGGCGGCCAGGGCGGTCGCCAGCGCGGGCGGGCTCGAGGACGCGACGAGCAGCCGGCTCTGCTGCGACTTGCGCAGTTCCTCCATCCGTCCCTGATAGACGAGGGAGCCGCGGCTGACGATCACGAGATTGTCGACGGTCTGCTCCACTTCGCGGAGGATGTGACTCGAGATCAGCACGGTCCGGCCGGATGCGGCGAAGCCCTTCAAGAACTCACGCAGCCAGGCGATGCCCTCGGGGTCGAGTCCGTTGGCCGGTTCGTCGAGGATCAGGATGCGCGGATCACCCAGCAGCGCCGTCGCCAGCGACAGCCGCTGACGCATGCCGAGGGAGAAGCCGCCCGCCTTGCGCCCGGCGACGTCCTCGAGCCCGACGAGCGCGAGCACCTGCAGGGCGCGTGCGTCCGGTACCCCTATCGCGGACGCGTACACCTTCAGGTGGTCGAGTGCCGTCCGGTTGGGGTGCAGGCTCTGCGAATCCAGGACGGCGCCGACTGTGCGCGCGGGGTCGACGAGGTGGCGAATCGGGACACCGGCGACCGTGGAGGCGCCGGACGTCGGCTTCACGAGACCGAGGATCATCCGCAGGGTCGTGGTCTTGCCGGACCCGTTGGGCCCGAGGAATCCGGTGATCGATCCCTGCGGCACGGTGAAGCTGAGGTCCGTGACCGCGTCGACGTTCTTGAAGCGTTTCGACAGCCCCCGCACCTCGATCGGTGCTGTGAAACTTCCCGGGATTGCTGTGGTCAACCCGTCCTCCCCTGCCACAATCGAATGGAACTGTTTCGACCCTACTGGGCTGCCGTGCCGAGATTCACCAACTGACGTACAGGGCGTCTGCGACGGCGCATGCTGAAACCAATCGATTGGGGACGCACATGAGCAAGCACCACCATCACCATCGCGACGTCATTTCTCCCGCCTACACGGGGCGCCTCTCGATCGATCCGTTTCCGGCGCTGCGGCTGCCGGACGAGGAAACCGATCCCGAGGCCGCGTACCGGTTCATCCACGACGAGTTGATGCTCGACGGCAGTTCGCGGCTGAACCTGGCCACGTTCGTCACCACGTGGATGGATCCCGAGGCCGACAAGCTGATGGCAGAGACGTTCGACAAGAACATGATCGACAAGGACGAGTATCCTGCGACCGCGGCGATCGAGTCCCGTTGCGTGTCGATGGTGGCCGATCTGTTCCACGCTCCCGACCTGTCGACCACCGACCCGTCCAGCGCCACCGGCGTCTCGACGATCGGTTCGAGCGAGGCGGTCATGCTCGGTGGTCTCGCGCTCAAGTGGCTGTGGCGGGCGAAGCGGGAGGCGGCCGGGAAGGACACTGCGCGACCGAATCTGGTGCTCGGCAGCAACGTCCAGGTGGTGTGGGAGAAGTTCTGCCGGTACTTCGACGTCGAGCCGAAGTACCTGCCGATGGAGAAGGGCCGCTACGTCATCACGCCGGAGCAGGTTCGGGATGCGGTCGACGAGAACACGATCGGAGCGGTCGTGATCGTGGGCACCACCTATACGGGGGAGCTCGAGCCGGTGGCCGCGATCGCAGACGCTCTCGACGAACTTGCCGCGTCCGGCGGCCCGGACGTGCCGATCCACGTGGACGCGGCGAGCGGTGGCTTCGTCGTTCCCTTCCTGCAACCGGAGTTGCTGTGGGACTTCCGGGTTCCGCGCGTGGCCTCGATCAACGTGAGTGGTCACAAGTACGGATTGACGTATCCGGGGATCGGGTTCGTGGTGTGGCGCGACAAGGAACACCTTCCCGAGGGGCTGGTGTTCCGGGTGAACTACCTGGGCGGCGACATGCCGACGTTCACCCTGAACTTCTCGCGGCCCGGCAATCAGGTGGTGGGTCAGTACTACAACTTCCTGCGACTGGGCCGGGCCGGCTACCGGTCGATCATGGAGACGTTGCGCGACACCGCAGTTCGCGTGGGCAGACGCATCGCCGAGATCGACGGCTTCACCCTGATCACGGATGGCACCGACATTCCGGTGGTGGCGTTCGAACTCGTCGGCGACCCCGGGTTCACGGTCTTCGACGTGTCACACGAGCTGCGGGCGCGGGGGTGGCAGGTGCCCGCCTACACGATGCCCGCCGACGCGGAGGACGTGGCGGTCCTGCGCATCGTCGTGCGCGAGGGCTTCAGCGCCGATCTCGGATCCCTCGTCGCCGAGGCGATCGAGGAAGTGTGCGCCGAACTCCGCGAGAAGGGTGGCGGGCGTTCGACGGAACAGCACTTCGCCCACTAGGTCAGGCCTCGATCGCGCGGAGTTCGTCCGGCCAGCGGGCCGGGGCGGGCCCGAACGCTTCGCGCGCGTTCTTGACGACACCCTTGCCGATGGCCCGGTTGCCTGCGCCGCCGATGGCCGCGCCGATGCCGGCGGGCACGAGTTTGCCGAGGACCAGCGCGCTGCGGCGGGCGGCGTACTTGGTGATGAACTTGCGCACCAGGGTGTTGTTCATGCCCTTCATCGTGGGGCCGGGGATGCGGCTGGTGATGGCGCTGGCCCAGTTCTTCGCGGTCACGCCCGTCGCCTTCTGGACAATTTCCATGCCCGATTCACCGAGCGCCACAGACAGGACGAGTGCGCGCCGCTGCTGGTGGTCGACGGCGGAGACGCCGTGCACCGATGCGACAGCGAGAGTGAGCAGCGCCGCCGCTTCCAGGAAGAACGCCGATTCGGCGCCCACCGCCGCGATGGACGCGATGGTGCCGACTCCGGGAATGGCGGCGGTGGCCCCGACCGCGCTGCCGCTGCCCGTCACGGCCAGCAGGAACATCTTCTCCATGCGCTCGATGATCTGCGCGGGCGACTCACCGGGGTGCGAGCGCCGGACCCATTCGACGTACCTGGCCACCGCGGGAGCCTGGAGACGGCTTCCGTTGTCGAGGACCGAGACCAGTACCTTCTCCACCGGTCCACCATTGCCAGCCATCGGGACTCCCGTCTCGCCGTGTGTTTCGAGTGTGCTGGCACCGACTGTAGGTGAGTGAACGGTGTGGCCGGTGCCGGCACCGGTGCCTAGGCTGGTTTCGTGAGCGTCGCCGACAGCGATACCGCGGTGTCGTCCGGGGCCTTCCGGCGCCCGGCGGCACCGTTACGCGCGCTGGTCACGGGATACGACGGCTATCGGCTGGCCGGTTTCGAGCCCGGAATCCACCTCGGTCTGCCGTCGCCCTGCCTCACGGTGATCGTGACGATCGACGAGCCGCTCGACATCGCCGCCCAGGCGACGCCCGAGCAGGCGCCCGGTCGTTACGACACACTCGCCAGCGGCATCGCCACGGCACCGGTGACGATCCGGCACGACGGCAACCAGCACGGCGTCCAACTGGCGCTCAGCCCTCTCGGCGCCCGGGCGCTACTGAGGGTGCCCACCGCCGCCCTCGGCTCCTGGGTCGTCGGGCTCGAGGAACTGCTCGGTCCCGACGCGCGGGAACTGACCGAACGGCTGTCCCTCGAACCGGGCTGGGACGAGCGGTTCGCGATCCTCGACGACGTCCTGACTCGCCGCGCGGCGCCGGCCGAGATCGACCCGCACCTCACCCGCGCCTGGCATCTGCTCGTCGCCGGCGAGGGCACCCGGGTCGGTGACGTCGCGCACGAGGTCGGCTGGAGCCGAAGGCATCTGGTGAACAAATTTGTCGCAGAGTACGGCGTGACGCCCAAGGATGTGGTGCGGTTGTCGCGTTTCCACCGTTCGCACCGGATGCTCAAGGGTGCTGCCGGGGCGACGCTCGCCGACGTGTCCGCGGTGTGCGGCTACTACGACCAGGCCCACATGGCGCGGGACTGGCGCGACCTCGCGGGCGTCGCACCGTCGCGGTGGCGCGAGATCGACCCGTTCTCATTCGTCCAAGACCCCTACCACGACGACGGCGCAGAGTGATGACATGACTACTTCGACGCAATCCACATGTGTGTGGCCCACCTTCGTCTACCGCGATGCGCGGGCCGCGATCCGCTTCCTCGTCGACGCCTTCGGATTCGCCGAGAAGGCGGTGTACGGCGAGGGCGACCGGGTCGATCACGCCGAACTCGGCTGGCCGAAGGGCGGCGGGATCATGCTCGGCTCGCCCAGTGAGGACTCGGTCATCAGCGACCTGCCGCCGGGGACCGGCTCGGTGTACCTCGTGGTCGACGACCCCGACGCCCTCCACGAGCGCGCGGTGGCCGCCGGTGCCACGATCGTCCGCGGACTCCGGGACGAGGACTACGGATCGCGCGGATTCACCTGCCGCGACCCCGAAGGCGTGTTCTGGAGTTTCGGCACCTACACCGGCTCGTAGACCGGCCCATCACGCCCCGTGCCCGGCCGGGACGTCCTCGCCGGGCTTCGGCGGAGGTGGCGGTGTGCCGTCCCCGAACGGCCTGCCGCCCAGCTGTTCACGCCCGTGTGGTTCGAGCCAGCCGGACAGGTCGGGACCCTTCGGCACGATCCCGGTGGGATTGATGTCGGTGTGCACGATGTAGTAGTGCTGCTTGATCTGGGTGAAGTCGATGGTGTCGCCGAACCCGGGTGTCTGGAAGAGATCGCGCGCATAACCCCACAGCACGGGCATCTCGTCGAGTTTGTTCCGATTGCACTTGAAATGTCCGTGGTAGACGGCGTCGAAGCGGGCCAGGGTGGTGAACAGGCGCACGTCCGCCTCGGTGATCGTGTCCCCGACGAGGAACCTGCGGTCGGTCAGTCGGTCCTCGAGCCAGTCGAGGCGGGCGAACAGGCGGTCGTACGCGGAGTCGTACGCGTCCTGTGATCCGGCGAAACCACACCGGTACACCCCGTTGTTGACGTCGCGGAACACGAGATCGGCGACCTCGTCGATCTCGTCGCGCAGCGGCTCGGGGTAGAGGTCGGGCGCGCCCTCACGCTGGTACCGCGTCCATTCCGAGGACAGATCCAGGGTGATCTGGGGGTAGTCGTTGGTGACCACCTGCCCGGTGGGGACGTCGACGATCGCGGGCACGGTGATGCCCCGCGAGTAGTCGGGGAAACGCGCGAAGTACGCGTCCTGCAGGCGCGGGATCTTCAGCACGGGGTCGAGCCCGCCCGGATCGAGATCGAAAGTCCAGCTGCGCTTGTCGTGGGTGGGGCCGCACAGCCCCATCGACAACACGTCCTCGAGTCCGAGCAGTCGCCGCACGATGATCGCGCGGTTGGCCCACGGACACGCACGGGCGGCGACGAGACGGTAGCGGCCGGGTTCGACGGGATAGCCGTCGCGGCCGTCGGCCGTGATGCGGGTGGGGATGTAGTGGGTGTCGCGCGTGAACTCGGCGCCGGATTCGACGTAGGCGCCTTCCGTGCTGTGCGGTTCCGCCGTTCGGTCTGTCATGGTCGACTCGTCCCCGTCTTTCGATGTGTCTCAGAGCGTACTTCGGGAGATCGTGACCGCAGCGTACGTTCCCAGTTCCCGGTACCCGGCGCGGGCGGCGAGCGCGCGCGAGGCCAGATTGTCGCGGGGTGAACGGCATTGGGCGATCAGGCCGCTGTCGAGCGCGTCGTCGGTGGCGATCCCGGCGACCGTGGCGCCCAGTCCCCGGCGCCGGAACTCCGGCGCCGTCAGCACGCCGACATCGGCGAGGAAGCCCTGGAACTCGGCGTACCCGGCGGAACTGACCGGTTGCTGCGCGTCGTCGAGAATCGTGAACCATCGGTCGCGGTCACCCAGATGGGCCTCGGTAACGTCGTCCGGGGGACACGCCTGCTCGACCTGCCGGACGTGGTCGTGTTTGTGGGAGACGAGCGGTGGCTGCCCGGTCGCGGGATCCTGGTAGTCGGTGCCGAACGCGAGCACCAGGGGACCGGCGCACCGTCCGGACCGATCCTGGGTGAGGGCGAGCAGGGTCGCGGATTCGGTCAGTTCCGCCGACGTGTGCCCGTCGGCACGCTCGATCGCCCACCGCGGTCCGACGAGCGCGGACGTATCGCCCAGGCGCAGGAATCGGATCGTGTCCGTGTCGTCGTCCACCCGGACGGCGCGGTCGTCGGCACCCGGCCGGGTGGACAGTGCGTCGTCGGGCAATCCCAGTTCGCGTGACCAGGCGAGTCGAATGATGTCGAGGTGATGGGAGTCCACGGGACCCACGGTAACCGCTTGTTCCCCATCGGCCCGGACGGTATATTCCACGTGGAGTATTCGCCTTGGAGGAGTGGAAGGTGGTGACCGTGACACTCACCCCGCTCGGTGTCACCATCCTCGGTCTGCTGTGTGAGCGCACGATGCATCCGTACGAGATGTACCAACTCGCGGCCGCCCGGCGTGGACGCGTCGTGAAGATCCGGCCGGGTTCGCTGTATCACACCGTGAGCAGGCTCGAAGGCGAAGGGCTGGTGCGCACCACCGGTACCGACCGGGCGGGAAACCGGCCCGAACGCACCATGTACGAGGTCACGCATGCGGGCCGGGAGGCGCTCGTCCAACGGGTGAGCGACATGCTCGCCACTCCGGTGCACGAGTACCCGCAGTTTCCCCTCGCCCTGGCGGAGGCGCACAACGTTGACGCCCCCGCCGTGGTGGAACTGCTCCGGGAACGGCTCGATCACCTCACCCGCGAGATCGACGAGCTCGAGACCGCCGCCGCTCTCGCCTGTTCCACCGAGACTCCCAGAATCTTCCTCCTCGGCAACGAATTTCTCGTCACCGTCGCCCGCGCGGAGCACGAATGGCTCAGCGCCCTGGTGGCCGACATCGACTCCGGAGCCCTCCCGTGGCTTTCGCCGGAACTTCTCGAACGACTGACACACTCACGCCGGATCCCATCCGGTTCAGCAAAGGATTGACGATGGACACCGAGCGCACCGCACCACCCACGTCGCCACCCGAGCATCGAAATCCGTGGCCGGCCCTGTGGGCCCTCGTCATCGGCTTCTTCATGATCCTCGTCGACAGCACCATCGTCGCGGTGGCCAACCCGGCGATCATGAACGACCTGCACACCGACATCAACAAGGTCGTCTGGGTCACCAGCGCGTACCTGCTGGCCTATGCGGTGCCGCTGCTGGTCACCGGTCGACTCGGTGATCGGTTCGGTCCCAAGAACATCTACCTGATCGGGCTCGTCCTGTTCACCGGGGCGTCGCTGTGGTGCGGCCTGTCCGGCACCATCACCATGCTCATCGTCGCCCGGGTCTTCCAGGGACTGGGCGCCGCACTGATGACGCCGCAGACGATGGCCGTCATCACCCGCACGTTCCCGCCGGACCGCCGCGGCACCGCGATGGGTCTGTGGGGTGCCGTCGCCGGTGTCGCCACCCTGGTGGGACCGCTCGCGGGCGGCGTGCTCGTGGACAATCTCGGCTGGGAGTGGATCTTCATCGTCAACGTGCCCGTCGGCGTGATCGCGTTCGTGCTGGCCTGGCGGCTGGTGCCCGCGCTCGAGACCCACGAGCACAAGTTCGACATCCCCGGTGTCGTACTCAGTGCGCTCGGCATGTTCTTCCTCGTGTTCGGAATCCAGGAAGGCAGCTCCTACGACTGGTCGGCGACCGTGCTGGCGTCGATCGGCGCCGGCCTCGTCCTACTCGGCATCTTCGTCTGGTACCAGTCCTGGAACAAGAACGAGCCGCTCCTGCCGCTGGGCCTGTTCACGGACCGCAACTTCTCGCTCGCCAACGTGGCGATCACCGCGATGGGGTTCGCGATCACCGCGATGGTCCTGCCGCTGATGTTCTACACGCAGGCGGTGCGGGGTCTGTCGCCGACGAAATCGGCCCTGCTCCTCGTGCCCATGGCCGTTCTCACCGGTGTGTTCGCCCCGTTCATCGGCAAGCTCGTGGACCGCACCCACCCGCGGTACATCGCGGGCGCCGGATTCCTGCTGTTCTCGATCGCACTCGGCTGGCTGGCCATGGTCATGTCGCCCGACGTGGCGATCTGGGAACTGCTGCTGCCGATCGGTCTGATCGGTCTCGCCAACGCGTGTATCTGGTCGCCGCTCGCGGCCACCGCCACGCACAACCTTCCGCCCCATCAGGCGGGCGCCGGAGCCGGCGTCTACAACACGACCCGCCAGGTCGGCGCCGTCCTCGGCAGCGCCGCGATCGGCGCGCTCATCACGGCCCGCCTGTCCGCGCAGGGGCTGAACAGCGACAGCCAGGAGGCCGGCGTCGGCGAGATGCCCGAATTCGTGAAGGAGCCGTTCGCGACGGCGATGTCGCAGTCGATCTGGCTGCCCGCCGCCGTCCTGCTGATCGGGTTCATCGCCTCGGTGTGTTTCGCGCGACCGTTGCGCGAGAAGAGGCCTGGAGTCAGTGCGGGCGACGCAGCCAGTCGGGAAACATCACTGCAGGGTTGAGGTAGTCGGCGGGATCGAACGCCCGCTTGATCGTCCACATCGCGGTGATGTCCTCGCGGCTGAGGGCGAGGTCGAGGTAGTTGCGCTTGTGTGCGCCGACACCGTGTTCGGAGGCGATGTTGCCGCCGTGATCGCGGATCAGTTCCGTGACCGTCCGGTACAGCACGGACTCGTCGGGGCAGCGCAGCACGTTGAGGTGGACGTTGCCGTCGGCGACGTGCCCGAACAGCACCGGGATCGCGTCGGGGGCCCGGCTCGTCACCAGCGCGACCGCGTCGGCGACGAACGCGGCCAGGGTGTCCAGCGGGAGGGCGGCGTCGAACTTCAGCGGGGGCCCGAACAATCCGACCACCTCCGCGAACGCATCCCGCGCCGCCCACACCCGGGCGCGGCCTGCGGGATCGATCCCGACGGCGGGTTCGTCGTCGGGAGCGCACTGCGCCAGGGCCTCGGCCAGTTCGTCGGTGAGATCGCGGTGGCCGGCCAGTTCCACGAGGAGGTACCACGGCAGACCCGTGGGGACCGCGAAACCCAGCCGCGAGGAGGCCAATTCGAGCCCGCGGCCGTCGAGCATCTCCACGGCGTCGACCCCCTCGAGCCGCCGGACGACGCGAGCGGCGTCGATCAATCCGGGCAGTTGCGCGAAGCCGGCAAGGGCGGTCACTCGGAACTCGGGCACGGGGCGGAGCGTGAGGTCGACAGTGGTGACCACACCGAGAGTCCCCTCGCTGCCGACCCACAGCGCGGGCAGGTCGTATCCGCAGTTCTCGGCGCCCACCCGCATGCTGCGCCGCACGATCGCCCCGTCGGGGAGCACGACCTCCAGGCCCAGCACCTGCGCCGACATGTGTCCGTACCGCACGGTGTGCAGCCCACCGGCATTGGTCGACACCATGCCGCCGATCGTCGCGGAATCGCGGGACGCGATGTCGACGCCGAACAGCAGTCCGGCGTCGGCGGCGGCGTTCCGGAGCGTCGAGAGGGTGACCCCGGCGCCGACGGTGACGCGCAGGTTCTCGCGGTCGACGGCGCCGACCGCGGTCAGCCGTTCCATCGACAGCAACACGTCGTCGTGCTCGGGCACCGTCCCTGCTTCGAGTCCGGTGCGGCCACCCTGCACAGTGACCTTCACCCCGGCTCGGCGGCAGATGCCCAGCACGGCCGAGACTTCCGCGGCATCCGCGGGCCGGACGAGTGCGCTCGCCCGCCCGCTGTAGCGCCCCGTGTGGTCGATGGCCCGGGCGGCGAGCACGTCCGCGTCCACGGTCACGAACCGTTCTCCGACGACGTCGGCCAGCGCCGCGCGCAGCGAGTCCACACCCCGATCGTAGGCGGAACACGTGTGGCAGTCTGGCGGCATGACTGAGCCTGCAGCCGCGCATCCCACCCGACTCGAGCGTGTCCATACGGACGCCGGCGCCGAGATCGCGATCCTGACGTTCGCCCACGGCGCACTCAACCTCTTCGATCAGGCGATGTTCGACGCCGTGCAGGCCGACGTCGCGGCGCTCGCCGAGGATCCGCCGCGCGCGGTGCTGCTGCGCGCCGAGGGCAAGGTGGTCTCCGCAGGAGTGGACGTCCACGTGTTCGACGGGCTCACGGCGGAACAGGGCGCGGACCTGTGGCAGGAGTTGTTCGCCGAGATCTGCCATCCGCTCGAGGCGCTGCCGTGCCCCGTCGTGTACTCGGCGCACGGACTGACGCTGACCGCGGCCTTCGAGATCGCGCTCGCCTGCGACATCATCCTCGCCGCACCGAAGGCGAAGTTCGGACTGGTCGAGACGGTGGTGGGGCTGACCCCGTCGATGGGCGGACCGCAGCGGCTGGCCGAGCGGGCGGGGTCGGGCCGCGCCCGGGAACTGGTGATGACCGGCGACCTGTACGACGCCGCGACGCTGCGCGACTGGGGCGTGGTCAACGCCGTCCACGAGGACGTCGACGCGGAGGCCCGCGCCCTCGTCGCACGCCTGGCGGACGGGCCGACGCGCGCACACGACGCCACGAAGCAGATCATCTCCGCGTGGCGGTCGGGTGGGGTCGCGCACGCCGACTCGATCACGCCCGACGTGTCGGGTGCGCTGTTCGAGACCGACGACCTCCGGGGTGCGGTACGCAGCTTCCTCGACGTCGGTCCGGGCAAGGCGACGTACCGCGGGCGGTAGGCGTCGGCGAACTGCTCCCCGCAACTGTGACGGGCGTCATATAGTCGTGGCAACGTCCCGGTCGCGCAGCAGTGTCGTCAGCGGAGGTGCAGATGCCGTCGTCCCTCGTCGAGTACCCGAGTAGTGGTCCCTTCTTCCACGACGACCGGGTGGTCCGTGGTCGCGACGGCCTGCTCCGGTACGGCGGGCTCAACCCGTCGCTCACCGAGCTGCTCGACATCTCCGTGCACCGCTACGCGGGCCGGGTCGCCGTCGAGGAGGACGGTGGCCGGTCGCTCACGTTCTCGCAACTGTGGACGTCCGCGGCGCGGGTGGCCGGCGGGCTGAAGTCGAAGGGCGTCGAGATCGGCGACCGCGTCGCCGTCCGGCAGCCCATGGGGGTCCGCTGGGTCGAGGCCTTCCTCGGGGTGTTGCTGGCCGGCGGCGTGCCGGTCGGGGTGAGCCCGGCACTCGACGACGCGCGAACCGGTGAGGTGCTCGCCGACAGCGAATCGGTACTGATCCTCGACGGCGAACTGCCGGAGGGCATCTCGTTCATCGACGACGGAGCGAGCCCCGACGAGCTGGTGCTGCTGTCGTACACGCCCGGGCCGTCGGAGTCCCCGAAGGGGGTGGAGCTGAGTAACGAGAACGTCCTCTCGACCATCGAATCCGTGCTCCATGCGCGCGGGTTCAGCTCCGAGGGACTGCGGAATCTTCTCGTCGAACCCGAACTGCACACCGTCGGATCGCTCGTCGAACTGCTCTCGACGCTGGTGGTGGGCGGAACGGTCCTGCTGACCGGGAGCACCGACGCGGCGTCGTGGCGCGGCACCGGTGCCGACGTGCTCACCGCGGCGCCCGCCGTCCTCCTGCGGGCCGTGGAGAACTCGCGGGTGACGAGTTTCGGCCGGCGCGCGGTGCGCTGGATCGACTATAGCGGCTCCGGCCTGTCCCTGGAGCAGTCGCAACTGCTCCGGCGGACGTTCCCTGCGGCCAGGCACTTCCTCGGGTGGGGAATGACCGAAACGTGCGGGGCGGGCCTGGCGCTGCCCGACGAGTGCGCTCTGACACACGCGGGCAGCGTGGGCGTCGCGTTCGGCGGGATGGAGGTGGCCCTCCTCGGTCCCGACGCCGGCCGCGGTATCGGCGAATTGCTGTGCCGCGGTCCGGGAGTCAGCCGCGGCTACTGGAACCGGCCCGAGGTCACCGCGAAGACCTTCACGGGTGGCTGGTTTCACACCGGCGACACCGCGAATATCGACGGCGACGGCTTCGTCCGTATCGTCGACCGCGACACCGCTGCCTAGGTGGTGCGAAAGGCAGGTATCCACCCGTGAGCTCTCCCGTCGCCGAGCTGCACATGCACATCGAGGGTTCCCTCGAACCCGAGCTGATCTTCGCGCTGGCCGAACGGAATTCCGTGCAGCTGCCGTACACCGACCTCGACGATCTCCGCTCGCGGTACGAGTTCACCGATCTGCAGTCGTTCCTCGACCTGTACTTCGCCAACATGCAGGTGCTTCGGACGGCGCAGGACTTCGCGGACCTCACTCGCGCCTATTTCGCCCGGGCGTCGGCGGGCGGCGTCGCGCACGTGGAGTTCTTCTTCAACCCGCAGGCCCACGTCAATCGTGGTGTGCCGCTGCACGAGGTGCTCGACGGGATCATGGACGCGGTGGGAACCAGCGAGCGGGAGTTCGGCCTCAGCAGCGCCGCGATCGCCGCGATCCTGCGGGACCGTCCCGTGCACGAGGCGGAGGAAGTGTTCTCGGAGATCATCCGGTTGCAGACGCCGATCGTCGGGCTCGGCCTGGACTCGGCCGAGGTGGGCAACCCGCCGTCGCTGTTCGAGGACGTGTTCGCCCGCGCCCGGTCGGAGGGGCTGCACGTGGTCGCCCATGCAGGCGAGGAAGGCCCGCCGGAGTACATCTGGCAGGCGCTCGATCTCCTCGGTGCCGAGCGCATCGACCACGGGGTGCGGGCGCTCGAGGACCCGGCGCTCGTGGCGCGTCTGGTGGACGAGGAAGTGCCGCTGACCGTGTGCCCACTGTCGAACGTGCGACTGTGTGTCGTCGATTCGCTGTCCGAGCATCCGCTGCGGACCATGCTGGAGGCGGGTCTGCTCGTCACCGTGAACTCCGACGACCCCGCGTACTTCGGCGGGTACGTCGACGACAACTTCGCCCAGTTGCGGGATCAGCTCGGCCTCACGGATGCCGAGCGGGAAACCCTCGCGCGCAACTCGATCACGGCGTCGTTCGCGAGCGACGCGCGCAAGGCGCAACTGCTCCGCGGCTGACGGTTCCGGCCGTCAGTCGATCAGCCCCGTGTCGCCGAGACTCGCGACGACCGCCAGGACGTCGCGGTCACGGCCGTGCGGGCCGACCAGGCAGAGACCGACGGGAACTCCGTCGTCGGTGCGCAACGGCACGGTCGCGTTGGGCAGTCCGGAGATGCTCGCGAGGCAGGTGAGCATGCCGGTGGCGCGCATCGTGTTCCGGAACCGGTCACCGCTGGGGTAGCTCGTCCGCTCGGGGGCCGTGGAGGAGGTCGCGGGCAGCAGGAGCAGGCTGTCGCCCACGTACGCGGTGATCGTCTGCGACGCCTCGGCGAGCTTGATCAGTTTCCGGCCGTACGTGGATTCCCAGATGCGGCTCGCGGCGGCGAAATTGCGGCCGGGTTCGTCGCCGAGCGACGTCATCGCCCCGCTCACCCAGTCGCCGTGCAGCCGCCACGCCTCGTAGCCCTGCACGGCGACGACGGCGTCGTACCAGTCGGGAAGCCGGCCGATGTCCGTGTCGGTCCACGTCAGCCGGGGGAGGGAACTCTTCTCCCACGCGGTGAGGGCGCGCCGCACAGCGCCGAGCGCCCCCGCCTCGGCGACGCCGTTGATGCCGTCGGAGGTGAGCGCGCTGCGGAACGGGGTCTCCGCCGTGAGCGGGAGAAGCGCGCCGGAGACCGCGACGAGGGTGTCGAGGTCGCCGCAGACCCATGCGGGGGTGTCGAACGTGGGGGACAGCGGAAACAGCCCGTCGGTGGAGACGGCGCCCCGGGACGGCGCGAAGCCGTACAGGCCCTGATACGAGGCGGGGATGCGGACGGAACCGGTGGTGTCGACACCCAATCCGATGTCGGCGGAACCCTGCGCGACTGCACTCGCGGCACCCGAGGTCGCACCGCCGGGCAGGCAGTCCTCGGCGCGGGGGTTGGGCGGCGTACCGAACTGCTGGTTGATGCCGGAATGCCCGTAACCGAGGTCGTCGGTCTGCGCCAGGCCGACGACGCGGGCGCCCTGACCGAGGAGGCGCGCCACCACTGCGGCGGTACCGGTTTCGACGGGTGCCTCGGCGAGCCGCCGTCCGCTGCCCGCACCGATCTGCTGTCCCGCAACGGCGTACAGGTCGGTGACGGCGAGTCGCTTGCCGGCGAGGGGCCCGTCACCGGTCGGCGCGACCAGCGGATCCCCCTGCACGCGCCACGTCGCCTTGTCGACGGGCACGAACTCGGACACCGCTCCGCCGCCCGGAGCGGACAGGCCGTCGGGAAGCGGCGGAACCTCCGGGTCGTGCAGGCGTTCCCCGCACGCGCCGAGCATCACGGCACCGAGCGCCGCCGCCCCGGAGGCACCCGCGACGCGAAGGAAGTCGCGACGGTCGAAAGATCGACTGGGGGCCACCTAGCTCACGTTAGCGACCGAGGACCTGCTGGAGGTACGCGTTGCCGAACATTCGCTCGGGGTCGTACTTGTCGCGCACTGCGACGAACTCGTCGAAGTTCGGATAGGCGGGCCGCAAGTCGTCGGCGGTGCGGCCGTGCATCTTGCCCCAGTGCGGTCGCCCGTCCGCTTCCCGGGCGATGGCCTCGACCGCGGAGAAGTACGGCTCGTGATCGCGGCGATGGTACTGGTGCACCGCGATGTACGCCGTGTCCCGACCGTTCGCCGTCGACAGCCACACGTCGTCGCCCGCGGCGAACCGGACCTCGACGGGGAACGCGACCGTGAAACCGGACTTCTCCACCCACGAGTCGATGGCCGCGAGAGTGTCGGGGAGGGCCTCGGTGGGAACCGCGTATTCCATCTCCCGGAACTTGACCCGGCGCTCCGACGCGAAGACGCGGTAGCTGCGATCGGTGAATTCGCGCGCGCTCAGCATGCGCGACGACAACCGGTTGATCTTCGGGATCGTCGTCGGCGCAAGGCCGGCGACCCTGTTGATGCCCTCGAACAGGACGTTGGCGAGCAATTCGTCGTCGACGTAGGCGCGGACCGGGTGGAGGGGAGAGACCGGGGTGTCACCGGGTAGCCGGGTGTTGCGTTTCGTCAGCACGCGGCGGGTGTGCGGAAACCAGTAGAACTCGAAGTGGTCGATCGTGGTGCGGTCGTGGTCGAGCCGGTCGAGGGTGGCGTCCAGTGACTCGGGCTTCTCGACGGCGTGCATCACGTAGTGCGGCACGCACTGGATCGTGACCTTCGAGATGATGCCCACGGCGCCGAGTCCCAGCCGTGCTGCCTCGAACAGTTCGGGGTTCTCGGTGGGGGAGCAGTCGGCCACCGAGCCGTCCGCCAGCACCACCTGCAGGGCGCGGACCTGAGTGGCGAGACCTCCGAAACGCGCTCCGGTGCCGTGGGTTCCGGTGGACAGCGCACCCGCGATGGACTGCACGTCGATGTCGCCCAGGTTGATCATCGCCAGGCCACGGTGCCACAGTTGCTCGCTCAGGTCGTGCAGCCGCGTGCCGGCGAGGACGGTGACGAGGGCGCCCGCCGGTTCGTCGAGGGTGACGGATTCGATCCCGGTGAGGGCGTCGAGGCTGACGAGGATCCCGTCGGTGACGGCGACCCCGGTGAAGGAGTGCCCCGACCCCACGGCCTTGACCCGCTGTCCGTGCTCCGCGGCACCGCAGACGAGCGCGCTGAGTTCCTCCACCGAGCGCGGTGTCGCGAAGCGCAGCGGGTTCGCCGTCTCGGTGCCCGCCCAGTTGCGCCATGTGTCCTGTGCCATTCGCCCATCATGAACCTGGACGCTCGTCCAGGCAAATGGCGGGTTGGTCGGGCGTCCGTGTTGGTCACAGGCGAGGCTCCCGCAGGTTCTACGATCAGAGGATGCTGAACAGGCTTCCTGCGGATGAACGTCGTGCCCAACTCGTCGAGTCGGCGCTCGCCATCGCGGAGCAGCGCGGCGTCGCGTCGGTCACGGTGCGTGCCGTGGCGGAGGAGGCGGGCGTCTCGCTCGGGGTGGTGCACTACTGCTTCGAGAGCAAGGAGGAGCTCCTCGCGGCGATGGGCGAGAGCCTGGTTCTGCAGCTCAGCGCGTCGATGCGACTGGCGTTCGGTCAGGTTCGGCACGCGCCGGACCTGCGCGGGATCGACGGTCTGCGCGAACTCCTCCACATCGGGATCAGCGGAATGTGGCCGATCATCGAGGCCACCCCGGACCGCCAGTTGCTGACGTACGAGATCACCGCGCAGGCGTTGCGGCACCGGGCGTCCGGGAGCGAGCGGGCCGGCGACATCGCCGGTCAGCAGTATCGGACCATGGACGAGGAGGCGATCGAGTTCCTCGCCGAGTGCGCCCGCATCGCCGAAGTCGGCTGGGCCACCCCGGTCGAGGCGATCGCGCGGTTCGGGCTGGCCATCCTGGACGGGCTCGTGCTGCGGTGGCTGGTCGACCGCGACAGTGAGGCGATGATCGCGGCGCTGGACGACATGGTGCACGTGATCGCGTCGAAGGCGGTCGAGCAGGCCTGAGCGGGCCCGTTTGATCTGGACAATCGTCCAACTCGATGGTTGACTGGCGTCGCAGACCGATGGAGAAGATTGGACGAACTGTGACGCCCACGCTCGACCGTCTCATCGCCTCGACGACCGAGGTCGACCCGCCGTTGGCCGCACTCGACCTGACCACGCTGCGCGCCAACGCCGCCGACCTGGTGCTGCGTGCGGGCGGCACCCCCGTCCGCGTCGCCAGCAAATCCGTCCGCTGCCGCGCGGTACTCCAGGTCGCACTGGGGGAGAATCTCACCGGGGCCGGCGGGTTCCGCGGGATCATGGCGTATTCGCTGCGCGAGGCGATCTGGCTCGCCCGGCACGGCGCGGACGACATCCTGATGGGCTACCCGACGGCCGACCGCGGGGCACTCGCAGAACTCGCGGCCGATCCCGAACTGCTGAACAGGATCACGTTGATGGTCGACAGCGACGACCACCTCGACTTCGTTCTCGCCGCGGCAGGCACCACGTCCCTCCCGGCCCGGCTGTGCATCGACGTCGACGCCTCGTTGCGGCTCGGGCCGGTCCACATCGGGGTGCGCCGTTCCCCGCTCCGCGAACCGTCCGCCGTCGCCGCGTTCGCGAAGCGCGCCGCGGGGCGGGGATTCGCCGTCGTCGGTGTCATGTTCTACGAAGCGCAGATCGCGGGTCTGCCCGACTCCAGTCCGCCGATCGGCTGGATGAAGCGGGCGTCCGCGAAAGAACTCGCGACCCGTCGCGCTGCCGTGGTGAACGCCGTGCAGTCGGAGGTCGGGGTGCTCGAGATCGTCAACAGCGGGGGCACCGGCTCGGTGGAGGTGAGCTCCGCGGACCCGGTCGTGACGGAGGTGACAGCCGGCTCCGGTCTGTACGTCCCGACGCTCTTCGACAAGTACCGCGCGTTCCGTCCGCACCCGTCGCTGTACTTCGCCCTGTCGACGGTCCGGCGGCCGGCACCCGGCATCGCGACGCTGTTCGGCGGCGGCTACATCGCCTCCGGTCCCGCCGGGGGCAGTCGCGTGCCCACGCCGGTGTGGCCGCCGCGGCTGAAGCTACTGCGCAACGAGGGCGCAGGTGAGGTCCAGACCCCGGTGACCGGAAAGGCGGCAGCGGATCTCGGCATCGGCGACCGGGTGTGGTTCCGGCACGCGAAGGCCGGCGAGCTGTGCGAGCGGTTCACCGAGGTGCACCTCGTCGAGTCGGACGGCTCCCGCACCGTGGTGCCCACCTACCGCGGCGAAGGTCAGTGCTTCGGCTGACCGGTGAGCCGCATGAAGGCACCCAGCTCGGTCAGACCTTCCGGGGTGCTCGGCATGTACCGCGTCAGCGATTCCGACCGGATGATGATCGCAGCCCACTTGCCGCGGGACACCGCCACGTTCATCCGGTTCCGCGACAGCAGGAACGACATGCCGCGCGGCACGTCCTCGATCGCCGACGCGGTCATCGACACGATGGCGACGGCCGCCTCCCGCCCCTGGAACTTGTCGACCGTACCCACCTCGACCTTGTCGAGGCCGACCGCGGCCAGATCGCGTTCGATCAACCCGACCTGCGCGTTGTACGGCGCCACGACCAGGATGTCGGACTCGCCGAGTGGGCGGGTGCCCTCGAACTCGCTGGGGTCGGTCCAGCCGGAACCGAGCAGCTTCGTGATCCGGTTGACCACCTCCCGCGACTCCTCGGGGGATTGGGTGGCGTTGCCCTGGTGGTCGACGAAGACGGTGTGCACGCCCGGTTCCATGCCGTCGAGTCGTCGTGCGGCACTGGCCGATTCCTGTGAACGCAGCTTGCCGTCGTAGGACAGTGTCGATACGGGCGCGCACAGTTCCGGGTGCATCCGCCACGTGCGTTCGAGGAAATATCCCCGGCTCGCGGGCAGCGCCCCGTGCCCCTCGGCGAGCCACCCGAGGGCCGACGCGTCCACCGGTTCCGGGTGGGTGCCCTGGCTGACCTGCGGAAGTTGCTGAGGATCGCCGAGAAGCAGGAGATTGCGGGCCGCGCCGCCCACCGCGATGGTGTTGGCGAGAGCGAACTGCCCGGCCTCGTCGATGACCAGCAGATCGAGGCTGCCCGGCGGAACCCGGTCGGTGTTCGCGAAGTCCCATGCGGTCCCGCCGATCACGCAGCCCGTTCCCTCGGCCTGGTCGATGAAGCCGGGGTAGTCGTTGGAGCTGATGTCGGTCCACGTCGCGGCGCGATGCCGCCCGTCCTTCTTCGCGACGAGTTCGGCGGGGAGCCCGGCCTTCACGACGCCGCCGAGCATGTTCTCGATCACCGAATGCGACTGTGCGACTACGCCGATCCGCCAGTGGTGCTGCTCGACGAGCGCCTTGATCACCCGGGCCCCGGTGTACGTCTTGCCGGTGCCGGGAGGCCCCTGCACCGCGACGTACGAGTCGTCGAGGTCGAGTAGTGCCGCGGTGATCGCGCCCGCGTAATCCGTGCCGTCGACGGGTGGGAGCGGATTCCCGCTCCGGGTGCGCGGGTCGGACCGCCGCAGGATGTCCACCGACGCGCACAGCGGGAGGGCCGGCAGCGGCGAGCACATGCCGTCCGCGGCCACCGCGATGGACGATTCGATCCGGTCGGTCGTGATCGGCGGCCCGGGGGTGATCGCCGTCGGAAGTTGCACGTACTCCTCGCCGTTCAGGAGTTCCTCGACGATCACCACGTCGCGGCGGCGGCCGTCCTTCCCGACGTCGAGCACGTTGACCGTGCACGTTCCCCGTTGCTGCGGATTGTCGCCCGCGACCGCCTCGGGTGCAGGGGTGTCGTACAGCGCGTACATCGTGGTCTTGGGCCCCACCGTGCTCCCGGTCCCGAAACGGCCGGTGAGCTGAAGTCGCCGGCGCAGCTTGCGCTGCCGCGGGCTGCTCTTGTGCCAGTTCTCCTCGACGACCGCGGACGACACCACCAGAACGTCCCGGATGTCCGACAGTTCGTCGTGCGGCACGACCAGCCGGTCGAAGTGCGCCCACCAGAACGGTTTCCGCTCACGGCGGTGATAGCCGACCGCCGCCGCCATGAGCGCGGCCGCCTGCTGGTCGTGTTCCCGGTGCTCGCTCGGTCCGTGCCCGGCGAACTCGCGTAACGCCGCCTCCGTGGGGGTGCATTCCTCGGTCACCGGGGTGGGCCCGTCGCCGGGCGGCCGGAGGGCGACGCCGTGGGTCTCCGCCTGCCCGATCAGCCAGTCGCGCAGCCGCAGCGTGGAATCGCAGTCGTACTCGTTGTAGTCGGCGATGCCCTGCAGCAGCGCGCGTGCCTCGTCCTCCCGGCCGTTGTCGCGGTGATCGCAGTAGTCGGCGTACGCGACCACCGATGCGGCGGCGTTGGTGACGTCGCCGTCGCGCGGCTGCTCCGGCATGTACAGCGGTTCGAGCTTCTTGATGCTGTAGGACCGTTCGCCGATGCGCAGGCACCCGCGCACCACCGGATACAGATCGACGAGGACGTTGTCGCGCAGCAGGGTGTCGACGGTCTCCTCGCCGACGCCGTGCCGTCCCGCCAGCCGCAGCAGCGCCGACTTCTCGTACGCGGCGTAGTGGTAGATGTGCATGTTCGGATACTGCTGACGACGCGTGGTCACGTAGTCGAGGAAGTCGACGAGTGCCTGCCGCTCCTCGGCGCGGTCGTGTGCCCAGAACGGCCGGAACACGGCGGCGTCGGCGGGACCCTCGACCACGCCGAAGAGGTATTCGAGACCCCAGTCCGTGGATCCGTTCTCGGCCCAGAGCGGGTCTCCCTCGAAGTCGAAGAAGATGTCGCCGTCGTCCGGTTCCGGCAGCCCGCCCAGCGCCTGCGGGGCGTACACCTGGAACTCGGGGGTGCCCGAGGACTCTTGGCGCAACTGCAGGGCGGCCTGCGCGCGAAGCGATTCCAGGGTGCGCTCGGGCAGGCCCTCGACGCTGCCCGTATGCGCGACGAGGGCGTCGAGAGTGCCGATCCCGGCCGCGATCAGCCGGCTCCGCTGCGTCGTGCGCATTCCGGCCACCAGCAGGAGGTCGCGGTGCTGCTCCACCTCCGGGGTGCACGTGTCGCACCGGCCGCACGCCGTGTACCGGGGGTCGCCCCACTCCGCGAGGGACTGCTCGTCGCGGTGCTCGTCGAGAATTCGCTCGAGCGAGGAGCGTCGCGCGGAGTACACGGGAACGATGTCGCCGAGCGAGTGCGCCGAGTCGCTGTCGTCGCCGAGCAGCAGGTGGACGTCCGGTGAGGTCGGGATCCCGTTGTCGGCCAGTGCTTCCGCGTACGCGGCGAGCTGGAGCAGGGCCGACACCTTCGCGTGCCGGGACAGTTTGGTGTCGTGGACGGCATACGTGTCGCCGTCGCGAACGAGGAAATCGCAGAAACCCAGGAAGCGGCCGTCGAAGAACGTCCCCTGGTACACGACGTCGGCGCCGCCGCGGATCGCCTCCACGGTGGCCAGGTTCGCCTCGAACAGTCCCACCGCGGTGTACTCGGGACGGTCCATCGTGACCACCCCGTCGCCGTACTCGGCGCGGAACTGCTCGAGCCGGCGATGTTCGTGAGCATCGCCCAGGCTCGACGTCCGTTTCAGCATGGGGTCGTCGTCGACGGACATGGTGGCGGAACCGGCCCCGGCGAGCCCGAGCGTGGCGTCCAACCGGCGCAGCAACGCGAACTCGCAGGTGGCGGCCGCGGAGAGGTCGCTGGCGCTGTAGACGATGGTGTCGTCGAGGAGGAACACAGCTACGTCCCCAGTTCTGCCGGTGAGTTCACCCGGCCGATTGTGCCATCGGGGTGCGACAGAGCCAGAATGGCAGCCATGCCCTTCTTCGACGGCCACTCCGGACGAGTCCACTACCGGCACTGGAGCGCGGTGGGAGGACCCGCCGCGCAGCTGGTGTTTCTCCATGGCATGGGGCAGCACACGGGTCATTACCACCGGTTCGCGCGCGGACTCACGCCCGCCGGAATCGGGGTGTGGGGAATCGACCAGGCCGGTCACGGACTGTCCGAAGGCGACCATCCGGGATCCGTGGCGGACCTGGCGGAGGACGCCGCGCTTCTCACCGGCCTCGCCGGCAGGCACGCACCGGATGTTCCGCTCGTGCTCATGGGGCATTCGCTCGGTGCCGCGGTCTCGATGGAACTTCTCGCGTCCGGTGACGCCGGTTTCCGGTGCGCGATTCTGTGCGGGACACCGAAGACCGCAGCCGTGCAGCAGACGGCGGATGCGCTCGAATCACTCGGGATACCGCTGCTCGCGGTCCACGGCGTGGACGACCGCATCGCACCGATCGACCCCGTCCGGGACTGGGCGGCGGGGATACGAGGCCTCGAATTCCGGGAGTTCGACGACGCCGGACACGACCTGCTCCACGAGAAGGTCCACGCGACCGTGACCGCGGTGGTCCGCGACTTCATCCTCGGCGCTGCGCGCCCGTGAGTGGTCGAGGAGTCTCCGGACTCCTCGACCACTCACGGGCGGCGGAGCCGCCTACGCGTAGATGGCCTCGATGGCCGCGCCGTGCTCCTTGTGGATGACGTTCCGCTTGAGCTTCAGCGTGGGCGTGAGCTCACCGGTCTCCTGCGTGAAGTCGACCTCGAGGATGCGGTACTTCTTGATCCGCTCCGGGTTGGACACCTTCGTGTTGCCCTCGGCCACGGCCTCGTCGATCTCGGCGACCAGGTCGGGGTTCTTCACCAGTTCGGACACCGGGGTGTCGGCGGCCAGTCCGTGGCGTTCCTTCCAGCCCGGCAGGGTTTCGGAGTCGAGGGTGATGAGCGCGCCGATGAACGGCTTGCCGTCACCGACGACGAGGCACTGGCTGATCAGCGGGTGCGCGCGGAGTGCGTCCTCGAGGACCGCAGGCGCGACGTTCTTGCCGCCCGCGGTGACGATGATTTCCTTCTTGCGGCCGGTGATGGAGATGTAGCCCTCTTCGTCGATCGAGCCGAGATCGCCGGTGTGGAACCAGCCGTCCCGGATCGAATCCGCGGTGGCCTGCTCGTTGTGCCAGTAACCGCCGAACACCACGGGACCCGTCAGGAGCAGTTCGCCGTCCTCACCGATCTTCGCGGCATGGCCGTCGATCGGCTTGCCGACGGTGCCGACCTTCTGTGCGCGGGTGGTGTTCACGGAGATGGCGGCGCTCGTCTCCGTGAGGCCGTAGCCCTCGTACACCGGGACACCGATGCCGCGGAAGAAATGACCGAGGCGTGCACCGAGTGCGGCGCCACCGGAGACGGCGCGGTCGCACTCGCCGCCGAGGGCGGTGCGCAGCTTCGAGTAGACGAGCTTGTCGAACAGGGCGTGCTTGAGCTTGAGGCCCAGCCCGGCGCCGCCGTTGTCCTGCGCCTCGCTGTACGCGATGGCCGTGGCGGACGCCTTCTCGAAGATGCTGCCCTTGCCGCCGTCGTACGCCTTCTGCTTGGCGGAGTTGTAGACCTTCTCGAACACCCGCGGCACCGACAGGATGAAGTGCGGCTTGAACGCGGCGAACTGGTCGAGCAGCGTGGTGAGGTCGGCGGTGTGCGCGACCGTGACCTTGGCGTCGAACGCACCGAAGGAGATGGCGCGGGCGAAGACGTGCGCGAGGGGCAGGAACATCAGGGTGCGCCTGCCTGCGTACATCGCGTCGCTGAGCGCCAGCTTCACGGCCGCGGACTCCGCGTAGAAGTTGGAGTGCGTCAACTGCACGCCCTTGGGGCGGCCCGTGGTGCCCGACGTGTAGATGAGGGTCGCGGGGGAGGACGCGCGCACCTGGTGACGACGCTCGTGCAACTGCTCGTCGGTGACGCCTTCGCCGCGCTTCGACAGTTCGTCGATCGCGCCGCCCTCGATCTGCAGAACCTCACGCAGGTCCGGCGCGGCGTCGGTGACGACCTTCAGCGCGTCGGCCTGCTTGGCGTTCTCGACGACCAGCAGCGACGTGCCGGAGTCTTCGAGGATCCACTTGGCCTGATCGGGTGCGGACGTTTCGTAGATGGCGACGGTGCACCCGCCTGCCGTCCAGATCGCGTAATCGATGACGACCCACTCGTACCGGGTCGCCGACAGGATCGCGACGCGGTCACCGAGCTCGACGCCGGAAGCGATGAGGCCCTTCGCGACGGCGGAGACCTGCTCCGCGAACTCCGCGGCGGTGACGTCTACCCACCCACCGTTGCCGGGGCGCTTGAACGGAACGAACTTCGGGTCTTCCTCGGCATGACGGAAGACCGTGTCCGCCATGGAGGCGTCCTCCGGAATTGAGAACGACTGCGGTACCGAGAATTCACGCACTATGACCCCTCCACTGAAACGACATGACGGATGTGCATTCGATCACATTTGTCCCAGTTTCGCACCAGGGTCGATGTCCGTTATGTGTATTTCGTGTCTGACCAGCGGAGATAAGTGTAACTCGGCGTAAACTGATAACTCAGGCGGCCTCTTCCAGACGGCGCGAGTTGGCCGACAGCCAGCGCCGGATCGCGTAGTTCAACTGGTCCGGATCGACACCGAGTTCGGTGGCGGTCGCCTCGAGAATCTCCTCGGCGAGGCCGTCGTCGGTGGCTTCCGAAATGCCGAGCGCGCCGCTGATGAACACGTCCGCCACCCGATTCGGCCGGACCCCGGGGATCCCGGCGAGCATCAGGAAATGCGCCCACGTGACGTCGCTGCTCTCACCGCACACCTCGATCCACGCGTCGTGGATCTGCTCCAGGGCGGCTTCGTCCCGGGCGGCCTCGAGAAGGTCGTCGATGCTGTTGATCCGGAGCTGGTGTAGTCGCTCCGCCGCCAGCTGGATGTGGCGCGCTTCGATCGGCACACCGGTCGCGGAGTACCGCCTCTTGTACGAACCGACCTTGCCCGCCCACTGATCCGAGCTGCCCGCCTCCTCGAACGTGCGGAGAAGGTCGCGCGCGCCGTCGGTGAGGGGCTGATCGGGGTGCGCCCGCCGGTACGCCAGATAGCGGTCGACGACGGCGACCTCGCTGTGCCCGGCGCTCGACTGCACCGATTCGATGATGCAGAGAGCGAGGCTGTGCCGGTAGGCATCGGAGGTGACCCAGCCGGACGGGTCTCCCAATCGGTCGAGGCACGCGGTGACGACGGTTTCGACGGTATCGGCAGAGACGGTCACGAGATCCTCCAAAGGCAGTCTGTTCTGTGCTCTGTCCGGTGTATCGACAGGGCCTCCGGGAACGTTGCACTGGAGCTGAAGATTCCTCGAGAACCACCGTCAGTGGTGGGCCAAAAGGTCTGTGACCTCGCTGTCCGAGAGTTGATGGAAATCGTCGTACGCGTTGCCGACTCCGCCGAGATCGGCCGGGATGTACGGGCAGACCACCTCGTCGGCGGTCACGCGCAGACGTCCGACGGCCTCCGGGGCCGCCACGGGGACCGCGACGATCACGCGTGCCGCGCCCAGCTTCTTCACCGATTGGCAGGCCACCGCCGCGGTCGCGCCCGTGGCCATGCCGTCGTCGACGAGGACGGCCGTGCGGCCCTTGAGCGACACGCGCGGTTTCCCGCCGCGCAGCACCCGCGCCCGCCGTTCGAGTTCGCGGCGCTCCTTCGCCTCGACCATGGCGAGTGCGGTCTTGCTGATCCGGGCGATGCGGATGACGTCGTCGTTGATCACCCGGGATTCACCCTCACCGATGGCGCCCATGGCGAGTTCCGGCTGCCACGGGACACCCAGTTTGCGGACGAGGACCACGTCGAGGGGCGCAGACAGGGCGGCAGCGATCTCGAACGCGACGGGGACGCCGCCCCGCGGCAGACCGAGCACCACCAGATCGGTGCCGCGCAGGTGCTCCAATGCGGCGGCCAGTCTGCGGCCGGCGTCGGCGCGACTGGTGTACAACATCGAACGCTCCGTGATCGAGGAGAACGGTTCGTCTCCGACGCTACTCCCGATCGGGCCGTTCAGATCTCGCTGACGGTGAATCGGCGCAGGGCGAGGGCGGGGTTCTTCTCCCGCACCTCGGTGATCCGCTCCGCGCTGACCGCCGCGACCGCTGTACCCACCCGCTCACCGAGGGAGGCGAGGGTCACGCCCATCGGATCGACGATCATGCTGTTGCCGGCCCCGGTGCGCGCGCTCTGGTCGGCGGCGGCCACGTACACGGTGTTTTCGATGGCGCGTGCCCGCACGAGAGTGGACCAGTGGTCCTCCTTCAACGGTCCGGGCACCCACTGTGCGGGCAGCAGCAGCACGTCGGCGCCCGCGTCGACGATGCGGCGGGTGACCTCGGGGAACCGGAGGTCGTAGCAGGTCTGCATGCCGAACGTGAGGCCGTCGACGGCGAAGGTCTCCGGGGCGCCGATCTCCCCGGCGCGGATGACGTCGGATTCCTTGTAGCCGAACGCGTCGTACAGGTGGAGTTTGCGGTAGGTGGCGACGATGTCGCCGCCCGGTCCGAGCGCGACGAGGGTGTTGGAGATGTGATCGTCCCCGGGCAACTGCTCGTTGACCCCGGCAATCAGGTGGACCTCGAGTTCCTTCGCGGTCGCGGCCAGCCCGCTGACGAACTCGCCGTCCAGGCCCTCGGCCGACTCGACGATCCGCTCGTCCGTTCTCGGCGCCGTGAACATCGCGTACTCCGGCGCCACCACCACCTTCGCGCCGCGGCCCGCGGCCTCGGCGGCGAGCGTGCGGAGGGTGCGCAGGTTCTCCTGCTTGTCCTGACCGGGAGCGAACTGAATGACAGCGACATCGACCATGCCGTCCACGCTAGGCGACGAGGTGCGGCAGGTGTCTCCCGTCCCGGTCGCCGCGTATTTCCGCGGCGTGGCGATGCACTGTGGACTCGTGCACTAAACTGCTGGTCAATGAGTGATATCGAGCGTGACCCCGAACCCCCCACTTTTGCCGACCTCGACATCGATGATCGGGTCTTGAAGGCACTGTCCGATGTGGGCTACGAGTCGCCTTCGCCGATCCAGGCAGCCACCATTCCGCCCCTCCTCGCCGGCAACGACGTCGTCGGCCTGGCGCAGACCGGCACCGGCAAGACCGCTGCGTTCGCGGTACCGATCCTCTCGAAGATCGACCTGACGCAGAAGTCGCCGCAGGCGTTGGTTCTCGCGCCGACGAGGGAACTGGCGCTGCAGGTCGCGGAGGCGTTCGGCAAGTACTCCGCCCATATTCCGGGCCTGCACGTCCTGCCCATCTACGGCGGTCAGAGCTATGGCGTCCAGTTGTCGGGGCTGCGGCGCGGCGCTCACGTCGTGGTGGGCACGCCCGGTCGGGTGATCGACCACCTGGAGAAGGGCACGCTCGACCTGTCCAAGCTCTCGTACCTCGTCCTGGACGAGGCCGACGAGATGCTGAAGATGGGTTTCCAGGAGGACGTCGAGCGCATCCTCGCCGACACTCCGGAGTACAAGCAGGTGGCGCTGTTCTCGGCGACGATGCCGGGGGCCATCCGCAAGATCTCGAAGCAGTACATGCACGACCCCGTCGAGATCACGATGAAGTCGAAGACGTCGACGGCCTCCAACATCTCGCAGCGGTACGTCCAGGTGGCGCACCAGCGCAAGCTCGACGCCTTGACGCGTGTCCTCGAGGTCGAGGACTTCGAGGCGATGATCATCTTCGTGCGCACCAAGCAGGCCACCGAAGACCTCGCGGAACGACTGCGCTCGCGCGGATTCTCCGCGTCGGCGATCAACGGCGACATCGTGCAGGCGCAGCGTGAACGGACCATCGGCCAGCTCAAGAGCGGCGCCCTCGACATCCTCGTGGCCACCGATGTGGCCGCGCGTGGTCTGGACGTGGACCGCATCTCCCACGTCGTCAACTACGACATCCCGCACGACACGGAGTCGTACGTCCACCGGATCGGCCGCACCGGTCGCGCCGGGCGCGCCGGCGAGGCGCTGCTGTTCGTGGCGCGGCGCGAGCGTCACCTGCTCAAGGCCATCGAGAAGGCGACCCGTCAGCCGCTGGCCGAGATGCAGCTGCCCAGCGTCGACGACGTCAACGCGCAGCGTGTGGCCAAGTTCGGCGACTCGATCACCGAGAGCCTCACGTCCGACAACCTGGCGTTGTTCCGCAAGATGATCGAGGACTACGAGCAGGAGCACGACGTCCCGCTCGCCGACATCGCCGCCGCGCTCGCGGTGCAGTCGCGCGACGGTGAGGCGTTCCTCATGGCGCCCGAACCGCCGCCCGCGCCCCGCCGCGAGCGTGAGCCCCGCGAACGCCCGGCGCGCCGTTTCGACGACGGCCCCCCGACGCGGTCGCGTGGACCGGAGGGCCAGGAGCTCGCGACGTACCGCATCGCGGTCGGCAAGCGGCACCGTGTGGTGCCCGGTGCGATCGTCGGTGCCATCGCGAACGAGGGTGGGCTGCGGCGCAGCGACTTCGGGCACATCAGCATCCGCCCGGACCACAGCCTGGTGGAGTTGCCCGCCGACCTGTCCAGCGAGACCCTCGAAGCCCTGCGCCGTACCCGGATCTCCGGTGTGCTGATTCAGCTGCAGCCCGATTCGGGTCCGCCGTCGGGTCGGCCGCGCGGTGGCCGCGACGATCGGGCAGGCGGAAAGTTCCAGCGCGACCGGGACAGCCGGAAAAGGCCGCGCGAGTAGTTCTCGCGCGGCCGTCCCGAACGGGATCCCCCGGCGATTACGCCGGGGGAGCGGGAGCCGGGGCGGGCTGTGCCGCCTCGGCGGGCAGCGGCCCCTCCTCGGGAACGAAGAACGAACCGACGGTCGGCAGCACGTAGCACGTCGCGTTGGTGTAACCGACGGTGCCGAAGATCGATGCCACGACGGTGCCCGGCCCCGTCGTCACGACCTTGTTCAGCGCCGGGTAGCCGCCGTCGGTGACGCCGTCGAGGGGCAGGATTCCGCTGGCGCCGGTGTTGGTGTTGATCCACGCGACGTTGAGTCCCGACGACTTCACGACACCGGGGTACGCGGAGAGAGCCTGGAAGCTGATCTCGTTGGCCTTCACCTCGGCGGTGGGCCCGGTGGTGCCCGACGCCAGCGTCAGCGTGACCGGTGCGACGGTGCCGCAACCCACGGTCGGTGCGGTGTAGAGGAACGGCGTGTACGCGCCCGCGACATCATGCAGCACGGTCGACGTGGCCAGCGCCTCGACCGCGGCCTTCTCCTCGGGCTTGTCGGCCTGGGTGCGCAGTTCGGCGAGTCCGGGGACGTCCGGGGTGGCCGGTTCCGCCGCTGCCGTGCCCGAGAGGCCGAAAGTCGCCGCGATACCGACCGTTGCCGCCGCGATCGTGCGTCGCATCACGCTCATACCGTCCACCTGAACTCCTCGTTGTCTCGTCCGGGCAGCTCTGCAGCGCGCCCGAGCGGAGAATTTACCCGAGAGAGTGGAAACAGTCAGGACCAGCTGCCGCCGCCGGCCAGCGTATCGGCGCGTGCACCGTCGAGGGATTGCCGGATGATGTCGGCGTGACCGGCGTGCCGGGCGAGTTCCTCGATCTGGTGCAGCAGCATGTAGCGGACCGTGAAGGTGACTCCCGACGCCATCCACTGCGCCACGTCGGCGGGCAGGTCGACGTCGCGATCCAGATCGGTTTCGGCTGCGACCGCGGCCTCGGTGGCGCGCTGTGCGTCGTCCAAGCGGGCGAGGAGAACGTCGACGGTCTCGTCCTCGGCGACGTTCCATGCGGCCATCCACGCTGCCACCGGATCGTCGCCGACATCGCGCGGGGCCCCGGTGATGCGGGAGGTCATCGCCTCCTCGCCGTCGATCACGTGCTTGAGGAGTGACGCCAGGCTCAACTCGCTGGCGCTGGGCACACTGCGGGCCTGCTCCTCGGTCAGCCCGGACAGCGCGTTGCGGAAGGCGGTGCGCTGGTTGTCCAGCATGAGGAGAAGGAGTCCGCGCTCGTCGGAGATGAGGTTCTGGGTGCTGGGTGATTCGGTCATGCACCCAGTGTGGCGGCAATAGCGGACACCTACTGTCCTCGATCGACACGCTGCGCGCGTCCCCAGCGGTTCGGGCAGGACCGACCTACGATCGAGGCACGTGTCCGGGGAACGCCCCTGTTCCTGTGATCGAGTCGCGAACCGAGGTGCTTATGCCCCTGGAAGATTCGTCGTCGGCCTTCGCCGACCCGTCCGGGGAGGGCGCGGCCCCGCCGGAGCACGACCTGGAAGGCCACATCATCGAGGCCCGGTCCGAGGACTTCTTCCACGCCAGAGAACTGCAGGTGGACAGCGAGTGGTTCAAGACCGCGGTGTTCTACGAGGTTCTGGTCCGCGCGTTCTTCGATTCCTCCGGCGACGGAACGGGCGATCTCCGGGGGCTGACGTCCAAACTCGACTACCTGTCCTGGCTCGGCGTCGACTGCCTGTGGCTGCCACCGTTCTACGATTCGCCGTTGCGCGACGGCGGATACGACATCCGCGACTTCCGCGCCGTGCTCCCCGAGTTCGGGACGGTCGACGACTTCGTCCAGCTGTTCGATCAGGCGCACCGTCGCGGGATCAGAGTCATCACGGACCTGGTCATGAACCACACGTCCGACACGCACGCATGGTTCCAGGAGTCGCGCGCCGACCCCGACGGCCCGTACGGCGACTTCTACGTGTGGTCGGACCGTGACGAAGGGTATCCGGAGGCGCGCATCATCTTCGTCGACACGGAGACGTCCAACTGGACGTGGGATCCGGTGCGCAAGCAGTACTACTGGCATCGCTTCTTCTCCCATCAGCCGGACCTGAACTACGACAATCCCGACGTCCAGGACGCGATGATCGACGTGCTGCGGTTCTGGTTGGACCTCGGAATCGACGGCTTCCGGTTGGACGCCGTGCCCTATCTGTTCGAGCGGGAGAGCACCAACTGCGAGAACCTGCCCGAGACCCATGCGTTTCTCAAGAAGTGCAGGGCAGTCATCGACGCCGAGTACCCGGGGCGGGCACTGCTCGCCGAAGCCAACCAGTGGCCGTCGGACGTCGTGGAGTACTTCGGGGAACCGGACGTGGGCGACGAGTGCCACATGGCGTTCCACTTCCCGCTGATGCCTCGCATCTTCATGGCCGTGCGGCGGCAGAACCGGTTCCCGATCTCCGAGATCCTCGCGCAGACCCCACCGATTCCGAGCTCGTGCCAATGGGGAATCTTTCTCCGGAACCACGACGAGCTGACGCTCGAAATGGTGTCGGACGAGGAGCGCGACTACATGTATTCCGAGTACGCACAGGATCCGCGGATGAAGGCGAACATCGGCATCCGCCGACGTCTCGCTCCGTTGCTCGAGAACGACCGCAACCAGCTCGAGCTGTTCACCGCGCTGCTGCTGAGCCTGCCGGGTTCGCCCGTCCTCTATTACGGGGACGAGATCGGCATGGGCGACAACATCTGGCTCGGCGATCGGGACTCGGTGCGCACGCCGATGCAGTGGACTCCCGACCGCAACGCCGGATTCTCCCGCGCCGACCCGGCGCGAATGTACTTGCCGGTCATCATGGATCCCACGTACGGCTACCAGTCGGTGAACGTCGAGGCGCAGATGAACTCGACCAACTCGTTGCTGCACTGGACCCGGCGCCTGATCCAGGTCCGCAAACAGCATCCGGCGTTCGGAACGGCGTCGTTCACCGAACTCGGCAGCGCGAACCCGGCCGTCCTGTCGTATGTTCGGGAGACGCCGCCGAGCCAGGACCGGCCGTACAGCGACGTCATTCTGTGCGTCAACAACCTGTCCAGGTTCCCGCAGGCGGTGATCCTGGACCTCACCCAGTTCGCCGGCCGAATTCCCGTGGAGCTCACCGGTTCCGTTCCCTTCCCCTCCATCGGGGAGGACGGGTACATGATCACACTCCCCGGTCACGGATTCTTCTGGTTTGCGCTGGAACCGGATCCGAAGTCCGACGGCGCGGTGAGCGGCCACCCGGTCAGCAGCGAAGCGGAACAGGCGGTGCAGCAGTGAACGAACCCAGCAGTGAACGCATTCCCGACGAGACCCTCGAGCGGCAACTCGTCCGTTGGTTGCCGGACCGGCGGTGGTTCGCCGCCAAGGGCACCACCATTTCGGCGGTGCGGATCCTGCTGCGCCACGAGCTGATGGCGGTCTCCGGCTTCTCCGCCGAGCATCTCCTGGTGTCGGTGGAGTTCGAGGCGGGGCCGCCGCAGGTGTACCAGATACCGCTGGGGTTCCGCAGTCATCTACCCGAGGACCTCGAGCCGTGGGCGCTGCCGGACGGCGACGGAAACATCATGATCGCGTACGACGGCCTGCACGATGCCGAGATCATCACCCTGTATGCCGACTTGCTGTCGGAGGCCGAGGGTTCCGGGCCGGTGCAGTTGAAGACCGTGCCGGGCACGGTGATCGAAGCGGGGCTCCGCGGGCGGACGCTCGGCGCGGAGCAGTCGAACACGTCGGTGGTGCTGGGGGAGAAGCTCCTGATGAAGATCTTCCGTCTGGTCACGCCGGGGGTGAACCCGGACGTCGAACTCCACCTCGCGCTCGCCGAGGCGGGCTGCGAGTACGTGGCGACGCTGCGGGCGTGGATGGAGACGGACGTGGCCGGGATTCTGACCACCCTTGCGATGGTGCAGGATTTCGAGGCCAACTCGGCGGACGGGTGGAGCATGGCGCTCGGCAGCGTCCGCGACCTCCTGATCGAAGCGGATCTCCACGCCGCGGAGTTGGGGACGGACTTCGCCGGTGAGTCCTACCGGATGGGCGCCGCGGTCGCCGAGGTGCACGCGACCCTGGCGCGTGCGCTCGGGGCGGAGGAACGACAGGTGGCGTCGACGACCGTGGAGGCGATGACGCGCAGGCTGGACGCCGCCACCTCGATCGTTCCCGAACTGGGAGAGGTGGCCTCGGCGGTGCGGGGCAAGTTCGCCGAGGCGGAAGCTCTGGGCGCCACCACCGTCCAGCGGATTCACGGCGACCTCCACCTCGGTCAGGTGCTGCGGACGCCGGAGCGGTGGCTGCTGATCGACTTCGAGGGGGAGCCCGCCAAGACGCTCGACGAGCGCCGGGAACGGGACAGTCCGTTGCGGGACGTCGCGGGAATGCTGCGGTCGTTCGACTACGCCGCTCACCACCTGCTGGCCGATTCGGTGCCGATGGGAGCGATGGGGGCGGCGTCGCAGCGGGACTTCCGCGCGAGGGAGTGGGCACAGCGCAACGCCGACGCCTTCTGCGAGGGCTATTCCTCCGTGTCGGGCACCGACCCGCGTGAGGCGGCGGCGTTGCTGCGGGCTTACGAACTCGACAAGGCGGTGTACGAGACCGTGTACGAGGCGCGGAACCGCCCGCATTGGATCGGCCTGCCCCTCTCGGCCATTCGCAGACTCACCGGAGTACCTCGGTGAGGGTGGGGGACGACACCGTGCCCGTGTCGAACTGAGTGCGATACAGCTCCTCGTACCGGCCGCCCGCGGCGAGCAGTTCGGAGTGGGTGCCGCGTTCGACGATGCGCCCGGCCTCGACCACGAGGATCAGATCGGCGGCGCGGACGGTTGACAGCCGGTGCGCGATCACCACCGCGGTCCGTCCGGCGAGGGCTTCGCCCAGCGCCTCCTGGACGGCGGCCTCGGACGTGGAGTCGAGGTGCGCCGTTGCCTCGTCGAGGATGACCACCCGCGGATGCGCGAGCAGCAGGCGCGCGATGGTCAGCCGCTGGCGTTCGCCTCCCGACAGCCGGTAGCCGCGTTCGCCGACCACTGTGTCGAGGCCGTCGGGCAGGGCGGCGACGAGGTCGGTGAGCCGCGCCCGTTCCAGCACCTCCGCGAGTTCGGCCGGCGTGGCGCCCGGGCGGGCGAGCAGGAGGTTGGCACGCACGGTGTCGTGGAAGAGGTGCCCGTCCTGAGTCACCATGCCGACGGTGGCCCGCACGGAGTCGGCGGTCAGGTCGCGCACGTCCACCCCGCCGAGTTTCACCGAGCCGGCGTCTGTGTCGTAGAGCCGGGGAACCAGTTGGGCGATGGTGGACTTGCCTGCTCCGGACGATCCCACCAGCGCGACCATCTGCCCGGGTTCGGCGCGGAACGACAGCTGGTGCAGCACGTCGACGCCGCCGCGGGTGTCGAGGGTCGCGACCTCTTCGAGCGACGCCAGCGACACCTTGTCGGCCGAGGGGTATGCGAACTCGACGGAGTCGAACTCCACCGACACGGGGCCCTCGGGCACCGCGACCGCGTCGGGCTTCTCCGCGATCAGCGGCTTCAGGTCGAGGACCTCGAAGACGCGCTCGAAGCTCACCAGCGCGCTCATCACGTCCATGCGTGCGCTGGCCAGTGCGGTGAGGGGCGAGTACAGCCGGGTCAGCAACATCGCCATCGCGACGACGGCACCCGCGTCGAGTTGTCCGCGCAGTGCGTAGAACCCGCCCAGCCCGTAGACGAGCGCCAGCGCGAGAGCGGACACGAGAGTGAGCGCGGTGACGAACACCGACTGCAGCATCGCCGTGCGGACGCCGATGTTCCGTACCCGCCGGGCACGGACCGCGAACTCGGCGGACTCCTCGGACGGGCGGCCGAACAGCTTCACGAGTGTGGCACCCGGTGCCGAGAACCGCTCCGTCATCTGAGTGCTCATCACCGAATTGTGGTTGGCTGCCTCACGATTGAGTTGCGCCAGCCGCGCTCCCATCTTGCGGGCGGGCAGGACGAAGATCGGCAACAGCAGCAGCGCGCACAGCGTGATCTGCCAGGAGATCCCGATCATCACGATGAGCGTGATGCCGAGCGTGACGAGGTTGGACACCACGCCCGACAGCGTGTCGCTGAACGCGCGCTGCGCACCGATCACGTCGTTGTTGAGGCGGCTGACCAGCGCGCCGGTGCGAGTGCGGGTGAAGAACGCGATCGGCATCCGCTGCACGTGGTCGAACACGGCGGTCCGCAGGTCGAGGATCAGGTTCTCACCGATGCTCGCGGACAGCCACCGCGTCCACAGGGCGAGTGCGGATTCGAGTACGGCGATGACCGCGATGAGCGCCGCGAGGCGCACGACGACGGACACCGCGTCGCCCCCGACGATGGCGTTGACGACACGGCCCGCCAGCACCGGGGTGGCCACGGCCAGCGCGGCCGTGACGACGCTGAGCAGCAGATACCACCCGAGGCTGCGTCGATGCGGCAGGGCGAATCGGGCTATCCGCCGCAACGTCGTGCGGGAGAAGGGTCGACGATCCTCTTGGGCGTGCATCGCGTTGTACATCGCGTTCCACGCCGTGACTTCCATGCTCATGCCAGCGGCCTCCTGTCGCTATCCCCCCACGGTAGAGCCGGGGTATGACACGACGGTAGAACCTCAACGTTACTCGAGGTCAAGCTGCGGGCGGGAAGCGCTACTTCGCGACGTCCACGACCACCCGCGTCGGATCGGACAGGGCCGACACCGTGAAGGGACGGTCCGGTCGGGTCACGCCGATGAACGACTGCGTGACACCTTCGAACACGAGCGCGCCGTTCACCTCGGTCACCGTGCCGCCGGGAACACCGGGCACCGGGTTGGGGCCCGAGTACCCCTCCACATCGCTGTCGAACGGGTACGCCGAGCCGTCGATCTGCACCTGCAGGATGCCGTTGCCCGACACCGGGATCGTCTTGCCGCTGCCGTCCTGCACCGCCTTGTCCACGTATGCGACCCGCCAGCCCGGCGTGCCCTTGCCGCCGAGTTCGTACACCACGCGGTCGAATCCCTCGTGCTCGCCGACGCGGACGTCGGTGACCGTGAGCTTCGCGGACTCGGACGCCGCGGACGATTTCGGCGACGCGTCCGTCGGGATCGGCGCCGACTCGGATTCGAGGGCGCTGCTGGTGGTGGCGGCCGCGGCCGGTGACGTCGCCGCCACACTGCTGGCGGAGTTCGACTCCGAGCATCCGGTGAGCGTCAGGGTCAGGGCGCAGGCGGCGAACGCGGCGAAAGGACCGATCCGGTGGTTGATCATGATCCGATCGTAAGCCGGGGCCGATCAGACACGAGGAAGCCCCTGGCGTGGCGTCGCGATCGCGTCCAGGTACAGCCAATTGCCGTCCTCCCGGACGAATCGGCTGTTCTCGTGCAGCGATTCGCGGTGGCCGTCCAGTACGTAGTGCGCCCGGAACTCGACGGTGCCGGTGGTGTCGAGCAGTCCGCCGCCGCTCGTGCCCAGGATGTCGAGGCGGGTCCAGCGCTGCTCCGGATCGAGGTCGAGAGTCCTGGGCCGCGTGCTCGGATGCCACGTCGCGAGCAGGTAGTCGGCATCCAGCACGGCGAACGCGCTGAACCGTGATCGCATGAGGCGTTCGGCGGTGGGCGCCGTGGTCTCGCCGCGGTGATACCTCCCGCAGCACTCGTCGTACGGTTCACCGAGCAGGCAGGGGCATCGAGCGGTCACGGTTCCAGTATGGACGGCGGTCACACGAGTTTGTGGGCGCGGTCCTTCCAGTACGGCGCGCGGAGTTCCCGCTTGAGGATCTTGCCGGTGGGGTTGCGGGGCAGCAGATCGACGATGTCGACCGTCGTCGGGCACTTGAACTTCGCCAGACGCTGGCGGGTGTAGTGGATCAGCTCGTCCGGTTCGATACTCGTCCCGGTCACCGGCACCACGACAGCCTTGACCGTCTCACCCCAGTGGTCGTCGGGCACGCCGATCACCGCCACCTCCGCCACCGCCGGATGCTCGACGAGCACCCGTTCGATCTCGGGGGAGTACACGTTCTCACCGCCGGTGATGATCATGTCCTTCAGCCGGTCCTCGATGAACACGAAACCGTCGGCGTCCGCGCGTCCCATGTCGCCGCTGCGCAACCATCCGTCGGCGGTGACGGCCTCCGCCGTCGCCTCGGGCTTGCCAAGATACCCGGGCGTGCGTTGTTCCGAACGCCACCACAATTCCCCCGTCTCGCCGGGGGCGACGTCCTCGGCGGTGGCCGGGTCCACGATGCGCATCTCCACACCGGGAATGGGCTGGCCCGCCGACGCCATCCTCTCCTCCTGCGCCGGGTCGCGATGCACCTCGGGCAGCAGAGCGGTGACGACACCCGCGCACTCGGTCATTCCGTAGACCTGGACGAACTCCGCCTCCGGCCAGGCCGCGAGCGCGCTGCGCAGCAACGGCAGCGGCATCGGCGCCGCGCCGTACGTGATGCGATGCAGCGCGCTGAACGCGGCCACGGCCTGCTCGCCCGCGGCCAGCACTCCGGCGATCACCGGCGGCACCAGGAACGCGATGTTCGCACCCGCCGCGAGCGCGCCGAACAGGGACGGGGCGTCGGCCTCCCTGGTGAAGTGGCATCGGGCGCCGGCGTGCACGCCCATGATCGCGTAGCAACTGCCGCCGACGTGGAACAGCGGCATGGCGACAAGCAGGCAGTCGTCGTGCCGCGCGGGCAGGATCTCGAGCACGGCGGCGCTGTGGGCGATCAGGTTGCGGTGGGTCAGCTGAACCCCCTTCGGCCTGCCGGTGGTTCCCGAGCTGTACAGGATCAGGGCGGTCGCATCCGCTCCGACCTCCGGTGGCGACGACAGCACGGACGCCTCGGCGAGCCACGGCTCGAACTCGTCGTGCTCTCCGCCGACGGTGATGATCTGCTCGATGCCGGTCAGCCGGTCGCGCAGTGCCATGACCTGTTGCAGGAACTCGTTGCCCACGAACAGGATCCGCGCCCCGGAATCGTTGATCACGTAGTCGAGTTCCTCACCGGCCAATCGCCAGTTGGGGACTGCGGCGGCCGCGCCGAGGAGCGAGGCGGCGTAGGTGACCTCGAGGCAGGACAGATGGTTCTTGTCGACGAACGCGACCGTGTCGCCCGCCCCGATTCCGCCCTCCGCCAAGGCTCCCGCGATGTGCAGGATCCGGTCGTGCCATCCGGACCACGTGTATTCGGTGCCCTGGAACTGCACGGCGACGTCATCCGGTCGGACCTGCGCCCAGTGCGCGAGTCGGTCGAAGATGATCTCGTTGTCGGCGTCCGACATGCGCCCACCTCTCGTCTGTGACGTCAGTCACATCAGGCTAATAGTCGGTGATCCGATCAGTGACGTTTTGCCTCACGCGGCCGAACTGCTTCGGCTCTGTGTGTCCGCGCGTCGCAGCGCGGCGGTGCCGACGGCGCCGACCACGATCAGAGTGATGCCCAGCCAGTCGGGGTCGTTGTCGGTGACGAGCATCGCGATCCCCACGCCGACCACGAACGGCGGCAGGAAGTCGAACAGTTTGACGAGGGGCGGTGCCACTTCTTCCGGTTCTCCGGGCGCCCGCGGCGCCTGCGTGCTCGCCACGTCCGGATACCACTCGGTGAAGGACAGCGCGAACAGCAGCGCTCCGATCGGGATGATCCAGCCCGTCCAGAAATTGTCCGGCTGGTCGAGGACCAGGTCGCCGTACAGTCCGGCCGCCGCCGATACCGTGAAGGACAGCGCCCACACCAGCGTGATGAGCTGGTTGACCTTGAGGAACAGCGGCGAGGTCCAATATTCCTCGGGCGTGGTCTCTTTCGCGTACGGCAGGGTGAACGGACTGCGTAGCAGCAGCGAGCCGAACGCGAACGCGACCAGCGCCAGGCTCGACATCTCGCCCGACCACTTCTCCAGCCACGTGATCAGGTCGTCGGACGCGAACAGTCCGATGGCGGCGAGACAGCCGAAATAGAGGATGTCGAACACTTCGAGGGGTTTGAGGGTTCCGCCGCGGCGGTGGCTGAGGAACAGGAACAGAATCGACAACCCGAGAGCGGTGGCGACCGATTCCTCGAACCGCCCGGGACCGGACAGCAGCGACATCAGGATCCACGGCGCCAGGCCGGCGAAGGGTGATTGCAGGAACGCGTCGACGAACCGCGATCCCGCCCGGGGTTTGGGGGATTCGTTGGCCATGAGGCTCTCCTTCGCACCGGCGATACCGGAATTCTCCCAGGTCGGTACTTCCGTCGTGGGCGTTTCCGCGCGGGTCTCCGTGTCCGAGATCACGGCCGCGGGGACCCAAGATCAGGGTGGTCCCTGATGGCGGGCCGCCGCGGGTGTCGACAAGATGGAGGAGTGCGCCGCGCGTGCACCGTCCCGGCCCGTCACCACGGGGCCGGACCGCCACAAGAGGAATGACGAAAGGCGATCATGAGCACGCATGCCCCCGCTGTCGCTGCCCGTGCTGTCGAGCTGTCCAAGACGTACGGCACCGGCGACACCCAGGTTCACGCGCTCAGCGCGGTATCCGCCGAGTTCGCCCGTGGTGAGTTCACCGCGATCATGGGACCGTCCGGTTCCGGTAAGTCGACGCTGATGCACTGCCTGGCAGGTCTCGACGCGGCCAGTTCGGGTTCCGTCCTGATCGGCGACACCGAGTTGACGACGCTGACGGACAAACAGATGACGCAGCTGCGACGCGACCGCATCGGTTTCGTATTCCAGGCGTTCAACCTGGTGCCGACGCTGACGGCACTGGAGAACATCACCCTTCCGCTGGACATCGCGGGCCGCAAGCCGGACGCCGCGTGGCTCGAGAACGTGCTCACCAAGCTCGGACTGCAGGACCGTCTCGAGCATCGCCCCGGCGAGTTGTCCGGCGGTCAGCAGCAGCGGGTCGCGTGCGCCCGCGCCCTGGCCGGGCAGCCGGAGATCATCTTCGGCGACGAGCCCACCGGCAACCTCGACTCGAAGTCGTCGGGTGAGGTGCTGGCGATCCTGCGGGCGGCGGTGGACGAGTTCCACCAGACCGTCGTCATCGTCACGCACGATCCCCGCGCGGCGGCCTACGCCGACCGGGTGGTCTTCCTCGCCGACGGCAAGATCGTCGACGAACTGCGGGACCCGACGGCCGATTCGGTCCTCGACACGATGAAGCGACTCGACGAGCCCGCCCACGCCCTCGCGTCCGACGCGGCGGTCTGACCGCATGGCGTCCACATCCAGCGCTCCGATGCGCAAGGTGTCGCTGCGCAATCTGGCGGCACACAAGGTTCGGCTGGCACTGACGGTGCTGTCCGTGGTGCTCGGCACCGCGTTCGTCGCAGGCTCCTTCGTCTTCACCGACACACTCCAGAAGACGTTCGACTCGATCTTCGAGAACACCGCGCAAGGGGTCGACGTCCGCGTGTCGAGCGAGGAGCGCAACTCCAGCGGAGTGCCCCTCGCCGACCTCGACACCATCACCGCGCTCGACGGAGTGCGCGCGGTGGCACCAGCCGTCAGCGGGCAGATCGTCCTCATCGACTCCGACGGCGCCGCCGTCCAGACTGGTGGTGCGCCGAGCATCGGCGAGTCGTACCTCCCGCCGGGTCAGGCGCTCGGTGAACCCGACGAATACGTTCAGGGCGGCCCGCCGGCCCAGGTCGGTCAGATGGCCGTCAACGCCAGTGCCGCCGAACGCGCGCAACTGGCGGTCGGCGACACCACCAAGGTTCTCGTGCCCGCTCGCGGCATGGTCGACGTCACCGTCTCCGGCATCTACGACACCGGCAACGAGACCGGTGGATTCATCGGCGCGACGTTCGTCGACTCGCAGGCCCGCGAACTGTTCACCGACGGCAAGCACGTCGAGTACATCGACGTCGCCGGAACGGGTCCGTCCCAGACCGAATTGCGCGACGAGATCGCCGCGGCCCTTCCCGACGCGAAGGTCCAGACCGGCGACGAGGTGCGCGAGGAAACCAAGGCGCAGGTGACGGAGGCGCTGAGCTTCATCAACTACTTCCTCCTCGCATTCGGTGCGATCGCCCTGCTCGTCGGCACGTTCATCATCTACAACACGTTCTCGATGATCGTGGCCCAGCGCCTGCGCGAACTGGCGCTGCTCCGCGCGATCGGTGCCAGCCGCAAGCAGGTGGGCCGTTCCGTGGTCTTCGAGGCCCTCGTGGTCGGCGTGATCGGCAGCGCGATCGGGATCGCCGCCGGCGTCGGCCTGGCCTACGGTCTGCGCGGACTGCTGAACGCGTTCGACGTCGGTCTGCCCGAGGGGCCCCTGCAGGTGGGGCCGCGCACGGTTCTCATCGCCCTCGTGGTCGGGGTGCTGGTGACGACGATCAGCGCGTACGCGCCCGCCCGGCGCGCGTCCAAGGTGCCGCCGGTCGCGGCGATGCGGGAGGAATTCGCGTCCACCGGTGACTCGCTGCACGTGCGGACCGTCGCCGGCGCCGTCCTCGGGGTACTCGGCGTCGTGGGACTCGTGATCGGTTCGCGCGGCACGGGTGGGGGCGCGGCCGCCGTCGTCGGTGCCGGCGCGCTCGGTCTGATCCTGGCCGTGCTGTTCGCTGCGCCTGCGTTGTCCCGGCCGATCGTCGGGGCGCTCGGAGCGGTACTGGCCAAGCCGTTCGGCCCGGTCGGGCGCCTGGCCCGCACCAATGCCGTGCGGAATCCGCGTCGTACCGCCGCCACCGCGTTCGCGCTGACGCTCGGTCTGATGCTCGTGTCCGTGATCGGCGTGTTCGGCGCGTCCGCGAAGGCCAGCGTCAACCAGCTCGTCGACTCGGGGGTGTCCGCCGACTACGTGCTCACCGGCCCCAACCAGATCGGTGTGCCCAGCGGCGCGGCGAGGGCCGTGCGGAACCTCGACGACGTCCAGAGCGCCGCCGCCCTGCATCCGGTGTCCGTGAAGGTCGACGACGAGCAGCAGCAGGGCGCGTCGCTGGACGGCCCGCTCGAGGGCGTCCTCGACTACAAGCTCGTCGCGGGCGGCGCCGATCTGACGGGTAACCACCTCATCGTGTCCCAGACGACGGCCGCGCAGAAGGGCTGGACACTGGGGACAACCGTCCCGATGACGAGCGCGGACGGCAAGGTCGTCGACGCCGAGGTGACAGGTGTCTTCGAGGACAACCAGCTGGTCGGCGACTGGCTCGTCTCGGACGACGTGTACCGCCAGGTGATGCCCGCCGCGACCATTCCCGATCTGGCTGTCCTCGTCGACGCGAAGCCGGGTGCAGATCTGACGCAGCTGCGCGCCGACCTCGAATCCGCGACCAAGCAGTTCGTCGTGGTTCAGGTGCAGGACCGCGAACAGTTCAAGGGAACACAGGGGCAACAGATCGACACACTCCTCGCCATCCTCTACGGATTGCTCGCACTCGCCGTCGTGATCGCGATTCTCGGCATCATCAACACGCTCGCGCTGTCGGTGGTCGAGCGTCGGCGGGAGATCGGCATGCTCCGCGCGGTCGGAATGCAGCGGTCCCAGATGCGTCGCACGATCTACCTTGAGTCGATGCTGATCGCGGTGTTCGGTGCGGCCGTCGGCGTGCTGCTCGGCATCGCATTCGGCTGGGGTTTCGTGAGCACCCTGAAGGACCAGGGGCTCGACCAGGTGACGGTGCCGTGGGGGCAGGTGATAGCGATGCTCCTCGGATCCGGCGTGGTCGGCGTCCTCGCCGCGCTGTGGCCGGCGAGCCGGGCCGCCCGCACCCGGCCGCTGGAGGCCATCGCCGATCTCTGACCCGTGAGTACTTGTCAACCGCCCGCGGTTGACAAGTACTCACGGGTGCGGAGCGCGTTTGATATGACTTGTGCCAGAGATGTGATGGCGGTCATGTTCGTCGCAGGGGCAGATTGGGCGGGTACGGGGACAGTGCAGAGAATTGTGATCGTCGGAGCGGGCCTGGCAGGTCTGCGCACAGCCGAGGAACTCCGGCGGGCCGGATACGAGGGTGACCTGGTGCTTCTCGGCGGTGAACCGCACCTTCCGTACGACCGCCCGCCGCTGTCGAAGGAAGTGATGCGCGGGGAGAAGAGCGACACCACACTCAAGCCGCGCGAGTTCTTCGACGAGAAGAACATCCAGTTGCGTCTGGGGGTCGAGGCGGCCTCGGTGGACACCGGTTCCCGCATCCTGAGACTCGCGGACGGCACCGAACTCGGCTACGACGAACTGGTGATCGCCACCGGCCTCGTGCCGCGGCGGATACCGGGTCTGCCCGAGCTCGCGGGCGTCCACGTTCTCCGGTCCATCGACGAGAGCCTGGCGTTGCGCGCGGACCTCGCCGAGGCCAAGCGGGCACTGATCGTCGGCGCGGGCTTCATCGGCTGCGAGCTGGCGGCGAGCATGCGGGCCGGTGGTCTCGACGTGGTGGTGGTGGAGCCGCAGCCGACACCGCTCGCGTCCGTGCTCGGCGAGAAGATCGGCGGACTCGTCGCCCGGCTGCACACGGACGAGGGAGTCGACCTGCGTGCCGGTGTCGGGCTCACCTCGCTGGTGGGCACGGACCGCGTCACCGGAGCCGTCCTCGGCGACGGAAGCGAGGTGGACGTCGACGTGGTGGCGATCGGAGTCGGCTCGGTGCCGGTCACCGCGTGGCTCGACGGCTCGGGCGTCGAACGGGACAACGGTGTGGTGTGCGACGGCGTGGGACGCACGGCGGTCCCGCACGTATGGGCAGTCGGCGACGTGGCCGCGTGGCAGCTGAAGGTGGGCGGTCGCAAACGCGTCGAGCACTGGAGCAATGCCGGTGAGCAGGCCAAGATCCTCGCCGGGGCGTTGACCGGGACCGGCGACGAGAACGCCGCCGCTCAGGTGCCGTACTTCTGGAGCGACCAGTACGACATCAAGATCCAGGCACTGGGCACGGTGGCGGCCACCGACGAGGTGCACGTGATCAAGGACGACGGCCGCAAGTTCCTCGCCTACTACGAGCGGGACGGCATCCTGGCGGGTGTCGTCGGCGCCGGCATGGCGGGGGGCGTTATGAAGATGCGGGGCAAGATCGCGGCGGGAACTCCGATCGGGGAGGTCCTCGAGGCCGCGTCGGCGTAGGCCGCCGGGCGGGGGCGCGATAGATTCTCCGGGTGATTGTTGCGCTCATCGACTCGGGTCTCGGCATGTTGCCGACGTCGGCGTGGCTGCGCAAGTTGCGACCGGAACTGGATCTGATCCTCGCTCTGGATCCGGACGGGGCTCCGTGGGGTCCCAAGCCGGAACAGTGGGTGATCGACCGCGTTCTCGCGACCGCGCAGCGCTGCCTCGACCGCGGAGCCGAGGTGATCGTGCTGCCGTGCAACACGGCGAGCGTCACGGCGCTCGACCACGTCCGGGAGTTCGTCGGACCGGCTGTTCCGGTCGTCGGCACGGTTCCGGCGATCAAGCCGGCGGCCGCCGCGTGTCCGTCGGTGGCCGTCTGGGCGACCGCGGCGACCACGGCGAGCCGGTATCAGGCCGATCTGATCGAGAAGTTCGGGAACGGCAGTTCCGTGGTGGGTGTCGCGTGCCACGGTCTCGCCGAGGCGATCGACCGCGGCGAGCGGGACGCGGCCACCGCTGCCATCGCCTCCGCCGTGGAGCGCACACCCGACGACGTGGGCGGGGTGGTGCTGGGCTGCACCCACTATCCGTTGATGGCCGACGAGATCGCGGCGCAGCTTCCCGCCGGGGTGCGGTTGTTCGACAGCGCGGAGGCGGTGGCGGCGCAGACCCTCCGCCGTATCGATGCGTTGAACCGTCCGAGCGCGGGGGAGGGCACCGTCGAGGTCTTCCTCAGCGGCAGGCCCGGGCGGCTGCCCGCGAGCGCCGAGGCGTTCCCCGCCGGTCAGCTGTTGTCGGCGGGGCGTTCTCAGCCGAGCTGAACCATCCCGGCCGCCACGACGCGTGCGACGTTGTCGAGTTCCTCGCCGTGCCGTCGCGGCAGGTCGTCGAGGTCGTGGAGGCGGTCGTTGCCCGCCACGGAGAACATCGCGGCCACCCACGCCGTCGCGCAGGCCCGGAGCGTCCCGGGTTGCACGGGGTAGGGCGAACTGGCCTGCAGGAGACGCTCGGTGATGTCGCTGAGGTAGTCGCGGAACCGCCGCAGGTGTGCACGGACGTCCGGGTGGGTCTCGGCCTCGCGCCAGATGATCACGCGCATCACCGACGAGTGGTGATCGCGCAGATTCAGCGCGTTGTCGAGGTTGACGAGGCTGGCGGCGGGGTCGCCCGGAGTCACCAGGGGGGCCACGTCGCCGAAGGGTTCGGTGGGCAGTCTCTCGGACAGCAGCGCCAGAAGGATGTCGGTTTTGGAGGGGAAGTAGTAGAACACCAGTCCTTTCGGGACGTGCGCGGCAGAGGCGATCGATGCGGTGGACGTGGCATCGAATCCGTGTACGGCGATGAGGGATTCGGCGGCGTCGAGAATCAGTTCCCGGGCGTCGCCGTCGATCTTCGCGCTGCGCCGCCGCCGGCCTTTCCGCGGTTGGAGGCCACCGGGCTTACCGAGATGAGGTGCTGGCATGGGCCTTTCCGGACGTGAACGGCGGGGCGCAGGCCGTAAGCCTGCGCCCCGCCCCAATCGATGTTCTCGGTGCTGTGGTTCACAGATCAGTGATGTGTCGCCAGACCTCCGTGTCCGTGCATCCGGGAACTCATCATCGGCAACCCCGTGACAGCCACGACGACTGCCAGGACACCGACGACCCATGCGGTCCACGACGCGCCCGTGAATGCGTCGAAGTTCATCACCCACGGGGAGAGGAACAACAGCACTCCGAAGACGGCCATCGCGTACTCGGCCACGGTCATCTCCGGGCGGCTCATGTGGACGAGACCGGAGAGGGCCACGAGTACACCGAGCACGATGAGTGACCACATCGCGGCGTTGTTGGTGTCGAGCCACAACGGCGAGAGCGCCGCGAAGGCTCCGATCACGATCGCCACCACATCTTGCATACGACTCCACGATCTCATGTCCAGCCTCCTCGAAATGGATTGTGTCCACCTCGAGTACACGCCAGATTGACCGACCGATCAATACCTGGCTCGTTGCAGTCGGATAACGCGAACTGCAGGTCAGAGTATGTTTCGTGATTTTTGCCCGTGCTGTCGCGGCGGCTGTCGGCCCCCTGTGGGACAGTGCCTTCGTGACTTCCACCGCGGACGACGTGAAGCGCGCACTCGACGAGTTGTCGGACGAGACCGACGCCGTCAATCTGGCACGGTTCTTCAAGACCGGTCCGGGGGAGTACGGGGAGGGCGACGTCTTCATCGGCGTGCGGGTTCCCGGGACGCGCAGCGTGGTTCGTGCGCACGCCGATCTGGACCTTCCGGAGGTGACGGTGCTCCTCGACAGTCCGGTGCACGAGCATCGACTGGCGGGGCTGCTGGTGCTCGCGACGCAGTTCGACCGGGCGGCGAAGGCAGACGACGACGCCCTGCGCGAGAAGATCGCGACCTTCTACCTCGACGTGGTGATGCGGGGACGGGTGAACAACTGGGATCTGGTGGACTCGTCCGCCGACCGGATCCTGGGCGCGTGGCTGTACGACCGGCCGCGCGCCCCGGTGTTCGATCTGGCCGCGGACGACGACCTCTGGCGGCGCCGTGTCGCGCTGCTCAGTACGTTCGGTTTCATCCGCCGAGGTGACGCCTCCACGACGCTCGAGGTCGCGGAGCGTGTTCTCGGTGATCGCCGCGACCTCACGCAGAAGGCGACGGGCTGGATGCTGCGCGAGGTCGGCAAGCGGGTCGACCGCGACCTGCTCACCGGTTTCCTCGACCGGCACGCCGCGGCGATGGGCCGCACCGCCCTGACGTATGCGTGCGAGCATCTGACCGCAGAGGAGCGTGCGGGCTACCGCGCGATGCGGTGACCGGATACCCGCTACATTCGGTGGCATGACTGCTCCCGCGCCCACTCGCCGCCGCCGACGTGCCGGGGTGATCCTCGGCGCCGTCGTCGCTGTGATGGTCGTCGTGGCGGGAGGGGTGTTGTGGCTCGCGCCGGACCGCTATCTACCGTGGGACACCGCAGAATTCCCGGCCGTCGACACATCCGCGTTGTCGCCGCAGCAGGCACGGATCGTCGGGCTGCTCGAGGCCGAACACGACAGGCAGCGGCCGGGCACGTTCTACTCCGAAGGGGTCGAGGAGCCCTGGTGCGCGGACTTCGTCAGCTGGATCATGCGGGAAGCCGGCCTGCCGCTGGCGAATCCGAATTCCGGGCACTGGCGGATTCCCGGGGTCTACACGTTGCAGGAGTACTACGAGTCGCAGTCGCGGTTCGAGGAGGTCGGGGGCGGATACCGCCCGACCGTCGGGGACGTGGTGCTCTACGACAACAGCAGCTGGGTCGGCCAGCACACCAATGTCGTCGTCGCGGTGGACGGGGACACCGCTACGACGGTCGGCGGCAACGAGTTCGGCCGTATCCGCGTCCACACCGTGGACTGGACGAGCGACTCCGCCGTCGTCGGCTTCGGCCGGCTCGGGTGAGCGGAGTCAGAATTCGATCTTGAGGTGGTCGGTGACCGGCCGGGCCTGGCAGCCCAGGATGTAGCCGCTCTCGATGTCCTCGGGGTCGAGGATTTCGCTGTTCTCCATCTCGACCTTGCCCTCGAGCACGGTGCACGCGCAGGACCCGCACTCGCCCTCCTGGCAGGAGTAGGGCACGTCGATTCCCTTGGCCAGCATGATGTCGACGAGGGTCTGCTTGCGGGGCCAGCTCAGGTTGTGGATCTCGCCGTCGAGTTCCACCTCCACGGTGGCGGCGTCGGCGGCCTCGTCGTCGGTGACCTCCACGACGTCGGCGTCACGGAACGGGTCGCCGGCCAGCGAGTTGAACACTTCGGCGTGCACCTGGCTGCGGGGCATCCCGGCGTCGGCGAGCGCCTTGTGGATGGTGTCCATGAACGGCACCGGTCCGCACATGAATGCTTCGTGCCCCAGGTAGGGCGCGACGGCGGAGGCGAGTTGATCGACGCTCGGCAGTCCCTGGACCGTCTCGAGCCAGTGGATGGACACGAGCCGTGACGGGTACCGGCTCGCGAGCGTGCGGAGTTCCTCCGCGAAGATGACCGACTTCTCGTCGCGGTTGGCGTAGAAGAGCACGACCTTGCCGGACCCCTCGGTGAGGGCGGACTTGAGGATCGAGATCACCGGCGTGACGCCACTACCTGCCGCGAACAGCAGGAAGTCGTGGTCCAGTGACTTGGGGGTGAACACTCCCGACGGGGGGAGGACCTCGAGGGTGTCGCCGACGGCGATGTTGTCGCAGAGCCAGTTGGACCCGTAGCCCTCGGCCGTCCGCTTGACGGTCACCTTGGGGGCGTCGTCGGTGAACGGTGAGCTGGCCAGCGAGTAGCACCGGGCGACCGAGCCCGTGCGGTCGCTGGGGATGCGCAGGGTGAGGAACTGGCCCGGCTTGTAGGCGAACTTGTCGGCGAGGTCTGCCGGGACGTCGAAGACCAGTGACCGGGAGTCGGGTGTTTCCTCGACCACGCCCGACACGGTGAGCACCACCGATCGTGAGCTGTGCGGCACCTCGACAGTCGTCATCGTGTGTGCAGTCCTTCCGTACTTCGCAGCGCCGGAACGCTCGCTTGCCTGCTCCAAATATAGAACAGGTTCTAGTTTTTGCCTAGCGGGTGGACTCCGCGTGAAGTGGACATCCTATCGAGTGCCGCCCCCTCCGGCTCGGCCCGGCCGCACCTGCCCGTTCGGGCAGTTTGTGCGCCGCGGTCGGACGGTTCGGCCCCGCAGGCCTGTAACCGGGGCCCGAACTAGGTCACAGTGGATTCCAGGTGAGACGCCGATCACATCGAGTGCGTCCCCTTCCGCAACGCTTCAGATCCGACATCGACTAATCGAGGAGACGGCCATGGCCATCGAGCTCAACCAGATCTGGGACTTCCCCATCAAGGAATTCCACCCGTTCCCGCGGGCACTGATGGGAGTGGGCGCCCACGACATCATCGGCGTCGAGGCGAAGAACCTCGGATTCAAGAGGACCCTGCTCATGACCACGGGCCTGCGCGGCTCGGGCATCATCGAGGAACTGGTCGGCAAGATCGAGTACCAGGGCGTCGAGGTCGTGCTCTACGACAAGGTCGAGTCCAATCCCAAGGACTACAACGTCATGGAAGCCGCCGCGCTCTACCAGAAGGAGAAGTGCGATTCGATCATCTCCGTCGGCGGCGGCTCGAGTCACGACGCCGCCAAGGGCGCCCGGGTGGTGGTCGCGCACGACGGCCGTAACATCAACGAGTTCGAGGGATTCGCGAAGTCCACCAACAAGGAGAACCCACCCCACATCGCCGTATCCACCACGGCCGGTACGGGTTCGGAGACATCGTGGGCGTACGTCATCACCGACACGTCGGACATGAACAACCCGCACAAGTGGGTGGGATTCGACGAGGCGACCATCGTGACCCTCGCGATCGACGACCCGCTGCTGTACTACACCTGCCCCCAGCACTTCACGGCGTACTGCGGATTCGACGTTCTCGCGCACGGCAGTGAGCCGTACGTGTCGCGTCTCGACTTCGCGCCGTCGCTCGGCAACGCGCTGTACTCGGTGGAACTGGTCGCGAAGAACCTGCGGGAGGCCGTGTTCGAGCCGCGCAACCTGAAGGCCCGCGAGGGAATGATGAACGCGCAGTACATCGCCGGCCAGGCATTCAACTCCGGCGGCCTCGGCATCGTGCACTCCATCTCGCACGCGGTCAGCGCGTTCTTCGACAGCCACCACGGCCTGAACAACGCCATCGCCCTGCCCCGCGTCTGGGAGTACAACCTGCCGTCGCGGTACGAGCGCTACGCTCAGCTGGCTGGAGCGCTGGGCGTGGACACCCGCAACCTCACCACGGTGCAGGCAGCGGACGCAGCGGTCGAGGCGGCCATCCGCCTGGCGAAGGACGTCGGCATTCCGGACAACTTCGGTCAGGTGCGCACCGACTCGTACGACAAGAACCAGATGAACACCAAGAAGTACGAGGGTCGCGGTGACACCATCCGGGGCGACGAGAAGACCGTGCGGGCCATCTCCGAGCACATCCAGGGCGACTGGTGCACACCGGGCAACCCGCGCGAGGTGACGGTCGAGTCGATGCTCCCCGTGGTCGATCACGCGATCAACAACGCGTACTGACCGACCGCAGAAGACTCGCGTCCGGGGCGGGCGCCTCACCCCAGCCCGGCCCCGCCCCGGACGCGTTCCCACCACCACACCGCTGACGAAGGACGGACGCCCCGATCATGACTGCACCGCACACAGCCCCGGAACCGGAGGACATCCGCTTCGCCGACGGCGCGGAACTGAAGGAGGCGTTGCGCGAGGTCGACTACATCGCCGACGACGAGTTCGCGGTGGTCGTCCACCTGGCGACCGCGCTCGAGCGCCCGCTGCTGCTGGAGGGGCCTGCCGGCGTCGGCAAGACGGAGCTGGCGAAGTCGCTGGCCGAGGCGTCGGGGCGGAAGCTCGTTCGGCTGCAGTGCTACGAAGGTCTCGACGACAACCGGGCCCTGTACGAGTGGGACTACGCGAAACAGCTTCTGCACGTGCAGATGTTGCGCGACCGCATCGGTGAGAAGATGGCCGCGTTCGACGATGTCGCCGAGGCGTCGCAGTTCCTGGCCGCGCAGGATTTCGGATTGTATTCGGAGAAGTTCCTGTCGGTCCGCCCGCTGCTCGAGGCGATCCTGTCACCGGAACCGGTGGTGCTGCTCGTCGACGAGGTGGACCGCACCGAGGAGTCGATGGAGGCGCTGCTCCTCGAAGTTCTCGCGGAGGGACAGGTCACCATCCCCGAAGTGGGGACGTTCACCGCGCGGTCGGCGCCGTGGGTGATCCTGACGTCCAACGACACTCGTGAACTGTCGCCCGCACTCAAGCGTCGTTGCCTGCACTACCACCTCGGCTACCCGACACCACAGCGCGAGCGGGACATCGTGACGGCCAAGGCCCCCGAGGTCGAGGAGGCCGTCGCGGCGGACGTGGTGGATCTGGCTCGCACGCTGCGGCAGTTGCCGCTCCGCAAGAGTCCGTCCATCGCGGAGGTCATCGATGCGGCCCGGGCGGCGGTGGTCCTGAAGTCGACGGGAGTGGCCGTGAGTTCGCAGGCCGAGGTCCGCGACATCCTGCTCACCGCCCTGCTGAAATACACCAGCGACGTCGAACTGGTCCGCACCCGGCTCTCCGGCGAACAGCCTGTCCCGGCGGACGACGGCGAAACCGCTCCGGCCGGGCCGGTGGAGCGGGTGACGGTCGCATCGCGGCCGGCCAACACCACCACGGCCGTCTTCCGCGGGCACGGTGGCCGCGACCGGGGCGGCGTCGGCGCGGGTCGGCAGGGCAGGCGCTGACGATGCTCCGCCCGCAGCCCGACCCCTCTCCGTCCCTGCCCGCGCAACTTCTCGACGTGCTCGCGGCGTCCTTCGGAAAGGTGTTGCGCCGCTACGGCGTCGCCGCGTCTCCTGCTGAGGTCATCGAGGCTCGCCGGGTGTTCGGCCTGGTCGGCGGCCGCGACCTGCCCACACTGAGGGCGTCGCTGCGAGCGGTGTGCGCGAAGTACACGTACGAGCAGGCGGGTTTCGACCGCGCCTTCGACGTGTTCTTCGCATCGGTCGCCGACGCCGCACCCGACGCGCGTCCCCCGTACCGGACCGAGTTCGCGGAGGGCCTGCCCTCCGCGCTGGAGGTGGCGGACAACGCGGAGACCGCCCGGTACGCGGAGTACAACGAGCGCGCCGCCGAGGTGGGCGACCACTTCGACACCCCCGAAGCGCAGAAGGGTTTCAACCCCCACAAGGACGACGACGACGTCAGCATGACGTCGAGCGACGCGGATCTGTCCGTCGATTCGGAAGCCGAGTCCGGACGACGCGGTGTCACCTACACGGTGGAGGTCGAGCGGGCGGCGAGCACCGCCGTCGGTGACCTGGCGTCGTCGACGAGCGGTGCCGTCGTCGGATCGTTGTCCTGGGACGATCCGGAGTCGATTCTCGCGTGGCTCGACGCCTACGACCCGAGCACGGTCTACGCCGATTCCGATGGGGCCGAACCACTCACCGCGGCCCAGCTGAACCGGCTGGCGGAGGCGGTGGAGGCCTTCGTCGGCGCGCTGGCGGACGCCCGCGACCTGACCGCCGGACCCGCAGAAGCACCGGGGACCACGGGCGGCGCGGTGTCGGCCACGTCCCGTGCCGAAGTGAATCAGGCGTGCTACGAGGTGCTTCGGCGGATGCGCGGACCGTCACGCCCCCGCCCGCGCGAACTGGCGCGGGGCCGGCTCGACATGCGCCGGACCGTGCGCGCGAGCCTGCGGACCGAGGGCATACCCTTCCACCTCATGGTGAAGGCGCCCCGCCCGGACCGGGTGCGGGTGCTGATTCTCGCGGACGTGTCGCTGTCGGTGCGACCCGTCACCGCCTTCACCCTCCGGCTGGCACAGGCCATGCATCGCCGGGCGAGCCGCTGCCAGGTCCTGGCGTTCGTGGACCGGCCCGTCGACGTCACGGACACTCTCCTCGCCGGGGCCGACGACGACGCGCTCGCGTCGGTGCTCGCCGACCCGCGCATCGATCTGGAGGCGAGCAGCGACTACGGCCGGGTGTTCTCCGACGTGCTGACCGCGTTCGGCACCGACGTGAACTCCCGCACCTCGGTGGTCGTCGTCGGCGACGGGCGGTGCAACGGCCTCCCACCGGGTGTCGACGAATTCGCCGAACTGCGTCGCAAAGTGCACCGGCTGGCCTGGATCACCCCGGAACCCGAGCGGTACTGGAACCAGGCATCGTGCGCGATGCCGGAGTACGCCGAGATCTGCGACCGTGTCGTCGTCGCGCGGGATGCCGCCCAGCTGATGTCCCGCGCGGCCGAGCTGGGGCACGCGTTGCGGTGAAGATCCCGTCTACCTACCCGATCGGGTAGGTACGTACCTGTCCTTCGGTGGGTGTGGGAGCTCGTCCCGGACCGTAGGGTCTAGGTCAGAGTCTTGTAATCTGGATCACATGCACGCAGGTGTCGGGAGGAGTGTCGACTTGTCCGTATCCTATCCGTCCACCCGCACCACCGCCCCGGGCAGGCTGGTCAAATTCCATGCGCCCGAGATCGTGTTCGGTATCGGATCGATGGTCGAGGCCGCGCACGCGGTACTCCGCCTCGGCGGATCGAGGCCGATGCTCGTCACCGATCCGGGTCTGATCGACGCCGGCTGGGCGACCGAGCTTCAGGATCAGCTGCGCGAGCAGGGCCTCACCCCGGTCGTGTGGAGCGCGTTGACGCCCAACCCCAAGGACCACGAGATCGCGGCCGGGCACGACGCGTATCGCGAGGGTGAATGCGACGTCCTCGTCGCCCTGGGCGGCGGCTCCGTCATCGACGCGACGAAGGGCATCGCGGTGCTCGCCGCGAACGGGGGCAACATCCTCGACTACGAGGGAGTCGACCAGGCCACCAGTCCGATCCCGCCGCTGGTGATGGTGCCGTCCACGTCGGGCACAGGCGCCGACGTGTCGCAGTTCTGCATCGTCACGGACACGAAGCGGGGCACCAAGATCACCATCATCGGCCGCGCGCTCGTACCGGACGTGACCGTGATCGACCCCCGGCTGCTGACCACCATGCCGGAGTGGCTCAATGCGGCGACCGGCCTGGACGCCCTCACTCACGGTATCGAGGCGTTCGTGTCGCTGGCCCACAACCCGCTCACCGACCACCATGCGCTCCGCGCGGTCGGGCTGGTCACCGACACCCTCGTCCGCACCATCGAGGAGCCGATGGAGATGGAGTCGCGCGCCGTCATGGCGCAGGCGAGCCTCGAAGCCGGCCTCGCGTTCACCAATGCGATCCTCGGTGCCGCCCACGCGATGAGCCATCAGGTCGGGGGACTGCTCGACCTGCCGCACGGAGTCATCAACGGCATCCTTCTCCCGCACGTGATCCGTTTCAACGCCACCGACGACGCCACCCCGTTCGTCGCCATCGCCGCTGCTCTCGGTCTCGAGGAGCGTCGCGGAACACCCGCGGAGGCTGCTCTGGCGGTCGCGGACCGGGTGGAACGCCTCGCCCGCGAGGTCGGAGTTCCGAAAGGTCTGGGCCAGTTGGGGGTTCGCGAAGCCGACCTGTCACGCCTGGCCGAGTTCGCGCTCCGCGACGCCTGCATGTCCACCAACCCGCGCACGGCCACCCAGGAGCAGATGGTGGCGCTGTTCCGGACTGCGCTGTGAGCGCATGAACGTCCCGGACCTGTCGACGCTCACCGGACTGCGGTCCGGCAAGCCGACGTTCTACCCCCAATATCGTGGCGCCGCAGAACGTCTCGAACGTGTCGTCCACGCACTGGAGCTCATCTCGCGTGCCCTCGTCCGCACGGTGGAAGGCCCCGAGACCCTCATCTGCGCGGTCGCCGAGGCGGCGCGGGCGCACCTGGACGCGCGATGGGTCGCGTTTGCCCTCGCCGACGGCATGCTGCCCGACGCCGGCCCACGCCGGCTCGTCCTGGGCCCGGACGCGACGCCGTTCCTCGTCGACAATGTCGAGGGCCCGCCGCTGCCGGACGAGGTCGTGACGTGTCTGGCCGACATCAGGTCCGCGCGCACCGGGGGCGCTCCCGTCATCGACGCGCACCATGCCTTCGTGCCGATCGTCCTCGAGGGTGGCGTCGTGGGAGCCTTCGCGGCCTGGACGGCCGAGCACCGCACGCTCGACACGACCGACGGCGCGGTCCTCAGCATCCTCGCGAGCCAGACCGCCGTGGCTCTGCAGAATTCGGCGCTCTACCAGCGGGGCCAGCTGCTGCTCGAGCGGGCCGAGCACGCATACTCGGAGGCGCGTCGTACCGCCTCCGATCTCGCGGTGCGCAACGCCGAACTCGAATCCACCCAGCGTCAACTCGGAGCGGCGCACCGGCACCAGGTCCTCGACGAGGAACGACACCGGATCGCGCGCGAACTCCACGACAGCGTGACGCAGGCGGTGCTGTCGGCGGGGATGCAGATCGAGGTGTGCCGGAGCGGTGTCCCGGACGACGAACGCAGCGAGAGGCTCGATCTTGCAAAGGAATTGACGCGCCGCGCCGTGGAGCAGTTGCGCTCGGCCATCTACGCGCTCAATCACTCCGGCGGCTCCGACCGGACGTCCCTGCCCGAGATGCTCGAGCAGCTCGGGGTGGTGCACATGCCCGACGAACTCGCGGTCACCGTCCGCGTCGGCGGCACCCCCGCCGAGCTGTCCAGCGACCGGGAACACGCGCTGCTGAGGATCGCCGGCGAGGCGCTGTTCAACGCGGCGGTCCACGCCAACGCGACGCGCGCCGTCCTGCGGCTCACGTATTCGGAAGATTCGGTGCTGCTCTCCGTCGCCGACGACGGAGACGGAGACCCCAAGCGGATGCGCCTGATGCTGCGGATGGCGGCGAACAACGACCTCGACGGCCACCACCGCGGGTTGGCGAACATGCAGGCCCGGGCAGCCGAATTGGGCGGCACTCTCGAAGTGGCGCGGGCCAGGATCGGCGGAGTCCGGGTGGCTGCCCGGATCCCGTTACATTCCGACAGTGAGGTGGACCGATGACCATACGAACCTCGGTGCGTGACCAGGCCGGGTCCGCCCGCCCCACCTCGGTGGTGAAGCTCGTGCTCGTCGACGACCACGCGATTCTCCGCCAGGGTCTGCGTTCGGTCCTCGAACGGGAGCCGGATCTCGAGGTCGTCGGGGAGGCGTCCTCCATGCAGGAGGCGCTGGCCGTCGTCGGAGACGTCGCGCCGGACGTCGTGCTGATGGACCTGAAGCTGTCGGCGGCCTCCGATTACGAGGGGCTGGCACTGTGCGCCCAGCTGTCCGCCGCGGACGGCAAGATGGGTCTGCTCGTGCTCACGACGTTTCTCGACGAGCAACTCGTCGTGCGCGCCATCCACGCCGGCGCCCGCGGATACGTGGTCAAGGACGTCGACACCACCGAACTGGTGCGCGCCATCCGCGCCGTGTCCCGCGGTGAGAGCGCGTTCGATTCACGCAGCGCGTCGGCCGTGATCCGCTCGCTCAACGGGCAGACGACGCCGCGGGACGGGCTCACCGAGCGTGAACTCGAGGTCCTGCAACTCCTGGCCAAGGGTCTGTCGAATGCGAAAATCGGTGAGCGGCTGTTCATTTCGGCTACGACGGTGAAGTTTCACGTCAGCAACATCATGCGCAAACTCGACGTCGGCCGCCGTGCGGAGGCCGTGTACGAGGCGGGCAAACTCGGTCTGATCTGATCCGGCCCCGTCGCGGCCGGGGCCGCGGAACCCGTCGTGGCCACCCGCGAACCGGCGTAGCGTCCCCATCATGGCTGCGATCTCGGTGGAGAATCTCGTCAAGACGTTCGGGCCGACCCGCGCACTCGACGGCCTCGACCTCGAGGTGGGGACGGGGGAGGTGCACGGATTCCTCGGCCCCAACGGGTCCGGCAAGTCGACAACCATCCGGGTACTGCTCGGCCTGCTGCGCGCGGATTCGGGTAAAGCCCGCCTCCTGGGTGGTGACCCGTGGCGCGACTCGGTGTCGCTGCACCGGCGGCTCGCCTACGTTCCCGGTGAGGTGAACCTGTGGCCCAATCTCACCGGCGGTGAGGCGATCGACCTCCTCGCGGGGTTGCGCGGCGGGCTGGACGAGCCGCGGCGCGCGGAACTCCTCGAGCGGTTCGAACTCGATCCGACGAAGAAGGCGCGCACGTACTCGAAGGGCAACCGGCAGAAGGTCGCACTGGTTGCCGCGTTCGCGTCGGACGTCGAACTGTACGTGCTCGACGAACCCACATCCGGGCTGGATCCGTTGATGGAGTCGGTGTTCCAGGACTGCGTCGAGGAGATGTCCGACGCGGGGAAGACGGTCCTGCTGTCGAGTCACATCCTCGCGGAGGTCGAGGCGCTGTGCGATCGGGTGAGCATCATCCGCGAGGGCCGGACGGTGGAGACCGGCACCCTCGCGGAACTGCGTCACCTCACGCGCACGTCGATCACCGCCGACACACAGCGGCCGGTGACCGGACTCGACGCCGTCGAGGGGGTCTACGACGTGCGAGTCGACGGCCTGCACACCCGGTGCGAGGTGGACACCAGCGCGATCGACGGGGTGCTGCGCCATCTGCTGACGTTCGGGATCACGTCGTTGACGTCGACGCCCCCGACACTGGAAGAGTTGTTCCTCCGGCACTACGGGGACGAACTGGCCCGGGAGGGCGAGAACCACCGGCGGGCCGAGTCCGGGACGCGGACGCCATGAGCACGGTGACGGCGCCGGCGACGGCGGGCCGCGGCCAGTATGCGGGGACCGCCCGGCTCGTGCGGCTCGCCCTGCGCCGCGACCGAATCCAATTGCCGGTGTGGCTGCTCGCTCTCGCAGCGCTGCAGGCATTCTCGGCGTCGAGCGTGCTCGGCCTGTATCCCACGGAGCCCGACCTGCGCAGTTTCGCGATGGCCACCGCGGCGTCGCCGGTCGCGCTGGCCACCAACGGTCTCGTGTCGGGGTACAGCGCCGGCGCCGTGCTCGCCTGTCAGATCGTCATGCCCCTGTCGCTGGCCGCCGGCCTGATGACCACCTTGCTGGTCGTGCGGCACACCCGCCAGAACGAGGAGACCGGCCGCGCCGAACTCGTCGAGGCCGCCGTGGTGGGCCGGAAGGCACTGCTCACCGCGGCCCTGGTGGTCGCGGTCGGAGCGAACCTCGCTCTCGGACTGCTCAACGTCGTGGTGCTGGTGGCGGCGGGTCTGCCACTGGACGGGTCGGTGGCGCTCGGCGCGGCCGTCGCCGGTGCCGGTATCGCGTTCGCGGCGATCGCCGCGGTGACGGCGCAGGTGACGGACAGTGCCCGCACCGCGAACGGACTCGCCGGGGCCGCCCTGGGCGTGGCATTCCTGTTGCGCGCGGTGGGGGACATGACGGGGACCGTGACGGACAACGGCACTCGGGTGGTGAGTGGCTGGCCGACGTGGGTGTCGCCGATCGGCTGGGCCGAGCAGGTCCGTCCGTACGACGACAACGCCTGGTGGGTGCTGGCGTTGCCCGCCGTGTTCGCACTCGCGGTCGGCTCGGTCGGCTTCGCCCTCACGGAGCACCGGGACATCGGCTCCGGGCTCGTGCCGACCCGCCCGGGCCCCGCCCGCGCATCCCGTTCGCTGCCGACGGCGGTCGGATCGGCGTGGCGGATGCAACGGACGATCCTGTTCTGGTGGGCATTCGGAATCGTCGTCCTCGCCGTGGTGTACGGCGCGATCGCAGACCAGATCGACGACTTCCTCGGCGAGGGCGAGCAGGTGGCCGACATGATGGAACAGCTCGGTGGCGGCACGACGAACATGGTCGACGCCTACTTCGCCGCCATCTTCGGCATGATGGCGATCGCGGTCGCGGGCTACGCCGTACAGGCTTTACTGCGGATGCGCGGTGAGGAATCGGCGGGGCGACTCGAACCCGTTCTCGCGACAGCGGTCTCGCGTCCGCGGTGGATGCTGGCGCACATCGGCCTGGTCACCGTCGGCATCGTCGTCCTGCAGGCGCTGACCGGGGCGGCGACCGGTCTCGCGTACGGTCTCGTGACCGACGACGTGCCGGGAAAGGTCGTGAACCTCACGGGGGCCGCCCTCGTCTTCGTACCGGCGATCGGGGTGGTCGCGGCATTGGCGGTGTTGGCGTTCGGCGGCGTTCCCGCCTGGGCGGCCGGGCTCTCCTGGGGTGCGCTCGCGGGCTGCCTGATCTTCGGATTCCTCGGATCACTGCTCGGGCTGCCTCAGGCGGTCCGCGATCTGTCGCCGTTCACACACGTCCCTCCTGTTCCCGCCGCTGAGGTGACGGCCACTCCGCTGGTCTGGCTGGCGGTGATCGCCGTCGTCGTGGGTGCGGTCGGAGTCGTGCTGTTCCGCCGGCGCGACCTCACGAATTCGTAGCGGCACAGGGAGGCTGGGTCGACGGTCGGCGCCGCAGGTCGGTGTCCAGCATGCGGATCAACTCGCCGACCCGTCCACCGCCACCCGGTGCCGCCGGAAAGCGTTCGAGCACGTCGACAACGACCGGTGTCGCACGATGCACCGCTTGTTCGACGTGTCCGGCACCGACGGTCCGGTCGTCACCGGCGACGAGCTCGGCCGCTCTGGCCGCGTGAGCGCCCGCCCCGAGAATGTGTTTGACCTGGGTGGCCTTGGGCAACGGATGCAAATAGGCGGCGCCTGCCGCAGACATCGCAGCCCACGCTGCGTCGCGCGCAGCCGCAGTGTCCGTGCCCTTGGCTGCCTCGAGCGCCGCCCACGCTGTGTCGCGCAGAGATTTCCCACGCTCGCCACCCCGCGCGAACTCCCACGCAGCAGTGATCGCGGCGCGGGGCCGCGAGTCGTGCGGCTGATCGGCCTCGAATACCGCGAGCACCACCTCCGCACATGCCGCGGCGAACGCGACGACCTCACGAAGTTCATGCTTGCTCAGAACGATCTCGCTCGCTTTCCCTGCCATGGTTCCATTTTCGACCATCGGGGCCCGTGCCGTTCCGCGCTTTCACGCTGTGCCGTCCCCGAACAGGGGCCGCACCTCGGCGACGACGTCGTACTCGGCAACCGCCGCCGAGAGCATTTCCGCGCCTTGCTCGTCGCTCGGACCGCTGCCGCGGAAGGTTTCGACCGCCGCGTGCGACTCCCAGCGCTCGAAGACGTTGATGCGACCGGGGTCGACCAGGTTGGCGGTGATCGCGAAGTCGAGGCAGCCTGCTGCGCTGCGTGCCTGTTCGACGACGCTCACGCAGCCTGCGAGATAGGACTCGCGCTGCTGGGGTGCGACGGTGATGTGTCCTGCGACGATGACCATGGGTTCGCTCCTCTTCCAGGCGTCTTCCTGTCGAGCCGGTCGGGTGTACTTCGAGCCGGGACTGTCTTCGCCACAGCACCTCTCATCCAGTACAGACTGCATGCGCGCGCGAAACTCATCGCGGTCGTTGTCGCCCCAGCACAGCAGATGTGACATGTCGGCCGCGTTGGGGGGCGACTAGCATGCCGGGCATGGGGTGGACTGACGATCTCCGCGGGCGGATGGATGAACTACTCGACGAGCACCGTGCCGCTCTGCGCGGCAGTCTCGACGGTCTGGACGACGAGCAGGCGCGCCTGCGTCTGGTGCGCTCGAAGACGACGCTGCTCGGATTGGTCAAACACGTCACCTACGTCGAGGGCGTGTGGTTCGACCAGGCGGTGACCGGTCGCTCGTACCGGGAGATCGGCATCGCGAGGACCCCCGACCAGTCGTTCACCCTCACCCGGGCCGACACCATCGCATCCGTGCTCGACGCCCACGCCGAACGCTGTGCCGCATCCCGGCGGACCATGGCCGGTCTGGCGCTCGACGACACAGTCGACGGCCGAGGCGAGCGCACCGTGTGGGCGCTGTACCTGCAGGTACTGCGTGAACTCGCCCAGCACGCCGGTCACGCCGACATCCTGCGCGAGCAGATCCTCACCGACCACATTCCGTGATCGCTGATGGTCGTGTGCACTACTGGGGGCGGATCGGATTGCAGCCGACGCTGACGTAGGTGACGATCCCCTCTTGCAGCCCGCAGGTAGTGAAGGCGCCCGTCGAGACGCCGGCCTCCCGCCACGGGGCACCGATCCCGCCGACGCACGATCCGGTCGACGGTGTCCTCGTCGGCACCCACAGGCCATCGCGGCGATAGCCCTGAATCCACGGAATGTGCGAGACACCTCCGGGTCCCGGAATCGCTCGTGGCGTCAGGCCGAAGCACTCGACGGTCCCGACGTGGACCGTGGTCCTGCCGGCGGGCACGTCGTACGCCGTGCAGTGCGAGGTGCCCGATGTGGGCGTGGTGCCGGTGTGACAGTCGGCCGAGGGTTCGGCCTGGGCGGGTGCGGCGGCCACCGCGACCACCGCGGCGGCGAGGGCGGATGATGCGGCCGCTCCGGCGAGGAACCTGCGGATCCTGTGGGTCATCGGATACTCCTTCGGGTCCGGCGGCCCCGCCTGACGATCGGGTCCGTTTGTTGCTTCTGTCGGTGCGGCATCGGATTTCGTTAGCTGAACCTTCGTGGCGCCGACTGTGAGCGCCGACCCGGGCGAAAGGGATCGAGGTTGGCGGACCCACCGGAGGAGGCGTAGGGGCGGGTGACGAAGTCCGGAGCGGTTCGACGGACCTGTCGGAAAGCGTCTATTGCTCGGGTCGCGTTCGGTTGCTAGAATCGAACAAAGTTTCGAACGGCCTTGGGGGAGGTTGGTTGTGGGGGAATTGGTTGCAGCGGATCTGGACGAGTTGCGTGCGTTCACGGCGCGGCTGCGATGCGTCGAGGTGGGTGGGGACGCGGGGTTGGGGATCGAGTGGCTCGATGCGATCGAGGCGTTGAAGTCGGTCGGGTGCGCGGTGCAGGCGGTGATCACCGATGGTGTCGCGACGAGTATTCGGGCGGACCGCAGGGCTCGGGGGTTGCCACGGGTGGAGTGGGACCGGGGTATCGCCTCGCAGATTGCTTTGGCGCGCAGAGAGTCCCCGAACCGAGGCGGGCGACATCTGGGTTTCGCGCAGGCTCTGGTGCACGAGATGCCGCACACCCTGGCCCTGTTGCGGTCGGGTCGGTTGAACGAATGGCGTGCGACGTTGCTGGTGCGGGAGACGGCGTGCCTGTCGGCGGTCGATCGGGCGATCGTGGACCGCCGGTTGTGCTCGGACCCGGCCATTCTCGACGGCGTCGGGGACCGCGGGCTGATCGCACGCGCGAAAACGTTGGCGGTGGAACTCGACGCCGCGGCGGTCGTGGCCCGGCACCGCAAGGCGGTGTCCGAGCGTCGGGTGACGACACGGCCGGCGCCGGATTCGATGGCCTATCTGAGCGTGTTGATGCCGATGGAGCAGGCGGTGTGTCTGCAGGCGACGCTGGGGCGGGATGCGGACAGTGTCATCGCCACCGGCAACAGTGGTGGCCGGACCCGCAATCAGCTGATGGTGGACCTGTTGTTCGACCGCGGCACCGGGCGGGCCGCTGCTGGTGGTGTTCCGGTGGCGGTGAACCTGGTGCTCTCGGACGAGGCCTTGCTGGCCGGCGGGCACGAGGCGGCACAGCTCCAGGGGTTCGGGCCGGTGCCGGCAGGCATCGCCCGGCAGTTGGTGGCGGACGCCGTCGATGGAGATACCGAGACGTCGTTGCGGCGGGTGTATTCGTGCCCGCAGTCGGGGGCGCTGACCGCGATGGAATCGCAAGCCCGCACGTTCCCGAAAAGCCTGCGAAAGCTGATCGACCTGCGGGATCGGACGTGTCGAACCCCGTGGTGCGATGCGCCGATCCGGCATCATGACCACATCCGCTCACGGCGGAGGTCTGGTGAGACAAGTGTGCACAACGGGTCCGGGCTGTGCGAGGCGTGCAACCATGCGAAGGAAGGCTACGGGTGGTCCGCCCGCCCCGTACACAACCCTGGCCGCACCCATCTCATCGACGTCGGCACCCCGACCGGGCACCACTACCGATCAACCGCGCCGCCGCTCCCGACCTCGGCGCATCTGTGGGCGTCGTGAGGTGGTCAGCAGTCGATGACGAGCCATCCGCCGTGGTGTTCGAACACCTCGAAGGGGCGTCCCGTCGATTCACCGAGCTTCGTGAGCGACGGAGTGTCGAAGGTGCGAATGTGTCCGTGGCAGGCCGTTGCCTCGTCCTCGTAGGGGACGGCGACGACAACCCTGTCGCGGGCAACGCGGAGGGCCTCGGATATCACTGCGGCCCCGATGTTTTCGTCGACATGTTCGAGGAGGTGGATTGCGGTGACGGTGTCGGCGCTGTCGTCGGGAACCGGCACGTGCGCGGCGTCGCACACGAGGGTGCGCAGATCGAGTCCGAGTCCCGGTGCCACGGCGTCGAGGAGGGTCATGGTGCCGGGCAGGATGTCGGTCGCCGTGACGGACCGGCCGGCGCGGGCGAGTCGGAGGGGAAGGAATCCGAAGCACGACCCGAGGTCGAGGACGGAGTCATGGACCAGTTGTTCTGCCTTCTCGTGGATCGGTGCGAAGTCGGCGGTGCCGTCGAGCAGTTCGTTCAGGGAGTTGCGGTAGTAGACGGTCCACGCTTCGAGCGCACCGTCGACGGTGGAGCGGACCAGTCCGACCATGGTCGATTCGAATTCGTCCTGACCGAAGTCGGCGTCCTCGATGGACGTGGTAACCGAGGCGACGAGTCGTTCGCTCAGATCTTCGGGTGTCAGGGCGTGCGTCACCCGCAGCTGCTCGCCGTCACGGGTGAGTGCGAGCGGCCCGGCTGCGACCCGCTCCACCGTGACGTGACCATGTGACCACAGCCCGGATTCGCACGGTGCGAGAGAGTCGAACGCGGGTGTGTCGAGAGTGGAAGTCATTCGAGGCAACCTTGCCGAGAGGTGATGGCGGGAGTGGGTCAGGTTCGGGAGTCGGGCTCGCCGAGGGAACTCAGCCCATCGTAGAGCGATTGCATTCCGCTGGCGAGTAGTTCGTTCAGTTCGAGCGAATCGTCGTCGAGCCACTGCTCGTACGCCGACATCGCAACGCCGAGTAGAAGATAACCGACTGTCCGCGGAACATGGTCGGTAGGTGAGGTTCCGAGCCGGCTCGCGACGTACTCGGCGATGACGTTGCGCCACCCTTCGTACATGACCACCGAATACGCCTGCAAGGCCGGGACTCGCAGGATCAGCCCCATGCGCTTGCGGTGGTTGATTTCCTCGCTCGCGGGGAACGCGTTGAACTGCAGGAGTGCTGCGGTGAGTCCGTCGACGATAGGGATGTCGTCGGGTTGCGCTGCGAGTTGGGCACGCATTTCGGCGAGGTGAGCGTCGAAGTCACCCCACGGGATCGCGTTCTTGGACGGGAAGTAGCGGAAGAGGGTGCGCCGGGCGATGCCGGACGCTTCGGCGACTTCGTCGACGCTGGTGGCGTCGAACCCCTGTTCCGTGAACAGTTCGATCCCGACGGTACTGATCCGATCCTGCGTCGTGGACGGGCGTCGCCCTATCCGACTGGATGGTTTTCGACGACTTCTCAATCTTCGTCCCCTCCTGATCTGTCATTCTGCACTCGATGCCATTACAGTGGTGAGGCGAGTCACAGGGACGGTCTCCTATGACGGGGAACATCCCTCCGGCTCGCGCCGTATCACCGAACAGTAGGAGGAAATCATGTCGGATCGCGACAACAACGTGCTGGAAAACGACTTGGTCGAGGAATCCCTGGTGGAAGAGGTCTCGATCGACGGCATGTGCGGCGTGTACTGATCATGTCCGCTCCAGCTTCTGCTTCAGTGGCCGGCAACGCCGGTATCGATCTCGATGTGGGCTGGAAGCTTCATCCGCAGGTGGCGCTGCGTCCCGAACCTTTCGGGGCGCTGCTCTACCACTTCGGGACGCGCAAGTTGTCGTTCCTGAAGAACCGCACGATCGTCGCGGTGGTCGAAGCGCTTCCCTCACACGCCGACGCCCGGTCCGCACTGCGGGCGCAGGGTATCGGGGACGACACTGCCGCGCAGTATGCGCGCGCGCTCGGCACGTTGGCCGAGTCGCACATGATCGTCCCCGCCTGACCAGCTCTCTCCACCCGACCAGAGGACACAGCCCATGACCTCCATGCTCGAAAGGCCTTCCGCCCCGGTCGGCCGCCTCGTCGACCAGTTCGAACTCGGTCTCGACGCCCCGATCTGCCTCACCTGGGAGTTGACCTACGCGTGCAACCTGTCGTGTGTGCACTGTCTGTCCTCCTCCGGCCGGCGTGACCCGCGGGAGTTGAGCACCGAGCAGTGCAAGTCGATCATCGACGAACTGCAGCGTATGCAGGTCTTCTACGTGAACATCGGCGGCGGTGAGCCGACGGTTCGCTCGGACTTCTGGGAGCTGGTCGATTACGCGACCGCCCACCAGGTGGGGGTGAAGTTCTCCACGAACGGGGTGAAGATCGACAAGAAGGTCGCCGCCCGGCTCGCGGCCAGCGACTACGTCGACGTGCAGATCTCCCTCGACGGTGCGACGGCCGAGGTCAACGACGCCGTCCGTGGTCCGGGTTCGTTCGCGATGGCGGTGCGGGCACTCGAGAATCTGTCCGAGGCTGGTTTCAAGGACGCCAAGATCTCCGTGGTGGTCACCCGGCACAACGTGTCCCAGCTCGACGACTTCAAGGCCCTGGCCGACAAGTACGGCGCCACCCTGCGTATCACCCGGCTGCGACCGTCGGGGCGTGGCGCGGACGTGTGGGACGAACTGCATCCCACGCAGGCGCAGCAGCGTGAGCTGTACAACTGGCTGGTCGCCAATGGCGAGGGCGTGCTCACCGGAGACTCTTTCTTCCATCTGTCCGCCTACGGCGATGCGTTGCCCGGTCTGAACCTGTGCGGCGCCGGACGGGTGGTGTGCCTGATCGACCCGATCGGCGATGTCTACGCCTGCCCGTTCGCGATCCACGAGCAGTTCCTTGCGGGAAACATCGTGGCGGACGGCGGTTTCCAGAAGGTGTGGCAGACGTCGGAGCTGTTCCAGGAGCTGCGGTCCCCGCAGACCGGCGGCGCGTGCAGCAAGTGCAACCACTACGACTCCTGCCGCGGCGGATGCATGGCCGCGAAGTTCTTCACCGGGCTGCCGATGGACGGCCCGGACCCCGAATGTGTGATCGGCAACGGCGAACTGGCGTTGGCTGCCGCGGGGGAGATCCCGAAATCCAGTGTCGACCACTCCCGCACCGGCCAGCGCCGGACTCCGCGGGCGCCGGTTCCGCTGACGCTGATGGTGCGTCCGCCGGCCAAGATTTGTGACGAGAACCCGCTTGCGGGCATGGACCAGACGTAAGTCGTCTGCCAGGTACGAGAGGTATTGCCATGGGTAAGAATCCGTTCTTCGAGACGGTGGCGGAGGCTCAGCGTCGCGCGAAGAAGCGCCTGCCGAAGTCGGTGTACGCGGCGCTGATCGCCGGTTCCGAGCGGGGCGTGACGGTCGACGACAACATCGCGGCGTTCGCCGAGCTGGGGTTCGCCCCCCACGTGGTCGGTCTGTCCGACAAGCGTGAGCTGTCCACGACCGTGATGGGACAGCCGATTTCGCTGCCCGTCGTGATCTCCCCGACCGGTGTGCAGGCGGTGCATCCCGACGGTGAGGTCGCGGTCGCCCGCGCGGCGGCGGCACGCGGAACGGCGATCGGTCTGAGTTCGTTCGCGAGCAAGTCGATCGAGGAGGTCACGGCGGCCAATCCTCAGACGTTCTTCCAGATGTACTGGGTCGGTACCCGGGACGTGTTGATCCAGCGGATGGAACGCGCCCGTGCCGCCGGGGCGACCGGACTGATCATCACCACCGACTGGTCGTTCTCGTACGGACGCGACTGGGGCAGCCCGGCCATCCCCGAGAAGATGGACCTCAAGGCGATGCTCCAGTTCGCCCCCGAGGGCATCAGCCGTCCGAAGTGGTTGTACGAGTTCGCGAAGACCCGCAAGATCCCGGATCTGACCACCCCGAACCTGGCGCAGCCCGGTCAGGAACCGCCCACGTTCTTCGGTGCCTACGGCGAGTGGATGCAGACGCCGTTGCCGACGTGGGACGACATCGCGTGGCTGCGCGAGCAGTGGGGCGGGCCGTTCATGCTCAAGGGTGTCATGCGGGTCGACGACGCGAAGCGCGCCGTCGATGCCGGGGTGACCGCCATCTCCGTGTCGAATCACGGCGGCAACAACCTCGACGGCACTCCGGCGCCGATTCGAGCGCTGCCCGCCATCGCGGAGGCCGTCGGCGACCAGGTCGAGGTGCTTCTCGACGGCGGTATCCGCCGTGGCAGCGACGTCGTGAAGGCCGTCGCGCTCGGTGCGCGGGCGGTGATGATCGGCCGCGCGTACCTGTGGGGCCTCTCGGCGAACGGTCAGGCCGGCGTCGAGAACGTCCTCGACGTCCTCCGTGGCGGTATCGACTCGGCACTGCTCGGGCTGGGTCATTCGTCCATCCACGACCTCACGCCGTCCGACGTCGTGATCCCGCCCGGATTCGCCCGTGTGCTCGGCGCCGAATCCTGACCGACGAACGGCGTAGATGTCTGCGCAATTGACAGACCCGATCACCCTGGCCGGACGCCACGCCCGGTCCAGGGTGCTTCTGGGTCCGCATACCACCAATCTCGGTGCGGGAAGAACGCTTTCACCGCGGCACGTCGCGTACTACGAACGTCGGGCGCGTGGTGGCGCGGGGATCGTCGTCACCGAGGTGGCGTCGGTTCATGCCTCCGACTGGCCGTACGAGCGCGCGCCGCTGGCGTCCGACTGCGTCGGCGGCTGGCGGGACGTGGTCGCGGCGTGCCGTCCGCACGGCACGCTGGTGCTGGCGGGGCTGGGGCACACCGGACTGCAGGGGTCGAGTGCGTATTCGCAGGCGGTGCTGTGGGGACCGTCGGGGATTGCCGACGTGATCTCCCGTGAGATGCCGATGCAGATGGGGCAGGCGGAGATCGACGGGCTCGTCGAGGGCTTCCGTGCCGCGGCATCCGCGGCCGTGTCCGCGAACGTGGACGGTGTCGAGCTCGACGCCGGACCGAGAGGGCTGCTGCGACAGTTCCATTCGAACCTCACCAACATGCGCGAAGACGGATACGGCGCCGACCCGCTGCGCCTCACCCGCGAGGTCCTCGCAGCCGTCCGCGACGAGTTGGGTCCCGGCCGGGTCCTGTCCCTGCGCCTGAGCTGCGACGAGGCGACGTCCTGGGCGGGGATCACGCCGTCGATCGCCGTCGGGCACGCACGGGAACTCGCCGGGGCTCTCGACCTGCTCGTGGTGGTCCGGGGCGGGCCGATGACGCCGAACGCCTACCGCCCCGACTTTCATCGGCAACCCGCGTTCAACACCGAACTCTGCCGGGACATCCGCGTTGCCGTCGCAGGCATGGTCCCGGTCGTTCTGCAGGGCAGCGTCGTCGATCCGGCCGATGCCCGGCGGGCGCTCGACGAGGGTGTCGCCGACGTCGTCGAGATGACGCGCGCCCAGATCGCCGACCCCGACCTCGTCGTCAAGATCCGTCGCGGTGCGGTGCCGCGGCCGTGCGTCCTGTGCAATCAGACGTGCCAGGTGCTCGACCCCCGCAATCCGGTCGTCACCTGTGTCGGTAATCCGACGGCCGGACACGAGACCGTCGATCCTGCCGAGGACAGCACTGGTGGGGCCACGGGCGCGGTGCTGGTGGTCGGCGGCGGTCCGGCCGGTCTCGAAGCGGCGCGAGTGCTGGCCCTCAACGGTCACAGCGTGACCGTGGCGGACGCGTCGGCCCGGCTCGGCGGGATTCTCCGGGCCGCCGCGGGTGCGCCGCACCTCACGGCGTTGGCCGACTGGCTCGAGGACGAATGCCGCAGGCTCGGAGTCGAATTCCGTCTCGGTACCGCTGTCTCGGACGCCGAACTCGACGCCGCGGAAGGTGAGGGCACGAGGATGATCCTCGCGACCGGCAGCAGGCCTCGCGCGTTGCCGTTCCCGGTCGAGGGGAGCGTCCGGTGTGTCGGCGTCGCGGACCTGCTGGACGCCGACGCGTCGACGGAAGGGCCGCACGTCGTCTTCGACCCGGTCGGCGGACCGGTCGGCGTGGCAGTCGCCGAATGGCTCGCGGCGCGGGGCCGGGAGGTGAGCATCGTGACCCAGGATTCCGTTGCCGGCTCACGACTCGGCATGACCGGGGACCTGGCCGACGCCAACACCCGTCTGCAACGAGCCGGGGTGACGCGCCACCTCGACAGCCGCATCGTGTCGATCGGCGACGAAGGTGTGCGCCTACGAAACCGGTACACCGCCGAAGAGTCGGTGGTGCCGTGCGCCGTGCTCATCGACTGCTCGCATCGCCTTCCCGAGGACACCCTCGGCTCGTCGCACACGGATGCGGTGCGGGTCGGCGACTGCGTGGCACCCCGCACACTGCTCGAGGCGGTCCGTGAGGGTCGCGCCGAGGCGCTGACCTGGACCGCACACGGACAGAACGAGTTCGACCACCATCCGTTCACCCTCGTCAACGAGAGATAGGACATTTCATGGGACAGTTCGACGACAAGGTCGCGTTCATCACCGGGGCTGCCCGTGGGCAGGGGCGGACGCACGCGGTGCGGTTGGCGCGGGAAGGTGCGGCGATCATCGCCGTGGACATCTGCGGGCCGGTGTCGGAGTACAACAGCTACGAGCCTGCGACGCCGGACGCCCTGGCCGAGACGGTGCGGCTCGTGGAATCCGAGGGCGGCAAGATTCTCGCCGAGCAGGCGGACGTGCGGGACAGTGCGCAACTGAAGGCTGTCGTCGACCGGGGAGTCGAACAGTTCGGCCGGCTGGACATCGTGATCGCGAACGCCGGGATCTGCAATTGGAGCCGCTTCTGGGAGATGCCCGACGAGCAGTGGGAGACGCTGATCGACGTGAACCTCACCGGCGCGTGGAAGACGCTGAAGGCTGCGGTCCCGGCGCTGATCGAGGGAGGTCGCGGGGGTTCGATCATCGTGATCAGCTCCGTCGCGGGTATCAAGCCGCTTCCGGGGCAGGCGAATTACGCCGCCTCCAAGTTCGGGCTCGTCGGACTCACCCAGACCGCGGCGAAGGAACTGGGCGAATACGGCATCCGGGTCAACTCCATTCATCCGTACGGGGTGAAGACTCCGATGGGCACCGATCCGGGCAGCCTCGTGATACTCGAGAAGCACCCGCACTATCTGTCGAGCTTCGGCACCATCCTCACCGACCACCCGCTGGCCGACACCGACGACATCACCGACGCGGTGCTGTGGCTTGCCGGCGACGGTTCGCGGAGGGTCACGGGCAGTCAGGTCGCCGTCGACATGGGCAACACCAAGGTGTGAGCACCTCCGCGTACCGCCACCTGTTCACCCGATTGCGCCTGGGGCCGCTGACCCTGCGCAATCGGGTGGTCTTCTCCGCGCACCTCACGGGGTACGCCGTCGACGGCCTGCCCACCGCGCAGCACGCCGCCTACTATGCGGCGCGCGCGAAGGGCGGTGCGGGCCTGATTATCTCCGAGGAGCACGCCACCCATCCGGGGGACTGGCCGTACGAGAAGGTGATTGCCGGCTACCGGCCGGAGGTCGTCCCGGGGTACCGGCGGATCACCGACGCGGTCCACGAGCACGGTGTCCCGATCCTGGCTCAGGTCAACCACAACGGCGGCCAGGGATCGAGCATGTACTCGCGGCGGCCGCTGTGGGCGCCGAGCGCCGTCCCCGACCCACTGTTCCGTGAAGTTCCCAAGGCGGTCGATCGGCGGGAGATCCGGACCCTCGTCGACGGGTACGCGCGCGTGGCCGAGCACTGTGTCCGAGGCGGATTCGACGGGATCGAACTGCAGTGCTCCCACTCGTCGCTGGTGCGCAGTTTCCTGGCCCCCGCCACGAACCAGCGCACGGACCGGTACGGAGGGTCGCTGGAGAACCGTGCCCGGTTCCTCCTCGAGGTCGTCGAGGCCGTGCGTGCCGCGATCGGTCCGGACCGCGCACTCGGGGTGAGACTCGCGGGGGAGGATCTGTTCGACGGTGGAGTCCGCCTCGACGAGGCGGTGGAGGTGGCCGCTCTGGTGGAGGCGGACGGCCGGGTCGACTACATCAACACGTCCATCGGCATGGCCACCGAGACGCTCCACATGATCGAGGCGTCCATGGCCGTCCCTCGCGGGTACGCGCTGTTCGTCCCGAACGCCATCCGGCGACGGGTCGGTCTTCCCGTGGTCGGTGTCGGCCGATTCTCGGATCCGCACCAGGCCGACCAGGCTCTGCACGAGGGACACTGCGACCTGATCGGGGTGGTGCGCGGCCAGATCGCGGACCCGGACTTCGCGGCGAAAGCCCTGGCCGGCGAAGAGGGAAACATCCGAACGTGCCTGGCGTGCAATCAGGAATGCATCGGACGCATGGGGCTGGGCCGGTGGCTCGGATGCGTTGTCAACCCGCGCGCGGGCAGGGAAGCGGTCCCGCTGCCCGAACCGACCGTTCGCGGCAGGCGGGTCTTCGTGGTCGGCGGTGGACCGGCCGGGTTGAAGGCCGCGGCGACCGCGGCGCAGCGGGGCCACGACGTGACGCTGTTCGAACGCGCGACTGTTCTCGGCGGCCAGGTCCGGACGGCCGCCGTCGTCCCGGGTCGCCGCGAGTTCCTCGACCTCGTCGTCGATCTGGAATCGGAATGCGTTCGGCGCGGTGTGGACGTGCGGACGGGCACCGACGCGACCGCCGAGACCCTGGTGCGGGGACGTCCCGACGTGGTGGTGCTCGCGACCGGGGCACGTCCGCGCCGTCCGCACTGGGCGGGTGCGTCGGGGCGGGTGGTGGACGTGCGGGACGTGCTGGAGGGTCGCGCGTGTCCGTCCGGGACGGTGCTGGTGGTCGACGAACTGGGATTTCATCAGGGCACGTCCGTCGCGGAGTTCGTCGCCGACGACGGGTGTGCCGTCACGATCTGCACTCCGGGGATGATCGTCGGCCAGGACCTGGGCATCACGCTGGACCTCGAGGGATGGAACCGGCGGGCGCACGGCAAGGGCATCACGCAGGTGACGGACGTGGTGCCGACCGGGTGCGACGTCGTCGACGGCGGGCGGCTCGAGGTCACGCTCCTGCATCACCCGACCGGTGAGCCGCGGCAACTCACCGTCGACTGGGTGGTCTCCTCGGCGCATCAGCAGCCGGAGGACGGGCTCTGGAAAGAGCTGGCCGACAGCGGTATCGAGGTTCATCGCATCGGCGACGCCCTGGCTCCGCGCCGCGCGCATTCCGCCGTCATCGAGGGGGAGCGGGTGGCGCTCGCGCTCTAGTGCGAGCAGCAGCCGGTTCCGCGTCGCCTAGCATCGGGGGATGCCCCATTCCGGACACCTCGACGACGCGGTGTGGCCCGAACTCGCATCCCGTGTGTCGACGGTCGTCGTCCCGGTCGGCTCGCTCGAGCAGCACGGACCGCATCTGCCGCTCGACACCGATACCGCCATCGCCGACGCCGTGTCCCGCGCGCTGCCGCACGTGCTGGTGGCACCCCCGATCGCCTACGGCGCCAGTGGCGAGCACGAGGGGTTTCCCGGGACCGTGTCGCTCGGGGCTGAGGCGCTGGAGGCCGTGTTGGTCGAGTACGGCAGGTCCGCGTGCCGGTGGGCCGACCGTGTGCTGTTCGTCAACGGGCACGGCGGAAACGGGCCCGCATTGGTCAAGGCTGTCGCCTTGCTTCGGTACGAGGCTCGCGATGTGGCCTGGGTGCCGTGTGCGGTTCCCGGGGCGGACGCCCATGCCGGGCGTACGGAAACGTCCTTGTTGCTACACCTTTCACCTGGTCGGGTGAGGTTGTCCAGGGCTGAAGTCGGTAATACGGAACCTGTTGCGAGGTTGATGCCAAGACTGCGCGAAGGCGGTATGGTCGCCGTGTCGGCCAACGGCGTGCTCGGTGACCCGACGGGCGCAACGGCCGCGGAGGGGGCGCAGATCTTCGGCGTACTCGTCCACACAGTCACCAAGGCACTGGCCCGGTGGGAACCGGGCCCCGATGGAAGGCTCCGGTGGGAACCGGGCGCCGATGGGAGGCTCCGATGACCCGCACGGGCGTCCTCGAGTTGCCGAGGGCGGATTTCCGGCATGCCCACGCGACTAATTTCCAGCATGCCCTGCCAGCGCTCTCCGATCCGCATACGATCGACTGATGCGCCAAGCTCGACTTCCCGATGGATTCGGGATCCGAATCGACCCCAAGGTACGCGCATATTCCGGAGGTCGAGTGTTGATCGGCGGTTCGCCGACTCGGATGCTGAAGCTGGCGCCCACCGCGGCGGCCATGATCGGAGACGGCTACCTCGAGGTCGTCGATCCGCAGTCCGCGGTCGTCGCACGCCGCCTCCTCGATTCGGGGGTCGCCAACCCGCGCCCCATGAGTACTCCGTCCCCCCGGGATGTCACCGTTGTCATTCCGGTGAAGAACAACGCGTCCGGGCTGCATCGGGTGCTGGCCTCGCTCCGCGGACTCGAGGTTGTCGTCGTCGACGACGGCTCCGACGTCCCGATCGTCGCCCCCGCGCTGCAGAACGGGTGTGGTGGCCACGTCACCGTCCTGCGCCACGAGACTGCCAAGGGGCCGGCCGCTGCCCGGAACACCGGTCTGCGTTACGCCGCAACTCCGTTCGTGGCGTTTCTCGATTCCGACGTCCTGCCGCGCACCGGCTGGATCGAGGTCATGCTCGGCCACTTCAGCGATCCCGCCGTCGCACTCGTCGCTCCGAGGATCGTGGCGCTCGAACCCGAGGCGAGCACACTCGCGCGGTACGAGCACGCCCGCTCCTCCCTCGACCTCGGACGCAAGGAGTCCGCGGTCCAGTCCGGCGGCCCGGTGTCATACGTCCCGAGCGCTGCGATGATCGCCCGTCGCGAGGTGCTCGACGAGTTCGGCGGCTTCGACGAGTCCATGCACGTGGCGGAGGATGTCGACCTGTGCTGGCGACTCCAGGAGTCCGGCTGGCGACTGCGATACGAGCCCGTGGCCCACGTTGCGCACGATCACCGTGTGACGTTCGGAAAGTGGTTCGACCGCAAGCTGTTCTACGGCACCGGTGCGGCGCCGCTGGCGGCGAGGCACTCGGGCATGGTTCCCCCGCTGTCGATGTCGCCGTGGACGTTCTTCGCGTGCCTCGCCGCCGCCACGTGCACCCGGCTGGGCCTGCTCGGCGCCGTCGCCACAGTCGCGATGATGGTGCTGCGCCTGCGCCGCATGTTCACGGGCCTCGACCAGCCGACCCGCATCGCCGCGATCCTCGCGGCGCAGGGCTTCGCCGGCGGTGCCTGGCAGCTGGCGTCCGCAATGTGTCGTCACTACTGGCCCATCACCCTGCTGGCGGTGCTGCTCTCGAAACGGATTCGCCGCATCGCGCTCGCGATCGCCGTCGCCGAGGGCGTCGCCGACTGGGTGACTCACCGGGAGCCCGGAGGGCTGGGACCCGTGCGGCACACGGTGTTCAAGCGGATCGACGACGTCGCGTACGGCGCCGGGCTCTGGAAGGGCGCCATCACCGCCCGCGACCTCGACGCATTGAAGCCCCGGTTGAAGTCGTAGTGGCCGATCCGATTCGCGCCGCCGACGTCGTAGTCGTCGGCGGCGGTTCGAGCGGATGTGTGGTGGCCGCTCGGCTCAGCGAGCATCCCGGACGATCGGTCCTGCTCCTCGAGTCCGGACCCGGCTACCGGTCGGTGGCCGACTGTCCCGTGCTCGACTACCGGACACTGCCGGTCGGTCCGGGCAGCGCGTTCGCGGAGACGTACGGCGTGGAGTTGGCACCGAGCGTTCCCTCGGCCATGGTGCGTGGGCACGTCCTCGGCGGTTCGGGCGCCGTCAACGGCGCCTACTTCGTCCGTGGGACGGAAGCGGATTTCCGGCACTGGCCCGCGTCGTGGTCGTACGAGAACGTGCTGCCCGTCTTCCGGGCGCTCGAGCGTGACGCCGACTTCGACGATTCCCGGCACGGCACGACCGGGCCGATGCCCGTTCGCAGGCAGCCCGCCGAACGGCTGAGCGAGATCAGTGCGGCATTCCGCGCCGCGGCCCTCGGCGCGGGACATCCCGAGGAACCGGACAAGAACGGTGCAGGCGTCGGCGGGATCGGTCCGGTGCCCCTGAATGTCGACGGCGGCCGCCGTGTCAGCACGGCGGTGGCGTACCTGCTGCCGGCGTGGGAGCGGCCCAATCTGACGGTCGAAGCGAATTCCGACGTCATCCGAATCCTGTTCTCCGGTAACGAGACCATCGGAGTGGAGGTGGAGTCGGACGGCGTGCGGCGCACGGTCCGCACCGGTCGGGTCGTGCTGGCGGCAGGTCCCGTCGAAACCCCGGTGCTGCTGATGCTTTCGGGAATTGGTCCGGAAGAACACCTGAAAGACAACGACATTCCTGTCATACTCGACGCGCCCGGGGTCGGCAGCGACTTCAGCGACCACCCCGAAGTGGCTCTGCCGTACCGTATCCGGGACACGCTCCGTCGCAGCGACACCAGTCCGGTCGTCGAAACGGTGCTGAATGTCGGCGACCTCGAGATCCGTCCGTACACGGCGCCGTTCGACGTGCTCGTCCCCGGATCCGGGCAGCCCGACCCGGTCCTCGGGATCGGGCTCATGGTGACGGACAGCCGGGGCGACATCCGGCTCACGTCGCGGCACCGCCGGGACCGTCCCCGAATCGAATACCGCTACGCGCAATCGGCCGCCGACCGCCGGGCGCTGCGCGAGGGGCAGGCCATCGCACTGGAACTGCTGTGTTCGCCGGAGCTCGGTCCGTTCGTCGTGCCGCTGTCGGAGGAGGTGTCCGACCGCTCGGTGCTCGCGCATCTGGGGACGTCGCTGCACCTGTGCGGCAGTTGCCGGATGGGCGGACGCGACGACGAGGGGGCGGTGGTGGACGAGTGGTGCAACGTCCGCGGAATTGAAGGGCTGACCATCGCCGACACCTCGGTGTTCCCGGTGGTCCCGAGCCGTGGGCCGCACGCCACGGCGGTGATGGTCGCCGAGCGCGTCAGTACCTTCCTGGGGGAGTGACCGAGGGGGCGACACGGGCCCGTGTGATGTGGGTTACAGTAGGCAGAGACGCCGTGGAGGAGTTCGATGCAAAGTCAACCGCCCACAGGGGGCAATCCGTGGGTCGCCGTGCGCCCGGGAGACGACGTCGCGATGCTGGCACGCAGGGTGTCGTCGGCGCATCAGTTGTTCGTCGAGCGTCACGCACCCTCCGGTCGTGCCCCGGACGGTGAGGGAAATTCCGTCCGTTCCGTCATCCTCGACTCGTGGATGCGCAGCACCAGCAAGGGAGTGAACCCGGACGGGTCGGCCCGCGCGGTCGATCTGGCGGCCGCGGATCTCGCCACGTACCGGGCGTCGCACCCGATGTCGATCATCCGCCCGGTGGTCCGCAAGCTTCTCGTCGAGGACGCCGCCGACACGGGGCTGCTCGTGGCCATCACGGACGAGAAGGGCCAGCTGCTGTGGGTCGAGGGCGATTCGTCCGCCAAGGACCGCGCACTGGAGATGAACTTCGTCGAGGGCGCCGACTGGAGTGAGGACACCGTCGGCACCAACGCCCCGGGTACCGCGCTGGCGCTCGACCATTGTGTGCAGATCTTCGGTGCCGAGCATTTCAGCCGCTCGGTGCACGACTGGAGTTGTTCGGCGGCGCCCGTCCACGACCCCGCGACCGGGCTGATCGTCGGGGCGATCGACATCACCGGTGGTCCGCGGGTGGCGGTGCCCGAGGTGCTCTCGCTGATCAGGGCGACCGTCGCGGCCGCCGAGGCGGAGTTGCGACTGCACCAGCTGCGTTCACCGCACCCGCTCGTCGAGACGGTACTGCGGTTGGAGGTGCTGGGATCGGGACGGCCGACTCTGGTTCGTGGGCCCGAACGCATCCCGCTGTCGCAGCGGCACGCGGAGATTCTCCTGCTCCTGGCGGAGCACCCCGAAGGCCTGAGTTCCGACCGCCTCGCGGTGCTGCTCGACGAGAACGAACTCGACGCCGTCACGATCCGTGCCGAGATGTCGCGCCTGCGTAAGGTTTTCGGTCCCGCAAACCTCGGTTCGCGGCCCTATCGGCTGCTCGCCGAATTGACGTCGGACGTCCGGCAGGTCCGCGGAGCCCTGGATCGCGGCGAGCTCGCCGCCGCCCTCGACGTCTACTCGGGACCGGTCCTTCCCGGGTCGGAGGCGCCCGGGGTCGAGGATCTTCGCGACGAGTTGCGGGCACGCGTCCAGGCGGCGCTGCTGCGCGAGGGTGATCAACGGTTGCTCGCCAAATGGACCACGTCCGTCCACGGCCGCGAGGACGTCGCCGCATGGGAGGCGTATCTGGCAGGCCTCGACCCGCGTTCGCCCCTGTATTCCCAGGTCAAGTCCAGGATCGATCTGTTCGATCAGCAGTACGCAACGTAGTTGCAACGGTACGGTCCCTAGTGTTGTGAGTCACACCCAGTTCCACCCGAGTTTCACGACACCAGGGAGTTATCGATGACCGTGTATGCCCGCCCGGGTTCGCCGGACGCCGTCATGTCCTTCCAATCGCGTTACGACAACTGGATCGGCGGCCAGTGGGTTGCGCCCGTCAAGGGCCAGTACTTCGAGAATCCGACACCCGTCACCGGGCAGCCGTTCTGTGAGGTCGCGCGTTCGACGTCCGAGGACATCGAACTTGCGCTCGACGCCGCACACGCTGCGGCTCCGGCCTGGGGTAAGACGTCGGTGGCCGAGCGCGCCATCATCCTGAACAAGATCGCGGACCGCATCGAGGAGAACCTCGAGTCCATCGCGCTCGCCGAGTCCTGGGACAACGGCAAGCCGATCCGCGAGACCCTGAACGCCGACATTCCGTTGGCCATCGACCACTTCCGCTACTTCGCCGGCGCGATCCGGGCGCAGGAAGGCGCACTGTCGGAGATCGACTCCGACACCGTCGCCTACCACTTCCACGAGCCGCTCGGCGTCGTCGGCCAGATCATCCCCTGGAACTTCCCGATTCTCATGGCCGTGTGGAAGCTCGCTCCCGCACTCGCCGCGGGCAACGCGGTCGTTCTCAAGCCGGCCGAGCAGACCCCGGCGTCGATCCTGCACCTGATCTCCGTCATCGGCGACCTGCTGCCCGCCGGTGTGCTGAACATCGTCAACGGCTTCGGTGTGGAGGCGGGCAAGCCGCTCGCCTCGAGCCCGCGGATCCGGAAGATCGCGTTCACCGGTGAGACCACCACGGGTCGGCTCATCATGCAGTACGCGTCGCAGAACCTGATCCCGGTCACCCTCGAACTCGGTGGCAAGAGCCCCAACATCTTCTTCTCCGACGTTCTGTCCTCCAACGACGACTACCAGGACAAGGCGCTCGAGGGCTTCACCATGTTCGCCCTCAACCAGGGCGAGGTGTGCACCTGCCCGTCGCGTTCGCTGATCCAGGAGGACATCTTCGACGAGTTCCTCGCGATGGCGGCCATCCGCACCAAGGCCGTCCGCCAGGGCGACCCGCTCGACACCGACACGATGATCGGCGCGCAGGCCTCGAACGATCAGCTCGAGAAGATCCTGTCGTACATCGAGATCGGCAAGGGCGAAGGCGCCAAGGTCGTCACCGGCGGTGAGCGCGCCGAACTCGGCGGCGATCTGTCCGGCGGCTACTACGTGCAGCCGACGATCTTCACCGGTCAGAACAAGATGCGGATCTTCCAGGAGGAGATCTTCGGTCCCGTCGTCTCCGTCACGTCGTTCAAGGACTACGACCAGGCGATCGAGATCGCCAATGACACGCTGTACGGCCTCGGCGCCGGCGTGTGGTCGCGGGACGGTGGCGTCGCCTACCGGGCCGGACGTGACATCCAGGCCGGCCGCGTGTGGACCAACACGTACCACCAGTACCCCGCGCACGCCGCGTTCGGTGGCTACAAGCAGTCCGGCATCGGCCGCGAGAACCACCTGATGATGCTCGAGCACTACCAGCAGACGAAGAACCTGCTGGTCAGCTACGCCCAGAAGGCTCAGGGCTTCTTCTGATGGACGCAGCCCGGGCGCCTCAGCGCCTGAAGGCAACCGCCGGGGCGGTGGAGCTTCTCCGCCGCCTCGGCGGTACCCACGGGGCGCTGATGATGCATCAGTCCGGCGGGTGCTGCGACGGCTCCGCGCCGATGTGTTACCCCGACGGTGAATTCATCGTCGGCGACCGCGACGTGCTGCTCGGCGTCCTCGACCTGCGTCTCGGTGTCGGGGAGACCCCGTCCACCCGGGCCGAGGGTGCCGATGCCGTGCCCGTGTGGATCTCCGGTTCGCAGTTCGAGGCGTGGAAGCACACTCAGCTGGTGCTCGACGTGGTGCCCGGTCGCGGATCGGGATTCAGCCTGGAAAGTCCCGAAGGCATGCGCTTTCTCAGTCGTGCACGTGCCTTTACCCCGGAGGAGAACGCCAGCCTCGCCGCGGAGGAGGTCATCGTGGGCCAGCAGTGGGAGCAGGGCTGGAGGCCCGCGCCGTCCCCCGAACCGCAAGTGGTCGCCGAAGCCGTCGACGCATGTCCCGTGCCCGCCCGCCGCCCGGTCCCGTAGCACCCGAAGCGCGCTACGACCCAGGTTTTTACGTCGCGGTCACGTTCTGCTGACACGACGTGTACACAACTCGTTCACCATTGGCCTCGGCCGTTCGATTCCGCTCCCCGAGCGGTGCGGGCGAGGCACCATTCGGATCGACGTAGGGGACGGAATGTCACTCGTAGAACCATCCAAGAATTCCGGAACCGGTCAACATCACGATGCTGCCGATTTCCACTCGGAAGACAGCAGCTATCTGGAAAAACGCACGCTCCGCAAGGGTTCGGCGGGCTGGGTGCTGCTCGCCGGCCTCGGTGTCAGCTACGTGATCTCCGGCGACTACGCCGGATGGAACAACGGACTGGCCGAGGGCGGATTCGGCGGCCTGCTGATCGCCGGTGTCGTCATCGCGGGCATGTACCTGGCCATGGTGCTGGGTATGGCCGAGATGTCGTCCGCCCTGCCCGCCGCAGGCGGCGGTTACACGTTCGCGCGGCGCGCACTCGGGCCGTGGGGCGGATTCGCCACCGGCACGGCCATTCTCATCGAATACGCGATCGCGCCCGCCGCCATCGCGACCTTCATCGGCAGCTACGTCGAGTCACTGAACCTGTTCGGTATCACCGACGGGTGGTGGGTGTACCTGGCGGTCTACGCCATCTTCATCGGAATCCATCTGACCGGCGCCGGCGAGGCACTCAAGGCCATGTTCGTCATCACGGCGATCGCACTGGTCGGTCTCGTGATCTTCGCGGTCTCCGCGATCGGTCTGTTCGACGCGGGCAACCTCACCGACATCGCCGCGACCGATGCGGTGGGCGCGTCGAGTTTCCTGCCCTTCGGCGCATTCGGAATCTGGGCGGCCGTCCCGTTCGCCATCTGGTTCTTCCTCGCCGTCGAAGGCGTGCCGCTGGCCGCGGAGGAAGCCCGCGAGCCGGAGAGGAACGTGCCACGCGGAATCATCATCAGCATGCTCATCCTCATCGTCACGGGGGCAACTGTCCTGTTCCTTGCCACCGGAGCGCTGGGTGCCGAGAGCCTGTCGACGTCCGGCAATCCGCTCGTCGAAGCGCTCGGTGACGGAACCGCGGCGAAGGTCGTCAACTACATCGGACTGGCCGGCCTCGTCGCCAGTTTCTTCTCGATCATGTACGCCTACTCGCGGCAGACGTTCGCGCTGTCCCGCGCCGGCTACCTCCCGACGAGTCTGTCGATCACCAATTCGCGGAAGGCGCCCACGCTCGCCCTCATCGTGCCGGGTGTCATCGGGTTCGTGCTGTCGCTCACCGGTGAGGGCGCGATGCTGCTGAACATGGCGGTGTTCGGCGCGGCCGTCAGCTACGTGCTGATGATGGTCAGCCACATCGTCCTCCGCAGGCGTGAACCGGAGATGAAGCGCCCGTACCGCACCCCGGGCGGCATCGTCACCACGTCGTTCGCGCTCGTCATCGCGGCCGCCGCGGTGATCGCCACCTTCCTCGTCGATCCGGTCGCCGCACTCTGGACGCTGATCGCGTTCGCGGCCTTCATGGCGTACTTCGGCCTGTACAGCCGCCATCACCTCGTTGCCAATTCGCCCGACGAGGAGTTTGCTGTTCTTGCGAAGGCAGAGGAAGAACTCGAATGACCACCTACAGTCACGGAGTCGCGGGAACCGGGTACACGTTCGACGGTCTCGTCGACCTGATGGCCAAGGCGACACCGCTGCGCAGCGGAGACGAACTGGCCGGGTGCGCGGCGTCCTCCGACGCCGAACGCGCCGCCGCGCAGTGGGCGCTGGCCGACGTCCCGCTCGGCACGTTTCTGAACGAACTCGTCGTTCCCTACGAGGACGACGAGGTCACGAGGCTCATCATCGACTCGCACGACCGGGTCGCGTTCGGCGAGATCTCCCATCTCACCGTCGGCGGCCTGCGCGACTGGCTGCTGGACGTCGCGGCGCGGGACGGTGCGGCCGAGACGTTCCGCCGCGTCGCCCCGGGGCTCACCCCGGAGATGGTCGCGGCGGTCAGCAAGATCATGCGCAACCAGGACCTCATCGCGGTCGCGCGGGCCGTCACCGTCACCGCGGGGTTCCGGACGACGCTCGGCGTACCGGGACACCTGGGAACCCGGCTGCAGCCGAACCATCCCACCGACGACCCGCGCGGAATCGCGGCCGCCACGCTCGACGGCCTGCTCCTCGGCTGCGGTGACGCCGTCATCGGAATCAACCCGGCCACCGATTCGCCGCACGCCACGGCGGAACTGCTCCACTTGCTCGACGACATCCGTCAGCGCTTCGACATTCCGGCGCAGTCGTGCGTGCTGTCGCACGTGACCACCACGATGGGCCTGATCGAGGAAGGTGTCCCCGTCGACCTCGTGTTCCAGTCCATCGCCGGAACTCAGGGCGCCAATTCCAGTTTCGGCGTGAACATCTCGCTGCTCCGTGAGGCCAACGCGGCCGGCCGGTCCCTGAAACGCGGCACCGTCGGCGACAACGTCATGTATCTCGAAACCGGTCAGGGTTCGGCGCTCAGTGCGGGCGCCCACCTCGGAACGGGTGGCAGGCCCGTCGACCAGCAGACCCTCGAGACCAGGGCGTACGCGGTGGCCCGTGATCTCGAACCGCTGCTCATCAACACGGTGGTCGGGTTCATCGGTCCGGAGTACCTGTACGACGGCAAGCAGATCATCCGGGCCGGGCTCGAGGATCACTTCTGCGGAAAGCTCCTGGGCCTGCCGATGGGTGTCGACGTCTGCTACACCAATCACGCCGAGGCCGACCAGGACGACATGGACACGCTGCTCACCCTGCTCGGGGTGGCAGGCGCGGCCTTCGTCATCGCGGTACCCGGCGCGGACGACGTCATGCTCGGGTACCAGAGTCTGTCGTTCCACGACGCGCTGTACGCACGTCAGGTGCTCGGACTCAGACCGGCACCGGAATTCGAGGACTGGATGCGCCGTCTCGGCATGGTCGACGACGCGGGACGGGTCCTGCCGGTCGACGCCGCGGCGTCGCCGCTGCGGGCGCTGACGGTGGCACGATGAGCGATCCTGTGGTGCACGACTTCTGGGCGGAACTGCGGGCCACGACGCAGGCGCGTATCGGACTCGGCCGCACCGGTGACGCCCTGCCCACGCAGCGCGTCCTCGAGTTCCGGTCGGCGCACGCCGCCGCACGGGACGCCGTCCACCAGCCGCTCGACGCGGAGGCGCTGGCCGAACAGGTCGAGACCGTGGGCCTGGGCAGGCCCGTGGTCGTCACGAGTCAGGCGTCGGACCGCAGCGAGTACCTGCGTCGGCCCGACCTGGGCCGCACACCGGCAGACCTGTCCGCGGTACCCGCGGGAACGGCCGAGGTGGGATTCGTCCTCGCCGACGGGTTGTCGCCCCGGGCGCTCACCGATCACGGGGTCTCCCTGCTGTCCGCTCTGGTCGACGAGTTCGGCGGGACGTATTCGCTGGCGCCACCGGTGATCGCGACCCAGGCCAGGGTGGCGCTCGGAGACCACATCGCGCAGGCGCTGGGCGTGCAGACCCTCGTCCTGCTGATCGGGGAGCGGCCCGGATTGTCGGTGGCCGACAGCGTCGGCGTCTACCTCACGCACCTCCCACGTCCCGGACGCACCGACGCGGACCGGAACTGCGTGTCCAACATCCACCCGCCCGAGGGGCTCGGCTACGAACTCGCAGCCCGCGTCGTGGCGGGTCTCGTGTCCGGCGCCAGGAAACTGGGCCGGTCCGGAGTGGAGTTGAAGGACACCTCCCGCGCGGATGCGCTCGCAGCCCCCTCGGAGATCCTCGAACTGTAGTCGTGTTATCTAAAGGGCGGCAGGTCCGACCGGGCCTGCGGAGAACCGCCCTGGACGGGGTGTGACGAGGAGAGATCTATGGCCTTCGCTGGCAATGTGGACGAGTTGGCCCTGCTGCAGGCGGTCCGGTTGAAAGAGCAGGTCAGCGCGGCCGTTCTGGCCGAGCATCTCGGTGTGAGCGCCGCGTCCGCGCAGGCCGCCTACGACGCGCTGCTGACCCAGGGCAAGGCGCAGGAAGTGTCGGACGGCCGGATCGGGCTCACCGAGGCCGGACACTCGGAGCTCGAGGATCAGCTCGACGCCGAGCGGGTGTCCATCGACGAGGACTCCATCGCGGAGGTGTACGAGAGCTTCGTGCCGTTCCACGAGGAGTTCGTCGGACTGATCGATTCGGCCGACGCCGATCAGCTGGCCGACCTGGACCGCCGGGCGTCGGTCGTGTTCGACGACCTGTCGGCGTTCGTACCCCGGTTGTCCCGCTACCAGGACCTGTTCGCCGACGCTCTCGCGAAAGTCGCGGCGGGGGAGTCGAAGTGGATCTCGGAACCCGTGATCGACTCGTACGCCACCGTGTGGACCGAACTCCGCAAGGAGCTGCTCGGCGCGTCCGGCACCGCCGAGTGACGTGACACGCGTCACCACCCCCCTATCCGGGGGTGGTGACACAGTGAGCCGGATCACTACTTTTCCTCTCATCCGGGATACGCCCACCAGGGTGTTCCCCACGGACCACGGAGGAATCGAGTGACCACAGTCTCCAACTCGGGTGCGGGCGCCCCCCACGCCCCCACACCGGTGCGCCAGGGCGGTACCAGCGTCCGCAAGGTGGCCGTCGCCAGCGGCATCGGCACGACCATCGAGTTCTACGACTTCTTCATCTACGGCACCGCCGCAGCCCTGGTGTTCCCCACGGTGTTCTTTCCCGCGCTCGGCTCCACCGCCGGCACCGTCGCCTCCTTCGCGACCTTCGCCGTCGCGTTCGTCGCCAGGCCCGTGGGTGCCATGCTGTTCGGCCACTACGGTGACCGGATCGGACGTAAGAAGACTCTGATCTCCACGCTCATCCTGATGGGTGTCTCGACGTTCCTGATCGGCCTGCTGCCCGGTGCCGAGACGATCGGGGTCGCGGCCCCGATCCTGCTGGTGCTGCTGCGTTTCGGTCAGGGATTCGCGGTCGGCGGCGAGTGGGCGGGCGCCACGCTGCTGACGGCGGAATACGCACCCCCGGGCAAGCGCGGCCTCTACGCGATGTTCCCGCAACTCGGCCCCGCGGTGGCCTTCATCCTCTCCAGCGCCACGTTCCTCGTCACCGGCACCCTGCTCGGCGACACCAACGAGGTCTTCCTCGAATACGGGTGGCGGATTCCCTTCCTGTTCAGTGCCGTCCTGGTCGGCATCGGCCTCTACATGCGGCTGGCGATCGAGGAGACGCCGGTGTTCCGCGCGGCCCAGCAGGCCGACCGTGCCGACGCGACCCCGCGGACCCTCCCGCTGATGGACGCCTGGCGGTACCAGACCAAGGAGATCCTCCTCTCGGCCGGCGCTCTCGCCACGCTGTTCGCGTTCTTCTACATGGGCACAGCGTTTCTCACCAGCTACGGCACCAAGACCCTCGGGTTCAGCCGCCCGTTCGTGCTGACGGTCGGGATCGCCTCGGCCGTAGTCTTCGGACTCACGATCGTCGTCTCCGCTCTGTACTCGGACCGGATCGGGCGTCGGCGGGTCATCATGATCTCCTGCGGACTGGCCGTCGTGTGGGCGCTCGCGCTGTTCCCGCTGCTCGACACCGGTTCACCTGTGGCGTTCACGATAGGCGTGATGGTCACGCTCGCCATCTTCGGAATCGCCTACGGCCCCTGCGGGGCTCTGCTTCCGGAAATGTTCCAGACGCGCTACCGCTACACCGGCGCCGGCCTCGGCTACAACCTCGCCGGCGTGCTCGGCGGCGCCGTGCCGCCGCTGATCGCCGCACCCCTGGCGTCCGCGTACGGCAGCGCCGCGATCGGCGTCATGCTCGCCGTCCTCGGCGTGGTCAGCCTGCTGTGCACGAAGGCCCTGGTGGAAACGAAAGACGACGCGCTCTGACAGAGCCGGCGAGGGGTGTCCGGACTTCGCACAGATATCGGCGCCCCTCGCCGTGCAGTATGCCCTGGATCACATCAACCAAGAGTAAGTTCGACCGCGGAAGGGCCTCCGGGTCCGCCCGTCCCGTAGGTGCCCGAACGGGCTCCTGGAGAGGAAGAGTGATGACAACCCCGCTTCCCAGCTATACCAACGGCGTGTGGGACGCCCCGATGCTCGGCGACACCATCGGAGACAACTTCGACCGGACGGTGGCAGCCCACGCCGATCGTGACGCCCTGGTCGACCGGCCCTCGGGGCGGCGGTGGACGTACGCGGAGTTGAGGCGGGACGTCGACGCCGTGGCGGTGGGGTTGCTGAAGCGGGGTATCGGGAAGGGCGACCGGGTGGGGATCTGGGCGCCGAACTGCCCGGAGTGGACCCTGATCCAGTTCGCGACGGCCAAGATCGGCGCCGTGCTCGTCAACATCAACCCCGCTTACCGGGCGCACGAGTTGAAGTACGTGCTCGATCAGGCCGGTATCCGTCTGCTGGTGTCGGCGCCCGAGTTCAAGTCCTCCGACTACGCGGGCATGATCGAGGAGGTCCGGCCGCAGTGCCCCGACCTCGAGAGGGTGGTGCTCCTCGGCAGTGCCGAGTGGAGCAAGCTGGCGTCGGACGGCATGGCTGCGCACGCCGCCGACCCGTCCCTGCTGCCCGCCGCGCAGGCGGCCCTGTCCTCGGACGACCCGATTAATATCCAATATACCTCGGGGACAACCGGATTCCCCAAGGGTGCGACGCTCAGCCATCACAACATCCTGAACAACGGATACTTCGTCGGCGAGCTGTGCCACTACACGGAGAACGACCGCGTCTGCATCCCGGTGCCGTTCTACCACTGCTTCGGTATGGTCATGGGCAACCTGGCATGCACGAGTCACGGCGCGACCATGGTCATTCCGGGGCCCTCCTTCGACCCGAAAGCCACGCTGCAGGCCGTCGAAGCGGAGAAGTGCACGTCGCTGTACGGGGTGCCGACGATGTTCATCGCCGAACTCGCCGAACCGGACTTCGCATCGTTCGACCTGTCGAGCCTGCGGACCGGAATCATGGCCGGATCACCCTGCCCGGTGGAGGTGATGAAGCAGGTCATCGAACAGATGGGGATGGCCGAGGTCTCCATCTGTTACGGCATGACCGAGACGTCCCCGGTGTCGCTGCAGACCCGGTCGGACGACACGATCGATCAGCGCGTGTCGACGGTCGGCCGCGTCGGTCCGCATCTCGAGGTCAAGATCGTCGATCCGGCAACAGGATTGACCGTTCCGCGGGGCACACCGGGTGAACTCTGTACCCGGGGCTACTCGGTGATGCTCGGGTACTGGAACAACCCGGAGAAGACCGCGGAAGCAATCGACGCCGGACGGTGGATGCACACCGGCGACATCGGTGTGATGGATTCCGACGGCTACGTCGCGATCACCGGGCGGATCAAGGACATGGTCATCCGCGGCGGCGAGAACGTCTATCCCCGCGAGATCGAGGAGTTCCTGTACACGCATCCGGACATCCTCGATGCCCAGGTCATCGGGGTGCCGGACGCGAAGTACGGCGAGGAACTGATGGTGTGGGTGCGGATGAAGGACGGTGCCGAACCCCTGGACGCGGCGAAGGTACGCGAATTCTGCACCGGCAAGCTCGCCCACTACAAGATCCCGAAGTACGTGCACGTCGTCGACGAGTTCCCGATGACCGTGACGGGCAAGGTGCGCAAGGTCGAGATGCGCGAGCAGTCCCTCGACCTGATCGGGCGCACCTGACCCGCCTCGTCACCTGGTCCGCAGCAACGTCGCGACGGGGGTGAGCGCGAGAATCTCGTTCAGTCCCTACAGCGCGCGTTCCGGTTCGGGCGTCGACACGGGGCGGCTCTTCACCCCAGCGCCCCGGCGATCGCGTCGAGCCCGGCGGCCGCACACGCCTGATCCCGCATTCCGTCGGGAGCGCCGCCGACGCCGATACCCGCGATCGACCCGCCGGCCGACTTCACGCTCACCCCGCCGGCGAGGAACAACGTGCCGGGAAGGTCGGCGACCGTCGCGCCGTCGCCTTTGGCCCGTTCGCTCAGATCACTGGTGTTCGCGCCGAACGCGGCAGCGGTGTACGCCTTCTGGCGGGCCGCCTCCACGGTGTGCTGAGCCGCGTTGTCCCCGCGCAACATGGCCTGCACGTTGCCGGCGCGATCGACCGCCGACACGGTGACGAAGCCGAGCCCGTCGGCCTGGCACTTCGCGAGCGCCGCCTGCGCGGCGGCCTGCGCAGTGCCGATACCGAGACGGTTCTGGCTCACCACGCCGTCCACACCGTCGATCGGGGCCGGCGCAGCGGCGGCCGCGACCGGAGTGGACGCCGGACTGGCCTCGTCGGACGCGGACGTGCCGCACGCCGAGGTGGCGACGATCGCGGCGAGCGGGACGGTGATCGCCAGAATGCGGGGCAGGCGGTGGAAGGTGCGCATCGGAAGGCCTTTCGGGAAGTGACGAGCTGACCTGACCAGCCTGGCCCGGCGGTGCCGGTGACCGCATCGGGCCGACGGCGCTCCCGAACTCATCCGTCCGGCCCCGGCAGATCATCCGAACGGTTGATCCGCGACCCACGGCAGATCCGTAGGATCAATCGACGTGACGACACCTGTGGACGGAGTGGACAGGTCGGACGGCGCGGGTCTGCGCGGCCCGCTCGCTACCGCCATCCATGTGTCGTTCTACGTCCTCCTCGCGACGTCGACGGCGCGATATCTGACCTACCACGGAGTGAGCGGGCAGTTCGTCGTAGTGGTCGCGTTGATTGCCGCGCTCGCCGCGTTGTACACGGTCACCGCCGTGGTCGCACGGCGGGAAGGCGTATGGGAACCGTGGGTGTGGCCGGTCCTGACGACGTGGGCGGTGCTCGTCTGGCTCGCGCCGAGTTTCGCCTGGTGCGCGTTTCCCATGTTCTTCCTGTGCACGAGGGCGTACCCGAGCCGGATCGCGTACCCGGTCGTCGGGGTTCTCGCCGTGCTCACGTCGCTGGCGTTCTTCACCTTCTCCGGCCGCAGCGAGTGGGCGGTGCTGGTCGGACCGCTGTGTACCGGAGCGCTGATCGTCATGGCGTACAGCCAGATCGAGCGGGACGGCCGGGAACGGGTGCGACTGCTCCGCCAGGTGGCGGAGACCCGGTCCCGGCTCGCGGAGACCGAGCGGGAGGCGGGAATGCTCGCCGAACGCGAACGACTGGCCCGCGAGATCCACGACACCGTGACACAGGGACTGACCAGCAGCCTGCTTCGGCTCGAGGCGGCCGAGCAGATCTGGGCACAGGCAGATCCGCGGACGGAGGCGCGGGCACGCGAGGACGTCCGCGTGGCGACCGGAACTTTGCGCGAGAACCTGGCGGAAACGCGCAGTCTCGTGCACCATCTCGCGGCGCCCAACCTTGAATCCCAGCCGCTCGACGCGGCACTGCTCGCTGCCGCGCGTACCCACCACCCGAGGGCGGAGCTCCGGATCGTGGGTACTCCGATCGCGATTCCGGCGGAGGTGACGCACGCGCTGCTGCGGATCACCCAGAGCGCCGTGTCCAATATTGCCCGGCACGCGCACGCCGAGACCGTGGGTGTCACGTTGACGTATCTTCCGGACGCCGTCGTGCTCGACATCTTCGACGACGGCGCCGGTTTCGAACCCGCGCCCGCCGGAACTCTTTCGGCGCGCGGCGGATACGGCCTGCGCGCGATGCGCGGTCGCGTCGAGCAACTGGGCGGCACGTTCACCGTCGAGAGCGCACCGGGCGAGGGCACCGTGGTGGCCGCTCAGATACCGTGCGCGCGAGGAACCGCGGCATGACGACCGTGACCGTGCTGCTGGTCGACGACCACGTGGTCGTGCGCGCCGGACTGCGAGCGCTACTCGACTCGCAGCCGGACATCGAGGTGATCGCCGAGGCGGGCACGGGGGAGGAGGCGGTCGACGCCGTGAGCACATTCGGCCGCAGCTCGTGACGATGGATCTCGCCCTCGGCACCGGTATCGACGGGGTGGAGGCCATTCGCCGCATCCGGCAGGTCGATCGGAACCTGCCGGTGCTGGTGTTCACGACGTACGACACGGATGCCGACGTGGTGCGCGCCATCGATGCCGGTGCCATCGGATACCTCCTGAAGGATTCGACGCCCCAGGAGATCTTCGCGGCCGTGCGCGGCGCGGCCGCCGGCCAGAGTGTGCTGTCGCCGCCCGTCGCCTCGCGACTACTGCAGCAGATGCAGCGCCCCGAGGAGGCTCTCACACCGCGGGAGGCCGAACTGCTGACTCTGCTGGCCAAGGGCATGACCAACAAGGAGCTCGGCAAAGCCCTCTTCATCAGCGAGGCGACGGTCAAGACCCATCTCGCCCACATCTACGCGAAGCTCGGTGTCGACACCCGGGCCGCAGCGGTGTCCGTAGCCCTGCGACGGCAGGGCATTCGCTGAACCGAGGGGGTTCACAGCGGTACGCCGCATGAACCTTTTGGCAACGATTTGCCGAAGCCCTGTCGAACGGGTGTCCAGGTGGTTATGTTCGAGATGAGCGGTGACCTTCCGCTCGCACCATGAATTGCGTGTTGAGAGGACAAGGGCCATGGTCGGCAACATCATCGGCACCATCATCTTCGGTGCGGTCATCGGCGTTCTGGCGCGTCTCGTGATTCCGGGAAAGCAGGCGATGGGGTGGGTCATCACCGTCGTGCTCGGCATCATCGGCGCGCTGATCGGGTACTGGGTGTGGGAGGGGCTCCTCGACAAGGGAGACACCGGCGGCATCGACTGGATCCGGTGGGTCATCAGCATCGCCGTGGCGGCCGTGCTGACCCTCGGATACACCTCGATGACGAGCAAGAACAGGGTGTAGACGGCACATCGCACCGTCACGAGGAGGGCCCCGTCCGGTCAGGGCGGGGCCCTTCTGCGGCTTCGCCGCCCGTGAGTACTTGTTAACCGCGGGCGGTTAACAAGTACTCACGGGCGCAGGCAGAGAAGCGTCATGTCGCGCAGCACTTTCCGGGTGCGCGAGGGGGTGGTGGGATCGGCGCTGTGCGGGGTCGAGTTGATGAGCCCGAACGTGGCGTGCGCCTTGGTGCGGGCGTCCGTCTCGTCCAGTGACGTGTCCACTTGCAGAAGCACCTTCACCCAGATCTCCACGTAGCGCCGCTGCGTCTGCCGGACCTCCCGGCGGGCCTCGGCGGGCAGGCTCTCCAGGTCTCGGTCCTGGATGCGAATGAGGTCGGGTTCCCCGAGCGCGAAGTCCAGGTGGAAGTCGATCAGACCCTCCAGGGCCGCTTCCGGGGAGGCGGCCTCCGCGACGACGAGCGACCCGCCCTCGAGCAGTCGCGTGCTGATCCCGACGAGCAGTTCGACGAGCACGGCGTCCTTGTTGGGGAAGTGCCGGTACACGGCGGGGCCGCTGATTCCCGCTGCGGAACCGAGGTCCTCGAGGCGGACGCCGAGGAAGCCCCGTTCGGCGATGAGGCGGGCGGCGGCCTCGAGCAGTTGGCGGCGACGATCCGCCTTCATCTGCTCCCGGCGCGTGATCGGCGCTTCGGCGCCGTCGACGTCTGTGGTCATCGCCTTGCTCTTTCTCGGATGTGGTCTGGACAACTCAGTTAATCACAGTTATCTTAGATTCAGTTATCGAGTATTAACTCACTCGGCACGCGCGTCAAGACGAGAAGGCGGCAGGATGGCACTGAGCGGAACCACTGCACGGGAGGGCTACCGGGCAGAGCACACGAAATTGGTGGACGAGCTGAAGTCGAGGCTGGCCGTGGCCGCGCTCGGCGGCAGCGAGAAGTCGCGCGAGCGGCACGTCGGCCGAGGCAAGCTCCTGCCCCGCGACCGAGTGGACACCCTGCTCGACCCCGGCAGCCCGTTCCTCGAGATCTCCCCGCTCGCGGCGAACGGCCTGTACGACGACGAGTGCCCCGGAGCGGGCGTCATCGCCGGCATCGGCCGGGTGTCCGGCCGGGAATGCGTGATCGTCGCCAACGACGCGACCGTCAAGGGCGGCACCTACTACCCGATGACGGTGAAGAAGCACCTGCGGGCGCAGGAGATCGCGCTGCAGAACCAGCTGCCGTGCATCTACCTCGTCGACTCCGGCGGCGCGTTCCTGCCGAGGCAGGACGAGGTGTTCCCGGACCGCGAGCACTTCGGCCGCATCTTCTACAACCAGGCCACGATGAGCGCGCAGGGCATCCCGCAGATCGCGGCGGTCCTCGGCTCCTGCACCGCCGGCGGCGCCTACGTGCCCGCGATGAGCGACGAGGCCGTCATCGTCCGCAACCAGGGCACCATCTTCCTGGGCGGTCCGCCGCTGGTGAAGGCTGCCACCGGTGAGGTCGTGACAGCGGAGGAACTCGGCGGCGGCGACCTGCACTCGAAGGTCTCCGGCGTCACCGACCACCTCGCGGAGGACGACCAGGACGCGCTGCGGATCGTGCGGAACATCGTCGCGACCCTCGGCCCGCGTGCCGAGCGGCCGTGGGACGTGATCAGCGCCGTCCCCGCGTCGGCGCCGCAGACCGACCTCTACGACGTGGTCCCCACCGACCCGCGCACCCCGTACGACGTCCACGAGGTCATCGACCGGATCGTGGATGGCGCCGAGTTCCAGGAGTTCAAGGCGGAGTACGGCAAGACCCTGGTCACCGGTTTCGCGCACATCGAGGGCCACCCGGTCGGCATCGTCGCCAACAACGGCGTGCTGTTCGCCGAGTCCGCGATGAAGGGCGCGCATTTCATCGAACTGTGCGACAAGCGCAAGATTCCGCTGGTGTTCCTGCAGAACATCGCCGGTTTCATGGTCGGTCGCGACTACGAGGCGGGCGGCATCGCCAAGCACGGCGCCAAGATGGTGACCGCGGTGGCGTGCGCCCGGGTTCCCAAGCTGACCGTCGTGATCGGCGGCTCCTACGGTGCGGGCAACTACTCGATGTGCGGGCGGGCGTACTCGCCGCGGTTCCTGTGGATGTGGCCGAACGCCCGGATCTCCGTGATGGGCGGAGAGCAGGCGGCGTCGGTGCTGTCGACGGTGCGCAGCGAGCAACTCGACAGCGCGGGCAACCCGTGGTCGGCAGAGGACGAAGAAGCGTTCAAGGCGCCGATCCGCGAGCAGTACGAGGCGCAGGGCAATCCGTACTACTCGACGGCCAGGCTGTGGGACGACGGCATCATCGACCCCGCCGATACCAGAACTGTTCTCGGACTGGCGCTCTCGGTGTGTGCGAACGCACCGGTCGAGCCGGTCTCCTACGGCGTTTTCCGGATGTGAGTGGAATGACTGAAATGACTCGGATAGATACCGTCCTGGTAGCCAACCGCGGCGAGATCGCGGTGCGCGTGATCCGCACACTGCGGGCCATGGGAATCCGCTCCGTCGCCGTGTTCAGCGAGGCGGACCGCGACGCGCGGCACGTCCGCGAGGCCGACACCGCGGTGCTGCTCGGTCCCGCCGCGGCGCGGGAGAGTTACCTCGTCATCGAGAAGGTGATCGCGGCTGCGCAGGCCACCGGCGCGCAGGCGATCCATCCCGGTTACGGGTTCCTGTCGGAGAACTCCAAGTTCGCCGGGGCCTGCGCGGACGCGGGGATCGCGTTCCTCGGTCCGTCCGCTCACGCCATCGAGGTGATGGGCGACAAGATCACCGCCAAGAACGCGGTGGCGAAGTTCGACGTGCCCGTCGTCCCCGGCATCGCCCGCCCCGGCCTGTCCGACGACGAACTGATCGCGGCCGCAGGCGACATCGGCTACCCCGTCCTCGTCAAGCCGTCGGCAGGCGGCGGCGGCAAGGGCATGCGTCTGGTGGAGGAGCCGGGCGCACTCGCCGAGGCACTGCGCAGCGCGCGGCGTGAAGCGGCGTCGGCGTTCGGCGACGACACACTCTTCCTCGAGCGATTCGTGCTGCGGCCCCGGCACATCGAGGTGCAGATCCTCGCGGACGGACACGGGAACGTCGTCCACCTCGGCGAGCGCGAATGCAGCCTGCAGCGTCGCCATCAGAAGGTCATCGAGGAGGCGCCGTCGCCGCTGCTGGACGAGGCGACACGCGCCCGGATCGGCGAGGCCGCCTGTAACACGGCGCGCAGCGTCGACTACTCGGGAGCGGGAACGGTCGAGTTCATCGTCTCCGCCGACAAGCCCGACGAGTTCTTCTTCATGGAGATGAACACCCGGCTGCAGGTCGAGCACCCGGTCACCGAACTCGTGACGGGCCTGGACCTCGTCGAGTGGCAGGTGCGAGTGGCCGCCGGTGAGCGTCTCGGCTTCACCCAGGACGACATCACCCTCACCGGTCATGCCATCGAAGCCCGCGTCTACGCCGAGGATCCGAGTCGCGGATTCCTCCCCACCGGTGGACTCGTGGCCGACGTCGTCGAACCCGCCGGCCCCGGTGTCCGGGTCGACTCCGGGCTGCAGCCCGGCACGGTGGTCGGCAGCGATTACGACCCGATGCTGGCGAAGGTCATCGCCCACGCCGACGACCGCGCCGGTGCGCTGCGGAAGCTGGACCGGGCGCTGGCCGGCACCGGTGTGCTGGGAGTGGTCACCAACATCGAGTTCGCGCGCTTCCTGCTCGCCGATCCCGACGTGGTGGCCGGTAACCTCGACACCGGTCTGCTCGACCGACGGCTCGAGGACTTCGTCGCGGCGGAGGCCACCGATGCCGCCCTGATCGCCGCTGCGGCTTTCCGCTGGTTGCAGCGCTGGCCCGAGCGGGCACAGGCCGATCCGTGGGACGTTCCCAGCGGCTGGCGGGTCGGGGTTCCCGCACCCACCAGCATCCGGTTGTCCTCTGCCACCCGCACCGACCACGTGCGGATCACCGGCAGTCCGGCCGAGGCCACCGCACAGGTCGAGGACGGCGACACCCTGTCCCTGACGGCGGCGCTCGACGCAGCCACGCTCTCCGTGGTGATCGACGGCAGACGCGAAACCTACCGGGTCGCCCAGACCGACGGGCACATCTGGCTCGCCGGTTCCGACGGCACGACGATGCTGCGTGAGGTCCGTGAACTCAGTGTCCGCACCGGCGACGTCCACGCCGGCGAGGCCGAGATCACCAGCCCCATGCCCGGATCCGTCATCGCCGTCGGCGCCGAGGCGGGCGCCCACGTCACCGCAGGCCAGACGCTCGTCGTGGTCGAGGCGATGAAGATGGAGCACTCGCTCACCGCCCCCGTCGACGGCGTCGTCGACATCCTCGTCGCACCCGGTGACCAGGTGATGGTCGACCAGCTGCTCGCACGAGTCACCCCGGACACCGACACCACCGACACCACCGACACGAAAGAAGATGCGTCATGACCGAATTCCTTGCCACCGGCCAGCTTCCCGACGAGTACCAGCAGTTGGCGAAGACCGTCGCAGATTTCGCCAAGAACGTGGTGGCACCGGTCGCGGCGGAACACGACGCCAACCACACGTTCCCGTACGAGGTGGTGTCGGGGATGGCCGACATGGGCCTGTTCGGCCTGCCGTTCCCCGAGGAGTACGGCGGAATGGGCGGCGACTACTTCGCCCTCTGCCTGGCACTCGAAGAACTGGGCAAGGTCGACCAGAGTGTCGCGATCACCCTGGAAGCCGGTGTGTCGCTGGGTGCGATGCCGATCTACCGGTTCGGCAACGAGGAGCAGAAGCAGGAGTGGCTGCCGCAGCTGACGAGCGGCAAGAGCCTGGCCGCGTTCGGGCTCACCGAGCCGGGCGCCGGAAGCGATGCCGGCGGGACGAAGACCACCGCGAAGTTCGACAGCGGCGAATGGATCATCAACGGCAACAAGCAGTTCATCACCAACTCCGGCACCGACATCACCAAGCTCGTCACCGTCACCGCGGTGACCGGCACGAAGGACGGCAAGAAGGAGATCTCCACCATCCTCGTGCCGACGTCGACGCCGGGCTTCACTGCCGAGCCGGCGTACAACAAGGTCGGCTGGAACGCCTCCGACACCCACCCGCTCACGTTCTCGGACGTGCGCGTTCCCGAGGAGAATCTGCTCGGCGAGCGTGGCCGCGGGTACGCGAACTTCCTGCGGATCCTCGACGAGGGACGCATCGCCATCGCCGCGCTCAGCGTCGGCGCCGCCCAGGGATGCGTCGACGAGTCGGTCAAGTACGCCAAGGAACGGGAGGCGTTCGGACGGCCCATCGGACACAACCAGGCCATCGCGTTCAAGATCGCCCGCATGGAGGCGCGCGCTCACACCGCGCGCACGGCGTACTACGACGCCGCCGCCCGGATGTTGTCCGGCAAGCCGTTCAAGAAGCAGGCCGCCATCGCCAAGCTCGTCGCCTCCGAGGCCGCGATGGACAACGCCCGCGACGCCACTCAGATCCACGGCGGCTACGGATTCATGAACGAGTACACCGTGGCCCGGCACTACCGGGACAGCAAGATCCTGGAGATCGGCGAGGGCACCACCGAGGTGCAGCTGATGCTGATCGCGCGGGAGGCAGGCCTGTGACCGCCACGACCGAGCCGAAGCGAATCGTTCAGCGGGGCCTGTGGTTCGAGGAGTTCGAGCTGGGAGCGGTGTACGAGCACCGGCCCGGCCGGACCGTCACCGAGGCCGACAACGTCTTCTTCACGACGCAGACGATGAACACCCAGGCACTGCACCTGGACGCCGCGTACAGCGAGAACACCCAGTTCGGTGAGCGCCTCGTCAACTCGATGTTCACCCTCTCGACGCTGGTCGGGTTGTCGGTGGCGCAACTGACGCAGGGGACCATCGTCGCGAACCTGGGGTTCTCGGAGATCAGTTTCCCGAAGCCGTTGTTCCACGGCGACACGCTGTACGCGGAGACGAAGATCGTGGACAAGCGCGAGTCGAAGAGCAGGCCCGGCGAGGGCATCGTCACCCTCGAGCACACCGGCCGCAACCAGAACGGCGACGTGGTGGCGATCGCGGTCCGCAAGACCCTCGTCCAGAAGAAGCCGTCATGAGCTGGGAACTGCCCGGGCCCGCCTGGCTGTTCTGCCCGGCCGACCGGCCCGAACGGTATGCGAAGGCGGCTGCAGCAGCCGACGTCGTGATCCTCGACCTCGAGGACGGGGTGGCGCCCGCGGACAAGGAAGCGGCGCGGGTCGCCCTGATCGACACCCCGCTGGATCCGGATCGCACGGTGGTGCGGGTCAATCCGGTCGGGACCGAGGACCACGAGCGCGATCTGCTGGCACTCGACGGCACCCGCTACACGAGGCTGATGCTGGCCAAGTGCGAGTCCGCCGACCAGGTGCTGTCGCTGGCGCCGCGTGAGGTGATCGCCCTCGTCGAGTCGCCGCTCGGTGCGCTCGCGGTGAGCGAGATCGCGCTGGCGGCGAGCACGATCGGCGTGATGTGGGGCGCCGAGGATCTCGTGGCGGCGATGGGCGGCAACTCCAGTCGCCGCGAGGACGGCAGCTACCGTGACGTCGCCACCCACGTGCGGTCGTCGACACTGCTGGCCGCCAAGGCGTATCACCGGCTCGCCCTGGATTCCGTCTATCTCGACATCAAGGACCTCGACGGGTTGCGCACCGAAGCAGTCGACGCCGTCGCCGTCGGATTCGACATCAAGGTGGGCATCCACCCCAGCCAGGTCGCGGTGATCCGGGAGGCGTACGCGCCGTCCGACGAGGACGTCGACTGGGCGACGCGGGTTCTCGCCGCTGTCGCCGACGAGCGAGGAGTCTTCGCGTTCGAGGGAAAGATGGTGGACGCACCGGTCCTGCGTCACGCCGAGGCGATTCTGCGCCGCTCCCAGGTCGAGTCGAAGGGGACAAGCACGTCCGAGTCCCCTCGGTAGGCGGCGAAAGAGCGCGGAACGGCCGCGCTCTCGGGGAAGATGGTGCCCATGACTGCCGATCCGCAATGGGTGCCCACCGAGTCCGACGTGCGCGACGCGGTCGTCACCGACTTCGCCCGGTTCGTCGCCCGGCGTCACGGCGCCCGGGTCGACGACTACCGGGCGTTGTGGCGCTGGTCGGTCGCCGATCCGGCGGCGTTCTGGCAGGACGTGTGGGACTACTTCGAGATCCGGTCCGCCACCGACCCCGGACCGGCCCTCGCGGACGGTGCGATGCCGGGCGCCGTCTGGTTCCCCGGGGCGACGCTCAACTACGTCGACCACGTCTTCCGGAACGCCCGCCCCGGAACACCGGCGATCCTGTACGCGGGTGAGGGCGCTACCGACATCTCCGTCGGGTGGGACGAGTTGCGGTCCGCGGTGGCGGGCCTTGCCGCGACTCTCCGCGAGCACGGAGTCGGGGTCGGTGACCGGGTCGTCGGCTATCTCCCCAACATTCCCGAGGCCGTCGTCGCGTTCCTCGCGACGGCGTCGCTCGGTGCCGTATGGGCCGCGTGCGGACAGGACTACTCCGCGCCGGCCGCGCTCGATCGACTGGGTCAACTGGAACCGAAAGCGCTGATCACCGCGGACGGCTACCGGTTCGGGGGCAAGGAACACGATCGGCTCGCGGCGTCGGCCGACCTGCGCAGCGGATTGTCGTCGCCGGCTCTCACGGTGGTCGTGCCGCACCTCGATCCGGACGCCGTCGTCGACGGCACTCTCACCTGGGCGGAGGCCACCGGCCGGGACGCCGCACTCGAGCCCGTCGCCGTCCCGTTCGACCATCCGTTGTGGGTGGTGTTCTCCTCGGGAACCACGGGCCTGCCGAAGGGCATCGTGCACGGTCACGGTGGCGTTCTCCTCGAACACGTGAAGTCGCTCGCGCTCCAACTCGACATCGGCCGCGACGACACCCTCTTCTGGTACACCAGTCCCAGTTGGATGATGTGGAACTTCCAGACGGCGGGACTGCTGGTGGGGGCCACCATCGTCTGTTACGACGGGAGTCCGTCCTATCCGACGCCGGATGCGTTGTGGGCCTTGGTGTCACGTCTGGGTGTGACCGTGGTCGGCACCAGCCCCGGCTATGTTCTCGCGTGCGACAAGGCGGGGGTGGTCCCTGTACGCGAGCACGACCTGAGCACGCTCCGCGCGGTGGGGGTGACCGGGTCCACGCTGCCGGCGGCGTCGTCACTGTGGTTGTCCGAGAACGTCGGTCGCCGCGTTCCTGTTATGTCGATCACCGGTGGGACCGACGTGGTGTCGGCGTTCGTCGGGGGAGCGCGGAGTGTGCCGGTTTGGCCGGGGGAGCTGTCCGCCCCGTGTCTGGGCGTCGCCGTCGACGCGTTCGACGAGTCGGGGCAGCCGGTGCGAGGCGAGGTGGGTGAACTGGTCGTGACGGCGCCGATGCCGTCCATGCCGGTGTCGTTCTGGAACGATCCGGACGGAAAGCGTTACCGTGAAGCATATTTCGATGTGTTTCCCGGAGTGTGGCGGCACGGCGACTGGATCACGATCACCGATCGCGGGACCGTCCTGATGCATGGAAGGTCCGATTCCACATTGAACCGCAATGGAATTCGGATGGGTAGCGCCGACATCTACCAGGTGGTGGAAAAGCTCCCGGAGGTCGCGGAGGCGCTTGTCGTCGGTGTGGATCTGGCGGACGGGGGATACTGGATGCCACTGTTCGTGGTCCTGTCGGAGGGGACGGAACTCGACGACGCGCTGAAGCAGCGTATCCGCGGAGCGATTCGTGAGCAGGCCTCTCCCCGGCACGTGCCCGACGACATCATCGAGGCCCCCGGCATCCCGCACACCCGGACCGGCAAGAAACTCGAGGTGCCTCTCAAGCGCATATTCCAGGGTGCGGACGCGGACCGCACGGTGGACCGCAGCGCCGTGGACGACCCCGACCTGCTCGACTGGTTCGCGCGGCACGGACGCTGAGCGGCGAGTCCGTTGATGTCAGTGTCGTTGGGGTGACAACGGGAAGGTTAGTCTTACTTTGGTTACTTGTTGGTAGAGGTCTGCGGTCCGACGTCCGCGCAATCGGCGAATGTGAGAAATCTCCCGTCTGCCTGCGGCCGGTCGCGCCGCGGCGATCGCGACTAATCGGACATCGGCAGTGTCGCGCAGCGGGAGGACGTTCCAGATGCTGGGATGTCGCCGTGTCGCCGTCGATGTGCATCTCTTCGGCGGAGACGTCTTCGTTGTCCTCGTGGCAGGTCAGCGGGCGATCTGACGGCGCCCGGGTGCTCACCTGAACGTCCAAGTTTTCGTTCGATGCGGCTCGGCGACGGACCTGGTCGATTATTCCCTGTGCGCAACTCCGGGTGTTCTTCGTTTTGAGACCTGCGCGGGGCTTTGGTAGACACGGTGGTTGGCAAAAACTGCGGTCACGGGGGGGCAGTAAGTGTTCAACGCCGCGGTCGGTCACCAGATCGATTGCACCGTGCACGGATAACAGTCGGGAGGCGGAACATGAAACTGGATACGACAGTTGTACACCTAGTGAAATTCCGACTCTCGGTACGGTATCCACGTTCTGGTTGTACACAGTGTCTGGAATGTGGTTCGGCCTGTTGAATATGTGCGCGTCGAAGATCGAATTCAGGCCTGATTCTGGAAGTATCGAGGGTTGGGTACGTCACACCGGCGCCGGTAACGGCAGTGGATCCGACACCGATGTAATTCCCGGCGCAACCGCAGAACCGTACGAACCGAAATCGTCACCACCGAGGGAGAGGAGGCCGAAGCGATGAGCGCGACGAAGTTTCGCTGCTCCACCAGCGCCGTAGACTCGGCTCTCGACTCGGAGGATGACGAGCACCGATTGGGTGGCCGCTTGTTGGATCGATGAGAGAACGGAGCCACGTATGAACCCGCTCACCGTAAGTAGTTCGGGATGTAAGGGCCTTGGAGTGTTCAGCGTCGCAGGCAATCGGGTTTCGGACGATCGTCTGACATCGACTCCGAGTGTGGTGGAACTCTTCGATCAGCGCAGGGCGTCCCATGCCCGGCACGTCCCCGCTACGCGAGATGCTTCGAACCGGCAAGGCCTGTTCATGTGATGGCGTTCATCGGAGAACCGGCCCACGGCGAAGTCCGTGGGACCGAGAGCTACGAATCACCAAAGACACAGGCGGCAGTCGCCACGCGTTCGAGAACGGAGTAACCCTTGGGGTCGGGACAAGCAGCGGGTAGTAGCGGTGCTCCGGAAGGGGCGTTTCCGCTGTCAGCTGCGCAGCGAGGCATCTGGTTCGCGCAACACGCGATGGGCGACGTTCCTCTCACCATCGCCCAGTACATCGAGCTTCGCGGTGACATCGACCTCGATCTGCTGACCGAGGCCACGGTCCGTACCGGCCGGGAGTTCGGTTCCGGCTTCCTCCGCCTCGTCGAGATCGAGGGGATGCCCTACCAGTACGTCGACAAGTCCCTCGACGACGCCATCACCTATGTCGACCTCCGCGCCGAGAACGATTCCGTCGACGCCGCCGAGAAGTGGATGCGGGCCAACTACAGCGCCCCCGTCGACCTCCTCGAGGACCGCCTCGTCGTGGTCTACCTGCTCCACGTCGGGGAGAATCACTACTTCTGGTTCTGCCGCATCCATCACATCGCGCTCGACGGCTTCGGCGCGATGGCGCTGATCGCACGCATCGCCGAGATCTACACCGCCCTGGTCGAGGGCACCGAGCCGCCGGCCTGCCGCGCGGAGGACCTGGTCCGGATCGTCGAGGACGAGCAGCGGTACCGCAACTCCGAGCGGTTCGCGAAGGATCGCGAATACTGGGCCGAACGCACCGCGCACCTGCCCGAGGCCCCGAGCCTCGCCGGTCGTGCGGCCATGGTGGGCAAGTTCGCGCGGCTCTCCTCCGAGGCACTGCCCGAGTCCACCGCCACCCTTCTCGACGAGGCTCTCGGCGGCAGCAACGCCAGCTCCGCGCCCATCGTGGTGGCCGCATTCGCCGCGTACCTGGCCCACATGACCGACCGCACGGACGTCGTCCTCAGCCTCCCGGTCTCGGCGCGCACCACCGCCACGTTGCGCCGCTCCGGCGGAATGGTGTCGAACATCGTTCCGCTCCGACTCCAGATCACCCCGGAGATGACCGTCCCCGAGCTGGTCAAGAGCGTCCAGATCGAGCTCACCGGCGCCCTGCGCCGCCAGCGGTACCGGCACGAGGACATCCGCCGGGACGCCGGAGCGCCCCAGGGGCAGCGTGGCTTCTTCGGTCCCTCGATCAACATCATGATGTTCCACAGCGAGATCAAGCTGGGGACGGTCACCGGACACCAGAACGTCCTCACCACCGGACCGGTTGAAGATCTCTCGCTGAACATCTACCAGGGTGTGGCGGGCAGCAAGATCCACATCGACTTCGAGGCCAACCCCAACCTGTACTCGGCGGACGAGCTGGACCGTCACCACAGCCGCTTCTTCGACTTCTTCGAGCGCTTCCTCGGAGCCGGCGACGATGCTTCGGTGTCGGATCTGGCCGCGATGAGCGACGAGGAACGCGGACAGGTCGTGACCGGGTGGAACGGTGATGTCGTGTCGCCGCCGGCGGGGACCGTCGTCGACCTGTTCGACGCCCAGGTCGCGCGCACGCCCGACGCGACGGCACTCGTCTTCGACGGCGAGGAGCTCACGTACGCCGAGTTCGACGCGCGGGTGAACCGTCTCGCCCGGACGCTGATCGGCAGGGGAGTGGGTCCGGAGACGAAGGTCGCGCTCGCGATCCGCCGCTCGCTCGACTCCATGGTCGCGATGTACGCCGTCGTCAAGGCGGGCGGCGCATACGTGCCCCTCGACCCCGACCACCCCGCCGAGCGCACGGCGTACGTGCTCGAGAGCGCCCGCCCGCTGTGCATCCTCACGGTCACGCGGGACCACCTCGCCTTCCCTGCCGATCAGGACGTCGTGGAGATCGACGCCCTGGATCTGCGCGGCGTCCCGGCGGGCCCGATCCGCGACGACGAACGGCTCGCCGATCTGCGTCCGGCCAACCCGGCCTACGTCATCTACACGTCCGGGTCCACCGGACGTCCGAAGGGTGTGGCGGTGAGTCACGCTTCGGTCCTGAACCAGGTCAGGTGGATCGCGTCGCGCTACGCGCTCGATGCGGACGATGTCGTGCTGCAGAAGACCCCGACGACGTTCGACGTGTCGGTGTGGGAACTGTTCGCCGCACTCGCTTCCGGGTCGCGCCTGGTGATCGCCGCGCCCGAGGGGCATCGCGATCCCGCCTACCTCGCCGACGTGATCGCGCGCGAGAAGGTCACCGCGACGTCGTTCGTCCCGTCGATGCTGTCGGTGTTCGTCGCCGAGGCCGACCGCGAACAACTCGTCAGCCTGCGCGTCGTTCTCGTTGCGGGAGAGGCGTTTCCGCCTGCCGTCGCCGCAGCGTTCCGCGCGAAGTCCGACGCCGGGTTGCACAATCTCTACGGCCCCACCGAGTTCACCGTGCACGCCACCGCGGGAGAGGTGGAGCGGGAGACCCTCCACACGATTCCGATCGGCACCCCGGTGTGGAACACCGAGGCGTACGTGCTCGACGGCCACCTCCGGCCCGCTCCCATCGGATCCGCGGGAGAGCTCTATCTCGCGGGAGCCCAGGTCGCGCGCGGCTACGAGGGCCGGCCGGAGCTCACGGCAGAACGCTTCGTGGCCAATCCCTTCGGCGCCGCGGGAACCCGCCTGTACCGCACCGGCGACCTCGTCAAGTGGCGCGTCGACGGCAGCATCGAGTACCTCGGTCGCACCGACTTCCAGGTGAAGGTGCGCGGCCTGCGCATCGAACTGGGCGAGATCGAGGCCGCGATGTCCTCGTATCCCCATGTGGCGCAGTCCGTTGCGGTCGTCCACGACAGCTCCCTGGGGCAGCGGCTCGTCGGTTACGTCGTCCCCGAACCCGATTCGGCGCTGGACGTCGAGGATCTGACGGTCCACGTCGGCCGTGCGGTGCCCTCGTACATGGTTCCCGACGCCGTCGTGGTGATCGCCGAGATGCCGGTCGGCGCGAGCGGCAAGCTCGACCGGAAGGCCCTGCCCGAACCCACGTTCGCGGCGGAGTCCAGTGAGTACGTGGCCCCTCGCAGCACCATGGAGGAGTCGATCGCAGGACTGTTCGCCGAGGTTCTCGGTCTGCCACGGGTCAGTGTCGGCGACTCGTTCTTCGCGCTCGGCGGCGACAGCATCGTCTCGATCCAGCTGGTGTCCCGCGCGAAGGAAGCCGGTGTCCTGTTCACGGCCCGCGACGTCTTCGAGCGCAAGACCGTGGCCTCACTCGCCGAGGTCGCGAAGTCGGCATCCGAATCGGCGACGGTGCACGTCCTCGAGGAACTGCCGGGCGCCGGTATCGGCACGATGCCGCTGACACCGGTCGTGCACTGGATGACGGAGCTGGGCGGCGACTTCCACCGCTTCTCGCAGTCCATCCTCCTGGCACTGCCGCCGAAGGTGGACCGCGACCGCCTGGTGCGCACGCTGGCGGCCGTCGTCGATCGCCACGACGCTCTGCGTTCGTCGCTGCGCCGCACCGACTCTCCGGCCGGATGGTCGCTGGAGGTCGCACCGATCGGCTCCGTCGACGTCGACCGGCTCGTCGATCGCGTCGAGTTCAGCGAGGGACCCGGCACCGACTCGTTCGAGGCGCTTGCCGCGCACGCCCTCGAGCGCACGGTGGACACGTTGGACCCGGCGACCGGCAGCGTGGTGCGTTTCGTCTGGTTCGCGCCCGCTGAGGACTCCGGAGATCTCGCACCGCGGGACGGCGAGGACGGCGACAGCGGGGAGGGTGAGAGCACCCCGCAGTCGGGACGACTGCTCGTCGTGATCCACCATCTCGCCGTGGACGGGGTGTCCTGGCGAGTGCTGGTGCCCGACTTCGCGTCCGCGTGGGCGCAGATCGCCGCCGGGGCGGACCCGCTGCTCCCGGCGGTCGGCACCTCGGTCCGCCGCTGGGCGCACGGCCTCGCCGACAACGCCCGGAGCGCCCGCCGCGTGGCCGAACTCGACTACTGGCGCACCACCCTCGACGGTGCGGACCCGCTGATCGGTTCGCGGGCCCTCGACGGCCGCGATACGGTCTCGACCACCGGCCGGGTCCGCCTCGAGGTCCCGGCCGACGTCACCGACGGTCTGCTGACCGACGTGCCGCGCGCGTTCCACGGCGGTGTCAACGACGGTCTCCTCACCGCCCTCGCCCTGGCCGTCGCGGCATGGCGCGCGGAACGCGGCGTCACCGAGACCTCGACCCTCGTGCACCTCGAAGGTCACGGCCGCGAGGAGACGGTGCTGCCCGGCGCCGATCTCTCCCGTACGGTCGGCTGGTTCACCAGCATGTTCCCGGTCCGGTTGTCGGCCCCCGGCGTCGACGTGCGCGACGCCCTCGCCGGCGGTGCGGCCGCAGGTCAGGCCGTCAAATCGGTGAAGGAACAACTCGCACGGGTACCCGAGCACGGCATCGGCTACGGAATGCTGCGATTCCTCAACGCCGAGACCCGCGCGGTTCTCGCGGCGTTGCCGAGCCCGCAGATCAGTTTCAACTACCTCGGTCGGGTGTCGGTGGGCGAGATCCCCGACGCGTTCCGGGCGGCGGGCTGGGTGCCCGACACCGACACGATGGAGCTGACCGGTACCCGCAACAGCGAGATGCCGGTGCACTTCGCCCTCGACATCAACGCGATGATCGTGGATGTCGAAGGAGAACAGCGGCTTTCGGCCACCGTCGACTTCCCCCAAGGTGTTCTCACCGACTCCGAGGTCGGCGAGCTCACCGGCCTGTGGACCCGCGCGCTCGAAGGGCTCGTCGAACACACGAGGCGGCCCGGAGCCGGTGGCCGGACGCCGTCGGACCTCGACCTCGTTTCCCTGAGTCAGAGCCGGATCGACACCCTCGAGAGCGACTACCCCGCGCTCGCCGACGTCTGGTCGCTGGCCCCGCTGCAGGTAGGCTTGCTGTTCCACGCGTCGCTGGCCGGTACCGCCACCGACGTGTACACCACCCAGCTCGTGATGGACCTGGGCGGATCCGTCGACACCGACCGCCTCCGCCGCGCCGCGGAGTCGCTCGTCGCGAGGCACCCCAACCTGCGCACCGCGTTCGTCGCGGGCGACGACGGCACCGGCATGCAGGTGGTCGTCGACCGGGTGGACGTGCCGTGGACGCACGTCGACCTCTCGGCCGCGTCCGAGTCCGAGTCCGACCGTGCTGCGGAACTCGAGGCGCTGATGCTCGCGAACCGGACCGACCGGTTCGACATGACCGCACCGCCTCTCGTGCGATTCCTGCTGGTCGAGACGGGCGAGGACCGCTACCGGTTCGCTGTCACCAACCACCACATCCTCCTCGACGGCTGGTCGCTGCCGATCCTCATCCAGGATCTGCTGACCCTGTACGCGGTGGACGGCGACGCGCTGGCACTGCCGCAGCCGCGTCCGTACCGCAGCTACCTCGAGTGGCTGTCCGCGCAGGACCCGCAGGTGCCCGTGGCCGCATGGGCGAAGGCCCTGAGCGGCATCGAGGAGCCCACCCTCCTCGCACCCGCGCACGCGGAGACCGCCCCGACGCTCACCCCCGGTGAGCTGGTGATCGACCTGCCGGACGACCTGCTCGCCGACATGACCGCGCGCTCGCGCGAACTCGGCGTCACCATGAACACCCTCGTCCAGGCCGCGTGGGGAATCGTGCTGGGCAGGCTGACCGGACGGGACGACGTGGTGTTCGGCACCACCGTCTCGGGTCGTCCGCCGCAGGTGCCCGGCATCGAGTCCATGCTCGGGCTCTTCATCAACACCCTGCCGGTGCGGGTGCGCGTCCGGGCCGGCGACGCCGTCCGCACCCTGCTCGACCGCATCCAGCACGAGCAGACCGAGTTGCTCGATCACCATCACGTCGGGCTCACCGACATCCAGCAGGGACTCGGCCTCGGCGCGCTGTTCGACACGCTGATGGTCTACGAGTCCTACCCGCTCGACCGTGAGGCGCTCACGAAGAGCAGCGACATCGAGGGTCTCCGCGTTCTCGACGTGACGTCCAACGACGCCACCCACTACCCGCTGGCGATCGTCGCGATGACCGACCCGCGGCTGCACCTCACGGCCAAGTTCCTTCCCGAGATCTTCGAGGCCGCCGAGGTCGAGGAGATCATGGAGCGGGTCGTCCGCGTGCTCGGTGCGCTGTCCGGGGACGTCGACACGCTCGTCGCGGACATCGACATCCTCGCTCCCGGCGAGCGTGCGTCCCTGCTGGCGGCGCACGGCACCGATGCCGTCGCACCGCTGTCGCTGCCGGAGATCCTCGCCGCGACCGCGGCGGAGAACGGCGAGCGCACGGCTCTCGTCGCGGATGGCGAATCGCTCACCTACGCGGAACTCGACGCGCGCTCGAGCCAACTGGCCCGGGTTCTCGTCGATCGCGGTGTGGGGCCGGAAACGTCTGTGGCGCTCGGGATGACGCGCTCGCTGCACTCGGTGATCGGAACGTGGGCAGTGGCCAAGGCCGGCGGCACCTTCGTGCCCGTCGACCCCCGCTACCCGTCCGAGCGCATCGCACACATGGTCGCCGACTCCGGCGCGATCCTCGGCCTGACCGTGGCCGCTCAGCGGGACACCCTTCCCTCGGGCGTCGAATGGCTCGCCCTGGACTCGTCCGAGTGCGACGCGCTGTGCGCCCCGAAGTCGGCGGAGCCGGTGACGGATTCCGAGCGGACCGCGCCGGTACGGCTCGACCACCCGGCGTACATGATCTACACGTCCGGTACCACCGGTCTGCCCAAGGGTGTCGTCGTCACTCACACCGGGCTGGCCAACTTCTCCGCCGAGCAGCGCACCCATTACGGGGTGAGCCCGTCGGCACGGACCCTGCACTTCGCGTCCCCGAGCTTCGACGCGTCCGTCCTCGAGCTGCTGCTCGCCTTCGGTTACGGCGCGACGATGGTCGTTGCCCCCGCCGACCTGTACGGCGGTGAGGAACTCCGAAACTTCCTCGCGGACAACGAAATCACCCACGCCTTCGTCACACCCGCCGCGCTCGCGTCGGTGGAGCCGGCCGGACTCGACCGGCTCGAGGTCGTCGTGGTCGGCGGCGAGGCGTGCCCGCCGGAACTGGTGGAACGCTGGGCGCCGGGGCGCCGGATGTACAACGGTTACGGACCCACCGAGGCCACCGTCATGAGCAACGTCAGCAACCTGCTGGTGCCCGGGAGCCGGATCGAGATCGGCGGTCCCGTCTGCGGTGTCACCGTCTACGTTCTCGACGAACTGCTGCGCCCGGTACCCGTCGGCGTGGCAGGGGAGTTGTACATTGCGGGCCCCGGTCTCGCTCGCGGTTACCACGACCGACTCGGCCTCACTGCCGAACGATTCGTCGCGAACCCGTTCGGCGAGAACGGCAGCCGGATGTACCGCACGGGCGACATCGTCCGGTTCGTCGTCGACCACGGGCACCGCGCCGGTTACGGCGTGGAGTACGTGGGCCGCAGCGACTTCCAGGTGAAGGTCCGTGGTTTCCGGATCGAACTCGGCGAGATCGACGCGGCGCTGGTCAAGCACCCGGACCTCGAGTTCGCGGCCACCCTCGGCACATCGATGCCGTCGGGTTCGACCGCCCTCGTGTCGTATGTGCTGCCGACCGCGGGCGCCGCGGTGGACGTGGCCGAGGTGACGCATTTCGTCGGCGACACGCTGCCGGCGCACATGGTGCCGAGCGCGGTCGTCGTCCTCGACGAGATCCCGCTCACCACCGCAGGCAAACTCGACCGGAGGGCTCTGCCCGAGCCCGACTTCGACGCCCTGCAGGGCGAGATGATCGAGCCGCGCACGCCCACCGAGGAACTGGTCGCCGGTGTGCTGGCCGACGTGCTCGGGCTCGCGAAGATCAGTGTCGCCGAGTCGTTCTTCGACCTCGGCGGCAACTCGCTCGTGGCGACGAAGGCGGTCGCCCGGCTCAACGCTGCCGCGGGCACCCGTCTGGGTGTGCGCGAGCTGTTCGAGGCGCCGACCGTGGAACGGCTCGCGGTCAAGGTGGCCGAGCAGGCCGGAACGGGCTCCGACCGGCCGGTCCTCATCGCGCGGCCGCGCCCGGAGCGGGTTCCGCTGTCGATGGCTCAGCAGAGCATGTGGCTGATGAACCGGTTCGACACGGCGTCCTCGGCGTACAACATCCCACTCGCCGTGCGTCTGTCCGGTTCGCTCGACATCGACGCGATGTCGGCGGCCGTGTCGGATGTGCTCGCGCGGCACGAGTCTCTGCGGACCGTGTTCCCCGACTCCGGCGACGGCCCGTACCAGCAGGTCGTCGACACCGAGCAGGTTCCCTTCGACCTGACGCCCGTCCCGGTGAGCGAGGCCGAACTCCACACGGCCCTCACCGAATTCGCCACCGAGGGATTCGACGTGACGGTCGCGCCCCCGCTGCGTATCCGGTTATTCGCAACGAGCGAGAACGAATTCCTGCTCGTCCTCGTCGTGCACCACATCTGCGCCGACGGGGCATCGATGTCGCCGCTCGCGCGCGACGTCATGGTCGCGTACAGCGCGCGCACCGCCGGTGCCGCTCCGCTGTGGCAGCCGCTGCCGGTGCAGTATCCCGACTTCGCGCTGTGGCAGCGCGAGGTCCTCGGCGACCCCGCCGACACCCAGTCGCTCGCGGGCAAGCAGATCGCGCACTGGGCCGACACCCTCGCCGGGGCACCCGAGCTGATCGATCTTCCGCTGGACCACGCACGCCCGGCCAGGCAGTCGATGCGGGGCGATTCGATCGACTTCGCGATCACCCCCGAGTTGCGGCGCGGCCTCGAAGCGGTCGGCAAGGAACGCGGTGCCTCGCTCTTCATGGTGACGCACGCGGCATTGACGACGCTGCTGTCGCGGCTGAGCAACAGCGACGACATCACCGTCGGCACCCCGCTCGCCGCACGCAGCGATCAGGCGCTCGACGACCTGGTGGGCATGTTCGTCAACACCCTGGTCCTGCGCACCCATGTGCGGCCGGGGGATTCGTTCGCCGATCTCGTCGAACGGGTCCGCGAAGGCGACCTGGCCGCGTTCGGCAATTCCGACGTGCCGTTCGAGAAGATCGTGGAGGCACTGCGGATCCGACGCTCGGCGGCATACTCGCCGCTGTTCCAGGTGATGCTGTCGTTCCAGAACAACCGGATGGATGCGCTCGAACTGCCCGGGCTGACCGTGCGCGTGATCGAGGACATGGCGCAGGGCGCCAAGTACGACCTCACGTTGACGATCACCGAGAAGGCCGACGAGTCGGGTGAACCGGCAGGCCTCGGCGCCCGGTTCACGTTCGCCACCGACCTGTTCGAGCGCAGCACCGCGGAACGGATCTCCGAACGGTTCGTGCGGATCCTCGAGGCCGTCGTCACCGATCCCGATGTCGCTGTGGGCGACATCGACATACTCACCGAACACGAGAGAGCAAAGTTGAGCCAAGCGCGACCTGCCCGCACGATGACAGTTCGCGAGCTGCCGCAGCTTCTGGCCGCTGCGGTCGAGGTCGCCCCCGACGCCGTCGCGGTCGCCCACGACGGTATGCAGGTGACGTACCGCGAGTTCGACGAGCGGCTCCGCTTGATGTCCGCGCCGCTGTCGGAGCGGGGGATGGGTCCGGACGCGATCGTCTCCGTGGTGCTGTCCGGTCTGGTTCCCACGATCATGATGGCCCCGCCGTCCGAGGACGGGAAGGACGGCTTCGGCACCATTCTCGACCAGGTCATCGCGGACGCGCACGCCCTGGTCGGCGACATCGAGATCGCCGTGCCCGCACCGGAAATCGTTGCGACGCCGGAGGTGGAGGTCGCCGAAACGTCGGGATGGCCGCTCGAACTCTTCGTCACGCGCTGGCAGGAGTGGGTCGAGCGCGACCCGCTGGCCCGCGCCGTCGTGGCGGGCGGCGTCGAGACCACCCGCGGTGAATTGAACCGCCGGGCCAACCAGCTCGCACGCGAACTGCTGTCCCGTGGTGTCCGCCCCGACGACGTCGTCGCACTGCTCACCCCCCGTTCGGTCGAATGGGTGATCGGGATGCTCGCCACCTGGAAGGTCGGCGCGGCGTACTCCCCGTTCGACCAGAAGTGGGGAATGGAGCGGATCACCGGCCTCATCGAGGACAGCGGCACGCGGACCGTGGTGGCCACCCGGTCCTGGAGCGGGCTCACCGAGGCACCCACCGGGAACTCGGCGCTCGACGACCCGATCGTGCTCGACGACCCCGAGACGGTGCGTCACCTCGAAACGCTGGACGGCACCGACTTCCCGCACGACCCGTGGTCGGACGAGCATGCCGGCCAGCGCCTCGGACACGTCATCTCGACGTCGGGGTCGACCGGACGGCCCAAGCCCACGATGGTGCCGATGCTGGGCCTGTCCAACAACTATCAGTCGTACCAGTGCGACCTCCGGGTGAAGGACGGCACCGGACTACTGATTGCGAATTCCCCGCTGTTCGACCAGACCCAGAAGAACATCTGGGTGGGTCTCGCGTACGGCGGTGTGCTCCACCTCGCCGACGACGGCTTCGATCCGGGACCGATTCTCCGCATGATCGGCACGGGCGAGGTCCAGATCACGAACCTGGCACCCAGTGCGTTCGAGGTTCTCACGGAACTGGATACCGACGGTGTCCTGCCCAATCTGAAGGTCGTCCTCCTCGGCGGTGAGATGCTGCGACCGGCAGCCTGCACGGCGCTGATCGGCACGGACTCGCGCCTCCTCAACAACTACGGCCCGACCGAGGCATCGGTCACCTGTTCCTCGTACGAACTGGACCTCACCACCGAAGACGCCGAGTCGTGGCCCGTTCCGTTCGGCGCCGCGTTCCGCGGTGTCCGGTACCACGTGCTCGACGGCCGGATGCGCCCCGTGCCGCCGGGAGTGACCGGTGACCTCTACATCGGCGGCCAGGTCCTGGCCCGCGGGTACGGCAACATGTTCGGCACCACCGCGTCACGATTCGTGGCGAACCCGTTCGAGGGGCCCGGTGCCCGCATGTACCGGACCGGTGACCTCGTCCGCGAGCGTGCCGACGGCGGGCTCGTGTTCGTGGGACGCAGCGACTTCCAGGTGAAGATCCGCGGTCTCCGGATCGAACTCGGCGAGATCGAATCCGCACTCAACGCGACCGACGTGGTGCAGAAGTCGGTGGTGGTCGTCCACGACAGCGAGCAGGGTCCCCGGCTCGTCGCATACGTCACCGCGACCGCAGGCGCCGAACTCGACGTCGATGCGACGCTCGACGGATTGCGGCACGTCCTGCCGTCGCACATGATCCCGGACACGGTGATGGTGCTCGACGAGATGCCGCTCAACGCGAATCTCAAAGTCGACCGCAAGGCCCTCCCGGAGCCGGTCTTCGCCACGAGCACGGTTGAATTCGTCGCACCGCGCACCCCGCTCGAAGAGGTCGTCGCCGGCATCTTCGGTGACGTGATCTCCGCGACGCGGGTGAGTGTCGACGAGTCGTTCTTCGATCTGGGCGGCAACTCACTCAGCGCCACCCGTGTCGCTGCCCGTGTCACGTCCGCGACCGGCACCGAGGTCGGGATCCGTGATCTGTTCGACGCTCCGACCGTTGCCACCCTCGCGAAGCTCGTCGAGGACCGGGCCCACCACGGTTCCACCCGGCCTGCACTGGTCGCGGGCGAGCGCCCGCGGGAGTTGCCGCTGTCGCTCGCGCAGCAGCGGATGTGGTTCCTCAACCGTTTCGATCCGTCGTCGCCGGCGTACAACGTTCCGCTCACCGTGCGACTGCGCGGCGAATTGGACGTCGCCGCACTGGCTGCGGCGCTCTCCGACGTCGTCGCGCGGCATGAGGTGCTGCGGACCGTGTTCCCGGACTCCGATTCCGGTGCGCACCAGGTGATCCTGCCCGCCGCCGGCATCGACCTCGCTCTCGAGCCGGTCGACGTCCGCGAGGACGACCTGCGGGACCGGATGTTCGAATTCGGTTCCACCGGCTTCGACGTCACCGACACGATCCCGGTCCGGGCCCGCCTGTTCCGGCTCGGCGCGACCGACCACGTGCTGGTGCTGGTCATGCACCACATCGCGTCCGACGGCGCGTCCACGCTGCCGCTGGCCCGCGACGTCATGACGGCCTACGCGGCCCATCTGGACGGGACGCAGCCCGCGTGGCCGGCGCTGCCCGTTCAGTACGCGGACTACGCGCTGTGGCAGCGGGACGTGCTCGGCTCCGAGGACGACCCCGATTCCCTGGCCGCGGCGCAGATCGACTTCTGGTCGAAGACCCTCGCGGGTGTGCCCGACGTCCTGGCCCTCCCCACCGACCGGCCCCGCCCGACGGTGCGGTCGATGGCAGGTGCTTCCGTCGGCTTCTCCGTCGACGAGGACATCCACCGTCGTCTCGGTGAGGTCGCGCGCGCACACAACGTGTCGCTGTTCATGGTGCTGCACGCGTCGCTGTCCGTGCTTCTGGCACGGCTCAGTTCGAGCACCGACATCGCCATCGGAACCGCTGTGGCGGGGCGCGGTGACCAGGCGCTCGAGAACCTCGTCGGCATGTTCGTCAACACGCTGGTGCTGCGGACCGAGGTCGAGCCCGGCACGTCCTTCGCCGAACTGCTCGAGCAGGTCCGCACCCAGGACCTCGCCGCGTTCAGTAATCAGGACGTCCCCTTCGAGCAGTTGGTGGACGCCCTGAAGCCGACCCGGTCGACGGCGTACTCGCCGCTGTTCCAGGTCGTGCTGACCCATCAGGTCAACGGCATCCCGTCGCTCGAGTTCGCCGGACTCGAAGCGACACCCGGTGCCGTGGACGTCGAGTTCAGCAAGTTCGACCTCACCGTCGACCTGCGCGAACTGTGGTCGGACGAGGGTGCGCCCACCGGGATCACCGGCGTCCTCGGGTTCGCCACCGAGATCTTCGACGCGGAGACCGTGCAGGGCTTCGCGGACCGTTTCGTGCGGATCCTCGCCGCCGTCGCAGGCGGCGGAACCGACGTCGCGGTCGGGGACATCCCCATCCTCGACGCCGAGGAGACCCAGGAACTGACACCGGTCCGCGGTATCGAGGGCACGTCGCCCACGACTCTCGTCGAACTGCTGTCCGCGGCCGTCGCCGCGAATCCCGACGGTGACGCGGTCGTCTCGGGCGGCGAGAGCATCACCTACCGCGAGCTGGACGAGCGCTCGAACCGTCTGGCGCGCATCCTGATCGAGCGCGGAGTCGGCGCGGAGACGTTCGTCGGGCTCGGTACCACCCGCTCGATCGCGTCGATCGTCGGCATCTGGGCCGTCGCCAAGAGCGGCGGCGCATACGTGCCGATCGACCCCCGGTACCCGGACGAGCGCATCGCGCACATGGTCACCGATTCCGGTGTGTCGCTCGGGCTTTCCGTGAGCTCCGAGGTCGGCCGGCTTCCGGCGGACGTCGACTGGCTGGTCCTCGACAGCGAAGACTTCGAGAACGCCGCCGCGCGGTACTCCACGGCTCCCGTCGCGGAGGCAGAGCGTCGCACGGCGGTGACACCGGCCAACAGCGCCTACGTGATCTACACGTCCGGCACCACCGGGCAGCCCAAGGGCGTCGTCGTGACCCACCGGGGTCTCGCCAACTTCGCGGCCGAACAGCGTGAGCGTTACCAGGTGACGACGGACTCTCGGACGCTGCACTTCGCGTCGCCGAGTTTCGACGCGTCCGTCCTCGAGCTGCTGCTCGCGGTCGGCGCCGGCGCCACCATGGTGATCGCTCCCACCGACGTGTACGGCGGACCCGAGTTCGCGCAGTTCCTGCGCGAGCACCGCGTCACGCACGGCTTCGTCACGCCTTCGGCGTTGGCGTCCGTGGATCCGTCCGGGCTCGACGACTTCCAGTTCGTCGTCGCCGGCGGCGAGGCCGTCCCGGCGGAACTCGCGGCGCGCTGGGCACCCGGACGCTCGCTGTTCAACGGATACGGTCCCACCGAGACCACGATCATGACCAACATCAGCGACCCGATGGCCGCCGACGGTCCGGTCACGATCGGTGGTCCCATCCGCGGCACCAGCGCACTGGTCCTCGACGATCGGCTCCGCCCCGTTCCGGTCGGTATCGCAGGTGACCTCTATCTGTCGGGTCTCGGACTCGCCCGTGGTTACCATCGGCGCACGCCGCTGACCGCGGGACGCTTCGTCGCGAACCCGTACGGTGAGCCGGGCGACCGGATGTACCGCACCGGGGACGTCGTGCGCTGGACGAAGGACGCGGACGGCGCGCTGACCGTCGACTACGTCGGCCGCTCGGACCAGCAGGTGAAGGTCCGCGGATTCCGCATCGAACTCGGCGAGATCGACGCGGTGCTCGCCAAGCACCCCGCCGTCGACTTCGCCACGACGTCCGTCCTGCCCGGACCGTCCGGGGATTCGGTCCTCGTGTCGTACGTGCTCCCGGTGCCGGGCGCCGAGGTGGACGTCACCCGGATGCTGGATTTCGTGGGCGAGTTCGTGCCCACATATATGGTGCCGTCGACGATCGTGACCCTCGACGCCATCCCGCTCACCCCGGTGGGCAAGCTCGACCGCCGCGCCCTGCCCGAGCCCGAGTTCCTGACGGCGGGAAGGGAATACCTGGCTCCCGAGACAGACGTCGAGCGCACCGTGGCGGATATCTTCGTCGACGTGCTCGGTGTGGAGCGGGTCGGACTGGACGACTCGTTCTTCGATCTGGGCGGCAACTCGCTCGTCGCGACTCGCGTTGTGTCGCGGCTGAACACGGCGCTCAGCACCGACCTCGGCGTTCGTGAACTTTTCGAGGCACCGACCGTCGCCGGTCTCGCCCGGCGCGTGGCCGAACACGGCGCCGGTACTGCCGCCCGCCCCGCGCTCGTTCCGCGTCCGCGCCCCGACCGCATCCCGCTGTCTCTCGCACAGCAGCGGATGTGGTTCGCCAACCGGTACGACCCGGCTTCAGCGGCGTACAACATCCCACTCGCGCTACGGCTCACGGGATCGCTCGACGTCGCGGCGTTGCAGACCGCGTTGCGGGACGTCGTGGTACGGCACGAATCGCTGCGGACGCTGTTCCCTTCCTCGCCGGAGGGACCGTACCAGGTCGTGCGCACCCCGGACGAGGTAGGAATCGACCTCGCGGTCGCGCCTGTCGCCGACGACACCGATCTGCACCGGCAGGTGTTCGCCCTCGCAACGACCGGTTTCGACGTCGCGAAGGCCGTCCCGGTTCGCGCCGCGCTCTACCGGGTAGGCGGCGAGAGCAGTACCGAACACGTGCTCGTCGTAGTGATCCACCACATTTCCGCGGACGGCGGCTCCATGGCGCCGCTCGCGCGCGACCTGCTCGTCGCGTACAGCGCCCGGGCACAGGGCGACGCCCCCGCATGGGTGCCGCTGCCGGTACAGTTCGCCGACTTCGCGCTGTGGCAGCGGGACGTGCTCGGGTCCGAAGACGACCCGGAGTCCGAGTCCGCGCGTCAGCTGGCGTACTGGAAGGACACTCTCGCCGGTGTCCCCGACCTGCTCGATCTGCCTCTCGACCGGCCCCGCACACCGAACCGGTCGGCTGCGGGAGCCCGGGTCGAGTTCGAGATCGACGCCGACCTGAGGGCGGCACTCGCCGAACTCGCCGGACGTCACTCGGCCACCCCGTTCATGGTGGTCCACGCCGCGTTCGCAGTGCTGTTGTCCCGCATGAGCGGATCGGACGAAGTCGTCGTGGGCACGCCGGTCGCCGGTCGCGGTGATGCCGCACTCGACGACCTGGTCGGTATGTTCGTCAACACCCTCGCGCTGCGTACCGGTGTCTCCCAGTCGGCGACGTTCGCCGAGGTGCTCGGGGGTGCCCGGGAAACCGATCTGGGTGCGTTCGGGAACACCGACACACCGTTCGAACGCCTCGTGGAGGTGCTTGCCCCGGGCCGGGCCGCCGGCTACGCCCCACTGGTGCAGGTGATGCTGACCTTCCAGAACAACGAGACCGCGCGGCTCGAACTACCCGGCCTCACCGTGACCGCGCTCGACACCGAGTCGACGCTCGCGAAGTTCGACCTCACCCTCGGTATCGACGAGCAGGGCTCGGACGCGAACGGTGCCACACGTGCAGTGTTCGACTACGCCACCGACATCTTCGACGAGGCGACGATCGCGGGGTACCGGGACCGGTTCCTGCGGATTCTCCGTGCCGTGACGGCCGACAGCGAGGTGATCGTGGGCGACATCGACATCCTGTCGGCCGACGAGCACGCCGATTTGGCAGACGGCGCCGACGACGGCGCCGTCGAGTCGCTCGGATCGCACACTGTGGCGGAGGAACTCGCCAACCGTCCGCTGCCGGAACTCCTCGACGCCGCGGCGTCGATCAATCCCGACGGAATCGCACTGTCGCACAACGGCACCGACGTTACCTACGGTCAGTGGCACGAGAAGTCCGGTGAACTCGCTCGCACCCTGGCGAGTGTGGGCGTCGGGCCGGAGGCCGCGGTGACCGTCGCACTGTCCACCCTGTTGCCGGGGATCCTTGACGGTGCATCCGGCGAAGGGTTCGCGGATCGATTCGCGGGCATGCTCGCCGGGGTCATCGCCGAGACGACCACCGCCTCCGACCCCTCGGCTCCGCTCGCGGGCGTCCTCATGTCCTGGGTGGGGCACGTTCAGGCCGACCCCGACGCGTTCGCGCTGGACGCCGACGGTGTCCGTCTTTCCCGCCGCGAGCTGAACTGCCGGGCGAACCAGCTCGCGCGGGAACTCGAGTCCCGCGGCGTCGGTGCGGACGACGTGGTCGCCCTCGTCGTACCGCGGTCCGTCGAGTGGGTCGTCGGCATGCTCGCCGCATGGAAGGTCGGGGCCGCGTACGCCCCGGTCGACCCGGCCTACCCGGTCGAACGCATCGCGGCGATGATCGAAGACAGCCGGGCGCGTGCCGTGGTCGCTACGACCGCATGGCCCGATACCGACGCCGTCGCCGCCGAGGTCCTCGTCCTCGACGACCCCGGCGTGGCACGGGCACTCGCAGCGCACGACGACTCCGATCCGGCAGACCGCTGGACGGAGCCCGGCGCCGACGGCCGGCTGGCGTACGTGATCTCGACGTCCGGGTCCACCGGGCGGCCGAAACCGACACTCGTCCCGATGGCTGGCTTCGTGAACATGCTGGACTGGTACCGGCGGGAGACGGGCCTGTCATCAGGTGACGGCGTGCTCGTCACCTCCGCGCCCGGCTTCGACCTCACCCAGAAGAACGTGTGGGGCGCACTGTCGTCCGGCGCCGGTGTGTACCTCGCAGTGGACGGCTTCGAGCCGCAGTCGATCTTGCGCACGATCGCCGACAACGACGTCCATGTCGTGAACATGGCTCCGAGCGCGTTCGAGGTGCTCGTCGACCTCGACGACGACAACGCGCTGTCGTCGCTGCGGATGATCTTCCTCGGCGGTGAATCCGTCAATATCGTGCCGCTGAAGCCGCTGCTCGCGGAAGGCGTCCGTATCGTCAACAGCTACGGTCCGACCGAGGCCTCGGACGTGGTGGCCCGCTACGAGATCACGGCGAACGACGCCGCGGCCGGACAACTCCGCGTGCCCACGGGCACTGCGCTCGCGAACGTCTCCCTGCACGTGCTCGACGCGCGGTTGCGGCGAGTCCCGGACGGTGTCACGGGTGAGCTGTACGTCGGTGGGATCGCGGTCGGCCGCGGATACGGTGGGCTGCGGGGCCTGACCGCCTCGCGGTTCGTCGCCGATCCGTTCGGCGCACCCGGGACGCGTCTGTACCGCACCGGCGACCTCGTCCGCCGACGCCCGGACAAGAACCTGGAGTTCCTGGGCCGCACCGACTTCCAGGTGAAGATCCGCGGGCTCCGCATCGAGCTGGGCGAGATCGAGTCGGCGCTGCTCGCGCAGCCGTCGATCTACCAGGCGGTCGTCGTCGTCCACGACAGCGACCAGGGCCAGCGGCTGGTCGGCTACGTCGTCCTGTCGGCACAGTCGGGAGACGCACCGGACGCGGCGGCCGTGCTCGCGGCCGTCGGCGAGAACCTGGCGCCGCACATGGTGCCCGACGCACTCGTCGTTCTCGACGAGATGCCGCTGAACAACAACGGCAAGGTCGACCGAAAGCAGCTGCCGGAGCCGGACTTCGAGGTGCACGCAGGGGAGTTCGTCGCCCCGCGCACGCCGATGGAAGAGATCGTCGCCGGGGCGTTCACCGAGGTCCTCGGCGTGGAGCACGTCGGCGCGACCGATTCGTTCTTCGACCTCGGTGGCAACTCACTGAGTGCCGCCCGGGTCGTTGCGCGCCTCGACGTGGCGCTCGGCGCCGAACTCACGGTCCGCGAGGTGTTCGAGAACCCGACGGTCGAGGGTGTCAGCGCGTTGCTCGAACGCATCGGAACGTCCGGTCGGGAGCGCATCCCGCTCGTCCCCGCAGACCGGCCCGCCCGCGTGCCGCTGTCCCTCGCGCAATCGCGGATGTGGTTCGTCAACCAGTTCGACACCACGTCGCCGGCGTACCACCTGCCCCTCGCGGTTCGCATGAGCGGGGCCGTGGACCTGGACGCGCTGTCACGCGGCTGGGCGGACGTCCTCGAGCGGCACGAGTCGCTGCGCACCGTCTTCCCCGTGCACGGCGACACCCCGCACCAGATGGTCCTCCCGACCGCCGACGTCGTGTCAGACCTGAGGGTGACGCTCGTCGCCGACGAGCAGGACCTCTACGCCCGGATGGCCGCCCTCGCTGCCACCGGGTTCGACGTGACCGACACGGTGCCCGTCCGCGTCGCGTGCTTTGAGATCGGCGAGAACGACCACGTCCTGATGGTCGTCATCCACCACATCTCCGCAGACGGAGCGTCGCTCGCTCCGCTTTTCGCGGACGTGATGACCGCCTACGCCGCCCGCACGGCCGGCACCGCGCCCGCGTGGGAGCCGCTTCCCGTGCAGTACGCCGACTTCGCTCTCTGGCAGCGCGACGTTCTCGGCGACGAGTCCGACCCTGAGTCGGTCATGACCCGTCAGCTCGCGTACTGGCAGGAGTCGCTCGCCGGGCTCCCCGAGGTACTCGAACTTCCGGCCGACCGCCCCCGTCCGGCGGTGCAGTCGATGCGGGGGGCGACGGCGCACTTCTCGATCGACGCGCAGACGCACCGGGCGCTGCTGTCCGTGGCGCGCGCATCGAACTCGACCCTCTTCATGGTCGTGCACGCGGCACTCGCGGTGCTGCTCGAACGCCTGTCGAACCAGACGGACGTCGCGATCGGCACGCCGGTCGCGGGTCGCGGCGACCCTGCACTCGACCGCCTCGTGGGCATGTTCGTCAACACACTCGTACTGCGGGCGTCGGTCCGTCCCGACGACACCTTCGCCGACCTGCTCGCGCAGGTGCGGTCGACCGATCTGAACGCGCTGGGCCACAGCGACGTTCCGTTCGAGCGTCTCGTCGAGGTACTCGACGTCCCGCGGTCGACGGCGCATCAGCCGCTGTTCCAGGTGGCGCTGTCGTTCGACAACAACGAATCGGTCCGGATGGAGTTCCCGGGTCTCGAGATCTCCGCGCTCGACGCCCCGCTGGAGGTCGCCAAGTTCGACCTCCAGCTCAGCGTCGGCGAGCGCTACGCCGACGGGGCCGCCGCGGGCATCGCCGCGACGTTCAACTACTCGACCGACATCTTCGACGAGCAGACCGTTCTGGCCTTCGCGGACCGGTTCGGCCGGATCCTCCGTGCCGTGTCGGCCGACCGCGACGTGGTCCTCGGCGACATCGAGATCCTCGACGCCGCGGAGAAGGCCGCGATCGCCCCGGTCCGCGGGCCACAGTCGATCGAACCGCGCACACTGCCCGAACTGCTGCGTTCGGGTGTCGAGATCTCGCCGGAGTCGGTCGCGGTGTCCTTCGAGGGACGCGAGGTCACGTACCGGGAACTCGACGAGCGGTCGAATCAGCTGGCGCGTGTCCTGATCGATCGGGGCGTGGGGCCGGAGAACTATGTCGCACTGGCGATCACGCGTTCCGTCGAATCCATCCTCGGGATCTGGTCGATTGCCAAGGCCGGCGGCGCCTACCTGCCCCTCGACCCGAAGCTTCCGTTCGAGCGGGTCGGCGAGATGCTGTCCGATTCGGCGGCGGTCCTCGGACTGACGGTCGCACGCCATCACGACGACCTTCCCGGCACGGTGCCGTGGATCGTCCTCGACGAGGCGGCGGCGGCCGAGGAGATCGGTGCGCGCAGTGCGGGCGCGGTGGAGGACGCCGATCTGCGCCGCGCGCTGACGGTCGACCACCCGGCGTATCTCATCTACACCTCGGGTTCGACGGGTAAGCCGAAGGGTGTGGTGGTCACCCACCGCGGTCTGGCGAACCTCACCCGCGAGGTGCGCGAGCACTACGTCGTGTCGCCGAACTCCCGATTCCTGCACGTGGCGTCCCCGAGCTTCGACACGTCGGTCGGGGAGATGCTCGCCGCATTCAGCGCGGGCGCCACCCTGGTGATCTCGCCCGCGGACGTCTACGGCGGCGACGAACTCGCCGACCTGATCCGCCGCGAACGGGTCAACAACGTGGTGATGACACCGACCGCGCTGATGACCGTCGACCCCGACGGGCTCGACTCCGTCACGTCCGTCGTGGTCGGTGGCGACACCTGCACACCGGAACTCGTGGCACGGTGGGCTCCCGGCCGCGAGATGCGCAACGCCTACGGTCCCACCGAGACCACGGTCATCGTCACCATCACCGAACCGATGGTGGCGGGTGAGCGCGTGACGATCGGTTCGCCGCTGCGTGGCGTCGAATCCCTCATCCTCGATTCGCGGTTGCGTCCGGTGCCGGAGGGAGTGCCCGGGGAGCTCTACATCTGCGGCCCGTCGGTGACCCGCGGCTACCACAACCGTCCGTCGGTCACGGCGGAGCGGTTCGTGGCCAACCCGTTCGGTGAACCCGGCGCGCGCATGTACCGCACCGGCGACGTCGTGCGCTGGGCGGACGGACATCGGGTGGAGTACGTCGGCCGGTCCGACTTCCAGGTGAAGGTCCGCGGGTTCCGCGTCGAACTCGGTGAGATCGACGCCGCACTCGCCGCGCAGTCGAACGTCGAGTTCGCGGTGACCGTGGGTCGCGAGAACCCGGCCGGGCTGACGACCCTCATGTCGTACGTCCTGCCCGCCGACGGCGCGACGGTCGATCCGGAATCGCTGAAGTCGGTTGTCGGCGAGACGCTTCCGCCGTACATGGTGCCGTCCGTCGTGATCCTCCTCGACGAGATCCCGCTGACAGGCATCGGCAAGCTGGATCGCGCGCGGCTGCCCGAGCCCGAGTTCGTTACCGCGGGGGCGGAGTTCCGTGCCCCGACGACGCCGGCGGAAGAGACGATCGCAGGCATCTTCGCCGACGTGCTCGGACTCGAGCAGGTCAGCGTGGACGACAGCTTCTTCGACCTCGGCGGAAACTCGCTGAGCGCCACCCGTGTCGTCTCGCGGGCCGGACAGGTCTTCGGTCGTCGCATCGGAGTGCGGGAACTGTTCGAGGCGCCGACGGTCGCGGGCCTCGCCGCCCGCATCGGCACCCCCGACGAGAACATCCGACAGCGACCCGTCCTCGCACCGCGGGAGAGGTCTGCCTTCGTCCCGTTGTCGCTGGCACAGTCACGGATGTGGTTCATCAACCGCTTCGACCCGGACTCGCCCGCCTACAACATCCCGCTCGCGGTCCGGTTGACCGGTGCACTCGACGTGGACGCGCTGCAATCCGCCGTGTTCGACGTGCTCGACCGGCACGAGTCGTTGCGCACGATCTACCCGGACTCGCCGGAGGGCCCGCACCAGGTGATCCTCCCCGCCGACCAGGTCCGGCTGGACCTGACGCCCGCCGCGGTGTCGGACGACGAACTGCGCGAGCAGTTGGTGGAGATGGTCACCGCCGGATTCGACGTCACCGCCGACGTCCCGCCGATCCGGACGCGACTGTTCGAGGTCGGCCCGCAGGACTACGTGCTGGCACTCGTCGTGCACCACGTGTCCACCGACGGCGAGTCCACGGCGCCGTTCGTGCGCGACGTCATGGTGGCGTACGCGTCGCGGGCGGCCGGCGGGGAACCCGGTTTCGCGCCGCTGCCGGTGCAGTACGCGGACTACGCGATCTGGCAGCGTGAACTCCTCGGCAGCGAGGACGACCCCGACAGCCTGATCGCCGCCCAGCTGGCCTTCTGGAAGAAGACGCTGGCCGGCGTGCCCGACCTCCTCGAGCTGCCGGTGGACCGGCCGCGACCGCCCGTGCAGTCCCTGCGCGGGTCGCGGATCGACTTCACCATCGACGCCGAGGTGCACCGCGGTCTGGCAGCACTGGCCCGCAGGCACAACGCCAGCGTGTTCATGGCCGTGCACGCCGCGTTCGCGGTGCTGCTCAGCCGTCTGTCCGGCACCGAGGACATCTCGGTGGGCACCCCGATCGCAGGCCGCGGTGAGCGCGAACTCGACGACGTCGTCGGCATGTTCGTCAACACCCTCGCACTGCGTGTACAGGTCGACGGGCAGCAGACGTTCGACGAGATCCTCGACCGTGCCCGGGAGGCAGACCTCGAGGCGTTCTCGCACGCCGACGTCCCGTTCGAGCGCCTCGTCGAGGTCCTGAACCCGGCACGATCGATGGCCCACCACCCGATCTTCCAGGTGGGCTACTCGTTCCAGAACACGACGAAGGCCGAGCTGGAACTGCCCGACCTCACCGTCACACCGCTCGAGGTCGAGGGCGACACCGCGCAGTTCGACCTGCATCTGATCCTGGGGGACAGCCCCGAGGGGGAGCAGATGTCGGGCGTGTTCACGTTCGCCACCGACCTGTTCGACGCCGCCACCGTCAAGCGTTTCGCGGACATGTTCCGCCGCGTCCTGGCCGCCGCGGTGGATTCGCCGCGGACCGCGGTCGGCGACCTGCCCCTCGCAGGCAGCGACGAGCGCGCGCTCGTGGTGTCCGGATGGAACGACACCGAGCGGGCGCTGCCGGAGACGACGCTCGCGGACATGTTCGCGTCCGCCGCCGCGGAGAACCCGGACGTCACCGCTCTCGTGTTCGAGGGCGAGTCGCTGACGTACGCCGATTTCTCGGCGAGGGTCAACCGGTTGGCCCGGCACCTCGTCGGCCGCGGGGTCGGCCCGGAAACCGTGGTCGGCCTGGCGATTCCGCGCTCGGTGGAACTGCTGGTCGGCATGTACGCGATCGCCGCGGCCGGCGGCGCTTACCTGCCGATCGACCCGGACCATCCGGCCGAGCGCACCGCGTACGTGCTGGAGAGCGCGCAACCCGTCTGCGTCCTGGCGACCCGCGCCGTCGTCGGGGGACTGCCGGGCGGGGTCGACTACCTCCTCCTCGACGAACTGGATCTGGGTGGAATGGACCCGGCCCCGCTGACCGATTCGGAGCGGATCGCACCGCTGCGGCCGGAGAACGCCGCGTACGTGATCTACACGTCCGGCTCGACCGGTCGCCCGAAGGGTGTGGCGATCGCGCACCGTGCGATCGCGAACCAGTTGCGGTGGAAGCAGTCGGAATACCCGCTCACCGCGGAGGATTCGGTGCTGCTCAAGACGGCGGCGACATTCGACCTGTCGGTGTGGGAGTTCTGGTGGGCGCTGACCGCGGGTGCACGTCTGGTCGTCGCCACACCGGACGGCCACCGCGACCCGTCGTACCTGGCCGCACTCGTTGCGGAGCAGCAGGTCTCGACCGTGCACTTCGTGCCTTCGCTGCTGTCGGCGTTCGTCGCGGTGGCGGAGCCTGCCCAGCTGGTGTTGTTGACACGGGTGCTCTGCATCGGTGAGGCACTGCCCGCCGACACGATGCTCCGCTTCCGCGACGTCTCGAACGCGGAGATCTTCAACCTGTACGGCCCCACCGAGGCCGCCGTCAGCGTCACCCACTACCGGTGCGGCGACGAGCGCGACGGTTCGGTCCCGATCGGCAGGCCCGAATGGAACACGCAGACCTACGTTCTCGATTCGCGTCTGCACCCCGTTCCCGCCGGAGTCACAGGTGAGCTCTATCTCGCGGGCGAGCAGTTGGCGCGCGGCTACTTCGGCCGCCACGACCTCACCGCGGAACGGTTCGTCGCCAACCCGTTCGGCGACGCCGGACACCGGATGTACCGCACCGGTGACCTGGTGCGATGGAACCGCGACGGCAACCTCGACTACGTCGGCCGGAGCGACTTCCAGGTCAAGGTCCGCGGTTTCCGGATCGAACTCGGCGAGATCGAGCGGGCGCTCGTGGCGCATCCGTCGGTGGCGCAGGCCGTCGTCGTGGTCCACCACGACCGTCACACCGGGGACCGGCTCGTCGGCTACGTGGTGCCGGAGCAAGGCAACTCCGTCGACGACACCGACGTTCTCACGTTCGCCGGCCGGTCGGTGCCGGGGTACATGGTGCCGTCCGCGCTGATCGCCCTCGATGCGCTGCCGCTGAACATCAACGGCAAGCTCGATCGCAAGGCGCTCCCCGAACCCGAGTTCGGTGGCGCCGCGGACCATTACAAGGGTCCGCGCACCCCCGTCGAGGAGATCGTCGCCGGAGTCTTCGCGGACGTGCTCGGTCACGAGCGGGTCAGCGTGGACACGAGCTTCTTCGACCTCGGCGGCAACTCGCTGGTCGCGACGCGCGTGGTCGCCCGCGTCAATGCCGCGCTCGACACGTCGATCGGTGTGCGCGAACTGTTCGAGGCTCCGACGGTGATCGCGCTGTCGGCACGCGCCGAGCAGTCCGATTCGGCGGGCGCGAACCGCCCGGCGCTGGTGCCCCAGCCGCGTCCGGCCCGGATTCCGCTGTCCCCGGCGCAGTCCCGCATGTGGTTCATCAACCAGTTCGACACGGCGTCGGCGGCGTACAACATTCCGCTGGCGATCAAGCTGACGGGCCACCTCGACGTCGCGGCGCTCGAACAGGCACTCGGCGACGTCGTCGAACGGCACGAGACGCTGCGCACGACGTACCCCGACACCGGCGCCGGTCCGGGCCAGGTCGTGTTGTCGCGGGCCCGGAGTTTCACCTCACTGGACGTGGAGAACGTCGCCGACGAGAACACCCTGCGTGAGCGCGTGATCTCCCTCGTCACCGCCGGTTTCGACGTCGCGAAGGCCGTCCCGGTCCGCGCGCGTCTCCTGCGGATCGACGCCGAGCAGCACGTACTGGTCATCGTCGTCCACCACATCTCGTCCGACGGCGCCTCGACGGCACCGCTGGCACGCGACGTGGTGATCGCCTACAGCGCCCGCGCCGCCGGTTCCGAACCCGCCTGGGCTCCGCTCGACGTCCAGTACGCGGACTTCTCGCTCTGGCAGCACGAGTTGCTGGGCGACGAGAACGCGTCGGATTCGCTGGCCACCAAGCAGATCGACTACTGGCGGACCACGCTCAGCGGTCTGCCGGACGTGCTGCCGTTGCCGACGGACCGGCCGCGGCCGCCCGCGCAGTCGATGCGCGGCGCGAACTTCGACTTCGAGATCGACGCGGAACTGCGCGGTCGGCTCGGGGCGCTGGCGCGCGAGCACAACGCGTCGCTGTTCATGGTCGCGCACGCGGCACTGTCGGTGCTGCTCGCTCGGCTGAGCGCCACGGACGACATCGCGGTGGGTACTGCCATCGAGGGCCGCGGCGAGGCCGCGCTCGACGATCTGGTCGGCATGTTCGTCAACACGCTCGTGTTGCGCGCGCAGGTCGACGTCGACGCGACGTTCTCCGACCTCCTCGCGCAGGTGCGTCAGCACGACCTCGGTGCGTTCACGCACACCGAGGTGCCGTTCGAGCGGCTGGTCGAGATCCTCCAGCCGGAACGTTCGACGGCGTTCTCGCCGCTCTTCCAGGTGGCTCTGGCGTTCCAGAACATCGAGCAGGCGCACCTGGAGCTGCCCGGCCTGACGGTCGAGGGACTCGACGGTGGCATCAGCGCCGCGAAGTTCGATCTGCAGCTCACGCTCGCGGACGCAGCCGACGCGGACGGGGACGCGCCGATGCGGGGCGTCTTCACCTACGCGACGGATCTGTTCGACGAACGCACCATCGCGTCGTTCGCGTTCCGTTTCCAGCGCATCCTCGAGGCGATCACCGCCGACGCGTCCGTGCTGATCGGGGACATCGACGTCCTGAGCGAGAACGAGCACGAGGTGCTGGCACCCGTCCGCGGCGCCGACAGTGCCGCACCCGAGCTCCTGTCGAGCATCCTGGCCGCCGCCGCGGCGGTCGACCCCGACGCCGTCGCCGTCGTGTGCAGCGACGAGCAGGTCACCTACCGTGAGCTCGACGAGCGCTCGAACCGTCTCGCCCGCGTCCTGATCGGCAGGGGCATCGGGGCCGACGACTTCGTCGCGCTGGCGCTGACGCGTTCCGTCGAATCCATCCTCTCCATCTGGGCGGTCGCGAAGACCGGCGCGGCGTTCGTGCCCGTCGATCCGAGCTACCCGTTCGACCGGATCCTGCACATGGTCACGGACTCTCGCGTGGAGGTCGGTCTCACCACCGGCGCCCACGTCGGCGAGCTGCCCGACACCGTGCGGTGGCTGGTGCTCGGTGAGGACGAGATGGACGGCGACTGCGCGTCCGTGTCCTCCGAGGCCGTCACCGACGCCGACCGCATCCGTCCGACACGGGTCGACGACGCGGCGTACGTCATCTACACGTCGGGGTCGACTGGTCTGCCCAAGGGCGTCGTCGTCACCCACACCGGGTTGGCGAACGTCACGACCGAACAGGTCGAGCGGCTCCGGCTCACCCCGCAGTCGCGGGTGCTGCACTTCGCCTCGCCGAGCTTCGATGCGTCCGTGTTCGAGTTGCTGCACGCCGTCGCCGCCGCGTCGACGATGGTCATCGCGTCCGGCGTCGTCTACGGCGGCGACGAACTCGCCCGGTTGCTGAAGAAGCAGAAGGTCACGCACGCGTTCATCACGCCCGCGGCCCTCACCACGGTCGACCCGGCCGGGCTGGAAGGCATCGAGGTGCTGTCGGTGGCCGGCGAGGCCTGCCCGCCGGAACTCATGCAGAAGTGGGCACCGGGCCGGCGCATGTTCAACCTGTACGGCCCGTCCGAGGCGACGATCTGGAGCACGTCGAGCAACCCGATGAAGGCGGATCGGCCCGTCACCATCGGTGGTCCCACCCGGGGCGTCGACGTGGTCGTGCTCGACTCCCGGCTCACGCCCGTCCCGGTGGGGGTCGCGGGTGAGCTGTACGTGGCGGGTCCGAGCGTGGCACGCGGCTATCACAACCGGTTCGCCCTGACGGCGGAGCGTTTCGTCGCCAACCCGTTCGGCGGTCCCGGTGAACGGCTCTACCGCACCGGCGACGTCGTCCGCTGGGTGCACGACGGGGAGACCGGCGACCTCGTCCTCGACTACGTCGGCCGGTCCGACTTCCAGGTGAAGGTCCGCGGGTTCCGCATCGAACTCGGCGAGATCGACGCCGAACTCGGCAGCCACCCGAGCGTGGACTTCGCGGTCACGCTGGGCCATCACCGCGAGCAGACCGGTCAGACCGTCCTGGTGTCGTACGTGATGCCGGCTCCGGGCGCGTCGATCGACGTCGCGGAGCTGTCGGCGTTCGTGTCGGAGACCCTGCCCGGGTACATGGTGCCGTCGTCGATCATGGCGATCGACTCGGTGCCGCTGACGCCCGCCGGAAAGCTCGACCGCAAGGCGCTTCCCGAGCCGCAGTTCGTGTCGGCAGCCAGTGAGTACTGCGCGCCGTCGACGCCGATGGAGAAGGCCATCGCCGACGTCTTCGCGCAGGTGCTCGGTGTGGACCACGTCAGCGTCGACGACTCGTTCTTCGCCCTCGGCGGCGACAGCATCGTGTCCATCCAGCTCACGACCCGCGCGAAGAACGCCGGGGTGCTGTTCACGGCGCGGGACGTCTTCGAGCGCAAGACCGTCTCGGCGCTGGCCGACGTGGCCGACTGGGCCACCGACGTCGAGTCGGTGAAGCTCGAGGAGCTGCCGGGCGGCGGCGTCGGTTCGATTCCGCTCACGCCTATCGCGCACTGGCTGGTGGAGACGGCAGGGACCTTCGAGAAGTTCTCGCAGGCGGTTCTGCTGACCACCCCGCCCGCGGTCACGCGGGATCAACTGGTGGCCACGGTGGATGCTGTCCTGGAACGCCACGACATCCTCCGATCCCGGCTCACCCGGACCGGGGACGACTGGGCGTTCGAGACTCTCCCGACCGAAGCCGCATTCGGTGCGGACGACCTGATCGAGCAGATCGAGTTCACCGACAAGCCGGGAACGGACGGATTCGAGAGACTGGCACGCGCGGCTCTCGACCGTGCGGCGGAACGGCTGGATCCGGCGTCGGGCCGGATGACGCAGTTCGTGTGGTTCGCTCCCGCGGCCTCGTTGCCGGGGCAGAGCGGCCGCCTCCTGGTGCTCGCGCATCACCTCGTCGTCGACGGTGTGTCCTGGCGAGTGCTGTTGCCGGACTTCGCGACCGCGGGTTCGCAGATCACGGCGGGACAGCCGGCGCAGCTCGAACCGGTCGGCTCCTCGGTCCGTGCGTGGGCGCACGGTCTGGTCGAGGAGGCGAAGTCGCCGCACCGCGTGGCGGAACTCGACTTCTGGCGCGGGATGCTCGCGGACACGGATCCGCTGATCGGAAAGCGTGCGTTCGATCCCGCACGCGACGTGATCGCCCGGACCGACCGCCTGAGCATGACGTTCTCGACGCAGGTGACGCAGGCGCTGCTCACCACGATCCCGCAGTCCGTGAACGGAGGTGTCAACGACGGCCTGCTCGCGGCTCTCGCTCTCGCGGTCGCGCGCTGGCGTGGACTCCGCAACGGGACCGAGGATCGCTCGGTGCTGATCAACCTCGAGGGACACGGCAGGGAAGAGGCGACCGTGCCCGGTGCCGACCTCTCCCGTACGGTGGGCTGGTTCACGAGCCTGTACCCGGTGCGGCTGGACGTCTCCCGGGCCGATCTCGACGACGCGTTCGACGGCGGGACGTCGACAGGCGCGGCGCTGAAGGCGGTCAAGGAACAGCTGCTTGCCGTGCCCGACAAGGGCATCGGCTACGGGCTGCTTCGCTACCTGAACGAGGAGACCGCTCCGGCCCTGGCATCGTTGCCGACTCCGCAGATCGGGTTCAACTACCTCGGTCGCGCGGGCTCGGTGGATCTGCCCGCCGAGATCCGGGATCTCGGCTGGATCCCCGACAGCGATTCGGGTGAGTTCGGCGGTGCCATGGACGACGACATGGTGGCACCGGCGGTGCTCAGCATCAACGCGGTGACGTCGGAGACGGCGTCCGGTCCACAGATCGAGGCCAAGATCGCGTTCGCCACCGAGATTCTCGACGAGGCGGACGTCTGGGAGCTCGCCGAACTGTGGCACGCCGCGGCGACCGCACTGGCCGAGCGCGCCTCCGCGCCGAACGGCGGCGGTCTCACACCGTCCGACGTTCCGCTGGTGTCCGTGACGCAGGACGACCTCGAGGCGCTCGAGCGGCGCTACCCCGACGCCACCGACGTGTGGCCGCTCGCCCCGCTGCAGTCCGGAATGTTCTTCCATTCCGTTCTCGCCGAGGACGCGGTGGACGTCTACACCGCCCAGGTGGTGCTGGACTTCCAGGGCATCGTCGACACCAGCCGGCTCCGCGGCGCGGCGGAGGCGTTGATCGCACGTCACGCGAACCTGCGCACGGCGTTCGTCCCCGACGATTCGGGGACCGCGGTCCAGGTGGTCGTCGACCGTGTCGCACTGCCGTGGGAAGAGCTCGACCTCTCCCGTCTGTCCGAGGCCGAACGCGCGGAGCGGATGAGTTCCGTTCTGAGCGAACATCGTTCGGCGCGGTTCGACATGAGTCGTCCGCCCCTGATGCGGTTCCTGCTGATCCGCACGGGTGAGAACAGCTACCGGTTCTCCATCAGCAACCACCACATCCTGCTCGACGGATGGTCGATGCCGTTGCTGATGAAGGACCTGCTGGTGCTGTACGCCACCCGCGGAGACGGTTCGGTGCTGCCGCGCGTGCGTGGCTACCGCGACTTCCTCGGCTGGCTGTCCGAACGCGACACCGACGCATCGCGCAGCGCGTGGGCGCACGCACTGGCGGGACTGGACGGTCCGACCGTGCTGGCCCCGGCGCCGAGCAGCGAGGACCGTCCCGAACCGGCCGAGTTCGCGCTGCACCTCGGCGAGGTGGTGAGCGAGAACCTGGCGCGCATCGCCCGGGACCGTGGCCTGACGATGAACACGATCGTCCAGGCGGCGTGGGGTCTGCTGCTGGCCCGCATGACGGCCTCGGACGACGTCGTCTTCGGCGCCACCGTGTCGGGTCGCCCGCCGGAGGTCGCAGGCATCGAGTCGATGGTGGGCCTGTTCATCAACACCATCCCGATTCGCGTGCGTATCGATCCCCGTGAGTCGCTCCTCGGACTGCTCGAGCGGCTGCAGGCGGAACAGTCGACGTTGTTCGACCACCATCACATCGGTCTTCCGGAGATCCAGCAGATCGCCGGAATCGGTGGGCTGTTCGACACTTTGACGGTGTTCGAGTCGTACCCGGTGGACCGCGCAGGTCTCACCGAGGACAGCGACATCGACGGGCTCCGGGTCGCCGGGGTGCAGATCAGCGACGCCTCGCACTACCCGCTGAGCCTGCTGGCCCAGTCGGACAGCGAGCTACAGCTGGTCCTGAAGTACCTCCCGGACGTATTCGGCGCCGACACCGTCGAGCGGCTCGGGTCCCGGCTGAACCGGATCCTGCAGACCATCGCGGCCGGCAGTTCCACGCTGGTGGGAGATCTCGATCTGCTGACCGGCGACGAACGCGAACTCGTCCTGTCCGGGTGGAACGACTCGGGGCACGACGTCACCGACGAATCCGTGGTGTCGATGTTCGGCGCCCAGGTCGCTCGCACGCCGGATCGAACGGCCGTGGTGGCGGACCACGTGCGCCTCACCTACGCCGAGTTCGACGCGCGCGTGAATCGTCTGGCGCGGCACCTGATGTCGATGGGTGTGGGGCCGGACTCGGTGGTGGGCATCGCGATGCGACGCTCGCTCGACATGGTGATCAGCCTCTACGCCGTCCACACGGCGGGCGGCGCGTACGTGCCGATCGACCCGGAGCACCCCGCGGACCGCACCTCGTACGTCGTGGACAGTGCCATGCCGACCTGTGTGCTGAGCCTGGCCGACGACATCGCGAATCTCGACGTGGACGTGCCGGTGTACCTGGTCGAGGACTTCGACCTGTCCGAGTACGCGGACGGCCCGGTCGAGGATTCCGAGCGGCTCGCCGAGTTGCGCCCGGACAACCTGGCCTACGCGCTGTACACGTCGGGTTCGACGGGACGTCCGAAGGGCGTGGCGATTCCGCACTCGGCGCTGGCCAACCAGCTGGCGTGGATGCGGGACGTCTACGGCATCGGCGCGCAGGACGTGGTGCTGCAGAAGACACCGTTCACGTTCGACGCCTCGGTGTGGGAGCTGTTCCTGCCGTTGGTGGTCGGTGGCACTCTCGTGATCGCGTCGCCGGACGGTCACCGCGACCCCGAGTACATGGCAGCGACCGTGGGTACGGAAGCGGTGACGGTGATCCAGTTCGTCCCGTCCGTGCTGACCATGTTCCTCGACGCTGCGACGGCCGACCGGTGCGGTTCGCTGCGCCTGGTCTTCGCGGGCGGTGAGCCGCTGCCGCAGTCGGCGGCCGACCGGGTTTCCGGTCTCGGTTCCGCGGAATTGGTGAACCTGTACGGCCCGACCGAGGTGACCATCAACTCGACGGCCCACGTGGTGGAGCCGTCGGGCACGGCGACGATCGCGCCGATCGGTTCGCCGGCCTGGAACACCCGCGTGTACGTGCTCGACGCTCATCTGAACCCGGCGCCGATCGGTGTTCCCGGTGAGCTGTACCTCGACGGCGCGCAACTCGCTCGCGGATACGTCAATAGTTCCGCACTGAGTGCAGAACGGTTCGTCGCGAACCCGTTCGGCGATTCGGGTGCGCGAATGTACCGCACCGGCGACCTCGTCCGGTGGAACGAGAACGGCGTCCTCGAGTTCGTGGGCCGCACCGACTTCCAAGTGAAGGTGCGCGGACTGCGTATCGAGCTCGGCGAGGTCGAGGAGGCGTTCGTCCGGTATCGCGACGTGGCGCAGGCCGCCGTCATCGTCCACAACAGCGAGGTGGGTGCGCGGCTCGTCGCCTACGTCGTGCCGAAGCCGGACGCGGTTCTCGACCCGGCAGCGCTGAATGGGTTCGTCGCGGAATCGTTGCCCGAGTATATGATTCCGGATTCTGTGATGGTTCTCGCCGAACTTCCGCTGGGCACCAGCGGCAAGCTCGACCGGCGCGCGCTGCCGGTGCCGGACTTCGCGTCGGCGGCCGACTTCCGGGCGCCGCGCACCGACACCGAGCGTGCACTCGCGACCGTGTTCGGTGAACTGCTCGGCCGGGAGAGCGTCGGAATCGACGATTCCTTCTTCGAGCTCGGCGGCGACAGCATCGTGTCCATCCAGCTGGTGGCGCGGGCGCGTTCGGCCGGTATCCACTTCACCGCGCGAGATGTGTTCGAGCGGCGCACGGTTGCCGAGCTGGCCGCGGTGGCGGATTCGGGCGAGTCCGCGGCGGCCGTACTGCAGGAGTACGAGGGTGGTGGCGTCGGAACTGTGCCGCTCACCCCGGTCGCCCGCAAGATGGTCGAGCGCGGCGGCGACTTCGACCGGTTCGTCATGCCGTTGATGCTGACGTTGCCCGCCGGGATCGAACGCGAGCAGGTGACCGCGACGATCGCCGCCGTGGTCGACAAGCACGACGTGCTGCGGTCGACCCTGGTCACGTCCGGTGTAGAGGACGCGCTCGAGATCGCACCCGCGGGTAGCGTCGACATCGACGCCACCGTGCATCGGGTGGAGATCGCGGCCGGCGACGAGCCCGGTTCGCCGGAGTTCGACGCGGTGGCGGGTGCGGCCTTCGACGCGGCGCTGGATCGCCTGGATCCGCGCACCGGGTCGATGCTCCAGTTCGTCTGGTTCGACCCCGCCGAGTCGGATCGGCGCGGACGGCTCCTCGTGGTGCCGCACCACCTCGTCATCGACTCCGTGTCGTGGCGGATCCTGGTGCCGGACTTCGCGACCGCGGGCGCGCAGATCGCCGCCGGCACGTCGCCGTCACTCGAGCCGGTCGGAACGTCGCTGCGGCGCTGGACCGACGGTCTGCTCGAGGCGGCGGTCGAGCCGGAGCGGGTGGCCGAACTCGAGGTGTGGGAACACATGCTGACCGGCCCGGATCCGCTGCTCGGATCCCGTGAGCTGGACCTGGAAACCGACCTGGTCAGCACGCTGGAGCGGACCCGGGTGGATGTTCCCGCACCGGTCACCGAGGCATTGCTGGGTGGCACGCCGGGTGCGCTCGACGGTGAGATCGGCGACGTTCTCGCGGCAGCCGTCGCGTTGGCGGTGGCCGCATGGCGACGCGACCGCGGAGTCGAGGCTTCGTCGACGGTCGTCACCCTCGAGGGCCACGGACGTGAAGAGTCCACGGTGCCGGGTGCTGATCTGTCGCGGACGGTCGGCTGGTTCACCACGATGTACCCGGCACGTCTCGACCTCGCCGGGGTCGACATCGCCGATGCACTGCGGGGTGGCGCGGGCGCGGCGGACGCCGTACAAGCGGTCCGGGATCAGCTGAGCGCGATCCCGGACCGGGGAATCGGATACGGGCTGCTCCGGTATCTGAACCCCGACACGTCGGCGGTCATGAGGAACTGGCCGGAACCGCAGATCGTGTTCAACTACATCGGACGCGTCAGCGCGGCCGAGGTTCCCGAGGCGGTACGTGGACTCGACTGGCTGCCCGATTTCGAATCGCCCGTCACGGGTGGATTCGAGAAGAGCGCGATGCCCGCCCAGGCCGTCCTCGACATCCAGTCGGTGATCTCGGAAACCGCGGAGGGCCTGCAGTTGTCGGCCTTCATGTCCTTCCCGCCCGGCATCCTCTCGACGCCGGAAGTGGACCGGTTCGGAGAGTTCTGGGTGGCCGCGCTCACTGCGCTCGTGGCTCAGGCCGAGGAGCGATCCGGGCGCTGATCTCCGCGGCCCGTGGGGGGAAGGTTCCGAGCCTCCTTCCCAGCACGGGCCCTGTCGGTTCCGCTGTTCAATACGCATCAAAACTCTTGCAGGAGAGGAGATTGGAAGTTGGTGGCGGCGAAAGAACGGTCGGACTCGTGCCGATGACGCTCGATGGTGATATACCTTTTCATACAGATCACGGATTTCGTGGTGTGCGCGAGTCCGTCCGTTGCAATACCCGATTCCGAAGGAATTCTGCACGATGACGCAATCCCAGCAGCCAATCGCCGACCAAACCGTCTCACAGCAACAACCTGCTCGGAGCCGGGTTGCTGGCAAGCTGCTGGTGGCGGTACCTGTATATGGTCAAGTTGCCTACACGCATGCCCTGGTGGCAGATCTGTCTGCCCAGGGGCGCGATGCTGACTTCGTCATCATTGATAACAAAGGCGACTACGTTCGGATCGCAGATGAGAGAGTCGTGACGCCTGGACGAAATTTGGGTTGGGCTGAAGGTTCGAATCTGGGGTTCCGCCTTGCCTTCAGCGAAGGCTACGAGTATGCAATGACTCTCAACAACGATACGCGTCTTTCCCCGCAATTCTTCGACGGACTTTTAGACTCGAGACTTCCGGAGGATGCGGGAGTAATCGTGCCCGCGTACGACGATGTGAATCCGCACCAGAAATCGGCGTATACAGGGCCAGCAGCGTCGTATGAACCGATCGACATTTACCGAAAGGCTCCGTTCGTCGATGGCACGGCCCTAGTGATAACTCGCGACGCGTGGGTTCGAGCAGGCGGACTTGATGCGAGAACGTTCGGGAAGTTCGCATGGGGGGCAGACATGGATCTCTGCTTTCGAGTCGGGCGCGCGGGATTCGGTGTTTACGTGACGGAGCGCTCATACATCAACCACCTAGGGCAAAAAACAGCGCGGGCGAACCGGAGTCGATTGTCCTATGAAGGACAATCGTGGCTCGCGTGGGCTCGCGGCATAAGGAGGACGTACGGTCAGCGCGAGTGGTCAACGCTGGCGAAAGTGCCCGTTACGAAACATAGCTTGGTTGACCATTCTGCTGTGGAGTAGCGGTCGAGCGGGAATCCTTACCACGCTTGCGTGGTACTGCAAGGTGAGCTCCGTTTGACGTATCTACCTCGGCTACCTTCATCTCCATCGGTGTGCCGGCCTTGATCGGAGGTGTCCCTCGGTGCGCAAGTGTGAGATTCCGGTCGTCGATAGGATCTTCGATCTGCTATAAAAGAGGTATGCCGGGACCGACTCTCTCCGTAGTAATTCCAGCGTTCAGTGAGGCTGACTCAATTTTGGGGTGTCTGGAATCCCTTCTATCTCAGGCTGATGATATCGTTGAATAATCGTTGTTGACAACAATTCGAGCGATGACACGGCTGCGATTGTCGCACAGTTGGCCAACGCCGAGCCAAAGATCCGGCTAGTGCGTGAACTTAAGCAGGGGTGTGCCCCCGCGCGCACCGCGGGCATGGACGTTGCGTCCGGGGATGTGATCGCGAGAATCGATGTGGATACGGCGGTCGATCGCGGTTGGGCCGCGTCGATAAGAAGATTTTTTGAGGAGCACGGAGACGCTTACGGCGCGGCGACCGGAACGTGCTCGATATATGATCTACCCTTTCAGAAGTCGTTCAGGAAAGCGCATCAGAAATTGAATGCCCGAAAGCGCAACAAGCTTGAACGCGGAGAGGGGATTGATTCGCCGGGGGTTTTCGGCTCAAATATGGCAATAGCCCGGGGAGTGTGGGCCGATTTAAAGCCGCTATTGCATGATGGCGCTGATATTCACGAAGACACCGATATTACGTTGTCATTAAAAGAGAAGGGGTATCGTATTGCACTGTTGCCGGGAATGAGTGCGCAAATATCCGGACGTCGATACCTCACGTCGCCCGCCGCCTATTGGAGCTATGCGAAACGTGGCCCGATGGCTTTCGCAGTGCACGGACACCGCGTCCAGGCGGCAGTGAATCTCGTGCTGGTTGCGGTCTTCGCAATGCCGTTCTACTTCTTGACCTGGATGCCGTTCCGCGCGTGGAATCCAGAAACTGCGACGTTCTCCTTCCGCAGGATTTTTCTGCCAGTCGAGAAACGTTCGCAGCCTCGCGCGCATCTTGAGTGAGACCGCGAACCTTGAGCGCTATCAACTTCCTCCGCTCCACAGTTGATCGTGGTTCTGGCTTTCAACCGGCGAAGCAGACGAGGCGACGAGAGCCACGGGTTCGCGATGGCGGGGTTAGGCCCACTCGAAGGACATCTCGCCCGCGACGCCGAGGTGCTTGCACAGCTTGTGGATGCCACCGAAATCCTGGACCAGTGCGGATCGGCGGGTGTCGTGTTCGGCGTCGTCGATCATCGCCTGACCGCCGCCCAGGTCCATGAGTCCGACGATGGTGTGCCACGTCGAGTAGTCGTTGCTGCTGAAAGCGGTCATCGCGTCGACGAGCCCGTCCAGGAAGTGGCGGCGGTCGTCGGGGCTCAGCGTGTCGTAGACGACGCCGGCGATGTCGTCGGCGATCGAGGCGTGGCAATACTCGTCGCGATTGTGCAGCCTCACCGTCGCCCGGTTGACCGGCTGGATGACGTCGTTCTCGGAGATCAGGTCGAGGTAGGAGCTGATCGAGATCTCCGCCACCGTCATGAAGGCGAACGTCGTGATCGCCCGCTTCCTCGGGTCGGCGGCCTCGGCCGTCGCCGCGCGTTGTCGGCGCAACGTCAGGACGTCGGGAAGGGCGTTGTTCGGCATCGCCCAACCGCGTTGCCTGCGCGTGACCGCGCTCGCGTTCAGGTGCATGAGGGTGTGGTACTGCTCGTCGACCATCGCCTGGTGGACGGCCACGGCGAACGTGTCTCCGAGCCCGGTGTCCAGGGCATCGTGCGCGACGAGGTCGAACCCGGGATTGACCACGTACTGCTCGATGTCCATGACGTTCTTGTTGAATGCGATCCAGGCCCACGCCCGGAGCTGGTTCCGGTGCTCCTCGGTCATTCCGAGGAACCGATCGTGATCGGCGAAGGGCAGCAACTCGTTCGGGTAGTCCTGCTTGTCGACGTCGAACAGCGCGTCGAGGTCCGGTTCCGGCTTCTTCACGGTCGCCCGCTGTCCCCAGTTCCGGGCGAGCCGGGACACGACGGCGCTCTCCACCGGATCCGCCGGGTCATACTCCGGGAGCGAGGGAGTCTTCTGGGGCGTCATGACGAATCTCCGTTCTTGTCACACAACTGCGGCTGCCTGCGAACGAGATCGGCGAAGAGGTCGGCGCACAGCCGGGCGAGGGGTTCGCTCCGGTCGCCGAGCGCCGACGTCGAGCGGGACATGAGCGAAGCGAAATCGTCCTCCGAGCCCCGCTCGACGGTTTCGGTGAGAGTGGTCAGCGCCGCGGCGAGCGCGCGGCGGGCCTCGCCCGCGAAGGGATTGCCCGCCTGGATGTCCCGGTAGACCTCCGGGACGCCTCCGCCGACCCGCGCGAGGAGCGCGAGCGACACGAGGTGGGGAGGGGTCGCCACCGCGGTGAGTTCGGCGCCGTCGACACCGAGGTCCGCCAGCGCGAGGCCGAACGCGAGGACGCCGGCGTGTGTCAGCGCCTGGGTCGCTGCGGTGAGCCGGTCGTGGTGTTCGGCGTCCAGGCGGACCACCGACGACCCCCAGCCGGACAGCACCGACAGGAACCACTCGACCTCACCACTTTCCCGGTAGGTCACCGCCGCGACGGGGCGGCCCTCCGGTCCGAGGGAAGGCGCGAACATCGGGTTGATGCCCACCGCACCGGTGTGCAGCGCACTGTCGCGCAGGGCGGCGTCGAATCGGGACTTCACCGACAGCGTGTCGACCAGCAGGGCGTGTTCGGCCAACTCCGCGACGACGAACGGAATCGCCTCCAGCGCGATGCTTTCGGGGATCGCCAGGATCACCGCATCGGCCGCGTTCACCACCGCTCGCAGCTCCGGCGACGGGTCGGTGACGTCGCCCTTCACCTGATCCGGGTCGGATCGATCGGTGAATCGGATGTCGATGGTGCGCACCGTGTTTCCGTCGGCACGCAGCCGAGCCGCCAGCATCCGGCCGACATCGCCGGAACCGCCGATCAGCGCGACGGTCCGGGCGGATGCGGCCGGGACGTTCACGGCCCGATCTCGTTCGGCCGGTCTGCCGTCACGGTTAGTGCCCGCAACATGGTGGCGGCCTTGACCATCGCCTCGTCGAACTCCTCCTCCGGGTCGGAGAGTGCCGTGATCGCCCCACCGATACCGAACGTCACCTCGGTGTCCGTGGCGACTATCGTCCGGATGACGATCGACAGGTCGGCCGTCCCCGTCAGTGAGAAGTAGCCGATCGAACCGGAATACACACCGCGCGGCCCGGACTCGAGCCGGTCGATGATCTCCATGGTCCGGATTTTCGGGGCGCCCGTCATCGATCCGCCCGGGAAGGCGGCGCGAACACACTCGACGACGGAGGCATCCGCGCTGAGGGTCCCGCGCACGGTCGACACGAGTTGATGCACGGCCGCGTACGTCTCGACGTCGAAGAGCTTGGGAACGTGCACAGATCCGGGAACGCACACCCGAGCCAGATCGTTGCGCGTCAGATCGACGATCATCAGGTTCTCGGCGCGGTCCTTCTCGCTGTCGAGCAGGTCCTGCCGAAGCGCCGCGTCCTTGGCGGGGGTCGCGCCGCGCGGCCGCGTCCCCTTGATGGGTTTGGACTCCACCACCCGGTCCGCGCCGATCCTCAGGAACCGTTCGGGGGAGGCGCTGAGAACCGACAGTCCGGCGAACTGGAGGTACGCGCTGTACGGGGTGGGGCTGATGGAGCGCAGCAACTCGAACGTGTGCAGGGGATCGATCGACTGGTCCACTGTCGCCATGTTGGTCAGGCACACCTCGTAGGACTCACCGGTCCGGATCTCACCGAGCGAGGTCGCGATGTGTTCGAGGTACTTGTCGTGCTCGTGGCGCAGGGCGAGTTCGGCGGACTCCGGCTTCCGGATCGGCGACACCGCGGTCGGCGGGTTGTCCGGCTCGGCCAGCCGATGCAGTGCCACCTCCATCTCGTCGAGCCAGCGGCGCAACTCCGGATCGTCCTGATGATCACTCAGGCACAGCGCGTAGGTCCGCTCGCCCGAATGGTCGATGACGACGGCGCGGTCGGCGAACACCAGCGCGGCATCGGGGGTGGGCGACTTGTGGGCCGCCGTGCCGCCGGTCTCGGCCTTCAGTTCGTAGCCGAGGTACCCCACGTAGCCGAGGCCGAACGGCACACCCGGGAGACCGGGCACCGACCGGGCCTGCAGTTGCCGCTCGAGGTAGTCGAAGAACGGTGCGTGCACCTGTTCGACCGGCAACCCCTCGCGGGTGATCCGGACGATCGCTTCGCTGACGTCGTACGTGATGTACTCGGCGCGCGGGCCGGAACAATTGCCCATGATGGTGAATCGCGAAGTCGGTTCCGAGGCCGACGTCCCGTCCAGCCAGAACGCGTTGGGCCCGGACGCGAAGAGATCCTCGAACGTGGTGCGGGGATCGACTTCGTGATCGACGCGCACCTGCTGGACCACGTACGGCGCGTGGGGAATCGGGATTCTCAGCATGGACCCGTGCGTGGGTGTCCCGGAATGCGTCTGCGTGAGATCGCGGAAGTTCGCGAGCAGTTCGTGACCGAAGGCGGTGCTGATCGATTCGGGGTGGAACTGGACGCCCCACAGCGGACGAGTCCGGTGGCGGACACCCATCAGCAGGCCGTCGGCGGTCCAGGCGGTGGCCTCGAGGTCGTCGGGGAGATCCTCGACGATCAGCGAGTGGTAGCGGACCGTCGGGAACGGTGACGGAATGCCGGCGAAGAGTTCGGAACCGTCATGTTCGACGAGCGACACGCGGCCGTGCATCGGTTCGGGTGCGAGAACTACGCTGCCCCCGAACAGCTGGCACAGTCCCTGATGACCGAGGCACACGCCGAGGACGGGTAGTTCGGTCTCCGTGATGATGCGCGCACTGATCCCGAAGTCTCGTCGCCGCTCCGGGCGTCCGGGGCCGGGGGAGATGACGATGTTGTCGAAGTCGGACCAGGGGATCGAATCCCACTCCACGTCGTTGTGCACGACCGTGGGGGGTTCACCGTTCACCTCGGCCAGCAGGGTGAACAGGTTGTAGGTGAACGAATCGTAGTTGTCGACCAACAGCGTCCGGGTACTCATCACGACTCGACATTCGCAGATGGCGCGGAACTGTGACGAACGTGGTGGTTGTCGCAGTGGTCGTGGTGTCCGTTGTGGTGGGGGGCCTCGTCGGCGGGCTCCGCGTTGATCACGAGGTCCTCGAGCCTGCAGGTCTCGGCGATGAGAAGGTCGTAGATCGAGTCGAAGAACGCCGGGGACAGTGCGTGGCTCTCCGCGTACTGTCGCGCCCGCTCGTGGACGATGTGGATCCGGCCTGGCTGCATCATGACGATGTGCTCGCGTCGCTTCAGTTCGCCGATGCGCAGGCACACCTCCAAGCGCTGCCGGACCGCTTCGAGCAGGGTCGCGTCGACTGCGTCGAGTTCCGCGCGCAGACCCTCGAGTGCCTGCTGCGCCGAAGCGTCAGAATGCTCTCCGGAATCGTCGCCGTTCCGCTGTCCTATGGAGAAGTACATAGTCGCCCCACTCACTCGATCGGCAGTAGCTTTCTCATCCCGACTATCGTGTGTCGTTGGTGGTTCGTTTCCATGAGCCTTCCGGATGGCCGGGAGGGCTGTCCGTGATCAGCCGAATACGAACCGTGTGGGTTATCACCCCCAGAGTCTCGATCTCAAGTTGAGACTTTGATGGACAGTTGGGTAACGTAACCTGAAGTCTATTTCCGTCAACTCAGGATACGAGGAATATGCGTATATCGTCGGCCGGTAGGGCCCTGTTGTTCGCGCTGGCAGGCATCGTGATGCTCTGTAGCGTGGCACCAGCGGCAGCGGATCCCGCGATCGCGGAACCCGCGCCCGCGGCCGACCCGTCGGTGCTGTCGGGGGCGAACGACTGGAGCTGTAAGCCATCCTCGGCGCATCCGCGGCCCGTCGTGCTGGTGCACGGTACTTGGGTCGGCATGTCGGCCACCTGGAAGGACCTGGCTCCGGCACTGGCTTCCGAGGGCTACTGCGTCTTCGCCCTCAACTACGGCCAGGTGGCCGGTATGTCCGAGGGCAACTTGATGCGCATGTTCGGTGGCGCCGACATCGCGGAGTCCGCTCGGCAGCTCGCCGGTTTCGTCGACCAGGTCCGCGCCGCTACCGGTGCGCCCCAGGTCGACATCGTCGGGCACTCGCTCGGTGGCACGGTGTCCCGCCAGTACCTGCGGTTCGACGGCGGCGCCGACCGGACGAACCCCGCGCTGAACAAAGTGCACTCGCTCGTCACGCTCGGCGCCACCAACCACGGCACCAGCTTCGGGGACGTCCAGGCGCTCGGTGCGATCGCGCAGGCACTGGGTGTGCCGGTCACGACGCTCGCCGGTGTCGCGGTCGGACCGTCCTACATCCAGCAGATGGTGGGCTCACCCTTCCTGCAAGTCCTCAACGCCGGCGGTGACACCGACCCGGGCATCGAGTACACGGTGGTCGCCAGCCGCCGGGACACCGTGTCGACACCGCCGGAGAACACGTTCCTGACGGCCGGCCCGGGGGCCACCGTGAACAATGTCTGGCTGCAGGACGGATGCGATGAGAACGCCGCAGACCACAACGCGCTGACCACCGATCCGCGGGCCGTGTACATCATCCAGCGGGCGCTGGACCCGACCTATGGAGAGCGCAACCCCGCACCGTGCTGACCCCGGCGCCGGGCACCGGTGGTGCCGGTCAGTCCCAGATGCCGACCTCGTCGAGATGTGCGACCAGTCGCTGGGCGCCGTCGATGAAGTGGGCCTTGTTCTCCGCACCCACCACGTCGGCCTTCCCGTCGGCGAGCCCGGCGATGAGACGGCGATGGCTCTCGACCGCCGACTCACCCCAGGCCGGATCGGACGAATAGAACTGGACCGGGGTGTACCGGGTGGCGCTGAGCAGGAACCACGACAGCTTGCTCGCGTCCGCGAGACGGTTGATGACCCGGTGGAACGAGAACTCGAGATCCTCGATGCGGTCGGCGTCGCCGTCCTGGACGGCGCGTCGCAGCTTCTCGTTGATCGCGGTCAGCTCCTCGACGGCCTCCGGGGTGGCCGACCGACTCGCGCGGACCGCGAGTTCCTCGGCGATCTGCCCCTGCAGCCAGAAGAGGTCGTGGATGTCGTCCCGGCTGAGCGGTGCGACCACGTACCCGCGGTGGGGGACCAGTTCGACGAGTCCCTCGCCGCGCAGGGTCAGGAGCGCCTCACGGACAGGTGTGACGCTGACCCCCAGGTCTGCCGCGGTCTCGTCGAGGCGGATGAAGTCACCCGGGCGAACGCCCCCGGACATGATCAGGTTGCGGACGTGCACGGCGACGTCGTCCGACAGCTGGGGTCGGCGGCGCAGGGTGCGGCCCGCTGGGGATCGTGACACGGAGGGCGATGCCATGGAGAACTCCTTCGATGCGGCAAACCAGCATAAACCGCGGGTGGTGATTACAAGCCGTAGGTCTTGCCGATGATGTCGCGCTGAATCTCGTTGGTACCGCCGTAGATGCTCGACACGATGGTGGAGCGGACGTGCTTCTCCATGTCGAACTCGGTGGCGTAGCCGTACCCTCCCATCATCTGCATGCCCTCGAGTGCGACCTTCTTCGCCGTCTCCGTGACCTTCAGTTTGGCCATCGACGCCTCGCGGGCCAGCATCTTGTCCGGGTTCGCGTCGACGTCCTTGGCGACGCTGTAGACGAGCAGTTTGCAGCACTCGATCTCGGTCGCGAGATCGGCGATGCGGTGGCGCAGCGCCTGGAACGATCCGACGGGCCGCCCGAACTGCTTGCGCTGGGTGACGAAGTCGAGGGTGTCGGCGAACGCGCGCTGCGCGGTGCCGAGCATCATGGCGGCGAGGATCAGGCGTTCGAAGTTCAGGCCGGTCATCAGCTGGCGCCAGCCGTTGCCGACCTCGCCCACCACCGCGTCCTCGGGTAGGACGCAATCGGTGAAGTAGAGATCGTTGACCTCCTTGCCGCCCATCGTGTCGATGCCGCTGATCTTCAGCCCGGTGGTATCGGCGGGGACGTGGAACATCGTGAGGCCTTCGTGCTTGCCGTCGCCGCGCCCGGTGCGGGCCACGAGCAGGATGTTGTCGGCGAAGTGCGCGTTGGAGCACCACGTCTTCTGACCGTTGATCACCCAGCCGTCGGCGGTCTTCTCCGCGCGGGTGCTGAGGTTGCCGACGTCGGAACCGGCTTCCGGCTCGGACATCGAGATGGACTGTGATCGGCCGGCCACGATGCCGCGCAGCACGATGTCCTTCTGTGCGTCGGTTCCGAACTTCGCGTAGGCGCCGCCCGTGATCAGGGTGGGACCGATGCCGCCGATGGGGGCCATCCCCTTGGCGGCCTCCTCGAGCAGGATGCACATGTCGACGTGGCTGGCGGCCGAGCCGTCGTACTCCTCGGGAATGGTGATGCCCAGCCAGCCCAGCTTGGCCATCTTCTCGTAGACGTCCTGATTGTGGTTGTGCTCGCCGTGATTCGTCAGCCTGTCGCGCTGCTCGCGGGTGCCGCTCTCGCGCTTGCAGAAATCGGCGATCGCCGCCGCGAAGTCCTTCTGTTCACTGGTGAATTCGACGCTCATGTCCGGGGGACTCCTCATGGTTGATCGGGCCGGCGAATCGGTTGGCCGGAGGTGACTGTGGGGCTTGCCGCGATGGGGTCTGCCGCATACTGTGATGTCCACTACATTACATCACATCACATATATTTGATGTGATCTCGAGGGAGGACAGACCATGCCACAGCAGGCGGAGACGACCGAGACGACGGCCGGCGAGCAGCCCGCAGCCCGGACGGAGCCGGCGCCGGAGACGTTCGCGTCCCTGGACCCGCGCAACGGCAACGTCCTGGCCGAGTACCCGATCCAAGGGGAGCGGGAGGTGCGCGACGCCGTCGACGCGGCCCGCGCCGCCGCGCAATGGTGGAACGCTCTCGGGTTCGACGGCCGCAAACAATGGCTCCTCGACTGGAAGAAGTCGATGGCCCGGGACGGCGAGCAGCTGGCCGCGCTCGTCGCCGCGGAAACCGGCAAGCCGTACGACGACGCGCTCCTCGAAGTGATGCTCGCCATCGAACACCTCGACTGGGCCGCGAAGAACGCGGGCAAGGTTCTGAAGCGGCGGAAGGTGCCATCGGGACTGGTCAGCGCGAACCAGGCCAGCAGCGTCGGATACGAGCCGATGGGTGTGGTCGGTGTCATCGGGCCGTGGAACTACCCCGTGTACACGCCGATGGGGTCGATCTCCTATGCGCTGGCGGCGGGCAACACCGTCGTCTTCAAGCCCAGCGAGCTGACCCCCGGGGTCGCGGTGTGGCTCGCCGACAAGTGGAAGGCGCTCGTCCCCAACCAACCTGTACTGCAGGTGGTCACCGGAGACGGGTCGACCGGCGCTGCTCTCGTCTCGGCCGGGGTCGACAAGATTGCCTTCACCGGATCTGCCGCCACCGGCAAGCGCGTCATGGCCGCGTGTGCCGAAACGCTGACCCCCCTCGTCGTCGAGGCGGGCGGCAAGGACGCCATGCTCGTCGACGCCGACGCGAACCTGGACGAGGCCGCCGGCTTCGCGGTGTTCGGGGCGATGGGCAACGCTGGACAGACGTGCGCCGGCGTCGAGCGCATCTACGTCGTCGACTCGGTCTACGACGAGTTCGTCCGGCTGGTCGCCGAGAAGTCGAAGGTCCTGCGCCCCGGCCCCCGGGACGCCGCATACGGTCCGATGACGATGGCCAGCCAGTCCGACGTCGTCCGCGGCCACGTCCAGGATGCACTCGACAAGGGCGGATCCGCTGTGGTCGGCGGACTGGAATCCATCAAGGACGGCTACGTCGGACCGATCGTGCTGACCGGCGTTCCCGAGGACAGCACCGCGATCCGCGAGGAGACGTTCGGCCCCACGGTCGTCATCAACAGGGTCGCCAGCCTCGACGAGGCGGTCACGAAGGCCAACGGCACCACGTTCGGGCTCGGCGCGTCCATCTTCACCAGGGATGCGACGAAGGCGATGCAGGCTGCCGAAAAACTCAGGGCCGGAGTGGTGACGATCGGTTCGGTGCTCGGGTTCGCCGGCGTGGCGGCGCTGCCGTTCGGCGGTGTCGGAGACTCGGGCTTCGGCCGGATCCACGGAGCGGACGGTCTGCGTGAATTCAGCCGGGTCAAATCCATCGCCCGGCAGAGATTCGCGGCTCCGCTGAACCTGCTCACCATGCAGCGCAAGTCGCGGGACATGAAGATCTCGGCCTGGATGTTGAAGAACCGGCACGGACGCTGATCACGCGGCAGGAGGGTATTCACATGCTGATGAAGAGCAAGCGCGCCGACTCCGGCGCGCCGGGCGGGGTTCCGCGGGGCAGGCACGGCTGGCAGCGGCGGATCGAGGAACTCGACCCGGTCCGGGATCACCAGGAGATCCATCGCATCACGGCCGGCTACGAGTTTCCGTGGGACTACCAGCGGTCGCTCGAGTTCGCGCTGTTCCGGACATACTGTGTCCCCACCATTTCGGAACTGCTGCAGCGCACCGGTGAGTTCGAGAAACGGCCGCAGAAGAGGTACGACGACACCGCACTGCTGATGGCCGAACTCGTCGAACACGGCTACGACTCCGAGCGCGGCATCGAATCACTGCGCGTCGTGAACCGAATGCACGGCAAGTACGACATCGACAACGGCGACATGCTGTACGTGCTGACCACCTTCATCTACGAGCCGATCGACTGGATCGACCGCTTCGGATGGCGGCGGCTGACTCCGAACGAGCGTCTCGCGTGTTTCCACTTCTACCGTCAGGTGGGAATCCGAATGGGAATCAAGAACATTCCCGAGAGTTTCGAGGACTTCTACCGGTTCAAAGTCGACTACGAGCGGAAGTATTTCCGGTACACCGACGACAACCATCGCGTCGGCACCTACACGCTGAAGCTGTTCTGTTCCTGGTTTCCGGCGCCACTCCGGCCCCTCGTCGCGCAGGGGGTCTACGCGCTCCTCGACCCGATGATGCTGGCAGCGTTCGGGTTTCCCGCCGCCCCGATCTGGCTGCAGAACGCGTCCCGCCGTGCGCTGGGGGTCCGTGCGAGGTTCGTGCGCTTCCTACCGCCACGTCGGGAGTCCAAGGCCGCACGGGATCGGCACAACCGGAGCTACCCCGGATACCCGGTGGGCTACCGTCCCCGTGATCTGGGCGCGGACAGCGACAATCACCGCGGATTCCGTCGACGCGCCGCGTGACGGCTGTGTCCCTGGGCGACTCGTCCAGGGACACGGCCTCAGTGGCCCAGTAGGACCGCCGTCATCAGGGTGTGGAGACGCGCACGCGACTCCTCGCGGGTGTCGAAGTGGACCAGTCGGCCGATGTCGAGCACCAGCCCCAGCGCTGCGTGTACCAGGAACCGTGCCTCCGGAGCCGAGAGTTCGGTGCGCACGGTGGTCACCAGGTGGACCCACTCCTCGACGTGCAGGCGCTGCACGTTGCGGAGATTGGTCCGCTCGTTCTTCGGGAGGTTCCCGATTTCCGCGAAGTACACCGACAGCACTTCCGGGTTCCCGAACGAGAGTTCCAGGTAGGACTCGGCGAGTTTGCGGAGCGCATCCTCGGGGCCGGTGGCGGTGGACAGCGCCGCCGAGGTGGCCACGGCCAGCCGGTCGGACGCGCGGTAGAACACCGCTGCGAGAAGGTCGGCCTTACTGGGGAAGTGGCGGTACACGCTCGACGCGTTGATGCCGGCCGCGGCGCCGATTTCTTCGATGCTCGAGTCGTGGTAGCCGTGCCGGTCGAAGATCTTGACGGCCTCGTTGATCAGCAACTCACGCTTGGACGTCACCGCCAGGCCGCGTACCGCACCTGTGCCCGTGTTCCTTCCTTCGGTCGGGACGGCGGGAGGCAGTGTCGCGCGCAGGATCGATTCGCACGCCGACTTCAGAAGCGCGTCGAGCCGGCGCGTCGCGAGAGTGGTGCGGTGTGCGCTGATGCTCCCCATCACGCTCAGCGTCGACGCCCCCAGCGTCGTGGCGTCGACGGACGTGAGTTCGGGTCGCAGTTCCCGCAGGGGGTCTGCCACGCATCGGGTGACGTGAACGAAGACGTCGCGGATGCGCGTGCGATCCTCGGCCTCGAGGTACCGGCCCTCCCAGCGGTAGAGCCCGGCGACCTTGCGGTTCTCGATGGTGTTCGCGACGAGCGCGGAGATCAGATGGTCGAGTCGGTCGCCGGGCTCGCGCTCGGCCATGCCGTCGAGGGCGCCGTCCGCTGCCGCCTGCAGTGCGTCGGCTGTCGTGGTGGCGGCGTGTACGAGCAGGGCGTACTTGTTGGGGTAGTGCCGGTAGAGGGCGGGGCCGGAGATCCCGATGGTGGCCGCGATCTCGTCGACGCCGACCGCGTGGTAGCCGCGCTCGCTGAAGGCCTCGGCCGCGACGTTCGCGATCTGGGCCTTGCGATTCTTCGGGCGACGGCGGATCGGCCGCTCGGTGGCGGCACCGGCCGCCGTGCTGGTCCGGGCCACGGTCACCTCCATCGATCGGCAGTCTTCTGCCAGTTTAACTGTCGATGATCTTAACCGAGACTTTCGCATCGTCGGGTCGGCTGAGGGTCGCGTGCGGAGAAATTGTGACCCCACATTCTCGGAACATGCCGGTGAATCTGGCTGCGGAGTTGCCGTAGAGCTATTGACACGTGAGGAACGCGCAGAATAAGTTAACGACAATTCGCATGTGTCCGCGGTCTCCTGACGGTCGTGCGCTCCTGGATGTCACATTTCGAACTATCGGAGGTACTGGATCATGGGTGCAACCCGGCAGAGCGGGCAGGCATTGATCTTCGACGCGATCAGAACCCCTCGCGGACGGGGTAAGAGCAACGGTGCCCTCCACGGCACCAAGCCCATCGACCTGGCGGTCGGGTTGATCGAGGAGATCCAGGTCCGGAATCCGAGTCTGGACCCGGCACTGATCGACGACATCGTGCTCGGAATCGTGTCGCCGCTGGGTGAACAGGGCGGCGTGCTTCCGCGTGTCGCGGCGCTGGCTGCCGGACTGCCCGAGACCGTCGCGGGTGTCCAGATCAACCGCTTCTGTGCCTCCGGTCTCGAGGCCGTCAACCTCGCCGCGCAGAAAGTGGCCTCCGGCTGGGAAGACTTCGTTCTCGCGGGCGGCGTCGAGTCCATGTCGAAGGTGCCCATGGGATCGGACGGCGGTGCATGGGGACTCGATCCGGCGACGAACTACGACACCTACATGGTCCCGCAGGGGATCGGCGCCGATCTCATCGCGACCATCGAGGGATTCGGTCGCAGCCAGGTCGACGAGTTCGCAGTTCGCTCACAGGAACTGGCGGCCGACGCCTGGGCCGACGGACGGTTCGATCGCTCGGTCGTCCCGGTGCGGGACCGCAACGGTGTCGTCGTCCTCGACCGGGACGAGCACATGCGGCCCGGCGCCACCGTCGAGGGCCTGTCGGCGTTGACGCCGTCGTTCGCCGCTCTCGGGGAGCAGGGCGGATTCTCCGCGGTGGCACTGCAGAAATACCACTGGGTGGAGCGCATCGACCATGTCCACCACGCCGGCAACTCGTCCGGAATCGTGGACGGTGCCTCCCTGGTGCTCATCGGCAGCGCAGAAGCAGGTGAACGCGCCGGCCTCGCGCCGCGCGGCGGAATCGTGTCCACGGCAGTCATCGGCTCCGAGTCGACGATCATGCTCACCGGTCCCGCGCCCTCGGCGCGCAAAGCACTGGCGAAGGCCGGGCTCGACGTCTCCGACATCGATCTGTTCGAGATCAACGAGGCCTTCGCCTCCGTGGCGCTGAAGTTCGCCAAGGACCTCGAGATCCCGCTCGACAAGGTGAACGTGAACGGTGGCGCCATCGCGATGGGCCACCCCCTGGGCGCCACCGGCGCAATGATCCTCGGCACGCTGCTCGACGAACTCGAACGCCGGGGCAAGCGTTACGGCCTGGCCACCCTGTGCGTCGGCGCGGGCATGGGCATCGCGACGGTCGTCGAACGCATCCAGCACTGACCACAGGAGAAGCGAACAGCATGACTGACAGCACAATTCGGTACGAGAAGGACGCCGATGGAATCGTCACCCTCGTTCTCGACGACCCCGCCCAGTCCGCGAACACGATGAACGAGGGGTTCATCGTGTCCCTGGGCGAGGTCGTCGACCGCTTGACCGCCGAGCGCGACACCATCGCCGGGGTGGTGGTCACCTCCGCGAAGAAGACCTTCTTCGCCGGCGGCGACCTCAACGACATCCTGAAGTCCCGCGCGGGACAGGCCGAGGCGGTGATGGCGAACGTCGACCGCATCAAGGAACCACTCCGCAGGTTGGAGACGCTGGGCAGGCCCGTCGTCGCGGCCATCGGCGGCGCCGCCCTGGGCGGCGGACTCGAGATCGCACTCGCCACCCACCATCGGATCGCGCTGAATGCCGCAGGCGTGCAGATCGGACTCCCCGAGGTGACGCTCGGTCTCCTTCCCGGCGGGGGCGGCGTGGTCCGGACGGTGCGCCTGCTCGGAATCGTCCCCGCTCTCACCCAGGTTCTCCTGCAGGGGCAGCGTCACACCGCGGAGAAGGCGCACGGTCTCGGCCTGATCGACGAACTCGTGGACGACGTCGATCACCTGGTGCCCGCGGCGAAGAAGTGGATCGCCGACAACCCCGACGCAGTGCAGCCGTGGGATGTGAAGGGGTACCGGCTTCCCGGTGGAACTCCCGCGTCCCCGGCGCTGGCCGCGAACCTTCCCGCATTCCCTGCCAACCTGCGGAAACAGCTCAAAGGCGCGCCCTATCCGGCTCCGATTGCGATCATGAGCGCTGCCGTCGAAGGCGCGCTCGTCGACTTCGACACGGCTCAGAAGATCGAGAACCGCTACTTCGCCGGGCTGGCCACGGGACAGATCTCGAAGAACATGATCCGCGCGTTCTTCTTCGACCTCCAGAAGGCCAACAGTCTGGTCGAGCAGTACGACGGAGCAGGCCGCGTACCCGTCGGCACGGTCGCGGTGCTCGGCGCCGGGATGATGGGCGCCGAGCACAGCGTACGTGTGTGCCAAGTCGGGCATGAACGTGGTGCTGAAGGACGTGAGCCTGGCCGCGGCCGAGAAGGGCAAGGGCTACTCGAAGACTCTTCTGGACAAGGCGGTCGCCAAGGGCCGGACGTCCCCCGAGAAGGCCGAATCGATCCTCGCGCGGATCCTCCCCACCGACAGGCCCGACGACACTGCGGGCGCCCAGCTGGTCATCGAGGCCGTGTTCGAGGACCCGGCCGTGAAGAACACGGTGTTCGCCGAGATCGACGGCTTCATCGCGCCCGACGCACTGCTCTGCTCCAACACGTCGACATTGCCGATCACCCTCCTCGGCGAAAACGTCTCGCGCACCGAGGACTTCATCGGCCTGCACTTCTTCTCGCCGGTCGACAAGATGCCCCTTGTCGAGATCATCAAGGGGGAGAAGACGAGCGACGACGCGCTCGGACGCGCGCTCGCCGTGGTCCGGCAGATCGGCAAGACTCCGATCGTCGTCAACGACAGCCGCGGGTTCTTCACGAGCCGCGTCATCGGTACGTTCACCAACGAAGGTATCGCGATGCTCGGCGAGGGCGTCTCCCCGGTGTCGATCGAGCAGGCGGCGTCGCAGGCCGGATACCCCGCTCCTGTCCTCGCGCTGATGGACGAACTGACGCTCACGCTGCCCCGCAAGATCCGCGAGGAGACGAAGGCCGCGATACTCGCCGAGGGGAAATCCTGGGAGCCACATCCGGCGGATGCCGTCGTCGATCGCATGATCGACGAGTTCGGCCGCAGGGGTCGCTCCACGGGCGCCGGCTTCTACGAATACGCGGACGGTAAGCGCGTCGGATTGTGGTCCGGGCTCGAGACGTTCCGGCGCGACGGTGCGCGCACCGAGATTCCGTTCGAGGACATCAAGGAGCGGATGCTCTTCATCGAAGCCGTCGAGACGGTCCGCTGCCTGGAAGAGGGGGTGCTCGAATCGACCACCGACGCCAACGTCGGTTCCATTCTGGGCATCGGCTACCCCGGCTGGACGGGCGGCGTGGCCCGCTACATCGACCAGTACCCGGGCGGGATCCAGGGATTCGTCTCCCGGGCGCAGCTTCTCGCCGCGCGGTACGGGGACCGATTCCTCCCACCCCAACTACTGCTGGACAAGGCCGCCACCGGCGGCACGTTCGAAGAGGTGAACTGAATGAGGACGAAATTCACCGAGGCCTTCGGTGTCGAGCACCCGATCGTCCAGGGTGGCATGATGTGGGTCGGCCGTGCCGAACTCGTAGCGGCCGTGGCCGATTCGGGAGCGCTCGGATTTCTCACCGCGCTCACCCAGCCGACCCCCGAACATCTCGTCGCGGAGATCGCCCGCACACGGGAGCTCACCGACAAACCGTTCGGCGTGAATCTCACCATCCTCCCGTCGATCAACCCGCCGCCGTACGCCGAGTACCGCCAGGCGATCATCGATTCCGGAATCGGCATCGTCGAGACCGCCGGCTCCAATCCGGTGGACCACCTCCCGCACCTCAAGGACGCGGGGATCAAGGTGATCCACAAGTGCACGAGCGTGCGGCACGCGGTGAAGGCGGAACAGGTCGGTGTCGACGCGGTCAGCATCGACGGCTTCGAATGTGCAGGCCACCCCGGTGAGGACGACGTCGCGGGCCTGATCCTGATCCCGGCCGCCACCCGAAAGCTCACGATCCCCGTGATCGCGTCCGGCGGTATCGCGGACGCGCGCGGTCTCGTCGCCGCGCTCGCACTCGGCGCCGACGGCGTGAACATGGGCACCCGATTCATGTGCACGGTCGAATCCCCGGTGGCACACGCCGTCAAGGAACAGATCGTCGCCAACACCGAATGCGACACCGAACTCATCTTCCGATCCCTTCGCAACACCGCCCGCGTCGCGAGCAACGCGATCAGTGCCGAGGTGGTCGACATCGAGTCCCGTGGCTGCGAATTCGCCGACATCCAGCATCTCGTCGCCGGAGCCCGGGGACGCACGGTGTTCGAAGTGGGCGATCTCGACGCCGGAATCTGGACCGCGGGACAGAGTCAGGGCCTGATCGACGACATCCCGACCGTGCGCGAACTCGTGACCCGGATGGTCGCGGAGGCGGAATCGATCATCACCGGGCGGCTCGCGCGCACGGTCGACTCGCGCATCGGAGCGGTGTCGTGACCGCGCCGGCGGTCGACGGGCTGCGCGTCGTCAACGAGGCCGGGGTCCTCCGGATCACGATCGACCGCCCCGACCGGATGAATGCCCTCGACCTGGCACACATGACGGCGCTGGGCGACGTGCTCACCGCAGCCGCCACGGACTCCTCGGTTCGCGTCGTGATCATCGCGGGGGCGGGCAAGGCGTTCAGCACGGGCGCGGACCTCGCGGCGGCCGCCGCGGCCGGAGGCCGGGAAGCCACCGCGGAGGTGGTGATGGACTCCGCCAACAGGGTGGTTCGTGCCATCGTCGAGTTGCCGGTCCCGGTCATCGCTCAGGTGAACGGGGCGGCCGCGGGCGTCGGGGCGTCCATCGCTCTGACGGCCGACCTGACATATGCCTCCGAGAATGCCTATCTACTCCTCGCGTTCGTCAACATCGGGTTGATGCCCGACGGCGGTTCCAGCGCGCTGATCGCGGCGTCCATCGGCCGGGCACGGGCTACCCGGATGGCTCTCCTCGGAGAGCGCTTACCCGCCGCACAGGCGGAGCGGGACGGACTGATCGCCGGCGTCCTTCCTCCGGACGAACTCGCCGCGCATGTCGATGCCGTGGCGGCCCGGCTCGCTCGTGGTCCGAGGCGGGCCATCGAACTCACCAAGCGGGCACTCACCGCAGCGACGCTCACAGCTCTGGATGCATCACTCGACCGCGAGAAGGCGGGCCAGGCGGAACTGCTGCAGGCCCCCGACTTCGTCGAAGGCGTCACCGCGATGCTCGCGAAACGCGCTCCGAACTTCCGGAGCTGATGCGAATTGCGGTTAACAAGACTGTTCCGATAGACGTCGAGATCTGTAATACTCGTCACAGCTCGGTGCGGGTCCGAACGGACGGACGGGCGCCGGGCGCGAGTACAGCGAAGGGACCACCACCACATGTCGTCACGTAGCGAGCTGCTGGAGCAGCCACTGCAATCCCGCCGCAACCACTGGAACAACTGGGTTGCGTCGCACGCGGAGATGAAGCCCGATCAGGCCGCGTTCCGCTTTCTCGGCCACAGTACGACCTGGCGCGAATTGCACGACCGATCGGAGGCGCTCGCCGGCGCGCTGTCCCGCCGCGGTGTGAACTTCGGCGACCGTGTTCTGCTGCTCACCCTCAACCGCACCGAATTCTTCGAAGCGGTTCTCGCGATCAATGCCCTCGGTGCCATCGCGGTCCCCGTCAACTTCCGGCTCACCCCGCCCGAGGTCGCGTTCATCGCCCGTGACTGCGGGGCTCGTGCGGTGTTCACCGAGCCCGCGCTCGCACCGCTGGTCGCGGCGGTGCGTCAGGACGTTCCCGAACTGAGCCTGGTCGTGAACATCGGCGCCGACTCGGAAGCCGGCGTGCTCGGTTACGAAGAACTCGTGTCGGAGGCCGGCCCGGCGTATGCACCCGTCGATCTGCCCGAGGACACACCGTCCCTGATTCTCTACACGTCCGGAACGACGGGTACACCCAAGGGTGCGGTGCTCTCGCACTCGAACATGGTCGGACAGTCCATCACCTGTATCCGCGCGATGCGCTACGACCGCGGCGACGACATCGGGTTCCTCGCGTCCCCCGTCTTCCACGTGGCAGCTCTCGGTTCCGTCGCCCCGATGCTGATGCTGGGCGGTACCACGGTGATTCACCCGCTCAAGGCGTTCAACCCCACCGAGATGCTCGACGTGTGGGAGCAGGAGCGGATCACGACGGTGTTCCTCGTGCCGGTGCAGTGGCAGGCCGTCTGCGCCGACCCGACCGTCCGGGGTCGCGACCTCGCCCTTCGCGTCATCAGCTGGGGTGCGGCGCCCGCATCGGATACGGTGCTGCGCGCCATGGCGGACACGTTCCCGCGGGCGCTCATCGTCGCCGTGTTCGGGCAGACCGAGATGTCGCCCATCACCTGCGTCCTCGACGGGGACGACGCGATCCGCAAGCTGGGCTCGGTGGGCAAACCGATCCCGACGATCCAGACGCGCGTCGTGGACGACGACATGAACGACGTCGCACCCGGGACCGTCGGCGAAATCGTCTACCGCGGACCGACGATGATGCTCGAGTACTGGCAGAACCCGGCCGCCACGGCGGATGCGTTCGCCGGTGGGTGGTTCCACTCCGGAGATCTGGTGCGGCAGGACGACGAAGGATTCGTCTACGTCGTCGACAGAAAGAAGGACATGATCATCTCCGGCGGCGAGAACATCTACTGCGCCGAGGTGGAGAACGTCCTGTTCGGACACCCGCGGATCCGGGAGGCCGCCGTCGTGGGCAGGCCCGATCCCAAGTGGACCGAGGTGCCCGTCGCCGTCGTCGCACTCGACGACGAGGGATCCGACCTGACCGTGGAAGAACTCGCGGCGTGGCTCGACGACAAGCTTGCCCGGTACAAGCACCCGAAAGACGTCGTGATCGTCGACGCACTGCCCCGCAACGCCAGCGGCAAGGTCGTCAAAGGCGAGCTCCGAAAGGCCCACGGCGCAACCGGCGTCGCGGTCGTCTGACCCCGTATCGAACATCTCGAGCCGGTCGCCACTCTGCGGTGACCGGCAACGGGGGAGGACCGCGTGACATTCGAGTTGCCACCCGCCAAAGGGCCCGTGAGTCATTTCGCCAACGAAGTCGGCGCACTCATCGGATTCTCGATCGCGACTACGGTGGCCGCGGTGCGAGTTCTGGTGCGGCGCAAGCTGGCCTGGCGGGAACTGCTGGACCAGGCCTGGCGGATCGCGTCGGTCACGTCGGCGCCCGCCCTGCTGTTGATGATCCCCATCGGAGTCCTCATCGCGGTCACGATCGGTAGCCTCGCCGGTCAGCTCGGCGCCGAGGGGTACACCGGGGCGGTCGTAGGGTTCGTGATCGTCGGGCAGGCGTCCGCACTGGTCTGCGCGCTGATGCTGGCCGGGGTCGGAGGGTCCGCGATCTGCGCCGACCTCGGCTCGCGGACGATCCGCGAAGAGGTCGAGGCCATGGAGGTCCTCGGGCTCAACGTGATCGAGCGGCTCGTCGTCCCGCGAGTGCTCGCGGCGGTGATCGTCGGCGTCGCACTGTGCGCGATGGTCACCGCCGTCGGAGTGTCGGCCTGCTTCCTCTTCCAGGTGGTCGTCCAGAACAGTTCGGCGGGAAGCTTTCTCACCGCACTGTCCCAGTACACGCGGTTGTCGGATTTCGTGGTCGCCCTCGTCAAATCGATGGCGTTCGCGGTGACATCGGCGCTCGTCGCCAGTTTCAAGGGGCTGCACGCCAAGGGCGGACCCAGCGGTGTCGCCGACGCCGTCAACGAGGCCGTCGTCCTGGCCTTCATCCTGGTCTTCATCGTCAACACGGTGCTCAGTCAGCTCTATTCCGTTCTCGTCGTCCCGGTAGGTGGTTACTGATGGTCGTGAGTGCCAGATGGCCCGCCGGGCACTGGGTGCGGACCCGGGCCCGCCAGCCCCTCGACCTGATGACGGGGCTGGGCCGGGAATTCACGTTCTACGGCAATGTGATCGCTGGAATTCCCCTCGCGATCGTCAAGTACTGGCGGCACATCATGCGGCAGATCGGCGACATCAGTTTCGGCGGTGCCACGCTGCTCGCCGGCGGCGGCGCGATCGGCGTCGTCTTCGCGATGTCCGCCGTCGCCGCGACGCAGGTGGGCATCGAGGGGCTGCGCGGACTGGACCTGCTCGGTATGGGATCCCTGTCCGGACTCCTGTCGGCGATCCTCAACACCCGCGAACTGGCGCCCGTGATCGCCAGCATCGCGCTCGCGGCGAAGGTCGGAACCGGATTCACCGCCCAGCTCGGCGCCATGCGAATCTCGGAGGAGATCAGTGCGCTGGATGCGATGGCGATCCGGTCGCTGCCGTTCCTCGCGAGCACACGACTCGTCTCGTGCCTGATCTGTGTGATCCCGTTGTACATCGTCGGCCTGCTGTCGTCGTACCTCGCTTCGCGGCTGGTGATCGTCACATTCGGCGGGCAGTCGGCCGGAACCTACGACTACTACTTCCATCTCATGCTCACCCCCACCGACGTCGTGTACTCCTTCGTCAAGGCTGTCGTGTTCGCGACGATCATCGCGCTCGTCCATTGCTCGTACGGGTACCACGCGTACGGCGGCCCCGAGGGCGTCGGCCGTGCGGCCGGACGCGCCTTGCGTACCAGCATCCTCGCCATCGGCATCGTCGACCTGCTCCTGACGCTCTCGCTGTGGGGCCTCGTCCCGTCCGCCCCCGCACTGGGGTTGCCGTGATGCGCGGCCGTCCGGGGGGACCGGGCAACGGCGCACTCGCCGTGCGGGGGGTGATCGGAGTGGCCGTCCTGATCCTGGGATCGGCATTGCTGGTCGGTTTCGGCACCGGTGCGATCGTCACCGATCCGGTGGTGACAGCGACGCTTCCGGCCGACGCCGGTGCCGTGAAGTCGCACACCACGGTGTCCTACAAGGGGGCGACCGTGGGGACCGTGTCGAGTGTCGACCCCGGAATGAACGAGACCGGCATGGACATCAGTCTCCGCCCGGAACAGATGCGTCACATCCCGGCGTCCGTGCAGGTGCGGGTCGTGCCCCGCACGCTGTTCGGTGACCAGACCGTGGAGCTGGTGTCGACCGCCGGAACCGGCGGCGCCCGACTCGAGGCCGGCGCGCGGCTGCAACCCGACACCTCGGCCGAGACCGTCCAGATGTACGACCTGTACTCGAAGGTCTACGACATGCTGTCGCGGGTGAAGCCGGAGCAGATGCAGGCCGCACTCAGTGCCGTCGCGGACGCGTTGCGTGGCCGCGGCGAGCAGCTGGGGCACACCATCGACAGCCTCCACACGGTGGCGACGTCGACCGCGCCCCTCGTCGAGTCGGTCGCGGAGCGGGCGCCGCAGATCGCCCGGATCAGTGAGCAGCTGGCCGCGGCCGCACCGGACGTCCTCGCCACCATGGACGCGGCGGTGTCCCTGTCGAGCACTCTCGTCGAGAACACCGACAGCTTCACGGGCTTCCTCGCCGCCTCACTCGTCGTGTCGAGGAACTCCGGCGACGTCCTGGAACAGAACGCGGACAACATGATCGCGGTGGCCCTGAACGTCTCGCCGACCCTGGGCACCATGGCCAGCAAGTCCGATCTGCTGCGGGCCACCCTCGACGAGGCAGGCCCGTTCGGCGAGGCCGGCGCCGCCGTCTTCTCCACCGGCAAGTTCGCGGTCCGCGTTGCCGCGGACCTGTCCAACCCGCGGCCCTACACGTCGGTCGACTGCCCGCGGTATCCCGGCGTGGACGGACCGAACTGCGGGGGAGGTGGCGGAGGATGAGCGTCCGGAACTCGGCAATCAAACTGGCGATATTCGCCGTCCTCGGCATCCTCTCGGCAGTGCTCGTGGTGAACACTCTGCGGGTGCCGGTCGAGGGGCAGACCGTGACGTACACGGCGTTGTTCACCGACGCCCAGGGGGTCACTCCCGGCAGCGACGTCACCATCGCCGGCGTGCGGGTGGGACGCGTCGATTCGATCGACATCGTCGACGGCGACGCCGGAAGTGCCACCGCCCTGGTGGACTTCGAGGTGCAGCGCGATCAGGTACTTCCCGCCGACACCACCGTCGCCATCCGATACGGCGACCTGCTGGGGGTCCGGTATCTCGATCTCGCGGCCGGGCCGTCGGGCCAGGGCACGCTCGAGGAGGGCGACACGATCCCGCTCGACCGAACGTCGCCCGCACTCGATCTCACCAGTCTCTTCAACGGATTCAAGCCACTGTTCGACGCCATCGACCCGAAACAGGTCAACGCACTCGCCACCGAAGTCGTCGCCGTGTTCGACGGCAGGAAGACGAGCATGGAAACTCTGCTGCGCCGGGTGGCGGACGTCACCGGCAACCTGGCAAATCACGATCAGCTGATCGGTGATCTCATCCGAAACCTCGAGGTGGTGGTGGGCACGGCGGCGGCGCGGGGTCCCGAGCTGTCCCACCTCGTCGACAGCCTCACCCAGTTCACCGGAATGCTCGCCGAGAACAACGAGGTGCTCATGGACACCCTCGATCAGAGTGCGGCGGTGAGCCGCTCGGCGCTGCAGATCGTGGACGGCCGCGTCCCGGAGCTCAGCCGCACCGTGGAACGGCTCGATTCGCTGACGGGGGCGATGCTGGGCGCCAACCCGGAATTCGATCACCTGATGGTCGCCATGCCGGAGTTCTTCTCGTCCGTCGACCGCTCGGGCTCGTACGGCTCGTGGCTCAACATCTACCTGTGCACCTTCATCGTCAACGTCGACGGTCGCGAAGGTGTCCTCGGTCCCGACCTGCATTCGAGGTACTGCCAATGAGTGTCACCGAGAAGGTGCGCGACGTCTGGGACTCGCTGGCCGGGAATCAGCGAGTGCGCCCCGTCAACCCGCTGATCGTCGGGATTGCCGGAATCCTCGCGGCAACGCTGGCGCTGGCGCTGGTTCTGGTGATCCCGCGGGTGAGCTTCGCGGTGCGGACCGACGGTTACACGGCCGAACTCGCGAACGCTGCGGGCCTGACCGATTCGGACTACGTGTACGTGGCGGGTGTCCCCGCCGGCCGGGTGACCGCAGTGGACCTGGCGGGCGATCACGTGGTCGTGCACTTCCGGCTCGACGGTGAGCGTCACCTCGGATCGACGACGTCCGCGGGAGTGAAGCTGTCGACCATCCTCGGCAAGCGATATCTGGACGTGGCGCCGTCGGGGCCGGGAGACCTGGGGGACGACGGGGTGATTCCACTCCGCCGCACCAGCGTCCCGTACTCGCTCGACGACATCGGGTCGTCCGCGATCGAGACGGCGGACGAACTCGACCTCGGGGGACTGCAGAAGATGCTCGCTGTCGTGACGGAGACGTTGCCGCAGGACGCGAACCTGAACCGGGAGGCACTGGCGGGTGTGAGTGCGGCGTCCGCGATCCTGGCGAAGAACGCCGACCAGGTGACGCAGCTGCTCGACAGCTCGCGGACCCTCACGGACGTGCTGGTCGGTCAGCAGGATCAGCTCACCACCCTGCTCGGTAATGCGGACGTCGTGATGAACACGCTCGCCACCCGGCGTGCGGCCATCCGCCAGATGGTCGACGATCTCCAGGCGCTCGTCGCACAGGCATCTCAGTTCCTGGGTGAGAACACCGCCGAGCTGGATTCACTGCTCGCGAACGCGAGGCAGGTGACGGACCGGTTGCAGGCGAACCTCGCGAACCTCGACGCGCTCCTGACCACGGGTGCACCGGCCGCGAGGGCACTCGTGAACGCGACCGGAACCGGCGACTGGGCCGACGTCTCGGCGCCGTCGGCCGTGATCGCCGACAACCTGCTCTGCGTCGTCGGGCTGATCACGGGGTGCTCGTGAACGCGGGCATCGCGCGCCGGGCCGCCGGGATCGGCGGCGTGCTCGCCCTCGTGGTGGCGGTCGTCGTGGCCGGCTGGCTGCTGATCTTCCGCACGTCGTCCACTGTCGTGCATTCCGAATTCGGCTACGTCAACGGCGTGTTCCCCGGCACCACGGTCTCGGTGCTCGGGGTTCCGGTCGGCACCGTCGAGGTGGTCGAGCCGAGAGGCGCGACCGTGATGGTCACGATGTCCGTCGCGTCGGACGTCGTGCTCCCCGCGGACGCGAACGCGTACGTGCTGGTGACGTCCGCGATCGGTGAGCGCTTCGTCGAACTCGGTCCCGCGTACACCGGCGGCCCGGTGTTCGAGAGTGGGCAGACCATTCCACCCGAACGCAGTCATTCGCCCATCACCTGGGACCAGCTGATGGACAGCGTCGACACCGTCGTCAAGGCGCTCGGCCCGGACGGAGGCGACGCCGGCGCCGCGATCTCCGCTGCCGCCGCGTCGACGGACGGCCTCGGTCCCGCGATGAACGACGCCATCCGCACACTGTCGCAGGCGAGTTCGGTGGTCGCGGGCAACAGTGCGGATGTCGGAGCGCTCGTCGACAACCTCGAGGTGCTCGTGAACACGATCTCGTCGCGTCAGGCGCAGGTCGATTCACTGGCCGGTTCGCTCACCGCGATCGGGGACGAGTTCGCCGGCCAGAAGTTCGCGATCGGCGACACGGTGAACCAGTTGTCCGCGCTCCTGAACCAGATCGACCAACTCGTGTCCGCCAGGGGCGGCGACGTCGCCGCCGGCATCGACAACCTCGCGGGCGTGAGCGAGGTGCTGCAGAGGCACGACACCGACCTCGCCGAGATCATGGACCTGGTGCCCTTGCTGATCGACAACATCCAGCGTGCGGTCACTCCGGACCAGCGTGCCCGCATCAGACTGAACATCTCCACGAACCTGGCGCAAGCCGAGCCGACGTCCCCGCTCTGCGCGGTGGTCGATCCGATCCTCTGCCGAGGAGCGGGAATCACCAACCCGATTCAGTTTCCGCCCAGCATGTCCGACCCGTTCGGGCTGCGCGAACTCATGGTCGGAGGACGATGACGATCCGGACGAGAACGAAGTCGCTGACGGCGGCACTGATCGTCGGTGTGATGCTGCCCGCCGCAGGGTGTTCGCTGAGCCTGCAGGATCTGTCGGTGGGCCGTTCGCCGGAAGGTCCGTCGTATCAGATCTCCGCGCAGTTCGACGGAGTCGATCGCGTCGTCCCGGGCGCCGAGGTCCGGGTGGGCCAGGAGGTGGTGGGCCGCGTCTCGGACGTGTCGACCCGGGACTTCACCGCTCACATCGAGATGCGGATCCGCGACGACGTCCCGATACCGCAGGATGCGACGGCCCGGATCGAATTGCCCACGGCCCTCGGCAATCCCTTCGTCCGGCTCGACGTCGGGGACGCGGCGGGCGCGCCGATGAGCGAGGGCGACACCATCCCACTGGATCGGACGTCGCGCGGTCCCGACATCGAGAGCGGCCTGGCCGCGCTGGCCACCGTGCTGAACGGCAGCGGCATCGACCAGATGCACGCCATCATGAACGAATTGACCGTCGCCTTCACGGGCCGCTCGGACAAGGTCCGGGAACTGGTGGACATGCTGAACGACACGCTGGGGGTCGTCGACGACCACCGGGACGAACTCGACCGGGCGATGGTGGCGTCCAATGCCTTCGCAGCGGAACTCGCTGCCGGGCAACCGATCCTCGACCGGGCGATGACCGGTCTGGTGCCGGCGGTGGATCTCCTGGTGTCGCAACGAGATCAGATCGTCGCGCTGATGGGGGAGGCGTCCCGTCTCAGCCGCGAGGCGCAGCACGTCCTCGGCAGCGCCGGATCCGAATTGTCGGCCGAGATCAGCGACGCGGGGGCCGTACTCACGGCGCTCGACGGGTTCGAGTCGCAACTCGCGCCGACACTGAATTCGGTGGCGACGTTCCTGGGTGGATTCGCCGCGGCCACACCGGGCGATTACACGACGTTCGACGGAACGTTCGACGTCACCGCCGTCATCGCCAAGCTGCTCACCGGATCGGCTCCGCTCGAGGTGCCGGAAGCCCGCACGCTGCCTGAGGTACTCGGCGGAGGCGTCCGATGATGACACGTCACGTGGTGGCGCAGCTGGTCCTGTTCCTCGTGATCTCGATCGCCGCGATTCTGTTCGGGCTGCGGTACGTCGCGGGCCCGGACACGTTCGGAACTCCCATTCACCTGAGTGCCCGGCTCGACCACGCCGCGGGCCTCGCCCAGGGAGCGTCCGTCAACTATCGCGGCGTCGGAGTGGGCACAATCAGCTCCGTCGACGTGAACCCCGGAGGGACGGGCGTCGTCCTCGGCATCGAACTGCATCCCGGTATGCAGGTGCCGGCCGGTTCGACCGCGAAGATCACCACCGAGAACGCGATCGGCATCCAGGCGCTCGACATCATGCCCGACGGCGCGGACCCGCCGTACCTCGCGGACGGAGACGTCGTCGAGGTTCCGGAGGAGGGAATCCCGCGCTCGCTCGACGCGACCCTCGTCGAGACCACGGACCTCGTGAACTCGATGGACGTCACCGCTCTGTCCTCGCTGGCCGACACGTTCGGCACCGCCTTCGGGGGCACGGGACCGGACCTGCAGAACCTGCTCGACGGTTCCGCCGACATCGCCCGGACACTCGAAACCCGCACCGACGCACTGTCGACCATCGTGAACAAGGGCATGCCGCTCCTGGACACGGCGGACGGTCTCACCGCGGCTCTGCCGGAATCGGCGAGTACGGCGCGGAACGTCCTCGAGCAATTGCGGGCCCACGATTCCGCCCTCGTCGACCTGCTCGGACGCTCGCCGCAGACGATGGCGAGCCTGGACGCGTTGCTGTCCGGAAATCGGGACTCACTGGGCGCGCTGATGGCGAATCTGGTTCTCCCCACCCAGATCGTCGGTGACCGCACACCCTCCCTCGACTACGGCCTGACGATCATGCCCGGCGCGCTGCCGAAGATCGCGTCGATCGAGAAGGGCGGACTCGCCGACCTACTCCTGGTCGGAACGCAGGGACCGATGTGCGTCTACGACGCCCCGCGCCGTCTGGTGACCGACGCGGAACCGAGTCAGCCCGCTCTGGACTGGACGTGCCAGTCGCAGCAGTACCTGGAGCAGCGGGGTGCCGTGAACGTGCCACGACCGGACGACCTGGGTCAGGAGAACGCGACGAGGAACGGCGGCGTCTACGGACCACCGGCTGCGGACGATCCGCTGGTGATCGAGCCGCCACTCACCGGGCACACCCCGCGCTAGGTCCGTGCACGAGCCGAGGAGAGAACATCGATGAGTAAACCGACGGGTGAGGCGGCGGGCGGCGTCGACACCGCCGGCCGTATCAGGAGGCTCACTCAGGCCGCACTCAATGCCGACGTCACGATCAGCCGCGTCGACGGCGTGGCACACGAGATCGGGACGTCCCTCGACGAATTCACCCGTGTGCTGGGCAGGTTCGACGCGTTGCTGGACAAGTTCGCCGATGGGCTCGACACCTTCGCCGGCACGGTCCGGTCGGTGGACGGCGTCGTCGGGTCGCTGGCGGCCACCGAACAGGACCTCGACGAGCTACTGCTGCGCGTCGGCCGGATCGTCGAGACGGTCGACTGGCTACTGACCCCCGCGACCGCGGCGCGTCGCCGGTTGGCCGGCATCAGATTCTTCTGACGTCCGGGAATACGAGTGGCTATGCCGGGTTGCCCGCGGCCCGGCGATAGCCGCGCACCGCGGGGTAGGTGAAGATCAGCAGCCCCGCGAGCGACCACGCGATGGTCTTGAGCAGTGGTTCCGCGACGGGTCCGCCCATCGACAGTCCCTTCATCGCGTCGATCGCGCACGACATCGGCTGGTTCTCCACGAACGGCTGAAGCCACGTGGGGTAGGCGCCTGTGGGTACGAATCCCGAGTTGAAGAACAGCAGGAGGGTGCACAGCAGGGAGAGGATTTCGACGAGCGGCGCCTTCGCCGCGTTGACGGCGAGGGCGGTCACCATCGTCGCGAAACTCACCCCGAACAGCAGCGGCAGGAGCATCAATGCGATACCGGCGAGAATGCCCTGATCGAACCGGAACCCGATAGCGAAACCGACGGCGATGATCAGCACCGTGGTGAGCATGATCCGCACGGATTCGGCCATGAGTCGGCTGAGCAGGCCCGACGCGCGGTGCACGGGCAGCACCCAGAACCGGCTCAGGAGCCCGTCCGCCCATTCCTTCTTCAGCGACAGACCGCCCGCGATGGACCCGAACATCGCGCCGACGAGCGTGATCATCGGAACGGTCCCGAAGACGCTGTTGACCCCGGTGGCCTTGGTGATCGAGATCCCGAGGACCGCCCAGAACATCAGCAACATCAACGACGGGTACACGATCGCCTGAAGCATGGTGTACGGGTCACGAGCCCAGCGGAGCAGAAGTCGTCTGGTCTGCAGCAGGCTGTGCGAGAACAGCGCGGCGAGGGAATTCTCCGGGTGGGGTTCGAGCACCTCGGGGAAGGTCACCGTCGCCGGTGTGTCGGATCGGTACTCGGTGGTCATCCGCGCCTCACATTCGACCAGACCGACAACGGGAGGAAAACCAAGGCAAATCCTGCGCACCACAGCAAGGTAGGTGTCAGTAACTGGAACGTGATCGTCCCATCGGTCATCGCGCGCATGGACGTGGAGAACTGTGAGATCGGCTGGTTGCGCACGAAGCCCTGAGCCCATTCGGGGAACTGCGTCACCGGAACGAACCCGGACGAGAACATGCCGAGGATCAGCTGAGGGAGCGTCAGCGCTTGACTTGTAATCTCGGGGCTCCGGGTCAGGGTGCCGAGCGCATCGGCACCCGTTGTGAGGGTGAATCCAATGGCCATGGCCAGTCCGCAGAACGCGGCAGTTTGTGCCACACCTCCGTCGAATCGGAATCCGATGAGCAATCCGTATGCGATCGATGCTACGAGCGAAATCGCCGAATGTACGAAGCTGGCGGTCATCCGTGCCGCCAACGGAATTGCTGGGCCGATCGGCATCGTCTGGAACCGGGAGTTCATCCCGTTCGATGCCTCGGTAGCAGCGCGATGGGCGGCCGAGATCGCGGTGAACGCCATGGCCTGCAGGACGATGATCGGCATGACGAACTGTGCGTAATCGATGCCCTGGAATTTCATCACCAGGCGTAGCGGCAGGTAGAAGCCGATGGTGAAGATTAACGGCGCCAACACTGCTATGAAGAACTGACCGGACACTGCCATCGTGTGCAGGTTGCGCTTGGACAGCGCAATCCACTGCTGGATGCTCGACGGTTGCGGCCGCCGGTGCCTGCCTTCGAGGGCACTCTCGAATCCGAGCTGGGCGGGCGCCGTCACGACGGCAGGCTCTCGTCGACGCGGACGTGACCGGTGAGGGAGAGGAAGACGTCGTCGAGGGACGGGCGCCGCAGGGCGATGTCGGCGAGCGTGACCCCGGCGAGGTCGAGGCGGCGCAGAACCTCGGCGAGGGTCTGGGCGCCGTGTTCGGCGGGTATCGACAACCGGTCGGTGCCTTCTTCGATGACCCGGCCGGGTGGGCACAGGCTCGAGAGGATCTCCCGCACGCGCGGCAGGTCGTCGAGACTCACCGGGACGACCTCGCAGTAGCTTCCGCCGGTCCGGGCCTTCAATTCGTCGGCCGTGCCCTCGGCGATCACGGTGCCCTTGTCGATGACGACGATGTTGTCGCTCAGCAGGTCGGCCTCTTCGAGGTACTGCGTGGTCAGCAGGATCGTGATGCCCTGCTCCTTCAGCGCGGACACGAGGGACCACACGCCCTGGCGGCTGCGGGGGTCGAGACCGGTGGTGGGCTCGTCGAGGAACACCACCTCGGGGCGGATCACCAGGCCACAGGCGATGTCGACGCGCCGGCGCATGCCGCCGGAGTACCCGGACACCTTCCGGTCGCCCGCTTCGAGCAGATCGAACTGGGTCAGTAGGTCCTGCGCGCGCGATTTCGCGGACGCCTTGGGCAGGCCCATCAGGCGGCCGAAGAGCACCAGATTCTCGCGACCGGTCAGCGACTCGTCGAGGGCGGCGTACTGGCCCGTCATCATGATGCTGCGACGGACGTTCGCCGACTCCTCGACGACGTCGTGTCCGGCGACGAATGCGCGGCCCGCATCGGGTCGCAGCAGAGTGGACAGCACGTTGACGGTGGTGGTCTTCCCTGCGCCGTTGGGGCCCAGGATGCCCAGGACCGTGCCGCGGGGCACCTCGAAGCTCACACCCCGCAACGCTGCTACGTCACCGAAGGATTTCTCGATTCCCTCGACAAGAACGGCGGTGTCAGCTGCTGGCATGTCCCGAGTATGTCACGCGAAGAGGGTGATCAAGGCAGACCGGGGAACACCTTCGCGCCCGAGGAACGGGAGGGGAAATCTTCTGTAACGCGGAAAGACAGGTACGCGATAAATGCCGGACGTCTGTACCACTTCGGCCCCGGCGACCGCGGCGGAAACCGGTCCCGTCGGCCGGAAGGTGGTGCTGTGCCGCGACGTTCCGGCTGCGGGGAAGTGCCACACGGCAATTCGGGTCACCCCCGATGACGCCGCAACGAATGTGAGCTTCGACATGCGCCTTTCGCGTTCTACCGCGGTGTGACCCACGTCGTGATGTCGGCGTGAACCACCTCTACCCCGTGTCCGTCGAAAATGCCCACCGGCACGACGACGTCGGCGCCCGCAGTGATCGCGGTGAAGTCCGGCAGCTCCGGCAGTTCCGCGACGGCGCGCAGCGTTCCGTTCGCCTTGGCGAGGTAGTGGACCGTCATCGACTTCGGGATCCACCGGTGGGTCGAGGGCACGGTCGCCTCGGACAGCATGCCCATGGCGGCCTCGGCGAGGTTGCACGCCGCGATCGCGTGGAACGTGCCCAGGTGGTTGCGGACGCCCCACCATTTCGGGGCGCGGACCTCGCAGCGGCCGGGCCGCATCTCGACGACGCGGGGGAGGACCGAGCCGAAGTAGGGGACGCGGAGACACATGCCGACAGAGAAGAGGGCGTGGCCCAGCGCGTTGTCGGGGAGTTTCTGCCACGCGGCGTACGTGGGACTCGAGTTCGTCATCCACGCATCTTACTTCAGAGTAAGTTCGGGCGATGGCGGGAGGGATCGAGCCCGGTTTGAAGTCTCCCGCCCGGTACGGCATACTGGTCGGGTTGCCTTGTCTGGGACGCGATCGTTTGCGGCCCGAAACAGGTGGGGTGAAACGTCGCGGTGTAGATCACATGACCTGCTCGCGGCCACATGCAAGACGGAAGCAGTACCTACTGGCACTCGAATTCGAGTGCATCCGGTGCGCGTTCCCGGCCCGAAAAGCTGAAAAGTTCCGGGTCGGAGAATGAGTGGGAGGGCGACACGCCCGACCGCGTGTACCGGAGAACCATGACAGATGAACAGCGGCAGCGGATCGGGTGTGTCCCGGTCGCCTAGCGTTCGGACAGTTGCGGCCCAGGTAAGGGACTGTGCAGACGAGGTAGTTCGGCCCGACTCGGGTGGGACTACGAAACGCGGCAAGAAAAGGACACTAAGCGTGGCGGGACAGAAGATCCGCATCAGGCTCAAGGCCTACGACCATGAGGCGATCGACGCGTCAGCGCGCAAGATCGTCGAGACGGTGACCCGTACCGGGGCCCGCGTCGTTGGACCCGTGCCGTTGCCGACCGAAAAGAACGTGTACTGCGTCATCCGCTCGCCGCACAAGTACAAGGACTCGCGCGAGCACTTCGAGATGCGTACTCACAAGCGGCTTATCGACATCCTCGACCCGACGCCCAAGACGGTTGACGCGCTCATGCGCATCGACCTTCCGGCCAGCGTCGACGTCAACATTCAGTGAGCGCGGCGGAGACAAAAACAATGACTGATACCAAGATCAAGGGAATCCTGGGCACCAAGCTCGGCATGACCCAGGTCTTCGACGAGAACAACCGGGTCGTTCCGGTCACCGTCGTGAAGGCCGGACCGAACGTCGTGACCCAGATTCGTACCGAAGAGCGTGACGGCTACAGCGCCGTGCAGCTCGCGTTCGGCGCCATCGACCCGCGCAAGGTGAACAAGCCGACTTCCGGCCAGTTCACCAAGGCCGGCGTCACCCCGCGCCGCCACGTTGTGGAGCTCCGCGTTGCCGACACCTCGGAGTACGAGGTCGGCCAGGAACTTACCGCCGAGGTCTTCGAGGACGGCGCCTACGTCGACGTCACCGGAACCAGCAAGGGTAAGGGCTTCGCCGGAACCATGAAGCGCCACGGCTTCGCCGGTCAGGGTGCATCGCACGGTGCGCAGGCCGTTCACCGTCGCCCCGGTTCCATCGGTGGTTGCGCCACTCCGGGCCGCGTGTTCAAGGGCATGCGCATGTCCGGCCGTATGGGTAGCGACCGCATCACGACGCAGAACCTCTCCGTTCACAAGGTGGACGCCGAGAACGGCCTGCTGCTGATCAAGGGTGCGATCCCCGGCCGCAAGGGCGGCCTCGTGATCGTCAAGAGTGCAGTGAAGGGTGGTGCACGAGCATGACCAGCACCGAGACATCGACGACCAAGCTGACGCTGGACGTCAAGGTCGCCGGCGGCAAGACCAACGGCACCGTCGACCTCCCCGCGGAGATCTTCGACGCGCCTGCCAACATCGCGCTTCTCCACCAGGTTGTCGTCGCGCAGCTCGCTGCTGCACGTCAGGGCACCCACGCCACCAAGACCCGCGGCGAGGTTCGCGGCGGTGGCAAGAAGCCGTACCGCCAGAAGGGCACCGGCCGCGCTCGTCAGGGCTCGACCCGTGCACCGCAGTTCGCCGGTGGTGGCACCGTCCACGGCCCGCAGCCGCGCGACTACAGCCAGCGGACCCCCAAGAAGATGAAGGCCGCCGCCCTGCGCGGAGCCCTCTCCGACCGGGCCCGCAACGAGCGCATCCACGTGATCACCGAACTGGTTGCCGGTCAGACTCCGTCCACGAAGTCCGCCCGCACCTTCCTCGGCGAGATCTCGGACCGCAAGAAGGTCCTGCTCGTCGTCGGACGCGAGGACATCGCGGCCTGGAAGAGCGTGCAGAACCTGGACGGCGTGCACCCCATTGCACCCGACCAGCTCAACACCTACGACGTGCTCAACAGCGATGACGTCGTGTTCAGCGTCGAGGCGCTCAACGCGTTCATCCACGGGCCCGCCGAGACCGCCCAGGAAGAGAACAAGGAGGAGGGCAAGTGAGCACCATCGCCGATCCCCGCGACATCCTGCTCGCCCCGGTCATCTCCGAGAAGTCCTACGGACTGATCGAGGAAGGCACCTACACCTTCCTGGTGCACCCGGACTCGAACAAGACGCAGATCAAGATTGCCGTCGAGAAGATCTTCGGCGTCACCGTGACCAGCGTCAACACCGCCAACCGTCAGGGCAAGCGCAAGCGGACCCGGTTCGGTTACGGCAAGCGCAAGGACACCAAGCGCGCGCTCGTGACCCTCTCGGCCGACAGCAAGCCCATCGAGATCTTCGGAGGACCGGTCGCGTAAGCGCCCGGGACTTGACGAGACATAGAGGACGAGAAGACTCATGGCAATCCGTAAGTACAAGCCGACTACCCCGGGCCGTCGTGGCTCGAGCGTCTCGGACTTCGCCGAGATCACTCGGTCGACCCCCGAGAAGTCGCTGGTTCGCCCGCTCCACGGACGCGGTGGACGTAACGCACACGGTCGTATCACCACCCGGCACAAGGGCGGCGGACACAAGCGTGCCTACCGGCTGATCGATTTCCGTCGCAACGACAAGGACGGCGTGCCGGCCAAGGTCGCTCACATCGAGTACGACCCCAACCGCACCGCGCGTATCGCCCTGCTGCACTACGCGGACGGCGAGAAGCGCTACATCATCGCCCCCAAGGGCCTGGTCCAGGGTGCTCCGGTCGAATCCGGCGCAGGCGCCGACATCAAGCCCGGCAACAACCTGCCCCTGCGCAACATCCCGACGGGTACCACCATCCACGCGGTGGAACTCCGCCCGGGTGGCGGCGCCAAGATGGCCCGCTCGGCCGGATCCAGCATCCAGCTGCTCGGTAAGGAAGGCACCTACGCCACGCTGCGTATGCCGTCCGGCGAAATCCGTCGTGTCGACGTTCGCTGCCGCGCCTCGATCGGTGAGGTCGGCAACGCCGAACAGTCGAACATCAACTGGGGCAAGGCCGGCCGTATGCGCTGGAAGGGCAAGCGCCCGACCGTCCGTGGTGTCGTGATGAACCCGGTCGACCACCCGCACGGTGGTGGTGAGGGTAAGACCTCCGGTGGTCGCCACCCGGTCAGCCCGTGGGGCAAGCCCGAGGGCCGCACCCGCAAGAACAAGGCGAGCGACAAGCTCATTGTCCGTCGTCGCCGTACCGGCAAGAACAAGCGCTAGGAGGGAGTGAAGGATGCCACGCAGCCTCAAGAAGGGCCCGTTCGTCGATGACCACCTCCTCGCGAAGGTGGACGTGCAGAACGAAAAGGGAACCAAGCAGGTCATCAAGACCTGGTCCCGTCGTTCCACGATCATCCCGGACTTCATCGGCCACACGTTTGCGGTTCACGACGGCCGCAAGCACGTCCCCGTGTTCGTTTCCGACTCGATGGTCGGACACAAGCTCGGAGAGTTTGCACCGACCCGCACGTTCAAGGGTCACATCAAGGATGATCGGAAGGCGAAGAGGCGATGAGCAACACCGAAACCGCCAACCCGACCGCCAAGGCAGTAGCGCGCCACGTGCGCGTCACGCCGATGAAGGCGCGTCGTGTTGTGGACCTGGTCCGCGGGCGTTCGGTTGAAGACGCCCTGAACATCCTGAAGTTCGCGCCGCAGGCAGCGAGCGAGCCGGTCGCCAAGGTGATCGCCTCCGCAGCAGCCAACGCCGAGAACAACCTCGACCTCGACCCGAGCACGCTTGTCGTCGCCACGGCGTTCGTGGACGAGGGCGCGACCCTCAAGCGGTTCCAGCCGCGTGCACAGGGACGTGCGTTCCGTATCCGCAAGCGCACCAGTCACATCACCGTGATCGTGGAGAGCCTGCCGAAGACCGGAACATCGACCCGTAATCGCCGGAAGGGAAGTGCTCAGTAGTGGGCCAGAAAATCAACCCGCACGGCTTCCGCCTCGGCATCACCACCGACTGGAAGTCTCGCTGGTACGCAGACAAGCAGTACGCGGAATACGTCAAGGAAGACGTCGCGATCCGTAAGCTCCTCGCCACCGGCATGGAGCGCGCGGGCATCGCGAAGGTCGAGATCGAGCGCACCCGTGACCGTGTGCGTGTGGACATCCACACCGCGCGCCCGGGCATCGTCATCGGCCGCCGCGGCGCCGAAGCCGATCGCATCCGTTCCGAGCTCGAGAAGCTGACCGGCAAGCAGGTCCAGCTGAACATCCTCGAGGTCAAGAACGCCGAGGCCGAGGCTCAGCTCGTCGCACAGGGTGTGGCCGAGCAGCTCTCGAACCGTGTCGCCTTCCGTCGCGCCATGCGCAAGGCCATCCAGTCGGCCATGCGTCAGCCCAACGTCAAGGGAATCCGGGTTCAGTGCTCCGGTCGTCTCGGCGGCGCCGAGATGTCCCGGTCGGAGTTCTACCGCGAAGGCCGTGTGCCGCTGCACACGCTTCGTGCGGACATCGACTACGGCCTCTACGAGGCCAAGACCACCTTCGGCCGCATCGGCGTGAAGGTCTGGATCTACAAGGGCGACATCGTCGGTGGCAAGCGTGAGCTCGCCGCCAACGTGGCTGCTCCCGCAGGCGACCGCCCGCGCCGTGAGCGTCCGAGCCGTCCCCGTCGTTCCGGTGCCACCGGCACCACCGCGACCAGCACCGAAGCCGGCCGCGCAGCGACCGCCACTGCCGATGCACCCGCTACGACTGAACAGAAGGAGGGCTGACGCATGTTGATCCCACGGCGGGTCAAGCACCGCAAGCAGCACCATCCGAGCCGTTCGGGTGCCGCCAAGGGTGGAACCCAGGTGACCTTCGGTGACTACGGCATCCAGGCTCTCGAGCCGGCCTACATCACCAACCGGCAGATCGAGTCCGCTCGTATCGCCATGACCCGGCACATCAAGCGTGGCGGCAAGATCTGGATCAACATCTTCCCGGATCGCCCCCTCACCAAGAAGCCGGCCGAAACCCGCATGGGTTCCGGTAAGGGTTCGCCCGAGTGGTGGATCGCGAACGTCAAGCCCGGTCGCGTGATGTTCGAGATGAGCTACCCCAATGAGGAGATCGCTCGTGAGGCCCTGCGCCGCGCGATGCACAAGCTCCCGTGCAAGTGCCGGATCGTGACAAGGGAGGAGCAGTTCTGATGGCTACTGGAACCCCAGCCGCAGAGCTCCGCGAGCTCACTGAAGAAGAGCTGGTCACCCGGCTTCGTGAGTCGAAGGAAGAGCTGTTCAACCTTCGTTTCCAGATGGCCACGGGCCAGATGGACAACAACCGTCGACTTCGTACCGTTCGTCACGAGATCGCGCGTATCTACACCGTTCTGCGTGAGCGTGAGCTCGGGCTGGCCGTTGGTCCGGACGCAGGTGACGCGGCATGAGTGAGGAAAAAGCAGTGAGCACTGAAGAGCGCGGCAGCCGCAAGGTCCGCACCGGATACGTCGTCTCCGACAAGATGGAGAAGACGATCGTGGTCGAGCTCGAAGACCGGGTCAAGCACCCGCTCTACGGCAAGATCATCCGGCGCACCAGCAAGGTGAAGGCGCACGACGAGAACGGCGTCGCAGGCATCGGTGACCGCGTGCAGCTGATGGAGACCCGTCCGCTGTCCGCGACCAAGCACTGGCGTCTCGTCGAGGTCCTCGAGAAGGCCAAGTAAGAACCGAATAATGTATCCAGTACGATGGTGGGGTTGCCTTGCGGCAGACGCACGGCAACCCCACCGTTGTGCCGCCCACCCGGGCGGCCCCTCTCGCAGGGCACGGGTACAGACCGCGCACGTCGGGTCGGAAATCTGCCGTGCAACAGTCCAGGTCAAGGAGAAGTAAGTGATTCAGCAGGAGTCGCGGCTGCGCGTCGCCGACAACACGGGTGCCAAGGAGATTCTCTGCATCCGCGTTCTCGGTGGTTCGTCTCGCCGCTACGCCGGGATCGGTGACATCATCGTCGCCACCGTCAAGGACGCCATCCCGGGTGGAAACATCAAGAAGGGCGAGGTCGTCAAGGCCGTCATCGTCCGTACCACCAAGGAACGTCGCCGTCCGGACGGGTCGTACATCAAGTTCGACGAGAACGCCGCCGTCCTCATCAAGCCGGACAACGATCCCCGTGGCACCCGCATCTTCGGCCCCGTCGGCCGCGAGCTGCGTGAGAAGAAGTTCATGAAGATCGTCTCGCTCGCCCCGGAGGTGCTGTGATGAAGGTGCACAAGGGTGACACCGTGCTGGTCATCGCCGGCAAGGACAAGGGCGCGAAGGGCAAGGTCATCCAGGCCTACCCCGCGACCAACAAGGTCCTCGTCGAAGGCGTGAACCGCATCAAGAAGCACACCGCGGTTTCCGCGAACGAGCGCGGAGCTTCCTCCGGCGGCATCGTCACGCAGGAAGCCCCGATCCACGTTTCCAACGTCGCGGTCGTCGACTCGGACGGCAACCCCACTCGCGTGGGCTACCGGACCGACGAAGAGTCCGGCAAGCGCGTTCGGATTTCCCGGAAGAACGGGAAGGACATCTGACATGACCTCCACTGAGAACAAGATCCAGCCGCGCCTGAAGACTCGCTACCGCGAGGAGATCAAGGCTGCGCTGAACACCGAGTTCGACTACGCCAACGTGATGCAGATCCCCGGCGTCGTCAAGGTCGTCGTCAACATGGGTGTCGGTGACGCCGCGCGCGACGCCAAGCTGATCAACGGTGCCGTCAACGATCTCGCTCTGATCACCGGTCAGAAGCCCGAGATCCGCAAGGCACGCAAGTCCATCGCGCAGTTCAAGCTTCGCGAGGGAATGCCGATCGGCGCCCGCGTCACGCTGCGTGGCGACCGCATGTGGGAGTTCCTGGACCGTCTCGTGTCCGTCGCGCTTCCCCGCATCAGGGACTTCCGCGGCCTGTCGGGCAACCAGTTCGACGGCAACGGCAACTACACGTTCGGCCTGAACGAGCAGTCGATGTTCCACGAGATCGACGTGGACAAGATCGACCGCCCGCGCGGCATGGACATCACCGTGGTGACCACCGCGACCAACAACGAAGAAGGCCGTGCCCTGCTGAAGCACCTCGGCTTCCCGTTCAAGGAGAACTGAGCTAATGGCTAAGAAGGCATTGGTCAACAAGGCCAACAAGAAGCCCAAGTTCGCGGTGCGCGCCTACACCCGCTGCCAGCGCTGCGGCCGTCCGCACTCGGTGTTCCGCAAGTTCGGCCTGTGCCGAATCTGCGTCCGTGAGATGGCGCACGCCGGCGAGCTGCCCGGCGTTCACAAGAGCTCCTGGTGAGCCGGTGACGCCGTCGCCCTCTACGGCGGCGGCGTCACCCCCACAGACTTCCGGTTCGTAACCTCGGACCGGGAAACGTAAGACCTACTTCGCGATAGGCCTGCGTCGGAAACGGCAGAGGGAACCGTTGTGAGAAAGGTAGAGGTCAACCTCATGACCATGACCGACCCCATCGCAGACTTCTTGACGCGTCTGCGCAACGCCAACACGGCGTACCACGATGAGGTGAAGTTGCCCCACTCGAAGATCAAGGCGAACATCGCCGAGATCCTCAAGCGCGAGGGTTACATCGCCGACTACCGCACCGAAGACGCCGAGGTGGGCAAGACCCTCATCGTCGACCTGAAGTACGGCCCGAGCCGTGAGCGCAGCCTTGCCGGCGTGCGTCGCGTCTCCAAGCCCGGTCTGCGTGTGTACGCGAAGTCCACCAACCTGCCCAAGGTTCTGGGCGGCCTCGGCGTGGCGATCATTTCCACGTCCACCGGCCTGCTCACCGATCGCCAGGCGGCCAATCAAGGAGTGGGCGGGGAAGTCCTCGCCTACGTCTGGTAAGGGAGGCCACCACAATGTCGCGTATTGGAAAGATTCCCGTCACCGTCCCCGGCGGCGTCGATGTCTCGATCGACGGCCAGGACGTCACGGTCAAGGGTCCCAAGGGCACGTTGGCCCTGACGATCTCCGAGCCGATTGCCATTGCGAAGAACGACGACGGCACGCTCAGCGTGACGCGTCCGGACGACGAGCGTCGCAGCCGCGCGCTGCACGGTCTGTCTCGCACCCTGGTGCAGAACCTCATCACCGGTGTCACCGACGGTTACACCACCAAGATGGAGATTCACGGCGTCGGTTACCGCGTCGCTCTCAAGGGCAAGGACCTCGAGTTCGCACTCGGCTACAGCCACCCGGTCCCGATCGAGGCTCCGGAAGGCATCACCTTCGCGGTCGAGTCGCCCACCAAGTTCTCGGTGTCGGGCATCGACAAGCAGAAGGTCGGGCAGATCTCGGCCAACATCCGTCGTCTCCGTCGTCCGGACCCGTACAAGGGCAAGGGCGTGCGTTACGAGGGTGAGCAGATCCGCCGCAAGGTCGGAAAGACGGGTAAGTGATATGAGCCAGACTGCAAACCAGAAAGCCAAGCGGATTCCGCTCGGCAAGGATGCGTCCACGAAGCGTCGCCTGTCGAAGGTGCGTCGTCACTTCCGTCTCCGCAAGAAGGTCTCCGGCACGCCCGAGCGTCCCCGCCTGGTCGTCAACCGGTCCTCGCGCCACATCCACGTCCAGCTCGTGGACGACCTCGCAGGCCACACCCTGGCCGCGGCGTCGACCACCGAGGCCGACGTGCGTGCAGCGGACGGCGACAAGAAGGCCCTCAGTGCGAAGGTCGGTCAGCTGATCGCCGAGCGCGCGAAGGCAGCCGGTGTCGAGGCCGTCGTGTTCGACCACGGTGGACACGGCTACCACGGTCGCATCGCGGCCCTTGCGGACGCAGCTCGCGAAGGCGGGTTGAAGTTCTGATGACCAAGACCGAGTACATGAACGGAAGGACAGCCTGATGCCGGGACGTCAGAGGCGTGACGGCGGAAGCGGACCCGCCGGACAGAATGGCCCCAACACCGGGGACAACCGCGGCGGCGGCGACCGTCGTGGTGGCGGTCGCGACGATCGTCGCGGCGGACAGTCGGCCGAGAAGTCGAACCACATCGAGCGCGTCGTCACGATCAACCGCGTGTCGAAGGTCGTCAAGGGTGGTCGTCGCTTCAGCTTCACCGCTCTGGTGATCGTGGGCGACGGCAACGGACTGGTCGGCGTCGGCTACGGCAAGGCCAAGGAAGTTCCTGCGGCCATCCAGAAGGGCGTCGAGGAGGCTCGCAAGAGCTTCTTCCGCGTTCCGATGATCGGCAGCACTATCACGCACCCGGTTCAGGGTGAGGCCGCAGCGGGCGTCGTCATGCTGCGTCCGGCAAGCCCCGGTACCGGTGTCATCGCCGGTGGCGCGGTGCGTGCCGTGCTGGAGTGCGCCGGTATCCACGACATCCTGTCGAAGTCGCTCGGTAGCGACAACGCCATCAATGTCGTGCATGCGACCGTTGCTGCGCTCAAGGGCCTGCAGCGTCCCGAGGAAGTTGCGGCTCGCCGCGGTCTCCCCCTCGAAGACGTGGCTCCCGCCGGCATGCTGCGTGCACGCGCACAGGCTGGGAGCGTGAAGTAATGGCCGAACTCAAGGTCACTCAGATCAAGAGCACCATCGGTACCAAGCAAAACCAGAAGAACTCTCTGCGCACGCTGGGCCTGAAGGGCATCCGTCAGACTGTTGTTCGCGAGGACAATGCGCAGAACCGCGGTCTGATCAACGTGGTGCGCCACCTCGTCACAGTTGAGGAGGTCTAACCATGACCATCAAACTGCATCACCTGCGCCCCGCACCCGGAGCCAAGTCCGACAAGATTCGTGTCGGTCGTGGTGAAGGCGGCAAGCGCGGCAAGACCGCCGGTCGCGGCACGAAGGGCACCAAGGCCCGCAAGAACGTGCCCGCAGCCTTCGAGGGTGGACAGATGCCGCTGCACATGCGTCTGCCCAAGCTCAAGGGTTTCACCAACCCGTTCCGCACCGAGTACCAGGTCGTCAACGTCGGCGACATCGCCCGTCTGTTCCCCGAGGGTGGACAGGTCACGGTCGAGGACCTCGTTGCCAAGGGTGCCGTTCGCAAGAACCAGCTCGTCAAGGTTCTCGGCGACGGCGACCTGACTGTCGCCGTCCAGGTGACGGTCGACAAGTTCACCGGCTCCGCCAAGGAGAAGATCGCTGCTGCCGGTGGTACCGCCACCGAGCTGTGAGCTATCACCGCTAGCCAGTAGATGGCCGCAGTACAGCCTCGCGCTGTACTGCGGCCATTTGCGGCTGTACGGGCAGCACTGCCGCAGGTCTCCCAACTGTGCGTTCAGTTGCCACTGTTAGAGTTCTAGAGTTCATTCACGGACAAGTCTGCTTTCGACTCGTCTCCCCACCGTCGTGCCAGGAGGATCTTTGCTTTCCGCCTTCGTCTCGGCCCTCAGGACCCCGGACCTGAGGCGGAAGATCCTCATCGCGCTCGGTCTCGTTGCGCTCTATCGCATCGGCGCCGTGATTCCGTCGCCGGGCGTCGACTACGGGAACGTCCGAGCCTGTGTCGATCAGCTGTCGGGCGGTGATTCCGCTGGTATCTACTCTCTGATCAACCTGTTCTCCGGCGGCGCACTACTCCAGCTGTCGATTTTCGCGATCGGCATCATGCCGTACATCACGGCCAGCATCATCGTCCAGCTGTTGACGGTCGTCATCCCGAAGTTCGAGGAACTCCGGAAGGAAGGCCAGTCCGGCCAGGCGAAGATGACGCAGTACACGCGTTATCTGTCGATCGCCCTGGCGATCCTGCAGGCCACCGGCATCGTGGCGCTCGCGTCGCGCGGCCAGCTGCTGCAGGGATGCCAGGAAGAGATCATCGCCGACAAGAGCATCTTCGGCCTCGTGATCATCGTGCTGGTCATGACCGCGGGCGCTGCGCTCGTTATGTGGTTCGGCGAGGTCATCACCGAGCGCGGTGTCGGTAACGGCATGTCGCTGCTGATCTTCTCGGGTATCGCGTCCCGCCTGCCCTCCGAGGGCAAGGCCATCCTGGACAGTCGCGGGGGACTGATCTTCGCGATCATCTGCGTCGCAGCCCTCGCCATCATCGCCGGCGTCGTATTCGTCGAGCAGGGCCAGCGGCGGATCCCGGTCCAGTACGCCAAGCGCATGGTCGGCCGCAAGATGTACGGCGGCTCGTCGACGTATCTGCCGCTCAAGGTCAACCAGGCCGGCATCATCCCGGTCATCTTCGCGTCGTCGCTGCTGTACCTGCCGAACCTCATCGCGCAGCTCACCGGCGCCACGTCGTCCGCCGATCCCAGCTGGTGGCAGCGGATCATCAACGAGTACCTGGTGAATCCGAACAACCCGGTGTACATCGTCATCTACTTCGCGCTGATCGTGTTCTTCGTGTTCTTCTACGTCGCGATCACGTTCAATCCGGAAGAGCGCGCGGACGAGATGAAGAAGTTCGGCGGCTTCATTCCCGGTATCCGTCCGGGTCGCCCCACCGCGGACTACCTGAATTACGTGCTCAACCGCATCACCGTTCCCGGCTCGATCTACCTCGGCCTGATCGCGGTGCTGCCCCACTTCTTCCTGTCCGGAAGCCAGACCTCCAGCAGCATCTTCGGTGGTGCGGCCGTGCTGATCCTCGTCAGCGTCGCCCTGGACACGGTCAAGCAGATCGAAAGTCAATTGATGCAACGTAACTACGAAGGGTTCCTCAAGTGAGACTTGTCCTCCTTGGTCCTCCCGGTGCAGGCAAGGGCACCCAGGCCGCGATTCTGTCCGAGAAGCTCGGCGTCCCCCACATCTCCACGGGCGACCTGTTCCGCGCGAACATCGGCCAGGCCACGCCCCTCGGCCTCGAGGCGAAGAAGTACCTGGACGCCGGAGACCTGGTTCCCAGCGAGATCACCAACAACATGGTGAAGGCCCGCGTCGCCGAGCCGGACGCGGCCAACGGATTCCTCCTGGACGGCTTCCCCCGGACCGTCGACCAGGCTCAGGCGCTCGAGGCGATCCTCGCCGAGCTGAACACGAAGCTCGACGCAGTGCTGTCCTTCATCGTCGACGAGGACGTCGTGGTCGAGCGGATGCTGGCCCGTGGCCGCGCGGACGACAAGGAAGACGTCATCCGCAACCGGCTCCGGGTGTACCGCGAGGAGACCGCGCCGCTGCTGGACTACTACAAGGACCAGCTGGTGACCGTCGACGCCCTGGGCGAGGTCGATGAGGTCAACGCTCGCGCACTGGCAGCGTTGGGTAAGTAATGGGCTTCGGGCGTAAGCGCAAGGTCGTTCCGTTCCGGACCGCAGGCGAGCTCGACGCAATGGCGGCCGCCGGTGCCATCGTCGGTGCGGCTCTGGTGGCGGTCCGCGAAGCGGCGAAGCCGGGTGTGAGCACGCTCGAACTCGACGAGGTGGCCGAATCGGTCATCCGCGACGCCGGCGCCGTGCCGTCGTTCAAGGGCTACCACGGGTTCAGCGGATCGATCTGTTCGTCCGTGAACGATCGTGTGGTGCACGGGATTCCCTCGGCGGAAGACATTCTCGCCGAGGGAGACCTCGTCTCCATCGACTGCGGCGCCATTCTCGACGGCTGGCACGGCGACTCTGCGTGGACCTTCGGTGTCGGAGACATCATCGAAGCGGACCAGCAGCTCAGCGAGGCCACCCGGCTGTCCATGGAGGCGGGGATCGCGGCGATGCTGCCCGGCAACCGCCTCACCGACATTTCCCACGCCATCGAACTCGGCACCCGCGCCGCCGAGGTCGCGCACGACCGCAAGTACGGCATCGTCGACGGCTACGGCGGTCACGGCATCGGCCGGGAAATGCACATGGAGCCGTTCCTCGCCAATGAAGGAGCTCCGGGCAAGGGGCCGCAACTGGTGGTCGGTTCCGTTCTGGCGATCGAGCCGATGCTGACCCTCGGCACCACCGACACCGTTGTCCTCGACGACGATTGGACGGTTGTCACCTCCGACGGAACCCGTGCAGCGCACTGGGAGCACACGGTCGCCGTCACCGAGGACGGGCCGCGCATCCTGACCCTGCGTCCGGAGTAGTGGCCTCCTGCGGGTGCGGGCCTACACGTCGATCAGCAGAGTCACCGGGCCGTCGTTGACGAGGCTGATCTCCATGTGTTCGCCGAACACGCCGGTCTCGACGGTCGCTCCCAGCTCGCGGAGGGCGCCGGTGAACTCGTCCACCAGTGGTTCCGCCACCGGCCTCGGCGCCGCGGCGGACCAGGACGGGCGCCGGCCCCGGCGGGTGTCCGCCATGAGCGTGAACTGACTGGCGACGAGTACGGGGGCGTCGAGGTCGGACGCGGACTGTTCGTTCTCCAGGATGCGCATGGTCCACACCTTCTTCGCGAGCAGAGCCGCCTTCGCCTCGTCGTCCGTATGGGTGATGCCGACCAGGACGAGCAGCCCGTGGCCGCCGGCCGGGGGAGTGATCCGCCCGACCTCGTCGCCGTCGACGCGGACCGACGCGGATGTCACTCGCTGTACCAGGGCGCGCACGCACACCATCCTTCGCATCGTTGCCGGTGGGTCTCGGAAGTCGAATTCTCGCCGGGCGGGCGGGTCCGTCAGGGACCGCATTTGGCCTGGTGAGCAATTTCCCGTAACATGGATCAACGGTGCGCTATGCGTGCCGGTTGTCTGCGTGCCCAGTGCCGGATTCGATCCGGATTGTTCATGTTTCGGCCGGTGAAGATCCCATTGGGCGCCACGGTAACGGAAACAGATGCAATAAGCACGCCAAACCACATGGATCGCGGAGGATATGGCTAAGAAAGACGGGGCCATCGAGGTCGAGGGACGAGTAGTCGAGCCGCTGCCCAATGCGATGTTCCGCATTGAGCTCGAGAACGGCCACAAGGTTCTCGCCCACATCAGCGGAAAGATGCGTCAGCACTACATTCGCATCCTCCCGGAAGATCGCGTCGTCGTAGAGCTCTCGCCCTACGACTTGTCGCGCGGACGCATCGTTTACCGGTACAAATAAAAGCTTCCCCGCCGACCAGGTCGGGGAGAAGTACGTCCGCTGCGGATCTGCGTAGTGGGCTGCCACAAAACAGGAGATCAGAAGACGTGAAGGTTCAGCCGAGCGTCAAGAAGATCTGCGAAAAGTGCAAGGTGATCCGTCGTAACGGCCGGGTCATGGTGATCTGCGAGAACCTGCGCCACAAGCAGCGTCAGGGCTAGATCTCCGCTTTTCGAGGATCTGCTTGGCAACAAGCAAAGATGACCTCCCAGCACCAGCCAGTACTCACGGCTCTCGAGCAGGTACTGGTTCACCCCCGGCACGGAGGCCGGGGCCCCACTGAGTTAGTTGAAGCATTGTCGGTCGCGAGACCGCCGACGTTTGAAGAGGCACAGGGGATGGACTGGGAGCAGACCTCCGCACACCGATAGGAATGCCGACATGGCACGTCTCGCAGGTGTCGATCTTCCCCGTGAAAAGCGGATGGAGATCGCACTTACTTACATCTACGGCATCGGCCGTACCCGCTCCAAGGAGATCCTGGACGCCACCGGCGTCAGCCCGGATCTGCGGAGCAAGGATCTCTCGGACGAGGATCTGGCCAAGCTCCGCGAGTACATCGAGGAGTCGCTGAAGGTCGAGGGTGACCTTCGCCGCGAGGTCCAGGCCGACATCCGACGCAAGATCGAGATCGGCTGCTACCAGGGCCTGCGCCACCGTCGTGGTCTGCCCGTGCGTGGTCAGCGCACCAAGACCAACGCCCGCACCCGTAAGGGTCCGAAGCGCACCATTGCAGGCAAGAAGAAGGCGAAGTAATGCCCCCCAAGTCACGTAGCACCGGTCCGAAGAAGACCCAGAAGGCGCGTCGCAGGGACAAGAAGAACGTCCCGCACGGCGCCGCTCACATCAAGAGCACGTTCAACAACACCATCGTGTCCATCACGGACCCCGCCGGAAACGTGATTTCCTGGGCGTCCTCGGGACACGTCGGCTTCAAGGGTTCGCGTAAGTCGACCCCGTTCGCCGCTCAGCTGGCCGCCGAGAACGCAGCCCGCAAGGCGCAGGAGCACGGTGTCAAGAAGGTCGACGTCTTCGTCAAGGGCCCCGGCTCCGGCCGTGAGACCGCGATCCGCTCGCTTCAGGCCGCAGGCCTCGAGGTCGGCACCATCTCCGATGTCACCCCCCAGCCGCACAACGGCTGCCGTCCGCCCAAGCGGCGTCGGGTCTAGCGGGAAGGATAGGTAGAAGAAAATGGCACGTTATACCGGACCCATCACCCGCAAGTCGCGTCGTCTGCGCGTCGACCTCGTTGGAGGCGACCAGGCGTTCGAGCGTCGTCCCTACCCGCCGGGCCAGCACGGCCGCGCGCGGATCAAGGAGAGCGAGTACCTGCTCCAGCTGCAGGAGAAGCAGAAGGCTCGCTTCACCTACGGCGTCATGGAGAAGCAGTTCCGCCTGTACTACAAGGAGGCGAACAACCGCCCCGGTAAGACCGGTGAGAACCTGCTCCGCATCCTGGAGTCGCGTCTCGACAACGTCGTGTACCGCGCCGGACTGGCTCGCACCCGCCGCCAGGCCCGTCAGCTGGTCACCCACGGCCACCTCCTTGTGAACAACAAGAAGGTCGACATCCCCAGCTACCGCGTCTCGCAGTACGACATCATCGATGTCAAGGACAAGTCGCTGTCCACGCTTCCCTTCCAGGTCGCGCGCGAGACCCAGGGTGATCGCCCGATCCCGGGTTGGCTGCAGGTTGTCGGTGGACGTCTCCGGGTTCTGGTTCACCAGCTTCCCGAGCGTGCGCAGATCGACGTTCCTCTGCAGGAACAGCTCATCGTCGAGTACTACTCGAAGTAGGCCTGACGGCTCGTGCGCCTTTCCGGTAGTTCCGACTACCGGAAAGGCGCACGGGCACGAAGTGCCTTTCCCATCGTGGGCGTCAAATAGTGGACGCCCGTACAGGAGGAACTCCAATGCTCATTTCTCAGCGACCCACGCTGACCGAAGAGGTCATCGCTGACAACCGCTCGAAGTTCGTCATCGAGCCCCTCGAGCCAGGCTTCGGGTACACCCTCGGCAACTCGCTCCGTCGCACGCTGCTCTCGTCGATTCCCGGCGCTGCTGTCACCAGCATCCGCATCGACGGCGTTCTGCACGAGTTCACCACAGTTCCCGGTGTGAAGGAAGATGTCACCGACATCATCCTGAACCTCAAGGGCCTCGTCGTGAGCTCCGAAGAGGACGAGCCGGTCACCATGTACGTCCGCAAGCAGGGCCCCGGCGCTGTGACTGCAGGCGACATCGTGCCCCCGGCCGGCGTCACCGTGAACAACCCGGATCTGCACATCGCCACCCTGAACGACAAGGGAAAGCTGGAGATCGAGCTCGTCGTCGAGCGCGGTCGCGGCTACGTCCCCGCCGTCCAGAACAAGGCGTCCGGCGCCGAGATCGGCCGTATCCCGGTCGACTCGATCTACTCGCCGGTGCTCAAGGTCACCTACAAGGTGGAGGCCACCCGCGTCGAGCAGCGCACCGACTTCGATCGGCTCGTGCTCGATGTGGAAACCAAGAACTCCATCACCGCTCGGGACGCGCTCGCTTCGGCGGGCAAGACCCTGGTTGAGCTCTTCGGCCTGGCCCGTGAGCTGAACGTCGAAGCAGAAGGCATCGAGATCGGACCCTCGCCCGCCGAGGCCGATCACATTGCTTCGTTCGGACTGCCCATCGAGGACCTGGACCTGACGGTCCGTTCCTACAACTGCCTCAAGCGCGAAGGTGTTCACACCGTCGGTGAGCTTGTCGGCCGTACCGAGTCCGATCTGCTCGACATCCGCAACTTCGGACAGAAGTCCATCGACGAGGTGAAGGTCAAGCTGCATTCGCTCGGCCTGGCCCTCAAGGACAGCCCCGCGTCCTTCGATCCCACCACCGTTGCCGGCTACGACGCCGCCACCGGGACGTGGAGCGACACGGACGCCGGTTCCTTCGGTGATGCCGAGGGCACCGAGGACTACGCCGAGACCGAACAGCTGTAGCTCACGGTCCTTTACTAGGAGATCATCATGCCCAAGCCCAAGAAGGGTGCCCGCTTCGGCGGGTCGGCTTCGCACCAGAAGGCGATCTTCGCCAATCTGGCTACCGCGCTCTTCGAGCACGGCCGCATCACCACCACGGAGTCCAAGGCCAAGGCCCTGCGCCCGTACGCCGAGAAGCTCGTCACGCACGCCAAGGCCGGAACCCTGGCTCACCGTCGTGAGGTTCTGAAGGTCATCCGCAACAAGGATGTCGTGCACACCCTGTTCGCGGAGATCGGCCCGTTCTACGCCGATCGTGACGGCGGCTACACCCGCATCATCAAGACGGTCCCCCGCAAGGGCGACAACGCGCCGATGGCGATCATCGAGCTCGTCAAGGAGAAGACCGTCACCTCCGAGGCCGACCGCGCTCGTCGCGTGAAGGCATCGAAGGATGCGCCGGCTGCTGCTCCCGCCGAGGAGAACGTCGTCGAGGCCGTCGAGGCCGAGGCAACCGACGCCGAGGTCGAGAACGCTGACGCCGTCGTCGAGGCCATCGAGGACGAGACCGCCACCGCGGCCGACGCCCCCGAGGCCGAAGAGGCCAAGAAGGACTAGTCCACTTGGTTTCGGCACACGCTGAATCGAACGAGCCCGTCGTCCCCTCGAGGGACGGCGGGCCCGTTTCGTATGAGACCCGTCGCTTGCGCCTGGACATCGCGTACGACGGAACGGATTTCTCCGGGTGGGCCCGCCAGAACGGGCTGCGCACGGTGTGCGGGGAGATCGAGGAGAAGCTCGGCGCCGTCCTGCGCGCACCGTTGCAACTCACGGTGGCGGGGCGCACCGACGCCGGGGTCCACGCCACCGGGCAAGTGGCGCACGTCGACGTTCCGCTCGACGCCGTGCCGGACGACCCGTCCCGGCTCGTCCGCAGGCTCGCACGGTTCCTGCCGAAGGACGTGCGGATCAAACAGATCGCCTTCGCGCCCGAACACTTCGATGCGCGGTTCTCCGCGATGCGCAGGCACTACGAGTACCGCCTCACGGCGGCGGCCTACGGCGCCGATCCGCTCCGAGCCCGGGACACCGTGTCGTATCCGAAGGTCCTCGATCTCGAACTCATGCGCGCGGCGTCCGCGACGCTGCTGGGTTTGCACGACTTCGCGGCGTTCTGCAAACGCCGGGAAGGCGCCACGACTGTTCGCGATCTCCAACGTTTCGACTGGGAGCGCGACGGCGACGTATTCACGGCCTTCGTCAGCGCCGACGCCTTCTGCTGGTCGATGGTGCGCAGTCTCGTCGGTGCGGTTCTCGCCGTGGGGGAGGGACGTCGCGACCTCGACTGGATCGAAGGACTCCTCCGCGAGAAGTCGCGGTCGAGTTCGATCCTGGTGGCCCCGGCGCACGGACTGTCCCTGGTGCGCGTCGACTACCCGGACGACGCGGATCTGGCGGCACGCAACGAGATCACCCGGGACGTCAGGACCGTGCCGGGCGGCTGCTGCGGCGACTGACCGGAACCCGCGGCGTCGATCGCCACCGCGGTTGCGGAGGCGTCAGCACCTACGATGGCTCCGGAAGAGAAGGAGCCTGTTCATGACCGCAGTCGCACCCGTCCGGATCGAGATCATCATCGGATCCGTCAGAGTGGGTCGGATCGCTCCCGTCGTCGCCGGCTGGTTCGCCGAACGTGCCCGCGCCTACCCGGGACTGGACGTGGGCATCATCGATCTCGCCGACACGCCGTTGCCGCAGGATCTCGGCGCATCCCCGGTGACGGACGAATTCCGGGAGCGAGTGGGCAGAGCCGACGGGTTCGTGGCCGTCACCTCCGAGTACAACCACGGCTACCCTGCGGCGCTGAAGACCGCGTTCGACAGCGTCAAACACGAATGGCGCTCGAAGCCCATCGGTTTCGTGTCGTACGGCGGGTTGGCAGGCGGACTCCGGGCAACCGAACAGCTGCGCCAGGTGGTGGCCGAATTGCACATGGTGTCGGTGCGGCAGAGCGTGAGTTTCCACCGGGTGCGCAAGAGATTCGACGACCAGGGGCAGACGACCGACGGCGCCGCCATCGACTCGGCTGACCGCATGCTCGCGCAGCTCGTATGGTGGGCCGACGCGGTCCGTGTTCAGCGCGGGACCACCCCGTACCCCGGCTAGAACTGGTGCACCGGCACGTACTCGTCCACCGCGCGAGGCCGGCCGATGAACGCCGTCTCGGACGAGATCGTGACCAGCATCAGTTCGATGCTCGTCCCTCCGGTCGATAGAAGAATGCGGTCGCCCAGCGCATTCGGTTGGACGATCGACAGGTCCGGTTCGGCACCGGGCCACTGGCTCGGTTCTCCGTAGAGGTAGATCGCGGTGACCCCGGCGCGGGGCGGCAGCGCGTTGACGCCGTCGAACACGACGGTGTTGAACCTGTTGTCGGACTGCGGATTGTGGCCGGCGAGGCGCAACCGGTCGGGCGTGGCGATGGAGTCGATCAACGACGACCACGCGTCGGGCCGATCGGTGTGAATGAGCACGCGGGCGCCGGTCGCGACGGCGCGGAACACCAGTTGCTGGGCGAGATACAGCTCGCCCGCCACATAGACCATGCCGACGCCGGGACCTGCGATGCGAGCGGTGATTCCGTGACCGTAGTCGTCGGAGCCGATGAGCTGGCCGCACCCCGCTGGGGGCAACTGCAGCGCACGAAGGTCCTCGACGGACATGTCGGTCAACGGCATCACGTCGTCGAGGTCCGACATCGCGACGGGAAGGTTGGCCAGCAGCCCGTCCCGGTGCCTGCCCTGCATCGAGACGAGCCCGGGGATCGTGAGCGGTTCGGGCATCGTCCGGGTGGTCACCCGGCAGGCCGCACCGACCTTCACCTGCCCGTCGTGTCCGCTGGGGCGCAGCCGGATCGTCACGGTCGTGCCGAGGCTCGACGGAACCCAGAGCTTCGCGAGCAGGTCTCGCGTCAGGTAGCGCGGGTCGACGCCGTAGCCGGTGTTGCACACGCCGGGCAGCGGTGCATGCTTCCATGTCTCCGTGAAGGTCTTCGGATCGACGCCCCGACTGATCTGCAGCGCGGCCGATTCGATCTCTGGGGCGGTGAGAATGCGCGCGCGACATCCTGAATCGGCCAGTGCACGCACGACGCGACTTGCCGCGATCGTGATGGCGCGCGACGCGCCTTCCTCGCCGCCGCCACGCCGCGCCACGGCAGCGACGTTCTCCGTGGCGTCGAATCGCAGGGCGAGCCAGACCATCCGGGTCGCCGTCGCCGGCAGCGGGCCGACCAGCCTGTCGTACACATCGGTTGCGGGGGAGCCGGCCGCGGCGCGATAACCGTGGCTGACGATGTCGATTCCGCTCAGCGAGATGTCGTGCTGGACGAGACACGCGGCGAGCGCGTCGGTCGGGAGTTCGTGCGTCGTCTGGAAGCCGTCCCGGGTGATCTGCGTGAGGCTCCCCGCGGGAGGAAGTACCTCGACGACGGCGACCACGCTGCCACCGTCCCACCGGAGCCCGACGGACTGACCTGTCGGTGCCTGGAAACCGACGGTGCGGGACTGCGTCCGAACGGGTTTGGTGCAATATCGCCAGCACGTCCGGGCCCAGTCCAGGCTCGACCAGCCGCCCACGCGGACGAGCGCGGCGAGAACGAGGACGAACGCGACGACGACGGCGCCCCACCACACCAACCCGCACAGCGAGGCCACGACGCCGCCGGTCACCCCCAGTAGTTGCGCAACGATCATCTCGGTCGCCGAAAACCGAAGAGACGACGGCCGACGTGTGACGCGCGAACGGTCCATGGTTCCTCCCCCGAATACCTGAACCCAGCAGACCCGTACCCGTCCGCCGTGAAGATTGTCGATGGAACTGTACTGTGTCACCCCGAGCGCTGTGCAGCACGGGGGAGGAACAATGGCTGTAACACCCACCACCCGGTGGCAGGTCAACGGGTATCGATTTCTGGTCAGACGGATGGAGCACGCCCTGGTGCGTCGCGACGTCCGAATGTTGCACGACCCCATGCGGTCGCAGTCGCGCGCACTCGCGGTGGGGGTCGTGATCGCGTCGCTCGGACTCGCCGGCTGCGCCGCGCTGGCGCTGTTCCGTCCGCAGGACAAGATCGGCGACGCGTCGATCGTCGTCGGCAAGGATTCGGGCGCGATGTTCGTGGTCATGGGCGACACACTTCGTCCCGTCCTGAATCTCGCGTCCGCGCGGCTCATAGTCGGAAAGTCCGAGAATCCGGTGATCGTCAAGGAATCCGAACTCGACACCCGACCCCGCGGTGCCCTCGTCGGGATTCCCGGCGCGCCGTCCGCGCTGCCGGCCGGGGACCCCTCGGCGAAGACAGCGTGGACGGTGTGCGATTCGATCGGGGCCGACGGAAATCGTCCCGTCACAACATCGGTCATCGTCGGCGAGACGGAGAGCTCCGAGGGCGGCGGGACTCTTACGGGAGATCAGGCGTTGCTCGCGTCGACCCCCGATGCGTCGTACCTGATCTATGGCGGGAAGCGCGCCAAGATCGATCTGGACGATCCGGCGGTCACCCGCGCGCTGGACCTCGAAGGCGCTCGATCACGCCCGGTGAGCAAGGGTTTCGTCAATGCCATCCCCGAAGTACCGCCGCTCGCCGCGCCCGTCATCCCGGGGGCCGGGAGCAGCCCACGCTATCCGTTGCAGGACAAGGTCGTGGGATCGGTCTTCCAAGTACTGATCGGCTCCGAGACCACGCACTACGTGGTACTCCGCGACGGAATCCAGAAGATCAGCTCGGCCGTCGCGAACCTGATTTTCCTGTCGGACTCGCACGGCGACACCGAGATGTCGAGCATCATGCCCGACGCCACCAAGCGAATCCCTTCCGTGGAACAGATTGCGGTGAACAGCTTCCCGGAGTCGGCACCGAAAATCGTCGACGCCGCCGAAAGTCCCGTGAGCTGCCTGTCCTGGCAGCCAATCCGTGCAGCGGACGACACGAGCGCGAGCGGTCCGGCGGCCGAGCTGTCCTTGGTAGCGGGTCGCACCCTTCCGATTCCGGGCGATGCTCGCGCGGTCGAGTTGGCCCAGGCGGACGACGCGGGCGACAACGCGGATTCGGTGTACGTGCAGCCGGGTACGAGCGGTTTCGTGCAGTCGACCGGCATCGAGGCTACGAGCACGCGACGCGACAGCACCTTCTTCGTCGCGGACACGGGAGTCCGGTTCGGTCTACCAGATAAGGAGTCTGCCGAGGCACTGGGCGTCGACGGCGCCCGTCCCCTCGCACCCTGGCAGATTCTCGGCCTCCTGGCGCAGGGCCCGGCGCTCGGGAAGTCGTCGGCACTCGTCGCGCACGACGGGGTCGCACCGGACGCCGCCCCGGCCGCTGTCGCGTCAGGGTCCAACTGAGCGGGTTCGGTCAGCGCCGATCGGTCGCCGACTGGAACCGCCGGCGGAGTGGGAAGGACGCCAGGACGCCGAGCACGAGTAGGGCGCCCAGCGTTCCTGTTGCCGCGACAGCGATGTTGCGCGGTCGACGATCCGGGGGAGCAGCGGCCGGGAGCGCCTCGACCGCGACGGAAGTCGACTGATCGACGGTGGCACCGTCGAGGGGAACGTCGGCGGTGACTGCGGCCAGCGGATCGATGATCCCGTGCCCGACAGACGTATTCCACCCCTCCGCCGGCGCATGCGCTGTGGCCTCGATCCGGGCCATGACCTGCTGTGCGGACAGTTGCGGGAACCGTGAGCGGACCAGTGCGACGGTCGCCGAGACGTACGGCGCGGCGAAACTCGTGCCCTTCACCGGCTCCGCGTTGCCTTGCACGCCGTACGTCGTATTCGTCAGGTCGCCCGTGCTCGGATGCAGTGATGTCAGACCGGATCCCGGAGCTGCCACGTCGACCCACGGGCCGGCCAGGCTGAACTCGCTCGGTGATCCGTTCGCCTCGACGGAGCCGACGGTCAGCACGTAGTCGTCGTACCAGGCGGGACTGGCGATGGTGCTGACGGAGTCCCACAGATCGGCGCCGGGACGGAGGGGATCGTGTGCCGGATTCTGAAGCTTGCATTCTCCCGAACCGAAGTTCCCTGCCGCCGCGACCACCACGGCGTTGTGCACCGTGACGGCGTATTTCACGGCCGACCCCAGGTACCGGTCGCCATCGCCGATTCCCTCGGCGGCGGTCTTGCACGCGACCTCGGAGATGTTGATGACCGTGGCGCCCGAGTCGGCTGCACGCCGGATCGCCGTCGCCATTGTCGCAACGTTCCCGTATCCGCCGACCGAGTTGCCCGCGTTGTCGACCTGATCGGCCTGGCCTGCGGCGTTGTACGCGCTACTCGTCTGCCGGATGGACAGGATCCGGGAATCCGGTGCACCACCGGAGAAGCCGGAACCGGGAACCTGAGCGGCGCCGATCAGCCCGGCGACGAGCGTGCCGTGCGCGTCGCAGTCGACCGTGCCGGTCTCCGTCCCCACGAGGTCGCCGCCGTCCATGAGGCCGGGAAGTCGCGGATGTGGGGAGACGCCGGTGTCGATCACCGCGACGATCTGACCGGCGCCCCGGGTGATCGGCCAGACCGATTGAAAGTCGAGATCGCGCTGGGCAACCGGAACGTCGGGACCGTCCGGCACGCGCACAGCGTCTTTGCACGGCCGGCGTTTCTCGACCTTCGTGCTGTCCTTCGGTGGAATGAGCCCGGCGTCCACGGGAGCGGGCACGACAGCAGAGGCGCCGCCCTGACCCACGGCGGCGGTGACTGCCACGACCGCGGTGGCCAGGACTACGCGGATGAGCCGGCGCCTCACAGTCCACGCATCAGCGAGTAGAGACCGGTCACCCAGCACACCAGCGGAACGATCGACGCGATCACCGCCAGATCGATGAGCTCGGCTACCCGTCGCATCACGGGTGAGAACGTCTGGCGGGGGGCGAGGATTCCCAGTACCAGCCCACCGACGGCGAACAGGATCGCGACGGCGAACGAGGCGATGGCGAAGTCGGGCACGGCAACGGCCGCGGCGGTGAGCAGCAGAACCAGTATCGTCACCCCGCCCGCGATCAGCGGTACCGCCTGCTCGGCGCTGCTGTACGTGCGTCCTCGGAACATCAGGACGGCGGCGGTGGCGACGGCGAGAGAGAGCCCGGGCCAGAAGATTCCGTCGGACACACCAGGTTGCGCCGCGATGAGGGCGCCGGAAACGGCGAGTACCGTCATCGCGCCGACCAGACCGGTGAGGTACTTGCGGGCGCGTGCCGCACGCTGTGCCAGAGAGTCGAACGATGGCATCGTCACCTCGTCATCCGGGTCGTCCTCGGACGGATCGACCGAGGTGCCCGGCGCCGGGACGGGAGGCAGTGGAAGCTTCGCCAGCACGATCGATACCCGTGCCGAGAAGGCGAGTCCGATCAGCGCCGCCGCCACGACACCTGCGCCGACAGCGGAAACCGGATTGCCGAACAGGGTCGCCACGAGGGCGGCGAGCGAACCGAACAGGGACGTCACCGACAGGGCCGTGAACAATCGCAGTCCGACACCGCCCAGTCGCAGCGCAAGAACGGCGGTGGTTCCCGCCAGCACGAGTCCGAGGAGCAGGTGCGGAGCGCCGAGACCGCCGGGCACGAACAGCATCCCCGCGGCGAACGAGAGGGGAACGGCGCATCCGCTGAGGACGACGGAGCTTGCCGCGTCGCCGTAGATTCGACCGGTGACCGCGCCGGCGATCAGGAACAGTAGGGCCGCCGCGAGTGCACATCCCGCCCCCAGGAATCCTTCGGTCCCCGCTCCGGACCACAGCAGCGCGAACGATCCGACGACGGTGCCGAGTACCGCGGCGACGGAGCCTACGACCCGTGCGGAACCCCGGGTCCACTCACGGTCGCCCTCGGCGTCGGCGATCGCCACGTTGTACATGATGTCGTCGAACAGCGGCGGTGGCGCGCTGGCGTGCACGCTCTGCAGTACGAGGAGGTCACCGTCGCGGATTCCGTGTTCGTGCAACGTCAGCGTGGTCGAGAGCGGCGAGTGCCCGATCTTCGCGAGAACCCACTCGCTGGGTTCGTACTGTTCGAGCGAGTCGTCGAAGTCGTTGGTACTGCGATGGGTGCGGATGGTGTCGACGATGCCCGGAACGAGGATGGCCAGCGGCACACCGAACGGCACGGCCATGTCGACCTGCGAATGCGTCGACAGGACGGTGATCCGGCAGAGATCTGCTGCGGCACCGGGACGGGTGGACGAGGCGGATCCCCGCGATTCGTCATGGGTGATGGACACTGCGATTTCCCCCAACTCTGCGACGCACAACCCCATCTGCGCCGTTACGACACCGATCGACGACCGGTCACAGATCGTCATCCGATTTGATCACCGGTGACCTTACGACACCGCGAGCGCCGCCTCCAGTGTCCGGCAGGGGCGCGGACCTTCTATATGCCCGATCGCCATTCATGGGTTAGTGTCTGACTTCGCGGATCGAGCCCAGGGGGGCGACCCGGAGTTCCGGGATCGGATCGGCTGCACGGTTTTTTCGGGGCGGTTGTAGTCATGGGGGGCGAGTAGTGAGCACTATTCGGTTCGTGCGCAAGGCGCGACGGGAAGTACCGCGTATCCCGGGCGGCGAAGTGAGTCTGCAGGCTCCGCCCGAGATTCCACGCCTGGTACCGGGAAACCTTCTGACCAAGCTCCTTCCCGTGGTCATGGTCGTCGCCATGGTCGGGATGATGGCCCTGATGTTCTCGTCGGGCATGGCCCGCAATCCGATGTCGATGCTCTTTCCCGTCATGATGATGGTGTCGATGCTCGGCATGCTCGCCGGTGGCGGCCGTGGCGGCCCGAAAGCGGCGGAGGCCAACGAAGACCGCAAAGATTACCTGCGCTACCTCGATCAGTTGCGCCGCGACGTCGACGAGACCGCCGAGCAGCAGCGAAAGGCGCTCGACTGGAGTCACCCCGAACCCGGTCTGCTGTGGACCATCGCAGGCACGGCGCGCATGTGGGAGCGCCGCATCACCGACCCCGACTACTGCCACGTGCGCGTCGGCCGGGGAAGCCAGCGCCTCGCAACCCGCCTGATCGCACCGGAGACCGGACCGGTGGAGGATCTGGAACCGGTTGCCGCGGTGTCGCTTCGTCGCTTCGTCCGCGCGCACTCCGTCGTTCAGGATCTGCCCACTGCAGTGTCGCTGCGCGGCTTCGCGGCCATCTCCGTGGATGGGGAACGCGGTACGGCACGGTCCCTGGTGCGGTCGATGCTCATGCAGTTGTGCGCATTCCACGGCCCGGACAACCTCCTCGTCGCCGTCGTGTGCGGCCCCGACACCGAGCACGAGTGGGACTGGGCCAAGTGGCTGCCGCACGCGCAGCATCCGGATTCGTCCGACGGTGTCGGTTCGTCCCGCATGATCTACGGCTCGATCCTCGAACTCGAATCTTCGCTCGGCCCCCAGCTGTCGATGCGAAACCGATTCTCGCGCAATGCTCCCGCCGCCCCCGGTGTCCCGCAGTTCGTCATCGTCGTCGACGGTGGGATTCTGGAGGGCGAATCGGGGATGATCACCGACGGCGGGGTCGACTCGGTCTCCGTTCTCGACATCAGTGGCTTCTGCCCGCGACTGACGGCCACACGAGGACTCCAGCTGGTGGCGCAGGACGGATCCCTCGGCGCCCGCAGCGGAGCGGGCGTGGAGATGTTCGCGACAGCAGACCTCGTCAGCGCTCATCAGGCCGAAACGCTGGCCCGGCGACTCGCGCCGTACCGGACGGCGTCGCAGACGGCAGTGGACGCGGGCGACGACGATCAGCCGGTGCAGACGTGGAGCCAGATGCTGGGGATCGGCGACGTCGGCCGTCTCAACCCGGATCACGCGTGGCTGCCCCGCCAGGGCCGCGACCGGCTGCGGGTCCCGATCGGTGTCGGAGTGGACGGCCACCCGGTCGAGATCGACCTCAAGGAGTCGGCCGAGAACGGCATGGGGCCACACGGCCTGTGCATCGGGGCCACCGGTTCGGGTAAGTCGGAGTTCCTGCGGACGTTGGTGCTCGGCCTGATCGCGACGCATTCGCCCGACGCGCTCAACCTCGTCCTCGTCGATTTCAAGGGCGGCGCCACGTTCCTCGGACTCGAGGAGGCTCCGCACGTCGCCGCGGTGATCACCAACCTGGCCGAGGAACTCGCGATGGTCGACCGGATGCGGGACGCACTCGCCGGGGAGATGAATCGGCGTCAGGAACTCCTGCGCTCCTCCGGGAACTTCGCGAACGTCACCGAATACGAGAAGGCCCGCCAGGCGGGCGCCGACCTCGACCCGCTGCCCGCATTGTTCATCGTCGTCGACGAATTCTCCGAACTGCTCAGTCAGCAGCCCGAGTTCGCGGACCTCTTCGTCGCGATCGGCAGGCTCGGCCGGTCGCTGCACATCCACCTACTGTTGGCGAGTCAGAGGCTCGAGGAGGGCAAACTGCGGGGGCTCGACAGCCACCTGTCGTACCGCATCGGTCTCAAGACGTTCTCGGCCAACGAATCGCGCACGGTGCTCGGCGTTCCGGACGCCTACCACCTGCCCGCGACCCCGGGTGCCGGATACCTCAAATGCGATTCCGCGGAGATCGTCCGCTTCCAGGCCTCGTACGTGTCCGGTACCTACGAGGGCAGCCGGGAAGACAGTGTCCGACGGCCGGGTGAGGCGGCTGTCGAGCTGCGGCCCAAGATCTTCACGGCTGCACCGGTCGCGCTCGACGTCGTCGAGATCCACGACGAACCACAGTCGCTCCACCTGGCCGAGGAGCCGACGGAGATCCGCACCACCATGGACGTCGTGGTCGAACGGATCACGGGTCGCGGACCGCGAGCCCATGAGGTGTGGCTCCGGCCGCTCGACGCCGCGCCGAGCCTCGACCAGATGCTGCCGAGGTCGGTTCTCGCCGAACCGGTTCCCGCGCTGAGCTCGCTGCGCACACCGATCGGAATCATCGACAGGCCCTACGACCAGAGGCGCGACCCCCTGGTCGTGGATCTGTCCGGGTCCACCGGCAACATGGCGGTGGTGGGCGGGCCGCAGTCGGGCAAGTCGACTGCGATCCGCACGCTCATCACGTCGTTGGCTGCCACCCATTCCGCGGAGCAGGTGCAGTTCTACTGCCTCGACTTCGGTGGTGGCACGCTCGCCGGACTGTCGGGACTGCCGCACGTCGGCTCGGTCGCCAACCGCCTCGACGTCGATCGGGTGCGTCGCACCATCGCGGAGATGAACACCATCGTGCGTCAGCGCGAGGAGCGTTTCCGCGAACTCGGGGTCGAGTCGATGGCCGAGTTCCGGCGACTGCGCGCCACCGATCCCGGCAGCGGCGGCGCGGCGGCCGGGGTCGCGCAGGATCCGTTCGGGGACGTCTTCCTGGTGATCGACGGTTTCGGCAGCGTTCGTCAGGACTTCGAGGCTCTCGAACAGCAAATCACCAACCTTGCGTCCCAGGGGTTGTCGTACGGTGTGCACGTCGTGCTCACCGCCTCACGGTGGGGCGAGGTCCGGCCGGCGCTCAAAGATCAGCTCGGCACTCGGATCGAGCTGCGCCTCGGTGATCCCTCGGATTCCGACCTCGGTCGGAAGACCGCGGCACTCGTTCCCGAAGGCCGACCCGGACGCGGCATGACCCGCGACAGCCTGCATCTGCTCGTCGGGTTGCCGAGGATCGACGGGAGCTCGGATCCGACCGACCTGGCATCCGGTGTGGCGTACGCGGTGTCGTTCATCGCCGCCGCGACACACGGCCGGCCCGCGCCGGCAGTGCGAATGCTGCCTGCACAGATCGCCCGCGACGACGTGCTCCATGCGGCCGGGGGGTGGCCGTCCTACCTCGATCCGGCGCAGGCCTGTCTGCAGATTCCGATCGGTCTCGACGAGGCGGAGTTGGCTCCGACGTTCCTGAACTTCGCCGAGCAGCCCCACTTCCTGGTGTTCGGCGACACCGAATGCGGAAAGACGACCCTCCTGCGGAACATCTGCGAGGGCATCATGGCATCGAACACGAGCAAACAGGCGAAGATCATTCTCGGCGACTATCGGCGCACGATGCTCGGCGTCGTCGAGACGGAGCACCTGGCCTCGTACGCGCCGTCCGAGGACGTGCTGACGACGAACATGAGGGACCTCGCGATCCTGCTGAAGGGACGCATGCCAGGCCCCGGCTTCAATCGCCAGCAGCAGCGCGACCGGTCCTGGTGGTCGGGACCCGAAGTCTTCGTCGTCATCGACGACTACGACCTCGTCGTGACCTCGAGCGGCAACCCGGTCGCCGCGATCGTCGAATTCCTGCCGCACGCCCGCGACATCGGATTCCACCTGATCATCGCGCGCCGCTCCGGCGGTGCGGCACGGGCAATGTACGAACCGGTCATCGCACGCTTGCGCGATCTGCAGTCGACGGGCCTCGTGATGAGTGGCAACAGGGAGGAGGGCAATCTCATCGGCACCGTTCGTCCGAGTGCGATGCCTCCCGGGCGCGGAACGCTGGTCAACCGTGCGGGTACCGGCCTGATCCAGCTCGCGTGGATGCCGCCGCTGTGATGTCGTCGGTCGCGATTCATCTCACTGAATCCGGCATGTGGTCCTGCGCTCAGGGCGTGACGACGGCAGCTCACGAGATGACGCCGCTGTGCTTCGTCGACGACGAGTACGTCGACGTCGATGGCGGAGTTCTCGCGGTGTCCGACGCCCTGGCAACGATGTTCCGGTCTGTGATCGACGGTGCGGGGGAGGCGGCGCCGATCGCGACGGCAGTGATGTCACACCCGACGGAATGGGGTTCCGCGAGGCGGAACGCGCTGTCCGACGCGGGGTCGCGCGTTGCCGCCGACACGGTGCTGGTTCCCGTTGCCGTGGCGGCGGCCGAGGGTGCTGCGGTGTCGGGTGGCCGATGGGTGGTGCTCGAAAGCCGGACCGTGGGTGCAACGGCCAGCTACGTGGTCGGCGAGGTCGGCGGATACCGGGTCGTCGAATGCGAGCACGATCCGTCGCTCTGCCCCGACGAGGGGATCGAGGAGTGGGCGACAGCGATAGTGGAACTCGGTGCGCGAGCCCGCGGTGATCGGCCGGTCGACGGAATACTCCTGACCGGCGGCGGAGAGTCGCAGGAGCGCACAACGATGCGTGACGCCGTGATCGCCCACGCGTCCCCGAACGCCGACGTCCGGATCGTCACCGGTGAAGAGATCGCGCGCGCACTCGCGTCCAGCCTGGTCGACTCTTCGGACGAGCTGACCACGATGGCTGTGCCGCAGGCGAACTGGCTCGAACCGGCGCTGCAGGGATCGGAGCGCGGTGACCGACGGAGCACGCGGCCGACGTTCTTCGCGGTGGTTGCGGTGCTGGCTGTCGTCGTCGGAGCTGTTCTCGTGTTCACTCTTCGGGAGCCCGGTACCGGCACCGAATCCGTCCGTGCTCTGGACGCGAGTGCGGCACCGGCGGCTCCGGTCACGACGACCACCCGATCCGCGGTGCCGGCCACCACGACCGCCACCGCGGCGGCGGACCTCGAGGTGGGCGGAATTCGCGTGACACTGCCGAGTGGGTGGAAGGAGCGGGCGCCCGCCGCGTCGGCTTCTGCCGGATCGCGAGTGGAGTTGGTGCCTGCGGTGGGAGCCGACAGGCGAATCATCATCACGCAGAACGCGGTTCGAGAGGATTCCGGATACGACGAAGTGGCGGTGACGCTCGCGGCGAAGATTGCGCAGCGTGGCCGTCCCGAGCTGTTCGGCGAACTGGAGCGCGATGTCGTCTTCGGAGGTCGACCCGGCATCGCGTACAGCGAGTTTCCCGACGCGAGCTCCGTGGTGCGGTGGCACGTACTCGTCGAACGCGACCTCCAGGTGAGCGTCGGCTGTCAGTTCCTGGCGGAGGAGTGGGAGTCGATCGAGAGCGTGTGCGAAGAGGTCGTGCGGTCACTGGTGATAGTTCGGTGACCCCTTTCTCGTCGCCGAGAAAACTTCCACCGTGGTGGAACCGATTGGGCGGTTGATGCGTCCAATCTTGTGTAGGGGTGAATGCGGGCAGTCCAGAGGGGGCCGCCGCACCGAGAACAGAAGGAGTCACAATGGCGGGAGTTGTTACCGATGTCGGCCAGATGGAGGTCGCGGCCAATCACGTGCAGACGGTGAACAGCCAGCTGCAGGGCACGATCAACAGCCTCAAGGGCCGTTGCGAGGAGTCGTCTTCGGCCTGGCAGGGTGGAGCCCAGGTGGCGTTCATGGAGCTGATGGCGCGGTACGGAGACGCTGCGCGCCGCATGCAGGACTCGCTGGACGAGATTGCGGTGAAGATCCGCGAGAACGGCAAGGGATACGACGCCGCCGAGCAGGCCAACCAGGACGCGATTCATGCGGCCGGAGCTTCGGGATCGCTCGACATCTGACGCCGGCGCCGACAACAATTACCACGCTCGAGGGGAGCACCGAATGTCTTCATTGAAGTACGGATTTGCCGAGTTGCAGGCGCTGGCGAGCGACATCAAGTCGAACGAGGCGAAGCTGCGCGAGACGCATGACGAGCTCCGGGGCTACGTCAACGGGCTCGTCGCGCAGTGGGAGAGCGGTGCGCGGGAGAACTACCAAGCTGTGCAGGCGAAGTGGGACAGCTCCCACGAGGATCTGCTCCAGGTTCTGCAGACGATCTCGAAGGTCGTCCAGGACGGCGCCGTCGACATGCAGACTGCGGAAGACCGGAACGCCACGGCGTGGCTCTGATCTTCGCGTGACACGTCGAGTGCCCCAGCAATCCACGGTTGCTGGGGCACTGTCGTCTCCGACGGTGGAGCGAGTGGATCAATCGGCGGGCGGTATCAGCCGGCTGAGGACGACGCTGCTCTTGGTCTGAAGGACGGCCGGCTCCGACCGCAGATTCTCCAGCGTGCGTTCGAGGTGTGCCGTGTCGGTGGTGCGGACGCGGAGGAGGGCGTTGGCATCGCCGGTGACGGTGTACGCCTCCTGAACCTCGGCGTGGCGGGACACGATCCGTGCGATCTCGACGGCCGAGGTGCGACCGCTGCAGTACAACTCGACGAACACCTCGACGCCGTGGCCGAGAGCACGCGGATCGAGCGCCGCATGGAATCCGGTGATCACCCCGGACTCGACCAGTCGATCGACCCGACGCTTCACGGCGGGTGCGGACAGGCCGACCTCGGCGCCGATGGTGGCGAAGCTGGACCGTGCGTTGCGCTCCAGCCGCGCAACGATCTGCCGATCGAGCCCGTCCAGACGCAACGAATCATCCATGTGATGGAACGCTAGCGCATTGATCAGGCCTTTTGGTGGGTGGATACTGATTTCACCGACACCGATCGAGGGGGAGTGGAGATGGCGCCCACTGCTGGTATCGAGTCCGAGAACCCGTACGAGGAGACGACGGAGGTGCCGGGCGCCGCCGCCCGCGTCCCGCGGCATGCTCACTCGCGGAGCTACCTGATGTGCCCGCCCACGTATTTCGACGTCGTCTATGCCATCAACGACTGGATGCGGCCCGAGGAACCCGTGGACCGGGATCGTGCGATGTCGCAGTGGTCGGCGCTCGCGGACACCTACCGGCGACTCGGGCACGAGGTCCTCACGATCGACCCGGTTGAGGGACTTCCGGACATGGTGTTCGTCACCGACAGCGGACTCGTCGTCGACGGTGTCGCGCTCGGCGCCCGCTACCGCTCCGCCGAGCGGCGGGCCGAGGCCGAACACGTGTTCCGGTGGTTCTCGGACAACGGGCTGATCAGGCCCACCCTGCCGCGGTACGTCAACGAGGGGGAGGGCGACTTCCTCGTCGTCGGCGACGTGATCCTCGCCGGAACCGGATTTCGGTCCGACCCGCGGTCGCACGCCGAGGCCTCGGCGCACCTCGGCCGCCCGGTGATCACGTTGAACCTGGTGAATCCCCGCTACTACCACCTCAACACCGCCCTGGGTGTGCTCGACGACTCGACCATCGCCTACCTGCCCGCGGCGTTCTCGCCGGACAGTCGCGCTCTGCTCGAGCAGATGTATCCCGACGCGGTGATCGCGGCCGAGACGGACACCGACTGGCTCGGACTGAACCTGGTCAGCGACGGCGCCAATGTGGTGCTACCCGTCCAGGCTTCACACCTTGCCGACCAGTTGTCCGCCCGCGGGTACGAGCCCGTGCCGGTCGACTACTCGGAATTCCTCAAATCCGGTGGTGGAATCAAATGCAGCACTTTGGAGCTCCGCGGCTTCCGCAGGCTCCGGATCGCGGAAGATCAGGGGTGACCAGCAATGTCGGACGGTGTCGTTTCCGTGTCGGATGCCACGCGTGAGCAGCTGAGCAGGGCCGACGAACACAGCGCACACAACTACTCGCCGCTGCCGGTCGTGATCGAGTCGGGCGCGGGCTCGTGGGTGAAGGGAATCGACGGCGTCGACTACCTCGACGTCCTCGCCGGATACTCGGCGCTCAACTTCGGCCACGCACACCCCACCCTCGTCCGGGTGGCGAGCGAACAACTCGGCCGGCTCACCCTGACCAGCCGCGCCTTCCAGCACGATCGGTTCGCGTCCTTCTGCGAGGACCTGAGCCGGCTGTGCCGGAAAGAAGCCGTGCTGCCGATGAACACGGGCGCCGAAGCCGTGGAGACCGCGCTGAAACTGGCCCGCAAATGGGGTTACGACGTCAAGGGAGTGCCACCGGGACGTGCCGAGGTGATCACGTGTGCCGGGAACTTCCACGGCCGCACCATCTCGATCGTCGGGTTCTCGTCCGATCCGGACGCGTACACCGGATTCGGTCCGTTCCCGCCGGGCTTCGCGTCCGTCGAATACGGGAACGCGGACGCGTTCGAGGCCGCGATCACCGAGAACACCGTGGCGGTGCTCCTCGAACCGATCCAGGGGGAGGCCGGAGTGCTGGTGCCACCGCCCGGCTACCTCACGGCGGTCCGGGACATCTGCACCCGTCGCGGGATCCTGATGATCGCCGACGAGATCCAGAGCGGGCTCGGGCGGACCGGCGACACGTTCGCGTGCGACCACGAGAACGTGACCCCCGACGTGTACGTCCTGGGCAAGGCGCTCGGGGGTGGCTTGATGCCGGTCTCCGCCGTCGTCGCCGACTGGCCGGTGATGGCGGTGATCGGCCCCGGACAGCACGGGAGCACGTTCGGGGGCAACCCCCTCGCCTGCGCGGTCGGGAGCGCGGTCGTCGACCTGCTCGAGACCGGCGAATATCAGCAGCGAAGCCGTGAGCTGGGCGCCTACCTGCACAGCATGTTGTCGCAACTGCCCCCCGACCACGTGTCGGAGGTGCGTGGGCGCGGACTGTGGGCCGGTGTGCAGCTGGCCGACGGTATGCCGTCCGCGCGAACGATCTGTGAAAGACTCCTGGCGCGCAGGGTCCTCGCGAAGGACGCGCACGAAGGAACGATCCGCATCGCCCCGCCGCTGGTGATCGAACGGGACGAGCTGACCTGGGCGGTCGAACAGTTCGCCGATGCGCTCGCCGAGTGAGTTTTGACCCTGGGCCTCACCGACCGGTATTGTTCTCCGTTGGCGTGCCGTGCGCCGCTGCGTCCTCGTGTCGCAGTGGCTGGCGGTTCTCGGGTCTCAACTGGCCGCCGAGAATCGCTCGACGATACGCAATGGCCAGCAGCGGATTGAACAAGACGAGGAAGTTCTGTGTCTACGTACACCCCGAAGGCCGGAGATGTGACCCGCACGTGGCACGTCATCGACGCCACTGACGTGGTGCTCGGCCGCCTTGCCGTCCAGGCAGCCAACTTGCTGCGCGGCAAGCACAAGCCCACCTTTGCACCGCACGTTGACGGCGGCGACTTCGTCGTCATCATCAACGCCGAGAAGGTTGCCATCAGCGGCAACAAGCGTGAGGGCAAGTTCCTCTACCACCACTCCGGACACCCCGGTGGTCTGAAGTCCCGCTCCGTCGGTGAGGTTCTCGACAAGAACCCCGACCGCCTCGTGGAGAAGGCCATCGTCGGCATGCTCCCCAAGAACAAGCTGGGTCGCGCCATCAGCAGCAAGCTGAAGGTCTACGCGGGCCCGAACCACCCCCACGCCGCGCAGCAGCCGGTGCCATTCGAGATCAAGCAGGTGGCCCAGTGACGGCGCCGGAGGAGCAGAACGTGTCCAACCCCGAAGAGATCACCGAGGCTGTCGAGGTCGCGGCGGACGAGTACGTGTCCGTCGAGGAGCCCGAGGTCGCCGAGGACATCGAGGCCGCTGCTGCGCCGCAGGCCCCGATCGTGATCGATCGCCCCATCCAGACCGTCGGTCGTCGTAAGGAAGCGGTTGTCCGCGTCCGACTGACCCCCGGTTCGGGCGACTTCAAGCTCAACGGCCGCACCATCGAGGACTACTTCCCGAACAAGGTGCACCAGCAGCTGATCAAGGCTCCGCTGGTCACGGTCGAGCGTGCCGAGTCCTTCGACATCGTGGCACTGCTGCACGGTGGCGGACCGTCCGGACAGGCCGGCGCACTGCGCCTCGCCATCGCCCGCGCGCTCATCGAGGTCACCCCCGAGGACCGTCCGGCTCTCAAGAGCGCCGGCTTCCTCACGCGTGACGCCCGCGCCGTCGAGCGCAAGAAGTACGGCCTGAAGAAGGCCCGCAAGGCATCTCAGTACTCGAAGCGCTGATGTGTCGCCGAAGCCGCCCTCCGGGGTCGGCTTCGGCACCTGTTCTTCCCGAGAGCAGGCGTCCATCGTTACCGGACGCCTGCTCTCGTGCTTTATCCGAGATGTAGTGGGTTTCCTAGGTGCGAGGGGTCTGGTCTATGGGTCGATTGTTCGGGACGGATGGGGTTCGTGGTCTCGCGAATACCGAGCTGACCGCCGAGTTGGCGTTGCAGGTGGCGTCCGCCGCCGCGACGGTGCTGGCGTCGCCGGGTTCGGGGGGACGCAAGACGGCCGTGGTCGGCCGTGACCCGAGAGCCAGCGGTGAAATGCTCGAGGCGGCGGTCGTCGCGGGCCTGACGTCTGCCGGCGTCGACGTTCTGAACGTCGGGGTGCTGCCGACACCCGCGGTGGCCTACCTGACCGCGGAGCTGGACGCAGCTCTCGGTGTCATGATCTCCGCCTCGCACAATCCCATGCCCGACAACGGCATCAAGATCTTCGCGGCCGGCGGGCACAAACTCGACGACGAGGTGGAAGACCGCATCGAGGCCGTCGCCGCCGGAACCACGACACGGCGGGCGCCGACCGGCGCGGGGATCGGACGTGTTCGCACGGTGCCCGACGCCGCGGAACGGTATCTGCAGCACCTGGCCACCGCGCTCCCGAACAGCCTCGACGGGCTGACCGTGGTGGTGGACTGTGCGCACGGCGCGGCATCGGGCGTCGCTCCCGCCGCCTACCGGGCCGCCGGCGCCACCGTCGTCGCGATCAACGCCGAACCCGACGGACTCAACATCAACGAGAACTGCGGGTCGACGCACCTCGAGAGCCTGCAGAAGGCAGTCGTGCAGCACGGTGCCGATCTGGGGCTCGCGCACGACGGCGATGCGGATCGATGCCTCGCCGTCGACGCCGCCGGTTCCCTCATCGACGGTGACGCCATCATGACCGTCCTCGCTCTGGGCATGCGCGATGCCGGTGAACTGGTGGACAACACCCTCGTCGCGACAGTCATGAGCAATCTCGGTTTGCACATCGCGATGCGCGAGGCCGGGATCTCACTGGTCACCACTGCTGTCGGTGATCGCTACGTCCTCGAAGGGCTCCGGTCCGGCGGCTTCAGCCTGGGCGGCGAACAGTCCGGACACGTCGTGTTCCCCGCTTTCGGCACCACCGGCGACGGAGTGCTGACGGGACTGCGGCTGATGGGCCGGATGGCGGAGACCGGACAGCCGATCGCGGACCTGGCGGCGGCGATGACGACACTCCCGCAGGTTCTGGTCAACGTGAGGGTCGCCGACAAGCGCGCCGTCGCCGCGTCTCCGGTCGTGCTGGACGCGGTCCTGGCAGCCGAGCGCAGCCTGGGCGACAACGGCAGGGTACTGCTGCGACCGTCGGGCACCGAACAACTCGTACGCGTGATGGTCGAGGCTTCGGACATCGAAGTGGCCAGGAAGCTCGCCGACGAACTGGCGGGCACTGTCGCCTCCGTGTGAGCGGACACAGCGCACCGATCGGCCGGGGGAACCGATCGGTGCGCTGTCGCGTCTAATGCAGTAGGTCGCGAAGAGAGGGTGGGGCAATGAGCGATGGGCTCGAGGTGGACGTCGCGGTGGTGACGGGCGCGGGCGCGAGACTGCTGCGGTCGGCGGAGGTCCTGAGACGGCAGGCCGCCGAGACCGCCCGGCTGGAATTCGGTGGGGCGCACGCGGGCCGCGACTACGCCGCGAAAGGTGACGCGGTGCATGACGCCCTCGGCATCGTCGGGGTCGCGCTCGGCCAGTGGGCCGCGGACGCGGAATCGTTCGGCCACGCGTTCCGGGCCGCCGCGGCGCGCTACTCGGGAACGGACGCGAACGTCACCGCCGACGTGAACGGGGTGCAGTGGTGACCACGGATCCGAGAACGCTGATCGACGACCCGAACCTGAGCCGCGAATACAAGGAGCAACTCCTCCAGGCCTGGGCCGCCTCCCGCGAGGAGGACGAGGCGTCGTGGCAGCCGTACTTCGACGAGTACGGGCTCGACAAGCGTGACCGGACTCCGTCCGCCGACCAGCGCTACGCCGCATTGTTGGAGCACGGCAGCGACGCCCAGACCGCGAACGCATCCCGGAACGCGCTGGGGGAGCACCTGCGCCCGAATTGTCTCAACGTTCCCGACGACATGCTCGATCTCGGCGCGCAGGGCCTCGAATTCTTCGAGTTGTTCCTCCCCGCGGCGAAAAAACTGGGATACGAGTCTCGCGAACTCACCGACTACTACGCGATGTTCGACGCCGAGCGGGGGATGCGATTGAACGTGCTCGCCCGCGACGTCGACACCCTCGGACGCAGTCTCGACACGGCCCGCACCGAACTCGACGAGAACGAGAGATGCGTCGCCGCAGTGCGAACCGGGTGGAGCGGAGTCGCCGCCGCGGCGGCGATCGACGCCGTCGACCGACAGAACATCCAGGCGGACGCCACCATTGGTCGGCTCCACGGACTCGCCGAAGTGCTGTTCGAGGCGAACCTCACGCTGAGCGCCGCGGTGACGAACAAGGCGTACAAGGTGGTGTCTCTGCACCAGCCGACGGTCGCGGGGTACAGCGCGGAACAGATCGACGTTCTCGCCCAGATCTACGCCGACGGCAAGGACGGCGACAACTCCGCCGCGAAGGACTGCATGGAAGACGCGTCCTACTGGTTCCCCGAACTCGCCGACGACGACTACCGGCACGTCAACGGCCTGTACAAGGACGGGGGCGCAGGTGCGCTCCGCCGACTCGACCGGGACGACGTGGTGCGGCGGGCCGCCGGAATCACCAAGGACTGGCTCGACGCGAACTTCCGCCACGTGTACGAGGAGAAGCAGCAAGAGTTCACCGCTGCGTGTGCGGACTGCGCCGAAGCGGTGCACGCCGCCTACGACGCCGTCATCGCCGAGGCGCGGTCGATCGAGGCGCAGCCCGGTTTTCGTCCCGAGGACACTCCCGATCCGGCACCCGCGCCGAGGGGGCCCGAGGTGCCACACGCCGACACCGTTCCCGCCGCTGCGCCGGCGCCCGCGCCTGCACCTGCAGCGCCGACGGCGCCCGCCGCGGCCCCTGCAACGGGCGGACCGGCGTACGTCCCGCCTCGATCCGGTGGTGGGGACGCGGCCACCAGTCCGATGGCGGCGGCGCCACCGACAACCGGACCTCCGATGGCCGCGGCCCCACCGACAACCGGACCGCCGGTGGTCGCGGCGCCACCGACGACTACTGCCCCGGGCCTCGGGAGCATTCCCGGCCCGGGTGACCTGGTGCGTCCGGGTCTCGCAGGAGGTCTGGCGGATCTCGGTTCGATCCTTCGCCCGTTGATCGAGGACACCGTCTCGGCCCTCACCCACAGGGACGACGAGGAACGGAACACCGAGGACCTCGGCGACGACCACGCCGATACGCGGGAGGACGATGGCGAGCCGGCCGACGGCATCCCACACGACACGAGCCTCGAACTGAACCTCGACGGACAGTCGTGGACGCTCGCCGTCGATGCCGACGGTCAGGGGATTCATCTCGAGATGAGCGACGGACAGGGCGGGACGGCCAGGTTCGGAGTCGAGATCGGCCCCAACGGTCTGCCGCAGATCACAGCGGAAACCGCTGCCGGGGACGGAGACTCCGGCGACGCCGGCTGCGCACCCGCCGCGCCGACCCCGGAATCGCAGGTCAGCGCTGGTGCCGAGGACGCCCCGGACGCGACAGCCGAGGAAGAGCCGACGCCCGGTGGGGCTGCCTCGGACAACGTCCCGGCCCACGAGAACACACCGGCCCTTGCGCCGGCCGGAGACGCCGCAGCCGTCCCGCAACCACAGGTGGTGTCAGTGCAGCAGGAGCCGGCTCCCGAGACACCCGTCGAGGTCCCGCCGCTACAGGAGCCGCGGTCCGCACCCGAACTGGCGACAGGTCCCGTGGCCGGATTCGACAGCGGCGCCGAGTTGGCCGAGGCCGGGCCGCTGTGAGCCACCGAGCCGCACGGTTGCGTGCACAACGGGCACAGATGCGAGCCGACCTGGAAATGTTCCGGGAGCGGATCGACGAACGCAAAGCCAGAGACGAGGAAGCCGCGGCGAACCGGTCCGGCCGCGGCCGGACCGAATCTGCAGCGGCACCGCCTGCGGCTGCGCAACCGAGAACACTCGACGACGACGAGTTCTATCGGCCGCGCAGCTGGCTGGTGTGACCGGAGAGACGTCAGATGTGCGGGAGCACGCCCTCGAAGCCGGCGTCGGTGTGCTCCTCGTGCGGATCGACGAGCGTGGTGTGGGGAAGTTCGGCATCCTCCTTCGCGAACACCTCGTACTTCTTGTCCTCGGTGAGGTGATACAGCAGGAAGCCGGTGAGCAGCGCGCGCGTGATCTGCTGGGTCTTCCGCTCGGAACCGCCGATGCCGAGTGCACCCAGGAGGCGGCGTCCTTCGGTGAGCCCCGACTCCTTCGCCCCGTTGACGGCGCGCAGGACGTGTTCCCCGCCCCATGCCTCGGCCAGCGCCTTGGCGTTGCTGTTCATGGTGTCGATGTCGGCACCGGCCACGATCAGACCCGGCGCTGTGATCTTGGACGCATACTTCTCGGCCTTCGGTGCGGTCGGCGCCGGGAACAGGGCGGCGACCGCCGACACGTCCCGCTGCGCGGCGGCCAGCACTGCCACACCCGCACCCATCCCGTGTCCTGCGAACGCGACGCGGTCGGGCTGCACGCTGATCTGGCCGGGACCGAGTCGCACGCCCACACAGATGTCGAGGGTGGCCCGGAGGTCGGTGGCGAGGCCCAGGTGAGAGGGCACGGGACCCCGCTCGCTGTTGGGGGCTGCCACGACGATTCCCCACGAAGCCAGATGCTCGAGCGTCTTCCGGTAGTGGTCGGCACCTGCCATCCAGCTGTGCGCGAACGCGACGGCGGGCAGGTTGAAGCCTGATTCGGGCGTGTATACGACGCCCGGCTGTCCGGCGAGTGCGAGGTCACCCCGCAGCACGCGGTGCGGTCCTCGCTTGGATAGTTCACGGGCCAGGGTCTTCGGTTTCGGCGCCACGGGGAGAACGTTATCCGATTCGCGGGCCGGCGAGAGAGCCGATGCGGCACACACTCCGACTTCGCCGCGTCGCCCGGTCCAAGTACCCTGATGAACCATGTGCGGAATCGTGGGATACGTCGGCCACCGGCAGGCTCTGACTGTTGTGGTGGAGGCCTTGCGGCGAATGGAATACCGCGGATACGACTCTGCCGGCATCGCCGTGCTCGACGGAGACGGCGGCATGGCGGTCGAGCGGAAGGCGGGTCGTCTCGCGAATCTCGAGGCCGAACTCGACGAGGTCGGGGCCGAGCACTTCACCGGGAGCACCGGGATCGGTCACACACGGTGGGCCACGCACGGCAGGCCGACCGACCGCAACGCGCACCCGCATCGTGACGCGGGCAACACGGTTGCCGTCGTGCACAACGGCATCATCGAGAACTTCGCCCCGCTGCGGGCCGAACTCGAGCACGACGGAGTCGACTTCGCCAGCGACACCGACACCGAGGTCGCGGTGCACCTCGTCGCCCGCGCCTACGCCTCGGGCGAGACGGCCGGTGACTTCGTCGCGAGCGCGCTGAGCGTGCTGCGCAGGCTCGAGGGCGCGTTCACGCTCGTCTTCACGCACTCGGACCACCCGGACACCATCGTCGCGGCGCGCCGCTCGACGCCCCTCGTCATCGGTGTCGGCGAGGGAGAGACGTTCCTCGGGTCCGATGTCGCGGCGTTCATCGAGCACACCCGTGACGCGGTCGAGCTGGGGCAGGACCAGGTCGTGGTGATCACCGCGGACGGGTACTCGATTCTGAACTTCGACGGATCCGAGGCGCAGGGCCGCCCGTTCCGCATCGACTGGGATCTCGCCGCCGCCGAGAAGGGCGGCCACGACTACTTCATGCTCAAGGAGATCGAGGAGCAGCCGGCCGCCGTCGCGGACACCCTGCTCGGTCACTTCCAGGACGGGAAGATCGTTCTCGACGAGCAGCGACTGTCGGATCAGGAGCTGCGCGACGTCGACAAGGTCTTCGTCGTCGCCTGCGGCAGCGCCTACCACTCGGGGCTGCTCGCGAAGTACGCCATCGAGCACTGGACCCGCCTGCCCGTGGAGGTCGAGCTCGCCAGCGAATTCCGCTACCGCGACCCGGTTCTCGACCGGTCGACGCTGGTCGTGGCCATCTCGCAGTCCGGTGAGACGGCCGACACCCTCGAGGCCGTGCGCCACGCCAAGGACCAGAAGGCGCGGGTCCTGGCGGTGTGCAACACGAACGGCGCCCAGATTCCGCGCGAGGCCGACGCCGTCCTCTACACCCGGGCAGGTCCGGAGATCGGTGTCGCGTCGACCAAGGCGTTCCTCGCGCAGGTCACGGCGAACTATCTGGTCGGCCTGGCCCTCGCCCAGGCCCGCGGCACCAAGTACCCGGACGAGGTCGCACGCGAGTATGCCGACCTCGAGGCGATGCCCAACCTGGTGAGCCGGGTGCTCGAGACGGTCGAGCCGGTGCGGGCGCTGGCGCGGGAGCTGGCGTCGTCGTCGACGGTGCTGTTCCTGGGCCGCCACGTGGGCTACCCCGTGGCGCTCGAGGGTGCGCTCAAGCTCAAGGAGCTGGCGTACATGCACGCCGAGGGCTTCGCGGCCGGCGAGCTCAAGCACGGGCCGATCGCGCTGATCGAGGACGGGCTGCCGGTGATCATCGTGATGCCGTCCCCGAAGGGGCGCGCGGTGCTGCACTCGAAGCTGCTGAGCAACATCCGGGAGATCCAGGCCCGCGGGGCGCGGACCGTCGTGATCGCGGAGGAGGGCGACGAGGCCGTGCGCCCGTTCGCCGACCACCTGATCGAGATCCCGGCGGCACCGACGCTGCTGCAGCCGCTGCTGTCGACGGTGCCGTTGCAGGTGTTCGCGGCGGAGGTCGCGCAGACACGGGGCTACGACGTCGACAAGCCGCGTAACCTCGCCAAGTCCGTCACCGTCGAATAGCGGCGACCGTAGGGGCGTGGCAGGGCCGCGCCCCTACGGGGTGACCACGACGGTGCCCGTCATCTCGGGGTGCAGCGAACACGTGTATTCGTAGGTCCCCGGTTCGGTGAACGTGTACGTAAGGGTGCCGGTCTGCATCAACCGGCTCCGCAGCACACTCTTCGCGGCGCCGACACCCACCACGTCGTGGGTGACACCCCGGTCGTCGAAATTCCAGGTGACGGTGTCTCCTGCCGTGACGGTGAGTGTCGCCGGCGCATACGCCATGTTCGCGACCTGCACGACGGGTCCGGTCGGCGCCTCGGGCGCCGCGCTGTCCGGCGAACCGCATCCGGACACGACGCCCGCCATCGAAATGCTTGCGGCGAGAGCCACTCCGGCGATCCACGAGCTTCCACGTCCACGCATGACGTCGAGCGTAGTCTGACCCGGTACCGACCCTTCTCGACGAGGAGTTCCCATGCGGGGCTACTACACCGCTGACGAGGTTCGAGCCGCGGAGGCGCCGTTGCTGGCGTCTCTTCCCGACGGCGCGCTGATGCGACGCGCAGCGCATGGGCTCGCCACGGTGGTGGCGGCGGAGCTGCGGGCGCGGACCGGGGGCGTCGCCGGTCGAACGATCACGGTGCTGGTGGGGTCCGGGGACAACGGCGGGGACGCGCTGTGGGCGGCGTCGATGCTGCGCAAGCGCGGTGCCGCGGCCACCGCGGTGCTGCTGAAACCGGAGAAGGCGCACGCGGCCGGGCTGGCGGCGTTCACCGCGGCCGGCGGCCGGGTGGCCGCCCCGTCGGACGAGCTGGGCCTGCCCGATCTGGTGATCGACGGAATCGTCGGAATCTCCGGCAGGGGGCCGCTGCGACCCGATGCTGCGGCGCTGGTCGACCGGATCGAGGCTGCTCCGATCGTGTCGGCGGACCTGCCGAGCGGTGTGGACCCGGATACGGGAGCGGTCGACGGCCCCGCCGTGAGCGCCGCCGTCACCGTCGCATTCGGCGCCCTCAAACCGGTCCACGCGCTCGGTGCGGCGCACTGCGGCCGGGTCGAGCTCGTGGACATCGGACTGTCGCTCGGCGCTGCCGGGATCACTGCCCTCGACGCCGCCGACGTGGGTGCCGCGTGGCCGGTGCCGGGGGCCGGCGACGACAAGTACTCGCAGGGCGTGGTGGGGGTGGTCGCGGGCAGCGACGGCTACCCGGGCGCCGGTGTGCTGTGCACGGGCGCCGCGGTCACGGCCACGTCGGGGCTCGTCCGCTACGCCGGGCCGTGCACGAACGAAGTGCTCGCGCACTCGCCGGAGGTGATCGCGACCGCCGATCTCGCGAAGGCGGGACGCGTCCAGTCGTGGGTGGTCGGGCCGGGCATGGGAACCGACGACGCCGCCCGTCGCACGCTGCGGACGGTGCTCGAGTCCGACGTGCCCGTGCTCGTCGACGCGGACGGTCTGACCCTGCTCGCCGAGGACCCGGACCTGGTGCGTTCGCGGACCGCAGCGACACTGCTGACCCCGCACGCCGGGGAGTTCGCCCGGCTGACGGGGACGGATCCGGGTCCGGACCGGGTGGCGTCGGCACGCGCTCTCGCGGCCGACTGGAATGTTCACCTGCTGCTCAAGGGGCGTGCCACCGTGATCGCGGAACCCGGGGGCCGGATCTTCGTCAACGAGGCGGGCGGATCGTGGTCCGCCACCGCGGGTGCGGGGGACGTGCTCGCCGGGATCATCGGCTCGCTCATGGCGGCGGGCATCACCCCGGAGCGGGCCGCCGCGGTGGGTGCGCGAGCTCACTCGCTGGCCGCGAACCTGGCTGCCCGTGGCGGTGGCGCGGACCTCTCCGCAGGGCGCGGAACAGCACCGATCTCCGCCGGGACGCTGCTCGCACACCTCAGGGAGTCGATCAGAGTCCTCCGTGCGGGGGTGTCACCCGGAGAAATGCCGGCCTCCTCGTGAATGGCAGGATCGAACATATGACGCTTGCTGAAGCAGTACCGGCCGACGACCACGGACACAGCGAACCCGCAGCGCCCGCACAGGCCGCGCCGGCACCGCAGGCCGAGGCCGTGGTCGATCTGGACGCGATTGCCCACAACGTCCGCGTCCTGCGCGACAACGCCCGGGACGCGGCGATGATGGCCGTCGTGAAGGCGGACGGCTACAACCACGGCGCGGTGCCCGTGGCACGCGCAGCGCTGGCCGCCGGAGCGTCGGAACTGGGCGTGACGACGGTGGCGGAGGCGCTGACTCTGCGCCGCGCGGGCATCGACGCACCCGTCCTCGCGTGGCTGCACACCGTCGACGCCGATTTCGCCCCCGCGATCGCGGCCGGTGTCGAACTCGGCGTGTCCTCGCCCCGCCACCTCGCCGCGGTGGTCGCTGCCGCCCGGAGCGTCGGCACCCCGGCGATCGTCACGATCAAGGTCGACACCGGACTGAACCGCAACGGGGTGGCACCCGACGAGCTGGCGCAGGTCCTCGTCGATCTGGCGCGCGCACAGGCCGAGGGCTCGGTGCGGCTGCGCGGCATCTTCTCGCATCTCGCCCACGCCGACGAGCCGCACCACGCCTGGATCGATTCCCAGCGCGACCGACTGGTCAGCGCGATCGCGGATGCCAAGCGTCAGGGACTGGTCCCCGAAGTGGTGCACCTGTCCAATTCCGCGGCCACCCTGACCCGTCCCGACCTGCGGTTTGACATGGTTCGCCCGGGAATCGCGATATATGGGTTGTCGCCTGTACCCGAACTCGGTCAGTTCGGGTTGCGCCCGGCGATGACACTGCGATCGAGGGTGGCTCTGGTGAAGAAGGTGGCGGCAGGTGAAGGCGTGTCCTACGGGCACCAGTGGGTGGCCCCACGGGATACGACGGTGGCGCTGCTGCCGTTCGGGTACGCCGACGGGCTCCCGCGCTCGCTCAGTGGCCGTTTCGAGGTCCAGCTGGGCGCGGAACGACGGCCGGGGATCGGGCGGGTGTGCATGGACCAGGTGGTCGTGGATCTCGGGCCGGACGGCGGGGGAGTCCGGGAGGGGGACACCGCGGTGTTCTTCGGCAACGGAGACCTCGGCGAGCCCATCGCGCAGGCGTGGGCCGACGAACTCGACACCATCCACTACGAGGTGGTGACGGGGGTACGCGGACGCACGGTGCGCAGTTACGTCGGCGGAACGGGTACGTAGGACATGGGTGTGTCGAAGCGTCTGGGGCTCGTCGGCGGCGTGCTGAGCGCGCTGGCGCTCGGTTCGGTCGCCGGGGCCAACGCGCTGCGCAGCGCGACCCGGCCGGGCCGCGAGATCTATCGTGACGAGGACTTCACGCTGATGTCGCGGGACCGGCGCAGCGTCGTGGTCACCGAGGACGGCGTCGCGCTCGCGGTCCGCGAGGTCGGTCCCGAGGACGCGCCCGTGACGGCGGTGTTCGTGCACGGCTACTGCCTGGACATGACGTCGTGGCATTTCCAGCGCCGCCAGCTCGCCGAGCGGTGGGGCGACGACGTGCGGATGGTGTTCTACGACCAACGCGGGCACGGCGATTCGGGTGTGCCGTCCACGGCGAGCTGCACCATCGCTCAGCTGGGCGCCGATCTCGCGACCGTGATCGCAGCGAAGGCCCCCACCGGACCGGTTGTGCTCGTGGGGCATTCGATGGGCGGGATGACGGTGCTCGCCTTCGCCGGGCAGCGACCCGAACTGGTGGCGTCGCGGGTGGTCGGTGTGGGCCTGGTTGCCACGGCCGCTGCGGGTCTCAGCGAGACCGGATTGACGCGGAACCTGCAGAACCCGGTCATCGACGGCTTCCGGCTGGCCGTCCGGACGTCGCCCGAACTCGTCCAGCACGCGCGCGGCGCGGCCCGCGTGCTGATCACCCCGATCCTGCGGGCAGCGTCGTACGGCACGGATGTGAGCCCGCGGCTGCACAGGTTCTCCGACTCCATGCTGGACCGGACGTCGGTGGTCACCGTCGTGAACTTTCTGCGCACACTCGAATTGCACGACGAGTCCGCCTCACTCGAGGCGATCGAGCACATCCCGTCCGTCGTGGTGTGCGGCGACAGCGACATGATCATCCCGTTCGGCAGTTCCCGGAAACTGGCGGCGGACCTTCCGGAGTCCGAACTGGTGCGGGTGCGCGGTGCCGGCCATCTGGTGCAGCTCGAGTTCCCGTCCGTGGTATCGGACGCCGTCGACCGGGTGCTGCATCGTGGCCTGGCGACGTACGAATCGCGTGAGCAGTCCGATGTCGGCTGAAGAGGGAGTGTTGCCCGTGAGCGGGACCGTGGTGTTGCCGACGGCGGAGGACACCGAGCAGTTCGGGCGGGACCTCGCCCGGGGACTCGTCGCCGGTGATCTCGTGGTCCTCGACGGACCCCTCGGTGCGGGGAAGACCGCACTGACGAAGGGAATCGGAGCCGGGCTCGGCGTGCAGGGGCGAGTGACTTCGCCCACATTCGTGATCGCGCGGGAGCACCGGGCGGGCACGCGACCCGACGGGGGCGCGCCGGTCGGAATGGTGCACGTGGACGCGTACCGACTGGGCGGTAGCGGCCCGCACGCGCTGGACGAACTCGACGCGCTCGACCTCGACACCGACCTGGCTGCAGCGGTTGTCGTCGTCGAATGGGGCGCGGGCATTGCCGAGCAGCTGGCCGATCGTCACCTGCGGGTACGCCTGCGCCGCGAACCGGAGACGGACGTCCGCACCGCCCACTGGGAGTGGATTTCCTGACGGGTCGGGTGTCGGGAGCGGTTCTGACGTGCGAGTACCCTCAGTTACCGTGCTTGTTCTCGCCATCGACACGTCCACGCCTGCCGTGACCGCCGGAGTCGTCCGGGTTTCGGCCGATTCCGCATCGGTGGAGGCGGTGGACACCCTCGCGGTGCGCGTGACGGTCAACCCGCGCGCCCACGCGGAAGTGCTCACCCCGCACATCCTCGAGTGCCTCACCGAGTCGGGTCACGTCGCCGCGGACCTCGACGCGGTGGTGGTCGGCGCCGGACCGGGGCCGTTCACGGGACTGCGCGTGGGGATGGCCACCGCCGCCGCGTTCGCCGACGCCCTCGGTATTCCGGCCCACGGCGTGTGCAGCCTCGACGCCATCGCCGCACAGGTGGACGGTGACCGGAATCTGCTGGTCGTCACGGACGCACGCCGACGTGAGGTGTACTGGGCGCGCTACTCGGCAGGGGTGCGGGTGGAAGGCCCCGCCGTGGTGAAGCCGCGCGAGCTCGAGCCGATGCCGTCCGAGGTGGTGGCGGGATCGCCGTCACACGTCGACTTCTTCGATCTGCCGGTCGAACCCGTGGAAACACCGTCGCCCGCAGGGCTGGTCACGGTGGCCGCGGATGCCCTGTTCAGCGGTGCGGCACCGGCGGCGCTCGTACCGCTCTACCTGCGGCGCCCGGACGCGGTCGAACTGGCGGACCGGAAGAAATGACATTCCGCATCGAACCGATGGCGGCCACGGATGCCGACCGGTGCGCGGAGCTCGAAACACTCCTCTTCGCCGGTGACGGGCCCTGGAGCGCCGGCGCATTCAGGGCGGAACTCGCCGCACCGCACGTGCACTACACCGTGGCGCGGGACGACACCGGCCACGTCGTCGGGTACGCCGGAATCGCTCTGCTGGGCAACGGTTCGCATCCCGAATCCGAGATACACACGATCGGAACGGACCCGGCGTGTCAGCGCCGGGGGATCGGCGGGGCCCTCCTCGACGAACTCCTGCGCGTCGCCGACGCGCGGGGTGGCCCGGTGTTTCTCGAAGTGCGCACCGACAACGACGCGGCGATCGCCCTGTACAGACGTGAAGGATTCGAGATCGTGGGAACCCGTAAGAAGTACTACCAACCGAGCGGTGCGGACGCCTTCACGATGCGTCGCCCCGGATCGGGTGAGGAGCCGGTGCAATGATCGTCATGGGGATCGAAAGCTCTTGTGACGAGACCGGAGTCGGCATCGTCCGGTGGAACGGTGACGGGACGTGCGAACTTCTCGCGGACGAGGTCGCATCCAGCGTCGAAGAGCATGCCCGGTACGGCGGGGTGGTGCCGGAGGTCGCGTCCCGCGCGCACCTCGAGGCGATCGTCCCGACGATGCGGCGGGCCCTCGCCGCGGCCGGCATCGCCAAGCCGGACGCTCTCGCCGTCACCATCGGACCCGGTCTGGCCGGCGCCCTGCTCGTCGGTGTCGCGGCCGCGAAAGCCTATGCGGCGGCGTGGGACATCCCGTTCTTCGCGGTGAACCACCTCGGCGGCCACGTCTCGGTCGACACCCTCGAACACGGACCGATGCCACCGTGCGTGGCGCTGCTCGTGTCCGGTGGGCACACCCACCTCCTGCACGTCGAGGATCTCGCGAAGCCCATCGTCGAACTCGGCACCACCGTGGACGACGCGGCCGGCGAAGCCTTCGACAAGGTGGCCCGCCTCCTCGGCCTCGGATTCCCCGGTGGCCCGGCCCTCGACGCCGCGGCGCAGGTCGGCGACCGAGACGCCATTCCCTTCCCGCGCGGGATGACCGGGCCACGGGACGCCCGGCACGACTTCTCGTTCTCCGGGCTGAAGACGGCTGTCGCACGGTACGTGGAGTCCAAGGAGCGGGCAGGGGAGGCTTGTTCGGTGCCGGATATCGCCGCGAGTTTCCAGGAAGCCGTGGCGGACGTGCTGACGATGAAAGCGGTGCGCGCGGCCCGCGACGTCGGCGTGGACACACTCGTTCTCGGGGGCGGCGCCACGGCCAACTCGCGCATCCGCGCACTCGCCGAGGAACGCTGCGCCGAAGCCGGACTTACCCTGCGGGTGCCGAAACCGCGCCTGTGCACCGACAACGGGGTGATGATCGCCTCGCTCGGCGCGCATCTGATCGCCGGCGGCGCCGCGCCGTCCCTGCTGACCGTGGCCAGCGACCCCGGACTGTCGGTGGCGACCAGTCAGGTGTTCAGCTGACCGGAATCGTGACGGTCTGCGTGGCCGGGGGAGTGAGCGTCTCGCCGGGCTGAGCACCACTCGGTTGCGCCGCATCGGGACTCGGAGCAACCGTGCCCGGGGCCGGGATCATCGGGAAGAGCCCTTCGGGCGCCGCGGGGGCAGTGGATTCCGCGGGCGCGGCGGGCGTCTCGGTGGGCGGCGGTGCTGCTTCCGGTACGTCGGGTGCGGGCGTACCCGGGCGCGGTTCGTTCGGCGTGGATTCTCCCGGAACCTGCGGCCACAGCGGCGGAATCGCGGGCCATTCGATGTGCGGCCACGACGGCTGCGACGGGTTCGTTCCGGGCAGCGTCGGATGCGGGGGAGCCGTGGGTGTCGGCACCGGGGTGGTGGTGCGCGGCGTCGTGGTCTCGCTCGTCGAATCGGGCGTCTGCTCGGGGGACCGGTCCGTCTGCGGTTCGGAGGTGGGCGGGGCAACCTGATTCGGGTAGTACGCCGACGTCGGCGTCGGATCGTACGACGGAATCCGCGTCGCGGGCGGTTCGTCCGACGTCGTGGTCGTGACCTGCTCGGTGGTCTGGAACATGTCCGTCCCCGCGGGGGAGACGTTGGGGTCGGGTGCGGGCGCGAGTTCCTTCACGCCGTAGCCGAGAACGAGCCCTCCGACCACGAGGGCGCCGACGAGTGCCCCCGACACCTTGGCGGCCGAACCGGGACGGGTCGACTCGGTGGCCGGGTAGTCGCGGATGGCGGAGGAGACGGCGAGCAACGCCGCACCTTTCGCGGTCGCCGTGTCGGGTTCGCGCACAGCGATGACCCGTGCGGTGAACGCGTCGGCGACGGCGGCGATGATCGCGGGTATGTTCGCGCCGCCACCGACCAGGGCCAGGGCGTCCGGTCGACGCGGGGAGTCGGCGACGGTGGCACGGATGAACTCCACCGCGACCCGGACGGTCGGTGCGGCGATCTCGTCGAACCTGGTGCGGCTGATCTCGATCGGGCGGATGCCGTGCAGGTCGATGTCGACGTGCGCATTCGGCTCCGAGGACAACTGCTCCTTGGCGACGCGGCACCGCGCCGAGAGCAGGTCGCGGTCCAGGTGCCGCAGGGGATGCGGGGTGGCGAGGCTGCCGACGACGTGGTGGAAGACGAGGTCGTCGATTCCGGTGCCGCTCACGTGGGTCGTGCGGTCGGCGTGCAGGACGGTGCCGTCGACCTGGTCGACGACGGCGACGGACAGTCCGGACTCGCCGAAGTCGACGATCGCGACCGTGGCATGCTGGGCGACCTCACCGGTGTGCCGAAGATAGGTAAGGGTGGCGGCGGTCTCGGGCACGAGATGCACGCGGTGCCGCTGCCTGCTGACGGCGCTGCGGATCGAATGCGCCTGCTCCGCCGTCCGGTACGCGACAGCGAACGCGTCGGGTGTGGTGGGGTCGGCAGGAACCTGGGTGGTCATCAGCGAGATGGAGGAACGGACCAGGTCGCCGAGGTCGGTGTGCGCCTGATCGGCGGACAGGTAACGGAACTCGACGTTCTGCGTACCGTTGGAGGCGGTGGTGACGAGGGCGGAACCCACACCGGCCGCACCGGTCGACATCCCCAAGGACATACCCATCTCACACACCCCCTCACGTTTTCGACGCGTGACCTGCTGTCTCTGTCGGAACGCCCTGTTCAGCGGGGAATCCCTGCCCGTTGAATCGGCGACTGTTATCTGAACGTTACAGAAAACAAACGGATTTCGCTCCCGACTTCCGGCCCCGGGAGACGAGGATGGCGCTCGATATCCGGTCTCACCTGCACAGTTGTCCAAAGGAATCTGATGCGACGCGCCAGCGATTTTCGCAACCTCACGAGACGTGAGCGCCGACGGCTTCTGCTGCGTGCAGTTCTGCGCCCGCTGGTCACCGTCTTCCTGTGCACGGTGGTCTACTTCGCCCTGCCGTGGACGTCGCTCGGGGAAGTGTCCGCCCTGTTCTTCCTGGCGGGCGGCTTGCTCGTGGTCGCGCTCGTCGCGGCCTGGCAGATCTGGCGGATCGTCAAGTCCGACGTACCGGCGCTCCAGGCGATCGAGGCGCTGGCCCTGATCCTGCCGCTCTACCTGCTCGGGTTCTCGGCAGGATATTGCCTGATGTCCGAAAGTGATCCGGGTTACTTCACCGAGCCCCTCACGCGGATGGGTGCGTTGTACTTCTCGCTCACCGTCTTCTCGACCGTCGGGTTCGGCGACATCGCCGCGACGACCGATCCGTCGCGAGCCGTCGTGAGTGTGCAGATCATCGGAAATCTGATCCTTCTCGGCGTCGGCATCCGCGCGGTCGTCGCGGCCGTCGACTGGGCCCGCAGGCGCCGGGTCTAGCGACCCGACGCCAGTACCAGTTCGACGTTCCGGTCGGGTGTCCCGCCGAGCAGGTCGGGGTCCGCGTGAATGTCGTTGAACGACAACTCCCGGTACAGCGACGCCAACCCGAGCGGTGAGAGATCGGTGTGGTCGACGGAGTAGGGGCTGTCGGCCTCGAACAGCGTCGTGAGCAGCGACACGGTTCCGTCGACGTTGTCGACCACCTCGATGATCCGCCCGTGCTGGGGGAAGTCGATGTGCGAGGCCGTGTTGATCTCCCAGAACGACTGCTCCGGAGTCGATCCGGGCCACGGTGTGATCTGGTTCTCGTGGGTGTGCCCGTTGACCCAGGCGAGGACGTTCGGGAATCGGTGCAGCAGATCCACCAGTCGCGAACCCCGGATCCGGGGTTCGGCCGGGGCGGAGGGGTCGGGGACGACGTTGTCCATGCTGCCGCTGGTGTGGTGACTGAACAGGACGAACCAGGTGTCGTTGCGTACCTGGGACACCGGGTTGCCCGCCGTGTCGAAGTACCGGCTGCTGCCGGCCACCAGGGTGTCCTCGATCCACCGGAACTGCGCAGCACCGAGCGAGCCGTCGACGAACCCCGCGCGGTTGGTGGAATCCATGCTGATGCCGACCACGCCGGGTGCGATCTCGAACGAGTAGTAGCCGATCCCGGTCTCGCCGGCATCAGGTGCGAAGCCGTGACCGACCGGTCCGGGGCCGGTGTTGGCCGGGTCCAGGTGTGCGGCGATGAACTGGCGGGGAGTGAACGGCGCGCGTGCGGGGTCGGGTGTGACGACCCGCGCGGGGGTCGTGATCGCGGACAGGGCGGCGGGAATGGCGCCGGGATCGAACCTGGTGGCGATGTCGACCGTCTTCGCCTCTTCCGGCGATCCCGGGACCTCGAACTTCAGCGAACCGGTGTACATGGCTTCGAGCGGTGGGATGCCGCTCGGGACGGTGCCCTGCACCGAGTCGTCGTGATTGCCGAAGACGCAATACCAGGGGGTGCGGAGGCCGGGGCTCGTGACGGGAGAGATCGCCGCGCCGAGCAGGCCGGGTATCTCGGGGAACCCGGCCTTCTTGTACATGTCCTGGATGGACGACTCCGGGTTCCAGTACAGATCGGCGCCCGAGTTCTGCACGCCTTCGTAGCGGTCGGGTGCGCCCGTGTTGGGGACGATGGTGCCGCCGTTGAGCGCGGTGAGGAACCAGCCGAGTTCGGCGAATTCCTTGTTGTCGGTGTTGTCGCCGGTGCTCACGACCGCGTCGAACGGGCGCTGGGTATGCGGGCCGGATGCGAGCGCGTTGACCCGTGCGACGAGGGCGACGAGACCCTGGGCGGTGAGTGTCTCGTGCGGGCGGAACGCGGACCCCGTGAAGGGGTGCACGTATTCGAAACGCATCGGGGACTGGGCGTCGACCAGGTGGACGTCCGTGAGCTGGACGAGGGAGGCGAGGGCGGTGCGCCGGTCCTCGCGCCCGCTGCGGGCCTCGGCGAGTTCCGTGCGAACGATGGTCGGCCACCCCGGTCCCGCGCCGAGCCTGCGGTAGCCGGAGTCGCCGAGGGGGACGGCCACCGCTTCGAGGGTGGTGCCGGCCCCGGACGTGGGAAGCGGCGCCGCGCCCGCGTACTGCAACCCCCACGGGCGTGCTTCGAATCCCACTGCCCCGATCGCCCCGAGTCCGGCAAATGTCAGGAATTTACGCCGAGTGATGTCAGACACCAGAGGAACCTTAGGTGACGACCCGTGAGACAGGCCGATATTCGGCTCGGCGCGGTCTACCACCCCCTTCTCCTTGAGCGTTGGCACTCTCACGTATAGAGTGCCAAGTGGCGCCGATCGAGCTCCGGCACCCGCGACGACGGGGCTGTGTGAAGTGCCGTAAACGGAACACTCAAACAGGAGTCCGGAGAAGTCTCCGGATCCGCATACCCCAAAGTGGAGGGCTCATCGTGGCGAGCGTCAACATCAAGCCGCTCGAGGACAAGATCCTCGTCCAGGCCAACGAGGCTGAGACGACGACTGCCTCCGGCCTGGTCATTCCCGACACGGCCAAGGAGAAGCCCCAGGAGGGCACCGTCGTCGCAGTCGGCGAAGGCCGCGTCAACGAGCAGGGCAACCGCATCCCGGTCGACGTCAAGGAGGGTGACACGGTCATCTACTCCAAGTACGGCGGAACCGAGATCAAGTACGCCGGCCAGGAGTACCTGATCCTGTCGGCACGCGACGTGCTGGCTGTCGTCTCCAAGTAAGCCATACGTGATCCGCCCCGGAGTCCCCACAGGATCCCGGGGCGGAGTGCGTTCACGCGCGTAACCCTGAGATCCAGGAGAAGACAGAACACATGTCCAAGCAGATTGAGTTCAACGAGGTCGCACGCCGGTCTCTCGAGCGTGGAGTCGACAAGCTTGCCGACGCGGTCAAGGTGACCTTGGGTCCGCGTGGCCGCCACGTAGTGCTGGCGAAGGCCTTCGGCGGCCCGACCGTCACCAACGACGGTGTCAGCATCGCCCGGGAAATCGAGCTCGAGGACCCGTTCGAGAACCTCGGCGCGCAGCTCGTCAAGAGCGTCGCCACCAAGACCAACGACGTCGCCGGCGACGGCACCACCACCGCCACCGTGCTGGCTCAGGCCATCGTGCGGGGCGGTTTGAAGAACATCGCCGCGGGTGCGAACCCGATGGCACTCGGCATCGGCATCAACGCCGCGGCCGACAAGGTCGTCGAGGCACTGCTCGCCGCCGCGAAGCCGGTCGAGGGCAAGACGTCCATCGCCCAGGTCGCGACCGTGTCCTCGCGTGACGAGGAGATCGGCGAAATGGTCGGCGAGGCGCTCACCCGCGTCGGCACCGACGGCGTCGTGACGGTCGAGGAATCCTCGACCCTGGCGACCGAGCTCGTGATCACCGAGGGCGTCCAGTTCGACAAGGGCTACCTGTCGCCGTACTTCGTCACGGACCTCGATGCACAGAAGGCCGTGTACGAGGACGCGCTCGTGTTGCTGTACCGCGAGAAGATCACGTCCCTGCCCGACTTCCTGCCGCTGCTGGAGAAGGTTGCCGAGAGCGGCAAGCCCCTCCTCATCATCGCGGAGGACGTCGAGGGCGAGGTTCTCTCGACGCTCGTGGTCAACTCCATCCGGAAGACCATCAAGGCCGTCGCCGTCAAGGCGCCGTTCTTCGGTGACCGCCGGAAGGCGTTCCTCGACGACCTCGCCGTCGTCACCGGTGGCACGGTCATCAACTCCGACGTCGGCCTCACGCTGAAGGACGCCGGGCTGGACCTGCTCGGCAGCGCACGCCGCGTCGTGGTCAGCAAGGACGAGACCACGATCGTCGACGGCGCCGGAACCGACGACGACATCAAGGGTCGCGTCGCGCAGCTGCGCCGCGAAATCGAGAACACCGACTCCGACTGGGATCGCGAGAAGCTCGAAGAGCGTCTGGCGAAGCTGGCCGGTGGCGTCGCCGTCATCAAGGTCGGCGCGGCCACGGAGACGGACCTCAAGGAGCGCAAGTTCCGCGTCGAGGACGCCGTCAACGCCGCGAAGGCTGCTGTCGCCGAGGGCATCGTCCCCGGTGGCGGTTCCGCTCTCGTCCAGGCGAGCACCGAGCTGGCCGACAACCTCGGTCTGACCGGTGACGAGGCCACGGGCGTCAAGGTCGTGCGCGAAGCACTGCAGGCGCCGCTGTTCTGGATCGCCAGCAATGCCGGTCTCGACGGTTCCGTCGTCACCAGCAAGGTTGCCGAGCAGCCCAAGGGCCACGGTTTCAACGCCGCGACCCTGACCTACGGCGACCTGCTCGCCGACGGTGTCGTCGACCCCGTGAAGGTCACCCGCTCCGCGGTCGTCAACGCGGCCTCGGTCGCGCGGATGATCCTCACCACGGAGAGCGCCGTGGTCGAGAAGCCTGCGGAAGAGGACGAGCAGCAGACCGGTCACGGGCACAGCCACTAGGCTCTGGCGTCGCGACCGATCGGGCTCCGATCGTTCGAGCGAAGACACCCCCGTGCGGATCACCGCGCGGGGGTTTCTTCTGCCTGCAGGCGCCGGATCAGCTCAGTTGCAGCACCGCGAACGGTTCCGACGTCGGCTGGGGAGATCCTCCGGGCGGTTCGACGGTGACGGCCAGCTTCGACATCGACCCCACGTCGTCGAGGACGACCGTCGTGGTCGGCTGCATCTCTCCGGGAGAGATGGTTCCCGCGGGCACGGGCGCGTCCCCGGATGCGGGCATCAACCACAGCTGGTACACGGTGTCGGCGCTGGGCGGGGCGACACCGTCCAGCACGAACACCACGGCGTCCTGCGACTTCGAGTAGTTGGCGGTCGCGGACCCGCCGGCGGCAATCGCACTCGTCGACGAGTGCACGTCGGAGGCGTCGAGAACCTGCTCCGCCACAGTCGGCGACGGACCTTCCGTGAGCTGCCGGACGATCACCGTCCCGCCGGCGAGCACCCCGACTGCCGCGGCAGCGGCGACGGCGATCTGCCAGCGACGCCGGCGGGAGCGGCGTTCGGTCAGCGACGTCGGCCCGGCGGCGGAGTGCCGGACTTCGTCGAGGACTCGAGTCCGCACCCGGGGCGGGGGTTCTACGGCTCCCACCGCGCTCACCACCGCGAAAGCTTCCCGGATCCGCCGGACCTCGTCGGTGAAGGTGGAGCGGGTGTCCTCGTCGGCGGTGGCGAGATCGGTGTCGAGTTCGCGGCGCTCCCTGTCGTCGAGCGCATCGAGTGCGTACGGGTACGCCATGCCCACGAGTTCGTCGTTCATGTCACAGACCTCCCAGGCACCCGCGAAGACGCGTCAATCCGTCACGGATGCGCGTCTTCACCGTGGACAGGGCGACCCCCAGCTGGGAGGCGACCTCTCGGTAGGTGCGGCCGTCGTAGTACGCCATCGCGACGGACTCACGTTGGGTGTCCGTGAGCGAGTCGAGGCAGACGAGCACCGATTGATGCTCGAGCCGGCGGGTCACCTCCTCGGTGACGTGGTCGAACGGCCCTGCGATGTTGGTGGTCTCGTAGAGCGCCTCGCGGTCGGTGCCGGCCTGCTCGGACCGCACGCGGTCGACCGCACGGCGGTGCGCGAGCGTCATCAGCCAGGACAGGACGGAACCGCGGGCCGGATCGAAGTTGGACGCGGTGCGCCACGCCTGGAGGAAGACTTCCTGCGTCGTCTCCTCCGCGTACCCGGGATCCCGCAGGACCCGCAGGACCATGCCGTGGACCCGGGCGCTCGTCCGGTCGTAGAGTTCGGCGAAAGCGTCGGCGTCCCCGTTCGCGACGCGGGCCATGGTCTCGTACAGTTCCGCGGATTCGGTGGTCCGGGCCCCGTGTGCCCCGGCTGCGTCCGCCGAACACACGTCTTCTGCTGGAGTGTTGCCCTCGGGGTTCGTCACCGGCACTCGTCTCGGTTCATCGAGAACCACGGTAGCGTGCACATCCACTCATCTCCTCCAGCCGGTAGGCATTCGGAGACCGCGTCGCGGTGGATGGGTGGGAGGGTGCCGATGTGACGAGAGGAACCCCCGTGCGGCGACGAGGGTTCCCCGGTGAGTGTGGTCGAGCGGTCAGACTGCTATCCGGCCGCGTCTGTGCCGGGCGTGCATCTCGCGTTCCGTCTCGGACATTCCGCCCCAGATCCCGTACGGTTCGGACACGCTCAGGGCGTGATTGCGGCACTGGGCGAGGACCGGGCAGCGTCTGCACATTTCCTTGGCCCGGGTCTCTCGCTGCGCACGAGCTCGGCCACGCTCTCCGTCGGGATGGAAGAACATCGAGGAGTCGACCCCGCGGCACAGTCCGTGCATCTGCCAATCCCAGATATCGGCGTTCGGGCCGGGCAGGTGGTTGGGTGCAGGCATGTGGACTCCTTAGCTGCAAGCTCGCCTCGGGCGACGAGCGGACCGTGGGCTCGTAGGTACGTTCAAGCCACTGAATCATTCACGTCGCTAACCGTAGAGTCGGTTGTGAAATCGCGTCAATAGTTGTTCACAGTGGCGATTTACATATCCCACGAACTGAAAGTTAACCTGGAAAATATTTACTTTCCCGCGGTTCCGTGATTCCGTTTCGGGTTGAAAGACCCCGGGGCGCGGGTAACGATGTCCGGGTGCCCCAGCCCGCGGAGCCAGAAACCCAGCCCTCTTCCGGATCCCCGGACGAGGGACCCACGATCTCGGTATCGGCCCTGGCCAGAAAGCTCGGGGTGGCTCCGTCGACGCTCCGCACCTGGGACCGCAGATACGGCATCGGGCCCTCCGTTCACGTGCAGGGAAGTCACCGGCGGTACACGCCGCGCGACGTCGCCCGGCTCGAATGCATGCAACATGCGCTGGACGGTGGTGCAAACTCCGCGGAGGCCGCGAGATATGCGATTAACGCAATGGCTACGTATTCGTCAGAAAGCGACCGCCGACCGGTTGTGAAAAATCTGGGTGACAACTCGGTGAACGGGATGAAAACAGACCCGTCGAACCTTTTGTCACCTTTTTCCGGCCTCGGTGGCGCCGAGGCATCCGTCCGGAATTTATCGGGTGCGCTGCTGGCGCGAGACGTCGTGACCATCCGGCGGATCATCGTGCGGGCCGTCGCGGAGCGGGGATTCAGCTCCATGTGGACGACCCTGGTCGTTCCGGTGCTCGAATGGGCGGACGAGGGCAGGAATTCGGACGCCGCCGCTGCGAGTGTCCGCGTCTTCGCCGAATGCGTCGCAGGGATTCTGTCCACGATGACGCTGGACGCGCCGATCGGTGGCGGTGGCCGTGTCCTGCTCGTGCACGTGCCTGCGGACTCGCAGGACACGGTTCCCGCCGATCCGTACGGCCTCGAATTCCGGGCACTGGGCGCCGCCCTGGCCACTGCCTCGGTGGACACGCGGATGGCGCTGCCACTGTGCCGGTCGGCGCTCCTCGCCTCCGTGACCAACGCCGAGCCGGACGTGATCGTCCTGTGGTTGCCCGCCGCCGGATGCGCCCTCCCGTCTCTCCTGCGGGCGATCCGCCGGCGGCGTACCGGGCTGACGATGCTCGCGGGCGGCCCCGGATGCCGGACGCAGTCACTTCCACGGTCGATAGCGGTGCTGGGCACGCTGGACGAGGCGGTGGACGCCGTCACCGCGGTCACCTGACCGCAGAGCGGCCGGACGATGCGATGATCTCGGCGTGCCCGACTCCACTCTCCGGTCCGACCCCACGAATTCGTTGATCCGCGCGGCGTTCGGCGCCGATCCGGGCGCGTGCCCGCTATCGGCGTCCGACGTTCCCGTCGAGCGCTGGATGCGAGCGGTGGCGTGGGGCGCCCGGGGGCACTACGCCCGATCCCGCGCAGAGCTGGACGCACTGACGCGCGGAGAGGTGGCCGAACCCGCGGTCGTCTCACTCGCCTGGAGCACGCAGGCGTCGTTGCTGAGGCAGCTCGGCTGGCACGGTGTGGCGTCCGGGTTCGACGGCCGGGCTCTCGCCGTCGTCGGGACGGGTCCCGGCGACGGCGACGACGTCCTCGTTCACGAAGCGCGGTGTGACGCGATGACGGGGCTGGCGGCCGACGCGTTGGGGTGCGGCCGGCTGGCACTGGGCCGGCGGCTGCTCGACAGGTGCTCCGAATACCTCGACGAGCGTGCTCCCGGCGAACTGTGGCGACAGCGCGTCCGCAGGCACTGGGTGAGCGCCGAGTTGTTTCTCGCGGGCGGAGACTTCGCCTCGGCGCGCCGCCACGCCGAGACCGCAGCGGAAATTTCGGAGGCTGCCGGATCTGTGCGGCACCACGTCAAATCGGATCTGCTGCGGAGCGCGTCGATGACAGGGGAGCCCGATTACGGTCCGGCGGCACGGCTTGCCGCGGATGTGCTCGACCGGTGCGATCGGTACGGCTTGATACCTCTGAAGTGGGCAGCTGCGATGTTGCTGAGTGGTGTGACATCCGACTCACGTGCGGAGGCCGTGCGTGTGGAGTGCGAAGCCGTCATCAGGGCGCGAGGTGGGCGCTTCCGAATCTGACTCCGCTGGTCGGCCCCGTACGGGCGGGTTGCGCGCGAATCGCTGCGAATCCGGGCGAATACCGTTCGGTCCGCACCGTTACTCTTGGAGTGTTCCGCTGAGAGCGGGAGCACACCCATCGGGGGAGGTGCCACTGTAACGCCAGGATATTCAGCAACGATGACTAATACGAGCGAGGAGTTGGACTCCGCCGTCGCCGCTGCAACGCAGGGTGACCGGGCCGCTTTAGCTCTGGTCCTGGAAAACATTCGGCCCTTGGTTGTGCGTTACTGCAGAGCCAGGGTCGGTGCTGCGGAGAGGGGACAACTCTCCGCGGATGACGTGGCACAGGAAGTGTGCCTCGCCGTGATGACGGCCTTACCTCGCTACGAGGATCAAGGCCGCCCGTTCATGGCATTCGTCTACGGGATCGCCGCGCACAAGGTCGCCGACGCGCATCGGAACTCCGCCCGTAACAAGTCGGAGCCCGTCGCCGAAGTACCGGATGTCGTAGCCAACGATGACGGACCCGAACAGAGGGCGCTGGACTCGGAAGCGAGCAGGCAGATGAACGAACTGCTGAGCACGCTGCCGGAAAAGCACCGGGAGATCTTGATCCTCCGCCTCGTGGTCGGTATGTCAGCCGAGGAGACGGCCGCGGCCGTGGGTAGTACCGCGGGAGCTGTCCGCGTGGCTCAACACCGAGCCATCGCGAAACTGAAAAAAGAAGTGACGAGGGCAGGTGAGAGGTTTGGCTAGGGGCATCAAGCGCAACGGCAATCCCGATGCCGATCTCCCAGGAGACGACGCACCGGTGGACGTCGCGGCAGTGCGCCGCGACGACGCTTTGATCGACGCGATCGCCGGTGGCGGTCCTGTCGCGACGGATTCG
>NZ_JAAXPA010000089.1 GCF_012396235.1 Rhodococcus opacus | reverse complement strand
TTTGCGGGCCACGGCGACGACGTCGCGGCGGAACTCCTCGGGATACGGCTTCGGCATGTCGATCATCCTTCCACCGTGAGGGCAGATCCCTCACAGGTCAGGTGTCAACCAGAGCCGGGGCAGTCCCAGACGATACGGGCTGAGGGTGAGCGTTTCCGCGAGTAACGCGCGTGGGTGCCGCCGCAGTGTCCTCAGCGTCGAACGCCAGATCCCGCCTGACGGAGCGGCCCCAAGCAGTACGCCGGCCGGAGCACTGTGGGATTCCAAGTACTTCTGCACGATGAACCCACCCATGGAGTGGCCGATGACCACCGGTCTGGATGGAAGTTCATTGGCGACCGTGGCCACGTCGTCGACGTAGTCTGCGATAGTCGAGTGCACCGCGAGCACTGTGAGCAGGTAACGGGCGTCATGCCGTCAGCGATACACGGGGCATGGTCGGGAAGGACCGGGAGTTGAGGCATGCGTTCGATTCGCACCATGGCCGTTCTGGGAACAACGGCATTGATGATGTTCCTGGTGGGTGGCACAGCGTCAGCAAGCCCACCTAGCCCTGACCCGATTTGGTATTCATGGTTCCCGACCAGGGAACTGGGCGATGCGTTCAGTCAGTTCATGTGGGTTATTACCGGCTGGATGACTGGCTACGGCCACTTCTAAGGAGTCATAATGCCAAATTCACCGTGGGACATTTTCCCGTACAACTTGTTCAACTAGATCGGTACTTTGATAGCACCCTTCTTCGGCGGGGGATCATGAGCGGCAACATAACTGAGCGGAATGAGTGGTTCCTATGATCGGTAATCTGCCTGACCTGCCAGGATGGTTCTCGGAAAGAGAGTCTGCCTTTTGGTTTCCCATACTGGTTCAAATCGCCAACTGGTGGAATCCACTATGACCGGGAACCTGCCCGACTTGGAATGATGGGGGGCTATTTCCCCCTGGAAGCGTGGAACAGCTTCGCCAACTGGTTCAACAAATTCTAGGAGTCGACATGATCGGCAACCTTCCTGACTTGTTTTACATGATTTGGCTTAGTCCACTCACAGGACCGTGGAACAACTTCGCCGTGAGGCTGCCCCCTTGGAGTGGACACCCCTGACACTGGTTCTAGTAGAGCCAGGAGGGATGTCGAAGTGGGACGCCAGTCTCTGTACACGGAGGAATTCCGGAAAGACGCGATCGCGCTGTACCGCGCGGCCGACGGCCAGCGCACATACGCGGCGGTCGCCGCGGACCTGGGCATCAGTGGCGAAACGCTACGGACGTGGGTCCGCAAGGACACCGCCCGCAATGGACGCCAGGAGGCCCGCAGCACCGCCGGTGGGGAAACCCAAGCGGACGAGCTCGCGCGGCTGCGGGCAGAGAACGCCCGGTTACGCGGTGCCGAGAAGGAATGGCAGCTCGAACGCGACATCCTGCGCCGGGCAGCCGCGTATTTCGCGAAAGAGGTGAAGTGAAGACCCGCCGCTGGGACTTCATCTCCGACCATCGCGCCGAGTTCTTCCGTGCTGCGGCTGTGCCGGGTGCTGGGAACCTCCCGCTCCGGTTACTACCGGCACCTGGCCACCGAGGATGCTCGCGCCGAGCACGCGGCGGAGGAGGCTGCGACAGTCGCCGAGATCCGCGCCATCCATGCCGAGCACCGCAGCGCCTACGGCGCCCCGCGCGTTCACGCCGAACTCCGCTCCCGCGGACGCAAGATCAACCGCAAACGGGTGACCCGGCTGATGCGAATCCACCACGTGGTCGGCCGGCACCTGCGCCGCAGCAAGCGCACGACTATCGCGGACAAGTCGGCTCCGTCGGTGCCGGATCTGGTGATGCGAGACTTCACCGCTACGGCTGTCGATACCAAATGGTGTGGGGACATCACCTACATCCCCGTGGGATCCTCGTGGTTGTTCTTGGCCACGGTGATCGACATCTGCTCACGCCGGGTGGTGGGCTGGTCCATCGCCGACCACATGCGCACCGATCTCGTCACGGACGCGATCGAGATGGCGGTGCGCACCCGCGGTGGTGACGTCGGTGGCGTCATCTTCCACAGTGATTATGCCGAGGTTTTCGTTAAGCCGAGGAATTTGTGAGTTTGTCTGTGCTGCTTAGATATTCTGAGTATTCATTCGGCTTAACGATTTACTGTCAGGCTTACGTTTGTCGTGTCCATGCCCCTATGGGAAGGAGACGGCGATGGATACGACGATCACCAGGATCGGTGCGGTTGTTATTGCCGAGTTGCGTTCAGTCGGCTACATGGAATCGACG
>NZ_JAAXPA010000088.1 GCF_012396235.1 Rhodococcus opacus | reverse complement strand
CAAAACGCGGAATCAATGGTGCGACTATCTCCCACAACGCATCCGGAACCAACCGCAGTGACAACTCATCTACCACGCGTCACATTATGTCCCACACATCACTTCATCCACATGAGACACGCTCTAAAGACGTATCAGAACAGACACGCGTTTTCGACCGTAAGACCGCGGCGAAGAGGCAGAGCCCCTCGGTGAGAGTCATTCACTTCTCGCTTCATCCGGGAGTGTCGACCGCACTGCCGCATCAGGATTCGGTCCATGACGTTGATCGGTTGGTCGTCGCCGCCACACAGAAACGCCAGGCTTTCCGTCCCCATTGTCGTATTGACTCGATTTCGGACACTGTGGTGGCCGTCACGACGCATAGCGTTTCTTTCATCCCGGGTTGCCATTCGCGAAACGCCCGGCGCGACGAGCATGGAGGAGTTCAGCATGACATCTGCAGTATCGGAATCCGCACCGATTGGCGACGGCGGGGTCGAAGGACATGTTCTCGATACCCTTGTAATTGGCGGTGGATTCTCGGGGCTGTATCAGCTCGACCGCCTTCGCGACCTCGGATTCAGTGTCAAGGTATGGGATGCCGCGGGCGGGCTCGGAGGGATCTGGTGGTGGAACTGCTATCCCGGCGCCCGAACGGACAGTACCGGGCAGATCTACCAGTACTCGTACAAGGACCTGTGGAAAGAGTTCGACTTCACGGAGCTCTATCCGAGCTGGGACGGTGTTCGAAACTACTTCGAATACGTCGATTCGAAACTCGATCTCACCAAGGATATCGAATTCAACACTGTCGCCGAATCCTGCGTTTGGGACGAGGACAAATTGGAGTGGACGGTCCGGTCCAGCGACGGGAAGCAGCAGCGGGCACGAACGGTCATCGTTGCAACGGGCTTCGGTGCCAAACCGCTGTACCCCTCCCTTGAGGGCCTCGAGGACTTCCAAGGCGAGTGCCACCACACCGCACGGTGGCCTCAGGGTGGATTGGACATGACCGGTAAGAAGGTCGTGGTCATGGGCACGGGTTCTAGCGGTGTCCAGGTGATCCAGGAAGCTGCTGGGGTAGCCGAACACCTGACGGTTCTCCAGCGGACACCAAACCTCGCCCTCCCCATGCGGCAAAGGAAGCTGACAACCGAGGACAACGACCGCTTGCGGGAGACGCTTCCCGAGCGGTTCGAAACCCGGTACAAGGCATTTGCCGGGTTCGACTTCGACTTCATCCCGCAGAACGCCAGTGAACTCTCGGAAGAGGAACGGCTCGCCACGTACGAGCGCATGTGGGAGGATGGTGGATTCCACCTTTGGCTCGGCAACTTCCAGGACATTCTCGTCGATGAAGAAGCCAACCGCACCTTCTACGACTTCTGGCGTCAGAAGGTCCATCAGCGCGTCGCGGATCCGAAGGTCGCTGAAATGCTTGCGCCGGCCACCCCGCCGCACCCGTTCGGAGTCAAGCGACCTTCGCTGGAGCAGAACTACTTCGACGTCTATAACCAGGACAACGTCACCCTGATCGACTCCACCGTCGAACCAATTAAGCGCGTCCTCCCGAACGGCATCGAAACCGCAAACGGCTTCATCGAGTGTGACGTCCTCGTCCTCGGGACCGGTTTCGACAACAACAGCGGTGGAATCATGGCGATCGACATCACCGGAGTCGAAGGGAAAACGCTCCAGGACAAGTGGGCGGGTGGCGTCGACACCTACCTGGGTCTTTCGACAGCAGGATTCCCCAACATGCTCTTCCTGTACGGTCCGCAGAGCCCGTCCGGCTTCTGCAACGGTCCGACTTCAGCTGAGTATCAGGGACAGGTTGTTTCCGACTTCCTCGCGGAACTGAAGGCGCGTGGAACCCGGCGCTTCGAGTCGACCGAAGAGGTGGAGCGCGCGTGGCGCGCCCACGTGGACGAGGTGTTCCAAGGTTCGATGTTCACCAAGGCTCGGTCGTGGTACTGGGGTGCGAACGTGCCCGGCAAACCCGCACAGATGCTCAACTATTCCGGGGGCGTGCCCGCCTACTTCGCAAAGTGGGAAGAGATCAAGAACGCCGGCTACAAGGGCTTCGAGTTTCAGTAGGAAGCGAACGGGGTGGGAACGCATTTGTTGGTGCGTTCCCACCCACGCCGACGACCGGATGAGCCACCTAACCAGTTTTTCCTGGCGGACAGGAACGGCGGCTAAGAGCGTGTCTCATGTGGGGAGTTTCTTGAAGCAGGTCAGTGCGGCGGCGAGGTGAAGGAAGCCGGCGAAGTGTTCGCCGTGGCGCTCGTAGCGGATGGTCATACGCCGGTAGCCGGTGAGCCA
>NZ_JAAXPA010000087.1 GCF_012396235.1 Rhodococcus opacus | reverse complement strand
GGTGTCTGCGTTGATGTGGTGGGGGAGTTGGGTTTCGGTGGTGGGGGTGGGTGTGAGTGGTGGTGTGGTGGGGTGGGGGTGGATGTGTTGGGTGGGGTGTCCGTGGTGGAGGGGGTAGGTGGTGTGGAGGGGTTGGTGGCGGTGGATGAGGTGGGTGAGGGCGTGGTGGAGGGCGGTGGTGTCGAGGTGTCCGGTGAGGTGGAGGGTGAGGGGGATGTTGTAGGTGGGGGTGGTGGTGTCGTATTGGTTGAGGAACCAGATGCGTTGCTGGGCGGGCGACAACGGCACGAACTCGGGTTGGTTCCCCGGAGTGGGCACCGGCAACGGGGCATCGTTCGAGTCGTGGTCGAGGTGGGTGGACAGGACCCGTGGTGTCCGGTCCTCGAACACGGTCCGGACGTCGATGTGGGTGTGCAGCATCGAATTGACCCGCGCCACCACCCGTGTCGCCGTCAGCGAGTTTCCGCCCGCCTCGAAGAAGTCGTCGTCGACACCGACGTGCTCGAGCCCCAGAACGGCCGCGAACGCGTTCGCGACGGTCTCCTCGACGGGCGACGTCGGTCGGTGCGCGGGATCGGCCGGGGAGTCGAACCGGGGAGCGGGCAGCGCGGCGCGATCGAGTTTGCCGACGGGGGTCAGCGGGATCCGGTCGATCGGCACGATCGCACCGGGCACCATGTGCGCCGGAAGTCGTTCGGTGAGATAGGCAGAGAGTCGTGCCGGGGCGAGCTCCGCGGAACCGACGACATAGGAGACGAGGATCGGGTCCCCGGCGGGCCCGGTGCGGGTGAGTGTCGCGGCGTACTCCACGTCCGGGTGGTCGCCGAGGACGGAGTCGATCTCGCCGGGTTCGATGCGGAACCCGCGCACCTTCACCTGGAAGTCGGCGCGGCCGAGGTACTCGACCACCCGACCGCCGGACGTGTCGGCGACCCAGCGGACGATGTCGCCGGTCCGGTACATCCGCTCGCCCGCCGGCCCGTATGGAGCGGCGACGAAGCGTCCTGCGGTCAGGCCCGGCCTCCGGTGGTATCCGCGGGCCAGACCTGACCCGGCAATGTACAACTCACCCGGAACGCCGTCCGGGACCGGCTGCAGCCGCGCATCCAGCACCACTTCGTCCGCACCGGCGACCGGGCCGCCGATCGTCACTTCGGACCCGGGTGTGAGCGGCGCGCTGATATTGGACATCACGGTGGTTTCGGTGGGGCCGTAGCCGTTCCGCAGAGCCCGGCCACGGGACCACCGGGTCACCAGACCGGGCGGACACGCTTCTCCGGCCACGAGAATTTCGCCGAACCCGTCGTATCCGTCGAGGTCGTCGGGATCGGCCGAGGCTAGTGCGGCAGTCGGGACGAAGGCATGCGTCACCCGTTGGGCAGCGACGAAGCGGGACAGTTCCGTGCCGCCGACGATGGTCGGCGGGCTGATCACCAGAGTCGCGCCACAGCCGAACGCCAGAAGGTAGTCGAACACCGATCCGTCGAACGAGGGTGACGAGAAGTGGAGCACGCGCGAGTGCCGCCCCGGACCGAGGCCGGCCGCCTGCGCCGCGGCCAGCGTGGCCAGCCCGCGGTGCGGAACCACCACGCCTTTCGGGACACCGGTCGATCCGGACGTGTAGATCAGGTACGCGGGATGGTCGGGTAGCAATGGCCCGCGGCGATCGGCGTCACCGAGGGCACCGCTCGACTGTTGTTCGACCGTCGTGATCGTCCCGGGTTCGTCCAGGACGAGCCACGGCACCGTGTCCGGGAGCCGCTCACGTTGCGGTGTCAGTGTGACGCCGAGCGCGACACCCGAATCGGCGAACATGTCGGCGATGCGTGCGGCGGGATAGCCCGGGTCGATCGGGAGGAAAGCCGCCCCGGTCTTGGCGATCGCCCAGACCGCGAGCACCGAGTCGACGGAACGCGGAATCGCCAGGGCAACGTAGCGTTCCGGGCCGGCGCCGTGCGTGATCAGCAGGCGCGCGAGCCGGTTCGACGCCTCGTCGAGGTCGCGGTAACTCACCGCGCGACCGGAGTCCTCGAGCGCGACGGCGTCCGGATCGAGGGCTGCGGCGTCGGTGACGATCGCGGCGAGCGTGCGGGTGGCGGGTGCGGGACCACCGCGCACGGGCGCGAGCGCGCGGAACTCGTCGTCGCCGAGAAGTCGCACCGACGCGACGGTCGTCTCCGGTGCCGTCGCGATGACCTCCAGTGCCCGGCACATGTGGGCCGCGATCGCCTCGGTGTCGTTGCGGCTGAGGAACTCCGGCAGAAACTCGAACTTGAGGTGGAGTGTGGTGTCGGTGGTGGTGGTGGCGGCGAGTGCGAGGGGGTAGTGGGTGGCGTCGGTGGCGGAGGTGGTGGTGATGGTGAGGTCGGTGGGTGGGGTGGTGTGGTGGGGGTAGTTCTCGTGGACGGTGATGGTGTC
>NZ_JAAXPA010000086.1 GCF_012396235.1 Rhodococcus opacus | reverse complement strand
CTCTCCATAGCCCGGGCGCAAGACCTCGATCACGGTCCCGGAGGGAAGGTCGGGTTGGGCCACCACACTGACCACTTCGTGGAGCTCCGGGGAGAACGGCACACCGACCTCGTCGTGGCGCTCGAAGCCGAACCGTGAGAGCACCTGCACCGCCTGATCCCGGATCGCCTTCACACCCTCGACGACGGTCTGAGGATCGCTGCCCGCGTGGGCCAGCGCAAGCTCCAAATTGTCCAGTACCGGCAGCCACGCCGCGGAAACCTTCGCCACCTCCGCGGCGCGTTCACGGTCCAGATCCTTGGCATACCGCTTGCGCAGGTTGTCCAGATCTGCGAGGGCCCTGCGCCAGCGGTCCTCGAGTTGAGCCAACTCGGCCCCCGTGTCGGTGCGATCGGGCGCCGTCTCGGTCTGATCCCTGTCGGTACCGTCGGTAGCCGGCTCGGTCGTCGAATGATCTGCAGACCTTTCCATCGTGTGCCTCAGCTTCGATCGAATTCGGCGTCGATCACGTCGTCGTCATCCGACGACGCAGCGTCTGCGCCGCCGGCCTGGTGTCCGTCGCCGCCGTCCTGGACCGGCGCGAGCCCGTAGAGCAACTGCTGGAGCTCCGAGGTGAGTGGCTCTACCTCCGCGGGTGAAGCACCGTCTTTCACGGCCTTCCTGGCGTCGGCGATCAGCATCTCGGCCCGCGCCTTGTCGTGCGGTGGCGCACTGTCACCGAGTTCGGCGAGTCGCCGTTCCACTTGATATGCAACCGAATCGAGCGCGTTGCGTGCGTCGACCGCCTTGCGCAACGCCTCGTCCTCACCCCGATTCTGTTCGGCCTCGGCGAGCATGCGTTCGACCTCACTCTGGTCCAGGTTGCCCTGCTCACTGATCGTGATGCTCTGCTCCTTGCCGGTGTCCTTGTCGCGGGCGGTGACGTTGAGGATGCCGTTGGCGTCGATATCGAAAGTGACTTCGACTTGGGCCTCACCGCGTGGCGCGGGACGGATGTCTTCCAGCCGGAACCGGCCGAGCACCCGGTTGTCGGCGGCCCGTTCGCGTTCGCCCTGCAGCACCACGACGTCCACGGCGGACTGATTGTCTTCCGCCGTGGAGAACACTTCGCTGCGCCGGGCCGGGATCGTCGTGTTGCGCTCGATGATCTTGGTCATCACCCCGCCCTGCGTCTCGACGCCGAGGGACAGCGGGGTGACATCGAGTAACAGCACATCGGAGACCTCGCCCTTGAGCACGCCCGCCTGGACTGCGGCACCGAGCGCCACGACCTCGTCCGGGTTGACGCCCATGTGGGGGTCCTTACCGCCGGTGAGCCGGCGAACCAGCGCCTGCACCGCCGGAATACGTGTCGAACCACCGACCAGGATCACCTCGTCGATGTCGTTGGCGGTGACCTTGGCGTCACTCATCGCCTGCTTCACGGGGTCGAGGCAGCGTTCCACCAGATCCGCCGTCAGATCCTCGAACTTCGATCGCATGATCGTGGTGGTGAGGTGCTTGGGACCGTTCGCGTCTGCGGTGACGAAGGGCAAGTTGACCTGAGCCTGGGTGACCGAGGACAACTCGACCTTGGCTTTCTCCGCGGCCTCGAAGAGGCGCTGCAACGCCTGCGCATCCTTGCGCAGATCGATATTCTCCGCACGCTGGAATTCGTCGGCGAGGTAGTCCACCAGGCGTCGGTCGAAGTCGTCGCCGCCGAGGTGGGAGTCGCCGGCCGTGGAACGAACCTCGACCACTCCCTCGCCGACGTCGAGCAGGCTCACATCGAAGGTGCCGCCGCCGAGGTCGAAGACCAGTACGGTCTCGTGGGTCTGCTTGTCCATGCCGTACGCCAGTGCCGCAGCGGTCGGCTCGTTGATGATCCGCAAAACCTCGAGGCCTGCGATCCGGCCGGCGTCCTTGGTGGCGTTGCGCTGCGCGTCGTTGAAGTAGGCCGGAACGGTGATGACCGCTTCCTTGACCTTCTCACCGAGGAACTTGCTCGCGTCGTCGACGAGCTTGCGCAGCACGAGGGCGCTGATCTCCTCCGGCGCGTACTTCTTGCCCCGCACGTCGAATCGGGCCTCACCGTTGTCACCTGGCACGACGTCGAAGCTGACCGCTTTTGCCTCCTCGGAGATCTCGTCGTAATGACGTCCGATGAAGCGTTTCGCCGAGTAGATCGTGCCCTTCGGATTCAAGATCGCCTGCCGTCGGGCAAGCTGACCCACCAGGCGCTCGCCGCTCTCGGTGAACGCCACCACCGACGGCGTCGTCCGCGCTCCCTCGACATTGGAGATCACCACCGGCTCGCCGCCCTGCCAGCTTGCGATGACCGAGTTGGTGGTGCCCAGGTCTATCCCCACAGCGGTCGCCATGACTCATTCCTTTCGATCGGTCCGGCCGGTGAGCAGGCGGACGGCTTCGTCCGCGACCTCGACATCGGCGAGGACTTCGTAGTG
>NZ_JAAXPA010000085.1 GCF_012396235.1 Rhodococcus opacus | reverse complement strand
CCTTTGCGGGCGTTGAGCAGTTCCCGGAAGTTGAAGATCACCTGGGTGCGCTTGGCGAGGGAGGTGTCGCGCCAGGCGGGGAACGCGGCGGCGGCGGCGTCGATGACGGCGCGGGCGTCCTCGACGCTGGCGAGGGCGACCTGACCGGTGACGGCACCGGTCGCCGGATTCGTCACGGGCGCGGTGTTGCCGCTGGTACCGGCGAAGCTCTTGTTGTCGAACCAGTGCGAGATGGTCCGGCCTTCGGCGGAGGGCGAAATGGTCCGGGTCTGCGCTGCGCCATCGCTGTGTGTCATGGGTGTCCTTACCGAGAGAGCCGATACGCGGAAACTCCGCGCGAAGTGCGATGTCTTCACTGTGGTCCGTCAACGAGCGCCCGGAGCCCGACGATCTGTAAGGAAATCCGACCTCTGCTTTACACTGCGTAAATGCAGCCCACCATCGTCGACATCCTGGCGCTCCCGGTCGTGCAGGCGGGAACACCCGAGGTGATCGGCGGCGGACCGCTCGACAAGCCGGTGCGTTGGGTGCACGTCAGCGATCTACCCGATTTGTCGAACCTCCTCCAGGGTGGCGAACTCGTCCTCACCACCGGCCGGCCGCTCGCGGACGACTCGTCGAGCGTGGCGTACCTGGAGGGACTGGCCGCGGCGGGCGCAGCCGGACTCGTCGTCGAACTCGGCGTCCACGTCGACACTGTGCCGGAAGGGGTGGCGCACGCCGCCGACAGACTGTCGTTCCCCGTCATCGCACTGCACCGCCAGATCCGGTTCGTCGAGGTCACCGAGGAAGTGCACCGATCGATCGTCGCGGAGCAGTACGACGAGGTCGCGTTCGCCCGGCACGTGCACGAGGTCTTCACCGACCTGAGCATGAAGCGGGCATCGCTCGGTGAGATCGTCGACGCCGCGGCCGGAATGCTCGGCGCCCCGATCGTGCTCGAGGACCTCAACCGGCAGGTGCTGGCCTTCGCGGCGCAGGGAACCACGGCGGCGGATCTCCTCGCCGAGTGGGAACGTCGGTCGCGGCTGACGCCCGTATCGCATCAGACCGCGATCGACGGCCCGGAGTCGTGGACGACGACGCCCGTCGGCGCGCATCGGCAGGAATGGGGACGACTCGTCGCCCCTCGCCCCGTCGCCGCCGAAGGTCGGGCGCGGATGGCCCTCGAGCGTGCCGCGCAGGCGCTCGCACTGAACCGCATGGTCGAGCAGGACCGGACCGCGCTCGAGCAGCAGGCCCAGAGCGGGCTCATCGACGAACTCCGCCGCGGACGCGTCCAGGACGAGGCCGAGGCGACGGCGCGCGCCCATGCGCTCGGCCTCCGGCCGGCACTGACCTACCTGCCGATGACGGTCCGGGTCAGCGAAACCGCCAGCGCCGACCAGGTTCTCGCGCAGCGGCGGCGTGTGAACATGCTGGACGCCGTCCGCCACGCGGTCCGGACGTCGCGGCAAACCGCACTCACCGCGAACACCCGCGCCGGACAGATCGACCTGCTCCTGTCGCATCCGCCGGCGTCGACACCCGACGCGCTGTCCGAACTCTGTGCGGCGATCCGTGCCGCGCTCACCCGGCTCGACGGCGTCCTCCACTGCACGATCGGCGTCGGTCCCGAATCGACCCGGCTCCTGGACGCCGCGGGCGGCCTGACGGAATCGGCTCACATCGCCGAGGTCGCGCTGTCGTTGCCACCGGGCGACAAGGTCTTTCACCGAGCTGCCGACATCCGGTTGCGCGGTCTGCTCGCCCTCATCCGGACCGATCCGCGGGTGCAGGCCTTCGCCGAGACCGAACTCCGCGGCCTGCTGGAGCATCAGGCGCGACACGGCGGCGACAGCGTCGACGTCCTGCGCAGCTTCCTCGAACTCGGTGGCAACAAGACGGAACTCGCGAAACAACTTCACCTCTCTCGCCCCACGCTCTACGCGAAACTGGCCACGATCCAGCGCCTGCTCGGTGTCGACCTGGACGACGCCGAGTCCCGGACGTCGCTGCACACGGCCATGCTGATCCTGCGGCTCCGCCACCCGTGAGTACTTGTTAACGGCGGGCGGTTAATAAGTACTCACGGGGCGGAGCCACTCTCCGAACATCCTTCGACGACGACCGGATCAGGGTGTCGGCATTCGAATAGCCGCGAGCCAGTACCCCAGTATCAAGAATTATCTTCACAACTATTGGCAGGAATGGACGCTTTCTTCACCATTGGCACCTACCAATCGAATTTCCGACAGCACGGAGCTCTCATGAAGATCGGCATCCCCCGCGAAATCAAGAACCACGAATACCGGGTGGCCATCACCCCCGCCGGTGTCCACGAACTCACCGAACGCGGCCATGAGGTGATCATCGAATCCGAAGCCGGCATCGGCTCCTCCTTCGCCGATGAGGACTTCAAAGCCGCAGGCGCCCACATCCTCCAGGCCGCCGACCAGGTATGGGACACCGCCGACCTGCTCCTGAAGG
>NZ_JAAXPA010000084.1 GCF_012396235.1 Rhodococcus opacus | reverse complement strand
GCCTGGCTCACCGGCTACCGGCGCATGACCATCCGCTACGAGCGCCACGGCGAACACTTCGCCGGCTTCCTTCACCTCGCCGCCGCACTCACCTGCTTCAAGAAGCTCCCCACATGAGACACGCTCTGAGTGTCCGCCCGCCTGATCATGCAGACGGTCAGCTGAGGCGGATCCCAATCCGTTGCAGGAGTGACCACTTCGTCGGCGCAGTGGTCGCGGAGCGTGTGCCGGGGAAGCATGGCGATACCTACGCGCGCCGCGACCATGAGCAGGCTCGTGTGCGGGCTCGTCGTCTCGTAGACGATGTCCTGGGCCGGCGGTGCGAACGCGGTGTCCACCAACTCACGCAGGGCGAAACCGTGCGCAGACACCACCCAGGACTGGCCTGCGAGGTCCTGAATTCCCACTGTCGACTTGCCGGCCAGAGGATGTCGCCGGGACACGCACAGCACGACCTCGTCGGAGATCAGGTCGGTTGCGGTGAGGCTTGCGTCGGAGGCCGGGTCGTTGGCCCTCACGACGAGTCCGAGGTCGAGTTCGCCGTTCGTCACGCTGTCGCGCACACCCTGGGAGCCCGATTCCCACACCGAGAAGCGCACGTTGGGGAACGAGTTCCGGTAGAGCGGAACCACTCTCGGTAGCAGTATCTGGCTGGCCGTCGTGACGGCACCCAGGCGCACGCTGCCGCTGCGCAGTCCGTTGATCAGCCCCGCCTCCTCGCGGAGCGCGCGATCGGCCTGCAACACCTGTCGAATGTGCGGTAGCAGAATCCGGGCCTCCGCGCTGGGTAGAACCCCGTTGGCGCGACGGATCAAGAGGACGACATTGAGGTCCTCCTCGAGGCGCCGGATCTGCTGGCTGAGAGTCGGCTGCCCGATGCCCACCTCCTGAGCGGCGTTGCGCAGCGAACCGAGGCGGATCGCTGATCTATCGGAATCTGCCCGAAAGCCCTCGGTGGCTGCTGCTGAAGGGTCGCGCAGACGAAGCGCGGGCACTGGTCGAGCAGTTGGAACGCGAGGCCGGGTACAACCACGAGAATGAGCTCGTGCACCCCGAGGTCGCCGCCGTCGTGCGCGCCGAGTACGAGTCCGGCGCCGAACGAGGAAGCGGGACAAAGGATCTGTTTCGCAGACCGTTGCTCGGCAGATTCGTGCTGTGCCTGCTGATCTGCGCCGGTGCAAGCGCGGGCGCCTATGTGCTCTTGGTCTACGCCTCGGTCATGTACGCGGATATGGGGATGACAACCCAGGGAGCGTTGGTGACCACCATCGGAATCATCATTGCCGGCGCAGTGGGGGCGATCGCGGTGGGACAGTTCGCCGACAGGCTCGGCCGCAAGAAGACTTTTCTTCTCTACAGCGTCGGCGCCATCTTCGGGTTCAGCGCGCTCGGACTGTCTCAGAACATCGCTCTCGCTGTCGCGTGCGGGTTTGTCAGCGCGTTCTTCTGCACGGGTTTGGTTCCCTTCACCAAACTGTTCACGTCCGAGCAATTCCCCACCCATGCGAGGGGAACCGCCGCGGGATTCGTGGAATCCGCGAGCAGGTGCTTCGGCGGAGTCCTCGTCGTCGCGTCGATCCCTTTCATCCAGACGAAGCTGGGGACGAGTGCACCGTTCTGGCTCATCTGCGCGATCTTCCTTGTGTGCCTCGGACCCGTCATGCTCTGCGCTCGTGAAACCCGTGGCATGAGCATCGACCAAGCAGGAGCGGCTTGAGCGTCAACCTTGTTTCGACGTAGGAGTTCAGGTCGGCCCGACACGGGCATTCCGCACCACTGGTGGTGACAGAATGGCGACTACGGGTGATCCGAGTCGACGGGAGAGGTCGTGGACGGAATGGTCGGCGCTCCTCGGCGACGCAGGCGAGCGGCCTGGATTGCCGTGGCCGCGATGCTCCCGTGGCGGTGTGCGGGCAGTCACGGAGTGATTCCGCCGTCCACGACGCCCCGTTGGGAAAACCCACGGTGAGTGTCGGGAAGGGACCACTCTCGATGTGACGGTGGACCCGTCCACGGGTATCGCCTACGTCACCAGCCCGTCACCCGACCAGCCACACCGCGTACGTCGTTTTCGCCCCGTGCGGTCAGGTCCACTCCCGAACCGACAATTGTTCCGGTCCGTCGACTCGGCGCAAGTCGAGTGGAAGGTGAGATGGGCGCGCCGCCGCAAGAGAGGGTCCTGACCGAGGGGAAGTGGGCCGCGCTGACACCCGGCACGTCTGAGAGGGCGTTGAACACTGTGATCGAGCCGATCGTGTAGGTCACCCGGTGCTCCACGAACGTGTCCAGTGCGACGGCTGCGTCGAACCGATTCGCTCAGACGAGCAATATCTCGAGCGGCTAGGTCCGCGCCGTCAGTGAAACGACTGCTGGATCATTGCAATGCCACCGAGGTCCGGTCGTGCGCTCGCCGCGCGAGACCTCCTACTTCCGGCGGCGCCACAGTGGTGCGGGGTCCGGGCCCTCCTCGCCCTGCTGCTGCGCACCCCGGAAGCGTGCCGCGAAGACGATCCAGCCGATGGTGGCCATGAGCAGGAAGCTGACCAGGCGGTAGACGACGATCG
>NZ_JAAXPA010000083.1 GCF_012396235.1 Rhodococcus opacus | reverse complement strand
GCGCACGAGATCGGCCGCGGCGGATTCGGCACCGTATACCGATGTTGGGAACGATCACTCGACCGAGTCGTGGCGGTCAAGGTTCTCTCTGCGGACCTCGATGCCGAAAGCCGCGCGCGATTCGTCCGGGAGCAAAAAGCAATGGCTCAGCTCTCTGGACACCCCAACGTGGTGGACGTGCTTCAGGCCGGAGTCACCATCAGGGGCCGTCCGTTCATCGTGATGCCTTATCACCGTCGCGACTCCCTTCGGGTGCGAATTCACCGAGGTGGTCCGCTCGACTGGACCGAAGCGCTACGGATAGGAGTGAAACTTGCCGGAGCGCTCGAGACTGCCCACCGCCTCGGCATAGTGCATCGCGACGTCAAACCGGGCAATGTCCTGCTCACCGGATACGGTGAACCGCAACTCACCGATTTCGGGATCGCGCGCATCACGGGAGCATTCGAGACCACAACCGGAGCAGTGGTCGGCTCGCCCGCCTACACCGCCCCGGAAGTACTCACCGGTGCACGTCCCACCGTCGCATCCGACGTGTACAGCCTCGGCGCCACCTTGTTTTGCCTCGTCACCGGCCATGCGGCCCTCGAACGTCACAGCGGCGAAGACGTCGTCGCACAGTTTCTGCGCGTCGCCTCCGCACCGGTTCCCAACCTGCAGGGGACGTTTCCTCGGGACTTCGTTCGCGCCATCGAACGTGCGATGGCGCGAACGCCCACGGATCGACCGGCATCGGCTGCGGACTTCGGCAACGAGCTCCGCGACGTCCAACGCCGCCACGGCCATCGCCTCGACGACATGGCCCTCGACCAAGCCGTGGACCAGCCGCATTCCCACGAGGATTCCCGCCGAGACGCTCGGCACGAGACGCCGCCGATCAGCCACGCTTCGAGCCCCGTCCCACGTTCGCCCGTGGCCGCACCCCCCAGCGTCGCAACCAAATTCCGGCCACCCACCGCCGCCGCGCGTGCCCTCGTCGGACGCATGAGATTGATCGACCGGATGCGGGCCGCCGAACGCAGACGGTTGATCGTGATTCACGCACCAGCGGGATTCGGCAAGAGCACCCTGGCCGCACAGTGGCGCGACGACCTCATCGCCGAGGGCGTTTCGGTTGCCTGGTTCAGCATCGACAATGACGACAACAACGTCGTCTGGTTTCTGGGGCATCTGGTCGAAGCCATCCAACAGGTACGACCCAATTTGGCGTCGGAGCTACGACAAGAACTCGAAGAACATGGTGACGAAGCTGGGCGATACGTGGTGACGTCACTGATCAACGAAATTCACTCTACACGAGAGCGATTCGCGGTTGTCATCGACGACTGGCACCGGATCTCCGATCCCGAGACCATCGGTGCGATGAAGTTCCTGCTGGAGAACGGCTGTCACCACCTGCAGATCATCGTGACGAGCCGAACCCGAGTCGGCCTGCCGTTGAGCCGCATGGGGGTAGCCGACGAACTGGTCGAAATCGACTCCGCTGACTTACGTTTCGACCTCCACGAGTCGCACCAGTTCTTGGTCGACCTGTGTGGTCTGGCACTCGATGACCGCGAGGTCGCCGACCTTCGAAAATCAACCGACGGATGGGTCGCTGCCCTGCAACTGGCATCGCTGTCACTTCGAAATCTCGAGGACCCGGCCGAGCTGATCAGCCATCTGTCGGGACGCCATCGCGCCATCGCCGAATACCTGGCCGAAAACGTTTTGAGCACCCTGGAACCGCGGTTGCTCGACTTCATGCTGCGCACATCGATTACCGAGCGGATCTGTGCAGACCTGGCAGCAGCGTTGACCGAACGCGAACACTGCCAAGCTCTTCTCGAAGAGGTCGAAGAGTGCGACCTGTTTCTTCGAGCGCTCGACGAGGAAAGAGAATGGTTTCGCTATCACCACCTGTTCGCCGATTTCCTCCGCCGCAGACTCGAATGCGACCATCCCGAGCAAGTTTCCGCGTTACACCGCACAGCGGCGCTGTGGTTCGCCGATCACGCGCTGCTCAGCGAAGCGGTCGACCACTCGCTCAAAGCGGGGGATCGAGAACGGGCCGCCGAGTTGATCGAGGCGCACGGCATGGAGCTCATCGAGCACTCACAGATGAGCACGCTGCTCGGGTTGATCGCGAAGCTACCAAAAACTGTGGTATCAGCCCGTTCCCGTTTGCAGATCCTACTCGGCTGGGCCCATGTCCTGCTGCACCATCGTCCCGAGGCCACCCACGCTGCGCTGGAAACCGTGAAGTCGGCTCTGGCCCGTGAAGCCCCGCACTCGACAGACGCCGAAGACCAGATGCTGGAGGCGTCCCTCGTCCAAGCCGTGGGTGACTTGTTTGCCGACCGGGTGGAAGGACTGTTCGAGCGGGCATCGGAGTGCTTGACCAGACCGGAAACGTTGCGGCCATTCGTCGTATCCGCCGCCGCCAATGTTGCCTCCTTCGAGGCGATCTACAGGTTCGATTTCGACTCGGCTCGCCGCTGGCAAGAATGGGCCTCGCCCTACCACGAGCGAACCAGCGGACCGTTCACTGTGTGGTACGGATACTTCTTCGCTGGCATCGCCGCACGCGAACAACTCGACATCCCAGCTGCCGAGGACTACTTTCGTGAGGCGCTCCGCTTGGCGCGAGAGACCGGAACCAACTACTCCATCCGACTTGCCGGCGCGGCGCTCGGTGAACTGCTATACGAGCGCGGCAACTTGGACGACGCCGAACACCTCCTCGACGAAAGCCATCAACTCGGCTCCGAAGGCGGAGTCGTGGACATCATGCTGATCACCTACGGAACCGGGGCACGGATAAAGGCGCTACGCGGCGACATCGACGCCGCCGCACGACGCCTCGACGAGGGAGCCGGAATTTCCGCGACGCTTTCACTCCCGCGCCT
>NZ_JAAXPA010000082.1 GCF_012396235.1 Rhodococcus opacus | reverse complement strand
CTTCGAGCGCCACGACGAGGTCGGTGTGCCGTTCTCCCCGGAGCTCCACGAAGTGGTCAGTGTGGTGGCCCAACCCGACCTTCCCTCCGGGACCGTGATCGAGGTCTTGCGCCCGGGCTATGGAGAGAACGGGCGGCAGCTGCGACCCGCCGCGGTGGTCGTCAGCCGCCCCGAGGGGTGAGCACCGATGGCGCGTGACTACTACGAAGTGCTCGGGGTCCCGCGGGGCGCCGGCACCGACGAAATCCAGCAGGCCTACCGCAAGCTGGCCCGCAAGTACCACCCCGACGTGAACAAGGACCCCACTGCGGAGGACAAGTTCAAGGAGGCCAACGAGGCCTACCAGGTGTTGTCCGACCCGGACACCCGGAAACGCTACGACCGATTCGGTGACGACTTCCGGCGTGTGCCCGAGGACTACGACGAACGGGTCCGGGCAAGCGCCGGTGGGTACGGCGGCGGCGGGTTCGGCGGCGGGTACGGCGGTGGGGGCGGGGGCAGAAGGGTGCACTTCGGTCACGGTGTCGGTGGCGAGGGCGGCGTCGACTTCGAGGACCTCTTCGGGCAGATGTTCGGCGGCGGTGGCGGGTACGGGCCGATTCCCGGCGCCGATCAGGAAGCGGAACTGGAACTGCCCCTGGAAGAGGCGTATCGGGGCGGCAAACGCACTCTCAGACTGGACGGACGGCAGTACGACGTCGACATTCCGGCCGGTGTCCTGGACGGCCAGCGAATCCGGCTGGCCGGGCAAGGCGGCCGGGGCAACGGTGACGCGCCGCCCGGGGATCTGTACCTCGTGGTGCGGATCAAGCCGCATTCCCGGTTCCGCGTCCAGGGCCGGGACATCTACGTCGACCTGCCCGTATCGCCATGGGAGGCGGTCCTCGGGTCGACCGTCGTCATTCCCACCCCGGGTGGCGAGGCGAAAGTCAAAGTGGTGCCGGGCTCGTCGACGGGACGGAAGCTACGCCTGCGCGGAGAGGGAATGCCCAATCCGCGGGGCGCCAACGGCAACCTCTACGCCGAAATCAAGGTGATGGTGCCGCCGAAACCGACAGCACGCGAACGCGAGCTGTTCGAGCAGTTGGCCACCGAATCGAACTTCGATCCGAGGAAAGAGACATGAGCACCCCGACCCCGGTCACCCAGTACGTATTGGTTCGCCGTGCCGGATTGTCGCCAGATGCCTTCGCCGAACGTACCGGGCTGCACCCCGACCTGGCACGAAAGCTTGTGGCTCTCGGCCTGCTCGACGCCCACCGCGCCGCCGGCGGCGAGATGTCGTTCGAACCGTCCGAAGTGGCCCACGCCGCCCGCATCCAACGGCTGCGGACCGGTCTGGGCCTGAACTACTCGGCAATCGGGCTCGTGCTCGATCTGCTGGATCGAATCGAGAAACTCGAAGCAGCTTCCCGCAGAAGGAGGACACCCCCATGGACACCGGCAGCCTGACTGAAAAGTCACGAGAAGCCCTGCAGGAAGCCCAGAACGTCGCGACCAGAATGGGTCACACCGAGGTCGACGGAGAGCACCTGCTGCTCGCGTTGGTCGATCAGCAGGAAGGGTTGGTCCCCCGACTGCTCGAGCAGGCCGGCGCGAACGTCGATGCCCTGCGATCCGACCTGGAACGTGAACTGTCGCGCAGGCCGAAGGTCAGCGGCCCCGGCGCGACGCCCGGTCAGGTGATGATCACCCAGCGTTTGGCCAAGCTGCTCGACGCCGCGGAGCGGGAGGCGAAGCGACTCAAGGATTCCTACGTGTCGGTGGAGCATCTCGTGATGGCCCTCTCCGAGGAGGGGTCGGCCAGTGCGGCGGGGCGGGTCCTCGCCAGTCATGGGGTCACACGAGAGGCCTTCCTCACGGCGCTGACGAAAGTGCGCGGCAATCAACGCGTCACCTCGGCGACCCCGGAGGGGGCGTACGAGGCTCTGGAGAAGTACGGACGCGACCTCGTCTCCGAGGGGCGGGCAGGCAAACTCGATCCGGTCATCGGCCGAGATGCCGAGATCCGCAGGGTAACGCAGATCCTGAGCCGGAAGACGAAGAACAATCCGGTGCTGATCGGCGACCCCGGCGTCGGTAAGACCGCGATCGTCGAGGGCCTCGCCCAGCGGATCGTCCGCGGCGACGTGCCCGAGGGCCTGCGCGACAAGACGATCTTCTCGCTCGACATGGGTTCCCTGGTGGCCGGCGCGAAGTACCGCGGCGAGTTCGAGGAGCGACTGCAGGCGGTGCTGTCCGAGGTAAAGGCGGCCGAGGGGCACATCCTGTTGTTCGTCGACGAGTTACACACAGTGGTCGGTGCGGGATCAGTCGGCGGCGAGGGATCTCTCGACGCCGGCAACATGCTCAAGCCGATGCTCGCCCGCGGCGAACTGCACATGATCGGTGCCACCACTCTCGACGAGTATCGCAAGCACATCGAATCCGATGCCGCACTGGAGCGTCGCTTCCAGACCGTTCTCGTCGACGAGCCCAGCGCCGAGGATGCGATCTCGATTCTGCGCGGACTTCGAGAACGCCTCGAGGTGTTTCACGGCGTGAAGATTCAGGACGGCGCACTGGTGGCCGCCGTGACCCTCTCGCACCGGTACATCACCGACCGCTTCCTTCCGGACAAAGCGATCGATCTGGTGGACGAGGCGTGTGCCCGGCTACGCACCGAAATCGATTCGATGCCCGCCGAACTCGACGAGCTCACCCGGAAGGTGACCCGGCTGGAGATCGAAGAGGCCGCGCTGTCCAAGGAAACGGACGCGGCCAGCAAGGCGCGCCTCGAAGAGCTGCGTAAGGAGCTGGCCGATCTACGGGCCGAGGCCGACGCCCGGCACGCTCAGTGGGAGGCGGAGCGGCAGGCGATCCGGCGGGTGCAGGAGCTGCGGGGAGAGCTGGAACGATTGCGCCACGAGGCCGAGGAGGCGGA
>NZ_JAAXPA010000081.1 GCF_012396235.1 Rhodococcus opacus | reverse complement strand
CTCTGCGAGTGCGGTTCCACGGCCAGTCGGTCCGATTCGAGATCCCCGCCGACGTACACCGCCGCCTGCGTGCGCTCGCGCGGAGCACCGGGGCGACCACGTTCATGACTCTGCATGCGGCCTTCGCGGTCCTCCTCGCCCGCCTGTGCGACACGGACGACGTCGTGATCGGCACCCCCGTCGCCGGCCGCCCCGATCCCCGGCTGGACCAACTCGTCGGCATGTTCGTCGGGACGCTCGTCCTCCGGACCCCGGTCGACTCGGCCGATTCGTTCCGCGAAGTGCTGACCAGAACCCGCGATGCGGACCTCGGTGCATTCATGCACGCCGACGTGCCCTTCGAGATGCTCGTCGACGTGCTGGCGCCGGAGCGGTCCACGACGCACACACCGTTGTTCCAGGTCCTGATCGACTATGGGACCGAGGTACCACTCCACCTCGAGCTGCCGGACCTGACGGTGACGGTCGCCGAGGACGCTCCGCCCCTCGCGAAGTTCGACCTTCAGCTCACCCTCCGCGAACATGCGGACCCCGCACACCCCGGCCTGTCGGCCGCGTTGACCTATGCCACCGACATCTTCGACCGCACCACCGTCGAGAGTGTCGCGGTGCGCTTCCTCCGGCTCCTCGACTCGGTGACCGCGGACCCCGCCCGGCCAGTCGGGGACGTCGACCTCCTCGACGCCACCGAACGGGCCACGCTGACGACCGGGTGGAATACCCCTTCGCCCGTGGCGGAACCAGCCGAGGCCACACTCGCCGACCGGTTCACTCGGTCCGTCCACCGCTTCGCCGGCGAATCGGTGCTGACCGATGCCGACGAAACGCTCACCTACGCGGCACTCGGTGCCCGCGTCTACCGACTCGCCCGGCGTCTCGTCGAACTGGGCGCCGCCCCCGACACGGTCGTCGCCGTAGCACTGCCACCCTCGATCGATCTGGTCGTCGCCCTGCTGGCCGCACAGCAAGCGGGAGCCGGCTACCTCGCCCTCGACGTCGGTCACCCGGCGGACCGGCTCGACGCCACGATGTCCGACGCTGCCCCGGTGTGTCTCGTCTCCTCTACCGACCACGCGGCCCGCTTGCGGAGGGACCTGCCCACGGTGCTCGTCGACGACGCGGACACACGCGGGTGCCTGATGGATCTGTCGCCGGAACCGATCACCGATCCGGAGCGACGGGCCGGGCTCACCCCCGACGCGGTCGCGTACGTCGTGTACACGTCGGGGTCGACCGGACGCCCGAAAGGTGTCGTGGTGACACACCGCAATGTCGCGACGCTGTTCGACAACACGCGGACTGCGTTCGAGTTCGCCGAGACCGACGTGTGGACGCTCTTCCACTCGGCCGCCTTCGACTTCTCGGTATGGGAGTTGTGGGGCGCCCTCCTGCACGGTGGCCGCCTCGTCGTCGTCGACACCGTCACCGCGCGGTCACCCGACGAGTTCCTGGGCCTGCTCGGCCGGGAGCGGGTGACGGTCCTGTGCCAGACGCCCACCGCGTTCGCCCAGTTGGCCGCGGCGGAACGGAACCAGCCGACCGACCTGGCGTTGCGGTGCGTCGTCTTCGGCGGCGAAGCCCTCGAGCACGGTCACCTCGTCGACTGGCTCGACCGGCACCAACCAACCCGACCGCAGCTCGTGAACATGTACGGCATCACCGAGACCACCGTGCACGTGACCAGGCATCCCCTCGGCGATACCCGTCCCGCTGCGCGGTCGGTCATCGGCCGGGCCGTTCCGGGGCTGCGCGTGTACGTCCTCGACCGGCGGCTCCACCCCGTACCCACCGGAGTGACCGGCGAGATGTACGTTGCCGGGAACCAGGTCACCCGTGGGTACCTGCACCGGTCCGGGCTGACGGTGACCCGGTACGTGGCGGACCCGGCCGGGCGCGGAGAACGCATGTACCGCACCGGTGACCTCGCACGTTGGACCGCGCAGGGTCAACTCGAGTTCCTCGGACGTAGTGATGCCCAAGTTCAGCTGCACGGCTACCGAATCGAGCCCGGCGAGGTCGAGGCCACGCTCGTCCGCCACCCGGATGTCGCACAGGCCGCGGTGTCGGTTCGTTCCGACGACCGAGGCGCCGAGCGCCTGATCGGGTACGTCGTGCCCGCCCGGGACGGTGCACAGACGAGGACTGTCGACATCGGTCGCGTCCTCGGCTTCGCCCGAACGACTCTCGCACCGCAGATGGTGCCGGCAACGCTGGTGGTCCTGGACCGCCTGCCGCTGACCCCGAACGGCAAGCTCGATCGCCGGCAGTTGCCCGCACCCGACTTCGCCGAACACGTCGCCACGGGTCGCGCTCCGGCGACCGTGACGGAGACGGCCCTCGCCGCGGTTTTCGCGGAGGTCCTCGGCGTGCCGTCCGTGAGTGCCGACGAATCCTTCTTCGCACTCGGTGGCGACAGCATCATGGCCATCCAATTGGTGGCCCGTGCCCACGAGGACGGTGTCTTCGTTACTCCCCGCGACGTTTTCGAGCACCAGACCGTGGCCGCACTCGCCGAGGTGGCGGCCACCCGGAACCCGGACGTGCTGGCCGAGCTTCCCGGCGGTGGTGTCGGGACCGCACCGCTCGTGCCGATCGCGCGGTGGTTGATCGAACGCGGCGGCAACCTCGACACGTACTGCCAAGCAGTCCTGCTCACCGCACCACCCGACCTGGACACCGACACCCTCACCGCCACCGTGCAGACGGTCCTCGACCACCACGACATGCTCCGAGCCCGACTCCGGCGCGGGATATCGGACCAGGACACCGTCCTCGAGATCCCACCGGCCGGAACAATCGCGGCCGCACCCCTCATCACCCACGTCGCGGTCGAGACGCACTCCGACAACGACCTCGCCGCGATGGCACGCGCGCAACTCGACGCCGCAACGCACCGACTCGATCCCGAGAACGGGATCATGCTCCAACTCGTCTGGCTCGACCCCCGCACCCAACCCGGACACCTCCTCATCACCATCCACCACCTCGCCACCGACGGCGTCTCCTGGCGCATCCTCATCCCCGACC
>NZ_JAAXPA010000080.1 GCF_012396235.1 Rhodococcus opacus | reverse complement strand
AAAGCGCACATGTTCGCGCGAACGTGTGCGAGGTGACGCCTGAACTGTCACGGGTTCGGCAGGCGGGCGGTGTCGACGTGGTCGGAGAGGTAGGCGATGACGGCCTCGTTGCGCATGCCGTAAGCGGCGGCGACGAGTTTCGCATCGACGGTGCCGACGAGGTCGACCAGCCGGGTGGAGCGCAGGATTCTGGGTTGGATACCGACCGCGCGCAGGGTGTGCTTGACGTAGCTGTCGGAGGCGGCCGTGCGGGTGGCCTTGGTCTGCATGGTGATCAGCACATGGGAGTTACTGCTGCCCAGGTTCCGACGGTGCTGCAGGCAGCGTTGCAGCGCGGTCCAGGTCCACGGGTCCAACGGTGTGGGATGCGGTCGACGCCCCAGCCTGATGCGGTGCTGGTCATGGTCGATGTCGTCGTCGGCGAGGTGCTGCAGGTCCTGGGTGGTCGCGCCGTGCAGCAGGGCGGCAAGCCCGACGAACGCCTCGTGTGGGTGCACGTGGGGGTCGGTGCTCCATCGCCGGAACAATTCGCGCTGGCGGTCGACGGGAAGCGTCGGTCCGCGGAATGCCATGGTCTGTGGCGCTTGCACCCCGGCGGTGGGATTGATGAGCATCAACCGTCGGCGCAGCGCGTAGCGGCAGAACTGCCGCAGACCGGTCAGATAGAAGGAGCGCCGGCGGGGATGTGCGTGCAGGAACGCTTCGATGTCGCCGACATCGACGACGGCCCAGTCGGTTTTGCCGCGGCGGGTGGTCAGAAACTCGGTGAAGTCGCGCAGGGCGGTCAAGCGCGCTTCGAGCGTGGCGTGCCCGCGCGGGTGGGTGCCGGTGCGGCGGGCACGGTCGCGGCCGGCGACCAGGTGCTCGGCGAACCCGATTACCGCAGGTCGTAGCGGTGCGGGCACGGCGTCGATGCGGGACTGGCGGCGGGCGGCGGCGCGGCGTTCCTCCCGGTCCGGCGGCAGTGCCAGCTTGCTCGCGGTGAGGAAGTCCTCGAGGGCCCGCGCGAGCGGCACATCGGCGGCGACAGCGTCCAGGAGTGCCTGCGGATGCACCGGGGCATCGTCGGTCAGGTGTTTGCCGAGTCGGGTGAGCATGGCGCACGCGCGGCTGGGGTGATGGCGGCCGACCAGGTAGGCGGCGAATCCGCCCAGCCAGCTGGGCGGATCATCCAGTGTTTCAGCGAGATTGGCGGCGCGGACGGTGATCCTGTGCGGCGAGCGTTCCCAACAGGGTCGGCACCGCCCGGCGCCGGTCAGTCGGGTGACCCGGCCGCAGTCGACGCAGGCTGTATCCGGATTCGGTGGCCGGCCCGGATGTGAACACGGGCCGCAGTAGCCGGTGTCGGATCGCAAGTCCCGGCGTTTGCCGCAGCGCGGGCATTCGGCTCGATCGGCGTCTCGCCGTTGCCGTCGGAGACATTCCTTGCACAGGTCTCGGGCGACGAACAGCACCGGCGCGTCGCAGATCCGGCAGGTGCGCGAGCAGCGCACGCAGCGGTCGGTGTCCGGTTGCAGGACCCGGTCGGCACCGCAGCCCGGGCAGCGGTGTGTGACCGGGGCGTGCGAGGCCGCCCAGTGGCAGCGTGCACACAGGTCACGGTCGGGTTTGCCGACCGCGCGGCCGCAGCGACGGCAGTCCCGGATCCGGAGGGTCATGCTCAGATCGGCGGCATCGACCGGCCCCGCCGCGATGCCTGTGTGTCGTTCGCCGCGACCTTGGTCGGGTTCGACGAGATCGGTTGTGCGACTGGGGTGGTATCGATGTCGAACAGGTCGTTCGGTGTGCAGTCCAAGGCGGTGCACAGCGCGATCAGGGTGGTCAGCTTGATCTGGCTGGGTTGTTTGGTGAACAACGCCGACACCGACGCCGAGGACAGTTCCAATCCGGCCTTCTCCGCGAGCAGCCGTTGCAGCTGGGTGCCGGTCCAGACCTCGCGGTGGGCGGCGGCCATCCGGAGTTTCCACCTGATCTGCATGCTCACTCCTGTCCAGTCAACTCGGTCAGCGTCGCCGAGATCGCGCGCTGGTAGGCGTCTTCGATGAACGTTTCCGACGGGCGCACATACCGCATGGTCGACGCCACCGTCCAGTGCCCTAGAAGTTGTTGTATAGCAACCAGATCCACGCCGCGCTCGTAGTTGTGTGTGGCGCACGCGCGCCGCATCCCGTGCGGGCTGAACCACTCCGCTTCGGGCCGACCCTCCACGCTCATCAAGTGCCGCAACCGATTGCGGATCGTGGCCGCGGCCATCCGGCCGCCGGACTCGTCACACAGCAGCACCGAGCTGTCCGGGAACCGGCCGCGCACGTCATCGAGATACCAGCGCAACACCAGATCCAGCCCGTCCAGCATCGGTACCCAGCGCGGCCGCGGCCCGGATCCCTTGGCGCCCTTCCCGAAGCGCACATGCAGTTTGCCGAACGTGCCACGCCCGAAGTGCACGTCGCCGCGGTCGAGCATCGCCACCTCCTCGGCGCGCACTCCGGCGTGATACAGCGTGCGGAACAATGCGTAGTCCCGCGCGGCCGGGCCGTACTTGCGCGCCGTTGCAATTCGCGCCTTGAGGAACTCGAAGAATGCCGCCACCCGCTCCGGCGCCGGCGGCGGGTTCGCGGTTGGCGAGTCGTCGCCGACGTGTCGGGCGGCGTTGAACTCGTCCAGCGGACAGGCCAGCCGCACGCCGAACGCTGCCTCGATCTCCGCCGCTTTGCGAACCTCGAGGAACCGGTGAAAGCCCTTGAACACCTGCACGTAGTTCCGACGCGTCGACACCGCTCGACCCGAGCTGGCCAGCTCGCCCACCACCCGGTCGACATCGGCGGCGGTCACCTCCCACACCGGCCGACCCAGCCCCGCCAGCATCCGCTCCAGCACACCGACATCGTTCGCGATCGTCGAGTCCGCGAACCCACGCACGGTCCACGACGCGACGAACGCCTCCACGCATTCGGCCTGGAACCGCTGCGGATCTCGCATCGCCACGCCCGGTGTGACCTCGCCCGGGATCACCCGCAGTCGCCCGTCACCCACCGCACACCTTCCTCACACCAAGGGTTTCGTGGCAGTACCTTAACTCGCGGGCTTACACCTCGAAGATCAACGACACACCGATCAGTGGGAAAACCTCAGGCAGCAGCACGAAACTCCGGAAAGGAACCTGTGCGCGTTCCATATCCCTC
>NZ_JAAXPA010000008.1 GCF_012396235.1 Rhodococcus opacus | reverse complement strand
GGGGTCGCGGTTGTATCGGACGGGGGATTTGGTGCGGTGGGATGGGTTGGGGTCGTTGGTGTTTGTGGGGCGTGCTGATTTTCAGGTGAAGGTGCGGGGACAGCGGGTGGAGTTGGGGGAGGTGGAGTCGGTGTTGGTGCGGTGTCCGGGGGTGGTGGCTGCTGCGGTGGTGGTGGGTGAGGGTGGTGGGTTGGTGGGGTATGTGGTGCCGGAGGTGGGGGTGCGGGTGGATCCGGGTGTGGTGGTGGAGTTTGCGGGGTCGGTGTTGCCGGGGGGTGTGGTGCCGTCGGTGGTGGTGGTGTTGGGGGAGTTGCCGGTGACGGCGAGTGGGAAGTTGGATCGTGCCGCACTCCCCGCACCGGAAGCTCCGGCGCGTCGATTCCGCGCTCCGGCAACCCCGTTCGAGTCCGTTGTCGCCGAGGTGTACGGCGACGTCCTCGGTGTCGATTGCGTCGGTGCCGACGACGACTTCTTCCGGTTGGGCGGAGACTCGCTGTCGGCCACCCGGGTCGTCGCCCGGGTCGATGCCGCTCTCGGCGTCGACGTCGGCGTGCACGCCCTGTTCGAGGCACCGACCGTGACGGCTTTCGCCGCGCGCGCGGCGAAAGCGGGTGTGCTGACGCACCGGCCGGAGTTGCGGGCAGCGCCGCGCCCCGAACGCATTCCCCTGTCCCTGGCGCAGACCCGCATGTGGTTCCTCAACCAGTTCGACACCTCTTCGCCCGCCTACAACATCGCCATGGCGTTCCGGCTCACCGGCGCACTCGACCTCGGGGCACTGCGGGCCGCGGTATCCGATGTGGTGAAGCGCCACGAATCGCTCCGCACCCGCTTCCCGATGGCCGGCGACGAACCGGTGCAGGTGATCCTCCCTGCTGCTGATTCGGTGCCGGACCTGCCCGTCACACCGGTGCCGAGCGACGAGGAGTTGCGGGAACGGCTGTCGGCGGCGGTCTCGGAGGGGTTCGACGTCACTGGGCAGATCCCGTTGCGGGCCGCCGTGTTCGAGATCTCCGGCACCGATCGCGTGCTGCTGGTCGTGGTCCACCACATCGTTGCGGACGGAGTGTCGATGGTCCCGCTCGCCCGCGACATGATGGTGGCGTACACCGCGCGGGCGGCCGGATACACCCCGGAGTGGCACCCGCCCACGGTCCAGTACGCCGACTTCACGCTCTGGCAGCGTCAGCTCCTCGGGTCGGAGGACGATCCGCAGTCGATGGTGTCGCAGCAACTGGACTACTGGCGCACCACGCTGTCCGGCCTCCCCGCCGCCCTGGACCTGCCCGCCGACCGCCCGCGGTCGATGCAACGCACACCCGACGGGAGCAGGGTCGGATTCGAGATCGACGCCGTTCTGCACCGCCGGCTGCTGGCGACGGCGTCCACGCACCAGTCGACCGTGTTCATGGTCGCGCACGCCGCCCTGGCCGCCTTCCTCGCGCGGATGTCCGGTACCGAGGACATCGCCGTCGGCACCCCGGTCGCCGGGCGCGGCGAGGCCGCCCTCGACGACGTGATCGGGATGTTCGTCAACACCGTGGTGCTTCGGACCGTCGTCTCCGACGCGAGCCGGTTCTCCGAACTGCTCGAGCAGGTGCGCGACGTCGATCTCGGTGCGTACGCCCACGCGGAGGTGCCGTTCGAGAAGGTCGTGGAAGCGCTCGATCCGCCCCGCTCGACGGCACACTCACCGCTGTTCCAGGTGCTGCTCGAGTTCCAGAATGTCGAGCGCCCCGACCTTTCGCTGCCCGGCGTCGAGGTCGAGGGCATCGACCTCGGTGCGACGATCGCCAGGTTCGACCTGCAGCTGACGTTGTCCGAGGAGTACACGGACGACGGAACACCGGCCGGCATCACGGCCGGTTTCACCTACGCCACCGACCTTTTCGACGCCGAAACCGTCGCCGGCCTGGCCGACCGGTTCGTCCGGATGCTCGACACCGCCGTCACCGACCCGTCGATCAGGGTCGGCGACCTCGAGATCCTCGACGCCCTCGAACGGGACGAACTCGTACCCATGCGCGGCTTTCCCGCGGCCGCGGAACGCACGCTCCCGGACGTCCTCACCGCGGGCGCTGCGCTCGCACCGGGGGCGACCGCAGTGTCGTGCGAAGGCGTCACCGTGTCCTACCGGGAACTCGACGAGCGGTCGAACCGACTGGCCAGGGCGCTGATCCGTCGGGGTGCCGGACCGGACGCCTTCGTCGCGATCGGCGTGCCGCGATCGCTCGAATGGGTGCTGTCGGTGTGGGCGGTCGCGAAATCGGGGGCGGCGTACGTGCCGGTCGATCCCGCCCTGCCGCCCGCGCGCACCGGCGGTATGCTAGAGGATTCGGGCGCGGTGGTCGGGTTGACGGTGACGGCGCACCGTGACCGGTTGCCCGGCGTGGTGCCGTGGCTGCTGCTCGACGATCCCGAGGTGGCGAACGGGTACTCCAGCGACCCGGTGACCGACGCCGACCGTCCGCGTCCGCTGAGAGTCGACCACGCCGCGTTCCTGCTCTACACGTCGGGGTCGACGGGAACACCGAAGGGGGTCGTGCTCACGCACGGCGGACTCGCGAATCTCGCAGTCGAGGAACGGGAACGGTTCGCATCCATGCACGGTGCGCGGGTGTCGCATCTGGCGTCACCGAGCTTCGACGCGTCGTTGTTCGAACTGCTGATGGCGTTCGCCGTCGGCGCGACACTGGTCGTCGTGCCACCGACGGTCCTCGGGGGACGGGAACTGGCCGAACTCCTCGCGAGCGAACACGTCTCGCACGCATTCTTCACACCCACGATCCTGGACACCCTCCGCCCCGAGGACGTTCCGTCCCTGCGGATTCTCGCCGTCGCGGGCGAGCGGTTCCCACCCGAACTGGCCGACCGCTGGACCCCGGGACGATTCGTCTTCAACGGATACGGACCCACCGAGGCGACGGTGCAGACCACGATCAGCGAGGTGCTGTCGCCGGACGAACCGGTGAACGTGGGAGGCCCGGGGCGGGGCGTCGACGTGATCGTGGTGAACACATGGTTGCAGCCCGTTCCGGTGGGGGTGATCGGGGAACTGTACGTCGCGGGGCCGGGGCTCGCGCGCGGCTACCACCGGCGGTCGGCGCTGACGGCCGCGTCCTTCGTGGCGAACCCGTTCGGCGAACCCGGCTCCCGCATGTACCGGACCGGCGACCTCGTGCGGTGGAGCGAGGTCGGCAGACTGGAGTACGTGGGACGCAACGACTTCCAGGTGAAGATCCGGGGCCAGCGGGTGGAACTCGGTGAAATCGAATCGGTGCTGGCCCGCTGCGACGGCGTCGGCCGCGCGGCGGTCACCGTGCACAGCGGCACCGGCGACCGGCTGGTGGGATACGTGACCGCCGAAGCCGGGGCGAGCATCGACACCGCCGGGGTACTCCGGTACGCCGGATCCCACCTCGCCCCGTACATGGTGCCCGCCCAGCTGGTGGTGCTCGACCGGCTGCCCGTCGGCCGCACCGGCAAGCTCGACCGGCGAGCGCTACCCGCACCGGTGCTCGCGCCCAGAGAATTCCGGGCACCCGCCACCCCGGTCGAGGAGGCGGTGGCGGAGGTCTTCGCCGACGTCCTCGGCATCGAACGCGTCGGAGCCGACGACGACTTCTTCGAACTGGGCGGGAACTCGCTCGTCGCGACCCGGGTGGCGTCCGCGCTCCGCGACCTGCTCGGCACCGACGTCGCGCTGCAATGGATCTTCCGCAACCCCACCCCGGAGGGCCTGGCTCGCCGCATCGTCGACCCGTCGGCGCTCGGAAGCATGCCGGCGGACGACGTGCTGAACGTCGTCGTTCCGTTCCGGGCGTCCGGTGCGCAACCCGCGCTGTTCTGCGTGCACCCGGCGGGCGGACTCGCGTTGGGATACGCCGGACTGATGAAATACGTCTCGCCCGACCGCCCGGTGTACGGGCTGCAGCTGCCGATCCTCAGTGGCGGAACGACGTTCGAGTCGATGGCGCAGCTCGCCCACCGATACGTCGTCGAGATGCGCGCGGTGCAGCCGCAGGGGCCCTACCACCTGCTGGGCTGGTCCCTCGGCGGTGTCATCGCCCAGGCCGTCGCCGTCGAACTCCGTGAGTCCGGCGCCGAGGTCGGCACACTCGCGATGATGGACAGCTACGTCGCGGAGGGCGAAAACTTCGGTGACCTCGAGGTGAACGCCGAGGAGTGGCTGCACGGGCTGGGTGTCGAGTTCGAGGGCGAGGGCGACACCGGCATGTCGTACCGCGAGCAACTGGTCGAGATGCTCGGACGATCCTTCGGCCGCGACCCCGCTTTCGCGTCTACCCTCCTCGGTCGCATCAGCACCGGCCTGGAGAACTCGAAGCAGATCTCCACCGGATACCGGCCGCGAGTGTTCGACGGCGACCTGTTGTTCTTCAGCGCCGCGCAGTCCGCCGACGGGGAGGAAGGCGAACGGCCGTCGCCGAGTGTCTGGCAGCCCGCGATCACCGGCGTGATCGTCGAACACAAGGTGGAGTGCGACCACCTGCGGATGACCACACCGGAAGCCCTCGCGGTCATCGGGCCGATCCTGGAGCGCTCCCTGGGGTCACGCCCCGATCGCACTGCCGATGACGGGCCAGGACTCCCGTAACTCGGTCTCGAACAGCCCCCACGAATGCGTGCCCTGCGACAGATAGGCGAACGTGGCGGGAATCCCCAGCGAGTGCAGCCGCGACTGGAACGCGGCCGCGCACACGTTGGTCACCATCTCGACGACGCTGCCGCCGATCGTCTGGGGCACCACCAGCACGGGGTCGTGGTTGTCGATGCTGCCGGGAAGCCCGTTGCCGCTCGAGACGAACAATTCTGTGCCGCGCAGTCGTTCGGCATTCAGCATCGGGTCGTGTACCCGCCACCGCGGATCCATGGCGGAGCCCCACATGTTGGCCGCATTGCCGCCGCCCCGCAGTTCCACCATCGACCGCACCATCGCCTGGCCCAGCAGTCCGCTCGTCGCGGCACACCCGCTGTACGAGCCGACGGCACGATAGAAACCCGGAGCCTGAATGGCGAGGTCGAGTACCGCGCCGCCTGCCATCGACACCCCGCCGATGGCGTTCGCCCCCGTGGTCGCGAAGCGGCTGTCGATGGCGGCGGGGAGTTCGGTCGTCAGGTACGTCTGCCACTTGTTCCGGCCGAGGACCGGGTCGTCGGCATCCCAGTCGGTGTACATGCTGTACTGGCCGCCGATCGGCATTACCACGTTGACGTGCTTGTCGGCGAAGAAGTCCCGCACACCGGTGTTGTTGAACCAGGAGATCCCGTCCGACCCGCCGCCGATCCCGGTGAGCAGGTAGAAGGTGGGCGCCGGAGCACCCGATGCGGGAGAGATGACGTCGTTGGCCACCCACCGGCCCATCGACTCCGAATACACGTCCACCCTGGTGATGCGGGGCTCGGCGGACGCCGACGGCGGGCCGAGCACCGCCCACACGGATACGACCAGCAGTATCACCGCCAGTACACGCAGAGAGATCGAGGATCGCAGAGCTTCGAACGTTCGCATGGACGCCCCCTGGCTGTGGCCTGCCCTTCCAATCTAGGTCTGCGGGGTACCTGCTTGGTGCGGTTCCAGCGAACCGGTGTAAAGATGATTCGGTGACCGACAACGACCGGCCCGACGAACGTTTCACCCTCGCAAGCGAGCGGACGTTCCTCGCCTGGATGCGGAGTTCGCTTGCACTTCTGGCCGGTGGCATCGCGATGATCCACCTGGTCCCCGAATTCAGCACGGGGTGGGTGCGGACGACCCTCGGCCTGATCCTGATCGGTCTCGCCGCAGCCGCGGCCCTCGTCGGCATGCGGCGGTGGTCGCAGGTCGAGAAGGCCCTGCGCGACGGCGCACCGATGCCGCCGCCCCACGAGCTGTGGCTGTTCGCGGTGACACTGACGGTGGTGGCACTGGGAGCGGCGCTCGCCAGCCTGGTGGCCGCGCTCTAACCTGCAGAAGAGGTTTGCATCTCGCGAACCGGACGCGAAGACGAAGGAGTACACGGTGGCCCACGAACTCAAGCTCGGTTACAAGGCGTCCGCGGAGCAGTTCGGTCCGCGGGAGTTGGTGGAGCTGGGTGTTCTGGCGGAGGCGCACGGTATGGATTCGGCGACGGTGTCGGATCATTTCCAGCCGTGGCGGCACGAGGGTGGTCATGCGCCGTTCTCGTTGGCGTGGATGACGGCGGTCGGGGAGCGGACGGAGCGGTTGCAGTTGGGGACGTCGGTGATGACGCCGACGTTCCGGTACAACCCGGCGGTGGTGGCGCAGGCGTTCGCGACGATGGGGTGTCTGTACCCGGGGCGGATCATGCTCGGCGTGGGTACCGGTGAGGCGCTCAACGAGATCGCGACAGGTTTCGCGGGTCAGTGGCCGGAGTTCAAGGAGCGATTCGCGCGGCTGCGGGAGGCGGTCCGGTTGATGCGCGAGCTGTGGCTCGGCGACCGGGTCGACTTCGAGGGGGAGTACTTCACCACGAAGGGGGCGTCGATCTACGACGTGCCCGAGGGTGGGATTCCGGTGTACATCGCCGCCGGGGGTCCGGTGGTGGCCCGGTACGCCGGTCGTAGCGGCGACGGGTTCATCTGCACGTCCGGGAAGGGCATGGAGCTGTACACGGAGAAGTTGATGCCTGCGGTCGCGGAGGGGGCGGAGAAGGCCGACCGTGATGTCGCGGAGATCGACAAGATGATCGAGATCAAGATTTCGTATGACACGGATCCGGAGTTGGCGCTGGAGAACACGCGGTTCTGGGCGCCGTTGTCGTTGACACCGGAGCAGAAGCATTCGATCGACGATCCGATCGAGATGGAGAAGGCGGCGGATGCGTTGCCGATCGAGCAGGTCGCGAAGCGGTGGATCGTGGCGTCGGATCCGGATGAGGCGGTGGCGCAGATCCGCCCGTATCTCGATGCCGGGTTGAACCACCTGGTGTTCCACGCTCCCGGCCACGATCAGAAGCGGTTCCTGGAACTCTTCGAGCGGGATCTGGCGCCGCGGTTGCGTGGGTAGGCGGCTTCGCCGCCCGTGCGCCTTTTTGGTAGTGGGTGCTACCAGAAAGGCGCACGGGTGCGGAGCGCCTCAGAGCATGTTCACGCGCTTGTAGAGGTGCCGGGAAGGACCGCCCAGCAGATCGGCGTCGTCCAGGAACCGCATGAGCGGCTGCGAACTCTCGCGGATCTTCTCGGCCCGGAATCGGTTGTTCTTCGCCTCGCGGAGCGCGCGTTCGGTGTCCAGTCCGGCTGCCGCGTAGACGGCGGGATTGATCATGCTGGAGACGATCAGATTGGACGCGATAGCGATGCAGGCGCGGCTCGCAGCACGGTGCGCCTTGCTCATGCCCTGGGCCCGTCGCAGGGTCTCCTCCCGGGCGAAGCGCATGTGCCGGGCTTCTTCGACCACGTGAATCTTGCTGGTGACGCGGACGATCGGCTGGACGCGTGTGTCCTTCATCCAGTCGCGCTGCATGACGTCGAGGATCTCTTCGGCGACGAGAATGCCGGCGTACGCGACCTCTCCCGAGGCGAGCGCCTTGAACCCGCGGCCCAGGGTGACCACCGACTTGCGCGGAACGTAGGAGGGGCATCCGAACTTCTCGGCGGTGCGAGCGAACATCACCGAGTGCCTGCACTCGTCGGCCACTTCGGTCAGCGCGAACTGGAAGTGGGCCTGCGATGCGTCCTTGGCGTACATGTCCCGGATGACCATCTGCTGAAGGATCATCTCGAACCAGATTCCGGTGCCCATGATCGAGGACACCTCGTGCTTCGTCAGCGTGATCTGCTGTTCGAACGTCATCTCGTCCCACATCGGCGTGCCGTACAGCGAGGACCACTCTGGGGTGAGGCCGTACAGGTCGTCGGAGACCGGTGCGTCCCAGTCCACCTCGACGGTCGGGTCGTACGACATGCGTGCGGAGGACTGGAGAAGCCGGGCGCCGGTGTCCTGGCGATCCGTGATCTTCGGATTGCGGAGAGCGAGCGTCGAGCGTGCCATGAAATCCTCCATGTCAGTGTGACCAGCAGTTACACCTAATCATGTCGAAGTAACCTCTTGACGTCAATGCCTCTGGTGTACAAATTGTGGACAACGGCCGGGCAGTTCTTCGGGCGTCAAGGCCCCGGTGATGATCCCCACAACTGCGACCCAAGGCTTGCTCAAAATTTGCCAATCGTCTGTAGTGAGTTCTCGGCAGCGGGCCCGGATGATCCCTTGCCCTGGCATCACCCTGCAGAAAGCGGAATGAACCCATGTCTGATCAGAAGAGTGCCGCCCAGCCCCACAGCCCCGACGTCGTCGTCGGCGCTCGCGTTCGGGTCCGCCGCGACTCCGACGCTCCCGCGCCCGGTGTCGTGATCGAGGATTTCGCGGACCTGTCCCAGTCGGAGGGACTCCTCGGACGTGATTGGGCGCCCGTGCACCGCTGGGCCGTCGCTCTCGACGACGGACGCCTCGTGTTCGCCGACGACGGCGAACTCGACCTCGACGCCGAAGCACCGCAGGCGGCGCGCGGCTGATTCAGCCGAGTCTGTCGGCGACATCCTGAAGTTGCTCGACTGTGCCTGCGGCGATGGTTCGCACATGTTCGGTGACGACGGAAATCGGCCAGTCCCACCACGCGATCCGCACCAGTGCGGCGATCTCGGATTCCGAATAGCGGTCCTTGATGTGGACGGCCGGATTCCCGCCCACGACCGCATAGTCCGGCACGTCCCGCGTCACCACCGAACCGGTCGACACGATCGCGCCGTGCCCGATGCGGACGCCAGGCATGATCGTCGCGTTGCCTCCGATCCACACGTCGTTGCCGACGACGGTGTCGCCCCGCGACGGTAGATCCGCGAGCAGATCGGCGTGCTGGGCCCACGACCCGCCCAGGATCGGAAACGGGAACGTCGAGACTCCGCTCATCCGATGATTTGCGCCGTTCATGATGAACGTCGTTCCGGTCGCGAACGCGCAGAACTTGCCGATGATCAGCCGGTCCGGCCCGTAATGGTGCAGGACATTGCGCGTTTCGAACTCGTCCGCGAACTCGGGATCATCGTAGTAGCTGTACTCCCCGACCTCGATCAGTGGATTCTCGATCAGAGGTTTCAGCAGGACCACCCGAGGCTGACCCGAAACGGGATGCAGGGTCATCGGATCCGGTGCGGCATTCGTGGGCAACTACTTCTCCATTCCTCGGCGCAGGCAGGCGTGCGCGATCTCCTGTATAGCGCCGTACTGCCCTGCGCTGCATGTGCTTTTCAGGGGCATCGGCTATTGCCGGTGTTCACGAACTGGTGCTAGTGTCGAACGACCTTGGGGGAGGTTGGTCCCCTCGCAAGAGAAGATCAGCAGTGCTCACCTCCCGCGCGCCCGGCCGTCTGGTCCTCGTCTGGCGAAGTATTGATCGAATCCAGGCGATAAGTTCTGCTGTGCTCACGGGCCGTGTAGGACCTGATCTGCGCCGGCATCGAGCAACGCGATTCGATCATCGATGGAGTGAAAGGCGCCGACCCCGATGAGCGCGGCTGCGAATCGCGTGGCTCTCAGGGCATGCACTGTGGCGAGCCCACTGCGGCGATGCGATCGAATATCGACGATTGCCACATCCCGAGGCAGCGCGCCATTTTCGCGCAGGCGGGCGATGACGGATCGCTCCAGATCGGCGTCGACAAGCACCATGCATGCGGAATGCACGGTGTGGGCGAGGGGCGTGTTCATCGGCATTCCCTGGACTGCGTTCCCCGCGATGAACGCGCGCCGTCCATCTCTGGGTCTGCTCTGCTGAGCCGTCAGTCGGCGGTGACGCCGTCGAACTCCGTCGCACAGGCAGCGCCGCCAGATGTGCCCTCCCGTGGAGTCCGCGAGACGCCGCGCGGCCGGCCCCTCCGCACGGTGCCCGCGATTCCCGATACTGGGCCAGAAAGGTGTGGTGGTCTCTCGCTGCATGTCACCGAGTCCGCTGGCCGGGGCCGGGTTCGTCGCATCCGATCGCTGCGCCGGGTTCGGTGTGGTCGGGCGCGAACATCGCCTCGAGATGGGCCTTGATCTCCTCGGTACTCATCGTCCCGTGCGGGCCGCGGGTCCGTGTGCCGGGGTGGCCTGTGTCCTCGATGAGTTCATGTGTATGGTTCCTTGCCTTCGTATCGTATTAATCAGGTTTCACCGGAAGGGGTTTCGTCACGTCATCAGCTCAATGGACGTGAGGTCCCACGCCGACAGGACCGGAAAGGTTGGTCGGGGAAGCGGGGCAGGGCAGGTCCGTGTGGGGTCAGAGGCCCACGGCGTGTTCGAGTGCGTCGAGTTCGCGGCCGAGGTGGGAGGTCAGCGTGTGCAGGTGCGGCACGGTGCGGCGGCATCCGGTGATCCCGAACGAGATGATGTCGTCGTTGCTGGTGCAGGTGATGTTGAGTCCCTGCCCGTCGACGGGGATCGAGAGCGGGTACACCGCGTCGAGCCTGGCACCGTTCCAGTACAGCGGGCGGCGTGGCCAGGGGACGTTGGAGATGATCAGGTTGAACGGTGGACGCAGCTTCGGATGGTGCCCGAACAGCATGCTTGCGCCGGCTGGGCTGGCGCCGAGTCTGCAGTGACACTTCTCGACATCCTTCCCTCCCTTCGTGGAACCACCACGTCCCGGTTGGATCCGACGGTGTGGCCGGTGACCACCCACTATCGTCACGGGCGCATCACGGTCGGCGGCGTCGACCTGGACGAGGTGGCCGATCGGTTCGGTACGCCGACCTACGTGCTCGACGAAGTGGGCCTGCGCGGCGCAGGTGCGACGATCTCGCGCGGGTTCCGCCACACCGAAGTCCTCTGCGGCACCAGTTCTTTGCTCACCGGCGGCGTCGCACGGGCGGTTGCCGGGCTGCGCTGCGATGCCGCACCGAACCCGGACGACATCTCTGACCGGATGCTGACCGCGGTCGCGGTGATGTGCGATACGCACCGCGAGCATCAGGTGCTGATGACGGAATTGCATGTCGGGATCGCCACGGGCGGCACCGACAGCGACGGAGCATCCGGACTCGGGGATGCTCTGGAGAACGCCGTCGACGAGGCGTGCATTCGAAACCGCCTTCCCCGCCCACGTATTGCTGTGGATTTCGGTGACTCGATCACGGGACGAGCGGCGGTGACGGTGACCCGGGTTCGCGGAGTCGATCGCACCGACTCCGGGAGGCCCGTCATCGTGGAGGGCAGTGCTGGGTCAGCGATCGCCGTTACCGCTGGGGAACCGGTCGCCGCGGCCATCGCGAACCGCCACCCGCTCGGCCCCACCGAGATCTTCCCAATCGTCGACAGTCGCGGTGTGATGGGAGACCATTTCTGCTCCGGAGTTGTTCTGTCGCAGGATATTAGGGCTGGGCACGTGGTGGCGTTGGTCGGTCGCGACGGTAGGGACCTGTTGGACTCGGCGCAAGTGGTCTCCGTCGCCCACGGCCGTATCCATCAGATCCCGGCCGAATAGAGTTGCAGGCGTTCACCCGGCAACATGGCACTGAGGTAGTCGTCGCGTAGCGCGGACTCGAAAAAGTGCCGGGTGAATGTCGAGGAGCCGCGATCGACGCATGCCGTGGGTGGGAGTGCTGCGTGTCAGGGTAGGCCCTGTGCCGACGGCACTCTCCGTCGGTTACGCGTGCAGGGGCCGGACCGGCGGTGACCTCAGTGTGAGGGGAAGCCCGGCCGCTTCGGCACAGCGGATCCGCATCTTCGATGCTGTCGGGATCGTCGCCTCGGACGAGTCCGGTGTGGATGGTGGCGGCGATCGCGCGGATGCGCCCGGCCGGGTCGCGGACGTCGGCGAGGGGGCGGCGGGGCAGGTGGTACTCGGTGCGGTTGACGGCGTTGGTGCCCAGGCGCATGCGGGTGGGGTTGGTGCAGTCGCACTGGTGGCACACCACCGCGTCGTCGGCGCCGAACCACCCCAGCCGTGGAATGACCCCGCGTTCGAGCTGATAGGCGAACAGGTGCGCCGGGACCGTGCCGCGGCGGGACGGTCCCGGGCAGGCTCGCCGCCTAGTTGACTGGTGGGGTGCGGTATTCGAAAGGTGCGGTACTCCTCCATCCGCCGATTGTCGACACAGAACGCCCGAGGTGGTGTATGGATACCGTCAAGAATCAGTCCGGATACTTCCCCGGGGCCGGTCGACGGCCGACTCTTGTCTGATCCGCGTCGATGACATTGGAAGGAAGACCCTGCCGTGGACCCGTTCGTCCTGACTCTCGTGCTCTTGGGATCGTTCCTCGGGGTAGCCCTGATACTCCGCCACATCAATACCCGCCCACCTGCCCGCCCTGGGCGTTCCGAAGGCCCGTCCGGTGCCGGTCCCCGCCGGTGACCGGCACCCGCACCCGTCCCGGCCGCGGCTGCAATGACCACGGCCTGGCATGTGATTTGCGATATGTCGCGCATTCAGGGTTCGGCTGCCCTACCGCCCGTGGGTAAGACCGCAGTTCGGGAGCGAAAGGAATCCGCAGTGCTGCCCGTAGGGCCCTCATCGCCCCCGACCGAGAAGATCACCTCCGGTGCCGGAGACTGGCGGGAGGACGCCGCGTGTCGCGGTATCGAATCGTCGGTGTTCTTCCCCCCGGACGGGGAACGCGGTCACGCCCGGGCCCGACGCGAAGCGCGGGCCGACGGAGCTGCCAGGACTGCCCCGTGTTCCGCCGGTGCCGCGACCACGCCCTCGCCGCGGGGAACCATACGGAATCTGGGGCGGCATGACCGAAACTGACCGCAGACGACACGCCCGCCGCCGCGTCGCGACCAGCACCGGCCTCTCACACCGCGCCAGCCTCTACCAGCCTTTACCAGCCTTTACCAGCCTCTACCAGCCTCTACCAGCCTCTACCAGCATCGAGGAGCTCGATGGCGGTCGTCGTGTCCGCACCCCCGTGAGATTGGGCCACAGGTTCACCTCACCGGGAACGTAGGCGAGCCGCCGGTGCAGCGACACCGAGTCGCGCCACGGGTCACCGCCCAGAAGGCGGGCATTGCCCGAATCCGCGCGCAGCAGGCCGAGCAGCACCCGGATGGTCGTCGACTTGCCGGACCCGTTGGGGCCGAGGAATCCGTGCACCTCCCCCGGCCCCACCTCGAGGTCGAGGCCGTCCAGTGCGCGGGTCGGCCCGAACGTCTTGACGAGATTCTCCACTGAGATCGCAGCCATGACGGGACGTCGAAAGTTGGTCACACGGGCTCCCTCCGGATGTCCGGACTGGCGGCGATCAACTCGCTGACCGTCTCGGGGGCCTCACGCAACGCCAGGTGCCCGACCCGGTCGAGGATGCGAATATCCACGCCGAGCAGCTCCCTGACCCGCGGGCGCAACCGTGCCGGAGTGATCAGCCGGTCGTGCTCACCGGTGGCGACGACCACCGGGACGCGCCCGGACCAGCGGAGCACGGTACCGGCCGGCAGACGGGGCGGCAGCCTCCCGGGAAAGCAGTGTTCGGCGATCATCGTGTACCAGCTCACCAACCCCATGTCGGGGACCGAGCGAGGCGACTCCAGGTACGACAGCAGTTGCTCACTGTGCTCGAGGGTGGGGTCGAAGCTCCATTTCGTGCGCAACCACGTCAGTTCCGGTGTGCGGCGCAGGGAGACGATGCCCGCGGGGTTGAGCAGAACCAGCTTCGCGACCCGCTCGGTGGGCGTGGAGGCGAGGGCAATCGCGGCGCCGAGAGAATGTCCGACCAGGATCAGCGGTTCGGCTACCAGTTGCGGAAGCAACGCGTCGAGCCAGTGACCGTACGTTTGCAACGAGTGGCGATGACGGTGCGGCCGCCGAGACGAACTCAGACCCGGCTCCCCGGGCAGGTCCGGGACCAGGATCCGGTGCCGGCCCCGTAACGCGCACACGGTCGCCAGGGTGGTTGCGGAGTTCAGGCCCGCCCCCGGAAGCAGCACGACCGGCGGCCGGCCGGCACTCGTCCCGGCGGACAGCACGGTGGTGGCGCCCAACGGCGTGTCGAGCCGCGCGAGGGAGTGCGGCACCGACCATTGCTCGAGGCGGTCCCGGCAGCTACGGCGGACCGGAACGCTGTCCCCGGAGTCGTGGTAGATGCCGTGTGTGGCGATGGGCACGTGCTTCATCGCACGCGCCGCGAGACAACGTGATTCGAACCGATCACGTGGCGATGACTGACACGACGAAAAAGGGATGCGGTGCGCATGATGAGGCCTCGGTCCGGTCTTGTATGCGAAAAAAACTTGCCGACCAGACTTCCCGGCGCACCACGATCACCTTATCGCGAAAAGTCCCTGGTGCGCGTAAACAATGCGCTAAAGCGCGCCCACCCGGCGCAGGCGGTGGTAGCGGGGATCGGTTACGGTCTGCCGGAGCAGAGCTCGAGCTCGGATCGGCCCCGAGACGTCCGCTGCCGGCACGCCCCCGGTGGGGATAGGCGTGCTCTCCGCGGCGGCTACCGGTCGAGGGTGGCGTACCACCGGTCGATGAGGGTGCGGTCACGCTTTGTGCGTCGGCGAAGCCACCGGTGCCCGAATGATCTCCGCCGACGAAGAGTCCGGCTACCTGGACCTCCTGCTGGCGCACCCGATCAGTCGCACCCGGCTCCTGCTCGAGCGCCTCGCCGCCCTGATCGTGGGCGCCGCACTGATCGCGGTCGTCGTCCTGGCCGGGCAACTCGCCGTACGCGGCAGCGCTCAGCTCGACAGCATCAGCGTCGCGAACTTCGCCGCACAGGCCGTGCACCTGACACTGCTCGCCATCTTCTTCGGGGCGGTGGCCGTGGCCATCGGTGCCGCCACCGGGCGTTCCCGTGCAACGGTGTTCGGCGCCACCGCCGGCCTCGGCGTCCTCGGCTACGCCGTCAACGGGTTCGCCCCACAGATCGGTGTCGAGTGGCTGCGCTACCTCACACCGATGCACTACTACATCGGCGGGGAGCCGATGGAAAACGGTGTGCAAGTCTTCGACGCCGTGATTCTTGTCCTCCTCACCGTCCTCGTTACCGCCGCCGGTGCCCAGCTGTTCAACCGCCGCGACATCGCTCGATGACGGTCGGCGCCGCGGACACGTTGCGGTGACGCTCGAATACTCGTCCACCAGGACCAGTCGGTGCACCGCTCATGTGCCGAGCTCGCCGAGAAGGTCATCGATCGCTCTGCGTCGGTGTACACCGCGACCAGGCTCGGCCCGACCACCAGTAGGGCGCTGAAACCGAGCAGGAGCCACGAGGAAATCGCGTGGCGGGGTCACCACGGACGTCTGATCGAATCCGATGTCTTGATCGGTCCCCGGTTGCCGGTCATGGGGAATCACCTCCGCGGGACTCGATATACACGTCGGGGATTCCGTCCTGATCCAGGTCGATCGCTTCCTCCTCGGCGATCTGCCGGTACACGCGGTTGCGGATCCGCAGCACCATCGTCGCGAGCAGCGCCGCGATCAGCGACCCGCACAGCACCCCGATCTTGACATGATCGTCGCGGACGCTCGCCCCGCCGTAGGCGAGTTCCCCGATCAGCAGCGACACGGTGAACCCGATCCCGGCGAGCATCGCCAGACCGAAGATGTCGATCCACCGCAGCCCCGAATCCAGGGTGGCGCGGGTGAACTTCGCCAGCACGAACGTGGTGCCGAAGATTCCCGTGGTTTTCCCGACGACCAGGCCGGCGACGATGCCGAGGGTGACCGGATCCTCGAACGCGCTCGTCAGCCCGGTCATCCCACCGACAGTGACCCCGGCGGCGAAGAACGCGAACACCGGCACCGCGAACCCCGCCGAGAGCGGCCGGATCCGGCGCTCGAAATGCTCGGCCAAACCGGGACCGGCCTCCGGCCCACCGGCGGCCTCACTGCGGATCACCGGAACCGTGAATCCGAGCAACACCCCCGCGACGGTGGCGTGTACCCCGGAGGCATGCACGAGTCCCCAGGTCAGCAAGGCCAGGGGGATCAACAGCCACCACGACCGGTTCCGCCGGTGCACGGCGAACGCGAACACGGCCAACGGCACCGCCGCCGCGGCCAACGGCAGCGCGGAGAGGTGGCCGGTGTAGAACACGGCGATGATGGTGATCGCCAGCAGATCGTCCACCACCGCCAACGTCAGCAGGAAGATCCGCAGCGTGGAGGGCAGGTGGGTGCTGATCACCGCCAGCACCGCCAGCGCGAACGCGATGTCGGTGGCCGTCGGGATCGCCCACCCGCGCAGGGCGCCGTCCCCGGTGCGCAGGTTCACCAGCACGAACAGGATCGCCGGCAGCGCCATCCCCCCGGCTGCCGCGGCGATCGGCAGCACCGCCCGGGCCGGGTCGCGCAGGTCACCGGCGACGAACTCGCGTTTGAGTTCCAGCCCGACGACGAAGAAGAAGATCGCCAGCAGCCCGTCCGACGCCCATGTTTCCAACGGCAGGTGCAGGTGCAGCGCTGCGGGGCCGACCGTGAAGTCCCGCACCGCGTCGTAGCCGCCCGACCAGGGCGAATTCGCCCAGATCATCGCGACGACCGTCGCCGCGAGCAACAGGCCGCCCCCGACGGTTTCCCTCCGCAGGATCACGGCGATCCGCGACGCCTCCGCCCACGATCCTCGGGAAAACAGCGGGGCGCGTGGGGAACGGGTATTGCTCACGAGATGCCTTCCGGTCGAGATTGCACGACCGCCGACCAGACTTCCCGGCTCACCGATCTCACCCTATCGTGGACGGCACCCGCCCGGTGTGGCTCCCGCTCGACCCACAGATCCTCAGCCACCACTGACCAGCCGTGTTCGGCGTCGGCGACCGCCGGGGTTACCCTCCTGTTCGTGACTTCACGCACCGGCGCGTCGCCGTCGACCGCGCTGCGACGGGCGGCGGATCGGGTGACCCTGTCCCCTGTCCGGGTGGTGGCCCTGGGTTTCGCGGCCGCGGTGGCGATCGGCACCGGACTGCTGCTGGTGCCCGCCGCGAGCCAACCGGGAACCGAGACCGGCGTCGTCGACGCCCTGTTCACGGCGACGTCGGCGATGTGTCTGACCGGGCTGGTCGTCGTCGACACCCCCACCCACTGGTCGGGGTTCGGCCAGGGCATCATCCTCGGCCTGATCCAGGCCGGCGGCTTCGGGATCATGACGATGGCGTCGGTGGTCGGGCTGATGCTCGCCAACCGGATCGGGCTGCGCGCCCGCCTCAACGCCGCCGCCGAGGTCCGCGCATCCGGTCTCGGTGACGTACGCAGCGTCGTCATCGGCGTGGTCCGGATCAGCATCCTCATCGAAACCGTCACCGCCATGTGCCTGGCGGCCCGCTTCGCGCTCGGCTACGACGAACCACCCGGCCGCGCCCTGTGGCTCGGGGTATTCCATGCGATCTCGGCGTTCAACAACGCCGGGTTCGCGCTCTACAGCGACAACATCATCGGCTTCGCCGACGACCCGTTCATCTGCCTCCCGCTGCTGGCCGCGGTCATCCTCGGCGGCATCGGATTCCCGGTGCTCTTCGAGGTGGGCCGGCGCGTGCGCGGCAAGTCCCGCCGGTGGAGCCTGCACACGAAGCTGACCGTCACGGTCACCGCCATCCTGTTGATAATCGGCCCGGCGCTGGTGCTGGCGCTCGAGTGGGGCTACACCCTGCGCGGACACGACCTCGGGTCGAAGCTGCTGGTTGCCGCGTTCCAGGGCATCATGCCCCGCACCGCCGGATTCAACAGCGTCGACTACGCCCAGATGGACCCCGCCACCCTGCTGGTGACCGATGTGCTGATGTTCATCGGCGGCGGCAGCGGCGGCACCGCCGGCGGCATCAAGGTCACCACCTTCGCGCTGCTGCTGTTCGCGATCGTCGCCGAGGTCCGCGGCGAGCGGTCGGTGGTGATCTTCGACCGGCGGATCGGCCCCCGTGTGCAACGGCAGGCGCTGGCGGTGGCCCTCATCGGTGTGGCCCTGGTCATGGTCCCCACCATCGTGCTGCTCGCCGGCACCGCCTTCGATCTCAACGTCCTGCTCTTCGAGGTAACCTCCGCATTCGCGACCGTGGGGCTGTCCACCGGCATCACCGCGCAACTCCCCGCCTGGGGCCAGTTGATCCTGGTGATGCTGATGTATCTCGGCCGCATCGGCTCCATCACCCTGGTCAGCGCACTCGCCGCCCGCCACCGGGACCGCCGCTACGAACTCCCCGAAGAAAGGCCCTTCATTGGCTAGGAAACCGTCCTCCGACGTCGTCGTCGTTTTGGGACTGGGCCGGTTCGGCAAGTCCCTCGCCCTCGAGCTGATGGAACAGGGCACCGAGGTGCTCGGCATCGACGCCAACGAGGTCGTAGTGCAAAAGATCTCACACCGCCTCACCCACGCCGCCGTCGCCGACACCACCGACGAGGAATCGCTGCGCCAACTCTCGGTGCACGACTACGACCGGGCCGTGGTCGGAATCGGATCCGACCTCGAGGCCAGCCTGCTCACCGCCTCCGCCCTGATCAACCTGGCGGTGCCGCACGTATGGGCCAAGGCGATCAGCAACGCCCACGCCAAGATCCTCCGGCAGATCGGCGTCCAGCATGTCGTGCGCCCCGAGCACGACATGGGCAAACGAGTAGCGCACCTGGTGCGCGGGCGGATGATGGACTACATCGAATTCGACGACGGCTTCGCCATGGTCAAGACCACCCCACCCGCGACCGTCGTGGGAAAACGCCTCGGCGACACCACCGTCCGCAGCACCTACGGAGTCACCGTGGTCGCGATCAAACGCCCCGGCGAGGGCTTCACCTACGCCACCGCCGACACCGTCATCGAACCCGGCGACACCATCATCGTCTCCGGCCAGGTCCGCGACACCGAACGCTTCAGCGACCTGACCTGATTCTCCCGTCTCGGTCCCGCCCCGCCGATCACTGACAGGATGGTCCGCCCGCGCAGTCGACAACCCCTGCCGCACCCACCTCATCGACGTCGGCACCCCGACCGGGCACCACTACCGGTCGGCGGCACCGCCGTTCCCGTCCGCGGCACGGCGCTCGGCTCACGAGGCGGTGAGAGCGAACACCCGCATCGTGCGGTTCGTTCGGTGCTCGTAGACGCCGTAGACGCGCACCATCTCGTCGAATTCGCGATAGATCCGTGTTCGCTCCGGTTCGGCGAGGAGAGTCGCGGTGACGGGGATGTCCTTCCCGCCGATCGTGACTTTCGCGTTCGGCTGGGCGAGAAGGTTCCCCGACCACGCCGGGTGGTGATCCTGCCCGAAGTTGCTGCCCACGACGAAGATCTGCTTACCCTCGCGGTAGTAGAGGAGCGGGCTCGTCCGTGGCGCGCCAGACTTGCGACCCGTCGTGGTCAGCAGCACTACCGGAGCGGCGATCGGACCGAGGATCGTGAAGCGTCCCCTGGTCTTCTGGAGGAGCCGGCGGTCGACTCCGGCGAGTTTCCGGATCACCCACGATCCGGGTCGGGTGGCGGCAAATTTGGCTGCGGGTTCGCGGAGGAAGCTGTTCTCGCTGCCCCATCGGACGTCGGGGAAGGGTGATTCGGCCATACGTCATCTGACCGCCGGGCGGGTGCGGTGTCAATCACCCAGAACCGGTGGCCGGATACGCTATGGCCATGGCTGCGCCAGCGACACCCTCACCCGTGAATCCGCCCGCACGTCCCCAGCCGTCGAGCGTCTACATCGCCTCACCGGAGGGGGATACCGGCAAGTCCACCATCGCGCTGGGTGTCCTGCAGATGCTGTGTGCGTCCGCGGCGAGGGTGGGCGTCTTCCGTCCCATCGCCCGATCGACGCAGGAAACCGACTACATCCTCGAGTTGCTCCTCGAACACACCACGGCCGACATCGGGTACGAGGAGTCCCTGGGGGTCACGTACGAGCAGGTCCACGCCGATCCCGACGGCGCGCTCAGCGAGATCGTCTCCCGGTATCACCAGGTGGCGGCGCAGTGCGATGCCGTCGTGGTGATCGGCAGCGACTACACCGACGTGGCCAGCCCCAGCGAGCTCGGCTACAACGCCAGGATCGCCGTGAACCTCGGCGCCCCGGTGTTGCTCGCCGTGAGGGGAGCGCGGCGTACCCCCGAGGAGATCGCCCAACTCGCCCAGCTCGCCATCGGTGAACTGACCGCTCACCACGCGCACCTGCTGGCCGTGGTCGCCAATCGGTGCGACCCCGACCAGCTCGATGCGGTCACCGACGCGTTGGCAGTCACCGGTGTGCCCGCGTGGAGCCTGCCCGAGATCCCCTTGCTGGTCGCACCGACCATGGCCGAACTCCTCGAGTCGATCGACGGGAGCCTGTTCAGCGGCGACCCGGAGCTCCTCCACCGGGAGGCGCTGCGGGTGATGGTGGGTGGAATGACGGCCGAGCACATCCTCGAACGCCTGACGGAGGGCACGGTGGTGATCGCCCCGGCCGACCGTTCCGACGTGCTGCTGGCGATGGTGAATGCGCATGAGGCCGAAGGTTTCCCGTCGCTGGCGGGCATCATCATGAACGGCGGGCTGATGCCGCACCCGGCAATCGCGAAGTTGATGGCCGGCCTCAAGCCGCGGTTGCCGATCCTCACCACCGGACTGGGCACGTTCGACACGGCCAGCGCGGCAGCGCAGACCCGTGGCCGGGTGGCGGTCGGTTCGCAGCGCAAGATCGACACCGCCCTGAGTGTCATGGAACTCCGGGTGGACGCACCCACACTGCTGGAGCGGTTGAAGCTGCCGATCCCGTCGGTGGTGACTCCGCAGATGTTCGAATACCAGCTGATCGACCGCGCCCGCCGCGACCACAAGCACATCGTGCTCCCGGAAGGCGACGACGACCGCATCCTCCGCGCGGCGGGGAGACTGCTGCAACGGCAGGTGGCGGAGCTGACGATTCTCGGCGACGAGGTGCAGGTGCGTCGCCGCGCGGCGGAACTCGGCGTGGACCTCGGTGACGCGCAGGTGCTCGACCCCCGGACGTCCGAACACGCCGGTCCGTTCGCCGAGGAGTACGCGCGGCTCCGCGCCCACAAGGGCATGACCGTGGACCGTGCCCGCGAGGTGATGACCGACATCTCGTACTTCGGAACCATGATGGTGCACTTGGGAATCGCGGACGGCATGGTCTCCGGTGCCGCGCACACCACGGCGCACACCATCCGGCCGTCGTTCGAGATCATCAAGACACAACCGGGAGTGTCCACGGTGTCGAGTGTGTTCCTGATGTGCCTGTCCGATCGGGTGCTCGCGTACGGGGACTGCGCGGTGGTGCCCGACCCCACGGCCGAACAGCTGGCCGACATCGCGATCTCGTCGGCGCAAACGGCGTCCCAATTCGGTATCGATCCGCGTATCGCGATGCTGTCGTACTCGACCGGCGACTCCGGCAGCGGTGCGGACGTCGACAAGGTGCGCTCTGCGACGAAACTCGTCCGCGAGCGTCGCCCGGACCTGTTGGTGGAAGGCCCCATTCAGTACGACGCTGCCATCGAGCAGAGCGTGGCCGACAAGAAGATGCCCGATTCGGCGGTGGCAGGGAAGGCGACGGTCTTCATCTTCCCCGACCTCAACACCGGGAACAACACGTACAAGGCCGTGCAGCGCAGCGCCGGCGCCATCGCCGTCGGTCCGGTGTTGCAGGGCCTCAACAAACCGGTCAACGACCTCTCGCGAGGGGCGCTGGTCGAGGACATCGTGAACACCGTGGCCATCACCGCGATCCAGGCGCAGGGAGCAGAGCAGTGACCGAGGGGTCCGTACTGGTAGTCAATTCCGGTTCGTCGTCGATCAAGTTCCAGCTGATCCACCCGGACACCGGTAAGTCCTCGGCGTCCGGTCTCATCGAGAGGATCGGGGAACCCGAGGGGCGCATCGTCTATCACCACCGCACCGGATTGGCGGAGCGCCACGTTCACATCGCCGACCACCGCGCCGGACTGAAGATGTTGTCGGACATCGTCGCCGAGGTGGGTCGACCTCTGAGGGAGGCGGGGATCGTCGCGGTCGGCCATCGCATCGTCCACGGCGGCGACGTATTCTTCGAACCCACGATCATCGACGACGCAGTGGTGCAGTCCATCTCGGACCTTTCGACCCTTGCGCCGCTGCACAATCCGGCGAACGTGATCGGGATCGAGGTGGCGCGGGAGGAGCTGCCGGACATCCCGCACGTCGCGGTGTTCGACACCGCGTTCTTTCATACCCTGCCCGCGGAGGCGTCGACGTATGCGATCGACCGGCAGGTCGCGAAGGAGCACTCCATCCGGCGGTACGGCTTCCACGGCACGTCGCACCAGTACGTGTCGGCGCGCACGGCCGAGTTCCTCGGCAGGGACCTGTCCGAGCTGAACCAGATCGTCCTGCACCTGGGGAACGGTGCCTCGGCGTCCGCGATCCGCGGGGGACTGGCCGTCGACACCAGCATGGGGCTGACCCCGCTCGAGGGACTCGTCATGGGCACGCGGTCCGGGGACGTCGATCCCGGCGTCATCCTGCACCTGCACCGCAGCGGGATGGGTGTCGATCAGATCGACGACCTCCTGAACCGGCATTCCGGCCTCAAGGGCTTGTCGGGGGTCAACGACTTCCGGGCGCTCCTGACGCTGGTCGGCGAGGGCGACGAGGCTGCGGCGCTGGCCTACGACGTGTACGTGCACCGACTCCGCAAGTACATCGGCGCCTACCTGGTGGAACTCGGCGGCGTCGACGTCATCACGTTCACCGGGGGAGTCGGCGAGAACAACGTCGACGTCCGCCGCGACAGCCTGGCCGGGCTGGGACGCCTCGGCATCGTCGTCGACGACGACCGCAACCGCGCGAGTTCCCGGGACGCACGCCGTATCTCGGTGGACGAGTCCGACGTTCAGGTGCTGGTCGTGCCCACCAACGAGGAGTTCGCGATCGCCTGTGCGGCGGTGGAGCTGATCGGGGCCTGAGCGTTACAGCAGGCTCTTGGGCCGGATGGTGTTGGCCAGATCCACCAGCGTGTACCGGTGAGTGCGCTCGGGGGCGTTGCGGGCCAGCGCCCGCAGGCCGGCCTCGGCGCCCTTGCGTAGGCCCCGTTCGGTGAACGGCACACCGAGGATCTGCTCGAGTTCCGTCGCCGACGTGTGACCGGCACGCATCCAATCCAGTGCGGTGCCCAGTACGAGCGTGCGCATCTGCAGTGCCCGGCTCTCCTCGGGTGCGAGCGCGGCGACACGGAGCGCGGCCTCCCGGAGAGCCGATTCGTCGAGTTCCTCGATCGGTTTGCCGGACAACAGCATCAGCACGCTCGTCATCCGGGCCATGGTGAAGTGCCGGGACGTCGGGGGAACCTGATCGAGGGCGGCGATGGCACCGGGCAGATCGCCGCGTTCGGTGAGTTGCCGCGCCAGCCCGAATGCCGCACTCACCATGCTGTGGTCGGTACGCCACACCGTCCGGTAGTACTTCTCGGCGAACGTTCGCCACTGGTGGGGGTCGGAGCTCTCCCAGTGCTGCAGAATCAGTTCGGCGGTGGCGGCCAGCGCAAGTTTGGGAGCCGTCTCCCCGGGCATCGCCTGCAGTACGGATTCGAAACGGGAGAACGCCGTCTCGTAGTCGCCGTCGATGAGCGTCGCGAGTCCGGCGTACCAGTCGACGCGCCAGTTCCCACCCATCTCTCCCTCCACGTCACGGAGGAGTTCGGTGGCGGTGGCGGCGTCACCGAGATCGAGGTGGGCCTTGATCTCGGCGAGCGTGAGTTCCCGGGAGAACGACACGTCCAGATCTCCGACGACCCGTTCGATACCGTTCTCGCGCGCGTGCCGAATGGAATCCAGCGTCTGCTGCGGCTCGCTGTGCACCGCGGCGGCCAGGAGCGGGGCGTTGGGATCGGTCGGGTCGATCAGGGGTACCGCCAACGCCTGCGCCACGGACTGCGGATCGAGATTCTCGTCCCGTTCGACGCCGTCGACGTACACGTCGGTCTGCTCGACGGCCTCGTCCGTGCCGAAAGTCGTTCTCTGCTTGCTGAACACGGTCGACAGTCCGGGATGCTCCTCGCCGGTCTGCTGCGCGAGGATCTCCCGCAGCACCGCCGTGAGCTGACCCGCCATCTCCTCGGCCGACGCGAAACGCCGGCTCGGGTCGGGGTCGGTGGCGCGCAACAGGAGTCGGTGGAAGAACTCGTACTCCGCGAGGAGCGGCGCCTGCTCGGGGGACGGGATCCCGTCGAGGTACCGGCCCTTGTCGGACGGCATGTCGAGCGTCAGGACGGCGAGGGTGCGCCCCACCGTGTAGATGTCGGACGCCACGGTCGGGCCGGTCGTGACGATCTCCGGCGCCTGATACCCGGGTGTGCCGTACAGGTAGCCGTAGTCCTCGATGCCCGCGACGGCACCGAGGTCGATCAGCTTGAGGGCATCCTCGGTGACCATCACGTTGTCGGGTTTGAGGTCGTTGTACACCAAACCGGTGGAGTGCAGATACGCCATTGCGGGAAGGATTTCGAGCACGTAGGCGATGGCCTGCTCGACCGGCATGCGTTCGGGCTTCGCGTGCGTCGACAGGACGTCCCGAAGCGAGTGACCGCCCACATACTCCATCACGATGTACCCCATCGGGGTCCCATCCGACCGGGGATGCTCCACGAAGTTGAAGATCTTCACGATGCTCGGGTGGGCCACCTCGGCGAGGAACTGGCGTTCGGCCACCGCCACGGCCTGAGCCTCGGCGTCGCCGAAGTGCAACAGTCCCTTGAGAACCACCCAGCGGTCACTGACGTTGCGATCGATGGCCAGATAGATCCAGCCGAGGCCGCCGTGCGCGATGCAGCCCTGCACCTCGTACTGGCCGCCGATCAGCTCGTTCGGGCCGAGAAGCGGCCGGAAGTCGTACGTGGCTCCGCACTGGGGGCACAGACCGAACTCGGAGCCCTCGGACGCGGCGCCGGTGCGGCCCACCGGCTTGTTGCACTTCCAGCAAAAGCGCTTGCTCTCGGGGACTTTCGGGTCGGTCATCACGGCGGATGCCGGGTCCAGTGTCTTCACGACGGGAACCTCGACGAGACCGCCGCCGAGACGCAGGCGCTGCCCGGACCGGGTGCGCGGTGAGCGCGTCGAGCGGCCGGTGCCGGACGCGCCGGACGGCCGGGACGTCGGCGCCGCCTGGGTGGCCTGGGTGGCCTGGGTGGCCGGACCCTCGTCCGGTTCTTCCCGGACCGCGGCCTGCGTGGCGTCCCCTTCCGGCTCCCGGACGGCGGCCTGGGTGGCGATGTCCGGGTCGGTGGACTCCGGATTCTGCGAATGCTGCGGCATGCGTCCCCTCAGTCCTGGTACACGGCGGACGGCGGGGCGGGGGACGGCCCCAGCATCGACAGCCACTGGTCGTACATCCTGGTCCAGGTACCGTCGCGGCGGATGCGTTCGAGCGTGCCGTTGACGAACCGCACCAGGTCCTCGTTCGACTTGGTGATGCCGACGCCGTACGGCTCGGCGCCCATGCTGTCCCCGACGATCTCGAGATACGGGTCCTGGGACGCCAGACCGGCGAGGATCGTGTCGTCGGTGCTCACCGCATCGACCTGCCGCTGTTGCAGGACCACCAGGCAATCCGACCACATGGGGACCGTCAGAATGTTCGCGGTGGGCGCCACCCGCTGCAACCGTGTCAGCGACGTCGTGCCGCGGACGACGCAGACCCGTTTCCCGTCCAGGTCGGCGGCGCTGCGGATCGGGGAGCCCTTCACGACGAGAACCCGCTGCTGCGCCTCGAAGTACTCGGAGGAGAACGCCACCCGTTCCTTTCGGTCGCAGGTGATGGTCATCGTCTTGGCCACGATGTCGACCATCGACTCCTGCAGCGCCTTCTCACGATTCGCCGACGTGAGGATGCGGTACTCGAGCCGGTCCGGATCGCCGAACAGATCCCGCGCGATCTCCCGGGCCACGTCGACGTCGAAGCCCTGGATGGCACCGGTCGCCGGATCGCGGAAACTCATCAGATTGCTGCCCGTGTCGAGGCCGACGACGAGACGCCCCCGCGCGCGGATGGCGTCGACCGTCGGCATCGGCGGTGCGGCGTCGGGGTCGGGGAACGGGCGCAGGCTCGCGGTGGGATCGCCGCAGTCCTTCTCGGGAGTCGGCGGCACAGCGCTGGTCTCGGGCGCCGGCGTCGCGGCCGCGGGAAGCGGGGGCTCGGTGTACGACACGCTCGGCGATCCGACGTGCTCGGGACTCGACTCGGCGCACCCGCCGATCAGTAAGGTGGCCGCCACGAGCACGAGCGCGATCCGGCGCCGCCTCACTGATATTCCCTCAATCGAGGCCACAACCCGATGATAATTCCGCCGACCGCGATCAGTGTCAGGACAATGGCGCCGGAACCGAGCGCGGTCAGCACCCGGGCCGCGGATTCGACATTCGACCGCAGACGGTCGCGTGCGGTGCCGATTCCGTCGGTGAGCGCGTCGTCGACGGCGGTGAACTGAGCCGCGGAATCCGAAGGTCCCGGTCCGATGGCGACCATTGCCGCCGAGACGAAGTCGCCCCTGGCGAGGTTCTCGTTCATGCGGTCGTGTGCCGAGGACCAGCGCGTCCACGCCTCCTGCGCCCTCGCCACCTCGTCGTGGCCGACCGCGCGGTCGCCGTCGTGGGGGTAATTCGACAGCAGGGTGTCGAGCTGACCGGACTTGTCTTCGAAGACGGCGTCGTAGTCACCGTTCGAGTCGCGGCGGACCAGTTTGAGGGTCTCCTCGGTGCGCGCCTGCTGGGCCAGGATGCGGGCCGCGGTCAACTCGTGCATCGGGCGGGCGCCCTCGGTCAGTGCCCGCTTGGTGTCGAGGGAGGAGACCAACCCGGCGACCAGCATCCACGCCAGGAGGATCGCCGTGCACGACGACGCCACGATCAGCCCGAGATTGAACGTGCGCCGACTGAGCCTCGCAATGACGATCTGGGCGACGAGCAACGCGACGAGTGCGACGAGGATCAGGATCAGCGCCAGCCAGGGCGGACGGGAGTAGTCCCGCTGCGTGTCCGCGACGTCGGCTTCCTGCTGGGCGTGCAACTGCTGCGCCATCGGCAGCATGCTCGTCTGCATCAGTGTGGACGCCTCGCTGAGGTAGGCCGCGCCGACCGGATGACCGGTGCGATTGTTGGCCCGCGCGGTCTCGACGAGACCGGAGTAGACGCTGAGGTCGGTGGAGATGGAGGCAAGCAGTCGGCGGCTGTCCACGTCGCTCGCCGCGAGTCCGCCGGACGCGTACACGAGGTCGGCGGAGGCGGTGCCGATCGCCTGCGTATAGGTGTCCCGGAGTTCGGGCGGTTCGAGACCGCCGGAGATGAACGCCGTCGTGGCCGCGGCATCCGCCACGGACAGGGCGCTGTAGAGGTTCTGCGCCGAGAACGACAGCGGTTCCGTCTCCGCGAGGACGCTGTCGAGAGTGGCTTCCCTGCTGTTCACCGTCGAGGCGGCCACGAACCCGGCGGTGAGGGTGAGCAGGACCAGGAGGGCCCCGAGGGCGGTGAGTTTGGCGGGAGTCGACTCCAGGAACGCGCGCAGTTCCTTGCGGCGTGCCACCGCGGGGTCGACGTCGTCGTCCGCGGCGGCAGACAATGCGCGGCTGCCGTGGGGTTCGATCGACGGTGCCTCACGCAGAACCACCTCGCACCCCTCCCGTGTCATGGCCGCACCTTGTGGGGAGCATATAAGCAGCGGTCGGTTCACGACTGCCGACGGGCAGTTCCGGAAGAAACCGTTAGTGTGAGGGAACTGCAGGGAGACCCATCAGGTCGGACAGGGGTAGTCGATGCGTGGTGACGGTGACGGTTGGGCAACCGGGCCGGACGGCAGTCGTCATTGGGGCAAGCACGGTGCCGCCGGGTTGTTGCTGCGTGCGCCGCTCCCCGACGAGACGCCGGCCGTCCTGCTACAGCACCGTGCGGTCTGGAGTCACCAGGGCGGTACGTGGGCGTTGCCCGGCGGTGCCCGGGACAGCCACGAGTCCACCACCCACGCCGCGGTGCGCGAGGCCCACGAGGAAGCAGGCATCGAGAGCGCGGCCATCCGCGTCCGCACCGAGGTCGTCACGATGAAGGCCGCGAGCGGCTGGAGTTACACCACGGTGATCGCCGACGCCGAGCGCCCACTGCCCACCGTCGCGAACGGCGAGAGCACCGAACTGCGCTGGGTGCGGGAAACCGACGTCGCCGGGTTGCCGCTGCACCCGGGTTTCGAAGCGGGGTGGCCGCAACTGCGCACCACCGAGGTGCGATTGCTGCTCGACCGGCACGACGTGCTGGGCGAGCGCGGCGCGCTGGCACAGTTGTCGAAGGCCCTGCCCCGCACGGTGCACCTGCCCGACGGCACCTACGGGTGGCTGCCGCGCGTCGAGGTGCTCGAGGCCCTGGACGCCGTCGGCCGCCTCGCCGAACCGGCCGGCCACGGCACCACGCTGGGAACGGTGACGGCGATCGTCACCACCGATCCCGACCTGATCGAACAGTTGCCGGCCACCGTCGTGGTCCTGCCGCCCGCCACGGTGCTGGACTGGCTGGATCAGCCGTAACTACGCGTTCTGCTGCAGCAGGGCGGACAGTGAGCGCGCGGCGGCCTGCGGGTCGCGGGCCTCGGTGATGGCCCGGACGACGACGATGCGGGAGGCACCCGCGGCGAGGATCTCCGGAACCCGGGACTCGTCGATGCCGCCGATCGCGAACCACGGGCGGTTCGGCTCCGAGTCGGCGGTCGATCGCACCAGATCGATGCCCGACGCGGTCCGTCCGGGCTTGGTGGGGGTGGCCCACACCGGTCCGGTGCAGAAGTAGTCGACGCCGTCCTCGATCGCCGCCAGGCTGGCCTGGGCGCGGCTGTGGGTGGAGCGTCCGATCAGGACGTCGGAACCCACCACGGTCCGTGCGTACGGGACGGGCAGGTCGCCCTGGCCGAGGTGCAGCACGTCGGCTCCGGCCGCCAGCGCCATGTCGGCGCGGTCGTTGACCGCGAGCAGCGCTCCGTGCCGCCTGGCCGCGGCCGCGAGCACCGACAGCGCCGCCAGTTCGTCCCGGGCGTCCATCGTGCCGAACTTCTTCTCTCCGGCCGAGCCCTTGTCGCGGAGCTGGATGATGTCGACGCCGCCGGACAGTGCGGCCTCGGCGAACTGCGCCAGGTCGCCCTTCTCGCGCCGAGCATCGGTGCACAGGTACAAACGTGCTGTTCCGAGGCGGCGCCGACGGTCCGTGAGGTTGCTGTGATGCGAGGTGGTCACGGCATGACGGTAGCCTCTACGGTGAAAGTGCAACACGGGAGTCCCGGGGAACGTGGGGCTGAGAGGGGCTCACGCCGAGCCCGACCGTCATACCTGACCCGGATCATGCCGGCGCAGGAAGTGAGGTGGAGTTCAATGGCGAGATCGGTATCCGTCGTCGGAGGCGGAGTGATCGGCCTGTCCATTGCGTGGCGAGCAGCCCGCAACGGCTGGTCGGTACGGCTGTACGACCCGTCGATAGGTTCGGGAGCGTCCTGGGTGGCGGGCGGCATGCTCGCCCCGTTGTCCGAGGGCTGGCCAGGCGAGGAGAGCGTCCTCGAACTGGGGAGCGCATCGCTCGACCGGTGGCCCGAATTCGGGAAGGAACTCGAGGCCGGAGCCGGCGTCGAGTTGTTCACGTCGGAAAGTTCGCTCACCGTCGCGCTGGACGGCGCCGACGCGGAGGACCTGCGGACCATCGCCGAATGGGTGGGCGCCCAGGGGCGGGAACTGCAGATCCTGGGCCGCGCCGAAGTCCGGGCCCTCGAGCCGATGCTGGGTCGCGGAGTCCGATTGGGACTCTTGGCCGTCGACGAACTGGCCGTGGACAACAGGCTGCTGTTGCAGGCGCTGCAGCGGTGCGCCGCCGACGCCGGAGTGGAGCTGATCGGGGAGGCCGTGCACAGCCTCGACCGGCTCGACACCGACCAGATCGTCGTCACCGCGGGCATCGCGTCACCGGCCCTGTGGCCCGGGCTTCCGGTTCGCCCGGTGAAGGGCGAGATCCTGCGGTTGCGCTCGCGTCCCGGGGTGACCCCCGCGCCGGGCCGGACCATCCGCGGCAGCGTGCACGGCAGGCCCGCCTACCTGGTGCCGCGTGCCGACGGCATCGTCGTCGGTGCCACCCAGTACGAGTCGGGCAACGACACGCAGGTCACGGTGGCCGGTGTGCGCGACCTGATCGCGGACGCCGAGGCCCTGATGCCCGCCATCGGCGAGTACGAACTGCACGAGACCTCGGCGGGTCTGCGTCCGATGACCCCGGACAACCTGCCGCTGATCGGCCGGGTGTCCGATCGGGTCGTGGTGGCGACGGGACACGGCCGTAACGGCATCCTGCTCACCCCGGTGACCGCCGACGCGACGATGGCATTGTTGGAGGGCTCGGCATTGGTCGAGGCGAAAGCCGCCGACCCCGAACGTTTCGAGAAAGTAGCGAGGTAGAGATGAGTGAGCAGCAAGTAGTGGTGCCGATCGGCATCAGCGTCAACGGCGAGGACCACGAGTTCACGGAACCGTTGACCGTCACCGGGCTGCTGGAGGTGCTGAACCTGCCCACCAAGGGCATCGCGGTGGCAGTGAACGGCGCCGTGTTCCCGCGCGCCCGGTGGGACGAGCTCGTGGTCCGGGGCTGGGAGATCGAGATCCTCACGGCGGTGCAGGGTGGCTGACGCGACGCCCGGCGTGCAGAAGGGCCTCACGATCGCGGGACGCACGTTCGGTTCACGGTTGATCATGGGCACCGGCGGCGCCGCCAACCTCACGGTGCTCGAAGAGGCGCTCGTCGCGTCCGGCACCGAGCTGACCACGGTCGCGATGCGCCGCGTCGACGCCGCAGGCGGCACCGGTGTGCTGGACCTGCTGCGCCGGCTCGACATCGCCCCGCTGCCCAACACCGCGGGGTGTCGCGGTGCGGCCGAGGCTGTGTTGACGGCGCAACTCGCCCGTGAGGCGCTCGAGACCGACTGGGTGAAGCTCGAGGTCATCGCCGACGAGCGCACCCTGATGCCCGACGCCATCGAGTTGGTCAGCGCTGCAGAGCAACTGGTCGACGACGGATTCGTCGTCCTGCCCTACACCACCGACGACCCGGTTCTGGCCCGCAGACTCGAGGACGTGGGCTGCGTGGCCGTGATGCCGCTGGGTTCGCCGATCGGCACCGGGCTCGGTATCGCGAACCCGCACAACATCGAGATGATCGTGGACGGTGCGGGGGTGCCCGTCATCCTCGACGCCGGCATCGGGACCGCAAGCGACGCCACCCTCGCGATGGAACTCGGCTGCGATGCGGTGTTGCTGGCCACGGCTGTGACCAGGGCGAAGGATCCGGCGCTCATGGCTTCGGCGATGCGCGGGGCCGTGGTGGCGGGGTACGAGGCACGTCACGCGGGCCGGATTCCCAAGCGGTTCTGGGCGCAGGCGTCGTCGTAGTCCTCGGGGTCGCGTCGGGGTCCGGCTCAGGGTCCGACCGGTACCAGGGGACGAGCCGGGAGTAGACCTGCGGCCGATGCGCGCCGTCCGCAGGTTCGGGCATCCTTCTCATCATGATTGAAGTGAGGGGACTGACAAAGACCTTCGGTGCGACGAAGGCGGTGGACAACCTGACGTTCAACGTGAAGCCGGGTATGGTCACCGGCTTCCTCGGCCCGAACGGTGCAGGCAAATCGACGACGATGCGCATGATCCTCGGGTTGGACCGCCCCACGGCGGGCAGCGCGTTGATCGACGGCAAACCGTACAGCGACCTGGTGCAGCCGCTGCGGACGGTGGGGGCACTGCTCGACGCGAAGTGGGTGCACCCCAACCGCTCGGCCCGCGCCCACCTGCAGTGGATGGCGGCGTCCAACTCGCTGCCGAAGAGCCGGGTCGACGAGGTGCTGCACCTCGTCGGGCTCACCGAGGTGGCCGGGAAGAAGGCAGGCGGGTTCTCGCTCGGCATGTCGCAGCGCCTGGGCCTGGCCGCCACGCTCCTCGGCGACCCGAAGGTGCTGCTGTTCGACGAGCCGGTGAACGGGCTCGACCCGGAGGGCATCGTCTGGATCCGGAAGTTCATGCAGCGCCTCGCGGCGGAGGGACGCACCGTGCTGGTGTCGAGCCACCTGCTGTCCGAGATGGCGCTCACCGCAGAACATCTGGTGGTCATCGGCCGGGGGCGTCTGATCGCCGACACCACCGTGTCCGAGTTCGTCAGCAAGTCCTCGGAATCGACGGTGCGGGTGCGGAGCCCCCAGCTGGACGCGTTGCGTAGCGCGCTCACGTCCAATGGGCTCACCGTGCGCGAGGACGGATCCGACGGGCAGCAGGCGCTCGTGGTGGTGGATTCGTCGACGGACGTCGTCGGCGGGATCGCCGGTTCGCAGGGCATCGTCCTGTACGAGTTGGCATCTCAGCGCGGATCGCTGGAGGACGCCTTCATGAAGTTGACCGGAGACGACGTGCAGTACCACGCAGAGGGCGTCGAAGATGTGATGAGGGGTGCACTGTAATGGCTGTTCTCAATGCCGAACGGATCAAGATCACGTCGACGAGGTCGCCGTGGTGGTGCACGGTCATCATCATCGTGCTGGGCCTCGGCCTCGCCGCAGTCATCGGGCTGAGCGCGAAGGCCAGCATCAACTCCTTCAACAACCAGATCGCGGACGGTAAGCAACCGGATTTCGATCCGTTCCTGCCGCAGATGTCGGACGCCGTCGGCGGTGTCTCCGGATTCGGCGTGCTGGTCCTGATGATCCTCGCGGCACTGGCCGTGACCAGCGAATACCGGTTCGGCGTCATCCGCACCACGTTCCAGGCCATCCCGAACCGGGCGTCCGTCCTCATCGCGAAGGCGGGCCTGATCGGCGCGTTCGGTGCGGTGCTGACATTCGTGCTCACGTTCGGCGCGTACGCCATCGCGAAGGCGACCGCGGGTGACGAGGCAGGAGCGGCGCTCACGCTGTCGGGTGACGACGCCTGGCGGTCGATCTACGGCGTCCCGATCTACGCGTTCCTGTGCGTGGTTCTCGCCGTCGGCGTCGGCACGCTGCTGCGCCAGTCGGCAGGCGCGATCGCCCTGCTGCTGCTGTGGCCGCTGCTGATCGAGAGCCTGTTCAACCTGTTCGGGTCGTTCGGCCAGAAGATCATGCCCTTCCTGCCGTTCCTCAACGCCAACAACTTTTTGGGGGCGCCGCAGGGGGTCGACTTCCACTGGGGCCCGTGGGGCAGCCTGGTCTACTTCGCGGTGTTCGTCTTCGTGATCTTCGGGGCCGGCCTGGTGGTCGTCAACAAGCGCGACGCCTGACACCCGATACAGTACTTTCGCCCCGTTCCTCCGCCAGGTGATCGTCGGGAGACCTGGCTGAGGGTGACGGCGGGGCGGGAGCCTGTGGGCCGGTGCGAAATCCATTCGCGCCGGCCCACAGGTGCTTCTGCGTTAGGCTCCCGACATGCGACTACGGGGAGCCTTCACAGTCGGAGTGGCCGGTGCGATGGTCTTGGCCGGGTGCTCGTCGACGAGCGAACCCGATTCGCCGCCGGTCGATGCGAGCGCTCTCGCGGCCTCGGTCACCGAGGGCGGTGTGGTGGGGCACCTGGAGCAACTGCAGACGATCGCCGAGAACAACAACGGCAACCGCGCGGCCGGAACCTCCGGCTACGACGACAGCGTCGACTACGTCGCACAGGTGCTGGAAGACAAGGGCTTCGACGTCGAGACCCCAGAGTTCGAGTTCCACAACTTCGACGTCCGGACGGAGGCGCTCAGGTCCGGCGACCGTGATTTCGAGGTGCGTGCACTGGCGTATTCGCCGTCCACCGGTCCGGACGGGATCACCGCCCGCCTGGTGCCCGCCCCCAAGGACGAGAGTCCGGGATGCGAGGTCACCGATTACGACGGCCTCGACGTGACCGGGGCGATCGTCCTCGTCAACCGCGGGGTGTGCCCGTTCGCGGCCAAGCAGCAGCTCGCGTCCGAGCGCGGCGCCGCAGGCGTGATCGTCGTCAACAACGAGGACGGGCCGATGAACGGCGGAACTCTCGGCGATCCGGACGTGGGCAAGGTACCCACGGGCGGAGTGAGCAAGGCGGACGGCGCCGCGCTCGAGCAGGCCGGGGGTGACGTCACCCTCACCCTCGACACCACCACCGAGTCGAGCACCGCTCGCAACGTCATCGCCCAGACGAAGACCGGTTCGACCGAGGACGTCGTGATGGTCGGCGCCCACCTGGACAGCGTCCCGGACGGTCCCGGGATCAACGACAACGGCACCGGCGTCGCCGCGACCCTCGAAACGGCCGTGCAACTCGGCGGTTCGCCCGACGTCGACAACGCGGTGCGCTTCGCGTTCTGGGGCGCAGAGGAGTTGGGTCTGCTCGGTTCGGAGGCCTACGTGAACAGCCTCAGCGAGGACCAGCGGAACGACATCGCGCTGTACCTGAACTTCGACATGCTCGGTTCCGAGAACGCCGGCTACCTGGCGTACGACGGCGACAACTCCGACAAAGTCGGCGAGGGGCCCGGACCGGAGGGTTCCGCGGGCATCGAGCGCACGTTCATCGAGTTCCTTAAGGGCAACGGGGTCGCCGCCGACGGCACGGACTTCGACGGCCGATCCGACTACGGTCCGTTCATCGAGCACGGCATCCCCTCGGGCGGCGTGTTCAGCGGCGCCGACGAGACGAAGACCCCCGAGCAGGCACAGAAGTGGGGCGGCACCCCGGATGTGGTGTACGACGAGAACTACCACAGCGCGACCGACACTCTCGAGAACGTGAACCGGGCCGCGCTCGCCAAGAATGCCGCCGCGGTCGCGTATGCCGTCGGGGTCTATGCGGAGTCGCTCGCCGGGCCGAACGGTGTCCCCACCGGCGCGGACCGGGAGAAGGCGCGGGCGGCGGAGTGATGTCCGATTCGACACGGGTTTGTGCATGTGACGCTGGGTTACCCTTACTCTCGTGAGCGACGACCCGGCCGAAGAGGACAGTGCCGAACTCGACGCTGCGCAGACACCGAAACGAGGCGACAAGGTTCTGGGCTGGATGGGATCGGTGAACCGGCAGCCACAGCTGATCGAAGGGCTGCGGAGGGTTCGTCGTGCGCTACCCGGCGATCCGGCGTTCGGCGATCCACTGTCGACGGCAGGCCCCGGCAGCGCACGGGCCATCGCCCGCGTCGCCGATCGCTTCCTCGACCACCAGCCGGGCGCGTCCCGCGAGATGAGCCTCGGCGCGCTGCAGGTGTGGCAGGCGCTGCTCGAGCGCACCGGACGCGGCCGGGGAACGCAGGAAGTGACCATTGTGTTCACCGACCTGGTGGGGTTCTCCAGTTGGTCGCTGCCCGCCGGTGACAGCGCCACCCTCGCCCTGCTGCGTGACGTCGCCCGAGCCGTCGAGACCCCCATCGTCGACCGCGGAGGACACGTGGTGAAACGCCTGGGGGACGGCGTGATGGCCGTCTTCCCGAGCCCGGACCGCGCGATCGACGCCGTCTTCGCCGCGCAGGAGGCTCTCGCGGAGGTGGAGGTGGACGGCTACCGCCCCCGCATGCGCGTCGGCATGCACACCGGTGTGCCCCGGCAGATCGGCAGCGACTGGCTCGGCGTGGACGTGACGATCGCGGCACGCATGATGGAACTGGGCGGCGACGGCAACGTGATGGCGTCGTCCGCCACGCTGGAGAGTCTGCAGCCGGGCACCCTCGACGAACTGGGTGTCGGCGTCAAACCGTGGCGACGCGCCTTCTTCGCCCCCGCGCCCAGCGGGGTGCCTTCCGATCTCGGTATCTGGCGGTTGCGGCTCCGCCGCCCGTGAGTACTTCTTAACCGCCGGACGTTAACAAGTACTCACGAGTGACGGAGTCGCCACAGGGGAGAGACGGGGCCGTGACCGGCGCCCAGGTCGTACGACGCCTCCAGACACTTGGTGACCCATTCCTTGCCGAACGCCACCGCATCGGGCACGGACCACCCGTGGGCGAGAGCGCTCGCGATGGCGGCCGCGAGGGTGTCGCCGCCGCCGTGATCGTTGCCGGTGTCGATACGGGGACTGCTGAACTCGAGGAACCTGTCACCGTCGAACAGCAGATCGGTGCTCGACGCCGACGTCCGGAGATGCCCGCCCTTCACGATCGACCACTTCGCCCCGAGTGCGTGCAGCGCCTCGGCGGCCCGGCGCGCGGTCGCGTCGTCCACCACCTCGATGCCGGTGATCAGCCGGATCTCGTCGAGGTTCGGGGTGACCACCGTGGCGATCGGGATCAGCGTGTTCCGCACGGCGTCCAGCGCCTCGGCGTGCAGGAGCGGATCTCCGTGCATCGACGCGCACACCGGGTCGACGACCAGCGGGACCGGTTGGTCGCGGCCGATCCCGACCTCGGTGCACACGGCGGCGACGGCCTCGATGATGGCCGTCGACGCCAGCATGCCCGTCTTCGCTGCCCCGACCCCGATGTCGTCGACGACGCACCGCACCTGCGCGGCCACCGTCTCCGGCGGAATCTCGTGGAAACCGCTGACGCCCACCGAGTTCTGCACCGTCACCGCGGCAACAGCGACGCAGGCGTGGACGCCGCACAGCGCCATCGTCCGCGAGTCGGCCTGGATCCCGGCGCCGCCGCCGGAATCGGTGCCGGCGATGGTGAGGACGCGGACGGGGGTCTGGCCGTCGGGGGTCAGGGGCAGCAGCTTCACGAAGGGGACCTTACCGATTCTCTGAGGTGACGGATTCGACGGGCAGATACACGCGACCACCTGCGTCGACGAACTCACTCGACTTCTCGGCCATGCCCGCCTCGATGGCTTCGACCGAATCGAGTCCGTGTCGCTGCGCGTATTCGCGCACGTCGGCGGAGATCCGCATCGAACAGAACTTCGGGCCGCACATCGAGCAGAAGTGGGCCGTCTTCGCCGGCTCGGCGGGCAGCGTCTCGTCGTGGAACTCCCGCGCGGTATCCGGGTCGAGGGACAGCGCGAACTGGTCGTGCCAGCGGAATTCGAACCGGGCCTTCGACAGCGCGTCGTCCCGCTCCTGCGCCCGCGGATGCTGCTTCGCGAGGTCCGCGGCGTGCGCCGCGATCTTGTACGTGATGACCCCGGTCTTGACGTCGTCCCGATTCGGCAGTCCCAGGTGTTCCTTGGGTGTCACGTAGCAGAGCATCGCGGTGCCGGCCTGCGCGATCATCGCCGCGCCGATCGCGGACGTGATGTGGTCGTACGCCGGCGCGATGTCGGTGGCGAGCGGCCCGAGGGTGTAGAACGGTGCCTCCTCGCACAACTCTTCCTCGAGGCGCACGTTCTCCACGATCTTGTGCATCGGGACGTGCCCGGGACCTTCGATCATCACTTGCACCCCATGGGATTTCGCGATCCGCGTGAGCTCGCCGAGGGTGCGCAGTTCCGCGAACTGGGCCTCGTCGTTGGCGTCCGCAATGGAGCCGGGGCGCAGGCCGTCACCGAGCGAGAACGTGACGTCGTAGCGGTGGAGGATCTCGCACAGTTCGTCGAAGTGGGTGTACAGGAACGACTCCCGATGGTGGGCCAGGCACCAGGCCGCCATGATCGAACCGCCGCGGGAGACGATGCCGGTGACGCGTTTCGCGGTCAGCGGGATGTAGCGGAGCAGCACCCCGGCGTGGACCGTCATGTAGTCGACGCCCTGCTCGCACTGCTCGATCACGGTGTCGCGGTAGATCTCCCACGTAAGTGCCGTCGGGTCTCCGTTGACCTTCTCGAGTGCCTGGTAGATCGGCACGGTTCCCACGGGCACGGGCGAATTGCGCAGGATCCATTCCCGGGTCTCGTGGATGTTCTTGCCGGTGGACAGGTCCATGATGGTGTCGGCGCCCCATCGCGTCGCCCACACCATCTTCTCGACCTCTTCCGCGATCGACGACGTGACCGCGCTGTTGCCGATGTTCGCGTTGATCTTGACTGCGAACGCCTTGCCGATGATCATCGGCTCGAGTTCGGGATGGCAGCGGTTGGCCGGGATCACGGCGCGTCCCGCCGCGACCTCGGCGCGCACCGCCTCGGGTGAAACACCCTCGCGTGCAGCGCAATACTGCATCTCGGGGGTGACGACGCCGGCGCGGGCGGCGTCGAGTTGGGTGCCCTCCCGATCGGCGATCCACGGTGCACGCAGATGCGGCAGTCCCGCTTCCAGGTCGATCGCGGCGTCCGCGTCGGTGTACGGACCCGACGTGTCGTACAGGTCGAGGTGCTCACCGTTGGTGAGGTGTACGCGCCGGACCGGCACCCGGACGTCGTCGCCCGACAGCAGGTACTGCTTGGTGCTGCCCTCGATCGGCCCCGTGGTGACGGACGTGGCTGTAGATACGTTTGTGCTCATCGATGATGCTCCCTACGCCGGCATTACCCGGACAGGTTCGACGGTCGACGGCCCTAGCCGTCCTCTCAGCCCGCTGGTGCGAGCCCCCGTGGATGTGTAGTTGTCCCACAAACTGTAACCGAGATCTCTGTGAGCAATCATTCGGGTGAAACTTGGACAGCGGTTCCCGGCATCGGTATAAAGGGTGATGAACATCACATTTCGGTTACGGCACACACCCCCAGGAGATAACCATGCTGACAGACGCGCAGGTTGTGGACGTGATCGACAACGCCGATCAGAACCGATTCGAGCTACGCCTGAGTGGTGACCTGGTCGGCATCCTCGGGTATTTCGCCTTTGCAGACGCGCCGCCCGGCGCCGGTGCCGGCGTGGGGGTGGTGGCCGCCCGGCCGCCGGGTCCGAAGGGTCGGGGGCGGCAGGCGCCGGTGGTCTCGTTCATGCACACGGTGATCGTGGAGGACTTCGGCCACCGCGGACTCGCCGCCCTCATGGTGGGTCGCTCCCTCGACCTCGCCCGCGGTTACGGCTGGAAGGTCCGGCCCGTGTGCACGTACGTGCAGCGCTTCGTCTCGGCGCACCCCGAGTACCGCGATCTCGTCGTCCCGGTGGAGGGCTGACGACGGTCGGGGCACGAATCGGGCACTCGTCGGCAACGAAACGGTTCCGGGGGCGGCGAGTCTGCTCGCGAGGATGCCGCCTTGCTGATTCCATGAGTGGCATGGATCACACTTCGAACAGTTCCGGGTCGTCCGGGAACATCACGGCCGCTGAGGCTCGCGTGCTCGACAACCCTGCCCACGAACGATTCGATCTGTGGCTCGGGGACGAGTTGGTCGGCATCCTCGGCTATCGGGACGAGGACGACATTCCCGGATTCACCGCGAAGCCGGGCGAGGTGGTCGCGTTCATGCACACGGTCGTCAAGGAAGAGTTCGGGGGGCAAGGGCTGGCCGCAATCCTCGTGGGCGAGGCGTTGAGCTCGGCGCGTCGGCGTGGCTGGAAAGTGCGCCCCATCTGCACGTATGTCCAGCGCTACCTGGCGCTGCATCCGGAGCATCTCGACGTTCTGGTTGCCGAGTAGCCCTACTTTCGAGAGCACTGCTCTTGCCATCTGCGACTCCGCTGTGAATACTGCTCTGTATAGAGAGCGGTGCTCACATTCGAGGGAGTCGTCATGGCCGTGTCGGATCGGATCGAGAGTCGTACCGGGGTCGCACGGATCTGCGCCGCGGCGCTGTTCGCCCTCGCCGGTGTCCTGTTCGTCGTCTACCCCGTGGTGCGTCCCTACGCGGCGGGTGGGGCGCCGGACGGACGGGCCGAGTTCGCCTCACCGTGGTGGCTCGTCGCTCACCTCGCCGCCGTCGGCGGGTTCATCGCGTTCGGGCTTGCGCTCGTCGCGCTCAGCGGACTGCTGAATGGGACGGGTGGCGAACGAGCGGCGGTGGTCGCAGTGGCGGCGTCGTGGATCGGGACAGGGCTGACGCTGCCCTACTACGGTGCCGAAACGTTCGCGCTGCACGCCCTGGGCGGCAGCGGCCTGGACGAGGGGGCCGTCACGACCCTCGCCGAGGGCGTGCGGATGGGGGCGGCGCAGGCGACGCTGTTCGCCGCAGGACTGCTACTCGTCGCGGTCGGCGCGTCGGCGGCCGCCGTGGCGATCGCCCGATCCCGGCTGCTCGCGGGCTGGGCGGGGATCCCGATGGCGGTGGGGTTCGCACTGTTCATCCCGCAGTTCTACGTCGACGCCCCATTGCGCATCGGGCACGGTGTGCTCATCGGGTTCGGGTGCGCGGTCGTGGCGCTCGGTGTGCTGCGTTCTCAGTCGCCGAGGTCGACGATGACCGGCGCATGATCGCTGGCGCCCTTGCCCTTGCGTTCGTTGCGGTCGATCTCGGCCTTGTCGACACGGCCGGCGAGGGCAGGCGATCCCAGCACGAAGTCGATGCGCATTCCCTGCTTCTTCGGGAACCGCAACTGGGTGTAATCCCAGTAGGTGTAGACGCCGGGGCCGGGGGTGTGCGGCCGGACGACGTCGGCGAATCCGGATTCGATGAATGCCTGGAAGGCCTCACGCTCGGGGACGGACGTGTGCGTCTTGCCCTCGAACAGCGCCGGATCCCAGACGTCCTCGTCGGTGGGGGCCACGTTCCAGTCGCCGACCAATGCGATCTGCGCGTCCGGGTTCTGCCCCAGCCACCCGACCGCATCGGTGTGCAACTTCGCCAGCCAGTCGAGCTTGTACGTGTAGTGCGGATCGGCCAGCTCACGGCCGTTGGGGACGTACAGGCTCCAGATGCGGACGCCGTTGCACGTGGCGCCGATGGCGCGGGCTTCCTGCGCGGGCGCGACCTCGGGGTCCTTGTGGAAACCGGGCTGATCCTCGAACCCGATCTGCACGTCGTCGAGACCCACGCGGGACGCGATCGCGACGCCGTTCCACTGGCTGAGGCCCACGTGCGCGACCTTGTAGCCCAGTTCGCGGAAACGCTCGTACGGGAACTGCTCGTCCTTGCACTTGGTTTCCTGCATCGCCAGCACGTCGACGTCGGACCGCTGGAGCCAGTCCAGGATCCGGTCGGTACGGGCACGAACAGAGTTCACGTTCCAGGTTGCGATGCGCACGGCAGCCACCCTAGCGGCACTCTCCGACAGGTCGTCAGCCGACAGGTTCGGTGGCGTAGCGGTACCGGTGGTGGGCCACGAAGCCGAGGTTGCGGTACATCGCCTGGGCGCCCTCGTTCTCGACGGCGACCTGCAGACACGCGTGGGTCGCGCCGTGTTCGCGTCCCCAGTTGATCATGTCGCCGCAGATGAGGCTGCCGATTCCGTGGCGGCGGTGAGCCTCCGCGACCTCGACCGCGGTGAGCCCGACCCACCGGCGGTCGTCGGGCGCGGACGTGACGGATCCGCGGGCGACGGCCAGCAGCGTCGAGTCGGCGGCGCCGATCCGGCCGAACCCGAGAGTGCCGCCGCGGACCGAATCCAGCACGTCGACCGCGAAGTCGGGGAGCGCGGACCCGCGGTAGCGATAGAGGGCGAGCCAGTCCGGATCGGGGTGATCGGTGACCGTGGTGGTGCGTGGGCCCTCGGGCAACGCCAGGTTGTCGATGTCGGCTGCCATCACGACCACTTCGTCGCTGACGTTCCAGCCGAGCGGTACCTCGCCCAGCCGGTCGGGAATCAGCAACCGCAGCGGGCGGTCGCGCTCGGCGTACCACTCGCGCAGACGGTCGAGCGTGCCGCCCGGGGAGGCGTCCTCCAGGCTGCCGACCGACCCACGGTCGCCGAGCGGGGCCGCCGAGTTGGCGCGTCCGGTGAAGCCGTGACCGTACCGGGCGAGCCACCCGTCGATCCACGCGTGCTCGACGCCCGGCCAGCCGTCGGCCGAGGCCAGTTCGAGGGACCGGATCTCGCTCGCGCGCACCGGTCGCGCGGGGACGGCCTTCAGCGCGATCACCCGCTCCGGATCCACCTCGACCACGGAGCCGTCCGCGGCGCGGACGACCACCGCCGGTTCGACGCTCTCCAGCACCCCGATGACGTCGGTCATCGGATGGCTGTGGCCGGGTGGCAGCTGATATCGCAGCACTACTCGGCTTCCGAGCGGAATGTCAGTCGTCATGCCCGAAGGGGTCTTCGACCGTTCCCGGCACCCAGCTGAGGCCGGGAACGCCCCAGCCGGCACGCTTGATGGTCTTCTTGGCGGCGCGTGCGTTGCGGCCCACCAGCATGTCGACGTAGAGGAAGCCGTCGAGGTGACCGACCTCGTGCTGCAGCATGCGTGCGAAGAAGCCGTGTCCCTCGATCTCGACGGCGTTGCCGTCGGCGTCGGTGCCGGTGACCTTCGCCCACTCGGCCCGTCCGGTGGGGAACTGCTCGCCCGGCACCGACAGGCAGCCCTCGACGTCGTCGTCCGGATCCGGCATGGTCTCGGGTCGTTCCGACGTTTCGAGGACCGGGTTGACGACGCAACCCCGGCGGCGGAGTGCCGTGCCGTTCCCGTCGACGTCCGGGCAGTCGTAGACGAACAACCGCAGCGGCAGGCCGACCTGGTTGGCGGCGAGCCCGACGCCGTTGGCGGCGTCCATCGTGTCGTACATGTCGGCGATGATCTCAGCGAGTTCCGCAGGTGACTGGGACACTGCCTCGGTCGGTTCGTGCAATACCGGGTCGCCCACGATCCGGATGGGGAGGATGGCCATGGTCGTCAAGGATAGTGCGGCGCGCCCGAGCCGTTCGCACTGCCCGCGGCGTTCGTCATGGTTGAATAGTCGCTGAAGAACAGTGGTGTAATTCGTTGCTCGGTCGGCCACGCGATCGAGGAGCCGGGGGAACGTGGTTTCGCTGAGGTCGAGCGAGAGCTAGTAGTCGAGGAGTGAGATGGACGGCGCAACAGCGCGTAGTCGGAACCAGTCCGAGCGCACCGACGGCGACAACTCGGCAGGGGTCAAGGACGTCGGTGACGACGGCCTCTCGCGTCGGGAGCACGACATCTTGTCCTTCGAGCGCCAATGGTGGAAGTACGCCGGCGCGAAGGAAGAAGCGATCAAAGAGCTGTTCGACATGTCCGCCACCAGGTACTACCAGGTTCTCAACGCACTGGTGGACCGGCCGGAGGCACTCGCAGCCGACCCGATGCTCGTGAAGCGCCTGCGACGGCTGCGCGCGAGCAGGCAGAAGGCCCGCGCCGCCCGCCGCCTCGGGTTCGACGTCACGTAGCACCCGGTCGCTAAGGTCGACATCGTGAGTACTCCGAAACCCGAATCGTCCGGCCCGCCGTTACGTGCCCTCGCGATGGTGCTGATCGCCCTCGCGATTCTGTTCGCGGGTCTCGGGTTCGCCTCCCTCGGAGGTTCGGACTCGGAGGAGACCGCCGCCACCGTCACCACCACGGCGGCTGCCACGACCACCGCCGCCGTGCGTCCGACGACGGCTGCCGGAGCCGCGGGCGCCACCTCGACGCCCGCGGCGAGCACCACGTCCGGTGCCTCGAGTACCTCGAAGTCCGCCGACGCGGCGTCGGTCCCGGTGCGGGTGCTCAACAACAGCAATGTCACCGGTCTCGCGAGCCAGACGGCCACCGAACTGATGTCCTCGGGGTGGACGGTGTCGGAAACCGGCAACTACAGCGACGGCACCATCTCCGAAACCACTGTGTACTACGGGACTTCCGCCGCCGAGAAGGAAGCGGCGACGGAGATCGCCGCGCAACTCGGGGTGTCGGCCCAGCCGCGGTTCCCGGGTATCGCCAATTCGTCCGCCGGTGTGATCGTCATCGTCACGTCCGCGCAGTAGACCGGACGGTCGGTGCACCATCGCCGCGGTTATGATCAGATGCACTTCTTCGCCACCTCAAAGGAGCGGTTTGATGGCCTCGAGTTCTACCCGTCGGATTTCCTGGCGCATTGTCACCCCGGTGGTGGCCATTGCAGCACTCGGACTGACCGCCTGCAGTAACAACGAGGAGCCGACCGACGTTCCCGGCACTACTCCTCCCGTCTGGACCGGCGCCGCCGATCCCAGTGCTGCAGGCGTTCCCGGCGACGCCGAGAGCGGTTCCAGTGAGTCCGCGGAGAGCGGCGCGGTCAGCGCGACGCTGAAGAACGCCGAGGGCGAAGACGTGGGCACCGCAACGTTCAAGCAGGCAGGCAGCCACGTCGAGGTCACCGTTTCCGTCAAGGATCAGACGCCCGGCTTCCATGGTTTCCACGTGCACTCCGTCGGCAAGTGTGAGACGAACTCCGTGGCACCGACCGGGGGTGCGCCCGGAAACTTCCTGTCCGCCGGCGGGCACTTCCAGGCCGAAGGCCACTCGGGGCACCCCGCGAGCGGTGACCTCACCTCGCTGCAGGTTCTGGCCGACGGCACGGCCGAGTTGGTCACCACCACCGACGCCTTCACGGTCGAGGACCTGAAGAACGGCGACAGCGGCACCGCGGTCATGATCCACTCGGGTTCCGACAATTTCGCCAACATCCCCACCCGTTACGCACCCGCCCCCGATCAGGAAACCCTGAACACCGGGGACGCGGGTTCCCGGGTGGCCTGCGGTGTCATCGGCGCCAGCTGAGTCGCGTGACATCCCGGCTTCGGCCGGGATGCCGGTGCGCTGCCGCGCACTGCGGCCTGTGGTTGGATCGAAACCGTGGTAGTTCCCTTTCCCGGTTCGCCGCGGCCGACTCTGGGCGTCGAGTGGGAGATCGCGCTGGTCGACAGGGTCACGCGGGATCTCTCCAACACGGCCGCGGAGGTATTCGACGCGGTGGCGAATCTCGCCGGTCCCGAGGATCCGCGGATCACCAAGGAGTTACTGCGCAACACCGTCGAACTCGTCACCGGTATCCACTCCACCGTCGGTGAGGCGATGGACGACCTCGATGAGTCGCTCGACCTGTTGCGGCGGGCGGCGAACCCGCTCGGCGTCGATCTCATCTGCGCGGGAACGCACCCGTTCGCGCAATGGTCGACCCAATTGGTCACGCGCACACCGGATTACGACGAGCTGATCGAACGCACCCAGTGGTGGGGCCGTCAGATGCTCATCTGGGGTGTGCACGTCCACGTCGGTGTGTCCTCGCCGCAGAAGGTGTTCCCGATCCTCAATGCGCTGCTGCAGCGGTACCCGCACCTGCTCGCGCTGTCCGCGTCCTCACCGATGTGGGCCGGCGTCAACACGGGGTACGCGAGTAATCGTGCGCTGATGTTCCAGCAGCTCCCCACCGCGGGGCTGCCGTACCAGTTCGCGAACTGGGGGCAGTACGAGGATTTCATCAGCGACCAGATGAAGACCGGTGTGATCACCAAGGTCGGTGGGATGCACTGGGACATCCGGCCGGCGCCACGGTGGGGCACCATCGAGGTCCGCGTCTTCGACGGCATCTCCACCCGCGCCGAACTCAGTTCGCTCGTCGCGCTCGTGCACTGCCTGATCGTCGACCTGGACCGGCGTTTCGAGGCAGGTGAGAATCTGCCCAACCTGCAGCCGTGGCACGTGAAGGAAAACAAGTGGCGGGCCGCGCGGTACGGGCTCGACGCCGAGATCATTCTCGACCAGGACAGCAACGAGCGCCTCGTCACCGACGACCTGAACGACCTGCTCGAGAAGCTGGCCCCGACCGCTGTGCGTCTCGGCTGCGCGGACGAACTGGCCGCCGTGGCCGAGATTCCCCGTCGTGGCGCTTCCTACCAGCGGCAACGTCAAGTCGCGGAGGCGACCGGCGGTGACCTGGTGGCCGTGGTCGATGCGCTGGTGAAAGAGCTCGGGACCTGAAGGACGGTCTCGGGCAGGACACTCGTCCACTTCCCGTTCACGTGTTGTTTACACTTGGCGGGTGTCGATCGACGATGTTGCCGTTGTACGGCCGGGTGGGCCCGTCGATCGATCCCGCATGTTCGCGGCGGGCGGGGCGCTCGGGGTGGCGATCCTGCTGGTGGTCGTCCAATTGGTCGCGTCCACACAGGGTTTCCAAGGCCCCCTCGAAAGCCTGTTCCACGACTATGTCCTGACCCCCAAGTCGGCGTCCGTCCCGTGGGCAGGCCTCGCGCTCGCGATGGTCGGGCTCACCAATCGCCAGCGCGTCGTGGCACTCTCCGCCGCGGCCGGTATCGATGTCGTGGTCGCCGCGGTGCGCTATCTGTCCGGTGGCCCGCTGACCGTCGGCAACGGCGCGACCTGGGTACTCACGGCGGTGGGCGTGTATGCGGCGGTCCGATGGACCGGCGACCAGCGGCGCAGCGCCCTCAAGGGTGTCGGACTTGGTGCGCTGCTGATTCTCGCGACCAAATTCGGTGACGCCTGGCTGCAGGTCACGATCATGGCCGGGCCGATGATCCTCGACGAATACGCGCAACTGGCCGATCACGCGCTGGGCAGCCCCTCGTGGCACCTGGGGCAGTTCGTCGACGCCCTCGGACCCGTCGGCTACGGCATCCTCCACTGGGTCTACATCGAACTGCCGGTCGCGGCCATCGCGGTGGCCGTCTACCAACTGCGGAACGGCTGGCCGTCGCACTACCTGGTCCGCACGTTCCTGTTGATCGGTCTCATCGGTCCCGTCTTCTACGTGCTGTTCCCGGTGGTCGGTCCGATCTTCGCGTTCGGCACCGAGGGGCAGGGGTTCCAGGTCAGCGACTACTGGCCCAACCTCGTCCCGACACCCGACTTCGCGCCCGAACCGATGTCGTTCGACTCGGCGACCCCCCGCAACTGCATGCCGAGCCTGCACACGGCGTGGGCTCTCGCCCTGTTCATCCACTCCCGGCAGGGCGCCTGGTGGCTGCGGCTCGGTGGCACGTTCTGGCTGGTGTGCACGCTGACGGCGACCCTCGGGTTCGGCTACCACTACGGCGTCGACCTGGTCGCCGGAGCCGTCCTGTGCCTGACCATCGAATCCGCGTTGCGCGACCCCGAACGGGGGTGGGGCTGGTTCCGGGTCCGCCTCGTCGGAGGCGGCGCGCTGGTGCTGGCCGGACTGCTGCTCAGCTACCGCTACCTCGCGGTGCCGATGGGCCGATTCCCCGAGGTGTCCGGACCACTCGTCCTCGGTGCCCTCGCCGCGATGAGCCTCGGGTTCTACGCGACGTTCTTCGCCCGGCCCGACACCGCACTCGCACGGTGGGGCAGCGGCGCCAAGGCAGCGGTCACGGACGTTCTGGCGGCTCCAACTCGTTGATCATCAACAGCCCGTCCTGATCTCGCTGCTCCCGGTACGCCACCCGGCCGACGCTGTGCGCGATGACCGGCGCGGTGAACAGGGTGAAGATGCCGACGAGGATCAGCATCCAGATGTCGACGTTGCCACGCAGTTCGAGGACGGCGCCCGCGAGAACCATGATGAGACCGACCACCTGCGGTTTGGTGGCGGCGTGCATGCGGCGCAGGGTGTCCGGGAATCGGACGATGGCGATGGCGGCCGTCAGCGCGAGCAGCGAGCCGCACAGCATGAGCGTGGCCCCGATGACGTTCAGCACGGTGGTCACGACTTGTCACTCACCCGGAACCGGGCCACCGACACCGAACCGATGAACCCCACCAACGACAGCGCGACGATGGCGGGCACGATCGTCGTGTCGCCGGTGTACGCGGCCCACACGGCGAGCCCGCACATCGCGAGCGCGATCAGGGTGTCGAGGGCGACGAGGCGATCCAGCGAGTTGGGCCCGTCGAGCAGCCGGAACGTCGTCAGAACCCCGGCGACGACCAGGACGATTCCGGAGATGACCGATACGACTGTCATGAGCTGCCCTCCTGAGTGGGGTCGTCGTAGTGCAGGTCGCGGTTGTGCCAGGGGCTCGGTTTCCAGTCGGAGTCGCGTTCGAACGCCTCGATGAACAACCGTTCCAACTGCGCGACCGTGCGGTAGAACTGGCTGACCGCCTTCTGCGAACCTATGTCCAGGACGTGCACGTAGACGATCCGCCGTACCTGGTCGATTTCGAGGACCATGGTGCCCGGAATCAGGTTCAGTACGTCGATGCACAGGGTCAGGACGAGGTCGGACTTGATCCCCAGCTGGTAGCGCAGGACCCCGGTGACGGGCGGCGGCCCGGGCCGGAGTGCGAGATAGGCGATCTGGAGGCTCGACTGGAGCGAGTAGTACACGAACATGACTGCCAGCCGGAGCAGTGGCAGGACGTGCACCCGGCCCTCCACGGGCACCCGCGGCAGCGGCATGAGCACCATGATGAGCGCGCCGACGGCGAGCCCGCCGAGGCTGTTGCCCCAGCTGACGTTGCCCCACAACAGGATCCACACCGCCATCAGCCACAGCAGCGCGCCGAACTGGAGAAGTCTCTCGCGTTTCATCGCGGTGCCTCCTGCGCTTCGCCGCCGGGGTGACCGCCGAGGACGGCGTCGATGTAGATGGACCGGTTCTGCAGATCGCTCGCCGCGCGATCGCTGATCTGGATGATCTGGCCGGCGAACACCGTCATCGCCAGCCCCACGGCGACGAGGGCGACGGTGGGGATGAGCATCATCGCGGGGATACGGCCCACGTCGGCGCGGTCGTCGAACGAGATGTCGGCCTCGGACTCGTCGAGCAGCGCCGACGGGCTGACGTCCGCGAGGTCACCCTCGGGGGCGTCGGCGCGCGCCCGCCAGAACGCCTTGGTCCACACACGTGCGACGACGTACAGCGTGAGGAGGCTGGTGAGGGTTCCGCCCGCGACGAGGATCCACGCCAGCACGCTCGCATCCGCCGAGCCGGCCTGCAACAGCGCGACCTTGCCGATGAACCCGGAGAACGGGGGGATACCACCGAGGTTGAGGGCCGGGACGAGGAACACGATGGCCAGGACGGGGCTCGCCGCGGCGAGCCCGCCGAGCCGTCGCAACGACGACGATCCGGCCTGGCGTTCGATCAGACCGACCACCAGGAACAGCGTGGTCTGCACGAGAATGTGGTGGGCCACGTAGTAGATGGCACCCGACAGCCCCGACTGTGTGGACAGCGCGACACCGAACACCATGTACCCGATGTGGCTGACCAGGGTGAACGACAGCAGACGTTTGATGTCGCTCTGCGCGATCGCACCGAGGATGCCGACGAGCATCGTCAGGAGGCCGCACACCATGAGCACGTTGTCGAGTTCGCCCTCCGGGAAGAGCAGCGTGTGCGCGCGGATGATCGCGTACACACCCACCTTGGTGAGCAGGCCGGCGAACACCGCGGTGACGGGCGCGGGCGCGGTGGGGTAGGAGTCGGGCAGCCACGTCGACAGCGGGAACACCGCCGCCTTGATGCCGAACGCCACGAGCAGCACACCGAAGATGGCGGTGCGCGTTCCGGACGGGATGCCGTCGAGGCGGGTGGCCATGTCGGCGAGGTTGAGCGTTCCGGTGGCTGCGTAGGCGAACGCGATGCCCGCCAGGAAGATCAGCGACGACACCATCGACACCATCACGTACGACACGCCCGCACGGACACGGTCTGCGCTCGCACCGAGCGTCAGCAGGACGAAGCTGGCGGCGAGGAGCACCTCGAAGCCGACGTACAGATTGAACAGGTCGCCCGCCAGGAACGCGTTGGAGATGCCCGCCGTCAGCGCCAGATACGTCGGCAGGAAGATCGAGACGGGCTGGTCCTCACTGCCGTCGCGGATACCCTGACCCACGGCGTACGCCATGACGGCGAGCAGCACGATCGACGAGACCACCAGCATCATCGCGGACAGCCGGTCGACCACCAGCGTGATGCCGATCGGTGAATCCCAGCCACCCACCTGAATGGCTGTCGTCCCGTCGCGGTCGGCCAGGAACAGCAGCAGTCCCGACACGACGAGAACACCGATCAACGCGACGAGCGTGATGATCCGCTGGGCACGCGGACGCCGGCCGAGCACCAGCGTGGCCGCGGCGGCGAGCATCGGGACGAGGACGGGCAGCGGCGCGAGGGCCGTGATGATGTGCGGGGAAATGGTCACGACCTCTCCCCGATCCCGGCCTTGTCGGCGTCCTCGTCGTCGTCGAAGTCACCCTCGTGCAGGTCCTCGTAGCATTCGAGGTCCTCGAGGTTCTTCAGCTCTTCCAGGGGAATAGGGTTTCCGTCCTTGTCGAATGCGTCGCCGCTGAAACTCGGCTCGCCGGTGACCGGGTCGTCGGAGCGGTCCCGGTCGGGTGCCTCGGCGGGCGACCGGCGCCGCAGGACCCTGGTGTCCTCGGGGTCGTTCTCGACGGCGTCCTGCGTGGTGATCTTGAACGACCGGTACGCGAGCGCGAGCACGAAACCGGCGATGCCCATCGTGATGACGATCGCGGTCAGGATCATCGCCTGAGCCAGCGGGTCGGCCATCGACTCGTGGATGGACTCACGGCCGACGATGGGCGGATTGCCGTCCGAACCGCCGGACGTGAGGATCAGGAGGTTGATGCCGTTGCCGAACAGCAGCAGTCCCAGCAGCATGCGGGTGATACTGCGCTCGATGAGCAGGTAGACGCCCGCCGACACCAGGACGCCGATGATGACGAGAAATCCGATGTTCGCGCTCATCGCTGGTTCACCTCGATCTGTGCGTCGAGACGTGCTCCGAGACTGCGGAGCACGTCGAGTACGAGCCCGACCACGATGAGATACACACCCAGGTCGAAGAACAGGGCGGTGACCATCTTGACGTGGCCGACCAGCGGCAGCGTCACCTCGAACACCGCGGAGGAGAGAGCCGGGGCGCCGAGGAACAGCGACGCCAGCGCGGTGCCCGCCGCAAGTGTGAGTCCGAGGCCCAGGATCTTGCCCGCGTCGATCGGGACGGTTTCGCCGAGTTCGTACCGTCCACCCGCGAGGTACCGCAGGACCAGCGCGAGACCGGCGGTGAGGCCGCCGGCGAACCCGCCACCCGGCGCGTTGTGACCGGCGAAGAAGAAGTAGACCGACAACACCATGATGGTCGGGAAGATCAGCCGGGTCGTCACCTCGAGGACCAGGGACCGGTGTTTCGGGTCGATGAGGTCGCCGCCGAGCAGCCACGTCGTCTCGGAATGCGACGCCGACGAATCGGCCGTGACCGCGGGGGCGTCGGACACCCGGGGTGCGCTGCCGAAGCGGCGGTTGCGGAACACCAGGCTCGCGACACCCGTGGCCGCCACCAGCAGCACCGAGATCTCACCGAGCGTATCCCAGGCACGGATGTCGACGAGCAGGACGTTGACGACGTTCTTGCCGTTGCCGAGGTAGTACGCCGCGTCGGGGAGTCGCTCGTAGATCGGCACCGAGTTCCGCGCGTTGATGGCGTACGCGCCGATCGTGGTGATGGTGGCACCGACCGCGACCGCCAGCAGCGCCCGCGGAATCTTGAATCCGATCGCCCGGCGCTCGTCCACCTCGGCGGGCAGTTTCCGGAACACGAGAACGAAGATGACGAGGGTCAGCGTCTCCACCAGGAACTGGGTGAGCGCGAGGTCGGGGGCACCGTGGAGGGCGAACAGCACACCGCAGCCGTAGCCGCTGAGACCGACGAGGATCACGCTGGCCAGACGGTTGCGCATCACCGTCGCGGCGAGCGCGGCCGCGACCATCATCAGCCCGATCACGAACTGCACCGGCGAATCCCACAACCGGACGTCGGCGCCCGTATTCGTGCCGACGACGAGCAGCACCAGCGGCACCACCACGAGGGTGCCGAGGATGGTCGCCTGGGTCAGCGGGAGCGAACCGCGCTGGGTGGCGCCGGTCAGCCGCATCGACAAGGCGTCCATGCCGCGCAGCGTCGCGTCGTAGATGCGGTCGGCGTTGCCGAGCGGCGGATGCTCGAACCGCAACCGGTTGACCCAGCGCTGCGCCACGAAGAGCGCGGTGCCGACGGCGAACACCAGCAGGGTGAGCAGCAGGGCGGTGTTCACGCCGTGCCACAGTGCGAGGTGGTAGTCGGAGACGCCCTCGGCGGGCAGGGTCTGCGAGTACGGCGTCAGAAGCTTCTCGAGCTGCGGCGCCACGAGTCCCGCCGCCAGGCTCAGTACGGACAGAACGGCGGGCGCGGCGAGAAACAACGGTCCCGGTGCGTGCATGCCCTGCACGGCCGGGCTCGGCCGCGCGAGCCGCTTGCGACCGAAGGCGCCCCACATGAACCGCACGCTGTAGGCGAGCGTCAGGATCGAACCGAACACCACGACGCCGACGGTGACGATCCGCGCCGGGTCGGCGAGGACGGTCGTGCTCAACAGGGAGTCGAATGCGGCTTCTTTTCCGATGAACCCGAGGAACGGGGGAAGCCCGGCCATGCTCGCCGCGGCCAGCGCGGCGACGACCATCAGAGCGGGAGCACGGTCACCGAGGTGCGCAAGTTTGCGGATGTCGCGGGTGCCCGTCGTGTGGTCGATGATCCCGACCACCATGAACAGCGCGGCCTTGAACATCGCGTGGGCGACGACCATCGTCATGCCGGCGAGCGCGGCGTCGCGGGTGCCGAGGCCGACGAGGACCATCATGAAACCGAGCTGGCTGACGGTGCCGAACGCGAGCACCAGTTTGAGGTCGAAGGCACGCATCGCCCGCCACCCGGCGAGGACCATCGTCAGCAGACCGAGCGTGATGATCGTGAACCGCCAGGGCGCCGAGTCGGCGAAACCGGGCGACAGTCTGGCGACGAGATAGATGCCGGCCTTCACCATGGCCGCGGCGTGTAGGTAGCCGCTGACCGGGGTCGGGGCGGCCATCGCTCCGGGCAGCCAGAAATGCAGCGGCACGATCGCGGATTTCGACAGGGCACCGATCAGGACAAGCACGACGGCGACACCGGCGAGCCAGCCGCGAGGTGCGATCTCGATCAGTTCGGACAGGTTGTACGTGCCACTCACCTGGCCGAGGATGATGATGCCGACCAGCATGGCCAGACCACCCGCGGTGGTGACGAGCAGCGCCTGCGTCGCCGCCCGGCGACTCGACGCGCGTTCGGCGTAATGCCCGACCAGCAGGAAGGACAGGACCGTCGTCAGTTCCCAGAATATGTACAGCAGCAACATGTTGTCGCTGGCGACGAGGCCGAACATGGCCCCGGCGAAGGCCACCATCTCGGCGGCGAAGATGCCGAGGCGGGGTTCGTCGTCGGTGAAGTAGCGCGCGCAGTAGACCAGGATGAGCGTGCCGATGCCCAGCACGAGCACCGACATGATCGCGGCGAGCGGATCGAACCAGAAGTCGAGGTCCATCGACAGGCCCGGAGCCCACTCGATGGACACGGTCTGCTCCGTGCCCCAGTTCGCGATCACCCATCCGAGCGACGCCAGCGGGACGAGGGAGAGAGGGTAGAAACCATTGCGGCCGAACTTGCGCACCACAAGCGGAGCCAGAACGGCGGCAACGGCATGGGCGAGCAGAACAGCAAGCAAAAGGCACTCCGTCGGGGGTCAGCGGGCGGCGGGGTGTCGGAACGAAACGAACCGAGTCGTGTAGACCGTTCGCTTAGCTAGCGAACTGGGCTACGGGGTACATCCTACTGGGTCGGTTATTCGGACTCACAATCGCGGCAAATCGGACTAATGGGGCGGAATGTGTTATGGGCGGCCGGCCGGACTGTTCTATCTTGTGACGGTGCCTGCCGAGATCCGAACCGCCGCGCTCGCCCACATCCGCGACCGGAAACTCCTCCAGACCCGATCGGTGGGGAAGACCGCGTTCTACATGGCAGGTGGAAAGATCGATCCGGGCGAGAACGCCGAACAGGCTCTGCACCGCGAGATCCGGGAGGAACTCGACGCCGGAATCGTCGACGGGACGCTCGAACATCTGGGGGTCTTCGAGGCGCCCGCGTACGGACACCCCGAGGGCACCGACCTGCACATGACCTGCTTCCTCGCCGAACTGAGCGCCGAGCCGCGGCCGGCGAGCGAGATCGCCGAACTGCGGTACTTCACCGTCGACGAATACGCGGCCATGCCCGACGTCGCGCCCGGTTCGATGCTCGTGTTCCGTCGGCTGCAGTCGCTCGGCCTCCTCGACTAGCTGCCTTCCGGGGTACTGCGCCGCTCGTGGACCGAGTAGACGCAGAACGCGACGACGAGCAGCATCACGAAGCCGACGAGATGGTCGGACGCGGCGGTCGAGGCAGGCGACGACGGCAGACGGTGTTCGCTGCTCGAGCCCGGGTAGACCACCCGGCTGCGGGGAACGGTGGTCGCCGCCACGAACACCAGCGACGCGAACGGCAATGCGAAACCGAGCACCGCGACGGGCGCCGACCCCGGCAGAGCGGCGGCGAGCGCGAAACCCGTGCCGCAGCCCAGCACGGCCAGCCGGATCAACAACGCGACGCCGTCGTCGCCGAAGTCGGGCCAGATTGCGGCGAGCAGCGGAACGACGGCGGCCAGGCTCAGTCCCCACTGCGGGCGCCGCCACTTCGGCGGGACCCTGACCGCCACCGCGATGCCCGCGGCAAGCGCGACGACGCCCACCGCCAGCAATGCCGTCGCGGGCGTCGTCACCCGCGGAGTCCGGAGGTCGTCGAGGACGAGCACGGCCGCGGCGGTGACACCGGTCGCGGCGAGCAGGAAGCGTCCGTCGATCCCCGGGAACCGGCGTGCGATCAGCACCGTGACCGTCAGAATCACGGCGAGCGAGAACGCGACGATCAGCCAGACCGTCAGGGGTTCGCCGAATTCCTGATCGTCGATCCATGCCCCGAGCAACCGGTTGAGCAGGGCGAGAGCCAAGGCGCCGACCAGCGCGGTCAGCAGGGTCTTCCGGTCGGGACGCTGCACCCGGAACTGCGACCGCGCCACCACCGCCGATGCGAGCGCGAGCACGAGAACTCCGATCAGCAGCCACTGCGGGGGTTCGCCGATCGCGGAGGTGCTCATACTCGCGGGCTCGACATACGCGGTGTCGCCGCGCGGTAGTCGCTGCACACTCGCGAGGAGGAACGCGCTCGCCACACCGAGAGTCGACGCCAGCTGCGAAACCCAGCGACCCCACACCGCGGCGACCGCCGCGCCCAGCAGGAACCCGGCAGTCGCGGTCTTCGCGAAGTGCAGGGCGATCAGCGTGTCGACCCCGCCGACGTCCGGCACCACCCAGCGCGCACCGATCAGGGCGAGCGCGCACGCCGCCGCCAGGAGCCACGACACCCGCCGGGAGCCGGACCGTTGCAGACCGGCGACCGCGATGACGGCGAGAACGAGAGCCACCACCACACCCGTCGGCTGGCTGCTGAGCCACCGGTCGACCTCCCGGTCGGACGCGTTGATCGTCCAGGCCCGGTTGCGGGGATTGGTGAGGACGAAACCGGCCAGTGCACCGGACGCGAGAGCAGCCGCGGCCGACAGGGGTTCCCGGAAGTCCATTCGCTCACGGTACTCGAGCGGGTAGGAATGGAAATGGCGAACCCGGCGTTGGCACCGAAGGCGTGCCCGAGAACGACTCCGATCGAATACCACCGAGGCGAGGAGCCCACCTATGACGTCGATCAACGAGAAGGCCACCACCCTGCTGGGACTGCACCAGCCCGGCAACCCCGTCATCCTGCCCACCGTGTGGGATGCCTGGTCCGCGAATCTGGCTGTGTCCGCTGGCTTTCAGGCGCTGACAGTCGGAAGCCATCCGGTATCCGACTCGATCGGCAAGCCCGACAACGAGGGGATCACGTTCGACGAGCTGCTGCACCGCATCTCGCAGATCACCGCAGCGGTGGATCTGCCGCTGTCGGTCGACATCGAATCGGGATACGGGCTCGAGCCCGCCCGTCTGATCGAAGGTCTGATCGGCGCGGGAGCCGTCGGCCTGAACATCGAGGACACGGTCCACAGCGAGGGCGGGCGTCTCCGCGAACCGCAGGAGCACGCCGACTTCGTCGGAGGGTTGCGGCAGGCGGCCGACGCTGCCGGGGTCCACGTGGTCGTGAACGCGCGCACCGACCTGTTCGTCAAGCAGGTGGGCGACGAGTCCGACCGTGTCGACCGCGCGATCGCTCGGCTGAAGCTCGCCGCAGAGGCCGGCGCCGACGTGCTGTACCCCGTGGGCCGTCACGACGACGCCACCCAGAAGCGGCTCACGTCGGAGCTGCCGCTGCCCGTCAACGCCATCGGTCTGCCCGATCAGGACGATCCGGCGAGCTTCGGGCCGCTCGGCGTCGCGCGGGTGAGCTTCGGCCCGTTCTTCCAGGCCGCCCTCGCCGCACACGCGGCCACGCTGCTCGGCCGCTGGTCCTGACCCGTGAGTACTTGTTAACCGCGGGCGGTTAACAAGTACTCACGGGCGCGTCAGCGCATAGGACTCGAGGTGCGCCACTTGCTCGGGATCGAGTGAGGGGCGCACCTTTTCGCGTGCCTCCGCCACGTCGGCGGCGGAGACGTCGGCTGCGTCGATGTTCCGGCGCATGGCGGCCAGCGCGGCTTCCCGCAGCAGCGCCGAGCAGTCGGCGGCCGAGTAGCCGTCGAGGTCGTCCGCCAGGGCGTCGAGGTCGACGTCGGCGGCGAGCGGCACCGACTTCCCGGACGTCCGCAGGATCGCGCGGCGGGCAGCACCGTCCGGCGGCGGCACGAACACCAACCGCTCCAGGCGGCCGGGCCGCAGCAACGCCGGGTCGATGAGGTCGGGCCGGTTGGTGGCGCCGACGACCACCACGTCGCGCAGCGGTTCGACGCCGTCGAGTTCGGTGAGCAGTGACGCCACCACCCGATCGGACACCCCCGAGTCGGAACTCTGACCGCGGCGCGGCGCGAGGGCATCCACCTCGTCGAGGAAGATCAGCGACGGGGCCGAATCCCGCGCCCGCTGGAACAGTTCGCGGACCGCCTTCTCGGACGCACCCACCCACTTATCCATCAGTTCGGCGCCCTTGACGGCGTGCACGCTCAGATGTCCCGAACTTGCCAGCGCCCGAACGAGATAGGTCTTGCCGCAACCGGGCGGGCCGTACAGCAGTACTCCGCGCGGGGGATCGACCCCCAGCCGGGCGAACGAATCCGGGTGCTGCAACGGCCACAGCACCGCCTCGGTCAGCGCCTGCTTGGTCTCCACCATGTCCCCGACGTCGTCGAGGGTGACACTGCCGATCGCGAGTTCCTCGCTGCCCGACCGCGACAGCGGGCGGATCACGTCGAGCGCGCCGAGCAGGTCGTCCTGGGTGAGCGCCGGGTCGACGGGTTTCCTGGCCGCGCGTGAGGCGGCACGCAGGGCCGCTTCCCGGCACAGCGCGGCGAGGTCGGCGACGACGAATCCCGGTGTGCGGGCCGCGATCGCGTCGAGGGCGATGCCGTCGGTGGGGACCTTCCGCAGAAGCAGTTCCAGCAGCGCCCGGCGGGTGGAGCCGTCGGGCAGGGTCAGGGTGAGTTCGCGGTCGCACAGGTCCTGTCCGCGCAACCTGGCGTCGACCGACTCCGGGTGCGCCGACGTCGCGACGAACGCGACCCCGACGGTGTCGACCGCGCGGCGGAGCTGTTCGACGATCAGCGCCGACACCGGCTCCGGCGTGGCGGGCAGCAGGGCATCGATGTCGGTGATCAGCAGGACGCCGCCGCTGCGGATCGCGTCGACCGCCGCGGTGACCCGCTGCAACCGTGAGTCGGCTTCCAGCGCGCCGGCACTCGGCCCGTCGAGTTCGACGACTCGGCGGGAGGCGAGCACCGCTCGGGCGAGCGTCGCCTTCCCGACGCCTGCGGGCCCGGTCACCAGGACGCCCAGATGCGGTGAGGCCCCGAGTTTGCGGAGCAGTTCGGGTTCGTCGAGCGCCAGTCCGAGCCATTCGGTGAGTTTGGCTGCCTGGGTGTGGGAACCGACCAGGTCCTCGACCGGGACCGGGGGAACTTCCTCGGCGGGCCGGACAGGCGGCGCGGGCAACCGGGACGGAGTCGCGGACACCGTCGCGCGCACACCCTCGCCCCATCCGACCGCGGTGTTGGGCTGCACGCTCACCGGACCACCGGCCGGGTCGACCCCGCTGACGGTGAGCAACTCGGATGTCCACGCGACCCCGAACGTCCGGGACAGTGCCTGCGTGGCGGGGGCGGTGCTGGTTCCGGGGCCCAGATCGCGGGGGAGCAGCGACACCGTGTCGCCGACGGTGAGGACCTTGCCGAGCAGGGCGTGACGCAGCGTGACGTCGGAGACGGAGTTGACGGCCAGGTTCGAGCCGCTGACCGTCACCGTCTTCCCGCCGTACACCGTCACCGGTGTCACGACGACCGTGCTGTTCTCGGTCAGCCCGGCGTTGGACAGGGTCACGTCGTCGAGGAGCGCAGTCCCGGTGGGCGTTCCGGACGGCGCGCGACCTGCCACCGCGGCGGTGCGGCGCGCGCCGACGAGGGCGATAGCGTCCCACTCGCGGAGGCCGAGCGCGGCCAGGGCTTCCGGATGCAGCCGGACCACACCGCGCCGGGTGTCGGCGGCCGAGGTGTTCAGTCGGACTGTGAGCGCGAGTTCCGGTGAGGTCACGTCGTCGAGCCTACGTGCGGGAGCGAACTATCGGGCCGGCCGGCGCAGTCCGAGCCGTGCGGCGGATCGCCTGCCGCGGGCGTCCGGCTGACGCCGGATGGCCCGCCGCTCGGAGGGCTTGATGTCCCACGTCTCGGGCCGCGCGGCCACCCACCGCTTCGAATGGACCGCGAACGGAATGTGCCCGAGGTACACCGCGACGAGCGCGATCAGCAGGATGTACGGGTAGGTGACCAGAGCCGCCGCCGCGAGCGCCACGAGGACGAGCAGACCGGCAGCCATGTGCGGCGGCACCGACACCGTCTTCAGCGCCAGCGTGGGGATCCGGCTGACGATCAGCGCCGCGGAGATCACGGTCCACGCCACGACGACGGGGTACGACGACCACCAGCCGTCGCCCCACTGCGCCGCGGCAGCCAGCGGGGTCAGCGCGACCAGCGCACCCGCGGGCGCCGGGACCCCCGTGAAGTACTCGTTGGCGTAGCCCGGCATGTCGTCCTCGTCGAGGAGCGTGTTGAACCGGGCCAGCCGCAGCACGATGCTCACCGCGTAGATCAGGGCGATGATCCAGCCGAAACTCTGGCCGTCCAGCAGCGTGACATAGAGGACGAGGGCCGGTGCGACGCCGAACGAGATGGAATCGGCAAGCGAATCCAGCTCCGCGCCCATCTTGCTGGTGGCGTCGAGCATCCGTGCGATCCGGCCGTCGAGCGAGTCGAGGACCGCGGCCGCACCGATCATGGCCAACGCCGTTCCGAGGTCGCCGTCGAGCGCGAACTTGACCGCGGACAGCCCCGCGCACAGCGCGAGGATCGTGACCACGCTCGGCAGGAGCCGGACCGCCTGCTTGGGTCGACCCCTCCGCTGTCGCTTCGCGTTGGCGATCACGGCAGTTGAGCGATGACGGTCTCGGCACCGATCGTCCGTTGCCCTCGCTCGGCGAGCAACGTGGTGCCCACCGGGAAGTACGTGTCGACGCGGGAGCCGAACCGGATCAGGCCGTACGTGTCACCGATCGGGAGGGTATCGCCGACCTTGGCGTCGCAGACGATCCGGCGGGCGAGCAGACCGGCGATCTGCACGACGGCGACATCGTGGCCCTCCGAGGTGTGCAGCAGCATGCTGTTGCGTTCGTTGACCTCGCTGGCGTCGGCGAGGTCGGCGGAGAGGAACTGGCCCGGCCGGTGGACGACCTTCCTGACCTCACCGCCGACAGGACTGCGCTGGACGTGCACATCGAGCACGGACAGGAAGATGCTGACCCGGGGGAGCGGCTCGGTGCCCATGTCGAGTTCGGACGGCGGGACCGCGGAGTCGACGAGCGCGACCTCGCCGTCGGCGGGCGCGACCACGACGCCGACACGGTTCGGCGGTACGCGGTGCGGATGCCGGAAGAACGCGGCGCAGGCCGCGGCGGAGGTCAGCGCTCCGCGCCGGACCCACTTGCGCTTGCGACCGAGGACGGCCACACCGAGTGGCGCGAGGACGAAGGGCAGCCCGGCCGGATGTAGGGGCGGAACTGCTCCGCGGACGAGGTCGACGATATGCCCGACGCTCGTGGGTTGCGGGGTTCCGGGGGGTGTGGGCTTGCGTGCCACGGGCTCCTCTAACTGTGTCGGACGGACGTGCTGCCTGCGCGCCATCGCGCCGCACTCACAGATTACGTGAGCGCTACCGGCTGCAACGGCATCAGGAGAGAGTACGCACTCGCGGGGTCCGATGTGTGAACGGATCGTGGCCGGATGGCGAGCGGCGTGATGGGTCCACCCACCTGGAACGTCAACTGCTCACCCGGCAGCGCATCGACGGCTTCGAGGAGAAAACCGGCGTTCACCTGCACATGGAAGCGCGCGGGCTGCTCCGTCGCCGGGCTGCCGACGACGATCTCGACCGACTCGAGAACACCGAGATCCACCCGGTCGCCGGCGTCCGCCAGGAGTGCGCGCAAGTCCGCCGAGGAGAAGGTGTGTTCGATTCCGCGGTCGAGGGGCGACAGACTGCGATGGTCTGGGAACGCGCCGTCGACGAGGCGGGTGGTGAGCTGCTCGGCGCCGCAGCGGAGGGTGACGCCGACGCCGACGCCGACGCCGACGACGACGGTCACCGTGTCGTGGCGACCCAGCAGTCTGGCCGCGTCGTCCAGGAACTTGCACGGGACGACGGCGGAGATCGGTTCGTCCGGCGGTTCGAGGACGGCCACCGTGCCGACCGCCAGCCGGTAGCGGTCGGTGGTGACGAGCCGCAGCACGTCGTGGTCGGTTTCCAGGAGGCAGCCGCGTAACACCGGGAACTGCGAGTCGGCGTCGGCGGCGAACCGCACCGAGCCGAACGCGGTGAGGAGGTCGGTGGTGCGGAGGACGATCGTGCACTCCCGCGCCGCTCGCGCGTCGAGCAGGCGGTGAATTCTCGTCAGTTCGTGCCGGGCGTCGTCCAGCCCCTTCTCGAGCCGGCCGAGATGCCGGTCGAGAAGTCCGTGGGCGTCCGTGCCGCTCAGCACGGCCGCCATCTCCTTCACGGGCATCCCCACCCGGCGCATCGCGGCGACGAGGACCGCTGCGTCCACGTGCTTGTCGGCGTACCAGCGGTAGCCCGTGCGCGGGTCCACCACGTGCGGGGTGAGCACGCCTGCCTTGTCGTAGAACCTCAGCGCGCTGACCGACAGACCGGACGACCGGGCGAGTTCACCGATGCTGAGCACGGTGCTCACTCTGCCCCTGCGGTCCGACAGCGTCGGCGTCGAGTTCTGCGCGGAGTCGCTCGACGGCCCCGCGGATCGTCCGTCCATATCTGTTTTCGGGGAGGTGTTCGCAGCTCTGCGCGGCCCGATCGAGATGGTGGCGTGCCTCGGACGACTGGCCGAGCGCGTGATGAGCGGCCGCCACGTTGAGGTGCAGCGACGGGTAGAACCCCGCGACCCGGAGCGAGGAGTGGTGCTGCCGAGCTCGGTCGTCGGTCAGCGAGTCGGCGGCGGCGAGGGCCCGCAGATCCCAGCGCAGCTCCTCGGCGGGGTCGGTCTGGACGTCCGCCAGGTAGTGGGCCAGCGTGACGACGTGCAACGGGTCCGGTGTGTCGTCGCCGGGACCGGCGAGGGCGTCCCACACCTCCTCGAAGATGCGTCGGGCGCCCTCCCGGTCACCCGTCACTGCCAGTTCCTGTCCTTGCGCGATCCTCGCCATGACGGCGTCCGGTGTGTCCATGCGGACCACGCTGAGGCCTCGACCAGGTCGAGGGTCAACCGGACTACGTGCGTTCGGCCGCCGACTTGATGCGGGCGAGGGTGGTGTTCATGCCCTTGACGAGGTCGACCTCGAAGTCCTCGTTGCCGCCGAGGACGGTCTTGACCAGGAACTGCGACACCTTCGACGTTCCGGTCGGTGCTTCGCGGCGCTCGGTGACCTTGGTTCCGCCTGCCGTCGGCTCGAGTTCGTACGACCAGATGGTGCGGTTCTCGAGGATCCGGAACGCGATGGTCTTGTTCGGCTGGAACTTCACGACCTTCGACGTGGTCGGCCACACTAGGAAGCCCTTGCGGTTGATGTTGACGGTCTTGGTGCCCTCTTCGACGACGCCACCGAGGACGCGCATCGTGCGGCACTGGGGGCTCCATTCGCCCATTCGCTTCAGATCCGACACGACGGCCCACACGTCATGCGGGGGCGCGTCGATGTCGATGCTTGCTTCGAGGGTGTTTGCCATCGGCTGTCTCCAGTCAGGGAAGGTGGTACGTAAGGTAACAATTACTTTGGCGTCATGATAGGCGCTCGTGCCAGAGAGGTGTGCGGTAGGTCACTGAATTCTCGTCCCGACTGCAGTTTTCCAGCACTTCCGCGCGCCTCATCGAAACCGTGTAACCAAAGGGGCACGATGGGCGATGAGTCAAGAGCGCGACGAAATGTCGCCGGTGCAATGGCGCAAAATGGAAAGTTGTCGAGTCGGTGTTCGGAAGTGATCGGTAGTGAATGTTCATTCGATCCTGCGGTGGGACCGCAGCCCTCTCCCTCTACTCGAATCAGCCCGATTGCAAGGACGTCCGTCCTCGTGGCCGAGTGAAAGACTCGAACGTCTGATGACGCCACGCGAAATCGAGGAAGCTCTCCGCGGCCGGTTGTAGACGCCGTCGTCGCTCCCGCAATCCCGTCACTCTCCGCCCGACCCCGGGGGAGACTGGGGTTGTGGGAGCCGAAGAGTCTGTCGTTGTCGGAACCGGAGCGGTCTCCGCCGAAGAAGTGATCCGGGTGGCACGTCTCGGCGCGCCGGTGCGGATCTCGCGGGACGCGATGTCGGCCATGGCGGAAACCCGGAAGCGCATCGAGGCGCTGGCCGAGGATCCGAAGCCCGTGTATGGGATCTCGACGGGTTTCGGGGCCCTCGCCACCCGGCACATACCCTCTGCGCTGCGGACGCAGCTGCAGCGCAGTCTGGTGCGCTCGCATGCCGCCGGAAATGGCCCCGAGTTGGAACGTGAGGTCGTGCGTGCCCTCATGCTGCTGCGGTTGTCGACCCTGGCCACCGGCAGGACCGGCGCGCGGCCGGAAGTCGCGCAGGTCTACGCGTCGCTCCTGTCGGCGGGGATCACTCCGGTGGTCCACGAATACGGCAGCCTCGGGTGCTCCGGCGATCTGGCGCCGCTGGCCCATGTCGCGCTCGCGGTGATCGGTGAGGGCACGGTGCGGGACGCGGACGGCGAATCGATGCCGGCTGCGAAGGCGCTGTCCGCCGCCGGTATCGCACCGGTAGTCCTCGCGGAGAAGGAGGGGCTGGCCCTCATCAACGGCACCGACGGCATGCTCGGCATGCTGCTGCTGGCGTGCGAGGACCTGCACGGGCTGCTGCGTCTGGCCGACGTCACAGCGGCGATGAGTGTGGAGGGGCTGCTCGGCACCGACAAGGTGTTCGCCCCCGATCTGCAGGCGCTCCGGCCGCACCCCGGACAGGCCCGCGCCGCCGCGAACATGGTCCGGTTGCTCGCCGGCTCGGAGATCGTGCAGAGCCACGCCAATCCCAGCTGCACCGTGGTCCAGGACGCCTACTCGTTGCGGTGCGCGCCGCAGGTGGCCGGGGCGGCGCGGGACACGCTCGCGCACGCCGAGCGGGTGGCGTCGTGGGAACTGGCGAGCGCAATCGACAATCCGGTGGTCACGCTGGACGGGCGGGTGGAGTCGAACGGCAATTTCCACGGGGCGCCGGTCGGATACGTGCTGGACTTCCTGGCCATCGTCGTCGCGGACGTGGCGAGCATGAGCGAGCGCCGCACCGACCGCTTCCTCGACGTCGCCCGCAATCACGGGCTGCCCCCGTTTCTGGCCGACGATCCGGGGGTGGACAGCGGCCACATGATCGCGCAGTACACCCAGGCGGCGATCGTCTCGGAGCTGAAGCGGCTGGCGGCGCCGGCGAGTGTGGACTCGATTCCGTCGTCGGCGATGCAGGAGGACCACGTGTCGATGGGGTGGTCGGCCGCCCGGAAGCTGCGCCGGGCGGTCGACGGACTGACCCGGGTCCTGGCGATCGAGGCGTTGACGGCCGCTCGTGCGCTGGACCTGCGTGCCCCGCTGGCGCCGTCGCCCGCGACGGGTGCGGTGCGGGACACGATCCGCGAGCACGTTCCCGGACCGGGAACCGACCGTCACCTCGCGCCGGAAATCGAGGCCGCGGTCACCCTCGCGGCCTCCGGCGCGCTGGTCGCGAGCGCGGAGACGGTGGTGGGAAAGCTGGACTGAGCGGCGTGCCCCGCGGCCCGTTGATGCCTCGAGCTTTGCGAACTACGGTGGAATGCAGGAGATGGTCCTCATGACTCTCGCGGAGTTCGACACACGAAGGAAGGCCGTCGACACGGACCGTGGTCCGGTGAGCTGCCTCGATTCCGGCACCGGCCCTGTGGCCTTCTTCATTCACGGTGTCGGGACCTCCGGCTACCTCTGGCGCAACGTGATCCGTCAACTCGAGGGAGAACGGCGGTGCGTCGCGCTCGACCTCCCGCTGCACGGTCACACCCCCGCCGCGCCCGATCAGGGACTTCACCCTCGGCGCACTCGCCGACGTGGTCGCGGCCACGTGCGACGCGCTGGGGCTGTCGAAGGTCGACGTCGTCGCCAACGACACCGGTGGGGCGGTCGCGCAGATCTTCGCGGCCCGGCACCCCGATATGTTGTCGTCGCTGACGTTGACGAACTGCGAAACCCATGACAACGTGCCGCCGAAGGCGTTCCTTCCCGCCGTGCTGCTCGCCCGGGCGGGACTGCTCGCCCGGATTGCGCGACCGCTGGCGAGGAACGTGTCGAGGGCTCGCAAGTTGTTGTACGGCAGTGGGTATCAGAACGTGTCCCTCCATCCACGCGACCTGCTCGCGGTCGAGTCGGACCTTGCGGCACTCAAGGTGCCCACACTCGTCGTGTGGGGCACCGGGGACGTGTTCTTCCGGACGAAGTGGGCCTACTGGCTGCGCGACCTCATCCCGGGAGCGCGGGAAGTCGTGGAGATCCGGGGTGGCAAGTTGTTCTTCCCCGGCGAGCGGTCGCGCGAACTGGTCGTCGAATTGCGCAGATTCTGGGCATCCCGTTCCTGAGCCGCGCTCAGCGCAGCGGGTCGAAATGCCGCATGACACCGGGAACCTCGCCGCCGGTCATGGAGTCGGCCAGCATGCGTCCGGTGAGCGGCCCCAGCGCGATGCCCCACATTCCGTGACCGCCCGCCACGTGCACGCGGGGGGAGCGGGTGGCGCCGACGAGCGGAAGTCCGTCGGTGGTGCAGGGCCGGGACCCGACCCACTCCTCCCGACGCGATTCCCAGTCGATGCCGGTGAACATGGGCGTCGCGGCCTCGATGATCGCCTGTACCCGGCGCGGGTCGAGAGGTGCGTCGGGACTACGGAATTCCATCATTCCGGCGACGCGGAAACGGTCCTGCAAGGGCGTGCACGCCACTCGCTGGGTGGGGAAGTAGATCGGGTTCTTCGGCATCTGCTGGGGCTGGACGCTGAAGCTGTAGCCGCGGCCGGCCTGCACGAGGGCGCGGACACCGAACGGGCGGGCGAGTGCATTGAGGCGCGCGCCGCTGGCGATGACGACGGCATCGGCGGCTACCGCGTCGCCGGTGGCCGAGACCAGCCGGACCCCTGACTGTCCCCGATCCTGCACAGCCGTCACGTCGAAGCCGGACCTGATCTCGCCGCCACGGGCCCGGACGGCGTCGGCGAGTGAGTGCACGAAGCGCGGCGGGTCGATGAAGCGCTGGTTGCGCAGCCTCAGACCGGAGTGCACACCGTTACCGAGACTCGGCTCGAGAGAGTGGATCTCGTCCCTGTCGACGCGGTCGTACTCGACCTCCCCGCCGGCGGCCTCGACGTGACGGAATTCGTCGACGAGCGCTTCGCGGTCCTCGTCCGACTTGAATGCGGTGAGGAACGGGTCGGCGAGATGGGTGTGCTCCCGCACGCCGCCGTCCGCGAGTTCGTCGTAGGCGCCCAGGGAGATCCGGTTGACCTCGGCGAATACCGTCATCGCGTCCGCCCACCGGGAGGGTGTGCAGTGCCGCGCGAAGCCGACGAGGAAACGCACCAGGCGCAGATCGGTCGTGAACGGAACGTAGACCGGCGACGACGGATTCAGCATCGCGCGCAGCCCGTACTTCAACACGGCGGGCTCGGGCAGCGGCAACGTCAATGCCGGTGCGAGCCAACCCGCATTGCCCCAGGACGCGTCCGACGCGACACCGTGCCGGTCGACGACCGTGACGCGCACGCCACGCTCCTGAAGGAACCACGCCGTGGACAATCCGACGACGCCTGCTCCGACGATCGCGACATGGTCAGGGCGCTGCACTGTGCTCATGACTCCATCATCGGTCGGCGACGGCGCCGGGGGAGTAGCCGTTCGGCCAGTCCCGGACAGTGACCCCTGTGCAATCGGCCAGGGGTCACATCCGCAGTCCCGTCAGCTTCAGATGCAACATCAGGATGAGCCGGGTGTCCGCGTCGGTCAGGTCCACGTCGCACGAATCGACGCAGCGTCGCAGCCGGTTCCTCAGAGTGTTGGGGTGCACGTGCAGTGCGGCCGCCGCATCGGCGACATCGCCGCCATGGGCCAGGAAGGCACGGGCCGTGGCCACGAGATCGGTACCGTGCTGCTCGTCGTGCCGGGTCAGCGCGGCGAGCGGGGTGAGCTCGCCCAGGCCGTCGAAGATGTCCGCGACGCGCAACGCCAGCACCGACGCGAGACTGTCCCGCATCGAACCGACGACACCGCCGGACCGGGCGTGCTGCAGGACGGTGAGGACCCGGTCGGCGTCCCCCCGCGACAGGTGAGCCTGGCTCGCCGTCGTCACTTCGCGTCCGACGGCGACCACGAACGCGGCCCCGCTGCGGGCGCGACCGAGGAAATTCTCGGCGAGGCGCCGGACGTCCTTCTCCGATGCGGCGATGACCACATAGATGACGTCGTCGAGCTGGGCGGCGACCGAATCGACCGCCAACGTGTCGAGGTACAGGCCGAGGGAGGCGAGCAAGCCGGACGGCAGTGGGCGCCCGACCGCGACCGGGGCGGCCGCCGCGACGGTCAGCCTTCCCTCCAGCCGGAGGTCGTCGGCGGCACGGAAGGCGGGCTCGCCACCGTTGATCAGTGCGCGCACCCGATCGACCTGCATCCGGCGCGTCACGTCCACCCGTTCCCGCTCCGCCGCGATGTGTTCGGCGACGACGGGGACCGCGGACCGCAGGATCGATTCCTGTTCCGGGGTGGGGGCGGACGTCATCGCCGCCCAGATGGACCCGACCGAGCGTCCCGCGTCCCGCACCGCGATCACCGCGCGGGGAGTCATGTTCGGCATCCGCATGTCCACGTAGAAGACGTCGGTGTCGCGATGCAGGCGTTCGAAGACACCGGCGTCCGCGAGGAGCTGCCGGTACTTCCCGGGCACCTGCCGTCCCAGGATGGTCTCGATGCGGGCTTGGTCCACGGCCTGCTCGCCGCTCGAATAGGCCAGAACCGTCGAGTTCTCGTCCTCGATCGTGATCGGCGCGCCGATCAGCTCGGCCAGCGACCCCGCCACCGTGAACAGGTCTTCACCGCGCAGGTCCATGTCTGGGAGCCTAGTTGCCGGGGACGGTCCGGCCCGGTCTTCGCCGCGACACCGTGTCCTCGAGACACGAGCCTCCGGGTCCTGGCGGTGGCCACCCCGCACGGGCATTGTGGGGGTATGGCGGCGGCGCAGGGCGGACCCGGAACGATGGCCGCGTGGCGCGTGGTCGCGCCCGGCCCCGTCGCGGGCCACCCCCTGGAACTCGGACGTGAGGCCGTTCCCGAGCCGGGACCGGGCGAACTTCTCGTGAAGGTGCTGGCGTGCGGAGTGTGCCGCACCGACCTGCACGTGACCGAAGGTGACCTGCCCGTGCACCGGTCCCGGGTGATTCCCGGCCACGAGGTGGTGGGGGAGGTTGCCGCACTGGGTGATTCGGTGTCGGGGACCTTCGCTGTCGGCGACCGGGTGGGTATCGCCTGGCTGCGTCACACCTGCGGACACTGCGCGGCCTGCCTGCGCGGTTCGGAGAACCTGTGCAGGCAGTCGCAATACACGGGTTGGGATGCGGACGGCGGATACGCCGAATTCGCGACGGTCCCGGCCGACTACGCGCTGCACCTGCCGGACGGCTACACGGACACCGAACTCGCACCACTGCTGTGCGCCGGGATCATCGGCTACCGCGCACTCGAACGTGCCGCGGTCCCCGACGGCGGTGCACTGGGCCTCTACGGGTTCGGCGGCAGCGCGCACCTCACCGCCCAGGTCGCGTCGATCCGCGGCGCCCGGGTGCACGTCATGACGCGTGGGGCGGAGGCCCGTGCGCTGGCGCAGCGACTCGGGGCGGCGTCCGTGCAGGGAGTGCGCGACGTGCCGCCGGAACCCCTCGACTCCGCGATTCTGTTCGCCCCGGTGGGCGATCTGGTGCCCGTCGCGATGGAGGCGCTCGCCGACGGCGGCACCCTCGCCGTCGCGGGGATCCACCTCTCCGACATCCCCGCGCTCGAGTATCAGAGGCATCTGTTCCGGGAACGGCAGATCCGCAGCGTCACCGCCAATACCCGTTCGGATTCCGTCGAATTCCTGCGCATCGCAGCGGAACACCGGCTGAGTATCGACATCCACCCGTACCCACTCGACCGCGCCGACCGGGCCCTGCGTGACCTGGCCGGCGGAAAGTTCAGCGGTGCAGCAGTTCTCGAGCCGTAGAGGGAGACAGATATGAGCGAACATGCAGGGGCGCCCGTGGTCGTCGGCGTCGATGGTTCCCGCGCCGCGCTCGACGCGGCGCGCTGGGCCGCGGGCACGGCGGTCCGGCTCGACGCCCCACTCCTGCTCGCCCACACGTACCCCGACGAGGCCACGTTCTACAACGGCACCGCGATGATGATCGACGCCCAGTTCATCCAGGAACTGCGCGAGGACGGCAACTCGATGCTCGACGCCACCACCGCCGCCGTCTTGCAGGACCATCCCGGACTCGCCGTCGAGCGCGACGTCCGATCGGGCGCGGCGGCGTCCCACCTGATCGAGTTGTCGAGGGCGGCGCGGATCGTGGCGCTCGGTGCGCAGGGTGCGGGCGCGGTCACCGACTACCTCCTCGGGTCCACCGTGCTCCGCACGGTCAATCACGCGCACAGCCCCGTCGCGGTCGTCCGGGGAGAGCCCGCGACGGCGGCACCGGACACCCGCCCGATCGTCGTCGGCGTGGACGGCAGCCAGGTCAGCGAGAAGGCCGTCGAGGAGGCGTTCGCACTCGCGTCCGCGTTCGGCGTCGGTCTGGACGTGGTGCACGCGTGGAGCGGCGAGAAGCAGCACGGGCTCGCCCATGCGTCGAAGTACGTGGACTGGACCGCCTACGAGGAAGGGGAGAAGGCCATCGTGTCCGAATGCCTCGCCGGTATCCGGGACGAGTACCCGGACGTGCCGGTGAACGCGGTGACGACGCAGGGGGTGTCCGCCGACGTCCTGCTGCGGCACGCGGCGCGGGCGCAACTGCTGGTGGTCGGAAGCCACGGCCGCGGCAAGGTGCTGGGTGCCCTGCTCGGATCCGTCAGCCAGAATCTGGTGCACCACGCTCCCTGTCCCGTCCTCGTCTGCCGGGCTCGGCAGTGACACCGTCCGAGCCGCGCGGATAGGCTCCTGTCATGGCTGGGGTCGAGGGTGTCCTGCTCGATATCGACGGGGTGCTGGTTACTTCGTGGCATCCGATCGACGGTGCCGCCGCCGCGGTGCGGGAGGTGCGCGAGCGCGGACTCGCGTGCGCCTACCTCACCAACACGACGTCCCGGACGTGCGACGAGATCGCCGATGCCCTGCGGTCGGCGGGCATCGAGGCCGACGCCGGCGAGATCGTCACAGCGGCCCGGCTCACCGCGGAGTACGTCCGGTCGACCTACCCCGGGGCGCGGGCCTGGGTCCTCAACAGCGGCGACATCACGGCCGATCTGTCCGGGATCGAACTGGACGACGACGACCCCGAGGTGGTGATCCTCGGTGGGGCCGGGCCGGAATTCACCCACGACGCACTCAGCCGCGTGGTGGAGCTGATGCTCGACGGCGTCCCCGTGGTCGCGATGCACCGGGGCACCACATGGGCCACCCACGACGGGCTGCGCATCGACACGGGTACCTACCTCCCCGGTATGGAGGAGGTCGCGGGAACGAACGTCGTCTCGGTGGGCAAGCCGTCGCTCGCGGCGTTCCTCACCGCCACCGATCTGATGGGCACGGAACCGGATGTGACGGTGATGGTCGGTGACGATCTGACGGGTGACGTCCTGGCCGCGCAGCGGGTGGGACTGATCGGCGTGCTGGTGCGGACGGGCAAGTTCCGCCAGTCGATTCTGGACCTCGCCCCGCAGCGTCCGGACCACGTCGTCGACTCGGTCGCGCAGCTGCCGAAGCTCCTCGACGAACTCGCCTGACCGCGGTCCGGGACTAACCGCCCGCGAGCGGGTACTCTCGCGGCGAATCCTCCAATTCGACGTTCCCAGAAGGAGCTTCCATGCTCGCTGTCTCCACACCCGTCACCTCGACCGCCTCGGCATCTCGTACTCGTATCTCGTCTCTGTTCGGCCGACGGCTGGCACGTGTGGGAGCGGCGATGGCCGTGGGTCTGGGCGTCGCGGCGGGAATCTCGGTGGCCGGCGCAGGCGTCGCCGGTGCCGCCCCCGTCAACTGTGTCTCCCCGCCGTCGGCGAACGACGTCCAGGTGTCGGACACCGCGAGCTGCGGCGCCAAGGCGACCGACGCCGGCGTCGCCCACGCGATGGCCGCGGACAGCGGCACCGCGGTGAGCGTCGCCAACGGACACAGCGGCGCCACCACGTACGCCAACGGATACGGAACGTCGCTCGGTGCGTCGACCGGCTCGGGGCAGGCGTACGCGCTCGCGCTCGGCGGCGGCATCGCCCGTTCCGGTGCGGCCGACGGCACCACCACCGTCGCGATCGCCGGGTGGGGTTCGGGTGCGACTGCCGACGCGAACGGCGTCGACTGCGTCGGTGCCCTGTCCCTCGCGTTCAACGTGAACACCGGTCAGGTGTGCGCGATGCGCTGATCGCCCGGCCACCGGTTCCGTCCCGACCTTGCACTCACCCTGTCCGAGTGCTAAAAATGCACTTGGCACTCACGACGCGTGAGTGCCAGGTCGGGACGGTGAGACCGGGAACCAAAGACACCCCTGGTCGTCCGTCGCGGGCACCGAACTCGGCCGAAGGCGTAAATGAGGCGACCCGACTAGCGGTCGCCTTGTGTGTCACCCCCAATCCGGAGGATCACTTCGCAATGGCCAAGATCATCGCGTTCGACGAAGAGGCCCGTCGCGGCCTCGAGCGGGGACTCAACGCCCTCGCCGACGCAGTCAAGGTGACGTTGGGCCCCAAGGGTCGCAACGTCGTGCTCGAGAAGAAGTGGGGCGCCCCCACGATCACCAACGATGGTGTTTCCATCGCCAAGGAGATCGAGCTCGAGGACCCCTACGAGAAGATCGGTGCCGAGCTGGTCAAGGAGGTCGCCAAGAAGACTGACGACGTCGCCGGCGACGGAACCACCACCGCTACCGTTCTCGCCCAGGCTCTCGTCCGTGAGGGTCTCCGCAACGTCGCTGCCGGCGCCAACCCGCTGGGTCTGAAGCGCGGCATCGAGAAGGCCGTCGAGGCCGTCACCGTGCGTCTGCTCGAGACCGCCAAGGAGATCGACACCAAGGAGCAGATCGCTGCTACCGCTGGTATCTCCGCAGGCGACCCGTCCATCGGCGAGCTCATCGCCGAGGCCATGGACAAGGTCGGCAAGGAAGGCGTCATCACGGTCGAGGAGTCCAACACCTTCGGCCTGCAGCTCGAGCTCACCGAGGGCATGCGCTTCGACAAGGGCTACATCTCGGCGTACTTCGCCACCGACCCGGAGCGTCAGGAAGCCGTCCTCGAGGACGCGTACATCCTGCTCGTGAGCTCCAAGATCTCCACGGTCAAGGACCTGCTGCCGCTGCTGGAGAAGGTCATCCAGTCCGGCAAGCCGTTGGTCATCATCGCCGAGGACGTCGAGGGCGAAGCCCTGTCCACCCTGGTGGTCAACAAGATCCGTGGCACCTTCAAGTCCGTGGCCGTCAAGGCTCCCGGCTTCGGTGACCGTCGCAAGGCTCAGCTCGCCGACATCGCCATCCTCACCGGTGGCGAGGTCATCAGCGAAGAGGTCGGCCTCTCCCTGGAGACCGCCGGACTCGAGCTGCTCGGCCAGGCACGCAAGGTCGTCATCACCAAGGACGAGACCACCATCGTCGAAGGCGCGGGAGACCCCGAGGCCATCGCCGGTCGCGTGGCGCAGATCCGCGCCGAGATCGAGAACAGCGACTCCGACTACGACCGCGAGAAGCTGCAGGAGCGCCTGGCCAAGCTGGCCGGTGGCGTTGCAGTCATCAAGGCTGGCGCTGCCACCGAGGTGGAGCTCAAGGAGCGCAAGCACCGCATCGAAGATGCCGTGCGTAACGCCAAGGCTGCCGTCGAAGAGGGCATCGTCGCCGGTGGTGGCGTGGCTCTGCTGCAGTCGGCTCCCGCGCTCGACGACCTGAAGCTCGAAGGTGACGAGGCCACCGGTGCGAACATCGTTCGCGTCGCCCTCGAAGCACCGCTGAAGCAGATCGCCTTCAACGCGGGCCTCGAGCCCGGCGTCGTTGCCGAGAAGGTTCGCAACCTGCCCGCAGGTCACGGCCTCAACGCCTCGACCAACGAGTACGGCGACCTGCTCGAAGCCGGCATCAACGACCCGGTCAAGGTCACCCGCTCCGCGCTGCAGAACGCAGCGTCCATCGCGGCTCTGTTCCTGACCACCGAGGCCGTCGTCGCCGACAAGCCGGAGAAGGCCGGAGCGCCCGTGGGCGACCCGACCGGCGGCATGGGCGGTATGGACTTCTAAAGGCGGCTACGCCTCCTGTGAGTGGTTGAGGAGTCCTCGGACTCGCCTACCACTCACGGGCACGAAGTGCTCGAAGAGCCCGGGACACCATCTGGTGTCCCGGGCTCTTTCGTGTCGGTGACCCGCCCCTTCCCGTGTGCGCGTCGGCAGATCTCCTGTCGGCAGTGGCCGTGGATTCGTTTCACGGCCACAGTGCTTTTCGGTGTCGCCCGGGTCAGTGTCCGGCCGGCATCAGCATCCAGGCGGCGAGGTAGACGAGGGCCGCGGTGCCGCCGGTGACCAGCGTGGCGACCACGGTGAGCAGCCGGACGAGGTTGACGTCCACCGAGAAGTATTCGGCGATGCCGCCGCAGACGCCCGCGAGCATCTTCTGGTTGTCGGAACGGGTGAACTGGCGGGGAGTGTTGCTCTCGAATGTCATGCTCCCATTCTGTTGGGCGAGACCTGCCGGCACATCGGGATGTACCCCGATCCCGACCCTGGTCTTTCACCCTGAGTGCCCGCTCCATACCGCTCGCTGTTCGTGCCTCGGGGTCGATCGTTCTCGTGTCCGCGCCGCGCCGATGAACTCGATATCCCACACTTCAGGGCGATTCGGTGTAAGGATAGAAACTTTTGCCGATCAATTTTGAATTAGAGACAAATCGGATGCGTTCACCGCGGCAAAAGAAGAGACATTCGAATTCGCCGACCCTCATTCTCGGGCGGGTGATTCAAGGGCAATGACAAGAAAAAGTCCGGAAACAATGCAATCAGGTATGTTCTGTCGCTCCTCGATTACGGGAACGTGGATCCGGAGGTCGTGGTGACGCTATATAACCTGATAGAGGCGCATGTTCAGGCGATAATTGAGAAGTAGCCAGTACTCATTCGTGAGTTCGTCGTTAAGTCAACGATCGCAAATGTTTACCACTTTGTGCTTATTCGAAGAGAAAACTCGGGTACAAATGACGGAGCCCCTGATCGCGGGGGGAAGTTCGAAATCCACTGCGTCGAAAAGGAGTAATACTATGTCCGACAGCTTTCTGACTCTGCTCGAAGCGCTCACCACACTGATCGACTTCATCGGGTCCGTCGCGGAATAGGGAAACCCCCGTTTCGACCCCACTTCTCGACGAGAGCTGGAGTCCACATGACATCATGTGGGCTCCAGCTCTCGCCTCTTCGGAGTCGGGCAGGTGACGTCGCAGCGAAGGAGAACGATGGTCAACCGCACTGCAGCGGGTAGGTACGGGGTGCGGCTCGCGCTCGCGGTCGCCCTGACGGCGGCGATTCCGTGCCTCGGAGTCCAGGCGTCCGCTTCCGCCGATCCGACCGGAGACGCCAGTGTCGCGGCCGGTGGCTCCCACCTGGTGAGCACCGACGAGATCGACGACCGGCAGTTGACCATGCAGGTGTACTCGGCCTCCATGGACCGGGAGATTCCACTGCGGGTCATCACTCCCGCGGACACGAGCGCACCGAGGCCCACGCTGTACCTGCTCAACGGGGCGGGCGGCGGCGAGGACTCCGCCACGTGGCAGGCCAGGACCGATGTCGTCGACTTCTTCGCCGACAAGAACGTCAACGTGGTCACGCCCATGGAGGGCGCGTTCAGTTACTACACGGACTGGGAGCAGACCGACCCGGAACTGGGCAACAACAAGTGGACGACGTTCCTCACGCAGGAACTTCCGCCGATCGTCGATTCCGCGCTCGGCACCAACGGCGTCAACTCGATCGCCGGCATCTCGATGGCGGGTAGTTCCGTGCTGAGCCTGGCGCAGTCGGCTCCCGGCCTGTACGAGAGCGTCGGCGCCTACAGCGGCTGCGCGATGACCAGCACGGACCCCGGCCGCACGTACGTGCGGCTGGTCGTCGAGGGCCGCGGCGGCGGCGACACCTCCAACATGTGGGGACCGGAAGACGGCCCCGGCTGGACGGCCAACGACCCGTACATCAACGCGGAGAAGCTGCGCGGACTCGACATCTACGTCAGCAACGGATCCGGACTGCCCGGGCCCGGCGACCAGCTGAACGGGCCGGGGATCAACGGCGACGTCGGAACGCTCGCCAACCAGATCCTCCTCGGCGGCGCCATCGAGGCGGCCACCAACCAGTGCACCCACGCGCTCGCGGACAAACTGAACGAACTGCAGATTCCCGCAACGTTCGACTTCCGGCCCGTCGGCACGCATTCGTGGTCGTACTGGCAGGAAGACCTGCACAAGTCGTGGCCGATGCTCGCTGCGTCGATCGGCCTGTAATCACCGGTCTCGGATGAGACTCGACCCCCGCAGATCCCGGATCTGCGGGGGTCGAGCCGTCTAGTCTGACGAGGTGGAGACAGTACCGATCCAGATGCCCGACGGAACCACCACTCCGGTTCGCCTGTTTCCCGGCCCGGACGAGGCCCCCGTCATCGTCGTGTTTCCCGGCCTGGGAATTCCCGCCGGCTACTACGAACCCTTCGCCGAGGAACTCGTGTCCCGGGGGTTCAACGCGGCAATCGGCGAGCTCCGCGGCCAAGGCGACAGTCGTCCCCGCCCGAGCAGCGCCAGCACGTACGGCTACCACGAACTGGTGGCCCTCGACTTTCCCGCAATCTTCGAAGTGGTGCGGGAGCGATTTCCCGCCGCCACGCCCTTCCTGCTCGGACACAGCATGGGGGGTCAGCTCGGTGTGATGTACGCGGCCCGGATCCGCGGCCGGCTCGGCGGGATCGTGCTCGTCGCGTCCGGGTCGCCGTATCACCGGGGGTTCCCCGGCATCCATGCCCCGCGGATGCTGGTCGGCGCCGCGGCGATGTCGATGACGGCCAACCTGGCGGGGTTCTGGCCCGGCGACAAACTCGACATCGGAGGGTTCGGGCGGCAGTCGAAGGCGCTGATCACCGATTGGTCGCGATTCGCCCGCACCGGCAGGATCGAACCCGACGGCGCCGACATCGACTACGAGGAACGCATCGCCCGGCTGAAACTGCCGGTGCTGTCGGTGACCGTCGAGGGTGACGATCTGGCGCCGGAATCCTCGGCGAAGAACCTCCTCGCGAAGCTCCCGAACGCCGATGTCACGCTGTGGCACCAGCCGCAGCCGCTGGGCCACAACGGGTGGATCCGCGACCCAGCCGGCACCGTCGACCGGATCGTCGAGTGGATCCACGACCACACCTGACCCGTGAGTACTTATTAACCGCGGGCGGTTGATAAGTACTCACGGGCGGGTGAGCATCTCCCACAGGAACGTGAACGTGAGCGCCGATTTGAATGCGGCCTGCGCGTTGTCCGCGGCCCCGCCGTGCCCGCCCTCGATGTTCTCGTAGTACCAGACCTCGTGGCCCTGCTTCTCGAGCAGTGCCGTCATCTTGCGGGCGTGGCCGGGGTGGACGCGGTCGTCGCGGGTGGACGTGGTGACGAGGATCGGCGGGTAGTCCGCGGTCGCGTCGGTGTTCTGATACGGCGAGTACTCGCTGATGAACTTCCAGTCGTCCGGGTTGTCCGGATCGCCGTACTCGGCCATCCACGACGCCCCGGCGAGCAGCAGGTGGTACCGCTTCATGTCGAGGAGCGGAACCTGGCACACGATCGCCCCGAACAGTTCCGGGTAGCGGGTGAGCATGACGCCCATGAGGAGTCCGCCGTTGCTGCCGCCCTGGATCCCGAGCTGCTTCGACGTCGTGATGCCGCGGGCCACCAGGTCGCGAGCGACCGCGGCGAAGTCCTCGAACGCCTTGTGGCGACCCTCCCGCACCGCCTGGGTGTGCCACGACGGGCCGTACTCGCCGCCGCCGCGGATGTTCGCCACCACGTACGCGCCGCCGCGTTCGAGCCACGCGAACCCGACCGAACCGCTGTATCCCGGGACCATCGAGTTCTCGAAGCCGCCGTATCCGTACAGCATGGTGGGGCAGGGGCCGGTGACGTCGTCGCGGCGCACCACGAAGTAGGGGATCTCGGTTCCGTCGTCGGACACCGCGAAGTGCTGCGCCACGGACATGCCGTCTGCGTCGAAGAACGACGGCGCCTGCTTGACGGGTTCGAGCGGTCCACCGACCGTGCCGTACAGCAGCGTCGCCGGCGTCGTGAATCCGCTGGAGTTGACGAAGAAGCTGTCGCTGGTGCGGGGATCGGTGCTGATGATCCCGCTCGCCGTGAGTTCCGGTACACCGTCGAGAGGCTTCTCCTCCCACCCGGTGTCGTTCGGCGTGAGCACCGACAGCTTGGTCTGCACATCCGACAGTCGCACGAGGAGAAGGTGGTTCCGGGTCCACGTTCCCTGCTCGAGGGACGTGTGCTCGTCCGGGGTGAACAGTGGCGTCAGCTCGCGTGACCCGGCGAGGAAGTCCGCGTAGTTCGCGGCGAGCAGCGACCCGGCCGGGTAGACGGTGCCGTCCACGTCCCAGTCGGTGCGCGGACGGATGGTCAACCAGTCGCGGTACACGGACGAGCCCGCGTCGTCGGGGGTGTCGATCCGGACCTTCGACCCGTCCGGGAGCAGCTGGTAGCGCTCGGAATTGTAGAAGTCCATGGACCGGCCGACGAAGTGCCGCTCGTATCCGGGGGTGTCGTCGTACGAGGCGCCGACGGACACGTCAGTGGTCTCACCCTCGAAGACGGTGACCGCCTCGGTGAGCGGGGTGCCGCGATGCCAGCGTTTCGCGATTCTCGGGTAGCCGGAGTCGGTCATCGAGCCTTCGCCGAAGTCGGTCCCGACGTACACGGTGTCCGTGTCGATCCAGCTGATGCTGGTCTTCGCCTCGGGGACGTCGAATGCGTGGTCACCGCCGACGAATTCGCGCTTCTCGATGTCGAATTCGCGCACCACGGACGCGTCGGCGCCACCACGCGAGAACGACAGCAGGGCGCGTGACTGCTCGGGTCGCAGCACGCTGGCCCCGGCCCACACCCAGTTCTCGTCTTCCCGTTCCGCCAGGGCGTCGACGTCGAGCAGGACGTCCCACTCGGGGTTCTCCGTGCGGTACTGCTCGAGCGTGGTGCGCCGCCAGATGCCGCGTTTGTGGTCGCCGTCGCGCCAGAAGTTGTACAGGTACTCGCCGCGCATGCCGGCGTAGGGGATCCGGTCGTCCGTGTCGAGCACGTCCAGGATCCGGCTCTCGAGCGCAGAGAACTCGGCGTTCTCGGTGTACTCGGCGAGCGTGCGGGCGTTGCGCTCGCGCACCCAGTCGAGTGACCGTTCCGCGGTGACATCTTCGAGCCAGAGGAAGGGATCCGTCATGGCGCCATTCTTGCAGGCGGTGTCGTGCCTGGTCGCGGCGGCAAAGGTGTGACGGATGAGGCTACTCGCGGGTAATACGACCGCGTGGAGACAGCGATTCCGGACGGGACTACCCTGAACAACCGTGACCTCACACTATGACGTCGTTGTCCTCGGAGCCGGTCCCGGTGGGTACGTCGCTGCTATCCGCGCGGCACAGCTGGGATTGAGCACCGCCATCATCGAGCAGAAGTACTGGGGCGGTGTGTGCCTGAACGTCGGCTGCATCCCCTCCAAGGCACTTCTCCGCAATGCCGAACTTGCGCATCTCTTCACAAAAGAGGCCAAGACGTTCGGCATCTCGGGAGAGGCGTCCTTCGATTTCGGCGCCGCCTACGACCGCAGCCGCAAGGTCGCGGACGGGCGTGTCAAGGGCGTTCACTTCTTGATGAAGAAGAACAAGATCACCGAGTACGACGGCAAGGGGTCGTTCACCGACGCCAACACCATCTCGGTCGAGCTGTCCAAGGGCGGGACGGAGACGGTGACGTTCGACAACGCCATCATCGCCACCGGTTCCACCACCAAGCTGCTGCCGGGCACCTCGCTCAGCGAGAACGTGGTCACCTACGAGGAGCAGATCCTCACCCGCGATCTCCCGGAGTCGATCCTCATCGTCGGTGCCGGCGCGATCGGCATGGAGTTCGGGTACGTCCTGAAGAACTACGGAGTGGACGTCACGATCGTCGAGTTCCTCGACCGTGCGCTGCCCAACGAGGACGCGGACGTGTCCAAGGAGATCGAGAAGCAGTACAAGAAGCTCGGCGTCACGATCAAGACCGGTGCCGCCGTCCAGAGCATCGACGACGACGGCAGCAAGGTCACCGTCTCGATCAAGAACAACAAGTCCGGCGACATCGAGACCGTCGTGGTCGACAAGGTGATGCAGTCGGTCGGATTCGCGCCCCGCGTCGAGGGCTTCGGCCTCGAGAAGACCGGCGTGCAGCTCGATCGCGGCGCGATCGGCATCACCGACACGATGCAGACGTCGGTGCCGCACATCTACGCCATCGGTGACGTGACGATGAAGCTGCAGCTGGCGCACGTCGCCGAGGCGCAGGGCGTCGTGGCCGCCGAGACGATCGCCGGCGTCGAGACGTTGCCGATCGAGGACTACCGGATGATGCCGCGGGCCACGTTCTGCCAGCCGCAGGTCGCGAGCTTCGGCCTGACCGAGCAGCAGGCCAAGGACGAGGGTTACGACGTGAAGGTCGCGACGTTCCCGTTCACCGCCAACGGCAAGGCACACGGCCTCGGTGACCCGACCGGTTTCGTCAAGCTGATCGCCGACGAGAAGTACGGCGAACTGCTCGGCGGGCACCTGATCGGCCCGGACGTCTCCGAGCTGCTGCCCGAGCTGACCCTCGCGCAGAAGTGGGACCTCACGGTCAACGAGCTGGCTCGCAACGTGCACACGCACCCGACGCTCAGCGAAGCCCTGCAGGAGGCCATCCACGGTCTCGCCGGGCACATGATCAACTTCTGACCCGAATACCGAGAGGGCCCGCACAGTCTCTGTGCGGGCCCTTCGCGTTTCTCCCCGAGTTGCTTCCGCGATCCGATGGCGAACTGCCCGCTGCGATGGCATCGTGGGGAGGATGACCATGCCGGACAGCACGCCAGAAGGATCCGAGGGCGAGTACAGCCTCGACGAAGAGGACCAGTTGCAGCCGGAGGACACGTTGGTCGACAGAGGTGTGGACGACGTTCTCGACGAGGGCTATTCGCCTCCGGAGAGGCCGCTCGGGCTCGACGCGTACGGGACGACGGCCGCCGAGCAGCGCGAGGGTGAGACCCTTGATCAGCGGCTCGCGGAGGAGGAGCCGGACCCGGCTCTGGAGGACGACAACGCGGAGATTCTCGACGACAACGAGGTCGGACGACTGCGGTCGGGCCGGCTCGTCGCAGAGGACGAGGGTGTGGGCGAGGACGAGGAGAAGGACCTCGTGGCGTCCGACATCGGCATCGACGGGGGAGCGGCGTCGGCCGAGGAGGCCGCGGTCCACATCGTCGACGAGGAAACCGACTTCGACGAACTCAGCTGACGCCGCGAGCGGCGTCGTATTTCTCCTGCGCTGCCCGGACGTCGGGTACGCGCGCTTCGACGAGCTCGATCAGGCCGATGAGGCGTGAGCCGACCTCGGCGCCGAGCGGCGTGAGGCTGTACTCGACCTTCGGCGGAATGGCTTCGAGCACTTCGCGGACCACGAGGCCGTCTCGTTCGAGGGCTTGCAATGTCTGCGACAGCATGCGCTCGCTGACGCCGTCGACGCGTCGGCGGAGCGCGCTGAACCGGTAACTGCCCTCGGTCAGCGCCGCGAGCGCGAGCACACCCCAGCGGCCGGTGACGGTCTGCAACGTTTCGCGCGACGCGCAGTCGCGTGCGAAGACGTCGGCTTCGAGGGTGCGGTCTTCACTTTCCTGTGCTGGGTGCGCGGGCTCGGACATACGTCCAGTCTACCCCACATGCAGGAAGTGCTTACGAGAACATTTGCACTTACGAAAAATTAGTGCATGATGGAAAGTGAGCTTGAATAGTCAACTCGCACCACTACGCGCTAGGAGTTCGTCATGACCATTGCCGTCACAGGAGCAACCGGACACCTCGGTCGACTCGTCGTCGAGGCACTGCTCGACAAGGGCGTACCCGCCGGCGACATCGTCGCCGTGGTCCGAACCCCCGCCAAGGCCGCGGACCTCGCCGACAAGGGCGTCGCCATCCGGCAGGCGGAATACGGCGATCGCGCCGCACTGGAGAAGGCGCTCGCCGGCGTCGACAAGCTGCTGCTCGTCTCGGGGAGCGACATCGGGCAGCGGATCGCCCAGCACACCAACGTGATCGCCGCCGCGAAGACCGCCGGCGTCGGCTTCGTCGCCTATACCAGCGTCCTCGACGCACAGAAGAGCCCGATCGGACTGGCCGTGGAACACCGCGCCACGGAGGACCGGCTGACGCAGTCCGGAATCGACTTCGCGCTGCTCCGCAACGGCTGGTACTGGGAGAACTACCTCGGCAGCATTCCCGCCGCGGCGGAGACCGGTGCGCTGTTCGGCAGTGCCGGAACGGGTGTCGTCGCCGCGGCCGCCCGCAAGGACTACGCCGAGGCCGCCGCCGCGGTCCTGCTCGCCGACGGGCAGGCAGGCAAGGTGTACGAGCTCGGTGGCGACGAGCGCCTGACGTACAGCGAATTGGCGGAGGTCATCTCGTCCGTCCTCGGAAAGCCGGTGTCGTACAAGGACCTTCCGCAGGCCGAGTACGCCGCGGTGCTCGAGGGCGCCGGACTGCCCGCACCGATCGCGAGCATGCTCGCCGACTCCGATGCGGGAGTCGCCGTCGGCGCCCTCGACACCGCGCACGGCGACCTGCAGAAGCTGATCGGCCGCAACTCGACTCGCGCCGCCACCGTCCTTGCCGTGAGTACTTATTAACCGCGGGCGGTTGACAAGTACTCACGGGTGTAGGCAACCCAACTGCCGAATTCGGTGATGTCCGTGGCCCCGTCGACCGCGTCGTGGGTGCAGCTGAAGCCGACCACGGCGCGGCCGTCGGACAATTCGACGCTCGTCAGCGCCATCGGGGCGGGCAGTGCGGCGAGGAAGGTGCCCAGCCCGGCGGGTGACACCCGGAACAGTTCCCCGATGATCGCCGCTCCCGCGCCGGGGCCGCGACGGACGAGACCGGGCTTGGGCGGCGTCGTGTCGAGTGCGGTGAGCCGGTAGGCGTCGGTGGTGGTGACGGTGTCCACGAACCGTGCGCCGATGTCCTCGAGCTGGAAATGCAGGGGCTGTCCGCGCAGGTGGGCTCCGAACACGGCCAGTTCCACACCGTCCGCGACGAGGGTGGGCGCCGGTGCACCGACGAGACGGGCCGCGAGGTCCACGGCCACCTGGTCGGCGAACGCCGGCACCACGAACATGACACCGAACGGGTCGCCGGTGGCGGTCGGGGCGCCCGGGACCGCGACGGCCGCCATGTCGAGCAGGTTGCAGAAGTTCGTGTACGTGCCCATCCGCCGGTTGATGTCGATCGGATCGGCTTGTACGGCAGCGATGGTCGGGTGTTCGGTGGTGGTGGGCAGCAGGAGGCCGTCGAAACCGGCCAGCAGTTCCCGCGTCTGCGCCTTGACGCGGGTGAGCGTGTCGAGGTCGGCGGCGAACTCGTGGCCCGCCGGCTTCCTCGCCGACTCGACGATGGCGGTGACCACCGGATCGGCGCCCGCCGGCGCGGTGTCGAGGAATTTCCCGACAGCGGTGTACCGCTCGGCGACGACGGCGCCGTCGTACAGCAGGCGGGCGGCGTCGAGGAGTGGGGAGATGTCGATCGCCTCGACGGAGAAACCTCGGTCCGCCAACGACCCCACCGTGGCAACGAATGCCGCACGGTACTCCGGTGTCAGCAGATCGAGATTCTGTTCCGCGGGAATCGCGACCCTCGGCTGCGTGGGCGCCGCCAGGCGGACGTCGGACGGCCACGCGCGGCTTCGCGGGTCCGCGCTCGCCGGGCCCGACATGATGCGGGCGGCGGTCACGGCCGTGTCGAGTTCGGTGGCGAAGACGGTGACGCAGTCGTAGTCGACGCAGGCGGGAACGACGCCGTCGGCGGGGATGACGCCGAGCGTCGCCTTGATGCCGACGAGACCGTTGAACGCGGCCGGGACCCGCCCGGAACCTGCTGTGTCGGTGCCGATTCCGATGTCGGCGATGCCGAGGGCGACGGCGACGGCGGAACCGGAGCTGGATCCGCCCGACACCCGGTCGGGGTCCCACGAGCACCGGACGGCGCCGTACGGACTGCGTGTCCCGACCAGCCCGGTCGCGAACTGGTCGAGGTTCGTCTTCCCCAGCACCACAGCGCCCTGCTCGACGAGGCGGCGCACAGCGCTCGCGGTGACGTCGGGGAGGTAGGCGAACTCGGGGCACGCTGCCGACGTCGGCAGTCCCGCGACGTCGATGTTGTCTTTGACCGCCACGACCTTCCCGGCCAGGGGGAGGTTTTCGCCGGCGTCGAGACGGGCCTGCACGGCAAGGGCATCGGCGTGCACGTCCTCGGCGGGCCGGAGGGTGATCCACACTTCCGGACGGTCCACCTCGGCGATCCGCCGGAAGGCATCCTCGACACGGGCGGTGGGGGAGAGGGTGGTCTGTCCGCGGTTCACGGCATCGACAGTCATCAGTTTTCTGCTCCAATCACGACGAGGGGGGTGCCCGGTTCGACGATCGCGCCCGGTGACACGAGGACTTCGAGGACTGTTCCGGACGTGGTGAATGCAACCGGCATCTCGAGTTTCATCGCCTCGAGTACCACGGCGTTCTGTCCCGGTTCGATGCGCTGCCCAGCTTCGACTTCGACGCGCCACACGCTGCCGACCATGGGAGCCTCGACGACGACAGCCCCGGGCGGAACGTCGACCCGTGCCGACGGCTCGGGTGCGGGCGCCTGCTCGACGCGGTCGAATTCGCCCGACGCGCGCCACGCGGACTTCTCCGCCTCGAACGCCGCGGACTGCCGGGAGTCGAACTCGGCGATGGATTCGGCGTTGTCCCGCAGGAACTTCAGGTGGTCGGCGAACGCGAACGTGCCGTCGGAGATCTCGGCGTCGAACCGCCCCGCGACGGCCTGCTCGCGGTATTCGCGCAGCTGCTCCGGGGTGACGGGTTCCCACACGATGCGGTCGAAGAACCGGAACATCCACGGTGTGCCCTCGTCGAAGGGGCGGTGCTGCCGGTAGCCGGACCAGATCGGGACGGTGCGCCCGATCAACTGGTAACCGCCTGGCGACTCCATGCCGTAGACGCACAGGTACTTGCCGCCGATCCCGACCGCGTCGGACGGCGTCCACGTGCGCGCCGGGTTGTATTTGGTGGTGACCAGGCGGTGCCGCGGGTCGAGGGGCACGGCCAGTGGTGCGCCGAGGTAGACGTCGCCGAGCCCCAGCACCAGGTACTCGGCGTCGAACACGGCGTCGCGCACGTCGTCGACGCTGTCCAAACCGTTGATGCGCCGGATGAACTCGGTGTTCGACGGCAGCCACGGCGCCTCGTCGCGGACACCGTTGCGGTACCGGTCGATGGCCTCGGCGATGGACGGGTCGTCGAACGACAGCGGCAACCGGACCGTGCGACTCGGCACCACCAGATCGTGTGTCGCGGGCAGCAGTTCCTCGATGTCCTGGAGGATGTCCAGCAACCGGCCGGCGGGAAGTTCGTCGGCATCGAAATGCAGGTGCAGGGAGCGCACACCCGGAGTGATGTCGATGATGCCCGGGACCCGACGCCGGATCAGCGCTTCCGACAGCGCGTGGACGCGCATGCGGAGTCCGAGGTCGAGTTCCCGGTCCCCGTACTCGACGAGGACGTTGTCGTCGCCGCCGCGGAGGTACGCGACCTCGGGACGGTCCAGTACGGGCGGGATGCGGCGCAGGACCCCGCCGTCGCTGTTCGCCGAGCGGGTTGCGGTGGGCGGAAGATCCAGTTTGCGAGACGAATCCGACGCCCGCAGCACGTGCGCACCGTCGTCGGAGACGGCGACGAACCGCACTTCGTCGCCGGGCCTGATCTGCCCGAGCTTCCACCGGTGCGCCTTCACCACGGTGAGGGGGCACGCGAAGCCGCCGAGGCTCGGTCCGTCGGGGCCGAGCAGGATCGGGGTGTCGCCGGATACGTTGAGCGCTCCGACGCTGTACGGGTTGTCGTGCAGGTTCGACGGGTGCAGCCCGGCGTCGCCGCCGTCGGTCCTCGACCAGACCGGCTTGGGGCCGTCGAGCCGGAGGCCGGTCCGGTTCGCGTGGGTCTGGACCTTCCAGGTCGTGTCGTAGAACTGCGCCATGTCGGAGTCGGTGAAGTAGGCGGGCGCCGGCTGCGGTCCCTCGGTGACGGCGAGATGCCACACGTGCGTGAATTCGGGACGCGAGTCCTCCGGGACGGGATGCGGTGCGCCGAGACCCGTGGTGTTCTCGAACAGCGAGTCGTCGAAGAGTCCCAGCACGTCACCGGTGGTGACGGCCTTGCCGGTGATGCCGCCGAACCCGCCGAGCGTGAACGTGGACGCGCTGCCGTGGTACAGCGGAGCGTCGATGCCGCCCCGGAACGCGACGTACGTGCGCAGGCCGGTGTCCGCCGGAGTGCCGACGTCGAGGACCGACCCGGCCGGCGCTTCCACCGGTTCCCACAAGGGGATCGGTTCGCCGTCGAGCGTGACCGGGGTGTCGGCACCGCCCACACAGATCACCGTGGCATCCGAGATCACGAGGCGCGGCCCCTGCAGGGTGCATTCGAGACCCGGCGCGCCGACCGGATTGCCGACCGCGGTGTTGACCAACTGGAACGACAGGTCGTCCATCGGTCCCGACGGCGGAATTCCGACCTCCCACAGTCCGGTTCGGCCGGGGTGATCCTGCACGGTGGTCATCGTCCCGGCGCGGAGCACGTCGACGCGTCGGCCGGTCGGCCGCAGATCGGCCAGCGACTGCGTGGTGTGCTCGCCGGCCAGCACCGTGTCGGCGACGCAGATCCGCCGCAGCTGGGGCAGGTTCGTCTGGACTCCGTAGATGTGCGTGTCGGCGAGTGCCTCCGCGAGGGCGGCGAACGCCGCCGTACGCCGGTGCCCGCGGGTGATCACCTTCGCCAGCATCGGGTCGTAATAGGCACTCACTTCGGTTCCCGTCTCGACCCACGTCTCGACCCGCGTGTGAGCCGGGAACTCGACCCCTGTGAGTCGTCCGGCGCTGGGACGGTAGTCGTGGCCGGGGTCCTCGGCGTAGATGCGGGCCTCGACGGCGGTTCCCCTGATCTCGGGTCCGGAGTCGGGCAGCCCGTCGAGCATGGAACCGTCCCCGCGGGCGAGCCTCAGCATCCACTCGACGAGGTCCACTCCGGTGACTTCCTCGGTCACCGGGTGTTCGACCTGCAGTCGCGTGTTCATCTCGAGGAACGACGCTTCACCGCGGTCCACGTCGTAGACGAACTCGACGGTTCCCGCGGACCGGTAGTTCACCGACGACGCGAGACTGCGGGACGAGCTGAGCAGTTGTTCCACCACGTCGTCGGAGAGTCCGGGTGCCGGGGCCTCCTCGACCACTTTCTGGTTGCGGCGCTGTAGTGAGCAGTCGCGGGTGCCGAGGCTCAGCGTGCGGCCGAGTCCGTCGCCGAACACCTGCACCTCGATGTGCCGGGCACGGGCGACGAAGCGCTCCAGGAACACCCCGGACGAGGAGAAGTTGGCCTGAGCGAGGCGCTGGACGCGGTCGTAGGCCTCGCGGAGTTCGGCGGCGTCGAAGCACGCCTGCATCCCGATGCCCCCGCCGCCACCGACCGCTTTGATCATCACCGGATAGCCGATGTCGGAGGCCGCGGACAGGGCGTCGTCGACGGAGTCGAGGAGCCCGCTGCCCGCGACGAGCGGGACGCCGACGGCGCGGGCGGCCTCGCGTGCCGTGTGCTTGTTCCCGAACGTGCGCAGCTGTTCGGGGGTGGGACCGACGAACGCGATCCCGGCGGATTCCGCCGCTGCGGCGAACGCGTCGTTCTCCGACAGGAAGCCGTATCCGGGATGAATCGCGCCCGCGCCCGTCGCCAGGGCGGCCTCCACGACGGCGTCGGCCCGCAGATACGACTCGTGGGCGGGAGCCGGACCCAGCCGGACGGCGACGTCGGCCATCTCGACGTGCGCGGCAGCCGAATCGGCGTCCGAGTGGACCGCAACCGTCTTCAGTCCGAGGAGGTGTGCCGATCGCATGATGCGGCAGGCGATTTCGCCCCGGTTCGCGACGAGCAGGGTGTCGAAGGAGTACTCGATCGGCGGTGTATTCATCCCTGTGGACATGGTTGTATACGCTAAGGACGGGGTGTTTCACCGAGATTGCTCGAGGTAACGCGTGGGTTAGTAAGACCTCTCACGGCCTGCGCGAATCGGGATCACGGTGAGGACGGCTGCACCGGGGGTACGAACTCGAACGTCGTTCCGAGCAGCCACACCAGGAGCAGGACCACCGGCAGGTGGAACATGAACTGCAGGAACGTGAATCCCACCAGATCGCGCGCCTTGAGCCCCAGCACTGCGAGCAAGGGCAGCATGAAGAACGGGTTGATCAGGTTCGGCAGGGCCTCGGCGACGTTGTACACCTGGACCGTCCAGCCCAGGTTCATCCCGACATCGGTGGCCGACTGCATGACGTAAGGCGCCTCGACGAGCCATTTTCCGCCTCCGGACGGCACGAAGAGGCCCAGCACGACCGTGTAGAGGGCGATGACGACGGTGAAGCCGCCGCCGCTGCCGATGTTCGTGAAGAACTCGGCCAGGTGCTCCGAGATGGTGAGGCCGTTTCTGCCCTCGGCCTTCGTGAGGATTGCGGCCATCGCGGCATACAGCGGGAACTGGACCAGGATGCCGGCCGTCGCCGGGACGGCCAGCGCGACGGCTTGCAGGAACTTGCGCGGCGTCCCGTGCAGCACCAGCCCCAGCATGAGGAAGACCAGCAGATAGGCGTTCAGGCTACTGACGACGGTGAGCACGGGTTTGGTCACCAGCTGGGAGATCAGCCACCCCAGCGTCATCAGACCGGCCAGCGCCGGCAGGATCCGGCTGTATTCGAGCCACTCTCCCGGTCGCGTTCGGGGCGCCACCTCCTTCGGCCGGTCGTCGAGGTCGACGTCCAGATCCTGGGCGGTGGTGACGGCCGCGCCCCTCGGCGCGGAGAAGTGGGCGATCACCACGGTCAGGGCGATGATGATCACGCACATCAGCAGCGACTGCCAGGTGAAGATCGTGGTCCCGAAGTCGAGGACGCCGGTGATCTCCAGCAGCGCCGGCGGTAGGGATGCGGCGGTGGCCTGCAGTTGCGCGGCGGACGAGGACATGCCGAGCGCCCACACGGCGCCCAGACCCATGAAGGCCGCAGCGCCGAGCGCACGGTAATCCACTCGCAGGTCGGATCGGCGGGCGATCGCCCGGGCGAGCAGCCCTCCGAACACCAGACTGAGCCCCCAGTTCAGGAAGGAGACCGACATGGACAGGAATGCGACGAAACTGACTGCGGTGCGCGCCGACTGAGGCACCAGGGCCAGGCGATCGATCAGCCGGGCGACCGGCGGGGACGTGGCGACGACGTATCCGGTCAGCACCACCATGGCCATCTGCAGGGTGAACGCCGTCAGATCCCAGAAACCGTCACCGAACGCGTCCACGACCGTCTGCGGAGACGAACCGTTGGCCAGTGCGGCCACCGAGACGACGAAGACGCCGACGAGCGCGAAGACGTAGGCGTCCGGAAACCATTTCTCCGTCCAGCCGGCCAGCGACTGCGCGACCCGCGCCAGTCCCTTCTCGGAGCGGACCTCGTCGGTAGCGGATGTCATGCGGCCGTTCCTCTTCTCTACGCGATGCGGAACCTACGAATAGTCGCGTTCGATCCTCAGAGTCCCGATGGTGGTGGCCAGGGCGTCGTACTGGGTCACCAGAAAGCAGAATTCGATCATCCGGCGGTCGTCGAAGTGGGTGCTCAGCGCCGACCACGTGGCATCGTCCAGGTTGTCGGTGGCGACGAGTTGGTCGACGGCAGTGAGGATGGCGCGGCGGCGCGCGTCCCAGCCCTCCGCGGCGGGACCTTCCAGCACCTGGTCGAGGAGCGCCGGGGTGACGCCCGCCCGGCGTCCGAGGCGCACGTGGTGGTCCATCTCGTAGCTGCACTTCCGCAGGTGTGCCACCCGAAGGATGATCAGTTCGGTCTCGTACCGGGAGATCTGCCCGCCCGGCATCAGCTTGCCGGAGTACTGCAGCCACGCACGGAAGAGCCCCCTCGTGCGGCCCACCGTGCTGAACAGATGTGCGTCCGGCACACCGGCGACACGGGAGATGATTCGCCACAGCACCCAGTTGACGGGGCCGAGTTCCTTCAGACGTCCGGGTGGAATGCGTGCGGTCACGCCGCCCCCTCTCCTTCTACTCGTCCCCTCGCGGGAACGGCTGCGTGCGCGCGTAGTTCGATCGAACGGGTCATCTCCGTGGCCCGAAGTGCGAGCATACGCACAGAATCCGACCCGGGTACCCGGGACGGCGCGTATATCCGATTCTTCCGCCCCGCGATTCCCCGTTCGAGTGCATCGACCGCCACCGTGATCGAGGAGGTCCGGGTCAGTGCACTGCCGCGGGGTGGGGGAACCGCGAGGCCGTCGAAGTCGATCAGGGTCCGGTCCGTGTCGATCTCGCCGAGCCGGGCGATACCGACCCGGGTCCCCAGCGGTTTCATCTCTTCCCGCAGGGCCCCGCCGAGCTCCTCGGCACCGCCTCTCGTGGCGCCGTGCACGCCGCGCAGGGGGCTGAACGTCGTCGACGACGCCACGACGAGTGCGTACCCGTTGCGGTGGCCGATGTACGGTCCCGCGGCGCGCAGCGTGTGATACGTCCCCATCACGTTCACCTCGATGGCATACCGCATCACCTCCGGATCGCCCTCGACGATGTGCGCCGGGGGCGTCACGCCCGCGTTGGCGACGACGACGTCGAGGCCGCCGAGCCGGTCGGCGAGGTAGTCGAACGAGTCCTCGACGGCTCGCCGGTCGCGGATGTCGCATCGACGCCACGGCGCCCGGCCGCACGTGGTGGCTGTCTGTTCGAGGAGTTCGGGTTCGAGGCCGAGCAGCCCGACACGGGCGCCCCGCTCGTGAAGTCGTCTGGCGAGTCCGGCGCCGATACCCCGGGCTGCCCCGGTGATCAGGACGCGGCGTCCGACCAGATTCTCTTCGAGAGTGCGTGACATGAAGCGAGTTCCCAACCTGTGTTACCGAGCGGTAGCAAGACGCTAGCACCCGCTCGGTTCGTTGGTGGGAAAAATGTCCAACCGAATTGGACAACTGTCTCAATCCCGGATCGCCCAGGCCATCCGTGCGAGGGAAAGTGCCTGTTCAGCACGCTCGATGACCACTTCACGCGACTCGCTGATATGCGCAAGCAGCGTGTCGTACGCCGTATCCAGCTTGCCGTCGAGAGCGAACTCGGCCACCGAGATGTGCTCGTCGATGGTCGCGCTCATGCGGTCGGGGGTGAGGTAGTCGAACATCCGGACCGGCCGCACCTTCGCATTCACGCTGACGAGCGCATCGGACAGCGCCCGGTTGCCGGCCGACCGCAGCAGAACGGTGTGGAACTGCTCGTCGAGCGCCACGAACCCGGCGTCCGGCTCGGGGTTCTCCTTCCGCAACGCGTACCACCGGTCGAGCTCGGGTCCCAGAACGTCCGGGTCGTGCGACAGCGACTCGTCGGCGCGGACCCGGGCGATTCCCTGGAGTTCGAGCGTGATGCGCAGTTCGTACAGGCCGGCGAGCTCGTCGATGCGGGGGCGGTACGGAAACAACCCGCCCACGTCGCGCTGGACGAGTCCGTCGGCGAGAAGCCGGGCCAGGGCCTCCCGCACCGGCGTCCGGGACACCCCGTAGGTGTCGGCGAGACGCTCCTCGCCGAGACGCTGTCCCGGTGGGATCCGGCCGCTCATCAGGTCGGTGCGCAGCGACAGATACACGTGATCGCTGAGGGAGCCGGCCGGTTCTCGGCGCGCCATCAGATGGCCATCGCCGCGCGGACGTCGGAGACCGCGGTACGGACGTCGGTATCGGGTGCGGCGCCACCCGCGCCGGAGGACGTGACCCGCCCCGACTCGAGGACGTAGTAGCTCTCGGCGGATTCGAGCGCGAACCCGATGTGCTGTTCCACCAACAGGACTCCGAGCCCGCCGCGGCGGGTGAGTTCCACGATGGTGCGCTCGATCTCGGCCACGACGGACGGCTGAATGCCCTCCGTCGGTTCGTCGAGGATCAGCATCTTCGGTTCCGTGATCAGGGCCCGCGCGATGGCGAGTTGCTGACGCTGCCCGCCGGAGAGGAGACCGGCACGCCGGTCGAGCAGGCCGCGCAAAGCCGGGAACAGATCCAGCACCTCGCCGACGAGTTCCCTTCCGCGCTTGCGGCCGTCGGCCACCACCTGCAGATTCTCCGCGGTGGTCAGCTGACCGAACGACTGCTGGCCCTGCGGCACGTAGGCGAGGCCGCGCGCCACGCGGGCGCTCGGCCGCAGCGCCGTGACATCCTCGCCGTCGAACAACACCCGCCCGGTGTCGACCTTGATCAGTCCGACCGCGGCCCGGAGAAGCGTGGTCTTGCCCGCGCCGTTGTGTCCCATCACCGCGGCCACACCGTCCGACGGGACCGTCAGCGCGACTCCGTGGATCACTTCGGTTCGGCCGTACCCGGCCCGGATGTCGTCAAGCTCGAGCATCGCTGTCCTCCTTAGAAACCTCGGGCTGCAACTCGGGGGCGGCGCCGGCCGCGGCGGTCCCGAGGTACACCTCCTGCACACGCGGGTCGGCCTGCACCTGCTCCACGGTTCCCTCGCTCAGCACCTTCCCGGCGTGCAGCACGGTCACCGACGTCGCGAACGCGCGCATGAAGTCCATGTCGTGCTCGACCACCACGACGGTCCGCTCACCGCCGATGCGGCGCAGCAGGTTTCCCGTCTCGTCGCGTTCCTCGTGGCTCATGCCGGCCACCGGCTCGTCGAGGAGCAGGACGGAGCAGTTCTGCACCAGCAGCATCCCGATCTCGAGCCACTGCTTCTGCCCGTGCGCGAGGATTCCCGCCGGGGTGTCGCGGAGCTTGCCGAGACCCGTGACGTCGAGCGCCTCCTCGATGGCGGGGAGCACCGTCTTGCGTCGGCGCAACAGTGTGAGTGCCGAACGGCCGGCGCCCGCCGCGATGTCGAGGTTCTGGAGAACCGTCAACTCCTCGAACACGCTGGCGGTCTGGAACGTGCGGCCCACGCCGAGCCGGGCGATGCGGTGCACCTTCTTGCCGATCAACTCGACACCGGATTTCGTGACCGATCCCGTCGCGGGGACGAGCCCGGTGATGGCGTCGACGAGAGTGGTCTTGCCGGCGCCGTTGGGGCCGATGAGGAACCGCAGGTCGCCCTGCATGAGGGTGAGGTCGACGCCGTCGACCGCCTTGAAGCCGTCGAAGCTGACCCGAAGGTCCCGGACCTCGAGGTACTCGCTGGACATTCCGGCGTTGCCGCCGAGCACGGGTTCCTTGGCCGTGGCAGGAATCGTCATCGCGCCATCTCCATTCGTTCCGTCGGCTCGGTCTCGTCTTCCGGTCCGGGCGGGGCAGGTTCGTCGGAGGATGCCTTCTTCTTCCGCTTCAGCAGCGCGAACAGTCCCGCGACGCCAGCCGGGAAGAAGCCGACGACCACGATGAACAGCAGGCCCTGCGCGTACGTCCAGCCGGAGGGGAACGACTCCGAGAACGCGCTCTGCGCCCACGCCACCCCGATGGCGCCGAGGACCGGGCCGAGGAGTGTGGAACGTCCGCCGATGGCCACCCCGATCAGGAACGCGATCGACGGGACGATCCCGACGTCGGCGGGGGAGATGATGCCGACGATCGGCACGAACAGCGCGCCGGCGAGGCCCGCGAAGAACGCGGCCGTCACGTAGGCGACGAGTTTGATGTTCGCCGGGTCGTACCCGAGGAAGCGGACGCGCTCCTCCTGATCCCGGACGGCGACGAGCAGTTCGCCGTAACGGCTGTTCATCAGCTGCCGGGTGATCGCGACCACGGCCAGCAGCACACCTGCGGCGATGAAGAACAGCATCTGCTTGTTGGCCGGATCGTTCAGGTTGAAACCGAAGAACGTGCGGAACCGGTTGAGGCCGTTGCTTCCTCCGGTGCTCTGCTGGCCCACCAGCAGGATGGCGAACGCGGCGGCGAGCGCCTGGCTGAGGATCGCGAAATAGGCGCCCTTGACGCGGCGCTTGAACACGCCGAGCCCGAGGACGAACGCCACCAGCGCCGGGATCAGCAGGATTCCCAGGATCGTCACGATCGGCGACGTGAACGGCACCCAGTAGCCCGGCAGTTCGCGGATGCCCGCGATCTGCATGAAGTCGGGCACGGTGTCGCCGCGGAGTTCTGCGTCGGCGATCTTCAGGTGCATCGCCATCATGTAGGCGCCCAATCCGAAGAACACACCCTGGCCGAGGGTGAGCATGCCGCCGCGGCCCCACGCCAGGCCGATACCGACCGCGACGATCGCGAAGCACAGGAACTTGCCGAGCAGGCTCAGCCGGAAGTCGCTGAGAACCGCGGGGGCGACGACGTACAGAAGCACTGCGGCCAGCGCGAATCCCGCCCACGCGCGGTAGCGGCCACTCGTCAGGATGCTCATACGAGACTCCTCGTCTTGACGGCGAACAGGCCCTGCGGCCGAACCTGGAGGAACACCACGATGACCACGAACACGATGACCTTGGCGATCGACGCCGTGGTCGAGTACTCGACGAACGAATTGAGGATGCCGAGCGCGAACGCGGCGATCACCGCTCCCTTCATCTGGCCAAGGCCGCCGACCACGACCACCAGGAAGGCGTCGATGAGGTAGCTCTGCCCGATGGTCGGGCTCGTCGAGCCGATCAGGGTGAGCGCCACACCCGCGACACCCGCCAGACCGGAACCGATGAAGAACGTCGTCACATCGGTTCGGCGACTGGAGATCCCGCTCGTCTCCGCGAGGTCGCGGTTTTGCACCACGGCGCGGATGCGGCGTCCCATCGGGGACTTCTGCATCGCCAGCGACAGCGCGACCACTGCCACGACCGCCAGCACCAGGATGAACAGGCGCGTCTTCGGCACCACCGCGCCGAGGATCTCCACACCGCCGGAGAGCCACTCCGGTGCGGCGACGTTGACGGCGGGTGCACCGAAGACGTCCCGCGCCAGCTGCTGCAGGATCAGTCCCACCCCGAACGTCACCAGCAGCGTGTCCAGCGGCCGGTGGTACATCCGCTTGACGAGGGTGACCTCGAGGAGGACGCCCATCGCGCCACCGACCACGAAGCCGACGAGCAGAGAGATGAACAGAGAACCGGTGGCGCTCGACACCACCTGCTGCACCACGTAAGCCGTGTACGAGCCGGCCATGATGAATTCGCCGTGGGCCATGTTGATGACGCCCATCTGGCCGAACGTCAACGACAGCCCCAACGCCGCCAGCAACAGGATCGATCCGATACTCAACCCGGTGAACAGCTGTCCGATCACTACATCCATCGATGTGTGTCCTCTCTTACCTCGTGCTCGTCGGACCCTGTCCTAGCTACCCAGCGACTCGGCCCACGGGTAGGACTTCAGGTACGGGTCCGGCTGAATCGGGGTGCCCGAATCCCAGACCGTGTAGATCAGGCCGTCGTTCCGGATCTCACCGATGCGCGCGGTCTTGGTGATGTGGTGGTTGGACCCGTCGATGGTGACCAGTCCCTCCGGTGCGGCGAACGTGACGCCGTCCGCGTTGTCCTGGATGTCCTTGGTGGCGAAGGAGTTCGCCTTCTCGACGGTGTTCTTCCACAGGTACACGGACGTGTAGGCGGCCTCCATCGGGTCGGACGTCGGCTTGTTCGCGCCGTACCGGGCCTTGTACGCGTCGACGAACTTCTTGTTCTCCGGCGTGTCGATGGTCTGGTAGTAGTTCCAGGCGGTCAGCTGTCCCTCGATGTTCTGGACGCCGATACCGCCGACCTCCTCCTCGGCGATCGACACCGACACGACGGGCATGTCGGCGGGCTTCAGGCCGACGTTCGCGTACTCGCGGAAGAACGCGACGTTGGAATCGCCGTTCAGGGTGTTGAAGACGGCGTCCGCATCGGCGGAGCGGACCTTGTTGACGATGGTCGAGAAGTCGGTGGAGCCGAGCGGGGTGTAGTCCTCGCCCTTGATCTCGATCCCGTTGGCCTCCGCGTACGCCTTGATGATGCGGTTGGCGGTCTGCGGGAACACGTAGTCGCTGCCCACCAGGTACAGCGACTTGACGCCCTTCTCCTTCAGGTAGTCGAGGGCGGGCACGATCTGCTGGTTGGTGGTGGCCCCGGTGTAGAAGATGTTCTTCGAATCCTCGAGCCCCTCGTACTGCACGGGGTAGTAGAGCAGCGAGTTGTTGTCCTCGAACACCGGCAGCATCGCCTTGCGGCTCGACGACGTCCAACCGCCGAACACGGCTGCGACGCAGTCACTGCTGATCAGCTTCTCCGCCTTCTCGGCGAACACGGTGGGCTCCGAGGCCCCGTCCTCCGCGACGATCTGGATCTTCTTGCCGAGCACGCCGCCCGAGTTGTTGATCTCGTCGACCGCGAGCGCGATCGAATCCCGGACGGTCACCTCGCTGATCGCCATCGTGCCGGACAGCGAGTTCAGTGACCCGACCTTGATCGTGTCCCCGGAGGTGTCCACACAGGACGCCGCGGTGGACTCGCCGGCCGTGTCGGACGCCTTGCTGCCACAACCGGTCAGCACGAGCCCGATGGCGGCGAGCGCGGTCGGTGCAGCGAGGGCGCGCTTGGAGAAGGTGCGCATGTACGGGCCTTTCCGTCGGAGGACTTGGGGACCTCCGCAACCCGGGACATGTATCCGCCCCACGTATACAGAGGTGTATTCGTGGGGCGAACATTAAGCGGCCGTTGTTGCGTCTGAATGTCTGTCGGTGACGTGTTCGTGACGCGAATTACGGTTACGTGAACAAGCGCTCACAGAGCCCCCGGCGTGGCCGGATGCTGCTGCCGCTGCGGCCAATGTCACACCGGTTCAGTCGGATTGAACCGATGTGACAAAGGACGAGTCAGCGGATCAGGTACGGCGAGACCGAACTCTGGTGCTCGCTGATGTCGAGTTGCTTGCCGAGCGGCGGGAACGCGCGCTGCGGGCAGTTGACGCGCTCGCACACCCGGCAGCCGGCGCCGATGGGGGTGCCCGGGTTGGAATCGTCGAGGTCGAGACCATCGCCGTAGACGAGGCGGTGGGCGTGCCGGATCTCGCAGCCGAGCCCGATCGCGAAGATCTTGGCGGGCTGGCCGTAGCGCTGAGCGCGACGTTCGACGGTGCGGGCGATCCACAGGTACCGGCGGCCGTCCGGCATCTGCGCGATCTGGTTCATGATCTTGCCGGGGTACGCGAACGTCTCGTACACGTTCCACAGCGGGCACGTGCCACCGCTGGTGGAGAAGTGGAACCCGGTGGCGGACTGCCGCTTCGACATGTTCCCGGCCCGGTCGACGCGGACGAACATGAACGGGACACCGCGCAGCTTCGGGCGCTGCAGCGTCGAGAGACGGTGACAGATCGTCTCGTAGCTCACCGAGTAGAACGCGGAGAGCCGCTCGATGTCGTACCGGAAGTCCTCGGCCACGTCGTGGAACTGGCCGTAGGGAAGCACCGTGGCCGCAGCGAAGTAGTTGGCCAGCCCGAGCCGGGCGAGCGCAACGGACTCGTCGCTCGTGAAGCCGCCCTCCGCCACCAGCTTGTCGAGCAGGTCGCCGTATTCGAGGAACGCGAGCTCGGTCGCGAACTTGAACACCTGCTGGCCGCCCGACAAATGCGGCGAGATCTCCAGCAGTCGGGATTCGGGGTCGTAGCGGTGCAGGACGTTCTCGCCGAGGTCGATGCGCCTGACGATCTGCACGTCGTGCACGGTCTGCAACCTGCGGGCGATCTCACCGCCGACGTCGCCGCGGTGGAATCGCATGCGCGCGGTCAGTTCCTCCGCCGCCGTGTCCAGTTCGTGCAGATAGTTCTGCCGCTGATAGAAGTAGTCGCGGACCTCTTCGTGCGGCATCGTGATCGAGCCGCTGCCGCTGCCGTCGCTGTAGCGGTCCTCCGTGGCGAGAGCCAGCTGCGCGGTGGTGTTGCGGAAGCGGCGGTGCATGTTGACCATCGCCTTCGCCAGACCCGGATGCGACGCCACCATCTCCGCGATCTCCTGGGCGTCCGCGTCGATGCCCATCTCCTGGTCCAGCGCCACCTCGCGCATCTCCGCGATCAGGCGCGTGTCGTCCTGGGACGAGAAGAACGTGGTGTCGACGCCGAACACCTCGCTGATCCGCAGCAGCACCGGCACCGTCAGCGGCCGGACGTCGTGCTCGATCTGATTGAGGTAGCTGGCGGAGATCTCCAGCGTCTTCGCCAGCGCCGCCTGGCTCAGTCCACGCTCGGTTCGGAGCTGACGCAACCGGGTGCCGACGAAGGTCTTGGACATACGGCAATGGTACCGGTGCAGGTCAGATGTGCGAACGGAACCTTCGCAAGATTCACTCGCGGGTCGGGACGCGATGACGCGGGGCGAACGTACCTCTGGGCGCACTGGAGGCGCTGAAAGGTACATTCGCCCGTGCTCAGGCCTTGTTCTCCGAGCGCGGCGCGCCGACGCCCGGGTCGATCTGGAACGGACCCGACGCGGACGGTGCGACGGGGAAGTCGAACATCGCCGTCGGCAGGTACACCGTCGAGCAGGAGTTCGGGATGTCCACCACCCCCGACAGCCGGCCCTCGATCGGTGCGGCGCCGAGCAGGAGGTAGGCCTGCTCGGGGCTGTACCCGAACTTGGTGAGGTAGTCGATCGCGTGGAGACAGGCCCGCTGATACGACAGGTGCGAGTCGAGGTACTTCTGTTCCCCGTCGAGGGTGACGGACGTTCCGGAGAACGCGAGCCACTCCGAGTACTGCGGGTCCGTGTTGCCGGGCATGAAGATCGCGTTCTCGGACACGCCGTACGTGTCCATGCCGCCCTTGATGATGTCGACGCGCAGGTCGATGAAGCCACCCATCTCGATGGCGCCGCAGAACGTGATCTCGCCGTCGCCCTGGGAGAAGTGCAGATCGCCGACGGACAGGTTCGCGCCGTCGACGAACACCGGGTAGAAGACGCGGCTGCCCTTGGTGAGGTTCTTGATGTCCTGGTTGCCGCCGTTCTCGCGTGGGGGCGCGGTGCGGGCGGCCTCGCCGGCGACGCGGTCGAAGTCGGCGCCCGACAGGGACCCGAGGACGGCGTCCTGCGGTTCGGGCGGCAGGGCGAGTGGGGGAACCCGGCCCGGGTCGGTGGCGATGAGCGCGCCCTCCCTCGCGTTCCACTTCGACAGGAGGGCGGCCGACGGCGCGGTGCCCATCAGTCCGGGGTGGACGATGCCGGTGAACGAGACGTGCGGGACGTGCCGCGACGTGGCGGTCTGACCGGAAAAGTCCCAGACGGCCTTGTAGGCGTCGGGGAACTGCTCGGTGAGGAATCCGCCGCCGTTGTGGCGGGAGAAGATCCCGGTGTACCCCCATCCCTGGCCTGCCAGCGGGCCGGAATCCTCCTGGGGGATCGGTCCGACGTCCAGGATGTCGACGATCAGCAGGTCGCCGGGCTTCGCGCCCTCCACGGCGAACGGTCCGGACAGTGTGTGAACCGTGGTGAGGGGCGCGTTCAGGATGTCGTCGGCGGAGTCGTCGTTGTGGATGGCGCCGTCGAACCATTCGCGGCAGTGCACGCGGAAGGAGTCGCCCGGTTTCACCGTGACTGCGGCCGGGATGTCCGGGTGCCAGCGGTTGTGGCCGACGATCGCCTGATCGGTGAACTTCTTCGAGGAATCGAGCGGAAACAGCAGTTCGGGCATGTGCGCTCCTTCGGTGACCGGTCAGGGACGAGGAAGTCGGCGGTGCAGCGGGTTGTTCGTGACGGGTGAACGCCCGGCCGTGGTCCCGGGCGGCGGACCGGTGACGACGTCCGGTTCGTGAGCCGACCTCTTCGTGCTGTCGAGGAGGTTCATCGCGGACGACGACCCGTGTCCGAGCCGCGGCGAGGACACGCGCCGGACGGCGTCGCGGTCGCATCGGGGGCAGCGGGTGGTGCCGGGTGCGTCGGCCATGGGGAACGACCGCTCGAACGAGCCGCAGTCGGCGGCGCATCGGAATTCGTACAGCGGCATCTGGTGCCCTTCGCCGGAGGAGACCATTCGAGGTCACGGTAACCGACCTGATTGGTGATTGCAGTCACAACGGCCGCGTCGAGGGGTATGCGGCGGCGGGAAGGCGAGGGGCGCAGGGGCGGAACTATCTGTGTACGACGAGTTGCGTGCATTTGGTTCACCACCTGCGGCTTTTTGCTACTGGCGAGTATTTTTCCTCTCCGATCGGGCAGGTATGGCGCCGAACTTTCTTAACAGTCTTTGCAAGGAGCTGTGAAAAGCTAGCCAAGATTGGCAGTAGCAACAGGTAGACGGCACTTTTTGCTTGTGTCACTCTGGGTAAGTACATACGAAGGGCCTGGCAAGGATGTGAAGCAGTACATCCGTACCGGACCAGCAGATCGAAGAGAGTGGAGTCTTGATGTCGACCACCGGCACCCCGAAGACCGCAGCTGAAATCCAGCAGGATTGGGACACCAACCCGCGCTGGAAGGGAGTAACCCGCAACTACACGGCGGAGCAGGTCGCCAAGCTCCAGGGCACCGTTGTCGAAGAGCAGACCCTCGCACGCCGTGGTTCCGAGATCCTCTGGGACCTCGTGAACAACGAGGACTACATCAACTCGCTGGGCGCGCTGACCGGTAACCAGGCCGTTCAGCAGGTCCGTGCAGGCCTCAAGGCCATCTACCTGTCCGGCTGGCAGGTCGCCGGTGACGCGAACCTGTCCGGACACACCTACCCCGACCAGAGCCTCTACCCGGCCAACTCGGTCCCGCAGGTCGTGCGCCGCATCAACAACGCCCTGCTGCGCGCCGACGAGATCGCCAAGGTCGAGGGCGACACCTCCGTCGACAACTGGCTCGCCCCGATCGTCGCCGACGGCGAAGCAGGTTTCGGTGGCGCGCTCAACGTCTACGAGCTGCAGAAGGCCATGATCGCGGCCGGCGTCGCCGGTTCGCACTGGGAAGACCAGCTCGCGTCGGAGAAGAAGTGCGGCCACCTCGGTGGCAAGGTCCTCATCCCCACGCAGCAGCACATCCGCACCCTGACCTCGGCTCGCCTCGCGGCCGACGTCGCGGACGTTCCCACCGTGGTCATCGCCCGCACCGATGCCGAGGCCGCGACCCTCATCACGTCCGACGTCGACGAGCGCGACCAGCAGTTCCTGGACGGCACCCGCACCGCCGAGGGCTTCTTCGGTGTCAAGAACGGCATCGAGCCCTGCATCGCTCGCGCCAAGGCCTACGCCCCGTACGCCGACCTCATCTGGATGGAGACCGGCGTGCCGGACCTCGAGGTCGCCAAGAAGTTCGCCGAGTCCGTTCGCAGCGAGTTCCCGGACCAGCTGCTCGCCTACAACTGCTCGCCGTCCTTCAACTGGAAGGCGCACCTGGACGACTCGACCATCGCGAAGTTCCAGAAGGAGCTCGGCGCGATGGGCTTCAAGTTCCAGTTCATCACCCTGGCCGGCTTCCACTCGCTCAACTACGGCATGTTCGACTTGGCCCACGGCTACGCCCGCGAGGGCATGACCGCCTTCGTCGACCTGCAGGAGCGCGAGTTCAAGGCCGCCGAGGAGCGTGGCTTCACCGCCATCAAGCACCAGCGTGAGGTCGGTGCCGGCTACTTCGACAGCATCGCCACCACGGTCGACCCCAACACCTCGACGGCTGCTCTGAAGGGATCCACCGAAGAGGGTCAGTTCCACTGAGCCTTGTCCTCCAAGGCTTCGACCGATCACGGTTTCACCTGATCAACCCGACCCCGGGGAGGGGCCTGTAACCGGGCCCCTCCCCGGGCGACGACTCCACTAGACGAAAAAGGAGCTGACGTGACCAGCGAAAAGATTCAGCGCGTCGGCGTGATCGGCGCCGGGATCATGGGTGCCGGAATCGCTGAGGTGTGTGCTCGCGCGCACGTCGACGTTCTGGTGTTCGAGCAGACCCGCGAGCTTGCGGCGGCGGGGCGTTCGCGCATCCTCCGTTCGCTCGACCGCGGAGTGAGCAGCGGCAAGATCACCGAGCGGGAACGTGAGCAGGCCGCCTGGCGGCTGCGGTTCACCTCCGATCTCGGTGATTTCGCGGACCGACAGCTCGTCGTGGAGGCCGTCGTCGAGGACGAGAAGGTGAAGAGCGAGATCTTCACCGAGCTCGACCAGGTCGTGACGGATCCGAACGCCGTACTGGCGTCCAACACGTCGTCGATCCCGATCATGAAGCTGGGCATCGCCACGAAGTCCCCGGAACGGGTCATCGGGATGCACTTCTTCAACCCCGTTCCGGTGCTTCCCCTCGTCGAGCTGGTGACCACGCTCAAGACGAGCAAATCGGTGTCCGAGCGGGCCGAGGCCTTCGCCAGCGATGTGCTGGGCAAGCAGGTCGTCCGTTCCGCGGACCGTTCCGGATTCGTCGTCAACGCCCTCCTGGTGCCCTACCTGCTCTCCGCAATCCGCATGGTGGAGTCCGGGTTCGCCACCAAGGAAGACATCGACAAGGCAACGGTTCTCGGCCTCGCACACCCGATGGGTCCGCTCGCGCTGACCGACCTGGTGGGCCTGGACACGGTCAAGTCCATCGCCGACTCCATGTACGAAGAGTTCAAGGAGCCCCTGTACTCGGCGCCGCCGCTGCTGCTTCGCATGGTCGAGGCCGGGTTGGTCGGCAAGAAGTCCGGAGCGGGCTTCTACGAGTACGGCGACAACGGTCGTGCCAGCAAGAAGGCCAGCTAGTAGGTAGGTAGGCGACTACACCTGTGCGCCTTTCACGACCACTGGCGGTTGTGAGAGGCGCACAGGTGCATCGAGCCCAGAGGCATACTCAGCCACTGGACTGAGTCCAGAAAGGTCGACCGCATGTCCAGCACCGCAGCATACGGATCCAGCATCCTGGGGTATCCCCGCATCGGACCTCGCCGCGAACTCAAGCGTGCCCTCGAGTCCTACTGGCACGGCACGAGCACGAAGGAAGAACTCGTCGCCGTCGCCCGGGACCTTCAGGAGGAGACGTGGAGCGAACTCGCCGCGACCGGTCTGACCCAGGTCCCGGGCAACACGTTCTCCTACTACGACCACGTACTCGACAACGCGCTGCTGTTCGGTGCCGTGCCCGAGCGGTTCGAGCCGCTCGAGAGTCAGCTCGATCCGCTGGACTTCTACTTCACGCTGGCCCGCGGCCGGCCGGACTTCCCGCCGCTCGAGCTGGTGCGGTTCTTCGGCACCAACTACCACTACCGTCAGCCCGAACTGGACGAGAACACCGAGTTCTCGCTGCGGTCCGAGACCGTGATGGACGAGTTCGAGCGGGCGAAGGCGCGCGGGATCGAACTACGTCCCGTCATCCTCGGCCCGGTGTCGCTGCTCCTGTTGTCGAAGGTCGGTCCGACGTCGAAGCGGCACGGCTTCTCGACCCTCGACCTGCTGGACAAGGTGCTGCCGGAGTACGAGCGGCTGTTCGAGCAGCTCGCGAAGGCGGGCGCCACGTGCGTTCAGCTGGACGAGCCGTCGTTCACCGAGGACCGCACACCGGAAGAACTGGCCGCGCTGGCCAAGGCGTACGAGAAGCTGTCGCACGCACCGCTGCGGCCCCGCATCCTCGTCACCGGTCCCTACGGGCATCTCGGGGAGGCGCTCGCCATCCTCGCCTCCACCAAGGTGGAGGCTCTGGGCCTCGATCTCGTCAGTCACCGGCTCAGCGCCGACGAGCTGGCGAAGATCCCGGGCATGAAGCGCAAGCGCATCTACGCCGGTGTGGTCGACGGCCGCAACGTGTGGCGCGTCGACCGGTACAACACGCTGACGTACCTGAACACGCTGAAGGACGTTGTGCCGGATCTCGTGGTGTCGACGTCGACGTCGTTGCTGCACGTGCCGTACGACGTGTTGTCCGAGTACGACATCCCGGGTGATGTCGCGGACCGGCTCGCGTTCGCGAAGCAGAAGGTCGGCGAGGTGGTCTCGCTGGCGAAGGCGCTCACCGAGGGGCCGTCCGACAAGTGGCGCAAGCGTCCCACGTCGGTGCACTTCAAGCTCAAGCACGCGGTGCGAGCACGGGTCAATGCGATCAAGCCGGGCGACCGCTTCCGGGTTCCGTACGAGGAGCGACGGGTCGCCCAGCAGGAGCGACTGAACCTGCCGCTCGTTCCGGCGACGACGCTGGGCTCGTTCCCGCAGACGGACGCGATCCGCCAGGCCCGGTACGAGCTGGGTGAGGGACGCCTCGAGTGGGAGGAGTACTACAAGCGGATCCAGGCCGAGATCGAAAGCACGATCCGTTTGCAGGAAGACATCGGTCTCGACGTCTTCGTGCACGGTGAGCACGAACGCAACGACATGGTGCAGTACTTCGCGGAGCTTCTCGAAGGGTATGCCTTCACCCACAACGGGTGGGTGCAGGCTTACGGCTCGCGGTGTACACGTCCGCCGATCCTCTACGGGGACGTGTCGCGGCCGAAGCCGATGACCGTCGAGTGGATTTCGTACGCGCAGTCGCTGACGGACAAGCCGGTCAAGGGCATGCTCACGGGTCCGGTGACGATGATCGCGCGGTCGTTCGTCCGCCAGGATCAGCCGCTGTACGAGACGGCAGACCAGTTGGCGCTGGTGATCCGTGACGAGATCGCCGACCTCGAGGCGGCGGGTATCGCGATCATCCAGGTCGACGAGCCGGCGATCCGGGAACTGCTGCCGTTGCGCGAGAACGGCCGCGAGGCGTATCTCGAGTGGGCGGTCGACGCATTCCGTCTCGCGACGGGCGGGGCGAAGCCGGAGACGCAGATCCACACGCATATCACGTACACGAGCCGGGCGTCGGTGGTCGACGCCATCGAACGGCTCGATGCGGACGTGACGGCGATCGTGGCGACGCGCTCCATCACGTGGGTGCTCGATGCCATCAAGGAGCGGGCGCTGACCCACGGTGTCGGTCCGGGTGTGTACGAGAGCCGGTCGGCCCGGATCCCGGACATCGACGAGTTGGACGAACTGCTCACGGAGGCGAGCGAGTCGATCTCACTCGAGCGGTTGTGGGCCAACCCGGACGGCGGACTGAAGACGCGGCACTACTGGCAGCTCGAGCCCTCGCTGCGCAATATGGTGGCGGCCGCGAAGCGTCTCCGCAGACGGGCCGAGAAGGAAGAATCCGAGGCCTGATTTCTCAGGCGTGTTCGGGGTCACCGCCTCTGCGGTGGCCCCGAACGTGCCTTCGGCCGCGCAAACATGTAGACGTGTAGGCCGCCACGAGTGGGGCAGCACGCGACGGCGCCTACGACCGCGTGGTCGGCAGCGACGTGCGGTACCGATTCGTGATCGACACGGCAACGATCTGACCTACGCATCACCGAGTTGATCTCGCAGTGACGCCAGTGTCTTCGCCAGCAACCGGGACACGTGCATCTGCGAGATGCCGACTCGGTCGGCGATCTGGGTCTGTGTCATGTTGCCGAAGAACCGCAGCATGAGGACGGTCCGCTCCCGTTCGGGGAGAGATTGGAGCAGGGGGCGCAGGGTTTCGTGGTTCTCGACGTCGTCCATCGCGGCGTCGTAGTCGCCGAGTGTCTCCACCATCGACAGCTCGCCGGTCCGGTCCGACGACGTGTTGTCGACGGAGACGGTCTGATACGCGTTGCCGGCGAGGAGCCCCTGCGCCACCTCCTCCTGTTCGAGGTCCAGGTGTTCGGCGAGTTCGCTGACGGTGGGGGCGTGACCGAGGCTCTGGGACAGTTCGGCGACGGCCTGGCTGAGCGCGAGGTGCAGTTCCTTCATCCGGCGGGGTACTCGCACGGCCCACCCGGTGTCGCGGAAGTGCCGTCGTACCTCGCCCATGATGGTGGGGACGGCGAACGACACGAAGTCGGATCCCCGCTCCACGTCGAACCGGTCGACCGAGTTGACCAGTCCGAGGCGCGCGACCTGAACCAGATCGTCGTGCGCCTCGCCGCGGCCGTCGAAGCGTCGCGCGATGTGTTCGGCGAGTGGGAGACAGCGCGTCACGACGGCGTCCCGCAGTCTGCGGCGCCGGGGATCGTCCTCGTCGAGGGCTGCCATCTGTTCGAAGAGTGCTGTGACGTCCTGATACTCGTCCGGCCAACGGGCCGTGTGCCCCCCACTGTGAGTATGGGACGTCACAGACTCAGGCCGTTCTTCACCTTGGTGAATTCCATGGTGGTCACGAAACCCGCGGTAGCGGGGTCGGGTTCCTGTTTCAGATCGACCGAATCGGTGAGGGCGTTGAGTACGTGCCAGGCGAACGAACGCTCGCCGAGGGAGCCGACCGACGTGGTGGTGCTCGATACGTCGACTCGCAGGGTGTTGTCGAGATATTGCAGCCGGCACACCAGAAGCGCGTCCGGTGTCGCGCGGACGATCAGCTGGGTACAGATCTCGTCCATGGCCAGTTTGATGTCGGCGATGGAGTCGAGGTCGAAATCTTCGTGGATGGCAACGGTTGCTGCCAGGGCGCGCAGTACGGAGAGCTGATCGGGCGTTGCTCGCACGCGCAGTTCGACGACGGGATGTGTGTGATCCTGGTCGGATTCGATTGTCTTGGCGATGGCCATGAGACCTCCGGGTCGGGCGTACCGTGCTGTCGGCGGGCGGTGGGTCGGCTCGCGCTGCTGAGAAGTCAGGGTAGCGATCCGGCGACACCGCAGGTGGAATACCGCAGAACAGGACCGATCAAACCAGTCCGATCAGTACGTTTGCCCGAGTAATGTTGGCGGCACGATCAGCGTTCCTGAGGCCCTCGGCAGGGTCATGGTGGTCACGGGAGACGAGTGGGATGCCTGACGAGATTCACCTGCACACGTTGACGAGTGCTGTCGAGGCTGTGCAGGCCGACGCGGTCGCCGTGTCGCTCGACTCGGTGCTCGAGTTGCTCGAGCCGGAGGACGAGACCGACGTCGCGCTGCACAGGCTGTGCCGTCGGGTAGTCCAGACGTTCCCGGGTGCGGCGATGGCCGGGATCACCGTTGTCCGAGCGACGGGTCCCGTCACGGTGGCCGCGACCTCGGACGAGCTCGCGGCACTCGAGGAGTTGCAGTACCGCCTCGGTGAGGGTCCTGCGCTCGACGCCGTACGCTCCGGCGAGACCGTGCGGGCCGACCGTGCCGCCGCGCACGAGAGGTGGCCGGCGTATGCCGCGAGTTCCGAACCGGCCGGCGTCCACAGCTATCTGTCCGTACCCCTGCCCGTCGCGGAGCAGTCCGCTGCGCTGAATCTGTACGGACTGCTGCCGCACGCCTTCCACCGGATGGACGAGTCGGCGCTGGAGCTGTACGTCGAGGCGGCTGCGGTCGCGGTGCGTAATGCCCGGCGGTACAGCGAGGCGAGAAACCTGATCGAGCAACTTCGTATCGCCCTCCGGTCCCGCGCCGTCATCGATCAGGCGAAGGGAATCGTGATGGCGTTGCGGGGTCTCGACGCCGAGACCGCGTTCGACGTCCTCGTCACGCGTTCGCAGCGGGAGAACGTCAAACTGCGCGTGGTCGCAGAACGTGTCGTCGCGGCTGTTTCGGCGCGTACAACCGTGCATAACGGTTTGTAATCGCTCACCAGGGCAAATGAGAGCTCGAGTATCTGTTATTTCCTTGTGACACATCACAGGCGGGAGTAGTCTCGAACCGAGGTTGAACACACAGCCGATGTCGGGAAGCGCTGCGGTAGCAGACGGTGTCATGTGTCCGAGGTCGGGTCTGTCTGCAGGTGCTCCGCTTCCCCTCTCAATGTTCGAGATGGGGTGAGCCATGTCTGTTGGTCCAGGGGTCCCAGAACCTGAAATGGCGTGTTCGGGCACGGAGTTCGGTACCACGTACAAGCCGAGGGTAACGCTCTCGGCTGTCGGTTCCGCTCCGACACGCTGTGCGAGCGCGGAATTCACTTCCGAGCGACTCGGGTCCGGGGTGATGTTGGTAGGGGTACGAGGCGAGATCGACCTGTTCAGTGCACCGGGGTTCCGCGACTACGTGTGCACGCGGATCTCGCCGGAGGGGCAGTTCATCCTCGACATGTCGCAGGTGGATTTCATCGGAACCGCGGGTCTGTCGGTGCTCGACACCGTCCACACGACGAACGTCCGGGACGGGCGGACGTGGGCGATGATCTGCGGCCGTCCCGTATATCGGCTGCTCAGAGCGGCGGGCCAGGAGTCGAGCTACCCCTGCTTCGCTTCCGTGGACAGTGCCCTCGGGGCCTGGCACGGCCGAACGGCCTGACCGTCCGAACCGGCGCCCGACTTTCAGTGGGCGCCGGTTCGACTCGTGCGCGGAGGGGCCGACACGCAGCGGCCGTAGGCGCGGAGAGTGTCGGTGGCGACCCGGTCCCACGAGTAGCGGGCGCGGGCGCGATCGCAGCCCGCCATGCCGTATCCCGTGCGCAGGGCGTCGTCGTCGAAGATCTGTCGCAGGGCCTCGGCCAGGCGGACCGGGTTGCGCGGTGAGATGAGGCGTCCGGTGATGCCGTCGACCACCGTGTCCCGCATCCCGCCGACGGCGGACGCCACCACCGGGGTGCCGCAGGCCATCGCCTCGAGCGGAACCATGCCGAACGGCTCGTACCACGGGGTGCACACGACGGCATCCGCCGAGCGCAGCAGCGAGGGCATGGCGTTTCTCGGCACGCGCCCGACGATCCGTACCCGGTTGCGCACCTTCGCCTCACGGGCCAGTGTCAACAGTCGCGACGCTTCGGGGTCGTCGGCGACGTCGTCGGCGGCCGGACCGCCCGCGATGACGAGTTCGGTGTCGGGGAAGTGGGAGAGTGCCTCGATCGCGGTGTCGAAGCCCTTGCTCGGCGCCAGTCGGCCGACCATGACGAGGCGATGGCGTTTACCCTTCTCGTCGGCCCGGCCGTCGGGCGTGAACTCGGCGACGTCGACGCCGGACGGAACCACGGACGTACGCGAGCGCGGCAGGCCGAGGTGGGAGAGTTCGAAGACCTCGTCCGTACACGTCGCCACCACCCGGGTGGCGCCGCGGGCGATCAACTGTTCCAAGTGAATTCGGTTGTGAGTGCTCGACGAATCCGCTCGCTCGAACCTCTGCTCGACCACCCCGAGCGCATGGAACGTCTGGACCACCGGAATGCCGAGCGTGCGGGCGGCGAGTTGCGTCGCGATCCCGGACATCCAGTAGTGGGCGTGGACGATGTCGGGCCGTTCGGATTCCCATTCGGTCTTGAGGAAGCTGCCGAATGCCCCCATCAGCGGCAGGATCTCGGCCTCGGACATCCGCCGCGCCGGCCCGACCGGCACGTGCACGACGGTGTACCCGCCCAGGGTGGTGACCCGCTCCGGGGCGTCCTCGCTGTCCGCCCGGGTGTAGACGGTGACGTCGTGACCCTCTCGTGTGAGGGCTGCCGACAGTTCGGCGAGGTGAATGCTCTGCCCCCCGACGTCGGCGCCGTCCGAGACGTCGAGAGGACTGGCGTTGGCCGAGACCATCGAAATCCTCAATCGTCTCGAGGTGCCGACGGCTGCCGTTCTCATCGGTTGCCCGCCGCACACGGGAGGTCTGGGTTCGCGATGAATGGCCGTCATGCCACGGGGATTCCCGAACTTCGGGTTTGTAAACCGACCGGCTAGCACTCTGTCACAGGACAGGTTGCACCAGCCGGCCGGTATTGCGTTCTAATACCAACGCCGCCTGCCGCCGACCGCACGTCCGGTGGCGCCGAGAATCCACAGGATCGCGCCGATCACCAGGAGGATGATGCCGATGGTCCACAGCCAGGTGAGGCCGGTGAGCCATCCGATCAGGAGCAAGATCAGTCCGAGCACGATCATGGCGTTCCTCGATTCTTCATCCCACCGGGGTGATGAGAGTGTCCGGTCCCGGACCCTCCCGCACCCCGTCGACTCCTGCGCCCATTGCGTAGGTCAGATGCCCGCCGAGCGCGCCGCCGATGCCGATCGCGAGAAGTCCCGCGGTGCTCGTGACGACAGCGCGTGCGTCCGATCCGTGCCTGCGGCGAAGGTAGGACGCGAGCATGGCCGTGATGCCGATGGCGTTGGCCTCGGCGTGGATCAGGCCGACGCGGCGCTGACGCGTATCGCGTTCGGCCCAGTCCGCCCAGCCGGTCACCAACGTCGGGGGAGTGGCGAGCAGTCCCAGGCCGATCAGTCTGCGTGCGCCGACGTGATCGCGGAATGCCAGATCGAAGACGGTCGCGCCGACCCACGCCCCGATGGGAAGGCTGACGAGAACGGGATGCACGGGGTGCCCGAGCCATGATCCGCGCAACACCGGGCCCGCGCCGGACGAACCGAGCGCCCCCTGGATCCGCTGTTGCAGGAACCGGCTGCCGCCGTCGAGGAACCCGGCGGATTCCGCCTTCCGGAACAGGCTCTCGAGGTTCATGCCTTGCGGTTACCCAGGGTGGCGCGAAGAAAACCGGCCCACCTTGTCGTCGATGCAGGTCGGGCGTAGCGTCGGGACCACGTTCTCGAAGGTGAGGTGAGTGCCGTGAAACTCAATCTCTTCGCTGCTTGGGTCAGCTTCGCTCTCGTGTTGTTCTCGGTGGTCTGTCTCGGCGGGTTCCTCGTCGCCGCCGGCTCGGGGCAGGGCGGCTGGGCGGTGATCTCCGGATCTCTGTGTGTCGTCGCGCTGGCCGGAGCGATGGCGCTGTACGGCGGAACCGTGCGTCACGATCACAGGCTGCACCACGAAACGCCGCACCTCTTCTGACGGCGGCATGTTCGGGAGGCCTCAGGATTCCGCGAGCCTCCGCTTCTCCGCTTCGATGTCGAAAGTCGCGGCCGGCCAGTCGAGGTCGAGCTTCTCCAGGGCGCCGATCAGCAGCTCGGTGACCGCGATCCGGCTGTACCACTTGCGGTCGCACGGAACCACGTACCACGGCGCGTAATCGGTCGACGTCTCGTCGAGCATCGCCTGATACGCGTCCTGGTATGCGGGCCACAGCCTGCGCTCGTCGACGTCCGACGGGTTGTACTTCCAGTACTTGTCCCGGCGTTCCACCCGTTCGAGCAGCCGCGCCTTCTGCTCGTCGAGTGACACGAACATCGCGACCTTCACCAGCGTCGTGCCGCCGGCGACGAGTTCCTTCTCGAATTGGTTGATCTCGTCGTAGCGGCCGCTCCAGACTTCCTCGGGCACGAGATCGTGAACCCGGACCACTAGCACGTCCTCGTAGTGCGACCGGTCGAAAACACCGAGTTGTCCGCCGCGGGGCAGGGCCTTGTCGATCCGCCACAGAAAGTGGTGGCGCTTCTCCTCGGGAGTGGGCACGCCGAACGACGCGTGATCCACGCCCTGCGGATCCACGTGCCCGACGACGTGGCGGACCATTCCGCCTTTACCCGCGGTGTCCATGCCTTGCAGCACGAGCAGCACCGACCGGTGGTCGCCGGATCGTCCGTTGGCGTAGAGCTTCTCCTGGAGCGACGACAGTACTGCCCCGCGTTCCTCCAGCAGCGCGACCCCGTCCGACTTGTCGCCGACGAATCCGGGTGTGCTCCCGCGATCGAGTTCGGCGATCGGCTGACCCGGGCGCGACCGCAGGGCCTCGATCGCCGACATTTTCCACAATCCGCGTGCCTTGTCTGCCATGTGCAAACAGTGCCACAGGAGCGTTACATGGAGTTGTGAGCGGCGAGGTGCATCGGTGTCGCGTCCTGGTGATCGGGACGGGTTTTTCCGGTCTGGGCACGGCCATTCAGCTGCGCAAGCGGGGGCGCGACGACTTCATTCTGCTGGAGAAGGCGCGGGAGGTCGGTGGCACCTGGCGGGAGAACACGTACCCCGGTTGCGCGTGTGACGTGCCCTCGCATCTGTACTCGTTCTCGTTCGAGCCGAACTCGGACTGGACCCGGATGTGGTCGGGTCAGGAGGAGATCTTCGACTATCTGCGCGGTCTGGCCGACAAGTACGACCTGCGGCGCAACATTCATTTCGGCCGCACGATGACAGGCGGGTACTGGGACGCCGAACGGCAACGGTGGCACGTCCACACCGAGTCGGGCGACGAGTACGTCGCCCAGTTCGTCGTGTCCGGGATCGGCGCCCTCCACATCCCGAACGTCCCGGATCTGCCCGGCGCCGACACGTTCGAGGGCACGGTGTTCCACTCGGCGGAGTGGAACCACGACTACGACCTGCGGGGCAAGAAGGTCGCGGTGATCGGCACGGGCGCCAGCGCCGTCCAGTTCGTTCCCGAGATCGTGGGCGACGTCGCCGAGTTGCAGTTGTATCAGCGGACGCCGCCCTGGGTGATACCGGGCTTGAACTTCGGCATTCCGCCGCAGGCGCGGCGCCTGTTCGGCCGGGTCCCGTTGGCCCGTCGAATGGTGCGTGCCGCGGTCTACTGGACCTACGAATCGCTCGCGCTCGGGTTCAACGGGCACTCCCGCCTGATGCGGCCGATCGAGAGCGCGGCACGGAAGAACCTGAACAGGACCGTCACCGATCTCGAACTGCGCCGGAAGCTGACCCCGTCCTATCGCATCGGTTGCAAGCGGATCCTGGGGTCGGACGTGTACTACCCGGCGCTGATCTCACCGAAGACGGTCGTGCTCACCGAGGGCATCGCGGAGGTGCGCCCGCACAGCATCGTCGCGGGCGACGGGGCGGAGCGGGTGGTGGACGCGATCATCTACGCCACCGGATTCCATGTCACCGACGGCTTCGACAATGTCGAGCTCACCGGGGTCGAGGGCCGGCGCCTCGCCGACGAATGGGAGGAGCACGGGATCCGCACCTACCTCGGTATCACCGTCGCGGGTTACCCCAACGCGTTCTTCCTCTTCGGACCCAACACCGGGCTCGGTCACAATTCGGTGGTCTTCATGATCGAGTCGCAGATTCGTTATGCACTGGAACTGATGGATCTCGTCGACCGGCGCGGCGCCGATTCCGCGGCCGTCCGGCCCGCGGTGCAGAGCCGCTTCAACACCGACATCCAACGGAAACTGGCGAAGGGGGTGTGGTCCACCGGCGGGTGCGTGAGCTGGTACCTGGACTCGCACGGCGTCAACCGCACCATCTGGCCGGGTTCGACCGTGCGCTACTGGCGCCGGACGCGGTCGGTCGAACCGGCGGACTTCGAGTTCACACTCGGCTGAACGGCGGGGGCGTCACTCCGTCGACGAGATGGCTTCCCCAGAGGTCCACCCCGGTGATCCGGGCGGTGGCCGTGCCTGCCGGGCTGGTGATCTGCAGTTCCGTGCCCGCGGACAGGTCGGCATCCGGGCCGAGGGCGTCCGTCAGGGTGCGGACGCGGCCGTGCCAGACGTACCGACCGCTGATGGGTTCGAAGTTTCCCGCCAACTGGACCTGCACGGTCACGGCGGGACGGTCGCCGACGACGACGTCGGCGGGGCCGCGGTAGCCCTCTTCTTCTTCATCGTGTTCGTTCACACAGGCAAGTTTACCTGTAACTGCTAGTTACACAAGAAACGGTCGGGCGCCTAGTCGGCCTCGGCCGCAGGCGGCAGCAACGGGTGCGGGATCGCGTTGAATCGCGCGGGCGAGCCGTTGACCGCAGCGATACCGGTGACGCCACCCCAGGTCATCATCGTGAGGTAGTTGATCAGATCCTCGACCGACATGGACCGGTTGGAGATCCACCAGTGCGTCGCCAACTGCACACCACCGACGATTCCGTACGCCCAGGGGACGGCGCCGCCGGAGTCCATCTCCATCTGCCGCAGCCGCTCGCCGAGAACGGTGGAGAGCACCTCCGCGATCATCCGTTCCGAGTCGGCGACCGTCTCGCGGCCGGGGCCGGAGCCGTTGGCCATGATGTACAGGTAGACGTCGGGATCCGACGCCACCGTCTCGACGTACGCCGTGATGGTGGCGCGGGTCAGCTCGAAGTCGTCGAGGTCGCCGCCGATGGCCTCGTAGATCCGCGGGGCGAGTGTGGTCTCCACGTAACGCGCCATGGTCGCGTTCGTCAGATCGCTCTTGTCTGCGAAATAGCGGTACAGCACCGTCTTGGAGACACCGATCTCGGATGCGATCTCGTCCATGCCGATGTCGCGTCCACGCAAGCGGATGGCGGCGATCGTTCCGTCGACGAGTTCTTCTCGGCGCGCAATCTTGTGCTCACGCCAGCGGCGCTTGCGCCCATCGGGCTTTGCCGCCTTGTCCAGCTTCGTCATCGACTCGGTCACCTGCTCAGGATCCTTCACGTCGTCGTTCGCCACTGAGTCTCTTCACATCCGTTTCGTGTCGCGATCTCCTGTCAGCTTAGTGCTCCGGTCTTGTCGCACGGCACAACGCCGTCTGTGCGGGCGCGCGTCCAGCGGCTGGGCTGCCGCCTCCGCGCCGTCCTTGGGCACAATGGCGTCTGTGGATCAACTGAGCCTTTCCGCCTTCGACGACGACGCGAAGCGCCGCGATCTCCGCAAGATGAAGGCTGTCGCGACGGGCTTCCTCGTGTTCGCCACCGTGGTCTACCTCGTGTGCAGGTGGCAGGAATCGCGGGGCGCCGGGGCTTGGGTCGGCTACGTGCGGGCCGCGTCCGAGGCAGGAATGGTCGGTGCGCTGGCCGACTGGTTCGCGGTGACGGCCCTGTTCCGGCATCCGCTCGGATTGCCGATCCCGCACACCGCGATCATCAAGCGCAAGAAGGACCAGCTGGGGGCGAGCCTCGGCAACTTCGTCGGCCAGAACTTCCTCGCCCCCGAGGTGGTGTCCGCCAAGGTGGAGGCTGCGGAGATCCCGCTGCGGCTGGGCACGTGGATGGCGCAGCCCAAGCACGCCGCGCGCGTCGCTGCCGAGACGGCCACCATCCTGCGCGGCTTCGTCGAGATCCTGCGCGACGAGGACGTGCAGCAGATCATCGACAGCACCCTGGTGCGCAGGCTGGCCGAGCCCCAGTGGGGGCCGCCGATCGGGCGGGTACTCGGCGAACTCCTGCGCGAGAACCGGCAGCTGCCGATCCTGGATCTGCTCGCCGAGCGGGCGCACCAGTGGGCGCTCGGGAGTCAGGAGACCATCGACCGGATCGTCAGCCGCGATTCGCCCGCCTGGTCGCCCAAGTTCGTCGACGCCATGCTCGGCGAGAAGATCCACCGGGAGCTCGTCGAATTCACCTGGAAGGTGCGATCCAACCCGGAGCATGAGGTGCGGCAGGCGGCCAACCGCTTCCTCGTCGACTTCGCCGACGACCTGCAGAACGATCCCGCGACCATGGAGAAGGCCGAGAAGATCAAGGCCGAGATCATGGGGCGCGAGGAGGTGACCGGCCTCGCCGCCGCGACGTGGACGGTCGCCAAGCGCCTGATCATGGAATCCGTCGACGACCCGAACAGCACGCTGCGCACGAAGGTCGCGGAGAACGTCGTGCGATTCGGTGAGCGGCTGCGCGACGACCACGAGCTGAGAACCAAGGTCGACGGGTGGGTGCTCGCCGGCACGCGCTACGTCGTCGTTCACTACACCGACGAGATCACCGCGATCATCTCCGACACCGTCGAGCGCTGGGACGCCGAGGAGGCGTCCAAGAAGATCGAATTGCAAGTGGGACGGGATCTCCAGTTCATCCGCATCAACGGCACGGTTGTCGGTTCGATCGCGGGCCTGCTGATCTACACGTTCTCGACGTTGCTGTTCGGGTGACATCTGCCTCGACGGAGGGTCCGCTTGCTGGGTGCTAGCAGAGTGCTTGCAATTGCTAGCACCCTGCTTTAGGCTTGGTTCTGCCCAGCAACACGGAGGACTGATGGCAAGCGACGATCGCGACGCAGCCGGTGCAGGAGATCTGGCAGCTCGCGTAGTCAGCAACGCCGCTCACGACATCGGAGGTTTCATTCGTGCCCAGCGCGAAGCGGCCCAGGTGTCGATGCGGCAGCTGGCGCAGCTGGCCGGTGTCAGTAATCCGTATCTGAGTCAGATCGAGCGTGGGTTGCGCAAGCCCTCGGCCGAGGTGCTTGGGCAGATAGCCAAGGGTCTCCGGGTGTCTTCGGAGGTCCTGTACGTCCAGGCGGGTTACCTCGAGCAGCGGCCACACGGTCCCCTCCGTGACGCTCTGCTCGCGGATACGGCCATTACCGAGCGGCAGAAGCAAGTGCTGCTCGAGATCTACGAGTCGTTCTGTCGTGAGAACGAATCGGCGGAAGCGGCCGAATCCCGGACGTCCGAGCTTCGGACAGAAGAACACCAGCGTTCTGATTCCCAGACGCCGGAACCAGAACCCCCCACCGTTGAACAGGAGAAAGCCGATGACTGACCAGAAGACCATCGACAGCGTCAAGACCTCGCTGTACGCGGCCGTAGGCGCCGGAGACGTCGTTGTGCAGGCCGTGGCCGACGTCGTCGCCCAGGTCCGCTCGCGCGCCGAGTCCACCCAGGGTGACGTCGAGGAGCGGGTCGGCGGCGCCAAGGAGCGCATCGCCGGACTCCAGGAAGAGGTCACCGAGGGTGTCGAAAACCTTCGCGACCGCCTCGCCGGACTGCCGTCCGAGCTGCCCGAGGAGCTTGCCGAGCTGCGGGAGAAGTTCACCGCCGACGAGCTGCGCAAGGTCGCCGAGGCCTACCTGAAGGTCGCATCCGACCTGTACACGTCTCTCGCGGAGCGCGGCGAGGACACCGTCGAGCGCATCCGCAAGCAGCCGGTCGTCGAGGAGGGCATCGGCCGCGCCGAGACTGCCTTCGGCGACGCCGTCGAGCTGACCGAGGAAGCTCTCGGCACCGTTGCACGCCAGACGCGCGCCGTCGGCGAGCAGGCCGCGAAGCTCGCGGGCCGCGCGTCGGGTCGCATCTCCGACACCGCCGAGGGGCTCGGCGAGGCCATCGCCGACGCCGGCGACGAGGCTGCCCTGAAGGTTCTCGACCTGGGCGACCAGGCCGAGGAGGCGTCGAAGGACGCTGCCGATCGCGTCACCGCCACCGCGGCCGACGTCCAAGCTCGTGCCGACAAGGCTGCCCCGGCCAAGCATGCCGCTCCCGCCAAGAAGGCTGCTCCGGCCAAGGCTGCGGCAACTCCGGCCCCGGCTCCGGCCAAGAAGGCCGCCGCTCCGGCCAAGAAGGCTGCTCCGGCCAAGAAGGCTTGATCCTTCACGCTTTTCGGCCCCCGCACGTTCGGTGCGGGGGCCGTTTGCGTGTCGACCTCGTAGGATGGGGCTGTGATTCAAGTTGACGGCGTCGTCTCGGTGATCTTGTTGGTGATTCGCATCGTCGCCCTGGGCGGCGCCGCGTACGCGCTGTTCCACGCGGCTCGCCAGCGCAAGGACGCGTTCACCGCCGTGGACAAGTTGAGCAAACCGATCTGGCTGAGCATTCTCGCCGTCGCGTTCCTCGTCCTCCTGCTGTTCCCCGCCGTGCAGTTGTTCGGCATCGTCGCGGTGGTCGCGGTGTGCGTCTATCTCGTGGACGTGCGCCCGCGCGTCGATGACGTGCAGCGCGGGCCTCGCTGGTAGTCGCTCCCACCCCATGAGCAAGTGACGGCGTGGCTCTCGTGCGCCCAAACGATGACAATGGACATTGTGACAATGCTATTGTGATGACACGGCTACCGAGGAGCTGACATGTCCGTCGTCCACCTGCGTGACTCAGCGAGCGATGCCCACCGGGCCGTGGGACTCGTCGGCGGTCCGTCCCGGCTGCTGCTCCGACGGGCGCGCACCGTCTGATGAAGGAATACCGGATCGACGACCTCGCACGCGAGGCGCGGGTGAGCGTGCGCAACGTGCGCGTCTACCAGGACCGCGGACTGCTTCCGCCGCCACGGAAGCAGGGGCGCACCGGGTGGTACAACGATTCGCACCTCGCCCGGCTGCACCTGATCGGCCGCATGCTCGATCGCGGCTACACGTTCGCCACCATCAGTGAACTCCTCACGGCTGCGCACTACGGACTCCAGGTCAAGGACGTTCTGGAGACCGACGACCCGGGCAGCCGATGGAAGAAGCGCAGGCGAGCGGCCCGTCTCACGATCGCCGAGCTGAAACGCATGTTCGGTGCGCAGACCACCGAGGCCAACATCGCCAAGGGCACCGAACTCGGTGTGCTCGTTCCCGCGGGGGACGACTACTCGGTGAACAATCCGCGACTGGTCGAGGCTGCGCAGGTCCTCGTCGACGCCGGCATCCCCCTCGAGGGCGTCCTCGAACAGACCGCGGCGATGCGACGAGACCTCTCGGACGTCGCCGCGCGGTTCGTCACCGTCGTCGCGGACCGTTACCTCGCCGCCGAGGGTGAGCCGCTCGAACTCGACGAGGCGAAGGTCTCGGAGATCGCGCGGCTCATCGACCAGATGCGTCCCCTCGCGCACGACGCCGTCCAGTCGCTGTTCGAAGAGGCGATGGAGGAGCAGATCTCCAAGGCCCTCGTGAGGGCGGCCCGGCAACTCGGTGAGACACCGGGTCCGGCGACGAGCACCGACACCAACAGAGCAAGTTAGACAGGACAGGGGTAGGAATGACCAGCAGTTCGCGCACCATCGCCTTCCGGGCACTCGCCGGCGCAGCCGGAGCGGGCGCCGTCGTCGCCGCGGCAGCGGCGATCCGCCGCACGCGCGCCACCCGCGGGTTGACGTTGTCGACCGAGGTGGCGCCGAACGAGTTGCTGCGCACCCCGAACCTGCGCCCGGACGTGACGGAGATCCTCACCGACGACGGAGCGACGCTGTACGTCCGCGCCTACGGTCCGGTGGACGGCGATCCCATTGTGCTGAGCCATGGCTGGACCTGTTCGACCGAGTACTGGTACCCGCAGGTGAACGCGCTGGCGGACGAGTACCGGGTCATCACCTACGACCAGCGTGGGCACGGCCGCAGCACGGTCGGTTCGCTCGCACTCGGCCCGGACGTCCTCGCCGACGACCTGTCTGAGGTGCTGAAGGCGACGGTGCGTGAAGACCAGAAGGCCGTGCTCGTGGGTCACAGCATGGGTGGCATGAGCATCATGGCGTGGGCAGGCCGGCACCCCGACGAGGTGAAGAAGTACGCGTCGGCGGTTCTGCTCGCCAGCACCGCCTGCGACCGGCTCATCGCCGAGACCACCGTCGTCCCGCTGCCGAATCGTTTTCCGCGAGTGCCGGTCCCGGTCGGCCGCGCCGTCCTGAGCACACCGGTGCCGTTGGTGTCGTCGCCGGTGATGACCCGCGCGCTCCAGTACGTGTCGATGTCGCCCAACGCCTCCCGCGCCGAAGTCCAGTTCTGCGAGAACATCGTCCGGGACTGCAAGCCGCGCATCCGCGGCGGCTGGGGTGCCGCGCTCAGCGGCCTCGACATCCACGAGGCTCTCGACAACCTCGACGTCCCGACCACGGTGCTCGTCGGCTCCATGGACCGACTGACCCCACCGGTCCACGCCCGCAAGCTCGCTCGCGTCCTGGACGAGGCGGGTCACCTCGAGCGGCTGATCGTCCTGCCCGGCGTCGGCCACATGAGCTCCGTCGAGAGCATCGACGAGTTCGACAAGGAGATCGTCCGGCTGCGCAATCTCTGATCCGACAGGCGCCCGCGTATTGGTCAGGCTCACACGCAATAGCGTGTGAGCCTGACCGATACGTCGGATTCTGTGTTCGCCGGGGCTAGCTGAACACCACCGTCTTACGGCCGTGCACGAGGACGCGGTCCTCGAGATGCCAGCGCAGGCCGCGGGACAGTACGAGCTTCTCGATGTCGCGACCCTGCCGGACCATGTCCGCGACCTCGTCGGCGTGGTCGACGCGGATCACGTCCTGCTCGATGATGGGGCCCGCGTCGAGTTCGGCCGTCACGTAGTGGCAGGTGGCGCCGATCAGCTTCACACCGCGGGCGAATGCCTGGTGGTAGGGGCGGGCGCCGACGAAGGACGGCAGGAAGCTGTGATGGATGTTGATCGCCCGGCCGGCCCAGTGCTCGCACAGTGCCGAGGGCAGCACCTGCATGAAACGCGCGAGCACCACGGCATCGGGGTCGTGGGCGTCGACCAGTTCACGCACCTGCTCGAACGCGGGCCCGCGTTCGGCGGGATCCTTCGGGAACGGCACGTGATGGAAGTCGATGCCGTGCTGTCGCGTGACGTTCTCGAGGTCGCGGTGGTTGCCGATCACCGCGCAGATGTCGGCGGGCAACTCGCCTCCGGCCGCACGGCCCAGCAGGTCGTGGAGGCAGTGCGCCTCCTTGCTCACGAGCAGCACCACCCGCTTGCGCTCACCGGTGTCGGACACGGTCCACTCGGTCTCGGGGCCCAGTTCGGCGGCGACGGCCGCGAAGCGTTCCCGGAGTTCCTCGATGGACATGTCGACGGACGACGCACGCACTGCCTGACGGGTGAAGAACCAGCCGGTGTCGGCGTCGGCGTGGTACGCCGCCTCGACGATCCAGCCGCCGACCTCGGCGAGGAACGTCGAGATCCGGGCGACGATGCCGGTGCGGTCGGGGCAGCCGAGAGAAAGAACGTACCGGTGGTCCTCGGTCGAAGCAGCGCTCATGGGCAACAGTCTTTCAGGTCGCGCTCCGGCCGTTCACCACGGCGGTGCCGACGAGGGTGCCGGCGTCGATGTCGTGTATCGCGCGTTCGGTGAGCAGCTGCAGGAGATCGAGACGAATCTGCTCGACGGTCCCGGCGTCGAACGGGGCGAGCGCGCGGCGGAAGTTCCCACCGAGGACGAGGTCCCAGGAGAACTCGGGGGTGGCGGGAATGATGTTGGACAGCTCCCGGACCTCGGTCGAGTGCGCGCCCAGCTCGCCGAGCCACTGGTGGAGCGCGTCCGGGGTGTCGATGCGTTCGAGGGGATCGAACGGCGACCCGGCTGGTTCGGGCTCGGGTTCCCGGTGCCGGGCGACGGCGTCCTGGAACGCGGCCGCGAAGTCGCGCAACGCGCCCCGCCGCCACACCGTGATCCCGACCTTGCCGCCCGGCCGGACGAGGCCCGCGAGCCGGGTGAACGCGGCGTCCATGTGGGGCAGGAAGAACACGCCGTACGAGCAGGCGAGCGCGTCGTAGCCCGCGTCCGGGACGGTGCTCGGCGGTTCCCAGGTGGTGGCGTCCGCGCAGACGAACTCGACGTTCTGCAGTCCTCGCTCCGACGCCTTCAGGCGCCCCTGCTCGAGGAGTTCGTCGGCCAGATCGACGCCGTGGACGAGGCCCGCCGGACCGACCGCGGTGGCCGCGGGGAGCGCCGAAGAGCCTGCGCCGCAACACACGTCGAGGACGGCGTCGCCGGGACGCAGTCCGAGCTGGAAGACGAGTGACTGCCCGGCAGGCGTCCACACGGCCGTCGTCAGCCGGTCGAACTCCAGCCGCGCCTCGTCGAAGATCGATCCCGGATCACTCATACGGCGATGCTAGGCCGTGCCGCGAGCCCCGGAAGGCATTGTGCGAAGCTCACAGGTATGTCCGACGTTGCACTGACCCGCTCCCAGGTGGCCGACCTCGTCGACCACACGCTCCTCAAGCCCGAGGCCACCACCGACGACGTGAAGGCGCTGATCGACGAGGCGCGCTCGCTCGGCGTGCTCGCCGTCTGCGTGTCGCCGTCGATGCTGCCGATCAAGGCGCCGGGTCTGGTGACCGCCGCGGTGGTCGGGTTTCCCTCGGGCAAGCACCACTCGCTGGTCAAGGGGGCCGAGGCCCGGCTCGCCGTGGACCAGGGTGCGCAGGAGATCGACATGGTGATCGACATCGGTGCCGCCGTGGCCGGCGACTTCAACGCGGTGCTGGCCGACGTCCTCACCGTCCGCGAGGCCGTCGGCGACCGCACGGTCCTGAAGGTGATCCTCGAGACCGCCGCGCTCACCGACGAGGCGATCGTCGAATCGTGCCGGGCCGCCGAGCGGGCCGGCGCGAACTTCGTGAAGACGTCCACCGGATTCCATCCGGCCGGGGGAGCGACCGTGGAGGCGGTGCGGCTGATGGCGCAGACCGTCGGCGGTCGGATCGGCGTGAAGGCGAGCGGCGGGATCCGCACCGCACAGGCCGCCCTCGACATGATCGCGGCCGGTGCGACGCGGCTGGGACTGTCGGGAACCCGTGCTGTCCTGGACGGGCTGCCCGACTGACCCGGTGGTCGGTCAGACCAGGAGGCCGCAGCTGCTCTGCTGTTCTTGCTGCTGTTGCTGGGTGCCGGCGGCAGGCATCCTGTAGGCGCCGCCTTCGAGGGTGATCTCGATGGCGTCGTCGGTGACCTTCAACGACGTCGGCTGCATGCCCAGCGGGTAGGTCTGCAGACTCGACGTGAGGATCTGGACGACCCCGTCGACGAGATCGGTGGGAAGACCGAAACCGAGGACCTCCGCACCCACCGTCTCCACCTTGACGGTCCCGTTCACGACCTCCGGTTTGACGGTCAGATCCGCGAGCCCGGCCGGGCCGACGGAGAACCTCAACGTCCCGGCGTTCGAATCGGCGGTGACGCCGCTGATGAGCGAACCGAACGCCTGCTGCTGCAGCGTCGCGAGGATGCCCGCGGTGGACCAGGTGATGTCCGCGTCGGAACTGCCGATGGTGCCGCTGCTGTCCGCGGTGTTCTCGATCCGGATGTCGTTGACCTGGGCGTGCACCTGCATTCCCTGGGCGGGGCCGAACTTGGTGTCGTCGCTGTCGATGGTGATGTACGGGACGTTCTTGTCGACCGACTGGAGCAGGACCGGCTTCCAGCTCAGGCCCACGTCCACCTGCGAGCCGAGTTGGCTCTCGAACTGGTCTGCCATGCAGGTCTTCACTCTGTTGCGCACGAAGAGTTCGCCGCCGACGAGGACCACCACGAGCGCGGCGATGACGACAAGAGAGATGACGAGCACACGGTTACTTCGGGGTGCGGAGTTCGTTCGGGCTGCCATTACACGGATTCTTCCCGACAACTCTGAACAATTTCTGTGAATGCGCCCGCGGCGGGTCGCCGAGATCCGCAGAAATTGTGATACGTGCCACAATCGCCCAGTAATCTAGGGGAATGTCCGGATGGTTGGCTCCACGTCCCGGTGACCCGGAGCGCGAAGGTGTCGGTGAAGAACTGACACGCGTCGCGACGGCTCAGGCGGGTTTCTTCACCACTGCGCAAGTGCTGCGCCTCGGTTTCGCCTCCGACGAGATCGGCGAGCGCGTTGCCGACGGCTCGTGGGTCAAGATCGAGCGAGATCTGTTCCGCTTGAAGGATTGCCCGCACTCCGATCTCGAGGAATTCGCGAAGTGGTGCACCTGGTTCGGTGCCGCCGCCGCGGTCTCCCACCAGAGTGCCGCCGAACTTCACGGTCTCGGGCATCTGTACCCGCGGTTCATCCACCTCTCGACGGTGCTGTCGCCGCCTTCGCCGACGCAGCAGTTGGCGCTGCACCGGCGTTCGCTCCGCCCGGAGGACTGCGAGCAGGTCGGCCCCCTGCGCATCACCACGCCGCTGTGCACGGCACTCGACCTCGCCGCCAGCGGCATCTCGCAGGAACTGCTCGACGAGGTGGTCGCCGACGGCGTCGCGATCGGGCGACTGAATGCGCGCGCACTGCACGGGCAGTGCGGATCCCTGCCGGCGCAGGTGGCGCAGCGCGTCGAACACGCACTGGCCACCTGCACCTGACCGGTCACCGCCCCGGGATCAGAACGGCCACTCGCCGTTCCGGGTGCCCTCCAGGATCGGGATCATCGAGAATCCCGCGTCCGTCAGTCCGCCGAACGTGTGGCGGTTCGCGGATCCCGTCGGTCCGTGTCCGTGTCGGTAGCCCGCCACGTTCCACGTGTACACGGGGACGTCGGCCGGGACGTGCCGGGTCGGATCGCCCCACGCCGCCTGCTCGTCGGTGACGATGACGACGCGATCGTGGTCGCGGTAGTGTTTCCGCACCGCCGACGCGGTGTCTGTGCCGCCCAGGTCGCCGAAACTGTCGACGACCCGCAGCACCGGCTGGTGCTTGAACGGCACGTACCGGCTGTCCGTGCCGAACTCGACCAGGTTGGCCCGTTCGGCACGCGCCGCCAGAACGGTGCCGAACACCGCGGCCGCGTCCGCCCGCGTCAGTTCCGACCGCGCCGAGACGCGGCTGTAGAACATCGATCCGGACCGGTCGACGAGCACCAGGGTGCGGCCGGGCAGCGACGGGACCGCGGACAGCGATGCCCCGAGCGCACGTTCGAGCGCATGTCCCCACCGCAGGCTCGGCGCGTTCCGGTAGGCCGCGAGGAACCGCATCGGCAGCTGCCGCGACTTCGCTACCTCGCCCGGATCGGCGATCCGGGCCGCCACCTGTTCGGCGACGTGGTCGGGAAGCCCGGCCTCGTCGAAGTTCCTCAGGTTGCGCAGAAGCGCCATGTACCCCATGGACGGGATCACCGCCTGCCATGCTGCCGCGTCCATCGGTCCCTCCAGCCAGCCGGCGAGCGACTCCCACGTCATGCCGGCCGCCGACAGCCGCTCCGGGGTCCGGAGGACGGCACGCCGATCCTCCGGCAGGAGCGCCGCCAGCGCCGCCCGTTCCGTGAGCATCCGCAGGCCGGTGGGGATCGTGTTCTCGCGTCCCTGCCGCCGATCGATCGCGTGCCGGAACAGCTCGCCCTGCCATGTCGCCGACGGCGACGCATGGGTGAGCTCGAGGACGTCGCCGAAGCGGACGTCCCTGGCATCGGAATCCCACTTCAGCAGTGAGCGTTCCGAGTACAGGCGGACGGCGGCATCGGCGACCCCGCGCTTGACCGGCTTCGGGATCGAACGACCGTGGCGCGCAATCCAGTAGGCGAGGATCTCACCCGGCTCGTCGGCCCGCTCCAGCGCCGACGAGATGACGGCGCGGTTGCCGCCGTGCAGACCGGCGCCCAGCCGGGCCCGGACGAACTCGGCCGCGGCCACCACGGACGCCGAACGCAGATGCGCGTCGCGGCGCATGTTGGTGACCGCGAGGAGGAACAGCTCGCTCTTCGCGTCGCGGGCGTAGCCGCCCTCGAACGTGCGGCCGGCCGGTTGCGTCTCCGACGTGATGGGGCTCTGTACCTTGGTGCGGCGCAGCGTCTTCAGGTTGAACTTGCTCATGGGTTGTTCCTCCTTCCGGGCGGTGTCGGTGCTCGTGGGGTGCGCGCCACCCGAGGTCGAGTCCACGACGGGGTGCGGAGTCGAACCGCGTGCTTGCGCACTTCACCTGAGGAGTATCCGTCGTCTGCGCACCGGGTGGCGCACACGCATGTCGTGCCGACTTCGGAGTCGGCGGAGGCACGGACGCGCTCTACCGCTGATGTAGGGTCTCGCGGCCGATGACATTTCGTGACGCGACGACCTGCTCATTCATCTTGAGTCTCATGGTATGGCCACGGCGATCTGTCTCAACCTGATGGCATTTCTTCAGCGGACCTTCCCCCACCAGCTCCCTGTGCCGACGGCGTAATCCCGATTGTTCGGAGATGCCCCGACGTGCTGGAAGATACCTCGCCCGGCGACTGGATCGCCCAGGCGCTGTCGCGGTTCGAGTGCACGGTCGGATCGCTCGTGCCACCGATCTACACCCGGTATTCGCGAGTACTGCATCCGCCGCCCGGATTGACCCCGCCACCGGCTGCAGGCCGGCATACATCACGGTGCCGGTGACGGCCGCGACAACGTCTGGAACCAAGAACCCGACGGAGGGGACATGCCGGAAGGACAGTTCGCGGCGCTGCCCGATGTCCTCGTGCAACACACCACTACTCCGGACGACTGCTGGTTCGGCTTCTGGGAAGGCCACGCCGGTCATGGCATGAACCTGCCCCATCCCGGGCCGCGCGTCCATATTCCGTCCCGGGCGTAGCCCCCACGACCGCGCGCAACGCGTCGGTGGCCGGGTCTCGCTTAGATCCTCGACGACGGCGGTCTCTCGCATCCACCACGAGCCACTGGGTCGGGCAGTCGGTTCGGTCCTCCGAACCTCGGACGGGATGCGGAAGCCGGAGGCTAGAGTCGATCACGTCGGATGTGGGAGCAGGGGAGGTGGGCGGTGCCTACGTCTCGGTTGCAGGCCGACCTGAGGACCCTGCCGATCATCCTGGCCCTGTCCTTCGCCTTCACGATCACGGTCGTCGACCCGCTGGTGCTGAGCCTGAATCTGCCGCAGGTGAGCCGGGCCCTCGATGTGCCACCGCAGTTCGGCGGATTGCTGGGCGGCATGGCGACGCTGGTGATGGCCGCCGCCGTCCTCGCCGCGGGCAACCTCGGCGACGCGTTCGGGCTTCGACGCTTGCTGATGTCGGGACTGGTCGTCGTCACGGTCGCCAACCTGCTCTCCATGCTTTCGCCCAACTACACCTTTCTGTTTGCGATGCGAGTCTTGGACGGATTGGGAATGACGGCGCTGCTCGGCGTGCCGCTGGCCCTGCTCAAGGCTTCCGTGACGGACAAGCAGCGGCCGACGGCCATCGGCGTTTTCGTGGCCGTCGAGATGGTTCTCTGTGGGGTACTCCCGGCGCTCACGGGCTGGGCGGTGGCGGCCGCCGGCTGGCGAGTCGTGTTCCTGGTCGCACCGCTGCTCGCCGTGATCTCGCTTCTGCTGACGGCGAGGTACGTCCCGGAGACGCCCGTTCAGCATCGCGCTCGGCTGGACGTGGCCGGCGTCGCCCTGGTCGGTACGGCGCTCCTGGCACTCGTCATCGGACTGGCAGCCGCGCAGAACGGCATGTTCCGGCCCGAGACATGGCTGCCGCTGGCTGTCAGCGTGGTCGCCGCCGTGCTTTTCGTTCGCCACGAACGCCGCACCTCCGAACCGGCACTGGACCTGGCTCTGTTCGCAAGCCGGCCCTTCAGCGTGGCTCTGGCCGCGACCTTCACGCTGAATTTCCTCATGGCCGGACTCGGCATCGTCCTGGGGCAGTTCGGCAGTGTCGTGCTCGCGCTGTCGCCGGAGACCATCGGCCTGTTGTTCCTCCCCGGCACGCTGCTGATTGCCGGCTTCGTGGTCTTGTCCGGGAGCCTGGTGGGGAAGTTCTCGCCGAGACCGGTGATGGTCGTCGGCCTCCTGTTCATGGCAGCCGCCGGACTGCTGATGGCGGGCACGGTCGAACCGACGATGGCGCTGTGGCTGCTCGTCTCGGCCGTGTGGCTGTACAACCTGGGCTCGATGGTGACCTCCACATCGGTGTCCGAGACGGTGCTCTCCCAGGCGCCGAGCGGGCAGTCCGGAACGGTGGCTTCCGTGCAGTTGGCCTTCGGGATGACCGGCTATGCGTTCGGACCCACCGTGTACCTGCTGCTTCTCAACGTGTTCTTCCAGCGCGAATGGCTGGCCGACACCGAGGCACGCGGACTGACGGCGACCCAGGGCGAGCAAGCCGTGGATGCCGCGCGCAGTTCGGTGGCGCAGAGCCTCGGTGGCGCCGGGTACGACCCGAACCTGCTTCGGCAGGTGGGCGGTCTCGACCTCGGAGCGGACTTCGCCGACGCGGTGCGACTCACCATGCTGACCGTCAGCGTCCTGCCCGTCGCTGTGGCTGTGGCGGCCTTCGTGCTCACGGCCCGCCGCAAGAAGCCGACGGTGTGAAGGTGACTACCAGCACGTCCCTCCGGGCCGGCTCACCGCGGTCGACGGGTCGGATCGGCGAGACACCGTGCCAGGTGCAACGGTCGTCGCCCAGGAGGAAGGTGCCGGGTTCGCGCGGGGTCGCCGTCACGAGTCGTTCGCCGTCCGGGCCGAACACCGAGCTTTCGCCCCCGACGGCATTGTCGACGCCGATCAACAGGGAACCGACCAGCGTGACACCGTCGCGGTGCACGCCCTCGGGCGTGGGCCGGCCCTCGTTGTCAGCCGATGCGACCACGCGGAACGGATGCACCCAGACCGTCCATTCGGGAGCGTCGTCGAGGACCGGCGCGATCCGGCCCACCAGCTTCACCGTGCGCTCGAACAGCGGATCTTCGAGGAACGCGGCTGTCAGCGGTTCGAAATGGCGGTCTCGTCCGAGGTAGAGAAGGTTGGAGTCGTCAGGCTGTACGAATTCACCGTGCGCCGTCGGCTCCAGCGCGCCGTCGACCGCCCGGTACCGGAACCGGCCGTAGCGCCGCAGCCGGTGCACGCCCTGTTCTGCCGCGTACGGGTCGGGCGCAAGCTCCTCCCAATGCGCGGAGAACCGAACCCAGGGATCGGCGTCGGCACCGATGGATCGCCTCAGGTCTGCCGCCGGCATCAGGAACGTACCCACGGAAGCGAGCGCTCGCCGTGCGGCGTCGACCGGGTCCGTGCCGGCTTCCCTACCCCCCGCGGCGTCCTCCCTCATCTACTCAGAGTCGCCGAGGACGGTCCCACAGCGCAACCTTCGCCGGTGCAGGGGCGGCGATGAATTCGGGAAGCGATTCGGTGGGCCAGACCTCCCCGCCGTGTTCGGCCGGTCCTGCTGGGCGATGCGGCGGATGGTCCAGGCGCATACCGCGAGCACCCCACGTACCAACCTGTCATCGGAGCAATGTCGCACCCCCAACTAGAAGCAGAGTGGCTAGCCTATCCTGCGGAGCTGCAGGATCAGATGTACCGCGCGGGCGATCGGCGCGGCACCTTCGGGAACTACCCGCCGGAGGTCTGACCTCAGACGGGAGCTCCTGTAGGGTCCCGCGGTCGGTGGCATTTTGAGACGCTGCGACCTGCGGACTTGTCACTTCTCTCGCAGTGCGAGCCAACTCCAGCCGCGACTCGTAGATCATTAGCGCTCGCTCCGTGCTGGCCCAGTAGGCGCCGGAATAGTGCTTCTGGCCGTGGTACCAGCTGAACGTTCGCCACGGTGCGGCGACGTCGACCAGATCCTCCGGCGAGACATCGCCCCAATCAGCTTCTGATTCAACACCATCGGCCTTACGGCGGATGCTCGCCACTACGGAGGTCGGATGCGGATCAAGATCAACGGCCTCAGGGAACCTCGATACCGAAGCGGACCGCACTACCGCAGCCCTTCACCATCGATCATCAACCCCGGTGATCCGTTGACCCGACATTGGCGTGGGCCTGTCTCACGACAATGGCGGATCCGCCATCTGCCCGCCACTCACCGTGAGATTCCGACTTATGGTCGTGTCAGCGGTCCGTGGTCCGGGTTAGCTGCCCGTAATGTGCCATAGCAGACCGGAAGGGTTGACTCCTGAGATTCCTGTCACCCCATCCTGCGGGTTGACTTCGTGGCGGTGTGTCGGCCCCTTCCGGCCTGCGTTCGCGGAGTGACTGAAGAGAGGCGTGACCCCAAGCTGCTGTGAGAGCTACAGGGACCTGCGTCCCTGACCGGATTCGAACCGGCGACCACGCGATCCACAGTCGAAGTAGCCCTCGCCTGCGCACCGGCACAACATGTTTCGTGAAGTGACTCTACGGGGCGCTTCGGGGGATGTCGCGTGAATTAATTCGTGCCGGAACCGGGCGCGACCACTTCCCACGGAACGGTGAGGATGTTGTCGCGGAGCCGGCGGCGCTGGGGTTGCACGGGAAGTCCCTGCGCGCGCAGCAGTTCGAGGGCGGCCCGCCACCGCACCCGCGGTCCGAACGAGCCGTGAGGCGCCGCAGTGGCCCACGCGCGGTCCGCTGCCGCGAGGAGGGCGTGGACCGGCTCACCCGGTACGTTGCGATGGATCAGCGCCTTGGGTAGCCGTTCGGCGATGTCCGACGGCTTCTCCACGGCGAACGGATCCCACGCCAGCGTCAGCGACAGCGGGCGGTGGGCGTCGAGCAGCACCCACGCGCAGCGGCGGCCCAGCTCGTCACAGGTGCCGTCGACGATCAGCCCGCCCGGTGCGAGCCCGGACTGCATCCGCGACCAGGCCGGCCCGACGGCATCCTCGGGATACTGCCGCAGCACGTTGAACGCGCGGACCAGGACGGGTCGCAGCCCGGAGAGCTCGAACCCGCCGCGGGCGAAACTCACTCCGTTCCTGCTCTCGACCACACGCTCGGGATCGATCTCGAGCCCCACCACCCGGCGGTCGCCGCGCACGGCGGTCAGCCGGTCGGCGAGCTCGAACGTGGTGTGCGGCCGGGCGCCGTACCCGAGGTCGACGACGAGCGGGTCGACGGACGCGTGCAGCGTCCGGCGCACCAGCGCGTCGTGGACGAGCCAGCGGTCGCTGCGTCGCAGCCGATTGATGCCTGTCGTACCCCGGGTGATGACACCGTGAGGCCGCTTCAGCGTCGCTGAAGTCATGGGAAATCCGTGCGGTGGTTGCTAGTGCTGCGACAACCACGTTTCGGTGATCTCGGCCTCGGCGCGGAAGAGGTCGATCAGGTTGACGAGCATCAGCTGCTCGAGCTTTCCGCCGATGAACGGCAGGTACACCTTGGCCTCGGACGAAGTGCGGAACGTGCAGCCGGTCTCGGTGGCGAACAGCTTCATGGTGCCCGTGAGGCTGCCCGGGCCCGCGGGGATCGAGGCTTCGTACGTGCCCGTGGTCGGCTCACCGAAGGGCGTGTACGACTCCTTGCGCGTGATGACCATGTCCTTCTTCATCACGGTCTGCGCGATCTCGGGGAGTTCCGACCGCGGCAGGATGTGGTGCAGGACGATGTCGATCCCGTCGTCGTTCACGTCGAAGTGCTCGATGTGGTTCTCGGAGTACTTCCGCATCTCCTCGATGCGCGCATCCCAGTAGTCACGGTTGGTGAACGCGTTGTACACCTCTTTCGGGGTGTGCTTGTAACGGGCTGAGTAGTCGATGCGGCGAGCCATGATCGCCAAGGTTACCGGCTGTGACGGAACACAAGGGACACCCGCCCCAGGTCAGGCCCCGAGCCACTGCTGCGTGAAGCCCTGCTCCTTCTCGATCAGGCGCAGGACCTCGTCCGCGATCGCGCTTTCGATCTTGCCGCCGATCAGCGGGATCCTCACGTCGGCCTTGCCTTCGACCTGCACCTTCGACCCGGAACCGGCAGCCGTCAGGGTCTGGGTCCCCGAGATCACCGCCGGCGCGCCCTGGACTTCGGCCGTGAACGTGCCCTCGGCGTGATCGCCGTCGAGCGTGCCCCACGTCTCCGTGCGCTTGATCACGAGATCGCCCGACCGGACCTTCGAGACGATGCTGGGCAGGTGCTCGGCGGGGATCGACTGCGACATGGCCACCGAGATGGTGCCCGGGCCGGTCGTGACCTCGTCCAGGGTTGCCCCCGGTCCTCCGACCCGGTCGAGACGGTCGCGCCAGTACTGCTCGGTGATCAGGCCCGCATGGACCTGGGCGACGGGAAACGTATAGGACGACGAATGCTCGATGCGGCGACTCACGATCCGCAGGCTACCGTTTGCGGTTGTGTGGGACGTGAGCATTGTCAGTCAACTCGTCGATTCGGGCGCATTCGTGTCCGAGAACCTCGAACTGTCGGGGATGACCACGCTGCGCGTGGGCGGGCCGGCGCGGATCGTGGCGGAGTGCCCGACCACGCAGGTCCTCGTCGACGTGGTGCGTCTCCTCGACGCCGCGCACATCCCGACTCTGATCCTCGCCGGCGGCTCCAATCTGGTGGTCGGCGACGACGGATTCGACGGTGTGGTCGTGCGTGTGTGCAACACCACCGTCGGTCTGGAGGAGGGATTCGTCACTGCCGAGGCGGGCGCCGAGTGGGATCAGGTGGTCGCGCAGACCGTCGCCGCCGAGCTGGGCGGGCTCGAATGCCTGTCGGGGATTCCCGGATCGACCGGGGCCACCCCGGTGCAGAACGTGGGCGCGTACGGCGTCGAGGTGGGGTCGATGCTGCGGCGGGTTCACCTCCTCGATCGACGCACCGGTGAGGCGCGCTGGGTCGAACCCGACGCCCTCGGCCTCGGTTACCGCACGAGCGTCCTCAAACACTCCGATGCCGCCCTGGTGCTGGCCGTGGAACTGACCGTGCATCCCGACGGGCTCGGCGAGCCGCTGCGCTACCGCGAACTGGTCTCCGCGCTGAACGCTGCCGAGGGCGACCGGTTGCCGTCGGCGCAGGTCCGCGACGCCGTGCTGGACCTGCGGCGGGGCAAGGGCATGGTGCTCGATCCCGAGGATTACGACACCTGGAGCGCGGGCTCCTTCTTCACCAACCCCGTCGTTGCGGACGGCGAGTTGGCGGGCGTCCTCGCCGCGATCGAGACCCGCCTCGGCGACGTCCTTGTTCCCCAGTACCCGGCCGACGGCGGAACCAAGTTGTCTGCGGGGTGGCTGATCGAGCGGGCCGGCTTCTCGAAGGGGTATCCCGGCGAGACCGCCGTCGCGCGGCTGTCGACCAAGCACACTCTCGCGTTGACCAATCGAGGTGCCGCGAAGAGCGAGGACCTGCTGGCATTGGCTCGCGACGTCCGGGACGGCGTCCAGGCGGCGTTCGGTGTCCGGCTCGAACCCGAACCCGTGACGGTGGGCTGCGCGATCTGAGACAGGTCCGTAGCGCAGGTAACCTGTTAGCTGTGCATGAACTGGGTTCTCGGACAAGTCGGTCGCGCGTCGCGTTGATCGCGACGGCGCTGATCGCGTTTCTCGTTTTGCTGACCGGATGCACGGTCGGCTCCGAGTCGGGAACCGCCACCGCGCCCCCCGAACCGGCGGTCGAGGTCACCCAGAATCCGGCGTCGGGCACCGAGGACGTCAATCCGGTGGCGCCGATCTCCGCGACCGCGTCGCAGGGCACGTTCACCGACATCTCCCTCGTCAACGCCGAGGGGCGTGCCGTGCAGGGTGTGCTGTCACCCGACCGGACCACGTTCACCGTCGGGGAGGCACTGGGTTACGGCGCCACGTACACGTGGACGGGCACGGCGCTCGGCACGGACGGCAAGTCCGTTGCCGTCGACGGCAGCTTGACCACGGTCGAGCCCGACGAGACCATCGGCGCCACACTCAACATCGGCGACGGTCAGGAAGTCGGCATCGCCGCCCCGATCATCGTCCAGTTCCACGAGTCCGTCGAGGACAAGGCGGCGGTCGAGAAGGCGATGACCGTCACGACCAACCCGCCGACACCGGGCTCGTGGGCGTGGCTGCCCGACGACAACGGGTCGCGCGCACATTGGCGTCCGCAGAACTACTGGGCGCCCGGCACCACCGTGAGCCTCGACGCCCGGCTGTACGGACTGGACTTCGGCGACGGCGCGTACGGCGCGGAGGATTTGTCGCTGAACTTCACCGTCGGGCGTAGCCAGATCGTGATCGCGAACGCGCCGAGCCACCGCATGCAGGTGGTGCGCGGCGGCGAGACCATCATGGACATCCCCGTCAGCTACGGCGAAGGCAACGAGGCCCGCAACGTCACCCGTAGCGGTATCCACATGGTGACCGAGAAGCACGAGGACTTCCTCATGTCCAACCCGCCGTTCTACGAGAACGTGCGCGAGCGCTGGGCGGTCCGTATCTCCAACAACGGTGAGTTCATCCACGCGAACCCCGAGACCATCGGCGTCCAGGGTTCGTCGAACGTCACCAACGGCTGCATCAACCTGTCCCTCGGGGACGCGCAGCAGTACTTCGGCACCGCGATGTACGGCGATCCCGTCGAGGTGACCGGGACGTCCATCGACCTCTCGGCCGCCGACGGCGACATCTACGACTGGGCCGTCAGCTGGCCCGAATGGCAGTCCATGTCGGCGCTCGCATAGGCGAGCGAACTTTCTTCACACCCGGTGGAACCGAAACCGGGCCGCCTGCGTCTACCTGAATGAGGACGCGTCAACGGCGCCGTGTTCTCGGGTCACACAACTGTGGGGAGTCGTCCGCTGTCGAGTCGACGGACGACCCCGACAGTCCGTTTCGGTCGAAAGTCGTTGATCGGCAGGGGGCTGTGGGATGGGATGGATGTTGCTGGGGGTCGTGACGATCGTGGCGGGACTGTGGACCGTGGTCCTGGTGCTCGAACACCAGGACCGGCGGACCGCCGCGAACGCGCCTACGTCGTGCGGTGAAAACGCCCGGACGAAGCCTGATCTCGTGGCTTGACGACGATCTGGTCGATGTTCACGTGGGAGGGCCTCGAGGCGACGAACCCGACGACGTCCGCGACGTCCGCGGCGACGAGCGGGGTGATGCCCGCGTAGACCTTGTCGGCGCGCTCCTGGTCGCCTTCGAAACGCACCAGGGAGAACTCGGTTTCCACTGCGCCCGGTGCGATCTCGGTGAGACGGACCGGCTTGCCGAGCAGTTCTCCGCGCAGCGTGCGGTGCAGGACGCCCTCCGCGTGCTTGGCGGTCGTGTATCCGGAACCGTTGTCGTACGCCTCGAGCGCGGCCAGCGATGTGATGGTGACGATCAGACCGTCACCCGACTCGACCAACTTCGGCAACAGCGCCTTGGTGATCCGAAGGGTGCCCAGGACATTGGTCTCCCACATCCACCGCCAGTCGTCGAGATCGGCGTCGGCGACGGTGGCCAGTCCCTTGGCGCCGCCCGCATTGTTCACGAGCACGTCGACCCTCGGCAGTACCGCGCTGAACGCGTCCACGGAATCCTGGTCCGTGACGTCGAGTTCGAGCGCGGTACCGCCGATGTCTTCGGCGATCTTCTCCAGACGATCCAGTCGCCGGGCCCCGATGACCACATGAAATCCCTGCGAGGCCAGGGTGCGGGCGGTGGCTTCTCCGATTCCGGAGCTCGCCCCGGTGACGACGGCGATGCGGGTGTCAGGTGAAAAGGTCATGCCGACATGTTAGGGCTCGTCGATGACGGAGTAGCCACTCGCGTCGCCGGCGACGCTGCGGCTGCGCTCGCCCCGGATGTCGACGGGGACGTCACCGGCCAGGGTGATGCGGTTGAGGCGCCGGTACTGATCGTCGTAGTCGGCAACGGCGTAGTGCTGAGTGGCACGGTTGTCCCAGATCGCGACATCGCCCGACTGCCAGTTCCACCGGGTCGTGAACTCGAGCGAGATCGCGTGATCCTGCAGAACCCGGAAGAGTGCCTGCGACTGGGTGCTGCTCAGGCCGACCAGGCTCTTGACGAAGCGACCGAGCAGCAGTGTGCGCTCGCCGGTCTCGGGGTGCACCCGCACCACGGGGTGCTCCGTCTCGAAGTAGGTGGACTGGAACTCGGCGCGGTACTCCTTCGCCTTGTCGTCCTGCGCGCGTTCCGCGCTGGTCGCCGCGTAGTCGTAGACGTTGGTGTGCGTCGCCCACAGGTTGTCGGCGAGGACCTTCAGCGGCTCGGGCAGCGCGTTGTACGCGGCGACACCCGACGCCCAGGTGGTGGATCCGCCGTACGTGGGGAGTTGTACGGCGCGCAGGATCGACGCCTTCGGGATGCGATCGACGAACGTGACGTCGGTGTGCCAGCTGTTGGCCTTGCCGTAGTCGGAGTCGATGGGCAGCACTTTGGTGCCGCGCGACGTGACGGTCGGATGCGCCGTGGTGGGGGAGCCGAGAAGCTCCGCGAATTCGTACTGCGAGTCGTCGGTCAGATGTTCCTGGCCGCGGAAGAAGATCACCTTGTGCTCGAGCAGGGCCTGGCGGATGAGCGACACGGTGGCGGGGTCGAGGTTGCCGCCGAGCCGGACGCCGTCGATCCGGGCGCCGATGTGGGCACCGAGCTTGACGACGCTCGCCGCGTTCTGGGAACCCTCGGCGTCTGTCACGTGCTCGGGCGCGAAATCGATGGACATGGTGAGCCTTTCGGATACCGGAGACGGTGTGGAGTCCCGTAACCGAACCACCGGTGGGTGTGTCGCAGGAAGGATTTGCGTCACCCTGATCGCAAGGGGCGGGCGCTACGCGGCGGCGCGAACCTTCCGCGTGATCGCGACGACGCAGAGCAGGCTGAGCAGCGTGACCGCAGTGAGGTACAGGGAGATCGGTGCCGACGAACCCCAGTTCGCGTACAGCGCGGCGGCCACTGTCGGGGCGAGCCCGCCGCCGAGAACCGATCCGATCTGATAGCCGAGCGACGCACCGCTGTACCGGACCTCGGCACTGAACAGTTCGGTGAACAGAGCCGCGATCACCGGGGGGTTCCGGAGGTCGATCAGCGGGAACAGCGCGGCCGCCCAGACGGTCAGCCCCACCGAGCCCGTGACGAGGAGCACGAGCGTCTTGCTCATGCCCAGGACCTTCGTCGAATAGGACAGCAGGTACGCCATGAAGATGTAACCGACCGTGTTGATGCCGATGAACGCACCCGCGGCCAGCAGCACTTCGCGCAGGTTCTCCCGCAGGACGGTGACGATCGGCAATCGTTGATCGCGGTGCGTGCTCTCGACCTTCTCGAAGTCGGGGCTCTCGGAGATGGTGAACCGGATGACGAGACCCATCGGCACCATCACCGCACTGGCCAGGAACGGGACCCGCCAGCCCCAGGACAGGAACGCTTCTTCGCTGACGGAGAACGTCGCGAACGCGGCCAGCGTCCCCGCGATCGAGGAGAAGGACGGGAAGAACAACGGGCCGAACACGATTGCCGCGGCCATGCCGTAGATGACGTAGTCGTACCACTCGATGGCGGTCCCGATGAGACTGGCGCCCGGCCACCTTCAGCGGCCGGACGGTCGCCCGGGGTGTCACGGAGTTCTGGGTGGAGGTCACGTCGATTTCCTTCGAGGGTGCGAATGGAGGTTCGGTCACGATGGCGATCTCGGCCGTCTGATCAGCGACATCTCGGAGGTGCTCACATCGATACATCTCGCTCCTAAAACTGTACGTTCGGTTGGTATTTCGGCGTAGTGCGTCGTGAAACACTCTTGCCGTCAAGAGTGGCGATGCCCTCCGATGTGCGCCGGCAGGCGCCACTCGCAGTGGCGGGAACTGGGGTAAGTGGCGCGGCGCGGAGGCACCCGCCGACGCGCCCTCCGATTGGTGAAACCGACCGAAGCTGCTACTTTCGTGTCATGTCTTCAGGCCAGTCGACCGCTCCGCGGGTCACCTATGTGACTTCCGCGCTGGGCTCGCGGCTGCCCTTGGCGCGGGAACTGTGTTGTCGCTGTCTCAGCATCTGCAGCTAATTCGCGCAGTCTTCTCCTGATCGATCGTCCTCGGTCGTCCCACTCTCGGCCCGGGACGGATGCAGCGTTCGGACGAAGGTGCGCACCGCCTCCGCATGCAAGGACTGCCACGTGTCTACCCCCACTCTTTCCAGCCCCACCCGGACCGGCTCCGCATCTCGATTCCAGCGGCCCGTGTCCCGTCCCCGTCTCCACATCGTTCCCCCCGAGCTGCGGATCAGCGACGGCCCGGCCGCCGGTGTTCTGCGGGTGGCCCGGTCTCGCGGCCCGTTGTCGCGGGACGTCGCCGCGAAGGCAACCGGCCTGAGCATCGCCACCGTCAACCGTCAGGTGTCGGCGCTCCTCGACCTCGGGCTGCTGCGCGAGCGCGGCGACCTCACGCCGTCCGGCGCGATCGGTCGTCCGCGGGTTCCGTTCGAGGTCAACCACGAGCCCTACCTGACGGTGGGCATTCACATCGGCGCGGTCGTGACCAGCATCATCGCCAGTGATCTGCGCGGGAAGGTCCTCGGCGCGGTCGAGGTGCCCACCCCGCAGGGCGCGTCCGCCGACGCACTCGCCGGCATTGCACGCAGCGCGCGGGCCTTCGCTTCCCGCTGGCACCGGCGTCGCCCGCTGTGGGCGGGTGTCGCACTCGGCGGTCGGGTCGATCCGCAGACCGGTGTCGTCGACCACCCCCGGCTGGGATGGAAGTCCGCTCAGGTCGGCGCCATCATCGCGACTAGACTCGGGTTGCCCGTCTCCGTCGCGGCGCACGTCGAGGCGATGGCCGCGTCCGAGCTGCTGCTGAGCCCGGACAGCGAAGACGGTGTCGCGCAAGGCGAAACGGGCCTGTACTTCTACGCCCGTGAGACGGCCGGCATCGCGATCACCATCGACGGCCGCGTTCACACGCCGTCGAGCGGTCCCGGTTCGATCGCGCACCTGCCGACGGGCTCGTCGGCGCAGTGCTCGTGCGGTTCACGCGGGTGCCTCGAGGCGACGATCAGTGATCGCGCGGTCATTTCCGCCGCCCTCGATGCGGGCATCCTCCCGGCGTCGAACCAGCGGCCGACGATGAGTGCCCTCTACAAGGCCGCGTCCTCGGGTTCCGTTCCCGCGCACGCGCTTCTGGTGGTACGTGCTCAGGTGCTCGGGAAGACGGTCGCCATGCTGCGGGACCTGTTCAACCCGGATCGGGTGATCCTCGGAGGCCAGGCGTTCACCGAGTACCCGGCCGGGATCCCGCACGTCGCGGAGGCCTTCGCGCAGGCATCGTCGCTGGAGCGCAGGGACATTCGCATCTCCGGATTCGGCAACCGGGTGCAGGAGTACGCCTCGACGGTGGTGTCGCTGAGCACCATCTACTCCGATCCGGTCGGAGCGATGCGCCGGACGTCGATCTAGCGTCACAGCGATTCGTCAGCCGCACAGGCAATTGCCTGTGCGGCTGACGAATTCGTATGCTTCTTCCCCGGGTGCTTGCTCCCCGGTGCGTCTCAGAGTTTGCGCAGCCCGTCGAGGACGCGCTCCATCAGTTTCCGGTCCGGCCCGGTGGACCCGGCGGTCTCGTTCACGGTGACCGCCCCGGCTGCCGCGAGGTCGCCGAGGAGTACGCGCGCGACGCCGAGCGGGATCGACGCGAGCGACGCGATCTCGGCCACCGACCGCGGTTCGGAGCACAGCGCGAAGACGCGGCGCAGTTCGTCCGGTGCAAGCATCCCGTCCACGACGGTGTCGCCGTCCGGGCGGGCGACGATGAGCGCCTCCAGTGGCAGATCGACCCCGGACTCGGTCCGCCCGCCCGTGAGGATGAACGGCCGGACGATGGAGACGGTGTCCTCGGGCGCCACCCACTCGGTGGGCTCGGCGGCAGGACTGTCGACGGACTCGGGAGTCTGATCGGCGTGTTCGGAAACGGGTTCCACCTGCTCGGGAGCGGCCTCGGCGCGGCCGGGCTCCACCCACTCGGCCGGCTGCGGCGGGCTCGGGTCCTGCTCTTTCCTGGCGCTGCGGCGCCGGCCGGCTGATCCGAAGCGCGCCCCTGTCGCGCCGATCGACGGCCAGTTCTCGTCGCTCACAGTCATCGGTTGGGACCCTTCTCGCACTACCCCACCCACTCCATGGTCCCAAACTCGCGTTTCGGGTGAATGCACCGGTCCCTGTGATTCCGGCTACAGGGTGCGCGCGAGCGTTAGATTTGCTGCGTGACCCACTGGCGGCAGAACTCGGATCCGTTCCTCGCTCCCGATCTCGGCCGGTCCGCGCTGCTCGTCGTCGACACACAGGTGGACTTCGTCGACGGCGGGACCGCCCCGATTCCCGGCACCTCCGCGGTGCTGCCCGCGATCGCGCGTCTCGTGGACGCCTACCGGGAGGCCTCGGCGCCGATCGTGCACGTCGTCCGGTTGTACGAGGGCGACGACGTCGACCTGTGCCGGCGCCGCGTGATCGCGGCCGGACTCGACATCGTCAGACCGGGCACCGCCGGCTCCCAGGTGGCGCCGGAGCTGGGGGTGCCACCGCTCGACCCCGAGTCGCTCCTCGGCGGCGGCCTCCAGTCCGTCTCGCCCACCGAGCACATCCTGTTCAAACCCCGGTGGAGTTCGTTCTACCGCACCGAACTCGACGGCCGCCTGCGCCAGTGGAGGGTTGACACCGTGGTGATCGCGGGATGCAACTATCCCAACTGCCCGCGCGCCACGATCTTCGACGCCAGCGAACGCGATTACAAGGTGCTCGTCGCAGCCGATGCGATCTCGGGCGTCGACGCGCGTCACCTGGAGGAGGCCGGGCGAATAGGGGTTCTCCACGCGGAGACCGACGAGATCGTCGAGGCGTTGCAGCCACCCGAGCTCGAGGTGATCAGCTGAGCGGCGGCGCCGAGGTCGCGTCCGGTGGCGCACCCCGCCTGCGCAGCTCCGCGCGCGCCCGCTCGATGCCGCCGTGCTCCAACGCGGCGAGTGGTGACTCGTCGGCCCAGACGAGCTCACCGCGACGGCGGACCGTGACACTCATCGAGCCCGCGAGGTGCTCGAGGGCGCCGGGGATGTTGCGACGCTCGGTGGGGAGCGGAACCGGCAGCACGTGCGCCGCGCTCAGCGGGGAGCCGCCCTCGATCTCGACGCTCCACGTGCGACCGCGGCCCCGCAGCGACCACCGATCGTCCGTGACATGCGCCCGGACGGGGGAGGTGACCGGGTTGCCGAGGCGGAACACCGTGCCGTCGGGCAGCGCGACGACGACGGCCGTGACCTCGGTGCGCAGCCCGCCCGCGGTGATCTCGCCGCCGGCGAACGCGACGCACGCCTGCCGGTCGGCGAAACCCTGAGCCTGGCCCCACCACCAGGAGTGGGGGAATCCGCCCTTGCCCCAATTCTTTTCGCCGTAGACCTGGGCGCCGTCGAGGTCGATCTCGGTGCCGCCCAGCACGGCCGTTCCCTCGGCCCGTCCGCCGAGCAGCCACGGGTGCCAGTACTGGTTCAGCGCGGGCACGGTCTGGAACACACTCGATCCGCCGAGCCTGCGCCGCGGCCACGGGACCTGGGCGCCGACCCGGACGTCGAGGCGGGCGTCCGGCCCGAGGTCCACCCGCACACGGTCGACGGACCCGCGGAAAGCGTCGCCCGCGAACGCGCCGAGTCCGGCAGGGTTGGCGTAGCCCTCCGGATGCGCGGCGGTCCGCAGGAACCGGGTGGGGTGACCGGCGAGACCGAGCGTCGCCCAGTGCCCGTCCGCGGCCCGGTTGATTCCCGCCAGCGCGATGACGACCTGTCCCGTCGCGGGCTGGGTGAACCGCCAGAAATAGCCTTCCATCGCGACGTCGTGTGCGGCGAGCACGTTGCCGAACGGCAGATCCGCTCCCGTGGCGCGGTATGCCCGCAGCAGACGCGGCATCGGTCAGCTTCCCGGCTGGGGGTGCAGCACCGCCTGCGACTGCGTCACCTGCGCCACGAGTCGATCCTCGCCGTCCCGCAGTTCGGTGACGACGGCGACCGTGGTTCGTCCGGCGTGCAGCGGCCGCGCCGTCGCGGTGACGGTGCCCTTGCGGACGCCGCGGGTGAACACCGTGCTCGAACTCGTGGTCGACGTGGATGCCCCCGCCGGAAGATTGAGAAACGCGCAGACCGCTCCGACACTGTCGGCGAGCGTCATCAGCGCCCCGCCGTGCATGCCGTTTCCCGCGGTCGTGCGGTGCTGTTCCCACTCGAGGTGCCCGACGACCTCTTCGGGCGCGGCCTTCGTGAGGCGGACCCCGGTATGTACGGCGAACGGCATGGTCGCGACGAGATCAGCGGGATGCATACCCGTGGATGCTAGGCGCGGAACCGAACCCGCGCAGGCGGTTCGCGGGGATACCCGCGCCGGTCGATCAGAGGGGCAGCGAAGACTCCGCGAGTCCGGCCGGTGCCCCGCGACGGCGGAACCACTCCTGACCGAACGCCGCCCGCAACTGATCCTCGGGCATCTGCAGGAATGGGCCGAAATCCCCGATCTGGGTGGCGTGCGCGTGCATCGCGGCCCGTTTGGCGTCCATGGCCGAGGTGACGTCCACGACCGTGGTGATCTCGGAGTCCGGCAGACCGAACGTGTCGAGGTCCGGTGGCTGGGCGTTCTCGGACCACTCCGGATTCGCGGCCATGAGCCGCCGGATGTGGTCGCGGCTCACGGCGGCCTCGTAGACGTGCGGCACACCGGCCAGTTCGGCGGCCCGGATGCCCACGTGATGCACCTGGACATGATCGGGATGACCGTAGCCACCGTTGGGGTCGTAGATGGTGACCACGTCGGCGGATTCCTCGACGAGGATCGCGGCCAGCCGGGCAGCTGCCTCCTCGACGTCGACGTTGCAGAACGCGGCGGGGTTCTCGTTCTCCGGCGTTCCCGCCATCCCGGAATCCGCGTAGTGGAGCAGCACCACACGCTGGGCGCCGAGCAGCGACGTCGACTCCTCCAGCTCGCGGCGCCGACGTTCGGCGAGTGATTCGCCGTCGGTCAGGATTCCGTCGGGGGCCTCGCCGAGCGCCCCGTCCGTCGCGGTGACCACGACGACGCGATGGCCGGCGTCGGCGGCCTGACGCATCACGCCGCCCGTGGTGAACACTTCGTCGTCGGGATGGGCGTGGAAACACACCAGGACACTCATGAGCGCAATACTTGCACGTGCTGGAAGTCGCGGCCACGATCTGTGAGGCTCGACGCGTGCTCGGTACCTATCGTCAGATCTTCGCCGCCCCCGGCTCCGCAGCGTTCTCCGCCGCAGGATTCGTTGCGCGGGTACCGATCGCCATGGTCGGCATCGGCATCGTCACGATGCTGTCCGAACTGCGCGGCGACTACGCACTGGCCGGTGCCCTCGCCGCGGTGTTCGCGCTGACCTACGCGTTCATCACCCCGGTCGTGTCCCGGGCGGTGGACCGGTACGGGCAGTCCCGTGTCCTTCCCGTCGCGTCGGGGATCAGCGCGACGTCCATCGCCGCGATGCTGTTGTGCGTCCGGTTCGGGACGCCCGACTGGGTGCTGTTCGTGTGGGCAGTTCCCGCCGGCTGCATGCCCACGATCGGTGCGATGGTGCGCGCCCGCTGGACCGAGCTGTACCGCGGCACGCCACTGCTGCGGACGGCGTTCGCGTTCGAGGCGGTGGTGGACGAGCTGTGCTTCATCGCGGGACCGGTGGTCTCCGTCGGATTGTCCGTCACGGTGTTCCCCGAGGCGGGACCGCTCGCGGGTCTCGTCCTGCTGGTGGTCGGCACGCTCGCGCTCGTCGCTCAGCGCGGCACCGAGCCCCCCGTGCATGCAGCAACGCACGACGGCCGCCCGTCCGTCGTCAGGACGCCCGCCGTGTGGATTCTCGTGGCGGTGATGGTGTCGATGGGCACGATCTTCGGTGTCATCGACGTCGGTGCCATCGCCTTCACCCGAAGCCACGACGCACCCGCCTCCGCCACCGTGGTGCTGGCCCTGTTCGCGGCCGGTTCCGCTGTGGCGGGCATCGTGTTCGGCGCGATCCGGGTGTCGGCGTCGCTCCGGAAACAGCTGATGGTCGCGGTCCTCGCGGTGGCAGTGCTGACGGTTCCACTCCTTCTGGCGGACAGCATTCCGGCGCTCGCCGTCGCCTACGCGGTAGCGGGGATGACGGTGGCGCCGATCATGATCGTCACGACCGGTCTCGTCGAGCAGATCGTGCCCGCGGCCGCGCTGACCGAGGGCATCACCTGGATCGTCACCGGGCTGGGTGTCGGCGTCGCCGTGGGATCGGCACTCGCGGGCCGGATGATCGACGAATTCGGCACGACGGCGGGTTACGCGGTGGCGGCGGTCGCCGCGCTGCTGGCCTCTATGGTGACCCCATGGCTATTCGTGAAACAGTCGGCGTCGACGGAACGCCCCTCGTCTACTCGGTGACCGGTGACCCCGACGCGCGGGCCCTGGTGCTTCTGCACGGTTGGGCGCAGTCCTCGAAGTGCTGGGGCCCCGGGGTGCTCGACGAACTCGCGGCCCGCTACCGCGTCATCGCCGTCGACCTTCGCGGACACGGCTACTCGGGTGCGCCCGACACCGGCTACGCCGACTCCGCGATCTGGGCCGGGGACGTCGACGCGGTACTCACGGCCGAAGGTGTCACGTCCGGCGCCGTGCTTCTCGGCTGGTCCTACGGCGGCCTCGTGATCTGCGACTACCTGGCGTCGCACGGCACGTCCGCCGTCGACGGTGTGGTCCTCGTCGGAGCCATCACCAGCATCGGTCGCGGGGAGGCAGGCGGCAAGGTCGGTGCCGCGATGCGCGCGGCGATCCCCGGCGCGATGTCCGAGGAACCGCGCGAGGCGATCCGCGCGCTGGGCGCATTCGGCAACGCGCTCACCGGACCGCCGGAAGGCAAGGGCGCACAGTCGCAGGCGCTGTTCGGGGCCAGCCTCACCACCCCGCCCCGGGTGCGGGCCGCCCTCTTCAACCGGTCCGCGAGCCACGACGACCTGCTCCGGTCCCTCGACGTGCCGGTGCTCGTCCTGCACGGCACCGAGGACTCCGTCGTCGACGTCTCGGCTGGTAGGCACGCTGCAGAACTGATCCCGCAGGCGCGGGCGTCGTTCTGGGAAGGCTGCGATCACGGACCGTTCGTGGAGGATCCCGAGAGGTTCGTGAAGGAGGTCGGCGAGTTCGTCGACAACCTCGGTTAAAGGGGCCGATCGGTGAGGGAGCACTATGGAGTGGTGACGCCCATGCACAACTCGCGCCCCCGCAGGGTGGCCGTCCTCTCGGTCCACACCTCACCACTGGCGCAGCCCGGTACCGGCGATGCGGGCGGCATGAACGTCTACGTGCTGCAGTCCGCCATCCAGATGGCGCGTCGCGGCGTCGAGGTGGAAATCTTCACCCGGGCCACGTCGTCCGCCGACGCACCGGTCCAGGAAGCGGCGCCGGGGGTCCTCGTCCGGAACGTCGTAGCGGGCCCGTTCGAGGGGCTGGACAAGCAGGATCTGCCCACGCAGCTCTGCGCGTTCGTCGCCGGGGTGCTCCGCGAGGAGGCCCGCCACGAACCGGGCTACTACAACGTGGTGCACTCGCACTACTGGTTGTCGGGGCAGGTCGGCTGGCTCGCCCGCGACCGCTGGGGTGTGCCGCTCGTGCACACCGCGCACACGCTCGCCGCGGTCAAGAATCTGTCGCTCGCCGACGGTGACACTCCCGAACCGGCCGCCCGCCAGATCGGCGAGCAGCAGGTGGTGGCCGAGTCCGACCGGCTCGTGGCCAACACCACCGAGGAATCCGATCAGCTGGTCCGCCATTACGGCGCCGACCCGAACCGGATCGACGTGGTGGCGCCCGGCGCCGATCTGACGCGGTACCGGCCGGGCGACGGGGCCGCCGCCCGGGCGAAGCTGGGACTCGACCCGCGCGAGACCGTCGTGACGTTCGTCGGACGCATCCAGCCGCTCAAGGCGCCCGACGTCCTGCTCCGCGCCGCCGCCGAACTGATCGCCCGAGACCCCGAATCGACACTGCGGGTGCTCGTGGTCGGCGGTCCGTCCGGTTCCGGGCTGGCTCGGCCGGACGCGTTGATCGAACTCGCGTCCTCGCTCGGCATCGCCGCGCGGGTGACGTTCCTCCCGCCGCAGGCGCCCGATCGGCTCGTCGACGTGTACCGGGCTTCGGATCTCGTTGCGGTGCCGAGTTATTCGGAGTCTTTCGGGCTGGTGGCCATCGAGGCGCAGGCCTGCGGCACGCCGGTGATCGCCGCGAACGTGGGCGGTCTCGGCGTCGCCGTCCGGAACGGCGAGACCGGGCTTCTCGTGGACGGGCACCGCACCGAGGACTGGGCGGCGGCGTTGCGGTCGCTGGTCTCCGAGCCCGGCAGGCTCGCCGCGCTGGCCGCCGAGGCGCCGCGTCACGCGGAGAATTTCTCCTGGGAACACACCGCCGACGGACTCCTCGAGAGTTATCGGATGGCGACCGTCAACTACAACTACGGACACGGCCCCAGCGAATTCTCACCGCGTCGCGGACGCGGACTGTGGAAGCTGCGCAGGGCCGGGGGAGTGCGCGCATGAGCGACCTGGCCGACGTGATCGAGTCCGCCCTGACCGAACGTGAGATGGACTTCACGAGGAAGGACTCGACGCACTTCATCGTCGAGTTGCCCGGCGAGCGCAAGCTCAAGACCACCACGCTCCTGACCGTCGGCAAGCACGGTCTGCGCGTCGAAGCGTTCGTCTGCCGCAAGCCCGACGAGAACTTCGAAGGGGTCTACAAGTACCTGCTGCGGCGCAATCGCCGGCTGTACTCGGTGGCGTACACGATCGACAAGATCGGCGACATCTACCTGGTCGGCCAGATCGCCGAGCACGCGGTGACCGCGGACGAACTGGACCGGATTCTCGGGCAGGTGCTCGAGGCTGCCGACGGCGACTTCAACACTCTCCTCGAACTCGGTTTTGCCGGTTCCATCAAGCGCGAGTGGGAGTGGCGCGTCTCACGCGGGGAGTCGCTGGCGAACCTGAAACCGTTCGAACATCTCATCGAGGACTCGCAGCCCTGAGTGCTGTCGACCGCCCGCGGACCGGAAATACGCACGGGTAGAGTTGCGGCGAGCTTGTGACTGTTGTCACAGGTTAGGTACATGTGTCTGATGTTCACAGAAACTTGTACCGACAACTGCTGCTGCAACACTTCGAGGGAGAGGCCCCAGTGAGCTTCAAGAGCCCGTTTCCGGACGTCGAGATTCCGAACCTCAGTGTCTACGATTTCCTTTTCGGTCAGGTCGACCCGGCCGATGGGGACCGGCCCGCGCTGATCGACGGTGCCTCCGGCGCGGTCACCACCTACCAGTCGCTCATCGCCCAGATCAACGGGGTCGCGGGGGCGTTGGCCGCGCGCGGTCTCGCCGTCGGCGAGGTGGTGGGTCTGCATTCGCCGAACGTTCCCGCGTTCGCGTCGGTGTTCCACGGGATCCTGCGGGCCGGTGGCGTCGCGACCACCATCAACGCCCTCTACACCGCGGAGGACATCGCCAAGCAGCTCACCGACTCGAAGGCGAAGTTTCTGTTCACCGTCTCCCCACTGCTGCCGCAGGCCAAGGATGCCGCGGCCCGCGTCGGGATCCCGGTAGAGAACGTGATCGTCCTCGACGGCGCCGACGGGCACCCGTCGCTGAAAGATCTGCTGGCCGACGGCGCCCCCGCCCCGGAGGTGTCGTTCGATCCGGCGACCCAGCTGGCGGTGCTGCCGTACTCGTCCGGGACCACCGGCCGGCCCAAGGGGGTGATGCTCACGCACCGCAACCTGGTGGCGAATGTGTGTCAGATCAACCCGCGGATGGGCATCGGTGCCGACGACAAACTGCTCGCGGTGCTGCCGTTCTTCCACATCTACGGGATGACGGTGCTGCTGAACGCGGCCCTGTACAACCGGGCGAGCTTGGTGACGATGCCGAAGTTCGACCTGGTCGAATTCCTGAAGATCGTGTCCGGGCAGAAGTGCACGTATGTGTTCATCGCCCCGCCGGTCGCGGTGGCGTTGGCCAAGCATCCGCTGGTCGACGATTACGACCTGTCGAGCGTGCATTCGATCTTCTCCGGCGCCGCCCCTCTGGATCAGGAGCTGGGCAAGGCCGTCGCGAACCGGCTCGGGTGCCGGGTGCGGCAGGGCTACGGGATGTCGGAGATGAGCCCGGTCTCGCACGCGATCCCGTTCGACCGTGACGACATCGCCCTGGACTCGGTGGGTCCGTCGATCGCGAACATGGAGTGCAAGCTGGTCGACCCGGCCACCGGGGAGGAGGTCGCCTACCCGGCGGAGGGTGTCAGTGAGCCGGGTGAGTTGTGGTGCAAGGGCCCGAACATCATGGCCGGGTACCTTGGCAACGACGAGGCCACCGCGGAGACCCTGGATGCGGACGGGTACCTGCACACCGGCGACATCGCGACCGTCGACTCCGAGGGGGTGGTGACGATCGTGGACCGGATGAAGGAGCTCATCAAGTACAAGGGTTACCAGGTGCCGCCCGCCGAACTGGAGGCGTTGCTGTTGACGCACCCGCAGATCGCCGACGCCGCCGTCATCGGGGTTCTCGACGACGAGGGTGAGGAGGTGCCGAAGGCGTTCGTCGTCCGCCAGCAGGGCGCCGACCTGGACGAGGCTGCAGTCATCGCGTTCGTCGCCGAGCGGGTGTCGCCGCACAAAAAGGTCCGCAAGGTCGAGTTCATCGACCTGGTGCCGAAGTCCGCCGCGGGCAAGATCCTCCGCAAGGATCTCCGGGCAAGCGAGGCCGGCCGGAGCTGACGGCAGGGGTTCACGGCGCGAGGGTTCCGGGAGGCATGCCAGGATGAACGGCATGAGTACCGGAACCCTTGTGCTGCTCCGCCACGGCGAGAGCGAATGGAATGCGCTCAACTTGTTCACCGGCTGGGTGGACGTCCACCTGACCGATAAGGGCATCGCCGAGGGCAAGCGTGCCGGCGAATTGCTGCTCGAGCACAACCTGCTCCCCGACGTGCTGTACACGTCGCTGCTGCGCCGCGCGATCAGCACCGCCAACATCGCGCTCGACACCGCCGACCGGCACTGGATTCCCGTCACCCGCGACTGGCGTCTCAACGAGCGCCACTACGGTGCCCTGCAGGGACGCAACAAGGCGCAGGTCAAGGACAAGTACGGCGACGAGCAGTTCATGCTGTGGCGCCGCAGCTACGACACCCCGCCGCCGCCGATCGAGGCCGGCAGCGAGTACAGCCAGGACACCGATCCCCGCTACGCGAACCTCGATGAGGTCCCACTGACGGAGTGCCTGAAGGACGTCGTCGTCCGCCTGATCCCGTACTGGGAAGACACCATCTCCGCCGACCTGAAGGCGGGCAAGACCGTGCTGATCACCGCGCACGGCAACTCGCTGCGCGCCCTCGTCAAGCACCTCGACGGAATCTCCGACGAGGACATCGCGGGCCTGAACATCCCGACGGGCATCCCGCTGCGCTACGACCTGGACGAGAACCTGAAGCCGCTCAACCCCGGGGGCACGTACCTCGACCCCGAGGCCGCCGCCGCGGGCGCCGCCGCGGTCGCGAACCAGGGCGGGAAGTAACCCGTGCGACCGGCCGGACGTCGCGTTCGCGGGACGTCCGGCCAACGGCAGGTTAACTGCGGACGAAGACTCCGGTCGCCGCGTGTGACGTGCGCGGAAATGCCCGGTCCCGGCGTAACCGGCCCGCCGCACGAACGTACGATTCAGGCGTGAGTGTTGTTCAGGCCGTCTTGCTTGCCATCGTGGGCGGCTTCGTCGGTTACCTCGTCGGTGGCGTGCTGATCCCCATGCTGTCCACCCGGCAGGCGCAGCGCATGGAAGAGCAGTCCGGGCTCACGATGTCGCAGGTGCTCGACCTGATCGTGCTGGCATCCGAGAGCGGCATCGCCGTGGTCGACCAGTTCCACGACGTCGTCCTGTTCAACCCCCGCGCGGAGGAGCTGGGCCTGGTGCGGAACCGGCTCGTCGACGACCGGGCGTGGGTGGCGGCGCTCCGGGTCCTCGAAACCGGCGAACCCGTCGAGGTCGACCTGAGTACCAAGAACCCGCAGCGCGGACGCGATCGGATCGCGGTGCGCGGCACCGCACGTCTGCTCAGCAAGCAAGACCACAACTTCGTGGTCCTGTTCGCCGACGACGACTCCGAGCAGGTGCGGATGGAGGCGACCCGCCGCGACTTCGTCGCCAACGTCAGCCACGAGCTCAAGACCCCGGTCGGCGCGATGGGTCTGCTGGCGGAGGCACTCCTCGAATCGGCCGACGATCCCGATTCGGTCCGGCACTTCGGCGAACGCGTGCTCAGTGAATCCGTCCGGCTCGGCAAGATGGTCACCGAACTGATCGCGCTGTCGCGGCTGCAGGGCGCCGAGAAACTGCCCGACCTCGAGGCCGTCTCGGTCGACGAGGTGGTGGACGAGGCGCTGCAGCGTTGCAAGATCTCCGCGGAAGCCGCCGGCATCGCCGTCACCACGGACCACAACAGCGGCTACGAAGTGCTCGGCGACCGCGCCCTCCTCGTCACCGCGCTGTCCAACCTGGTCCAGAACGCCATCGCCTATTCGCCGAAGGGCACCCCCGTCTCGGTGAGCCGGTCGATCCGCGGCGACAACGTGGCGATCTCGGTGACCGACCGCGGCGAAGGCATCGCCAAGGCAGACCAGGAGCGGGTGTTCGAACGGTTCTTCCGCGTCGACAAGGCGCGGGCCCGCGCGACCGGCGGAACGGGGCTCGGCCTCGCGATCGTCAAACACGTGGCCGCCAACCACAACGGATCGATCGACCTGTGGAGCAAGCCCGGAACAGGTTCGACGTTTACCCTGCAGATTCCTGCACACATCGAGACAGTGGACGCCGAGGGCGGAAACGTCGGGAAGAGAGAAACCGGTATGGAGGCCAAGCGATGACAAGTGTGCTGATCGTGGAAGACGAGGAGTCACTGGCCGACCCATTGGCATTCCTGTTACGCAAGGAAGGATTCGAGACGACGATCGTGGGCGACGGACCGTCCGCGCTCGCCGAGTTCGACCGGGCCGGTGCCGACATCGTCCTCCTCGACCTCATGCTGCCCGGCATGAGCGGCACGGACGTCTGCAAGCAGCTCCGCAGCCGGTCCGGTGTCCCCGTCATCATGGTGACGGCACGGGACAGCGAGATCGACAAGGTGGTGGGCCTCGAACTCGGCGCCGACGACTACGTGACCAAGCCGTACTCGGCGCGGGAACTGATCGCCCGCATCCGCGCGGTGCTGCGCCGCGGCGTCGACAGCGAACTCGACGTCGCGCAGGACTCGGCCGTCCTCGAGGCGGGACCGGTCCGGATGGACGTCGAACGTCACGTGGTCCAGGTGAACGGCGAGGCCGTCACGCTGCCGCTCAAGGAGTTCGACCTCCTCGAGTACCTGCTGCGGAACTCGGGCCGGGTGCTCACCCGCGGGCAGCTGATCGACCGGGTGTGGGGCGCGGACTATGTCGGCGACACCAAGACCCTCGACGTGCACGTCAAGCGTCTGCGCTCGAAGATCGAGACCGACCCGGCCAAGCCGGAGCATCTCGTCACCGTCCGCGGCCTGGGCTACAAACTGGAGGCGTGAGCGGACGCCGATCCGCCACAGTTGCACACGAATTCGTCAGCCGCGCAGGAAATTGCCTGTGCGGCTGACGAATTCGTGTGCGTGTGTCAGAACGGGTTGTACACGTAGACGCCGCGAAACGGCGCCGAGATGATCTGCGTGATGGCGTGCTCGCGACCCTGGTCGTCGAACTGCCTGCAGTAGACCGCGACGTAGTGTCCGTCGCCCTTGCACTCGATGACCCGGCCGGTGCCGTACGGGCTCAGCACAATTGCCCGGTCACCCTTGTCGCCGAAGGCACCCGGATCGAACGGTGCGACGAAGTTGGCCGTCTTGTCGTAGAAGGTGTTCCAGTCCGGGGTCGGCTGGGCGGACGCGGTCGGCGCGAGGGCGAGCGTCGCGGCGGCGGTCAACAGGGCACCGGTCAGAATTCGAGCGAACATGATCTCTCCTGTCATGGCTGTGCCCGGAACGGGGCCGTGACGGGTAAATCGACCGGTGGGTCTGATGCGTTACTCGGCGGCCTTCTTCTGCGCCGCGGCGGTGGCGGGATGGACGGCGACGAGGCCGAGGCCGGCCCTGCGTTTGCACATCTTCGCCAGCTCCGAGTACGCGGCCTTGCCGAGCAGTTCCGTCAGCTCGGGTGCGTACGACTGCCAGACGGCCTTGGCGCCCACGTGGGCGTCGGGGGAGCCCGAGCAGTACCAGTCCAGGTCCGAGCCGCCCTCGCCCCAGCCGCGCCGGTCGTACTCGCTGATGGTGGTCTTGAGGATCTGCTCGCCGTCCGGGCGTTCGACCCACTCCTGAGTGCGGCGGATCGGGAGCTGCCAGCACACGTCGGGCTTGACCTCGAGTGGTTCGATTCCGCGCTTGAGTGCCATCGAGTGGAGCGCGCAACCGACGCCGCCCTCGAAGCCGGGGCGGTTCAGGAAGATGCAGGCGCCCTGATACCGGCGGGTGCGCAGCGCGGGCTCGTCCTCGAGGTCGTCCTCCTCGACGTAACCCTTCTTGCCGAGACCCTTCTCCATGAACTGCCAGTCCGCGGGTGTGAGCATCTTCACTGACCGGTTCAGCTTCTCCAGGTCCTCCTCGTCGGTGAGGAACGCGCCGTGGGAACAGCAACCGTCGTCGGGCCGGTCGCCGATGATGCCCTGGCAGGCGGGGGTGCCGAACACGCAGGTCCAGTGCGAGAGCAGCCACGTCATGTCCGCGGCGATGATGTGCTCGGCGTTGTCGGGATCGGGAAACTCGACCCATTCACGAGCGAAGTCGAGGGGTACTTCCGGGCTGGGCGTCATCTTGTGTGAACGCCCTGCTTTACGTGCTGTCACAAAGCCCGACGGTAGACCCAGTACCGTGTCAATGTGCGACTAGGGGTACTCGACGTCGGAAGCAACACCGTCCATCTTCTCGTAGTGGACGCCCACAGGGGCGGCCACCCCACACCGATGAGTTCGACCAAGTCGACTCTGCGGTTGGCCGAGAACACCGACGACCGGGGTGACATCACCCCCCAGGGTGCGGATCGCCTGGTGTCGACGGTGTCAGACTTCGCCAGCATCGCGAAGACGTCGGGGTGCGGCGAGCTCATGGCGTTCGCCACCTCCGCCGTGCGCGACGCCAACAATTCGGACGCCGTGCTCGAGCGAGTGCACACCGAGACCGGGGTGGCACTCGAGGTTCTGTCGGGTGTCGACGAGGCCCGGCTGACGTTCCTCGCCGTGCGCCGCTGGTTCGGGTGGAGCGCGGGCCGCATCCTGAACCTCGACATCGGAGGCGGATCCCTCGAGCTGACGGCGGGTGGTGACGAGGACCCGGACGTCGCGCTGTCGCTGCAACTCGGCGCGGGACGGCTCACCCGGGACTGGCTCGAAGCCGACCCGCCGGGCAAGCGTCGGGTGGCCGTGCTGAGGGATTGGCTGGACGCCGAACTGACCGTCCCGTCCAAGGAACTGCGCGCGGCGGGGCAGTGGGATCGGGCCGTCGGCACGTCCAAGACGTTCCGCTCGCTGGCCCGGCTGACGGGCGCGGCGCCCTCCGGCGCGGGCCCGCGGGTCAAGCGCACCCTCACCGCCAGCGGTCTCAGGCAACTCATAGCTTTCATTTCGCGGATGACGGCCTCGGACCGTGCAGAATTGGAAGGGGTGAGCTCCGACAGGTCGCAGCAGATCGTGGCCGGAGCACTCGTTGCGGAGGCCAGCATGAGAGCACTGGGCGTGGAAGAACTGGAAATCTGCCCCTGGGCTCTGCGTGAGGGTTTGATCCTCCGCAAGCTCGATACGGAAATGGGCGGTGAATTGATGGTGGGTGCTCGATGACCGAGGACAGTCAGCAGATCTCTGTTTCAGAGCTGCTCAAACGCAACGGACAGCAGGTGGAGTCCCGGGGCGGGCGGCGTCGTCGCGGCGTCAAGGGGGGAATCTCCGTTGCCGAGCTGACCGGTGAAATTCCGGTGGTTCGGGATCCGTCCGATTCGCGGGCACTCGAACCCGAACCCGAACCGGAATCTGCCGCGCCCGAGCCGCCGCGCACCACCGCACCGGCGGCGCCGTCCGTGCGTGCCGACGGGCGCACCGCAGCATTCAAGGCTCCCGTCGACGACGAAGACGATGACGACGAGCCCATCGCCAGTCGCCCCGCCGGTCGTGGCCGCGGAGTGGTGTCGGGTGGGACGTCGCGTGATCACCAGGGAACCTGGGTCAGCCGCTCCGTCCAGAAGGAACGGCCGGCGCCCGAGGCCGCCGCGTCCGCACCGGCGCCCACCGTGGCCGCCCCGGTCGTGAAGAAGCCGGAGCCTGCGCCGACCGTCGCCGCTCCCCGCGTGAAGCCGGCGCCGAAGCCCGACACCCCGGCCAAGGCCGAACCGGCGGCGAAGTCCGCAGCGCCTGCCAAGCCCGCAGCGCCTGCCAAGCCCGAGGTGCCGGCGAAAACGGAGGCGCCGGTGAAAACCGGAACCGCAACGAAGGCCGGTCCCGCAGCGCCGACGAACGGCGCGTCGAAGTTCGTCGAGACGCCGAAGCCCGAGGCTCCCGCCAAGGCGAAGCCGGAACCCGCGCTGCTGTCCGGCTCGACTCTGGCCGGTGACCTGATGCGGCAGTCCCGGGACTCGGACGCGGCGAACGCGGGCGAGGAGACGGACCTCATCGAGGCCGCCACCGACGACGCGGACACCGAGAAGCGCGAGGGCGACGCGCAGAAGCCCGAGAGCCCTCGCCGTTCCCGCAAGGAGGCGAAGGCAGAGAAGGCCGAGGCCGCGAAAGCGGAGAAGGCGGGCAAGCAGGACGAGGCAGGCGAGAACTCCACCCGCGAGTGGGCCGTCCTCATCGGTCAGGGCGTCGTAGCCGTGATCGCCGGGGCCCTGCTCTTCAAGGGTTTCGAGAAGCTGTGGGACGTCTTTCCGTGGGTCGCGCTGATTCTGGCGCTGCTCGTCATCGTGGGACTGGTCGCGATGGTCCGCATCCTGCGTCGCACCGACGACATCACCAGCTTCGTGATCGCCGTCGTGGTCGGGATGATCGTCACTCTGGGGCCGTTAGCCTTCATGCTTGCGTCGGGCTGAGTTGCTCATGGTCGGGGACAGTGGGCACGGGCAGGTTCGACCGTCACCGCGCGGGCGGAAGGTACTGGTGGGCCTGTCGACGGCCTCGGTGTACCCGGAGAACACGGAGGCTGCGTTCCGGTATGCGGCCGATCTGGGATACGACGGCGTCGAACTGATGGTGTGGGCCGAATCGGTCAGCCAGGACATCGGGGCCGTTGCCGGGCTGGTGCGCAGGTACGCGATTCCGGTCCAGGCGATCCACGCGCCGTGCCTGCTCATCTCGCAGCGGGTGTGGGGTGCCGACCCGGTCGCGAAGCTGGAGCGTTCCGTCCGCACCGCCGAGTCGCTCGGGGCGACGAGTGTCGTGGTGCACCCCCCGTTCCGCTGGCAGCGCCGGTACGCCGAGGGATTCGCCGATCAGGTGGCCGAACTGGAACAGCGCAGCGATGTGGTCGTCGCGGTGGAGAACATGTTCCCGATGCGGGCGGACGGTTTCTTCGGCAGCAAGGAGAGGTCCGCGCAGCGGCTCCGGAAGCGGGGCGGACCGGGGGCGGCGCTGTCGGCGTTCAGCCCGTCCTACGACCCCACCGATTCGGGACACGCCCACTACACCCTGGATCTGTCCCACACGGCCACGGCCGGAATGGACGCGATGAAGCTGGCGGAGCGTATGGGGGAGGGCCTCGCGCATCTTCACCTCGCCGACGGTCGGGGCGCGTCAATGGACGAGCACCTGATCCCCGGCCACGGCGCCCAGCCGTGCGCGCAGTTGTGCCGTCATCTCGTCGACACCGGATTCGATGGGCAGGCGGTGATCGAGATCAACACGCAGAACGCCCGGACGCAGCGGGAACGGTCCTCGATGCTCGCGCAGGCGCTGGCGTTCGCCCGGGAGCACCTCGAACCGGGTCGCGCCGCCTCGGGGTCGTCGCGCAGCCACTCCGGTGGCGATCACGACGACACCTGAGATATCTGCCGCGTCCCTGCTGCGGTAAGCTCGTCGCCATATTGGATAGTTTTAGTATCTAGTGCTGGGGTATCCGAGGTCGAGAGTCGACGAGCCGAAGGAGGGGCCGTGCGCGTTTCCGAGTTGGTCGCCCGTACCGGCGTTCCGCTCGCGACGGTGAAGTACTACCTGCGCGAAGGTCTGCTGATGCCGGGCGAGGCGACGAGCGCCACCCAGGCCCGGTACGGCGAGAAGCACGTCGAGCGGCTGGGCCTCGTCAAGGCGCTGGCCGGAGCCGGACTCCCGATTCCGCGCATCCGGGAGATCCTCCGGCTCGTCGACCATCCCCACGGCTCGCTGTTCGAGGTGCTCGGCGAGGCCATCGCGCAACTCCCGCCCTACCTCGACGCCTCCGCCGACGACACGGACGAGTTCCCGCGGGCACGCGCCGTCCTCGACAGGCTCGGGCAGGTGTACGACCCGCGGTACGTCGCGGTCGGCCAGCTCGAACGCGCGCTCGAGGGGCTCGAAGAAGCAGGCATCCCGATGACCGAGGAGCGGCTCGAGGCCTACGGGCGGCACGTGCGCGGAATCGCCGAGATCGACATCGGACTCATGCCCACCGAACCGGCCGAGGACGCGATCCGCTACGCGGTGCTCGGCACGGCCATCTACGAGCCGGTGATCGCCGCGATGCGCCGCCTCGCACACCAGGACGTCGCGCAGAAGCGTCTCCGCAACCCCGAAGAACAGGATCAGCAGTGAGCTCAACTCCCTTCCGCGACCTCAACGTCCTCACCGCTGCCGGTGACGGGACCTATCAGGCGTCGATCGACCCGATCTGGACGATCGGCCCCAAGGTGCACGGCGGTTCGATGATGTCGCTCTGCGCGGCCGCGGCCCGCAGGCGACTGCTCGACGAGAACGGCGACGCCGAGCTGTCCCGGGTGCAGCCCCTCGCGGTCGGTGCCAACTACCTGTCCGCTCCCGATCCCGGCGAGGTGACCCTGTCGACGACGCTGCGCAAGCAGGGCAAGCAGGTGTCGTTCGTCGATGTGGAGCTGACGCAGGGCGACCGCGTGGCCGTGCACGCGTCGGTCACGCTCGGCGTCCCCGACGTGGGGGAGCCGCAGTACAACGGCGACCACGCCCTGTCCCAGCTCCCGGTGGAACCGCCCGCCGATGCCGTCGTCCTCACGGCCGACCATCCGATGGGGCAGATCGTCCACGTGTCGCAGGGCTGCGACATGCGGGTCGACGGGACGTCAGCGCACTTCCTGACCGGCAACCAGGGCGAACCCGAGGTGCGCATGTGGGTGCGACCGCGCGCGGGCGACGAGGACGATCCCGACACGGCGGCCCTGTTCGCAATCATGACCGGAGACATCAGCGCCCCCGTGACGATGAACCGCGGCATGTTCGGCTGGGCGCCCACGGTGCAGCTGACCACCTACCTGCGCAGGCAGCCGGCACCGGGGTGGCTGCGCGTGATGGCCAGCAGCACGGTGCTCGGCGGCGCGTGGTTCGAGGAGGACCACACCGTCCTCGACTCCTCCGGGGCGATCGTCGTGCAGAGCCGGCAATTGGCGATGATCCCCCGCTAGGAAGGCGCCGCAGAGCGTCGTGGCAGGCTGTTCGGCATGACGAGAATTGCGGTAATCGGAGGCGGCAAGATCGGCGAGGCCCTCATCTCGGGGCTTCTGCAGGCAGGTCACGCCATCAAGGATCTGGTGGTGGCCGAGCAGCATCCGGCGCGCGCCGACGAGCTGGCCGCGGCGTACTCGGTGCGCGTCACCACCCCCTCCGACGCCGCCGAAGGCGCCGACGTCATCGTGATGGCCGTCAAGCCGGGCGACGTCGAGGCCGCGCTCACCGAGGTGTCCAAGGTGGAACTCGACGGCGAGCGCGAGCAGCTGCTCGTGTCGCTCGCCGCCGGTATCCCCACCGCCTTCTACGAGACGAGACTGCCCGCCGGGTTCCCGGTGGTCCGGGTCATGCCCAACACGCCCATGCTGGTCGGTGAGGGCGTCAGCGTGCTCGCACCCGGCAGGCACGTGAAGAAGGAGCACCTCGAACTGGTGCGCGGCGTCCTGTCGTCGGTCGGCAAGGTCGTCGTCGTCCCCGAATCGCAGATCGATGCCGTCACCGCCGTCTCCGGCTCCGGTCCGGCCTATTTCTTCCTGGTCGCCGAGGCCATGATCGACGCGGGCGTCGGGCTCGGACTGACCCGGGCGACCGCATCCGAACTGGTCGTGCAGACCATGGTCGGCTCCGCAGCCATGCTCGACAGGTCGGGGGAGAGCGCAACCGAACTTCGTGCCGCCGTGACTTCGCCCGGCGGAACCACCGCGGCGGCGATCCGCCGGCTGGAAGGAAACGGGCTCCGAACAGCTTTTTTCGACGCTCTCGAAGCCGCGAAAATTCGTTCCGCCGAACTCGGCACGTCAACCGAATGAATATTCGATTGCCCACACCCGTCGCAGTAACCCCATCCGTCCCGCTAAGCTCGAAGTAGCACGTGCGTGTCTGTTCCGCCGGAGGGGAAGCCGGCGGCGCGAGACGTGCCGGAGGTAAGTGGTTGATGACGTCTGCAAAAAAGCCGTCCAAGGGCTCGGCCCCGGACGGACAACCGGCACTGGCCGGAACGCAATTTCTCACCGTCGCCGAGGTAGCGACGCTGATGAGAGTGTCCAAGATGACTGTGTATCGGTTGGTGCACAGCGGCGAACTGCCCGCCGTCCGTGTGGGCCGCTCGTTCAGAGTGCATGCGAAAGCAGTGCACGACTACCTCGAAACCTCGTACTTCGACGCCGGTTGACCGATCGGCACGAAGAGGGTCACCTCGGTTTCGCCGGTAGCGGTGCGACCTAGTTTTCAGGGAGAGGACCCGCACCGGTACGATTAGCGACTGTCGTACCAGCCAGCTGGTGTCGTAAGGCGCTGAGCTAGTTAAAACGAGGCCCAGGCGCCAGAGCGGCGCAGGCGTACGTGACCGGCGTGCGCAGGAACGCTAGAGAAGAACGTGAGGGACACCCGCTATGGGTTCAGTGATCAAGAAGCGACGCAAGCGCATGTCGAAGAAGAAGCACCGCAAGCTGCTTCGCCGCACCCGAGTGCAGCGCAGGAAACTCGGTAAGTAAAGAGTTGCGTCTGGATGCCCGTCACCTCCGGTGGCGGGCATCCGTCGTTTCGCCGACCCCTCCGCGTATTGGGCGGCCGACCAATTGTCGTTGTGCGGAGCGCCATCCCCCTCCTGCACGTATCGTTGACGTCACTCGCTACGTGATCGGGGGTCCTAGTGGTTGTGAGTGACGGAGACAGTACTACGCGAACGGCGGTGCCGCGCGTCGTGCTGGTCACCGGGGCAAGCAGGTTTCTGGGTGGGTACCTGGTCACCCGGCTCGCTCAGAATCCGGACATCGAGCGGGTCATCGCGGTGGACGCGGTGTCGCCGAGCAAGGACATGCTGCGCCGCATGGGCCGCGCCGAGTTCGTGCGCGCCGACATCCGGAATCCCTTGATCGGCAAGGTCATTCGCAACGCCGAGGTCGACACTGTCGTGCACGCGTCGACGCTGGCGCGCCCGCCGAAGTCGGGCAGTCGCGCGGCCATGAAGGACATGAACGTCATCGGCGCGATGCAGTTGTTCGCCGTCTGCCAGAAGGCGCCGACGGTCCGGAAGGTCGTGCTGCGCTCGGCCTCCGTGGTGTACGGCTGCAGCGCCAAGGACCCGGCCAAGTTCACCGAGGAGATGAGTGCCCGGCGGCGTCCCGCGGGCGCCTACGCACGGGACTGCATCGAGATCGAAGGATATCTGCGCGGAATGGGGCGCAGGCGCCCCGACATCGCCGTGTCGATTCTCCGCCTCGCACCGCTGGTCGGGCCCCGCCTCAACGCGACCGTCGCGCAGTACCTCACCTCACCGGTGGTGCCGACCATTCTCGGACGCGACGCACGCCTGCAGGTGCTGCACGAGGAGGACGCGCTCGCCGCACTGGAACGGGCCACGGTGTCGGGTCCGGCGGGCACGTTCAACGTCGCCGGCGACGGGGTGGTCATGATGTCCCAGGCCATCCGTCGCGCCGGGCGGATCGAGGTCCCGATGCCGTTCGGGTTGTTCCGCAACGTCGGACGTGCGCTGATGGGTCCGGTGATGCGGTCGTACACCACCGAGCAACTCGAGTACTTCCACTTCGGTTGCGGACTCGACACCACCCGCATGCGAAGCGAACTATCCTTCGAGCCACGGTGGACCTCGATGCAGGCGCTCGACGACTTCGCTCGCGCGGCAGGCGTCAAGCCGATCATCAAGAACGAATGGGTCGACGCAGCAGAAAACGCACTACTCGCTCTTACCGGCACGGCGAAAGGGGAGAGGTGAACGAAGTGGCGAAGGTCATTCCGTTGCACGGTGCGACAGCCGCGCGCGGGGCCGCTATCGGACGATCGAGGCGTGAGCAGAGCGAGAGCCGACATCCGTCCGCGATGCCTCCACCCGCCGTGATCACCCCACCCGAGCCCGTCACCGAGTCTTCGGCCGTCGACGCCGTCCGCAACGCCCTGGCCGAGCAGATCGTCAACACCGCCGAGTTCGTGCGCCGCCGGCTGTCGGGTGACTATCACGTCGACGACTTCGGCTACGACCCGCACTTCGCCGAGAACGTGTGGCTCCCGATCCTGCGGCCGCTGTTCGACAAGTGGTTCCGCGTCGAGGTCAGCGGTCTGGAGAACATCCCGTCGACCGGTGGCGCGCTGGTGGTCGCCAACCATGCCGGTGTCCTGCCCATCGACGGTCTGATGACGTCCGTTGCCGTCCACGACCATCACCCCGCGCATCGCCCGCTGCGGATGCTGGCCGCCGATCTGGCCTTCGAGATGCCGCTGGTCGGCGGTGTCGCCCGCAAGGCCGGGCACACCCTCGCGTGCCACCCGGACGCCGTGCGCCTCCTGCAGGACGGGGAGGTCGCGGCCGTGTTCCCCGAAGGTTTCAAGGGCATCGGCAAACCGTTCAGCGAACGCTACAAGCTGCAGCGGTTCGGCCGCGGCGGTTTCGTGTCCGCCGCCATGCGGACCGGTGCGCCCATCATTCCGTGCTCGATCGTCGGGTCCGAGGAGATCTACCCGAAGATCGGCGAACTGGGGACGCTCGCCCGGCTGCTGGGGATGCCGTACTTCCCGGTGACCCCGCTGTTCCCGCACTTCGGACCGCTCGGCCTCGTTCCGCTGCCGTCGAAGTGGTACATCGAGTTCGGCAAGCCGATCGTCACCGACACCTACGACGCGGCGGCGGCCGACGATCCGATGGAACTGTTCGAGGTCACCGACCACGTCCGGGAGACCATCCAGCAGACGCTCTACCGGCTCCTCGCGAAGCGCCGCAACGTGTTCCTCGGCTGAATCGTTGAACCGGCGGCTCAGGCCGCCTGTTCGCGGCGGCGCGCGACGATCGCGGCGAGTGCGCCGCCGGCAGCGCCGAGGAGCAGCGCCGTGGGGACGCCGATCTTGGCGGCCTTGCGTCCGGTCCGGAAGTCGCGGATCTCCCAGCCCCGGTTCTTGGCGAGCTCGCGCAGATCGGTGTCGGGGTTGATCGCGACGGCCGTGCCGACGAGCGACAGCATCGGTACGTCGTTGTGACTGTCCGAGTACGCGGTGCAGCGCTTGAGGTTGAGCCCCTCGCGGACGGCCAGGGCGCGCACGGCGTGCGCCTTGCCGAGGCCGTGCAGGATGTCGCCGACCAGACGCCCCGTGAACATCCCGTCCTCGCTCTCGGCCACCGTGCCGAGGGCACCAGTGAGGCCGAGGCGTTTCGCGATGACCTGGGCCAGCTCCACCGGGGTCGCGGTGACGAGCCACACCTGCTGACCGGCGTCGAGGTGCATCTGCGCCAGTGCCCGGGTGCCGGGCCAGATCTTGTCGGCGATCACCTCGTCGTAGATCTCCTCACCGAGCCGGGCGAGCTCGGCCGTCGACCGTCCGGAGACGAAGGAGAGGGCCTTCTCCCGGCCGGAGGCGACGTCGTCGCTGCTCTCCTTGCCGGTGATGCGGAACTTGATCTGCTTCCACGCGAAGTCGACGAGGTCGGACGTCTTCAGGTACTTGCGGGCCGCGAGTCCGCGGGCGAAGTGGATGATCGAGGCGCCCTGGACCATCGTGTTGTCGACGTCGAAGAACGCGGCCGCCGTGAGGTCGAGGGGAACGTCGTGTTCCACCACCTCGGTATCCTCGCCGGACGCGACGTGAAGTGCGAGGGCCGCATCGGCACTCGCCTCACCTGCGACGTTGGCACGTACCTCGGCTTCGCTGGGTCCCAGCGGATTCCTGAACTGGCGTCGGCCCGGGAGGATGATCCCCGCCAGACCTGAACCGAAACCCGTGCCGTTCGGTAGTGATCGCGCAGGCACTCGCACCTCCCGTATCGCAGAAGCCTCTGGGAGCAGCCTATCCCCCGAATCGGGGACGGGGCGGGTGGATGGCCGTGCAGGGGGGACTGTGTGACGTTCATCTCCGAGTCGATTGGCGTCTGTGGACCCCGAAACGGCACAGTGACTCCACCGGACGCGTCGAAAGGAAGTGGCGAGGCATGAGCACGAACGGACACGAGGTGACGCTTCTCACGAGGGCGGGGTGCGGTGCGTGCGCGCCGGCCCGCGAGCGGCTGCTGGTGGTGTGCGAGGAGTTCGGGCTGGAACTGACGTGCATAGACGTCGACGAGGCGGCGGCCACGGACCCCGAATTGCGGGCCGAATTCGGCGACCGATTGCCGGTGGTATTGCTCGACGGACGTGAGCACAGTTACTGGGAGGTCGACGAAGAGCGCCTTCGCTCGGATTTACGCAAGTAAGGGAACCCTAAAAGTGGGATCTTCCGATGCCGTGCAGGTAGGACCGCATGTCGCGCAGTCGCAGCGACTTTGTGCATGGGTTCACAAGCAGTTACCGTGGTGTGAACAATTCCCCGGAGCATCGTGAAGAACGGCATCGAATGCCGGTCGGACGAGGAGCCAACGACGTGACCGAAACGCACCAGACGCATGGGTCTGTGGCCCCTGGCGTCACGGGGGCGGTCGGGCAGTCTGTGGTCGGGTCTCCGGCCCCCTCGGTCGCCGGCGCGGCTCCGCTCCCCGAATCGCGGGACATCCCCCAGGCTACGGTGACGCGCCTCGCGACGTACCTGCGGGTCCTCGGAGTGCTGACGGAACGCGGCACGATCATCGTCTCGAGCGAAGAACTCGCCGCCGCTTCCGGTGTCGGTTCCGCGAAGCTCCGCAAGGACCTTTCCTTCCTGGGGCCGAACGGTGTGCGCGGCGTCGGCTACGACGTGACGCGCCTGCGGGCCCGCATCGAGCGAGCACTCGGCCTGGACCGCGGACACAAGGTGGTGCTCGTCGGCGTCGGAAACCTCGGCCAGGCGCTCGCCGGCTACGGCGGCTTCGGCCGTCGCGGGTTCTCCATGGTCGGACTGTTCGACAGCGACCCGGCGCGGGTCGGTGCGCCGGTGGGCGACCTCACCGTGCGGCACGTCGACGAACTCGAACAGGCCTGCGCCGAACTCGAGGCCACCATCGGTGTCATCTCGACGCCCGACGAGGCGGCGCAGGAAGTCGCCGACCGTCTGGTGCGCGCCGGACTGCGCTGCATCCTCAGCTTCTCCCCGACTTCGCTCGACGTCCCCGATCACGTCGAGATGCGCCGCGTCGACCTCGCGGTCGAAATGCAGGTCCTCTCGTTCAACAGCGCACGCAACACGGAATCGGTCCCCACCGCTCCCCGCGTCCGCATCGGACATTCGGCTGTCCCGTCCACCGCACCAAGAAACGGATCAGTGATCGCGCCGTGAGTGTTCTGCTTGTCGGGGTCTCGCACAGGACGGCCCCGGTGCCGGTTCTCGAGCGGGTAGCTGTCACCGACACCGATCGCCCGAAGCTGACGGACAAGCTTCTGGCGTCGTCGCACATCTCGGAGGCGATGATCGTCTCCACCTGCAACCGGGTGGAGATCTACGCCGTCGTCGATGCGTTCCACGGTGCGCTGTCCGAGGTCGGCGAATTGCTTGCCGACCACTCCGGACTGGATCTCACCGATCTGCACCGGCACGCGTACGTCCGCTACAGCGAGGCGGCGGCGGAGCACCTGTTCGCCGTGGCCAGCGGCCTCGACTCGATGGTGATCGGCGAGCAGCAGATCCTGGGGCAGATCAGGACCGCCTACGCGTCGTCCGACGCCCAGCAGGCCGCGGGCCGCACGCTGCACGAACTCGCGCAGCAGGCGCTGCGCGTCGGCAAGCGGGTGCACTCGGAGACGGGCATCGACTCGGCGGGCGCGTCCGTCGTGTCCGTGGCCCTCGACCGGGCTGCCGGCATCGTCGGCGACGGCGGACTGGCCGGACGCACCGCCGTCGTGGTCGGCGCCGGATCCATGGGTGGCCTGTCGGTCGCGCACCTCACGCGTGCCGGGATCGGCCGCATCGTCGTCGTGAATCGCACCAAGGAGCGTGCGGAGCACCTCGCCGACACCGCCCGGTCCAACGGTGTGGAGGCGGATGCCCTCGAGCTGAGTGAACTCCCGGCCGCGATGGCCCAGGCGGACGTCCTCGTGACCTGTACCGGCGCGGTCGGCGCCGTCGTCACGCTCGCGGACACCCACCGGGCGCTGGCACAGCCCGGCCGCGACGCCGAACGCCCCCTCGTCATCTGCGACCTCGGACTGCCCCGCGACGTGGAGCCCGCCGTGTCGGGCCTGCCCGGGGTCACCGTCCTCGACATGGAATCGCTGCAGCGCGATCCCGCCGCAGGCGCCGCCGCATCCGACGCCGACGCCGCCCGGACGATCGTCGCTGCCGAACTCGCCAACTACCTCGCCGGCCAGCGGCTGGCGGAGGTCACGCCGACCGTCACCGCCCTGCGCCAGCGCGCCGCGGACGTGGTCGAGGCGGAACTGATGCGACTGGATTCGCGTCTGCCCGGACTCGACGACCCCGAGCGCGACGAGGTCGCACGCACCGTGCGGCGAGTGGTCGACAAACTCCTCCACGCTCCCACGGTCAGGGTGAAGCAGCTCGCCTCCGCACCCGGTGGCGACTCCTACGCCGCCGCCCTGCGTGAGCTGTTCGAACTCAGCCCCGGGTCCGTCGAGGCCGTCGCCAAGCCCACCGACCTCGGCGGCGCCACCGACCTGAGCGCCATCGACATCACGGATGGCTTCATCGCCGGCCAGGACCCGCGCCTGCGCCGCTTCGTCACAGACGACAACCATGGGAAGGAATCGCAGGCATGAGCGCCGTCGGCACCCGTACGCTGCGGATCGGAACCCGTGGGAGTGAGCTCGCGACCACCCAGGCCGGAACCGTGCGTGACGCACTGATCTCGGCCGGGCACGACGCCGAACTCGTCATCATCAAGACCAAGGGCGACCAGTCCATGGAATCGGTGGAGAAGATCGGAGTCGGCGTCTTCACCGCCGAACTCCGGGAAGCGCTCGCCGACGGACGCGTCGACGTGGCCGTCCACTCCTACAAGGACCTGCCGACCGCCCCCGACGAACGGTTCACCATTGCCGCCATCCCGCCGCGCGAGGATCCCCGCGACGCGCTCGTGGCCCGCGACGGACTGGTACTCGGTGAACTGCCCGCCGGTTCGAAGGTCGGCACGTCCGCACCGCGGCGCACGTCGCAGCTCCGGGCGCTGGGCCTCGGCCTCGACATCCGCCCGCTGCGCGGCAACCTGCAGCGGCGCCTCGGCAAGGTCGAGTCCGGCGAACTCGACGCCGTCGTCCTCGCCCGAGCGGGCCTGGCGCGGATCGGACGACTGGACCTGATCACCGAGTCCATCGAACCGGTCCAGATGCTGCCCGCACCCGCGCAGGGCGCGCTCGCCGTCGAATGCCTGTCGGCGAACACAGCGCTCGTCGCGATCCTGTCGGAGCTCGACGACCCGAACAGCCGCGCCGCCGTCACGGCGGAACGCGCACTGCTCGCGGAGCTCGAGGCCGGCTGCACCGCGCCCGTCGGCGCCATCGCTGAGGTCGTCGAATCACTCGACGACGACGGCCACATCTTCGACGAACTGTCCGTCCGGGGCTGCGCCGCAGCCATCGACGGTTCCGACGTCATACGCACGGGGGCCGTGGGCTCCCCGGAGAACGCCGAAGAACTCGGCCGCTCCGTCGCGCGTGAGCTTCTCGAGCTCGGTGCGCGGGAGCTGATGAATGTCACCGAGGCCGGTGATGCCGATGTTTGATGTGCGAAGGCCGACTGATCGGCCGATCCGCTTCCTGTACCCATCTCGACACATGATCGCACTGGAGAATTACCGATGAGCCGAGTCCGTAAGAACACCCCCGGACGAATCCTGTTCGTGGGATCCGGACCGGGCGATCCGGCACTGCTCACCGTGCACGCACGGGACGTCCTTGCCGCAGCGACCCTCGCCTTCACCGACCCCGACGTCGACAAGGGCGTCACGGTCCTGGTGGGCACCGACCTGGGCGTCGACGCCGAGACCGGTGAGCCGCTCGCGGAGGTCCGTCCCGCACTGGGTGAGCCGGCGGAGGTCGCGAAGACCCTCGTCCACGAGGCGAAGAACGGCCACGACGTCGTGCGGCTGGTGTCCGGCGACCCGCTGACCACTGACTCCGTGATCGCCGAGGTCACCGCCGTCGCCCGCACCCAGGTGCAGTTCGAGGTCCTGCCGGGCCTGCCGTCCGCGTCCGCCGTCCCGTCCTACGCCGGTATGGCACTGGGGTCGGGACACACCGAGGCCGACGTCCGCGGCGAGGTCGACTGGGCTGCCCTGGCCGCCGCACCCGGACCGCTGGTCCTGCATGCCACGTCGGGTCATCTCGCCGAGACGGCGAGCGCCCTCGTCGAGCACGGCCTGGCTCCGCAGACCCCGGCCGCCATCACGGTCCGCGGCACCACCCGCCAGCAGCGCACCGTGGAGGCAACCCTCGCGACGCTGAACGAGGCCGGTTCCGAACTGGTCGGTTCGCTGGTCGTGACGGTCGGCAAGGTCGTCGCCCAGCGCAACAAGATGTCCTGGTGGGAGTCGCGCGCACTGTACGGCTGGAAGGTCCTGGTGCCGCGCACCAAGGATCAGGCAGGCGAAATGAGCGACCGCCTCGTCACGCACGGCGCCATTCCGATCGAGGTGCCCACCATCGCCGTCGAGCCGCCCCGCAGCCCGGCGCAGATGGAACGGTCCGTGAAGGGCCTCGTCGACGGCCGGTACCAGTGGGTGGTCTTCACGTCCACCAACGCGGTGCGTGCGGTGTGGGAGAAGTTCGAGGAGTTCGGGCTCGACGCCCGCGCGTTCTCCGGCGTCAAGATCGCCTGCATCGGTGAGGCCACGGCCGCCAAGGTGCGCTCGTTCGGAATCAACCCCGAACTCGTGCCCTCCGGCGAGCAGTCGAGCGAAGGCCTGCTGGCCGAATTCGCCCCGTACGACGACGTGTTCGACCCGGTCAACCGGGTTCTGCTGCCCCGCGCCGACATCGCCACCGAGACGCTGGCCGAGGGCCTGCGCGAACGAGGCTGGGAAATCGACGACGTCACCGCCTACCGCACCGTCCGGGCTGCGCCGCCGCCGGCCGAGACCCGCGAGATGATCAAGACCGGTGGGTTCGACGCCGTCTGCTTCACCTCGTCCTCGACGGTGCGCAACCTCGTCGGCATCGCCGGAAAGCCGCACGCGCGCACCCTCGTTGCCTGCATCGGTCCGAAGACCGCCGAGACGGCCATCGAGTTCGGCCTGCGCGTGGACGTGCAGCCGGAGACCGCTCAGGTCGGCCCGCTGGTGGAGGCTCTCGCCGAGCACGCCGCGCGCCTGCGTGCCGAGGGCGCACTGCCCCCGCCGCGCAAGAAGTCCCGCGCTCGGCGATAGGCGCTACGCGCCTGTGCGCCTTTTTGGTTGTTCCCACTGCCAAAAAGGCGCACGGGCCCGACGAAGGAGGGCATGTCCTTGTTCCCGACCCACCGACCGCGACGGCTTCGCCGGACACCGGCCCTGCGTCGTCTCGTCGCCGAGACTTCGCTCGAGCCACGGCATCTCGTGTTGCCGATGTTCGTCGCGGACGGTATCGACGAGCCTCGTGAGATCTCGTCGATGCCCGGTGTCTTCCAGCACACACCCGACTCGCTGCGGCGGGCGGCGAGGGAGGCGGTCGAGGCGGGACTCGGTGGACTCATGCTCTTCGGGGTGCCGCGTCCCGACGACAAGGACGCCGAGGGTTCCGGTGCATCCGATCCGGACGGCATCCTGAACCGCGGATTGCGCTGGCTCGCAGACGAAGTCGGCGATGCGACGGTGGTCATGGCGGACACCTGCCTGGACGAGTTCACCGACCACGGTCACTGCGGTGTTCTCGACGCGAGCGGTGCGGTGGACAACGACCTCACACTGCAGCGGTACGTCGACATGGCGGTCGCGCAGGCCGAGGCCGGCGCGCATCTGCTCGGTCCGAGCGGAATGATGGACGGCCAGGTCGCCGCCATCCGCAAGGCACTCGACGACGCGGGCTACGCCGACGTCGGTCAACTCGCGTACTCGGCGAAGTACGCATCGGCGTTCTACGGCCCGTTCCGTGAGGCCGTCGGTTCGTCGTTGCAGGGTGATCGCCGCACCTACCAACAGGATTCGGCCAATCGCCGGGAATCGCTGCGCGAGGTCGACCTCGACATCGACGAGGGTGCCGACATGGTGATGGTGAAGCCGGCGATGTCCTACCTGGACGTCCTGCGCGAGACGGCGGACCGTTCGCCCGTCCCCGTTGCGGCGTATCAGATCTCGGGCGAGTACTCCATGATCACGGCCGCCGCACAGAACGGCTGGATCGACCGGGACGCCGCGATCCTCGAATCGCTGACCAGTATCCGCCGCGCAGGCGCGGACGTCGTGCTGACGTACTGGGCGACCGAAGCGGCCGGCTGGTTGTGATCGTTTCGTCGGCGGATACGGTAGTGCCATGACCCAGCAGTGGCCACCGACACCGCCGCACCAGGCACCGCACCAGCAGGGCCCGTCTCCGCACAATTTGCCGTACCCCCCGCCGGTGCCGCAGCCGAAGCCGGAACGTCCGGCACCGGTCGACGTGGGCACCGCGGCGCAGCTGCTGTGGGCGGTGGCCGGGCTCGGTCTGATCCAGGCGCTGGCCGCGATGGTTCTGGTGGTGGGGGAGAAGTCGACGTTCGTCGACGAACTGATGAACAACCCCAGCGTTACCTCCGGCGAGGTCGACATGAGCCGCGACAGCGTGGAGTCGCTGTTCTACGTGGGTATCGGATTCACGGTCGTCCTCATCCTGATCCTCACCGGGCTGTTCCTCCTGTTCGTGCGTTTCATGCGTAAGGGCCGGAACTGGGCCCGGATGCTGCTCACCATCGCGTGCGTGATGATGGTGGTGTGGACCGTCCCGGTGCTCTTCGGCATCGGATCCGACGGGAGCGGCACCGCGCTCGCTCTGGGCGGCGTGCAGATTCTCCAGGCCGTGGTGGCCGTCGGCGCCGTCGTGCTGATGCACCGCAAGGATTCCAACAGCTACTTCCTGAGGTTGCCCCCCTCCGCCGAGTAGCTTCGATTTGCTCGTGAAATATAAAGATGTACCGTGAAGTACGTCACAAGGGCAGACCGCAGACTTCATTTCGACCGAAGGACTTTTCTCCATGCGCGCTGACGATCGAGCACACGGGTCTCGCAAGGAAGCACTGATGTTCGCCCTCATCGTGGCCTTCGTACTGCTGACCCTGTTGCTCGTCGTGATCCCGGGCGCCCTCTCCTGACGTGCCTCACGTTTTCCTCGCGGGCCACGATGTCGCAGGATGAGCGTGTGAGCGAACCAGCCGTCTTGTTCAGTGAGCCCGGCGCCCGCTGGCGGATGGTGGCGTTCGGTCCGGTGTTCTGCCTGATCGCATTGATCATCGAACTGCTCACCGGCCCGGTGGTGCACTGGTTCGCGCTGCCGCTGTTCGCGGTGCTGCTCAGCGGTTTCGTCTACGTGCAGGTGGTGGCCGCGCGCAGGCATGCCAGCGTCGAACTCACGACGTCGTCGCTGCGGCAGGGCGCCGAAGACCTGCCGATCACCGAGATCGTGAAGATCATGCCCCCGGCCGACCCGGAGTCGTACGAGCAGCAGCCGTGGGAAACCGCCCGGAGTCTGGGAGAGCTGTCCGCGGTTCCCCGCCGGCGGACGGGCATCGGGCTGCGACTGCGGGACGGTGCCCTGGTGCAGGCGTGGGCCAAAGACGACGTGGCACTGCGCGCGCAGCTCGAATCGCTGCTCGCGAAGTCGGCGGACGGGTCGGCGGAATGAACCGCCGGACCGTGGTGGTGGCAGCGGAGTGGATCGGCGCCGTGGCCGGTGTCGTCGCCGCGGTGTGGTGTTGGAACCACGCCCAGGTCACCTCGGAGTTCGGTCCCGTGGCGCCGGGTGCACCCTCCTTCGAGGGAACCGAGTATTCGGGGTCGTGGATCGCCGTCGCCGCCGGACTGCTGACGGTCGCGGGGTTGCTGGTGATCGACTCGGTACGCCGGTTCCGGTCCGGCCCGGCGGGCGAACCCGCCGAGCCGTCCTCGTCACCGGAAGATCTGGGTCTTGCGGACGGTGTCGGTCCCGGGACCGTCGAGCATCGCGGAGCCGAGTAGCGCCTCGGGAACCCCGAGTCCCTCGATCAACGTCTGCGCGTGCGGCCGCAGCGACCGGCAACGTTCGTTGATTCCCCGCTGCACCGCCTTCGACCGCTCCACCGACAGCTGCCGGTGCTCCATGAACCACGCCTTGTCCTCCTCGATCACGCTCAGCGCGTAGAGGTCGCAGACATCGCTCAGCAGGTCGCGGGCGTCGTCGTCCTCGCATTCGTCGATGCCGGCGACGAACGCCTCGAGCACGACCCGGTCGATGTGCGCCTGCGCGGCGTGCAGCACGTGATCCTGCACGAAATTGAAGGCGTCGAACGGGTTCTCCTCGCGCTTCTGCGCACCCTGGAGGCGACGGGCGGCGGTCGAGAGCAGGTACTGCTCGCGGTCCTCGAACATCGTCAGCTGGGTGCCGCGGTTGAAGAGGCTGCCGTCCTCCTCGTTGTCCTGCCTCGTGTCGAGGATCGTCTGGATGATCTGCTGCGCGGCGGTGCGCTTCTTGACGACGTCGGAGACCGTGGTGGCCGCGAAGCGCATCCATTCGACGGGGCTCATGCCGCGCACCTCGTCCGCGTAGGACGTGAGCAGTTCCTTGGCCACCAGCTGCGTCAGGACGTGGTTGTCGCCCTCGAACGTCGTGAACACATCCGTGTCCGCCTTGAGCGCCGTGAGACGGTTCTCGGCCATGTACCCGGCGCCGCCACACGCTTCACGGGCTTCCTGGATCGCACGGGTGGCGTGCCAGGTGTTCGCGACCTTGAGCCCGGCGGCGCGGCCCTCGAGCTCACGCTGTTCCTGGGGGTCGGCGTCGGCACTGCTCTGGATCTCGTGCATCTTGGCGACGAGCTCGTTCTGGGCGAACTGGAGCGCGTAGGAGCGTGCGATCAGCGGGAACAGCCTGCGCTGGTGGACGAGGTAGTCCATGAGCAGCACCTCGTCCTCGGCTTGCGGCGCATTGAACTGCCTGCGCTGCAACGCATATCGGGTGGCGATCGACAATGCGACGCGGGCGGCGGCGCCGGCGGACCCGCCCACCGTGACCCGTCCCCGCACGAGAGTGCCCACCATCGTGAAGAATCGGCGGTTCGCGTTGTCGATCGGCGAGGTGTACGTGCCGTCGGGTTCCACGTCCGCGTACTTGTTGAGTAGGTTCTCGCGCGGAATTCTGACCTGGTCGAACGTGATTCGGCCGTTGTCGACACCGGGAAGCCCACCCTTGTAGCCACAGTCCGACGTGTGGACGCCGGGGAGGTCGTTGCCGTCCTCGTCCCGGATCGGTACCACGAAGCAGTGCACGCCCTGCGACTCGCCGCCCGTGATCAACTGCGCGAACACGGCCGCCATCGTCGCGTGCTGCGCCGCCCCGCCGATGTAGTCCTTGCGTGAGGACGGCGTGGGGGAGTGGATGACGAATTCGCCCGCGTCCGCGTCGTACGTGGCAGTGGTCTCGAGCGCCTGTACGTCGCTGCCGTGACCCGTCTCGGTCATCGCGAAACACCCCAGCAGATCCAGGGCGACGAGACGCTTCACGTACGCCTCGTGGTGGCGCGCGGTGCCGAGGTTCTCGATCGCGCCGCCGAACAGTCCCCACTGCACGCCGGCCTTGACCATCAGGGACAGGTCCGACATCGCGAGCATCTCGATGCTCGTGACTGCGGCTCCGGCGTCACCGGTGCCGCCGTGGTCTTTCGCGAATCCGTCGGCGGCGTAGCCGTTGCTCGCCAGCAGACGCAACTGCGCCAGCGTCTTGGCGCGGGCCTCGTCGAGGTCGGGGGTGTAGTGCGGTGCGAAGTCGGGGGAGCCGGACAGTTCCGCCCTGACACGCTCGCGTACCTCCCGCCAGCGTCCGTCGAGTGTGCTTCTCAGGTGGTCAGCTGTGGTGGCCATGACTCGACAGTAGCCGTCGCTCCGAGGCGCGTGATGTCGGTCGAGGAACGGATGGGGATCGTGGCCGCGGCTCTACGCATCTGCGATCCCGTTCTTCCGGCCGACCGTGGCACCGGCGATGGGTGTTGCGCTCTGCACTGTCCGGGGTATTCCGGTGTGGTGAACTTTTCCCGCGCACTACGGTCCGCCGTCACGGGTCCGACCTTCCGGTGGACCTCCGCGCCGAGTGGCACCGCCCGCCACCCGGTCAGCATCACCACGGCATCGGTGTCACTCGAGCAACAGCATCGGGTCCGGGTGCGCAAGTACGTGATCGTGTCGTCGTTGAGGATCCTCGCGTTCGTGCTGTCGGCGGTGGTCTACGGCCTGTCCGGCAACCCGTGGGTGGCTGTGGCGATCATCGGTGCGTCCCTTCCCTTGCCGTGGATCGTTGCCCTGATCGTCGACGACCTGCCGCCGTGGGAGAAGGACGAGTCCCACGGTAGCGGGTGAAGCGTCTGACCAGGACGATCACCAGAAGCGACTCCCGGGCACACCCTTGAACGGGCCCACCACCCGATCGGTGATCCACCCGCCGTAGAAGCCCCCCGTCTGGGGCCGAACCCGCTCGCCGTCGACGAAACAGCCGTCCATCGATCCCGGCATGACCGCAACGTGCCCGACGAGAGATTCGTACCCGGCGACCGGCCGGGGATAGTGCCACGCCGCACGCTCGGCGACGTGTCCGCCCGCGACGACGTCGAAATAATCCGCCCGCCCCTTCCACTCGCACACCGTGCTCCCGGCAACCGGATGCAAGACCCCCTCGGCGAAACACGTGCGCGGCAGGTAGTACGTCGGCGGGTGGCTCGTCTCGAGCAGACGCAGCGGGTTGCGCGTGCGTGCGACGAGTTGCCCGCCGAACCGCACCTCCACCAACTCGCCGCTCGGCTGGACCACGGGTGGCCGCGGGTAGTCCCACACCGATTCCTGTCCCGGACCGACGGGGTCCGGGATCGGGTGGCCGCTCGTCATGCCGAGGTGCTGATCATCGCGAGGTATCCCACGGGGTCGCGCCAGAAGGCGGTGATCAGGTCGGCGAGTGCGGCCGGGTCGGCGATCAGGGGTGTGATGTGGCCGGCGCCGTCCACCGTGGTGGCCGCGGCGTGCGGCATCGTCGCCGCGGCGGCCCGTGCCTGCTCGAGGGAGATCATCGTGTCTGCGCGGGGGACGACCATCAGCGTCGGCGCCCCGATCCGGGGGAGGAGAGGGTCGAGGCCCTTGCGGTGCAGCATGATCGACTGCATCGCCTGGTGCATGCCGCGTCGCGGAGCCTGCCGGAAGCTGCGGGAGACGGCCCGGAATTGTTGCGGGTGCGTTCGTGAAAGCTCCTTGCCGAGAAGGACGTTCATCACCGCGGTGGTGAGCGGTGGAATCGGTCCGGCGATGCGGTAGGCCCACACCATCGGCACGATCCTGGCGCGTTCCCTGCGGGTGAGGGCCTGGGTCGGTGTCCCGATGGTGACCACGGTGCGGCACCGGTCGGGAGTGTCGGCGGCCGCGACGAGTCCGACGTGTCCACCCCAGGCGTTGCCCACCCAGTCGGCGGGCTCGGTGACGTCGAGCGCGTCGAGGACGGCGATTGCCGCCGTAGCGCACTCGTCCATCGTGAACCGCCGCTGTACGGCTGTGCTGGCCCCATGGCCGGGTCCGTCGATCGAGATCAACTGCCGGTGCGCGACCAGATGGCTGCGCAGGGGCGCCCACGTCGTCGAGTCGACGAAAAGGCTGTGCCACAGCACGGTCGGCGGCCCGCTGCCGGTGACGTGGACGGCGAGGTTCCCGACGCTCGTCGGGACGGTTCGGGTGATCGATTGTGTGTCCATGGGATGCCCCAGGTGCGTGATGTCGAGTATTGCTTCGGAAACCGAAACTTCGGTAACCGTAGTATTCTCCTGTGTCATGGAACGGTCAAGAGGTCTGCCGTCCGATCGGCCGGCGGTGGGGCAGCTGCTGGTTCGTTTGCTGCACGAGTTCCGCCGGGAGTTGAGCGAGCCCATGGCGGAACGCGGTTACGGCGACATCCGCCCGCCGCATCTACAGATCTTCGGCAACATCGGCTGGGAGGGCCGGCGATTGACGGAGATCGCCTCCCGTGCCGAACTGAGTCTGTCCGCCGCGTCCGAACTCATCAACGATCTCGAGGACCTCGGGTACGTCGAGCGGATTCCGGACACGCGGGACCGGCGGGCGAAACTGGTCGTCCCGACCGCGCGGGGACGGCAGGCGCTGCAGGACGCCGCGGTGCGGGTCGCCGAGATCGAGCACCATTGGGGCGGCATCGTCGGCCACGACCGGTTCGACGACGCCTGCTCCGTGCTCAGTTCCCTGCTGGACGAGTTGAGTCCCGAGGACCGCTGACGGTTGGCGGCGGGGCCGCGGCGCGGACGAGTTGGTCGTGGCGCAGGGCGATCTGGGTTTGTGTCGCGATGACGGTCGACGAGCGTAATACGTTGTGCCCGTCGACGATCGAGTTGATCACCCGCTGCAGGTCCGCGTGGGTACGCGCCACCACGCGGACCAGGACGTCGCCGGCCCCGGTGATCGTGTGCGCCTCGAGCACTTCGGGGATGGCGGTCAGGTGCTCGACGACCGCGGCGTGCCCGTTGCCCTGGGCGATCTCGAGGGTGGCGAACGCGACCACCGGAAACCCCAAGGCCTCCGGGTCGAGGGTCGGTGCCGAACTGGTGATCACGCCGGTGCGTTCGAGCCGGTCGAGTCGCGCCTGGACGGTGCCGCGCGCCACTCCCAGGCGTCTCGACGCCTCGAGCACCCCGACCTTCGGCTCGGCGTGGAGCAGGTCGAGCAGTGCCGCGTCGAGTCGATCGATGCTCATGGCGTCCCTGGTCAATATGTAGCGTCGAACCGTATTTTCATCCAGCATCCTGTACAGATTGAGCAGCGTCAAGAGGCGCCGTTGCGCAGTGATGTGTGCTGGATCACAGTGGGATATGACTATCTCCGACATTCGCCTGACGCCCCGCGAGGTGGCCGCACATTTGGAGACCGACGAGCTCCGGCAGTTGGTCGGGCTCGTCGAACACGACGACGCGTCAGATCCGTTTCCCGTGGTCGCGATGGATGCCGTGGTATTCGCGTGCGGCAACGCGACGCAGAGCATGCAGTACTTCGTCTCCACCTGGGGCATGACCCTCGTCGCCTACGCCGGGCCGGAGACCGGTCAGCGCTCGCACAAGTCGTTCGTCCTCGAGTCCGGGTCGGCACGGTTCGTGCTGCACGGCGCCGTCGATCCGACCTGCCCGCTCGCGGACCATCACCGGGCCCACGGCGACGGCGTGGTGGACCTGGCCATGGAAGTTCTCGACGTCGACCGCTGCATCGCGCACGCACGCTCGCAGGGCGCCACCATTCTCGAGGACCCGCGCGACGTCACGGATCAGTTCGGTACCGTGCGGCTCGCGGCGATCGCCACGTATGGCAGCACCCGGCACACCATCGTCGACCGCAGCCGGTACGACGGCCCGTATCTGCCTGGATTCGTCGCGCGCTCCAGCGGTTTCGCGGCGCGACCGGGTAAGCCCGAGCGGTTGTTCCAGGCGCTCGACCACGCCGTCGGCAACGTCGAAATGGGCCGGATGGATCACTGGGTACGGTTCTACAACCGGGTCATGGGGTTCACCAACATGGCCGAATTCGTCGGCGACGACATCGCCACGGAGTACTCGGCGCTGATGTCGAAGGTCGTGGCGAACGGCAATCACCGGGTGAAGTTCCCGCTCAACGAACCCGCGGTGGGAAAGAAGAAGTCGCAGATCGACGAATATCTCGAGTTCTACGGTGAGCCGGGCTGCCAGCACCTGGCCCTCGCGACCGGAGACATCCTCGCGACGGTGGACGCGCTGCGGGCCGAGGGCGTCGAATTCCTGAACACGCCCGACGCGTATTACGAGGACCCGCAGCTGCGTGCCCGGATCGGCACGGTGCGGGTGCCGGTGGAGGAACTGCAGAAGCGCGGAATCCTCGTCGACCGCGACGAGGACGGATACCTCCTGCAGATCTTCACCACACCGCTCGGCGACCGGCCGACCATCTTCTTCGAGCTGATCGAACGGCACGGTTCGCTCGGGTTCGGGGCGGGCAACTTCCAGGCCCTGTTCGAATCCATCGAGCGTGAGCAGGCGGCCCGCGGCAATCTGTGAACCTCCGATCGGCACGCAGTGCATCATCGACTGATGGAGGACACGGATCGGGGAACGTTCGCAGGGAAGGTCGCTCTCGTCACCGGGGCGTCCTCGGGGCTCGGGCACGCCGTGGCCCGGCTCCTCACCGACCGGGGCGCCCGCGTGTTCGGGGTCGCGCGGGACGGGGATGCGCTGCGGCAGGCCATGATCGAGATCGCCGGACCGGAGGCCGCGGGGCACTGTGCGCCGGCGGACGTGGCGTCGCCGGAAGCGTGCAGCGGGGCCGTGGTGGCCTGCGTCGACGGGCTCGGCGGTCTCGACGTCCTGATCAACGTCGCCGGTTCGCACACCCTCCGGCACACCGCGGACGTCACGGACGAGGACTGGGCGCGCGATCTCGCCGTGAACCTGAACGGGCCGTTCTACCTGTCGCGGGCAGCGTTGCCGCATCTGCTCGAACGCGGAGGCAACATCGTCAACGTCGCATCCGTCGCCGGACTGCAGGGGCAGGCGTACTCGGCCGGCTACTGCGCGGCCAAGCACGGACTGGTGGGCCTCACCCGCGCGATGGCACTCGAATTCACCGGCACACCGCTGCGGATCAACGCCGTCTGCCCGGGCGGGATGATGACGCCGCAGGTCACGAACTTCGCGTTCCCCGACGGTGTCGATTTCGAGCTCGTCATGAAGTCTGCCTCCCCGAGAGGGCTGATGGAACCCGAGGACGTGGCGAAGACGGTGGCCTTCCTCGCATCCGACGACGCCTCCGCCATCCACGGAGCCGTGTACTCGGTGGACAACGGGAAGATGGCATGAGTCTCGTCCAAGGTCCGATCTTCCAGATCTGCTGGGTCGTCGACGACATCGAGTCGGCGGAGCGGCACTTCACCGAACAGCTGGGCGTCGCGCGATGGCTGCGGCTCCCGGACGTGCACTTCGGACCCGAGCACTGCACCTACCGCGGGCAGCCCGCCGACTACGTGGTCCACGTGTCGCTCGGATACGCCGGCGGACAGCAGCTCGAACTGATCCAACCGGTGTCGGGACGCAACCTCTACACGGAACAGCTGGAGACCAGCGGTCCCGGCGTCCATCACGTGGCCTGGGTTCCCGAAGACTTCGAGGCCACCGTCGCCGAGGCCGGACGCCGGGGACTGCCGGTGGTGCAGCGCGGCCGGTTCGAGGGCGTCGGGATGGAGTTCGCGTACCTCGAGGGCGGCCCGCTCGGCGGTTACGTGGAACTGATGAAGCTGTCCGAGGAGATGCGGGCGATGTTCGCCTCGCTCGTCCCGGAATCGCCCGGCGCGACGGATCGGGCAGAGTGATCCTGGCCACCCACTACACCCTGTCGTTGGCAAATTCGACAGAACTGGGACACTGGAGGCCGTGACTGTTTCCTCCGGTGACCCCGACGTGCACGCATCCCGCTCCGCCCAGCTCTTCGAGAGGGCTGATCTGGTCATTCCCGGCGGCGTCAACTCCCCGGTGCGGGCCTTCCACTCGGTCGGCGGCACCCCCCGGTTCATCAGGGAAGCGTCCGGTTACACGCTCACCGACGTCGACGGCAACGACTACGTCGACCTCATCTGCTCGTGGGGACCGATGATCCTCGGGCACGCGCACCCCGCCGTCGTCGAGGCAGTGCAGAAAGCGGCCGCCACCGGCCTGTCGTTCGGCGCACCCACCGAGGGCGAGATCGAACTGGCCGAGGAGATCGTCGGCCGGGTCGCGCCGGTGGAGAAGGTGCGCCTGGTCAACTCCGGCACCGAAGCCACCATGAGCGCCGTCCGCCTCGCCCGCGGTTTCACGGGCCGAACCAAGGTCCTCAAGTTCTCCGGCTGCTACCACGGACACGTCGACGCCCTGCTGGCCGACGCCGGTTCGGGGCTCGCCACGTTCGGCCTTCCGACATCGCCCGGCGTGACGGGCGCGCAGGCCGAGGACACCATCGTCGTTCCCTACAACGACCTCGACGCCGTCGCCCAGGCCTTCGCCGCGAACGAGGGCGCGATCGCGTGCGTCATCACCGAGGCCGCCGCCGGCAACATGGGCGCAGTGGCGCCGCAGCCCGGATTCAACGAGGGCCTGCGGAAGCTGACCAGCGACAACGGCGCGCTGCTCATCATGGACGAGGTGATGACCGGATTCCGCGTCAGCTCCGCCGGCTGGTACGGACTCGACGGCGTCGCCGGTGACCTGTACACGTTCGGCAAGGTGATGAGCGGTGGTCTGCCCGCCGCCGCATTCGGTGGCCGCGCCGACGTCATGGCGCATCTCGCCCCGGCCGGACCCGTCTACCAGGCAGGCACCCTGTCCGGGAACCCCGTCGCCGTCGCCGCCGGGCTCGCCAGCCTGCGCGCCGCCGACCAGGGCGTGTACGACGCACTCGAGCGCAACAGTGCCACCCTGCGGACCCTGCTGTCCGACGCGCTGACCGCAGAGAGCGTGCCGCACCGGGTGCAGACCGCTGGGACGATGCTCAGCGTGTTCTTCAGCGAGGACCCGGTGACGAACTACGCCGAGGCCAAGGCCGCCCAGACCTGGCGCTTCCCGGCGTTCTTCCACGGGCTGCTCTCACGCGGTGTGTACCCGCCGCCGAGCGCGTTCGAGGCGTGGTTCGTCTCCGCCGCCATGGACGACAGAGCATTCTCGATCATCGCCGACGCCCTGCCGCACGCCGCGAAGGCCGCCGCCGCGGCCGTCCAGCCCTGACGTGTCCTCCCCCCTCGCAGCCGGCAGCCTTGCCGCCGACACCCACCCGCCCTCCCGTCCCGACCCGAGGAACCGCAACGTGACCGAAGCCGATCATCCCGACCACACACAGACCCGCACCATCGTGCACGTGCTCCGGCACGGCGAGGTGCACAACCCGCGAGGAATCCTCTACGGCAGGCTCCCCGGGTTCCGGCTGTCGGTGACGGGTGAGGCGCAGGCCCGCGCGGTGGCGTCGGTGCTGGCCAAGCACGACATCACGCACGTGGTGTCCTCGCCGCTGCAGCGGGCGCAGGAGACGGCGGTTCCGATCGCCGACGCGCACGGCGTCGAGATCGCGACCGACGAGAACCTCATCGAGGCAGGCAACGAATTCGAGGGCCTCAAGGTGTCCGTCGGCGACGGCGCGCTGTCCCGTCCCCGGCACTGGTGGAAACTGCGCGACCCGTTCACACCGTCCTGGGGTGAGCCGTACCTGCAAATCGCGCACCGCATGCTGGCCGCCGTCAACAGCGCCCGCGTGTCGGCGGTGGGCCACGAGGCCGTCGTCGTCAGCCACCAGCTCCCCGTCTGGACCCTCCGCCGATTCCTGCAGGGGGAGCGGCTGTGGCACGACCCGCGGCACCGCCAGTGCGGTCTCGCGTCGCTGACGTCCCTCGTCTACGAGGGCGACACCCTCATCGACATCGTGTACTCGGAGCCCGCGGGCGCGTCGGATCCGAGGGTGACCGGGGCATGAGTCGGGGGCGCTTCGCCGGGCTTCTCGCGGTGATCTGTACGGCCGCGGTGTCGCTGTCGGCGTGTGCGTCCGGCGACGACGCCGTGGCCCAGGGCGGCACGTTCGACTTCGTGTCGCCGGGCGGACAGACGGAGATCTTCTACGACCCGCCCGCCGACCGCGGCACCATCGGCACGGTGTCCGGACCCGATCTGATGACCGAGGGCAAGACCACCTCGCTCGACGATTTCGAGGGGCAGGTCGTGGTCCTCAACGTGTGGGGGCAGTGGTGCGGCCCGTGCCGGGGTGAGGCCAACGACCTCGAGCAGGTGTACGAGGAGACCAAGGATCAGGGAGTGTCGTTCCTCGGGATCAACGTGCGGGACAACCAGCAGGACAAGGCGCAGGACTTCGTGATCGACAACAAGGTGTCGTATCCGTCGATCTACGACCCCGCCATGCGGACGATGATCGCGCTGGGGCAGAACTACCCCACGAGCGTCATCCCCACCACGATCGTGCTCGACCGGGACCACCGCGTGGCCGCGGTGTTCCTGAAGGAACTGCTCGCCGAGGACCTGAAGCCGGTGGTCGAACGGGTGGCGCAGGAATCGTGAGCACCAGCACTACCCTTCTCGCCGGTGGCGTCGGCGACGCCTTCCAGTCCACTGCTGCATCCGGACCGCTGCTGCTCGCGCTCGGCGCGTGCGTCCTCGCCGGTCTGGTGTCGTTCGCGTCGCCGTGCGTCGTGCCCCTCGTGCCCGGATACCTGTCCTACCTCGCGGGTGTGGTCGGCGCGGACGCCCCGGCCGTCACCGCGGAGGAGGCGGCCACCCGCACGAAGACGGTCGCCGACGGTCGGCTGCGGGTCGCGGGCGCCGCGGCCCTGTTCGTCGCCGGTTTCACCGTGGTGTTCGTGCTGGCCACCGCGTCCGTGTTCGGCGCCATCTCGGCGCTCGCGATCAACCGCGACATCCTGATGCGGGTCGGCGGGGTGGTCACCATCGCCATGGGCCTGGTGTTCATCGGCCTGATCCCGGCCCTGCAGCGCGACACGAGGCTCGAGCCGCGCCGCATCTCCAGCCTGGCCGGGGCCCCGCTGCTCGGTGCCGTGTTCGCACTGGGCTGGACCCCGTGCCTCGGCCCCACCCTGGCGGGTGTCATCTCACTGGCCGCAGGCACCGACGGTGCCACCGCCGCCCGCGGAGTGGCCCTGATCGTCGCGTACTGCCTCGGCCTCGGGTTGCCGTTCGTGATCCTGGCGCTCGGCTCGTCCCGGGCGCTGCGCGGTGTCGGCTGGCTGCGCCGCAACGCGCGCACCATTCAAATCTTCGGCGGAATCATGCTGGTGGCCGTGGGCGTCGCCCTCGTCACCGGCGCGTGGGACCAGTTCGTCGGCTGGGTTCGCGACGCCTTTATCTCGGAAGTGACCCTCCCTATATGAGCGACACCCAGATTTCCGAGGCCCCGGAAGCCGCACCGGTGCCCCGTCAATCGCTGCCGGGCCGCGCGTTCGCGGTCGTCCGCAACACCTGGCGTGGCCTCACGTCCATGCGCACGGCGCTGGTGCTGCTGTTCCTGCTGGCCCTCGCGGCCATTCCCGGCGCGCTGCTCCCGCAGCGCAGCCTCAACGCGGGCAAGGTCGACGAATACATCTCGAATCGGCCGACCCTCGGTCCGTGGATGGACAAGCTCGAGCTGTTCGACGTGTTCGGCAGCTTCTGGTTCACCGCGATCTACGTCCTGCTCTTCATCTCCCTCGTCGGCTGCATCCTGCCGCGCTGTGTCGACCACGCCAAGGCGCTGCGCACCCGTCCGGTGCCTGCCCCGCGGAACCTCGCGCGACTGCCGCACCACCACGAGGACCGCGTCGACGAGACGCCGGAGGAACTCGCCGCCCGCATCCGCACCCACCTGAAGGGGTGGCGGGTCGAGACCCGCGCGGGCGGGGAGCGCGCCGCGCACGACGGCGAGATCACCATCTCCGCGGAGAAGGGCTACTTCCGCGAGCTCGGCAACCTGGTCTTCCACCTGTCGCTCGTGGCGCTGCTCGTCGCGATCGCCGTCGGCAAGCTGTTCGGCTACGAGGGCAACGTCATCGTGGTCGCCAACAACGGTCCCGGCTTCTGCACCACGTCGCCCGCGGTCTTCGACTCGTTCAAGGCGGGCAACACGCAGGACGGCACCGGCATGACGCCGCTGTGCGTCAAGGTCAAGGACTTCGCGGCCGACTACCTCGACAGCGGTCAGGCCGAGATGTTCACATCCAACATCGCCTACCAGGCCGGCGACGACCTCGAGACGAACACGTGGCGGGACGGACAGTTGCAGGTCAACCACCCGCTTCGCGTCGAGGGCGACCGCGTCTACCTGCAGGGGCACGGGTACGCGCCGACGTTCACCGTCACGTTCCCGAACGGGGAAACCCGCACCGAGACGCTGCAGTGGCGTCCCGACGACGCGACGACGTTCCTCAGCAGCGGTGCGATGCGGTTCGACCCGCCCGGCGGCATGTACACCGACACCGACGAGCGCCGGAAGAATCAGATCGCGATCGAGGGACTGTTCGCCCCGACCGCGCTGTTGCACGGCAATCTGCTGGCGTCGAGCTACCCGGCCATGAACGACCCGGCCGTCGCCATCGACATCTACAAGGGCGACACCGGCCTCGACACGGGCAATCCGCAGTCGCTGTTCTCGCTGAACACCGAATTGATCAACCAGGGCCGGCTCGTGAAGCAGGACCGGGTGAATCTGAAACCGGGGGAGAGTTCGACGCTGGCCGACGGCACCCAGGTGCGGTTCGACGGTGCCGTGGACTTCGTGAACCTGCAGGTGTCGCACGACCCGGCCCAGCAGTGGGTGCTGGTGTCGGCGCTGACGATGATGGCCGGACTGCTCGTCTCGCTGCTGGTCAAGCGTCGCCGCGTGTGGGCCCGCATCTACCCCGCGGACGCGTCCGATCTTGACCCACGACGTACTGTAGTAGAGCTTGGTGGACTCGCCCGGACCGATCAGGCCGGCTGGGGCGACGAGTTCGGCCGACTCTGCACCCGTCTGCTCACGGACGACACGAAGCCTGACGCGCAGGAGAGCCAACGATGACGACCAACGAGACACTGGCGCAGTACAGCGACTGGGCCTTCCGATCTGCCTTCACCGTCCTGGTGCTGGCACTCGTGCTGCTCATCGTGCAGTACGCGTCCACCCGGGCGCAGGCAGTGCAGGACCGGGAACTCGTGTCGGCAGGCTCCGGTGCACGCTCGGCCGACGCGCCCTCGGTGCCCGGTCGACTGGTCGAGCAGCCGAAGAAACCCATGTCCGAGCGCTTCGGCGGCATGGGCGCGGCCGTGCTCGTCGTCGGCACGGTGCTGATCTTCGCGTCGATCGTGCTGCGCGGATTCGCGACCGAGCGGTTCCCGCTCGGCAACATGTACGAGTTCGTCACGATGGCCTGCGCAGCGGCACTCGTCGTCGGTCTCGCACTCCTGTCGAAGCCGGCGTACCGGTCGATGTGGGTGTTCCTGCTCGTCCCCGTCCTGATCCTGATGTTCCTCGCCGCCACCGTGCTGTACGCGGACGCGGCACCCGTGGTGCCCGCACTGCGGTCGTACTGGCTGCCCATCCACGTCACCATCGTGAGCGTCGGTTCCGGTGTGTTCCTGGTGTCGGGCATCGCGAGCCTGCTGTTCCTGCTGCGCATGCGGTACCCGCGCGGCGAGGAAGGAACGGGCGTGTTCGCGCGGATCGCGGAGCGGCTACCCGACGCGCAGACCCTGGACCGGCTGGCATACAAGACCACCATCATCGGGTTCCCGCTGTTCGGCGCGGGCGTCATCCTCGGCGCCATCTGGGCCGAGGCCGCCTGGGGCCGATTCTGGGGCTGGGACCCCAAGGAGACGGTGTCGTTCATCGCCTGGGTGATCTACGCCGCCTACCTCCACGCCCGTGCGACGTCGGGATGGCGCGACACCAAGGCCGCTTGGATCAACGTGGCGGGCTTCGTCGCGATGCTGTTCAACCTGTTCATCATCAACATGGTGGTGTCGGGATTGCACTCGTACGCGGGCCTCAACTGACGGTAGTCACCGACTGATATCCTTCCGCCGCGACGTCTCCGATCGGTGTGATTCGGAGGGGACGATGGAGACTTCACGAGGGGGATGTTGAGTCATGTCCGAAAACAACGCCGGCATGTGGGAGCCGGTACGGCCTGCATCGAATCCGCCCGGGGACGACCACGCATCGGCCGCCGCGTGGAACGCCGCGCGGCAGGCTCCGTACGTTCAGCCGCAGGGTCCCAACCCGTTCGCGCAGCCCGGTGTCCAGGCCCCGGCCGCCGCACCCGCGCGGCCGCAGACCCAGGCCCCGGCCGCCGCACCCGTCCCGCAGCAGGCCCCGGCCCCGCAGCAGACTCCCGTGCAGGGAGCGTTCACGCCGCCGCAGCAGGCGCCGGTCCAGCACGCACCCCAGCAACCCCGCCCGCACACCACGAATGCCGATCAGCAGTACGCGGTGTCGGCGCGTGACCTGTCGACGTCGCTGCTCCTCAAGCAGGTCAAGCCGGCCCCCACCACGGGATGGCGCAAGGCGCTGTACCAACTGTCCGGCCGCTACATCAACGTCGGCAACAGCGCGAAGGAACAGCGCCGGATCGAGCTGACCAAGCAGGTCAACCAGCCGCTGCAGGGCTGCTACAAGATCGCGCTGCTGAGCCTCAAGGGCGGAGTGGGCAAGACCACCACCACCGCGACCCTCGGCTCCACGTTCGCGTCACTGCGCGGCGACCGCGTCATCGCCGTCGACGCCAACCCCGACCGGGGCACGCTCAGTCAGAAGATTCCCCTCGAGACCCCGGCCACGGTGCGCAATCTCCTGCGCGACGAGCAGAGCATCGAAAAGTACAGCGACGTCCGCAGTTACACGTCGCAGAGCCGGCACCGGCTCGAGGTGCTCGCGTCCGACAGCGACCCGGCGGTGTCGGAGGCGTTCAGCGCGGACGACTACTCGCGGACCGTCACGATGCTCGAGAAGTTCTACAGCATCGTCCTCACCGACTGCGGCACCGGACTGATGCATTCCGCCATGCAGACCATCCTCGAAGAGGCCGACGCGCTCGTGGTGGTCAGCTCGGGGTCCGTCGACGGCGCCCGCAGCGCCTCCGCGACCCTCGACTGGCTCGACGCCCACGGATACCGCGAACTGGTGTCCCGGTCGGTGGCCGTCGTCAACGCAGTCCGCCCGCGGTCGGGCAAGGTGGATCTGCCGAAGGTCGTCGAGCACTTCGAGCAGCGGTGCCGCCTGGTCCGGCTGATTCCGTTCGATCCGCACCTCGAAGAGGGCGCCGAGATCGAACTGGAGCGACTGCGTCCCAAGACGCGCAACGCTCTTCTCGAACTGGCCGCTGCGGTGGCGTCGGACTTCCCGGCGTCCAGTTTCGCGCTACAGGATCGTCGCTGAGGCAATGAGACCGAGGGTGCCGGATCGACCGGCACCCCGGCTTCGGCTCACCCGGCGGGGTCCGCCGGACCGGCATCGGGTTCGTCGGACTTCTTCCGACGGGTCTCCCGATCGACCTTCCAGAGGAAATCCGGATCGTCGTCGGGTCCCTGCACCCGATTGCTGAGCACGGGCCTGGTGTTCGGGCCGAACGCCTTCCAGAGCAGGACCGCCACTGTCACGAGCCCGATGAGTGCCAACAGATAGATCACCGCGCACCTCCTTACACCGCTCGAGGGTAGCCGGTATCCCTGAGCGTAGCCGCGTCGGCGGCAGAGGGCACTTATCCGGTCGCAGGGCGTCCGGGTAGTGCGGTCGCGGTCAGCTCTACGGCTGCCCGCCCAATATCAGGGTCGGCCCGCCTCCGTCGTCAGGGAGCGGAGCAGCTGCATGACCTCGGCCTCGCGGAAGCGGCGGTGCCCGCCGGGGGTGCGCAGCGATCCGAGCCGGCCCGCGTGCGCCCATCGCGTCACGGTCTTCGGGTCGACATGGAACAGGGCAGCCACCTGGCCCGGGGTCATGAGGGCTTCGTTGGATCCGCTGAATCCGGGTCCGTTGTAGGTGGGTGCGCTCACGACGGTCCTCCACTGCTTTCGACTGGTCTGTGCTGAAGCCGGCCGCTGTTGCGACTGATCTCGGTCATCGTGACATCTGGCCCCCCGGGTACTCGAACGATCTAATGTTGGTAAAGGGGAGGTAATAGACAAATCGGATAAGTCGGACGTGTGAGGGGCGGGCTCGGCGATGGGTAACCTGGGAGCGTGAGTGAGTCATCCGAGAAGCCAGAAGACCAGGTCGAGCGCCCCGTCACAGCCGATTCGAGCGCACCGGCGAAGCAGGACGGGCGGGTGACCAAGGGGCAGCTGGCGCGCGACGTCGCGATCTATTCGATCGCCCGGCTGCTGCTGGTCGTCGTCATCGGCGCCATCATCCTCGGGGTGGCTGCACTAGTCGGAGTCGCCGTGCCGCTGCTCGTCGCCGCCATCTTCGCGGTCCTCATCGCACTCCCGCTGTCGCTGCTGCTGTTCGCGAAACTCCGCCGGCGGGTCAACGAGGGGATCGCCGCGTTCGACGCGCAGCGTCGCGCCGACCAGGCCGACCTGCGTGCCAGGCTCCGCGGTGAGGGCACGTCCCGGTGACGGACGGCGACTGCGTCGTCATCGACCGGAGCTTTCCGCGTGACTGGGTGGACAACGCTGTCCGTCTCATCGACGCCGACGCGCAGCGCAGCGCCGACACGCACCTGCTGCGGTACCCGTTGCCCGTCGAATGGGGTGTGCAGCTCTACCTGAAGGACGAGTCGACCCACATCACGGGCAGCCTCAAGCATCGGCTGGCCCGATCGCTGTTCCTCTACGCGATCTGCAACGGATGGATCACCGAGGGGACCACGGTCATCGAGGCGTCCTCGGGGTCCACGGCCGTCAGCGAGGCGTACTTCGCGAAGATGCTCGGACTCGACTTCGTGGCCGTCATGCCGCGCAGCACGAGCGGCGCGAAGATCGCCCTCATCGAGGCGCAGGGCGGTCGCTGCCACTTCATCGACCGGCCGCCGGAGATCTACAGCGAGGCCCGACGGCTCGCCGCGGAGACGGGCGGTCACTTCATGGACCAGTTCACGCACGCGGAGCGGGCCACCGACTGGCGGGGCAACAACAACATCGCCGAGTCGATCTACCACCAGATGATTCGTGAAGAGCACCCGGTGCCGCAGTGGCTCGTCATGAGCGCCGGCACCGGCGGCACCAGCGCGACGCTGGGCCGGTACATCCGCTACCGCAGGCACGCGACCCGGCTGCTCGTGGTGGATCCGGAGAACTCGGCGTTCTTCGGCGGCTACGACACCAACTCCTGTGACTACGCGACGGGGATGCCCTCGCGCATCGAGGGCATCGGCAGGCCGCGGGTGGAGCCGTCGTTCGTCGGGCAGGTCATCGACCGGATGATGCGGGTGCCCGACGCCGCGTCCATCGCGGCGGCTCGGCACGCCAGTTCGGTGCTGGGTCGCCGGGTCGGCGGTTCCACGGGCACGAACCTGTGGGGTGCGTTCACCGTCGTCGCGGAGATGCTCGCGGCCGGACGGTCCGGCAGTGTGGTCACGATCCTGTGCGACGGCGGCGAACGCTACGCGGACACCTACTTCGACGACGACTGGGTGGCCGGGGAGGGTATCGACCTCACCGGTCCGACCGCGGTGCTCGACCGCTTCGCGGCGACCGGGGAGTGGCCCGGTCAGCCCGGCTGAGGCGCGGTCGCGCCGGTACGCACCGGCGCCGTCACCGGGCGGGACATCGTGACCCGCGGCCACGCGGCGAGGCCGTGCCGGGCCTCGTCGGCGCGGATGCGTGACAGGCCCGGGGTCAGGGCGTCCTCCGGCAGGGGGCGGAAACCCAGCCGCTCGTAGTAGGGGGCGTTCCACGGGACGTCGACGAACGTGGTGAGGGTGAGGGCGGGCAGCCCGCGGACCGCCGCCCACGACGAGATCTCGTCGAGGAGCAGGGCGCCGAGGCCCTGACGGGCGTGGCCGGGGTGGACCGACACCTGCTCGATGTGGGCGGCCCCGTCGACCACGGCGACGAGTGCGTATGCGACCGGGGCATCGTCTGCGTCGACCGCGACCCAAATGCATTCCAGCTGGAGGTATTCGGTCAACTCGTCGAGTGTGAACGGGGGATCGTCGGCGACGGCGTCCATTCCGATGTCACGAAACGGCGCTCCCGCCGCGATTTCGATGTCTTGCAGGACGGGCAGGTCGGTGGAAATGGCCGGGCGGATCACAGGTCTTTTGTACCCGAAATCGTGCTGTTCGCACAGTTTCCCTGCACTTTCCCAAACTTACTCCACCGTAGGCTACGCAACCGTAGGTTGGTAGCCTGGCGATAGGACGACGGAGTGGGGACGAGCATGGACAAGCCCGAGGTAACTCTCGAGAACTACGAAGCGGTGTACGCGTACTACCGCGACCATCAGCAGAATCGGATGCTCGCCAAGCTGGCGTACGCGTCGCTGTATGCGAAATACCGGCCGCGGGTCGTGTACGCGGACGACGCGAAGGCGCAGCTCGCCGGGCTCGTGAAGTCCGGCAGGGTGCTGATCGTCGCCGCCAATCACATCACCCACAGCGACCAGTACACGCTTGCGGCCACGGCCTGGAACACGCCGTTGCGCCGCGCGATCGGACGCACCCGGGTGCTCGCCAAAGACGAATTGTTCGTCGACCCCGACTTGCACAAGAAGGTCGACATGATGGGCGGCATCCCGGTGTTCCGCAGCAAGAACTACGGGCTCCGGGCGGTCGCCGACGCGGGCCGCCTCATGATGGACATCTCCTCCGAACGGCTCTGTCGCGGTGACAACCTGGCGATCTTCCCCGAGGGCACGTGCAACGAGGACGACCCGACCCGCCTGCAGCACATCAACAGCGGAATCGGTCACATCGCGAAACGTGCGGCAGATCGCGGAGTCTCACCCGTGCTGCTGTCCATCGGCATCAGTTACGGGCCGGACGCCCACGGGCCCGACCCCGAGAACGTGAAGTCGGCCAGCGTCTTCGTCGGGGAACCGCTGTTCGACCTCCCGGCGAAGCCGATGGACATCGCCCACGTCGTGCAGAAGGAACTGCAGATCGCCGTCGACGGGGCGGTCGCCGCGTACTGACGGCCGCCCCGAGATCTGTCAAGGCGGGTTGACACCCGGTCGGTGTCAATCTAAATTGACATGCATGACCGAAGCAACCACGCTCGCCGCAGCGGCGGGCAGCCCCGACCCCGCCGAGGGGTTGCGGGCCGTGCGTGCGCTGCGGCGTCTCCTCGAACGGCTCGAGGCCATCCAGGTCGCCAACGCCCGCGCCCAGGGCTGGTCCTGGCAGGCGATCGCCGATTCCCTCGAGGTGAGCAGGCAGGCCGTCCATCAGAAGCACAATCGGAGAGGGAGGTAACGGCGCATGTTCGAACGATTCTCGACGGACGCCCGGGCGGTGGTGATCGGCGCGCAACAGGAAGCGCGCGCACTGAAGTCGCCCCAGATCGGGCCCGAACACCTCGTACTCGCGCTGCTGTCCGCGAAAACCGAACCCGTCCACGGCATCCTCGCCGACGCCGGCGTCGAGGAGGAGACGTCGCGATCGACCGTCGCGACCCGCGGCACGGCCTTGAGCGACGCCGACGCGGAAGCGCTCGAATCGATCGGGATCGACCTCGACGCGGTGCGGCAGAGCCTCGAGCAGAACTTCGGCAAGGGCGTCCTCGATCCCGAAGAGCCGGCGGAGAAGCGCGGCTGGTTCGGCCGGAAGTCGGGGCACATCGGGTTCACCCGCGACGCGAAGAAGGCGATCGAACTGTCACTGCGGGAGGCGCTGGCGCGCAAGGACGATCACATCGGCGCCGAGCACATCTTCCTCGGAGTGCTGCGAGTTGCCGACGGCACGACACGGGAGATTCTCGAGGTCCAGGTCGGTGTCGGCGAACTCCGACGTCGCATCCACGCGGCACTCGACGACCGCGCGGCCTGACCATCCCGGTCCCGGGTTATCCAGTTCCCGTTTGTCCGAACGATGTGCCAGCATGCACCCATGACCTTCTTGGTACGCCTCGTCATCAACGCGTTCGCGATCTGGCTGGCGGCAGCCTGGGTGTCGGGCATCGACATCTCCAGTTCGGGCAACGGAACCGGCTGGGACATCGTGGTGCTGCTCGGCATCGCGGCGGTGTTCACCGTCGTCAACATCTTCGTCAAACCACTGGTGAAGCTGCTGTCGCTGCCGTTGCTGATCCTGACGCTCGGCCTGTTCACCCTGGTGATCAATGCCCTGATGCTGCTGCTCACCGCATGGCTGAGCTCCCAGACCGATTACGGCCTGACAATCGACGGCTTCTGGACCGCCGTATGGGGAGGCCTGATCATCTCGATCGTCAACTTCATCCTCGGCATCGTCCTCCCGGACGGCGACTGACCCGGCGGCCGCTCAGGCGACCAAGAGGGCCACAGCGGTGGCGGCGCCCCAGATCAGCATCGCCAGCCCCGAATCCCGAAGCGCCGGAATCAGTGCGAGGCCCAGGCCGCCGGAGCGGACCGGCGCGTTCGCCCGGACGGCGAGAGGCAGCGCGAGCAGTCCGACGAGCGACCAGGGGGTGCGCAGCACCAGGACGAGCGTCACGACGAACGGGACCGTCAGCGTGACGAGATGCAGGATGCGGGTACGCGAGTCGCCGAGCCGGACGGCGAGCGTGCGCTTGCCGGACTCGGTGTCGGTGGGAATGTCCCGCAGATTGTTGGCGACGAGAACCGCGCTCGAGAACGAACCGACGGCGATCGCGGACACGAGACCGGCCCAGTCCACCGTCTCGGCCTGCACGTACTGGGTGCCCAGCACGGCGACGAGACCGAAGAACACGAAGACGGCGACCTCGCCGAAGCCGCTGTACCCGTACGGCTTCTTGCCGCCGGTGTAGAACCAGGCGCCCACGATGCAGAGGGCGCCGATCAGCACGAGCCACCACGCGGTGGTGGCGGCGAGGACCAGACCGGCCACCGCGGCGACGGCGAAGCAGGCGATGGCCGCAGCCTTCACCGCCGACGGTTTCACCAGCTTGGACCCGACGAGCCGCAGCGGGCCCACCCGCTCGTCGTCGGTGCCGCGGATCCCGTCCGAGTAGTCGTTGGCGAAATTGACGCCCACGATCAACGCGAGAGAGACCACCAGTGCCAGTACTGCCTTCCACCACACCGCGCCGCCGAGCGACGCCGCGGCGCCGGTGCCCACGAGCACCGGGGCGATCGCGTTCGGGAGGGTGCGCGGACGAGCGCCTTCGATCCATTGAGCAGCCGTTGCCATGCACCGATCTTTGCACCGTGCGAGAAGACGCCCGCACCCACGCCGTGCAATACCATCGAACGCGGTGGACCAGCACATGAGCGTGGACGAGAGAGTGGCACCGGCAAGCACACCGATCCAGGTCGCCTTGTTGGGTGAGATATCGACGTGGCGATCGGGCGTGCTCGCGCCGCTGCCCGGCACCCGCGCGCGCAGCCTGCTGGTCGCTCTCGCCCGCGATCCCGGCCGGAGCCGGTCGGCGCAGGCCCTCATCGACGAGGTGTGGGGCGAGGATCCGCCGCGGTCCCCGATGAATGCGTTGCACACGCAGGTCTCCCGTCTGCGCGCGGCGTTGCCGGACGGAGCGCTGGAGATCGGCCCGGCCGGTTACCGGCTGGCGGTGCCCAGGGATGCCGTCGATCTGACGCGCGCGGAGGACGTGGCACGCCGGCTGAGAGGCCGGGGGAACGGTCGCAGCGTCGGGCCGGACGAGATCCGCGATGCGCTCGCGTTGTGGCGGGGCGACCCGGGCGCGGACCTTCCCGGGGGTGCCGCCGCAACAGAACTCGCCGCCGATGCCGCAGTGATCCGGGGGCAGCTCGAGGCCGCGGAACTGGCGGCGCTGGTGGCGGCCGAAGACTGGGACGCCGCCCTCCCGAAGGCGCTGGCCCACGTCGCCGCAGAACCGCTGGACGAGCAGGGGCACGCGCATCTGATGCGGGCGCTCGCAGGGCTCGGGCGGGACAACGAGGCGCTGGACGTGTTCGCGACCTTCCGCAAGCGGATGGTGTCCCGGCTGGGGGCCGATCCGTCGCCGGCGCTCGTCGCTCTGCACACCGAGATCCTGCGGGGCGGACGTCCCGGTGCTGTGGCGGCTCCGCTCCTCGCGTCGCCGGACCGGACGGCGATCGGGCTCCGCGCGGCACCCAACGCCCTCCTGGGACGCGACTCGGACATCGCGGAGATCGAGCGGTTGCTCACGTCTTCGCGGGTGGTGACCATCCTCGGGCCCGGCGGTGCCGGCAAGACGCGACTCGCGCACGAACTGGGTGCGCGGGCCGCGGCGGGGACGTCCGTGGCTCTGGTGGAACTCGCGTCGCTGCGCAGCAGCGAGGACGTCGTGGCGGCGATCAGCAGCACGCTCGGGCTCAGCGAGGTCGACATCGCGCCGGGCCGGCTCACCGTCAGCCGCGTCCATTCGGCGCGGGAACGGCTGCGGGAAGCGTTGTCGGCAGGGCCGATGCTCCTGATCCTCGACAACTGTGAGCACGTCATCGGCGCGTGCTCCGAGGTCGTGGCCGACCTGGTGGCGGCCGGCGACCAGCTGACGGTCCTCGCGACCAGCCGATCACCCCTGATGCTCGCGTCCGAGGCCGTGTACCCGCTGCCGCCGCTCGCGATCGACGAAGACGACGCGCCCGCCGTGCAACTGTTCACGGCGCGGGCCCGCGCGGTGCGGCCCACGGCGCGTCTCGACCCGGAGGCGGTGCGCAGCCTCTGCCGCACCCTCGACGGTCTCCCGCTCGCGATCGAACTGGCCGCCGCGCGGGTACGCAGCATGAGCGTCGAGGACATCGGCCGACGGCTCGAGCATCGGTTCGCGCTGCTGCGGTCGCACGACCCGACGTCGCCCGAGCGGCACCGAACCCTGCACGCCGTCATCGATTGGAGCTGGCAGCTTCTGGGCGAGCAACAGCAGATCGCGCTGCGCAGACTCTGCCGGTTCCCGGCGGGGTTCACCCTCGACGCCGCCCGGACGATCGCGGAGTGGGACGGCGTCGATGACGTCGTGGATGCGGTCGAGGGCCTCGTGAATCAATCCCTGCTGTCCGTGTCGGAGACGTCGGACACGCTGCGCTACTACATGCTCGAGACGGTGCGCGAGTACGGCGAGGAGCAGCTCGCGTCGGCCGGCGAGGAATCGGAAGTGTTTGCTCGCCAAGGGGTCTGGGCCGGCCGGTTCGCGTCGGAGGCGCTCCGCCGGTGCCGATCCGACCAGGTTGCGCTCGCGGACGACATCGACGCCGACCACGACAACCTGCTCGCGGTCCTGCGGTGGGCGGTCGAGCGCGACGACGCGGAGACGGTGGCAACCGTGTTCCCGGTGCTGGGCGGCCTGTGGGCCATTCGGGGCGCGCACTCGGAGGTGATGAACTGGACGCCGCGGATTCTCGGGTCGACGGCGGCCGCAGACCTGACGGACGTCGGTTCGGAACTGGTGGCGTACACGTTCCTGCTCGCGGCGATGCACTTGGTGTTCGGTGGCCAGACGCGCACGCTCGCCCGGGCCCGGATCCGGCTGCGTCACCTGCTCCGGGACCGCCCCGACCTTCCGTCGGTCACCTCGTTCGCGGTGCGGCTCATCCTGTCGCTGGGTTCGGGACGGCGCCTGGCCAGGGTCGTCGCGGACGGGGTGCGGTCGGACGATCCGGAGACCCGCGCGGCCGCGTTGTCCGCGCGGGCCAGCATGCGGGAGAACCTCGGCGACTTCCGCGGCGCGATGAGGGATGCCGCGACGGTGTCCGAACTGTGCGGGGCGATCGGTGACGTGTGGGGCACGGCGATGGCGTCGCAGTTCCTCGGTTCGCTGCACAGTCAGTCCGGGCGCTACCGGCACGCGGTGCGGCACTATCAGGACGCCGTCGAGGGCATGCGGAAGCTGGGTGCGCAGGAGGAGGCGGATCAGTTGTGGGGCTTCCAGGCCTCCGCGCTGATCGCCGACGGTGATGTGGAGGCCGGCCGGAAAGTGCTGGCCGAGACGGTACTCGAGCATCGCGGTGCGGGCACCGGGACCGACGACCACCAGCCGGACGAATGGCGGGCCGCCGCCACCGGCAGTCTCGCGGAAATCGATCTCGCGGACGGCGACGTCGAACGCGGGCTCGCCCGCTACCGTGAGGCGCTGGACATGGTGTATCCCCGGATGCTGTCCGAGCCGTACGCCGATCCGTTCGGAATGATGCTGGCGGCGTCGGTGGTGTGCGCCCACGTGCTGCACGGCCGGTCCGAGATGATGGTGGAGTTCGTGCCGAAGCTCGCGGAGGCAGCGCTGTCGAGGCTGGGACAGGCTGCCTACCAGGATCTGCCGGTCACCGGGGCCGTGGCGGCCGGGGTGGGGTGCTTCGAGCTCGCGCACGGTGATTCCGATCGTGGCCTCGCGTTGCTGGCATTGTCGGCCCGGGCCCGGGCGCGGCAGGACATCGCGTCGCTGCGACACCCCCGGCACGTCGCGTTCGCAGTCGAGCACGTGGGGGAGGACCGCTGGGAGTCGGCGCAGAATCGGTTCGGCAACTGGTCGCGTCGTGCGGTGCGCGCCGAAATCCTGGACATGCTCGCCAGTTCGAGCTGAGTGCCGGTCTCAGGCAGGGACCCGGCCGCTCACCCGGGCCGCACACGATCGCAGGAGGTCGGTGAGTTCCGGATCGTCGACGGCCAGGCGTCCGGTCTTGCCGATCGCCGCAAGGCATCCGACCACCGCGTTCTGCGCATCGTGCACCGGGACGGCGACGGCGCTGCGGCCCACCCGCACCTCGTCGACCTCTCGGGCCGAACCGGTGTGACGGACGGCGTCGAGTTCACCCCGCAGCGTGGCGATGTCGGTGACGGTCCGCGACGTGACCCGGCGCAGACTCGACGGCACCAGGTCCGGACGGGACGCGAGGAGGATCTTGCCGATCGCAGACGCGTGCAGGTGCGCGGCGATCGTGTTCTCGCCGCTGAGTTCGTGGTCGGGGTCCCGGTCGACGAGTCGCACCCGGCCGCCCGCGAACGACGCCAGATGGATCCCGAAACGCACCTGTTCGCGCAGTTCTTCGAGCACGGCGTGGTGGTCGACCGGGTCCGGCGCCGCATCCGCCCCCGCCAGCTGCCTGGTCCGCCGGCCCAGCGCGAACCCGGACAGGTCGGCGATCCGCACCAGATAGCCGTCGGCGGTCAGGAGATTGAGCAGCCGGTACGCCGTGGCCTGGGGGATCCCCGCGTGTGCGGCGATGTCTCGCGCGGTCGCCCCGGACCCGAGCTGAGCCACGGCCTCGAGCAGGGCGAGTGCCTTCTGCACGGCGCGTGGTTCGTGGCCCGCGATCTCCCCCGCTCGGGCGCCCATCACCGGGACCCGGGGGTACGTCCAGCCGCCGTCAACGCGAGGTTCCCGGCGGCGTCCGTGGCGAACACCCCGGCTCCCGGCAGCACATCGTCTGTTTCCGCGGTATCGAACACACCCATCGACCGCAGGCTCGCCGGGTAGCGCCATCGCAGGTACAGCTGCCACGCCGAACCCGACAGCAACAGGGTCAGCACCACGGTGGGGACCATAGCGAAGCCGTGGGCCACGTTCACGAACAGCATGTAGGCCAGGACGAGTCCGCCGGCGGCGCTGCCCGCGACTCCCGCCACCAGGACGAGAGGGGTGTGCTCCCCGATCCGGCTGAGGAACCGCACCGACGCCACGGCCACCAACACGTACGCCGCGACCACCGCACTCCTGGCAATCAACTGCACGTGACCGAATCCGGTCGACTTGCCGACGATGCCGAATGTCGCGGCACCGACGCACACGGCGCACACGATGACCGCCAGCGCCGCGTACGGGGTGCGGTAGCTCCGGTGCACCCGGGCGAACAGACGCGGCACGACTCGTTCGATCCCCATCGAATACAGCAGCCGCGACGCGGCATTCGACGACGCCATCGCCGACGCCAGCCACGACGTGCCCAACCCGAGGTTCAGGGCGATCACCACGGCCGAGTCGACCCCGGTGGAGGTGCCGTGCAGATACGCGTTGACCAGGGTGTCCGTGCGACCGGACCAGGCGGCCCACGCCGAGAAGATGAACAGAGCGCCGCAGATCATCGGCGTGAGCATCACGGTGCGGGTGACGGTGGCGAGCGGGCGCTTGGCCTCCGGCCCGAAGAACGTGGCGCTCTCGAAGCCGGCCAGGGCGAACACCGCGGCCAGCGTCATGAGCAGCGGCCCGTACGCGGAATCGGACGGCGGCACCGCGGCGTGCTGACCGCCCGCGCCGGTCACGATCATCAGACCGACGATGAACAGCAACGAGCACGATTCGACGGCGAGGATGGCGAGGGCCGCGAACCGCACCCCGCGGACCAGACAGGCGAGGATCACGATCGCGATCCCGGCGTAGACGAGGAGACGCTCGGCGGGTTCGCGCAGTTCCAGCCCGAAGAAGCCGAGCGTCGCGATCACGGCCTGGCCACCGTGGTACAGCGTCATCACCGCACTGCCCACGTACTTGGTCAGCATGGCGACACCCGCCGTCAGCGCGGCTCGCGTGCCGAGGCCCTGGAACACGAAACTGTAGAGACCGCCCGCGGCCGCCATACGTCGCGTGAACTGCGAGACGCACACCGCGATCAGGGAGACCACCACCGTCGCGACGACGATCGTGATCAGACCGCTCAGCAGCATCTGGTGGGTGAACATGGTGACGGGCAGGACCACCATCGACACCGCAGGCGCCGTCGTGGCCACCGACTGGGCGAGAACCTCGAAGCCCGACAACTGCCGCCTGCCCAGCGCACGCAACGGCGACAGGGCCTGACGTTCGGGCTCGCCGGTGGCGAACGAACGCGCGATGGCGTCGGAAAGGGCTGACATGCGCGTGAAACTAGCCGGGTCGTGTTGCCGAAAAGTTTCGGTTTCGGGTCGAACTCCGACTCGGGAGTGAGAACGGCCGGCGCCCGTTCTCGCTCGCCGGCCTCAGACTGTTTCGCCGCCGACAACTTCCCGACTCGCTTCCCTCCCAGGATGAATCCGGACAAGTTACCCGGGTCGCCGGGCGCAAGAATGGGAGCGCGAATTGGCATTCACACGTAGATCTTTCATGAAGGGCCTCGGGGCCACCGGCGGCGCAGGCCTCGCGTACGGCGCGATGTCGGCGCTCGGGCTCGCACCGTCGACCGCTGCGCCCGCCCGCACCTTCCAGCCGCTCGCGGCCGGCGACCTGATCGGCAAGGTGAAGGGCAGCCATTCCGTGGTCGTGCTCGGCGGCGGCCCCGCCGGTCTGTGTTCGGCATTCGAACTGCAGAAGGCCGGGTACAAGGTGACGGTCCTCGAGGCCCGCACCCGGCCCGGTGGCCGCGTCTGGACCGCACGGGGCGGCAGCGAGGAGACCGACCTGAGCGGCGAGACGCAGAAGTGCACGTTCTCGGAGGGCCACTTCTACAACGTCGGCGCCACCCGCATCCCGCAGAGCCACATCACGCTCGACTACTGCCGCGAACTCGGCGTCGAGATCCAGGGATTCGGAAACCAGAACGCCAACACGTTCGTGAACTACCAGAGCGACACGTCGCTGTCTGGCCAGTCCGTCACCTACCGGGCCGCGAAGGCCGACACGTTCGGCTACATGTCGGAACTGCTGAAGAAGGCCACCGATCAGGGTGCCCTGGATCAGGTACTGAGCCGGGAGGACAAGGATGCGCTGTCGGAGTTCCTCAGCGACTTCGGTGACCTGTCCGACGACGGCCGCTACCTCGGATCCTCGCGTCGCGGTTACGATTCCGAGCCCGGAGCCGGCCTGAACTTCGGCACCGAGAAGAAGCCGTTCGCGATGCAGGAAGTGATCCGCAGCGGCATCGGCCGCAACTTCAGCTTCGACTTCGGCTACGACCAGGCGATGATGATGTTCACCCCGGTCGGCGGCATGGACCGGATCTACTACGCGTTCCAGGACAGGATCGGCACCGACAACATCGTCTTCGGCGCCGAGGTGACGTCGATGAAGAACGTGTCCGAGGGCGTCACCGTCGAATACACCGCCGGCGGCTCGAAGAAGTCGATCACCGCCGACTACGCGATCTGCACGATCCCGCCGCACCTCGTCGGACGACTGCAGAACAATCTGCCCGGCGACGTGCTCACCGCGCTGAAGGCGGCCAAGCCGTCGTCGTCCGGAAAGCTCGGCATCGAGTACTCGCGCCGGTGGTGGGAGACGGAGGACCGCATCTACGGCGGCGCGTCCAACACCGACAAGGACATCTCGCAGATCATGTTCCCGTACGACCACTACAACTCCGATCGCGGTGTGGTCGTCGCCTACTACAGCAGCGGCAAGCGTCAGGAGGCGTTCGAGTCCCTCACGCACCGCCAGCGGCTCGCCAAGGCGATCGCGGAGGGCTCGGAGATCCACGGCGAGAAGTACACCCGCGACATCTCGTCGTCGTTCTCGGGCAGCTGGCGGCGCACCAAGTACTCCGAGAGTGCCTGGGCCAACTGGGCGGGCAGTGGCGGATCGCACGGCGGGGCGGCCACTCCCGAGTACGAGAAGCTGCTCGAACCCGTCGACAAGATCTATTTCGCCGGCGACCACCTGTCCAACGCCATCGCCTGGCAGCACGGCGCCCTGACGTCCGCCCGCGACGTCGTCACCCACATCCACGAGCGCGTGGCCCAGGAAGCCTGACCTTCCCCTCGAACAAGGAGTCGTGAACTGTGAAGTCTTTTCGTACCAAGGCCGTGACCGCCGCGCTCGCCGCATCCGCTCTGATCGCCGGGGCGGCGTCGTGCTCCTCCGAGGAGGCGGCAGCGGAAGCGCCCGGCAGCACGTTCGTCTCGAAGTCCGTTCTCGAAGCCGGCGAAGCGAATCCGATGATCGCGCAGGGTGTGGCCATCGGTGGCGGCACCGCCGTCTACAAGTCGAGCGGCATCGGTCCCGGCGCGTCCAACAAGGCCGCACCCGAGGGCACCCCCGAGTCGTACATCGACACCGACGTGTTCGCGGGCGGCGCACTCCCGGCCGGAGTCACGATCACCGAAGCGCAGGGCATCAACGCGCTGAAGCGGATTCGCGACAATCTCGAGGCACAGGGACTGACGCTCGAGGACGTCGTGACCATGCGGGTGTTCCTCGACAACGCCCCCGGCACCGACCGCGCCGACTACGCCGGCTGGAACCGCGCCTACCGGCAGTTCTTCGCGAACACCAACCTCGAGACCGGTGACACCGAACTGGTCCCGCTCGGCACCGCGGAACCCGCTGCGCCGATGGAACGGAACTCCGCGCGTCCCAGCCGGTTCGCGCTCGAGGTCGCGAGCCTGCCCGCCACCGGCTGGCTCGTCGAGGTCGAGGTGGACGCCGTGTACCCCGACGGTGAGGAGCCCCAGTAGTGGGGGCGCTGAGCCCGAGCCACTGGGCGATCATCGCGGTCGTGCTCGTGGTGCTGTTCGGGTCGAAGAAACTACCGGACGCCGCCCGCGGCCTGGGACGGTCGATGCGGATTCTCAAGACCGAGGTGGGGGAGTTGCAGGCGGACGCCCCCGAACTGGAGAAATAGGCGAAGCGAGCCGGTGGACCCCGCGTCCACCGGCTCGCTTCTTTCTTCGGGTGTCAGGCCTTACGCATGTACGTCCGGACCGTCAGCGGTGCCATGATCGCGACGATCACGGCGGCGCCGAGCAGCGACCACACGACGTGGACACCGAAGTGGCCGTCGTTGACGAGTTCACGCACCGCGGTCACGACATGCGACACGGGGTTGACGTTCACGAACGCCTGCATCCAGCCCGGCATCGTGTCGGCGGGCACGAAGGCGTTGGACATGAACGTCAGCGGGAACAGGATGAGCATCGAAATGCCCTGCACCGAAGACGCTTTGCTCATCAGAACACCCATCAGGGCGAAGATCCAGCTGATCGAGAACGCGCAGACGACGACGAGCGCGCCGGCAGACACCACTCCGACGACACCGCCGCCAGGCCGGTACCCCATCGCGATACCGACGGCGAACGTGATGGTCGTGGCGATGCCGTACCGCACGACGTCGGCGAGGAGCGCACCGGACAGCGGCGCGATGCGGGCGATCGGCAGGGACTTGAAGCGGTCGAAGACGCCCTTGTCCATGTCTTCCCGCAACTGGGTGCCCGTCACGATCGACGTGGTGATCACCGTCTGGACCAGGATGCCCGGGATGATGATCGGCAGATACGACGCCACGTCGCCGGAGATGGCGCCACCGAAGATGTACGTGAACATCAACGTGAAGATGATCGGCTGGACGACGACGTCGAACAGTTGCTCCGGGTTGTGCTTGATCTTGAGCAGCCCCCGGTACGCCATGGTCAGCGTGTTCGCGACGGATTGCTCGAGGCTGATCCGGTTCCGGGCCTCCGGAATCGGTTGGGGGCCCGCGTGAGCGCGGGATTCGAGGGTGGTGGTCATGCGACGCTCCGTTCGGTGTCGGCCTCGGTGGCGTCTGCGCCGTGGCCGGTGATGGTGAGGAAGACCTCGTCGAGACTCGGCTTCTGGACGGTGATCTCGTCGACGGCGATCCCGTGGTCGCGCAGTCGGATCAGGAGTTCCACGGCGAGCGACGGATCGGTCATCGGCGCGGTGAGGCGGCCGATCTCCGGGGTGATCGCGACCTCCACACCGAGGGTGTGGGCGATCACCGAACGCGCGTCGTCGGTCTGTCCGCGATCGACCAGCGTCAACTGCAGGGAGGAGACGCCCACGGACGCCTTCAACTCGTCGGCCGTGCCGTCCGCGATCACCTTTCCGCGGTCGATGACGGCGATCCGATCGGCCAGCTGATCCGCCTCGTCGAGGTACTGCGTGGTGAGCAGCACCGTCGACCCGTCCGCGACCAGCCTGCGGATGGTGTCCCACATCTGGGCGCGCGTCCGAGGGTCCAGACCCGTCGTCGGCTCGTCGAGGAACAACAGCGGAGGATGGGCGATCAGGCTGGCCGCCAAATCCAGACGTCGACGCATACCGCCCGAGAAATTCTTGAGCGGCTTCGTCGCCGCCTCGGTGAGGTCGAACTCCTCGAGCAGTTCCGTGCACTTGCGGCGGGCATCACCCCGGCTCAGACCGAGCAGTCGGGCGAAGATCACCAAATTCTCGACCGCCGACAGGTCCTCGTCGACGGACGCGTACTGGCCCGTGACACCGACCAATGAGCGCACCGCATTCGGTTCGCGCACCACGTCGTGGCCGAAGATGCGGGCCTCGCCGCCGTCCGGACGCAACAGCGTCGCAAGCATCCGCACCGTCGTGGTCTTACCGGCGCCGTTCGGGCCGAGCACTCCGTACACCGACCCGGTCGGGACGGACAGGCTCACGCCGTCGACGGCGCGCTGACGGCCGAAGAGCTTCACGAGCCCGTCGGCCTCGATGGCTGGGGGAGTTGCAGTGAGGTTCATGCCGTAGACGATGCAGTCCACCACTTGCAGCCGGCTTGCACGCCTCTTGCACGGGCTTGCGGGCGCTGTCGTCGGGTGATGCACAGACAGTGGTCGGAATCAGGGGCAATTGTGCCGGAATCTGGCGAATGTCTCGGCGAACGTCGGTCAGCGCCGGTGCTCTGCGCGTGCGCACGCCCTGTCGAAGCGCGCCTTGACGGTGGCGAAGTCGAAGAGGTCCCGCCACGTCCACCGGACGACCTCGTACCGGCGTCGCGGATCGCGTCCTCCCGGAGTTTCTCCCGGTGGACGGCGACTGCCGCCTGGTCACCGTCGACGCCGTATTCCCCATGCCGTCGAACTCCCCGACCACGCCGCATTCTGTCCAGAAGAAATCGGCCCGGCCGAGGAAGGCACCGGTGTCGTCGTGGAGCACGTGCTGGAGTTCGGGTGGCGGCAGGTCGTGCTGGCGGATCCGGATGCGGCTCAGCGATTCCCCAGGGCTCTCGCTGCGACCGTCGAGGAAGCCCGCTGCCCGCCGCGCCGTCGCGATGCCTTTGCGAGGTCCCGCCCGGCCGACCTCGTCCAGAATCTCGTCGAGCGTGACGAGTCGACGGTGCAGCGCCGAATCGCCGACGACGACGGCCTGGTCGAACGTCGAGATGCGTGCGGTGTCGACCACAGTCCGGGCGGGGGAGGTGACCGCCAGCCCGCCCAGGGCGACGACGTCGGTTGCGTCGAACCGTGTGGCGTGGACGTGGACTCCCGCGGTTCGGCCGCCGCCGGAGGCGTGGTTCCTCGTCAGATGCACCCGTTCCAGCGAAAGGTCGCCGAGATCCATGCCGTGCAGAAGTGCCGCAGACGTGTGGCTCACCACGATGCCGGGTGGGCGCGACTGCAGGGCTGCCGCAATGCGGGCCCGGTGCAGCGCAGGCGCATCGAGTGCGGCGAAGCGCTCGTCGGAGACGTATGCCCCCGCCGCGATTCGCACGAGACGTCCGGAATCGCGGGCATGCCGGATCTCGGAATCGGTGACGCCGTCGGCTAGGGCTCTGCGTCGGAAGATCACGTCGTCGCTCATGGCGACATCGTGCCGCACCCCGCAGAAGTGATTGGTCCGCTCACCTGGGCTTTCGGTGGAGCCTGTGGATAGAGCGCGGCATGTGGACTACAGCATCCGCGTGGATATTGGCCCGACGCGCGGAAATTGCGGGCGCATCTGGCCAATGTCTCCGCAGACGGGCGAATCCGCTAGCCGAACCGCGATTCCAGTGCGCGCCGGTCGATCTTCCCCGGACCTCTGACGGGGAGGGTGTCGACGAGGTGCAGTTCGCGTGGGGCGGCGGTGGGGTCGAGCGTGAATTCGACGAAGGAACGGAGTTCGGCGAGTGTCGGTTCGGTGCCGGGCTCGGCGACGACGACGGCGGTGACGCGGCGCCCCAGTCGCTCGTCGGGGAGGCCGATCACCGCGCATTCCCGGACGGCGGGGTGCGCGACGAGAGCCGCCTCGACCACCTGCGGGACGACGGTGAGACCGCCGGTGGAGATGGCTTCGTCGAGTCTGCCGGAGATGCCGAGGACGCCGTCGGTGACGGCGCCGGCGTCGTCGGTGCGGAACCAGCCGGGTTCGGCGAACGCCGGATGGTCGGGGAGTCCGCGGTAACCGGATGCGAGCATGGGCCCGCCGAGGAGGACACGGCCGTCACCGTCGATCCGTACTCGGGCACCGCCGAGGGGAACCCCGTCGTACACGCACCCGCCGCACGTCTCGCTCATTCCATACGTACGGACGACGGTGATGCCGGCGTCTACGGCGCGACGCAGGACGGGGGCGGGGGTCGCGGCTCCGCCGAGGAGCACGGCGTCGAGTGCGGCCAGCGACGCCACGGCTTCGGGGTGGTCGAGGGCCTTGACCAGCTGGGTCGGAACGAGCGAGGTGTAGCGGCGGGGACCGCTCATCGACGCGACAGCGGCAGGCAGCGCACCGGGGTCGAAGCCGTCGGCCACGTCGATCACCACCGGCTCGGTGCCGGCGAGGACACTGCGCAGCAACACCTGCATGCCCGCGATGTGGTGGGCGGGAAGGGCCAGCAGCCAGGCGCCCGGACCGCCGAGCCGCGCGTGCGTCGCGTCACCGCTGGCGCGGAGGGCGGCCGCGGACAGCATGGCCCCCTTCGGCACTCCCGTCGTGCCGGACGTCGCGACCACGAGGGCGACACCGTCGTCGATCGGCTCCCCGGGGTGCAACGCGTCCGTCAGTCGGCGGGTCTCCCGCTCGTCCGCGGCGGGGACGGGGAGCACGGCCGGGCCGGTTCCGTCGAGGATCGCCGACAGTTGCGGCAGGATGCCGAGAACCCCGACGCCCGACGGGACGGGCAGGACCTGCAGTTCGCTCACTGGGCAGGCCCGGCCAGCGGCCAGCCGCCTGCGGCGAGGTTGCTGCGCACCCGGTCTACGTCCGACTCCAGCGGCAACTCGTCGGTGACCTTGGTGATGAGCACCTGGATGTCGGTCTTCTCGATGGGCAGGTCGCCCTCCTCGACGAGGGCGTCGGCGACGGCGTCCACCTCGTCTTCCGACAGACGGCGGGTGAGCAGCGCGAACAACGGAATGTAGTCCTGCTCGGGCACGCCGTTCGGGTAGCCGGCTCGCAGCCAGCCGATGATGGAGGAGAGGAACGGTGGAAGGCTCATGGCTAGCCGGCGTCGCGGGTTTCTTCCGTGTCGCCGGAGCCGTCGCCGCATTCGGCGTCGGGTCCGACCGGCCACCCTCCGGCCTCGAGGTTCGCCGTCACCCGGGCAACGTCCTCCTCGGACGGTTCCTCGTGGGTGATCTCGCTGATGAGACGGCGGATGTTGTCGTAGTCGACGTGGCGTTCGGGTGTCTCGTGGGCCGTCTCGATGGACAGCGCAACGACCTGTTCGATCTCCTCGTCGGTGAGACGGCGACGCAGCACGGCCAGCAACGCGAAATGGTCCTTCGCCGGGATTCCCTCGGGGTACCCGGCGCGTAGCCAGTCGAGCACGGAGCGAAGTGAATTCTTGGGCACGCGTTCGGCCTCTTTCGTAGATGGAACGGGACTCGCGGTCGCCGCTCAGAAGATGTGGATACCGAAGCTGCTGGCCAAAAAGCCCTGCATCAAGAGAAGTATCCCAGTGATGATCGCGATCAGCACCACGGCGAAGCAGGCCCAGGCGCCGATCCGGCCTGCGAAGGTCGGCTGCGAGACTCCCTCACCGGTGTCCGTGCCGCCGAGCGACCGGAGTCCGAGCGCGAAGATCGCGGGGAGGCCCGCGCCGAACAGCAGTCCGACGAGGATGACCTGCCAGAGCGAGTCGATGGTGGTGGTCAGCAGTGTCATGGCGAGCCCCTCAGCGGTTCGTGGCGGGACCGGCGGAGTCCGCGGTCTCGGCCACGCCCGGTTCGATGGGTTCGGCGGGAACGTCGGTCTCGCCCGACTCCCATTCGGCGTTGACGTTGCCGGACGTCACCGGCTGCAGCCGGGAGCGCAAATACATGAACCCGGCGAGCACGATCAGGGCGGCGAACACGACGAGAACACCGGGCAGACCGCCGATCATGTGGGCGATGACCCAGCACACGGCTCCCACGATCGCCGCGGACGGCAGGGTGACCAGCCACGCGACGGCCATGCGTCCGGCGATGCCCCAGCGGACCTCGGCGCCCGTGCGGCCGAGGCCGGTGCCGAGGATGGAGCCGGTCGCGACGTGCGTGGTGGACAGCGGCAGTCCGAGGTGGCTGGACGTCAGGATGATGGCGGCGGACGAAGACTCCGCGGCCATGCCCTGGGGAGCGGCGATCTCGACGAGTCCCTTACCGAGCGTGCGGATGATGCGCCAGCCGCCGAGGTAGGTGCCGAGCGCGATGGCGATCGCACAGCTGAGCTTCACCCAGAACGGCATCTCGTCCTCGGCGGACAGGGACCCGTGCGCGACGAGTGCGAGGAAGATCACGCCCATCGTCTTCTGGGCGTCGTTGGTTCCGTGGGCCAGCGACACCAGGGACGCGGAACCGATCTGACCGATGCGGAACCCGTGTTCCTTGGTGTCCTCCGGCACGCCGGAGGTGATCCGGTAGACCAGCTTGGTGCCCGCGGTGGCGACCAGTGCTGCGACAACGGGGGCGAGGACGGCGGGCACGACGACCTTGCTGAGCACGCCGCCCCACTCGACACCGCTCATGCCGATGGATGCGATGGCCGCACCGATCAGTCCGCCGAACAGCGCGTGGGACGAGCTCGACGGCAGGCCCAGCAGCCACGTCGCCAGATTCCAGATGATGCCGCCGACCAGGCCGGCGAACACGATGAGCAGCAGATCCTCGCCGCCCACTTCTCCCAGATTCACCACGCCCTTGGCAACTGTCGCCGCAACCTCCACGGACAGGAACGCGCCGACCAGATTCAACGATGCGGAGAGCGCGACAGCCGCCTTGGGGCGCAGAGCTCCCGTCGCGATCGAGGTGGCCATTGCATTGCCGGTGTCGTGAAAGCCGTTCGTGAAATCGAAAGCGAGGGCGGTGACGACCACCACCAGGAGAACTACGAGCTCTGCGGTCACACCCAGATTGTGCGGATTTCAACCGAAAATGTACAGCTGACGTCCGGTGTCCAGGATCACTCCTGCGTATGGCTTCCCGTCAGTTCTCACCCTTCGGACGGGAGTCGCGGCGGATGGGGTGATCCTCCGGAATCTGCACCAGAACGATCGGGATTCCGTCGGGGTCCGCGATCCACATCTCGAACAGCCCCCACGGTTCCTGCCGGGCCTCGCGGTCGATCTTCACCCCGGCGAGAACAAGCTCGGTCTGGACCGCGGTGAGGTCGCGAACCTGCAGCCACAGGGCGCCGTCGAAGGAGGACGACTCACCGGTTCCGCCGTGCGCGGCAACCTCGATCAGACCCTGACCGGCGAAGAACACCGTGCCCCCGGGGTATTCGCGGGCGGTGGCGAGCCCGAGGATGTCACGGTAGAAGCCCAGTGTCGTCGTGTAGTCGCGCGGCCGCAGAATCGTCCTGCTGCTGAGGATCTCCACCCGTCACCCTCCTTCGCCGGGCCGGGCTTCGTGTCCCGTCCGGCCGTGTGTGCGTCGATCTTCCTTCATCTCCGCCTCGAACAGGTGCCGTCTTCCGTCGGCGAGTTCGTGACGTGCGCCCCGCTCGTGCTCGCGCAGCGGCGACCAGTAGTGATCGTCGAACTCTTCGACGAGCTGGAACGTCCACCGGCCTTCGACGACGTTGCGTCCCACGAGTTCGGTCTCCACCCGGTCCGCGACGGCCGCGTGTCCCGCGGCGCGGAGCGCGTCTACGGCTTCGCCGAGCTGAAGATCGGCGTGGCCGATCAGTTGATGGAACGAGTAGAGGTGCCCGCGGGCACGCTCGACCGTTTCGAGGGCCTCCGACAACTTCCCGAGCGCGGCGACGGTGTCGTCGCTCACTCCGGGCGGACGGCGGTGTTCCGGTGCGGGGACCTCGCGGTCGATGCTCATGTGGGTCAGTGTGCCCGAATCGGAGACGTCGCGTGCCCTCTCCTGCCGAGGCGACGAATCCGCCCGCGTATTTCACCCTCGGAGGGTCTACTCGTGCGTGACCGCCCGGTGCTGGACTGGATCGACAGCAGCGGACGACGAGGGGACCGGGCCATGAAATCGAGCGTGACAGGCGAGCCGATAGCGGGCGGCGAATCGTTACCGTTCCCGCCGACGCCGTCGGGAAGCATCGCCGGCCGGACCATGCAGGAGTCCGTGTACAGCCCACTTCCGAAGAAGCGGCGGCTTTCCGACGACGCCCCGAACATTCTGGTCGTCCTCATCGACGACGCCGGGCCCGGTCTGCCGAGTGGCCTCGGCGGTGAGGTGAACACCCCGACGCTCGACGCAATGTTGCAGGACGGTGTCGGGTACAACCGATTCCATACGACCGCGATGTGTTCGCCGACCCGCGCGTCGCTGCTGACCGGACGCAACCACCATCGCGTCGGCAACGGGCAGATCGCCGAGCTGGCCAACGACTGGGACGGCTACTCCGGCCACATCCCGAGGTCGAGTGCGACGGGGCCCGAGGTGCTGCGCCACTACGGGTACAGCACTGCCGCTTTCGGGAAATGGCACAACACGCCGGCCGAGGAGACCACCGCAGCCGGTCCGTTCGACAACTGGCCGACGGGTCTCGGGTTCGAGTACTTCTACGGCTTCCTCGCCGGCGAGGCGTCGCAGTACGAGCCGAACCTGGTGCGGAACACGACGGTGGTGCTGCCTCCGAAGACCCCGGAGCAGGGCTACCACCTCAGTGAGGATCTCGCGGACGACGCCATCGGCTGGCTGCGCAGGCACAAGGCGTTCGACGCCGACAAACCGTTCTTCATGTACTGGGCCAGCGGCTGTCTGCACGGACCGCACCACATCATGAAGCCGTGGGCCGACAAGTACGCCGGGAAGTTCGACGACGGCTGGGATGCCTACCGGGAGCGGGTTTTCACGAGGGCGAAGGAGAAGGGCTGGATTCCCCCCGAAGCGGAGCTGACCGACCGGGACCCGACGATGGCCGCATGGGACGACATTCCCGACGACGAGAAACCCTTCCAGCGCCGGCTGATGGAGGTCGCGGCCGGGTATGCCGAGCACTGCGACGTCCAGGTGGGCAGGCTGTTCGACGAGCTCGACCGTCTGGGGTACCGGGACGACACGCTGGTCCTGTACATCTGGGGCGACAACGGCTCGTCCGGTGAGGGGCAGAACGGCACGATCAGTGAACTGTTGGCGCAGAACGGTATTCCCACCACACCTGCCCAGCACATCGCGGCCCTCGAGGAACTCGGTGGCCTCGACGTCCTGGGGTCGCCGAAGACCGACAACATGTATCACGCGGGCTGGGCGTGGGCGGGCAGCGCACCGTACAAGGGGATGAAGCTGCTGGCCTCCCATCTCGGCGGCACCCGCAACCCGATGGTCGTCCGGTGGCCGGCGAAGGTGGCACCGGACCCGACGCCCCGTACGCATTTCCTGCACTGCAACGACGTGGTGCCGACGCTCTATGACATCGTCGGGATCACTCCGCCACGGACGGTGAACGGTGTTCCGCAGGATCCGGTGGACGGCGCCAGCTTCGCGCAGACGCTCGTCGAACGCGGCGCCACCGGGGGAAAGCTCACTCAGTACTTCGAGATCATGGGCAGCCGGGCGATCTACCACGACGGCTGGATGGCGTCCGCGTTCGGGCCACGCGCACCCTGGGCGGCGGGTGTGCCCGGTGGCATCCGCGACTGGAGCCCGGACGACGACGTGTGGGAGCTCTACAACCTGGACGAGGACTGGACCCAGAACCGGGACCTCGCCGAGCAGCATCCGCGGAAGCTGGCGCAATTGCGGGAACTGTTCGCGATCGAGGCCGCGAAGAACAACGTGCTCCCCGTCGGCGGCGGGCTGTGGGTCATCGCGCTGCATCCCGAGCAGCGGATCACGACGCCGTACACGAGCTGGGAGTTCTCCGGCGACACGATCCGTATGCCCGAGTTCTGCGCTCCCGCGCTGGGAAACAAGAACAACCGGGTCACCCTCGACCTCTCCGCTCCGGACAATCCGAGCGGAGTGCTCTACGCGCTGGGGAGTAACGCCGGCGGACTCACGTGTTTCGTCGACGACGGCTACCTCTGTTACGAGTACAACCTGTTCATCCTGATGCGCACCAAGATTCGTTCGACCGTGCCGATCCCGCCGGGCACCCGCACGGTGCAGGTGGTCACGGAGTTCGTCGAGACGCGGCCCGGTGGCCCGCTGAACGTGAAGCTCTGCGTCGACGGCAGTGTCGTCGGGGAGGGGCAGGTGCCGGTGAGCGTGCCGTTGCTGTTCACAGCCAACGACTGTCTCGACGTCGGCACCTGCCTCGGGTCCCCGGTGTCGCTGGACTACTACGACCGGGCGCCGTTCCCGTTCAACGGCACCATCGACCGCATGGCGGTCGAGTACACGTAGGGGATCTCAGAAATACCAGGGGTACGGCTTCCAGTCCGGTTCACGCTTTTCGAGGAACGAATCGCGGCCCTCGACGGCCTCGTCCGTCATGTACGCCATGCGGGTTGCCTCGCCGGCGAACAGTTGCTGACCGACGAGGCCGTCGTCCTGCAGGTTGAACGCGTACTTGAGCATGCGCTGGGCCTGCGGGGACTTGCCGTTGATCTTGGTGGCCCAGTCGATCGCGACGTCCTCGAGTTCGGCGTGGTCGACGACCTTGTTGACGGCGCCCATCTGGTGCATCTCCTCCGCGGTGTACGTCTCACCGAGGAAGAAGATCTCGCGGGCGAACTTCTGGCCGACCATCTTGGCGAGGTAGGCGCTGCCGTACCCGCCGTCGAAGCTGCCGACGTCGGCGTCGGTCTGCTTGAAACGGGCGTGTTCGCGGCTGGCGAGGGTCAGGTCGCAGACCACGTGCAGGCTGTGACCGCCGCCCGCGGCCCAGCCGTTGACGAGGCAGATGACGACCTTCGGCATGAACCGGATCAGCCGCTGGACCTCGAGGATGTGGAGACGTCCGGCGCGGGCCTTGTCGACGGTGTCCGCGGTTTCGCCTTCCGCATACTGGTATCCGCTGCGTCCGCGGATGCGCTGGTCGCCGCCGGAGCAGAACGCCCACCCCTCGTCCTTGGGGCTCGGACCGTTGCCGGTGAGCAGCACGGCGCCCACGTCGGACGTCATCCGGGCGTGGTCGAGCGCCTGGTACAACTCGTCGACGGTGTGCGGGCGGAAGGCGTTGCGCACTTCGGGACGGTCGAACGCCACCCGGACGATTCCCTGGGTGACATGCCGGTGGTAGGTGATGTCGGTCAGGTTCTCGAAACCGGGAACCGGTCGCCAGTGCTGCGGGTTGAAAGTCACGGCTCCGAGGTTATCGGGTGCGGTTGGCGGGTGTCCGCGCGCGCACGAGTTTGCCCGGGTTTACCGTGCAGGTATGAGCGAACAGGCTGCCGACGTCACCCGTCTCGACGGCAAGGGCGACGACGAGTACGAGCACCACGGCGGGTTCCCCAAGTACGAGCCGGTGACGCCCGGTCCGGACTGGCCGCGGTTCGTCGAGGGAATGCGCACGTTGCAGGACCTCGCGGTGTCGGTCGACGCCCCGGACGACGTGCTCGCGCAGGCCGCGGACCAGGTGGAGAAGCTGGCCGAACTGCTCGGACCGCACGTCGTTCCCGAGGGGCGGTCGCCGGCGGGCCGCACGATCGAGTTGCCGGGCCGGGGGAGTCTCCTCATGCCGCCGTGGAACATCGAGAAGTTCGGGCCCGAGGGGGTGCGCAGTGCGGGCATGTTCCGGCGCTACCACCTCGGGGGCAACGGTGCCGCGCACGGCGGCACGCTGCCGCTGCTGTTCGACGACCTGATGGGCATGATCGTCCACGCGTACGGGCGGCCCATCAGCCGCACCGCCTACCTGCACGTGAACTACCGCGCGATCACACCGCTCGACACGCGGCTGACCGTCGAGGGCAGCGTCGACCGCGTGGAGGGTCGCAAGACGTTCATCACCGCACGGTTGATGCAGGACGACACGTTGCTCGCCGACTGCGAGGCTCTCATGCTCCAGTTGCTGCCCGGGCAGCCCTGACGTCGTGACGTCCCTGCCCTCCCTGCCCTCCCTGCCCTCCCTGCCCTCCCTGGAGGAGGTCCTGGCCGATGCCGTCGTGGTGAGTCTGCCCATGCGCGTGCGGTTCCGCGGCATCACGACGCGAGAAGCGTTACTGCTGCGCGGTCCCGCGGGGTGGGGCGAGTTCGCGCCGTTCCCCGAGTACGCGGACGACGAGGCGGCGCACTGGTTGCAGTCGGCGATCGAGGACGCCTGGCTCGGGCCGCCGCCCGCGGTACGAACGCGAGTGCCGATCAACGCCACCGTCCCCGCCGTCGACGCCGCCCGGGTGCCCGCCGTGCTCGAGCGTTACCCCGGTGCCCGGACCGCGAAAGTGAAAGTGGCCGAACGTGGTCAGACGCTCGACGACGACGTCGCGCGGGTGCGGGCGGTCCGCGCACTCGTTCCGAACGTGCGCGTCGACGCGAACGGGGGGTGGTCGGTCGACGAGGCCGAGACCGCGCTGCGGGCCCTGACCGTCGACGGTCCGCTCGAATACGCCGAGCAGCCGTGCGCGAGCGTGCCCGAGCTGGTGGAGGTCCGCAGGCGGATGCCCGACGTGCGGGTGGCCGCCGACGAGAGCATCCGGCGCGCCGAGGATCCGCTGAAGGTCGTGCGGGCCGGCGGTGCCGACGTGGCCGTCGTGAAGGTCGCCCCGCTCGGGGGAATGCGGCGGCTGCTGTCGCTCGCGGACGAGTTGTCTTCGTACGGTGTGCCGGTGGTCGTGTCGAGCGCCTTGGACACCGCTGTCGGTATCGCCGCCGGTGTCGCCGCTGCCGCCGCGCTCCCCGAATTGCAGTTCGCCTGCGGTCTGGGTACCGGGGGACTCTTCGAGGCGGACGTGGCCCGCCCACGCGAACCGGTCGGCGGCGAACTCACCGTCGACGCGGTGGCACCCGACGTCGAACGCGTCACGGCTCTCGCCGCGTCCGCGGAGCGTTCACGCTGGTGGATCGAGCGGGCCCGCCGGTGCCATGGCCTGCTCGAACAACGCGGAGTCCGGTTTTTCGTATAGTGTCTGCCGGACCTGATCGCTCAGTCAATACGGAGGCATTGAAAGTGGTTGCAGCTCTGAACGAAACCCTGCTCGACGAGTCGCGCGTTCCTGCGGTCATCGCAGACGTCCAGGCTCTCATCGACGCGGAGGTTTCGGACAAGTCGGGGGCCTCGGGACTGGCACTCAAGGGTGGATACGGCGCGGTCAAGAAGGTGGGACCGTCGATCGTGCCGGACGCCATCGAGGGCCTGCTGCCGGCATTCGTCACCAAGCTCGAGCCGTACTGGCAGGCCTTCACCGCCAGCGGTGAGGCCGGATTCTCCGAGTACCTGGTCGCGCGTGGCGAGGAGGTCGCGGACTCGCTCCTCGGTGTGACCGACGAGCGCATCGAGGGCAGCGACCGCGGTGCTGTCAAGAAGGTGTACTCGTCGCTGCGTCCGTCGGCGAAGAAGAATGTGATCGAGGCACTTCCGCGTCTGGGCGCCCTCGTTCAGAAGCACGCCAACTGAGAACCCAGGTGAGTGGCCCGGCGCGCCCCGGCGTGCTGTGCCACTCACCTGTGGTCAGTTGGCAGCGTGGCCGTGGCGCCAGTACCCGGTGAACGAGATGTCGGACTTCGGGATGCGGCGCTCGTTCACGAGGTGGCGTCGCAGCGCCGTCGTCAGCTCGCTCTCGCCTGCCACGAACGTGTAGGACGGCCCGGTCGGCAGCTCCGCCTGTTTCACGGTGTCGAGCGCGAGCACTCCCGGACGGGCATCGGCGTCCTCGCGCACCAGCCAGTGCACGTTCACGCCGTCACCCACCGAAACTTCCTGAGCGTCTTCGACATCGGGAATCTCGACGAAGACTTCGGCCCGCAGGTCCCGCGGAGCCGATCGCAGGATCCCGACGATGGCGGGAAGCGCGCTCTCGTCACCGACGAGCAGCTGCCACTCGGCGTCCGGCGTCGGGTTGTAGATCAGCCCCTCGTCGAGGATCGCCACCTCGTCACCGGCCGCGGCCGAGTTGGCCCACGCCGACGCGGGACCGAGGTCGCCGTGCGAGGCGAAGTCGATGTCGATCTCGGTGCTGTCGCCGAACGTTCCCGATCCCGCCAACCGGATCTCGCGGATCGTGTAGTTGCGCACGACCGGCCGGGTGTCCTTGGACATCAGCTTGTACTGCGCGTACCAGAGGTTGCTCGCGCTGGTCGGTAACCGCAGCGTGCTCTGTCCCCGCTGGGGGATGAACATCCGGAACCACTGGTCGAACCCCATCGGGTTGACGGAGTCGAGTTCCTCGCCCGCGATGGTGACGCGGACGAAGTTCGGGCTGATCTGCTTGCCCGCCACGACGCGTGCGGACGCGATCCGGCGACTCTGAGGTTTGACGAACTTGCTGCGTTGAGCCATGGCGTCGGTTACTCCCCCGGTAGCGGTGCGATTTGTCAGGTAAGCCTAACCAATCGATCCGTTAGGCGGGGCGATGCGGTCGGTCGAGCCTCACGACCTTCGGCGGCAGACCCCACTCGTTGCGGCCGAGCCGGCTGAGCGGGGCGAGTTCCGCGAAGTCCGGAAGTCCGTCGTCGGCGAGCGCCTCGGGCCGCACCGCGACCGTCACGACGTCGCCCATCACCACGAACGAATCACCGACAGGTATCACCTGGTGCAGGGTGCACTCGATGGCGACCGGCGAACCCGCGACCCGCACGGGACGGACCCGCTCACTGGGTTCGGTGTCGATGCCCAGCGCGGCGAACTCGTCGACCTCGCTGTCGAACGTGGCGGAACTGGCGTTGACCGTCGAGATCAGCGGCTCGGTCGCCACGTTGATCACGAACTCTCCCGTCGCCTCGATGTTGCGGAGGCTGTCCTTGCGGGTCACCGACGTGAACTGCACCACCGGCGGGTGGGTGCTGGACACAGAGAAGAAGCTGTACGGGGCCAGGTTGGCCACCCCGTCCGCCGAGACGGTGGACACCCACGCGATCGGCCGGGGCACGATCGAGGCGGTCAGCACCTGATACATGCGGTGTGGGGGAAGTTCGGCGGGATCGAAGACTGTGCGCATGCGTTCATGGTGTCAGCGCCCGCGATGTGGCCGTGAACTCACCCGGCGAGGTCGCCGGGCGGGGGTGCCGGAGGATCTGACACTCTTGATGTCGTGAACCCGTCCACTGCACAAGCCACCGCGGTCGTCGACGAACTGGTCCGCGGGGGAGTACGCGAGGTCGTGCTCTGCCCGGGTTCGCGCAACGCGCCGCTGGCGTTCGCCCTGCAGGCCGCCGACCTCGAGGGCAGGCTCCGTCTGCACATGCGCATCGACGAACGCACCGCGGGATTCCTCGCGCTCGGCCTGGCCGTGGCCGGCAAGCGTCCCGTCCCGATCGTCATGACGTCCGGCACCGCCGTCGCCAATCTCGGACCCGCGGTCCTCGAGGCGAACTACGCCCGGGTGCCGCTCGTGGTGCTCAGCGCCAACCGCCCGTACGAGATGCTCGGCACGGGCGCCAACCAGACCATCGAACAACTCGGTCTGTTCGGCAGCCAGGTGCGCGCGACCATCAGCCTGGGCCTGGCCGAGGACGATGCCCGGCAGAACAGCCAGTGGCGTTCGGCTGTGTGCCGGGTCCTCGCCGCAGCGCGCGGCACGAGGTCGGGCAACGCCGGTCCCGTGCACTTCGACATCCCGCTCCGGGAACCGCTCGTCCCCGACGTCCACGCGCAGGGTCCGGTCCCGCAGGGACGACCGGGCGGGGCGGCGTGGACCACCACCCAGCACGCGACGCTCGACGTGCCGATGGACCTCGACCTCACCCCCGACACCATCGTGATCTCCGGGCACGGGTCCGCCCTGCGGCCCGAACTCGCCGGACTGCCGACGGTCGCCGAGCCGACCGCGCCGCTGCACGGCATCCCGGTGCATCCGATGGCGTTGCCGCAGCTCAAACCGCGGCAGGCCGTCATCACCGGACGCCCCACCCTCCACCGGTCCGTGTCGAAGGTCCTCGCCGATCCGGCGGTGGCCGTCTACGCGCTCACCACCGGCCCCCGCTGGCCCGACGTGTCCGGCAACGTGCTGGCCACCGGAACCCGGGCGGTCGTGTCCGGTGAACCCGACCGGGCCTGGATCAATCGGTGCCGCACGCTGTCCGAACACACCGACAAGGCGGTGCGCGCGCAACTCGCCGCCCACCCGAAGGCGACGGGACTGCACGTGGCGGCCGCCGTCATGGACGCCCTGACCGACGGTGACCAGTTGCTGCTCGGGGCGTCCAACCCCGTGCGGGACGCCGCGCTCGTCAGCTATCCGGCGCCGAAGATCCGGGTGCTGTCCAACCGGGGTGTCGCCGGCATCGACGGCACCGTGTCCGCGGCCGTCGGGTCGGCGCTGGCCTACGAGGAGGGGCGGACGGTGGCCCTGCTCGGCGACCTGACGTTCCTGCACGACGCGTCCGGGCTGCTCATCGGCTCGGGCGAACCGCGGCCCCGGGACCTGACCATCGTGGTCGCCAACGACGACGGTGGCGGCATCTTCGAACTGCTCGAGCAGGGCGATCCGCAGTACGCCGGTGTGTTCGAGCGGGTCTTCGGTACTCCGCACGGGATGGATCTCGCCGCACTCTGTGCCGCCTACCGGGTGGAGCATCACCTGGTGGGTCTGGGTGAGCTGTCGACGCGGCTGAGCGCGCCCGACGCGCCCGGCGACCGCGGAATCCGGGTGCTCGAGGTGACCACCGAACGTTCCGGGCTGCGCGAACTGCACGCCGCGGTGCGGGCACAACTGTGAATGCGCGGGTGTCGCGGCGCGTCCGGCGGGGGGTGCTGGTGGCGGTGATCGGCATCTCGGTCCTGGCCGTGCTCCTCGTACTGGCCGCCTGGCGCAACGACCACACCATCCAATCCGACCGGGGCGTGGCCACGGCGGAGGTGCTGTCGGCGGGCTCGCTGCGGTCGGCTATCAGCTTCGTCACCCCTGACGGGGTGACGCACAACCCCGAACTGGGCGTGCTGTACCCGACGAAGCTCACGGTGGGGCAGCGCATCGACGTCGAGTACGCGCGCAGCGACCCCGACCTGGTGCGGGTGTCCGGGCGCGACGCCAGCGTCGCCGTCGTCCCCGCCGGTTCGCTGATCGTCGTGACCTGGCTGATCGCGGGACCGGTGATCTGGTACCTGCGGCGGCGGGAGAGTTCGGCGGAGGCCCAGCCGGCAGTGTCATCCTGAGTTTCCCGGAACTTCGCGCGACGGTCACGTCGATCTCGCTGCTGTGACCACGAGCACTGCCACGCTGAGCGCGTGAGAGTAGCCATCGTCGCGGAATCGTTTCTTCCCAACATGAACGGTGTGACCAACTCGGTGCTGCGGGTTCTCGACCATTTGCAGCGCACCGGACACCAGGCGATGGTCGTCGCCCCGGACACGGTCGGATCGCAGACGTCCGCGCCGACCGAACACGGCGGCGTACCCGTCTACCGGGTGCCTGCGGTGATGGTGCCGAAGGTCAGTTCGCTCCCGGTGGGTCTGCCGCAGCCCGGACTCACCGCCGCGCTGCGGGCGTTCGACCCCGACGTCGTGCATCTGGCGTCACCGTTCCTCCTCGGTGCGGGCGGGCTGGGTGCGGCGCACCGGCTCGACGTCCCCACGGTCGCGGTGTACCAGACGGACGTGGCGGGTTTCGCCGAGAGCTACGGCCTCGGCATCACCAGTCGCGCGGCGTGGGCCTGGACGCGTCGCATCCACCGGGGCTGCACGCGCACTCTCGCGCCGTCCACGTCGGCGGTCGAGGCGCTCGCCGAGCAGCGGATTCCGAGGGTCTATCGCTGGGCGCGCGGCGTGGAGACCACTCGATTCGCACCGTCGCGTCGCAGCACCGGTCTGCGGGACTCCTGGCTGGGCGGCTCGGATCGGCTGGTCGTCGGATTCGTGGGCAGGCTCGCGCCCGAGAAACACGTCGAGCGGCTCGCCGCACTCGCCGGCGACCAGCGGGTGCGGCTGGTGATCGTCGGCGACGGTCCGGAGCGGGCCCGCCTGCACCGGTTGATGCCCGACGCGGTGTTCACCGGGCAGCTCGGCGGTGTGGAGCTCGCGGAGGCCTACGCGAGCCTGGACGTCTTCGTCCACCCCGGCGAGCACGAGACGTTCTGCCAGGCGGTGCAGGAGGCGCTGTCCAGCGGGGTGCCGGTGATCGGACCGGATGCCGGGGGTCCGCGGGATCTGGTCGCGCACTGCCGCAACGGCTACCTGCTTCCGGTCGACCGGTTCGGCGAACTGCTGCCGAGCGCCGTCGACGCACTGCGCGACCGCCGCATGCGCGCCCGCTTCGGTGAGGCCGCCCGGCAGTCGGTGCTGCACCGCACGTGGCCTGCGATCTGCGACGAGTTGCTGGGTCACTACGCGGCGGTTGTGGGCGGGCAGGACTTTCGCGAGTCCCGGGCGGCCTGACCAGCGGATCGAAACCGGTGGGGAATTCGAGAGGCCGGCTCGTGGTTGCCCGGAGTATGGCGAAGTACAAGACTGTCAATCCCGCGACCGGTGAAACCGTCCGGGAATTCACGACCTTGGACGATGCAGGAGTGGAGTCGGCGCTCTCCCGCGCCCACAACGGATATCTCGACTGGCGGACGACCGCCGCCGAGGAACGCGCCCGGATTCTGGGCCGAACCGCCGATCTCTACGCGGAGCGCGAAGACGAACTGGCGCGGATGATCGCCCTCGAGATGGGCAAACCCGTCCGGGAGGCCAAGGGCGAAGTCAAGCTCTCGTCGGCGATCTACCGCTACTACGCGGACAACGGCCACGCGCTGCTCGAGGCGGAACGGCTCGACGTGCCGGGTGCGGACGAATCGGTGGTCTACCGCAGGCCGATCGGTGCGCTCGTCGGCGTGATGCCGTGGAACTACCCGTACTACCAGGTCGCCCGCTTCGCGGCGCCGAACCTCATGCTCGGCAACACCGTGCTACTCAAGCACGCCCCGAACTGTCCGCAGTCGGCACTGCTGATGGAGGAGATCTTCCGGCAGGCCGGTCTCCCGGAGGACGCCTACATCAACGTGTTCGCCACCAACGAGCAGATCGCCGACATGATCGCGGATCCGCGTGTCCAGGGCGTCTCGCTCACCGGCAGCGAGCGGGCCGGGACCAGCGTCGCCGAGACGGCGGGCCGCAACCTCAAGAAAGTGGTGCTCGAACTCGGCGGGTCCGACGTGTTCGTCGTCCTCGACACCGACGATATGGACGCCACGGTCAAGACCGCGACCCGTGCCCGCCTGTCCAACGCGGGCCAGGCCTGCAACTCTCCCAAACGTTTCATCGTGACCGAGCCGAACTACGACGAGTTCGTCTCCAAGCTCGCCGAGTCCTTCAAGGCCACCCCGACCGGCGATCCGCTCGACGCGAAGACCGTCCTCGGGCCGCTGTCCTCGCAGAGTGCCGCGGATTCGCTGATCGAGCAGATCGAGGACGCCGTCGCCAAGGGCGCGACGCTCCTCGCCGGCGGGAAGAAGATCGACGGCCCCGGCTCGTACGTCGAACCGACCCTGCTCGTCGACGTGACCCCCGAGATGCGGGCGTACAGCGAGGAACTGTTCGGGCCCGTCGGCGTCGTCTACAAGGTCGCCACCGCCGACGAAGCCGTGGAACTCGCCAACTCCTCCTCCTACGGTCTCAGCGGTTCGGTGTGGAGCACCGACCTCGACGGGGCACGTGAGGTCGCCGACCGGCTCGACGTCGGCATGGCCTTCGTCAACGAGCACGGCACCACGCTTCCCGGGTTGCCATTCGGCGGCGTCAAGCGCTCCGGCGTCGGGCGCGAACTCGGTCCGTGGGGAATGGACGAATTCGTCAACAAGAAGCTGGTGCGGGTCTCCAAGAAGTGACCGCCTCGCCGCCGCGCCCGGCGCCGACATCGGCGCCGGGCGCGGTTGGTAGCGTTTCGGGCGTGGCAACTACACACGGTTCGCGGGCGTCGCTCGAAAAGGATCCGCACGAGGTCGCGTCGATGTTCGACGGCGTCGCGAAGCGCTACGACCTCACCAACACGATCCTGTCGTTCGGTCAGGACCGCAGTTGGCGCAAGGCGACGCGCTCGGCCCTGGCACTGAAGCCGGGGGAGCGCGTTCTCGACCTCGCGGCGGGGACCGGGGTCTCTACCGTCGAGCTCGGACGGTCGGGTGCCTGGTGTGTGGCCACCGACTTCTCCAAGGGGATGCTGCAGGCCGGCAGTGGACGCCACGTCCCGATGGTCGCGGGCGACGCGATGCACCTGCCCTACGCCGACGCCGTGTTCGACGCCGCGACCATCTCCTTCGGGCTGCGCAACGTCTCCGACTTCGACGCCGGTCTCCGCGAGATCGCCCGCGTCACCAAACCCGGCGGGCGCCTCGTCGTGAGCGAGTTCTCGACCCCGGTGTTCGGGCCGTTCCGCACGGTCTACATGGAGTACCTGATGAGGGCGCTGCCGCGGGTCGCGCGCGCCGTCAGCAGCAACCCTGACGCCTACGTGTACCTCGCGGAGTCCATCCGCGCCTGGCCGACCCAGCAGGAACTCGCGCAGCGCATCGAGGCCGCCGGGTGGCGGAACGTGCAGTGGCGCAACCTCACCGGCGGTGTGGTTGCCCTGCACCGCGCCACCCGCTGAACGTCAGCCGAACAGCGGTCGTGAGTCGACCTTCGTCGACAGCAGACCGGACGCCCGCCACGCGCGGGCGGTGAGGTCGCTGTCCTCCTCGGTGACGAGGTTGCCCATGACCCGGACCGCGATGGTCATCAGCGCACGGGACCGCATGGCCACCGGACCGGACGCGGGCAGAACCCGGGGGACGGTCAGCAGCCCGGCGAGTCGCCGCGCCACGGAGAACGCCCGGCCGTACCGCTCCCGGAGGATCGCGGGCCACAGCTCCGTCAGGTCGTCGGCGTCGAGGATTTCCGCGACCAGGCGACCGCCTTCGAGCCCGTAATCGATGCCCTCGCCGTTCAGCGGATTCACGCACGCCGCCGCGTCGCCGATGATCGCCCAGTTCCGGCCCGCGATGTGGGACACCGCACCGCCCATCGGCAGCAACGCAGACGCCACCGCGCGCAGCTCGCCGTCCCAGTTCCATTCGTCGCGCCGCTGCGCCGTGTACAGGTCGAGCAGCGGTCGCAGCGCACCCGTGGCCGGACGTTTGGCTGTGGCCAGTGTGCCGACGCCGATGTTCACCTCACCGGTGCCGAGGGGGAATACCCAGCCGTAGCCCGACTGCAGCGTCCCCGCTCCGTCCCGCAGCTCGAGGTGCGAGGTGATCCACGGGTCGGCGCTGCGGTCGGTGGCGATGTAGGCGCGGGCGGCAACACCGTAGGCCGTGTCCCGGTGCCATTCACGGCCGAGCTGCTTGCCCAGTGTGGACCGGACGCCGTCCGCGACGATCAGCGTCCGGCAGCCGATGGTGTGGGTTCCGTCGGACGTCTTCAGCGTCACCGCCGTTACCCGGTCGCCGTCCCGTTCGACGCCGGTTGCCTTGGCGCCCTGCACCATGACGGCCCCGGCGTCGACGGCGGTCGCACGGATCCTGTCGTCCAGCTCGGTGCGGGCGACGGCGCTGCCGACCGCCGGGAACGACCTGCCCGGCCACTCCAGTTCGAGCTCCTGACCGAACCCGCTGAGCCTCAGCCCGCGGTTGGTTCCTTTCGACCGCACCCAGTCGCCGAGACCGAGATGGTCGAGCTCGGCGACGGCACGCGGAGTGAGTCCGTCGCCACACGTCTTGTCGCGGGGAAACACCGCCGCGTCGGCGAGAACCACGTCACGACCCGCGCGGGCCGCCCACGCGGCAGCCGAGGAACCGGCCGGACCAGCACCGATGACCAGGACATCGGTGGCGGTGGGAAGCGGGGATCCCGCGGGCGACTGTTCTGCTGCGACCACACCTACATCCTGTCAGGCTTCGCTATGCGACCGCGGCGAGGCCGACGGGCAGCGGAACCGCTAGGTTCACTACCGTGGTAGCCGAGCCGCCACCGACGGCGCGGGAACCGAGCCGTCACTGACGACAGGATGGGTACTGAGAACGTGAGCACCGAGGGCGCAGCACACACCGCTGCCGACGCTGTAGTGGGCACCACGGTCGCCGGGATCGATCTCGGCGACCCGCAGCTCGCTGCCACGGTCCGTGAAGGACTGAAGGAAGTCGAGGAACTGCTGGTCAGTGAGCTCTCCGACGGGGAGGACTTCCTCACGGAGGCGGCGTTGCATCTCGCGAAGGCGGGAGGCAAGCGTTTCCGTCCGCTGTTCACGGTGCTCACCGCCCAGCTCGGGCCGAAGGCCTCCGACCCGTCGGTGGTCACGGCGGCCACCGTCGTCGAGCTGGTCCACCTCGCCACGCTGTACCACGACGACGTGATGGACGAGGCGTCGATGCGCCGCGGTGCACCCAGCGCGAACTCGCGGTGGGGCAACAGCGTTGCGATCCTCGCCGGCGACTATCTGTTCGCGCACGCGTCCCGTCTCGTCTCGACGCTGGGACCGGAGGCGGTGCGCATCATCGCCGAGACGTTCGCCGAACTCGTCACCGGCCAGATGCGCGAGACGATCGGGCTTCGCGGCGAGCAGGATCCGGTCGAGCACTACCTCAAGGTCGTGTGGGAGAAGACGGGCTCGCTCATCGCGGCGTGCGGACGCTTCGGCGGCACCTTCTCCGGCGCGGACGCCGACCACGTGAAGCGGCTCGAACGCCTCGGCGACGCCGTGGGCACCGCCTTCCAGATCTCCGACGACATCATCGACATCTCCTCGGTGTCCGCGCAGTCCGGCAAGACACCCGGAACCGACCTGCGTGAGGGCGTCCACACGCTGCCCGTCCTGTACGCGCTGCGCGACGAGGGCCCCGACGCCGATCGCCTCCGGGTGCTCCTCGACGGCCCCGTCACCAACGACGACGACGTCGCGGAGGCGCTCGCGCTCCTCGAACGGTCGCCCGGCATGGCCGCCGCCAAGGCGAAGCTGGAGGAGTTCGCGGTCCAGGCGCGCGCGCAGCTCGCCGAGCTGCCGCAGGGCCCCGCCAACGACGCCCTCGTGAAGCTCGTCGATTACACGATCGAGCGCGTCGGCTGAGCCGTATCGTCAGTATCTGAACTCGTCTTCACCCGATTTCTCGTCGTCCGTGCGGGAACCGTCCCACCACTGTGTTTCGTTGAATGATCAAGATCCCGAAACTCGTGCGACGTGATCGGGTGTCAACGACAAGGAAGGCGTGACGTGCGCTACGCAAACGGGGCGAAGACTCTGGTTCTGTTGGTCGGCATGTCGGCGCTGATCGTGTTCATCGGCGCGCTGTTCCGCAACCCCACCATCCTGCTGCTGGCGATCGTGTTCGCGGTCGGAATGAACGCGTACGTGTACTTCAACAGCGACAAGATGGCTCTCAAGGCCATGCACGCCCAGCCGATCACCGAAGTGCAGGCCCCGGTCATCTACCGCATCGTCCGGGAACTGGCCACCACCGCGCACCAGCCGATGCCGCGGCTCTACATCAGCCCCACGTCCGCGCCCAACGCTTTCGCCACCGGGCGCAGTCCGCGCCACGCCGCGGTGTGCGTGACGAGCGGCATTCTGCAGATCCTCAACGAACGAGAGTTGCGGGCCGTGCTCGGACACGAGCTGTCGCACGTCTACAACCGCGACATCCTGATTTCCTCCGTCGCCGGCGCCATGGCCGCCGTCGTGTCGGGACTCGCGAACTTCGCCATGTTCGCCAACATGTTCGGCGGGCGCGGCGGGGGACAGGGCGCCAACCCGATCGCGCTGCTCCTCGTATCACTGCTCGGGCCCATCGCCGCGACCGTCGTCAAACTCGCGGTGTCCCGGTCCCGGGAGTACCAGGCCGACCAGTCGGGCGCAGAGCTCACGGGCGACCCCCTGGCGCTGGCGTCCGCGCTGCGGAAGCTGGAGCAGGGCACTCAGGCAGCACCGCTGCCGCCGGAGCCTCAGCTCGCCGCGCAGTCGCACCTGATGATCGCCAACCCATTCCGCACCGGCGAGAAGATGAGCCGGATGTTCTCCACCCACCCGCCGATGGCCGACCGGATCGAGCGGCTCGAGCGCATGGCAGGCATGTAGGCGGCTTCGCCGCCCGTGCGCCTTTCTGGTCGTTCCTACAACCAGAAAGGCGCACGGGTGCGGAGCGCCTACCGGTAGTTCACGAACTGCAGCGCGATCCCGAAGTCCTCACCCTTCAGCAGGGAGATCACGGCCTGCAGGTCGTCGCGCTTCTTGCTGCTCACCCGCAGTTCCTCACCCTGGATCTGCGCCTTGACGCCCTTGGGGCCCTCGTCGCGGATCTTCTTGGTGATCTTCTTGGCGTTCTCCGTGGTGATGCCCTGGACGAGGCTGCCGGACAGCTTGTAGATCTTTCCGGACTGCGCCGGCTCGCCCGCGTCGAACGCCTTCAGGGAGATGTCACGCCGGATCAGTTTCTCCTTGAAGACGTCCAGGGCGGCGAGCAGTCGCTCCTCGGTGTCGGCCGTCAAGGTGATGGTTTCCTCGCCGGACCATTCGATCGATGCTCCCGTGTTCCGGAAGTCGAACCGGGTCGACAGCTCCTTGCCGGCCTGATGCAGGGCGTTGTCCACCTCCTGACGCTCCACCTTGCTCACCACATCGAAGGACGAATCAGCCACTTCACACTCCCGGTTTCGTCTAGTTCTCCCCGCCGCGACCCGGCAGGGGGCTCGCCGAATGCCGACGAGCAGATTCGACGCTATCGGTTCGCAACCGCCCGTATCCACCCGGTTTGCAAAACGGGGGGCCGTTCGTTGTATTCTTCTTTCCGCAGCGGAGAGCGATTTCGCATTGATTTCGCGCTCCTCGTGCAACCCGGCAGATTGCCCGAGCGGCCAATGGGAGCGGACTGTAAATCCGTCGGCTTATGCCTACGTAGGTTCGAATCCTACATCTGCCACACACAGAACCCCGGTGAGCGACAGCTCACCGGGGTTCTGTCGTTCGTGGACGAAACTGGGCGCCCACGCATGCGGCGATGCCGACCGGATCGTCGGCGACATGGCCCGACGCGTCGCATGCACCTCTTCGGACGCGAACGCTGGGACCGGCCGAAGGTACGGCCGCCCGGCTGGACGGACTTCGGCGTGCTCCCCGAGCTCGATCGCAGGTCTCGAGCACGGCCACCAGCGGAACTGTCGGGTGCACCGACTTGTGAAAGCCGCTGACCAGGCAATTTGGTTCTGGACGCGAACTCTGTGTAATCTCGTCAAGGCTTCAGCGCGCAGCGATGTGCGAGCGAAGCACGCCCCCTTAGCTCAGTCGGCAGAGCGTTTCCATGGTAAGGAAAAGGTCAACGGTTCGATTCCGTTAGGGGGCTCGCTGGATTGAAGTGGAGCGCCTAGTGCGCGACACTCGACACCGAGGCGGTGTAGCTCAGTTGGTAGAGCAAACGACTCATAATCGTTGCGTCGCCGGTTCAAGTCCGGTCACCGCTACACAATATGCATGATCCACCCTGATTGTTCGTAATCAGATTCACCCGAAAGAAGGCATCCCGTGGCCTCCTCGACTGACGTTCGGCCCAAGATCACTTTGGCCTGCGAGGTATGCAAGCACCGCAACTACATCACCAAGAAGAATCGGCGCAACGACCCCGATCGCCTGGAGATCAAGAAGTTCTGCCCGAACTGCGGAACTCACCAGTCGCACCGCGAGTCCAAGTAACACGGTCCGGAACTAGGACTGCGTTCGCGAAGGGAGTCCTCTAGGCTGCCCTCACGCGCCGACGTCAAGGGTAGAAGAGGTTCTTTCGCGTGACTGACACTGTGACAGAGACAGAGGCCTACGTGCCCGCGGCTGTTCCTGCCGATCCTGCCGCGCACGCACTGGCGATGGTCGGGCACCACTACCGCGTCGACGACTTCTACGAGGTCGGACGCGAGAAGGTGCGCGAGTACGCGCGTGCCGTGCAGGACTGGCACCCCGCTCACCACGACGAAGAAGCCGCGAAGGGCCTCGGTTACGACGGTCTCCTCGCTCCTCTGACGTTCATCTCGCTTGTCGGCATCATCGCTCAGGGGCGCCTCTTCAAGGAGATCGTCACCGGTTACGATCCGAGCCAGATTCTCCAGACCGACCAGCGGCTCGAGTTTCACAAGCCGATCAAGGTCGGCGACCGTCTGGTCTGTGACGTGTACCTGGAGTCGTTCCGCCAGATGGGCGGCAGCGACATCATCGTCACCAAGAACATCGTCACCGATCAGCACGACGAACTGGTCCAGACCACTTGGACGACGCTCGTCGCGCGTACCGGCGGCGAGATCGACGAGAACATCGCTCACGCAGTCAAGGACGTGATCATGCATGGCGCTTCGTAAGTTCGAGGACGTCTCGGTGGGTGAAGAACTCCCCGAGCGCATCGTGAAGCTCACGCGTGGCGACCTGGTCAACTACGCGGGCGTGTCCGGCGATCCCAACCCGATCCACTGGAGCGACGAGGTCGTCAAGCTCGCCGGTCTGGACAACGTGATCGCGCACGGAATGCTCACCATGGGTCTCGGCGGCGGATTCGTCACGTCGTGGCTCGGCGATCCGGGTGCGGTCAAGGAGTACAACGTTCGTTTCACGAGCTCGGTCTACGTCCGTGAGGACGAGGCCGCGCAGGTCGAGTACACCGGTAAGGTGAAGTCACTCGACGAGGAAAGCAAGACAGCAGTGGTCGCGATCGTGGCGCGTTCCGAGGGAAAGAAGATCTTCGGTCGCGCCACCGCAACGGTCCGTCTGGCCTGACAGCCGGGTGGATTGGGTTTGTTCCGGGGCTTTGAAGTACACTGAGATTTCTGGGATTACTCAGCGCTGCGCGCTGCCCTACGGTGCTGTACGGCCGGCAAGGGTGGCGCGCGTGTCATGTAATCACAGAGAGGTCGGTCAAGAATTGGTTCGAGGCTAGTTTCGGACCAGGTCTCCCGACCAAAGGGGCGTAGCTCAACTGGCAGAGCAGCGGTCTCCAAAACCGCAGGTTGCAGGTTCAAGTCCTGTCGCCCCTGCCCCCGGATGCCAGCGACTGAGAGGAACGACGTGAGCGAGGAGCGCGCCAAGCGCGACGGCGACACTTCAGGGTCGACGCGCCCGGACGGTGCCGACGACACCGCGGCCGACGCCACCACCACGCGTTCCGCCACGCCCTCGGGAAAGCCCAGCGGTAAGCGCCAGGGCCGTCGTTCACCGGCAGGTACCGAGGTCGCCGCGAGTTCTGTGAAGTCACCGGAACTCTCGAAGTCGGACACGACCACCAAGGTCAAGCCGGCGAAGAAGGATCGCGCCGACACGCCGCGCAAGGAAAACATCTTCAAGCGCCTGCGCCGGTTCCTCCGCGAGGTCATCGCCGAGCTGCGCAAGGTCATCTGGCCCAATCGCAAGCAGATGATCACCTACACCAGTGTCGTCCTGGTCTTCGTGGTGTTCATGGTGACGTTCATCGGCGTGTTGGATCTGGTGGTCATCAAGGGCGTCACCTGGTTGTTCGGTTGACGGAATCCGCCCCGGTGGATCCGAAGTATGTGAGTGACGAGAGGAAGCGAGTGCCCCAGTGAGCACCCCCGAGAACGACACGAATGAGGCTTTGGCCGAAGAGCGTGTTTCTGCCGAGGCGGCAGCCGAAGTGGATGTCGAGGCTGCCGAGGAGGGCACCGAAGCCGCGGAAATCGACGGTGACGACGTTGCCGAGGACGCCCCGGCTGACGAGATCGTCGCGGACGAGGCGCCCGTCGACGAGGCTGCGACCACCGACGAGGCTGCGACCACCGACGAGGCTGCGACCACCGACGAGGCAGCGATCACCGACGAGGCTGTGGCCGCCGAAGAGCCCGAGGATCCCGTTGCGGAACTCAAGGCCGCTCTGCGCCGCGCACCCGGTGACTGGTACGTCATTCACTCCTACGCGGGCTACGAGAACAAGGTCAAGGCCAACCTCGAGACCCGTGTCCAGAACCTCGACGTCGGCGACTACATCTTCCAGGTGGAAGTTCCCACCGAAGAGGTCACCGAGATCAAGAACGGCCAGCGTAAGCAGGTCAACCGCAAGGTTCTGCCCGGCTACATCCTGGTCCGCATGGATCTCAACGACGAGTCCTGGGGAGCCGTGCGCAACACGCCCGGCGTCACCGGATTCGTCGGTGCGACGTCGCGTCCGTCCCCGCTGACCCTCAACGAGGTGATCAAGTTCCTGCTCCCGCAGCAGGAGCAGAAGAAGCAGGCCGCCGCGGCAACCGTCTCGGCGGGGGAGACCGGCGGAGAGAGCTTCGCGAAGCCGCTCATCGAGGTCGACTTCGAGGTCGGCGAGTCGGTCACCGTCATGGACGGCCCGTTCGCCACGCTGCCCGCCAGCATCAGCGAGGTCAACGCCGAGCAGCAGAAGCTCAAGGTCCTGGTCTCGATCTTCGGTCGCGAGACCCCGGTCGAGTTGTCCTTCACGCAGGTCGCGAAGATCTAGCGCCACATACTTGCACTGCAGTAGCAAGAAACACACCCAGCAAGAAATAGGAAATCGAGATGCCCCCCAAGAAGAAGAAGCTCGCAGGGCTCATCAAGCTTCAGATCCAGGCCGGTCAGGCTAACCCTGCACCGCCCGTGGGTCCCGCGCTTGGTCAGCACGGCGTGAACATCATGGAGTTCTGCAAGGCCTACAACGCGGCGACTGAATCCCAGCGCGGCAACGTGGTGCCGGTCGAGATCTCGGTCTACGAAGACCGGACCTTCGATTTCAAGCTGAAGACCCCTCCGGCTGCCAAGCTGCTGCTCAAGGCTGCAGGCGTGCAGAAGGGCTCCGGCGAGCCGCACAAGACCAAGGTCGCTTCCGTGACCATGGATCAGGTGCGCGAAATCGCGAAGACCAAGCAGGAAGACCTCAACGCGAACGACATCGAGCAGGCCGCGAAGATCATCGCCGGCACCGCACGCTCGATGGGTATCACGGTCGACGGCTGAGTCAGCCCTGATCGATCGGCGGCGTCACCGTCGGCGATCGACTGACGGCACCGCCGTCGAAGAAAGCGTGGGAGGGCCGGCCAGGCCCAGACCACTACTGAACCATTCACCATCGCAGACGAGACACACACTGCGGTGAGAAGTTAGGACAGAAGAAATGGCAAAGCGCAGCAAGGCGTATCTCGCCGCCGCTGAGAAGATCGACTTCGACAAGCTGTACAGCCCGCTGCAGGCTGCGAAGCTGGCGAAGGAGACGTCGTCGAGCAAGATGGACGCGACCGTCGAGGTTGCAGTCCGTCTGGGCGTCGACCCCCGCAAGGCGGACCAGATGGTCCGCGGCACGGTCAACCTGCCGCACGGCACCGGTAAGACCGCCCGCGTCATCGTGTTCGCAGTCGGAGAGAAGGCCGCCGAGGCCGAGGCAGCTGGAGCCGACGCCGTCGGTGCCGAGGACCTCATCGAGCGGATCCAGGGTGGATGGCTCGATTTCGACGCCGCCATCGCGACTCCCGATCAGATGGCCAAGGTCGGCCGCATCGCCCGCGTCCTCGGACCGCGTGGCCTGATGCCGAACCCGAAGACCGGCACCGTGACGGCTGACGTCACGAAGGCTGTCGCGGACATCAAGGGCGGAAAGATCAACTTCCGCGTCGACAAGCAGGCCAACCTGCACTTCGTGATCGGCAAGGCATCGTTCGACGACGCCAAGCTGGTGGAGAACTACGGCGCCGCGCTGGACGAGATCCTGCGTGCGAAGCCGTCCTCCGCGAAGGGCCGCTACGTCAAGAAGGTCACCGTTTCGACCACCACCGGCCCGGGCATCCCGGTGGACCCGAACCGCACCCGCAACCTTCTCGAGGATGCCGACGCGTAAGTCACGCTTCACACAGTTCGGCCGGTACGGAAATCTTCCGTACCGGCCGAACTGCTTTTCCCGGGTTCAGTCTTCGTCGGCGGTTCCCGATTCGGACTTCTTTCGCCACGCCAGCATCACGGAGTCCGTGCGAGCCGGCGCCCAGGGCATGAAGATCGCGACGACGAGCGCGCAGACCACCACGGCGCCCGCGGCGACGAGCGACGCAGTGTGCGAGCCCTGCAGGACCGTCGTCTTCATGGTGAGGATGAGATTCTCACGTTGCTGTTCGAGGAACGGCGGGATCTCCCGTTTCCGGATCTCGAGCACACTCAGGACCGTCGCGCGTGCGAACCCCTTCTCGTCGTCGTTCATCAACGCGGCCGGAATACGGTCGAGCAGAGGACTCATCGTCGTCGCGTAATACGACGCGACGATCGATCCGAGCACGGCGACACCGAGCGTTCCGCCGATTTCCCTGGTCGTGTCGTTCACGGCCGAGCCTGCTCCCGCCTCGTCGAGGGGCAGCGACGCCATGATCGATTCGGTCGCGGGCCCCTGCACGATGGCCAAACCGAGCGCCATCGACACCATCGACGGGAGGACGTCCGTCAGGTAGCTGCTGTCGACGGCCACCTGACCGCCGAGGTACAGGCCGACACCGGTGAGGAGGAGGCCGAACACGATGACCGGGGTCGTCCCGATTCGCTGCGCCAGAAGTGTGGCGACGGGAGCGCCGACCGCCACCGACACCGCGAACGGCAGCGACGCGACACCGAACTCGAACGGCGTGTACTCCCGGACGCCCTGGAAGTACTGCGTGATGAGGAACAGGAAGCCGAACATCGAGAAGTAGCCGATGGCGATCGCGAGGGCGGGCAGGGAGAACCTGCGGTTGCGGAACAGCCGCAGGTCGAGGATCGGGTATTCGGTGCGCAGCTCCCAGAGGACGAATCCGATCAGGACCGCGATCGAGAGGGCGACGGCGCCCAACGTGACGGACGACGTCCACCCGTGGTGAGGGGCTTCGATGATGGCCCACACGAGGACGGTGATTCCGGTGATCGAGGCGCCGATTCCGACGAGGTCCATCCGTCCGATGACGGAGGCGCGCGATTCCGGCACCAGGAGCAGCGTCGCCGCTGCCGCGCCCACGGCGATCGGCACGTTGATCCAGAAGACGGAGTGCCAGCTGAAATGCTCGAGCAGCCACCCGCCCGCCATCGGCCCGATGGCGATCGCGAATCCGGCCATCGCGGTCCAGGCGGCGATGGCCAGCGCCCGTTCCCGCACGTCGGTGAAGATGTTGATGACGAGGGCGAGGGTCGCGGGGAAGACGGCGGCCGCGAAGACACCCATCGCCGCGCGGGCCGCGATGACCTGCCCCAGACTCTCGGCGTTGGCGCCGGCGACCGACATGACGGCGACGCCGATCAGGCCGATGACCATGACGCGGCGACGACCGTAGCGGTCGCCGAGGTTGCCGAACGCCAGGAGCAGGCCTGCGAACGTCAGCGTGTAGGCGTCGACGACCCACTGCAGGCCGCTGACACTGGTGCGGAGTTCGACACCGATCGACGGGAGGGCGACGTTGACGATGGTGTTGTCGAGCACGACCAGCAGTTCGGCCAGGCAGATCACGGCAAGCGCGAGGAAGCGGCGCGTCCGGGACCCGGCCACGACGGTCCGGGCTTCGAGGATTGTCATGACCAAAAGTTAGCCCATACATGTAACGGTGCGTAACAGGTAATTGGACGCAGCTTCAGTCTGTTGAACCACACCGCAGCGATGAAGTGGCGCCGATCACTTCCGCGAGGCGGGTCGCGGCCACGATTTGGCGGTTGTGCAGGCCATGCCGTAATCTGTCCTGCGGAGTTCAATGCAGTATCTGAACTTCACCCCAAATCATGTTCTACCCAAGACCGTTGGTGATCGCGCCCGCAAGGGTGTGATTGAAAGTCCGGGAATGTCCGGCGGCCCACGCAGGAGGACGAGGTAGGGGGATGCGTATCGGTTGTGGGCTCGCGCCCTGACCGTATCGTTTCCTTTCACGCCCCGTGTGCCCTGCACCGGGGCGTTTTGCATGTCGTGGATTGTGTGCTCCGGGATTCCGGCGGTACGCAGCGGTTCCGAAGTGGGATAACGACTGTCATGAGAGGAGGCGAAGTATGGCAAAGCCTGAGAAGGTTTCCGCGGTTGCGGAGATCACCGAGCAGTTCAAGGGTTCGACCGCTGCTGTGATCACGGAATACCGTGGTCTGACGGTGGGCAACATCACGACACTGCGACGCGCTCTCGGAGAAGGTGCCACCTACTCCGTCGCCAAGAACACCCTGGTCAAGCGTGCCGCTGCTGAGGCGGGCGTCGAGGGCCTTGATGACCTTTTCGTCGGTCCGACCGCCATTGCATTCATCAAGGGCGAGCCCGTCGATGCTGCGAAGGCGCTGAAGAACTTCGCTAAGGACAACAAGGCGCTCATCATCAAGGGCGGCTACATGGACGGCGCTGCGCTGTCCGTGGACGAGGTCAACAAGATCGCGGACCTCGAGTCCCGCGAGATCCTGTTGGCCAAGCTTGCCGGCGCGATGAAGGGCAACTTGGCAAAGGCCGCAGGCCTGTTCAACGCTCCTGCTTCGCAGGTGGCCCGACTGGCTGCTGCTCTGCAGGAAAAGAAGGCCGCAGAAGGCGGAGCTGCCGAAGCTCCCGCCGAGGCTGCAGCCGAAAGCTGATCCGCACCCGCGCATCACTGCTATAACCCCGCCCGGTCGCGGATCAGCGACATGGGACTTACAGGAAGGACCGCCACAATGGCGAAGCTCAGCACCGAAGAGTTGTTGGACCAGTTCAAGGAGCTCACCCTCCTCGAGCTCTCGGAGTTCGTGAAGGCATTCGAGGAGACCTTCGAGGTCACCGCCGCTGCCCCGGTCGCCGTTGCCGCTGCAGGCGGAGCACCGGCTGCCGCCGAGGCTGCTGAGGAGCAGGACGAGTTCGACGTCGTCCTCGAGTCGGCCGGCGACAAGAAGATCCAGGTCATCAAGGTCGTCCGTGAGGTCGTTTCCGGCCTCGGCCTGAAGGAAGCCAAGGACCTCGTCGAGGGTGCTCCGAAGGCCATCCTGGAGAAGGTTGCCAAGGACGCGGCCGACGCCGCCAAGGAGAAGCTCGAGGCTGCCGGCGCGAAGATCACCGTCAAGTAAGACGGTCTCTCCCGCGCTGCTCGCCGAGCAGACGAAGAGGGCCACTCCCCATCCGTGGGGAGTGGCCCTCTTTTTGCGTCCGCAGACGGCTTCGGAGTGACGAGATTCCCGGCCGAAAGCTGGACGCGCGACCAGAAATTTCGCTACCGTTATCCCAGTTCAGACGCGTTGTTTTGCATAGTGGGACCCGCTGTTGGCATGCTTCCTTACTCATGAGTAGCATCCCTTGTCACAGGTAACACGTCGATGCGATAGAGTGACCCAACCCACACGGGGTGAGTGCATCGAACGGTCGCGGAGGTAATGGTGGGAGTCGAGGTATCCGTCGAGGGACTGACCAAGTCGTTCGGCTCGCAGAGGATCTGGCAGGACGTCACGTTGACCCTCCCTGCTGGTGAGGTCAGTGCGTTGCTCGGACCGTCGGGTACGGGTAAGTCGGTGTTCCTGAAGTCGCTGATCGGTCTGCTCCGCCCGGAGCAGGGTTCGATCGTGATCGACGGCACCAACATTCTCGAGTGCTCGTCCAAGGAGCTGTACGAGATCCGGAAGCTGTTCGGTGTGCTGTTCCAGGACGGCGCGCTGTTCGGGTCGATGAACCTGTTCGACAACGTGGCGTTCCCACTACGCGAACACACCAAGAAATCCGAATCCGAAGTCCGCAAGATCGTCATGGAAAAGATGGAACTCGTCGGCCTCCTCGGCGCCGAGGACAAACTGCCCGGCGAGATCTCCGGCGGTATGCGCAAGCGTGCGGGCCTGGCCCGGGCCCTGGTACTCGACCCACAGATCATCCTCGTCGACGAGCCGGACTCCGGCCTGGACCCGGTGCGCACCACCTACATCAGCCAGACGTTGATCGACATCAACGCCGAGATCGACGCGACGATCCTGATCGTCTCGCACAACATCAATCTCGCCCGGACGGTGCCGGACAACATCGGCATGCTGTTCCGCCGGCATCTGGTGATGTTCGGTCCGCGGGAGGTGCTGCTCACCAGTGAGGAGCCGGTGGTCAAGCAGTTCCTCAACGGCACGATGATCGGTCCGATCGGGATGTCGGAGGAGAAGGACGAGGCCACCATGGCGCAGGAGCAGGCGATGGTCGATGCCGGCCACCATGCCGGTGGTGTCGACGACGTCGAGGGCATCGTCCCGCAGATGAAGGCGACGCCGGGGATGCCGTTCCGGCAGGCCGTGGCCCGCCGTCAGGAACGCGTCCGGCACATCATGCACACCCTGCCGGAGAATGCCCAGATCGCCATCCAGGAAAGCCTCGACGAGACTTCCGGCGGAAACGGCGGCGGGGGCTACGACTACGCATACAGCCAGGAAGACACACAGGTCATCCCCGCATACCGGGGCGAAGGATACGAAAACACCACTCACGGGCAAGGGTAGGCATATCGGATGGGGGTTACCCGCAGCTCGGTCTTGCGGCCGGTCAACGGTGCGCTGACGCAGGCCGGAAATATCGTCGAGCTCTTCGTCGACGTCGCACGAAACACGTTCAAGCGGCCGTTCCAGTTCCGCGAGTTCATCGAACAGGCCTGGTTCATTGCCAGCGTCACGATCCTGCCGACGGCCATGGTCGCGATTCCGTTCGGCGCAGTGGTGTCTCTGCAGACCGGATCGCTCATCAAGCAGCTCGGTGCGGAGTCGTTCACGGGAGCGGCCAGCGTGCTCGCCGTCATCCAGCAGGGTTCCCCGCTGGTGACGGCACTTCTGGTGGCCGGGGCTGCGGGCTCGGCCGTCACGGCGGATCTCGGTGCGCGGACGATCCGCGAAGAGATCGACGCCATGGAGGTTCTCGGTATCAACCCGATTCAGCGACTCGTCGTGCCTCGGGTGCTTGCCATGGTTCTCGTCGCGATCCTGCTCAACGGCCTCGTGTCCGTGGTCGGTATCGCGGGCGGGTACTTCTTCAACGTCATTCTCCAAGGGGGTAATCCCGGTGCGTACCTGGCATCGTTCTCGGCCTTCGCGCAGCTTCCCGACATCTGGGTCGGCGAGCTCAAGGCGGCCGTCTTCGGTGTCATCGCCGGTGTCATCGCCGCGTACAAAGGCCTCCACCCGAAGGGCGGACCCAAGGGCGTCGGTGACGCGGTGAACCAGTCTGTGGTGATCACGTTCCTGCTGCTGTTCTTCGCGAACCTGATCCTGACCATGGTGTACCTCCAAATCGTTCCGGCGAAGGGATCGTGACCCGATGACAATCGCCAAGGGACGCGGTGACCGGACGCTGATGGCGGCACGCCGAGTCGGTCGTGCGCCGCTCAACGTGCTCGACCGGGCCGGCGAGCAGATGTCGTTCTACGCCAGGGCAATCGCCTGGTCGCCCCACACTCTCGTGCACTACCGCAAGGAAGTGCTCCGGCTGCTCGCCGAGGTCACATTCGGCAGCGGCGCGCTCGCCGTCATCGGCGGCACCATCGGCGTCATCGCGATGATGTCCGGCTTCACCGGCGTCGTCGTCGGACTGCAGGGTTTCGCCGCGCTCGAACAGCTGGGCAGCTCGGTCCTCACCGGCTTCCTGTCCGCGTACGTCAACACCCGTGAGATCGCGCCGATCGTTGCGGCACTCGCGCTCTCGGCCACCGTCGGTTGTGGTTTCACCGCGCAGCTCGGCGCCATGCGCATCTCGGAGGAGATCGACGCGCTGGAGGTCATGGCGGTACCGAGTGTGCCGTTCCTTGTCACCACCCGCATGATCGCGGGATTCGTCGCCGTCATCCCGCTGTACATTGTCGGTCTGCTCGCGGCCTATCTCGCCTCCCGCGTCATCAGTACCGTGTTCAACGGCCAGTCGACCGGGTCCTACGACCACTACTTCAACTTGTTCCTGCCACCGCAGGACGTCCTGTATTCGTTCGCGAAAGTGCTGATCTTCGCGTTCGTGCTGATCCTGATCCATTGCTACTACGGCTATCACGCGTCGGGTGGTCCCGCCGGTGTGGGTGTGGCCGTGGGTCGGGCGGTCCGCACCGCGATCGTCACCATCGCCGTTCTCGACTTCTTCCTGAGCCTCGCCATCTGGGGCACGACGACCACAGTGAGGGTGGCCGGATGAGCAACACGACATCTGTTGTGGGCCGACGGGTGCTGGGGCTGGTGTTCTTCCTCGTCCTCGCGTTGTTCCTGGTCTTCACGATCGGCATGTTCAACAAGACGTTCACCAAGGTCGTCAAGATCGACCTGCTCACGGACACCGCCGGAAATGCCCTGCCGCCCAATGCGGACGTGAAGGTCCGTGGCCTCATCGTCGGCGAGGTGCGCTCGGCGTCCTCCCATGAGGGCGAGGTCACCCTGGATCTTGCGATCCAGCCCGACAAGGCGCAGCTGATTCCGTCCAACGCGACGGCGCGGTTGCTGCCCAAGACGCTGTTCGGTGAGCGCTATGTGTCGCTGATCGTTCCCGAGGGCGACACCGCTCCGCCGATCCAGGCCGGCGACACGCTGCGTCAGGACAAGAGTGGCAACGCCGTCGAGGTCGGCGAGGTTCTGGACGGTCTGCTGCCGCTGCTGCAGGCGATTCCGCCGCAGGACCTGGCGAACACGCTCGGCGCGCTGTCCCAGGGACTGAGCGGGCGCGGTGCCGAACTCGGACTGACGCTCGACCGTCTCGAGGAGATCTTCGGCGGGCTGAACACGGAACTTCCTGCCATCCAGGAGGATCTGCGCGGTCTGGCAGATTTCTCGCAGACGTACTCCGAGGCGGCGCCCGACCTGGTCAACGCCCTCGACAATCTCCGTACCACCGGAAATACCGTGGTGGAGAAGCAGGGCGAGATCTCCACGTTGCTCGCGTCGCTGACCGGAACCGCGTCCAGCACCGCGGATCTCCTGCAGACCAACGCCGAATCGATCGTCAGTATCGCCGCCGATTCGCGTGAGGCACTGCAGATCCTCGGCCGTTACTCGCCGAGTTTCGGCTGCACGTTCGCGGGCTTCGCCAAGTCCGCTCCCGTCGCCCGTGAACTGCTGGCACCGGACGATCCGTACCCGGGTGTGCGTGCCAGCGTGCAGTTCGTCAATCCGAAGGGTCGCTACGTGCCCAACCAGGACGAGCCGCGGCTGCTCGACAACCGCGGACCGGCTTGCTACGACAACGTCACCGCTCCGGGTGGGAAGTTCCCGCAGTACCCGGGCGGGTCGTCCTACAACGACGGTGCCTACCAGGTGCCTTCGCGGAATCCCGGCCCGTCGACCATCGACTTCCTCCCGGCGCCCGCCGGAGTCCCCGATCAGGTCCCGGGGTACGGAGCCGAGGTCACGCCCGCAAGTTACGCGGGTTCGAAGATGGAGCAGGACACGTTGGACGTCGTCTACGGCGAGGCCGGGGGCATGGCGCCGGAGGACGTGCCGAGCTGGACGACACTCGTCGGCGCGCCGACCATGAGGGGGACTGAGGTGAGCTTCAAGTGAGGGGCCTGGCCGCACCATTGGTCAAGCTGATCGTGTTCGCCGTGGTCACCATCCTCGCGACCGGTTTGCTGGCCGCCACCATCGCCAACCTCGGTGGCGGCGGTGGCACCAAGTTCAACGCGATCTTCTCGGACGTCACCTCGCTCAACGAGGGCGACGAGGTCCGCATCGCCGGTGTGCGTGTGGGTCAGGTCGAGAAGATCGCGATCCACGACGACCGCGAAGCCGAGGTTCAGTTCACGGTGTCGGAACGGGACTGGCTGCCCGCCAGCACCACCGCGACCATCCGCTTCCGGAACCTCGTGGGGCAGCGCTACATCGCGCTCGAACAGGGCGAGGGGCAGCAGGGAATGAAGATGAGCGGCGGCGACACCATTCCGATGGAGCGGACGAAGCCTGCCGTCAACCTCACCACGCTGTTCGACGGGTTCCGTCCGCTGTTCCAGACCCTCAGTGCCGACGACGTGAACAAGTTGTCCTACCAGATCATCCAGGTGTTCCAGGGCGAGTCGGGAACCATCACGGAACTGGTCGAGAACACGGCAAGCCTCACCAACACCGTCGCCGACAAGGATCGGGTGATCGGTGCGGTGATCAACAACCTCAACGACGTGCTGGCCACGGTGAATCAGCGTGACGATCAACTCGATTCGCTGATCGTCAACACCCAGCAACTCGTCACGGGCCTGGCGAACGAGCGGGGAACGGTCGGTTCGGCGGTGACGTCCCTCGCGGGACTGACCGACGCGACGGCCGACCTGCTCGAACCCACCCGACCGTCCATCCAGGAATCCATCACGTCACTGAACACGCTGGCGACGACGTTGAACCGTAACTCCGACACGGTCAACAGCGTTCTCCAGACGCTTCCGGTAAAGCTCGAGAAGCTCGGCCGGGCAGCCAGTTACGGATCCTGGTTCCAGTTCTACCTCTGTGGAGTCGACATCGTCGCAGGACCAGGTACCGCGCCCCAACTGAACCTGCCCACGGGCTTGCCCACCGTCAACCAGCCGCTCTATACCAACTCGGCGAAACGGTGCACGCAGGACGGCCTACAGGAGTTGCAGACACGATGAGCAGACGTCGCAGCCCGGCAGTGGCTGGTGCCCTCGGCATTCTCGTGGTGCTGTTGGCCACCCTGTCGGCTTTCTTCCTCGATTCGCTGCCGTTCATCGGCGCCGGATCGACCTATCACGCCGAATTCACCGAGGCGGCAGGGCTCAAGCCCTCCAACGAGGTCCGGATCGCCGGCGTCAAGGTCGGCAAGGTCACGTCCGTCGAGCTCGACGGGGACCATGTGGACGTCGCCTTCAAGGTGTCGGACGCGTGGGTCGGCAACGAGACGTCGGCGTCCATCCAGATCAAGACGATCCTGGGTCAGAAGTACCTGGCCCTCGACCCCCGTGGTTCGGACACCCTGAATCCGAGCGACGTGATCCCGTTGGACCGCACCACGTCTCCGTACGACGTGATCGAAGCGTTCTCGGCCGCCGCACAGACGGTGGGTGACATCGACTCCGATCAGCTCGCACAGAGCATGGTGACGCTGTCGCAGGCTTTCGAGGGAACTCCCACGGAGATCCGAGCCTCCCTGGACGGTGTGAGCAGGCTGTCGCAGACCATCGCCAGCCGCGATCAGGAACTGCAGAAGTTGTTCGACGCGACCGGCAAGACCACCAAGGTCCTCGCCGACCGCAACGCCGAATTCAACCGGTTGATCAGCGACGCCGGTCTGCTGCTCGGTGAGCTCAACAGCCGTCAGCAGTCGATCTCTCAGCTGCTCACCGGAACTCAGCGGCTGTCGCAGCAGTTGACCGGACTCGTGCGCGACAACGAGGCCGCCATCGGTCCCGCGCTCGAACAGCTCGACGGTGTCGTCGAGATCCTCAAGGCCAACAACGAGAACCTGGACAAGGCGATGAAACTGTACGAGCCGTTCGTCCGCCTGTACACGAACGTGGTCGGTAACGGTCGCTGGTTCGACCAGGTCGTGGTGAACCTCCTGCCGCCGGGTCTGCCCGACATTCCCGGTCCGCGCGATCCCGTCCGCACGTTGGGGGGTAACTGATGGCAGACGTCGAGAACGGCGCCGAGCGCGGCGGACGCGGCGGGGTCGCCCTCATCGCGGGAATCGTCATCGTCGCGCTCGTGATCGCCGGGGCCCTGTGGTGGTTGTTCACCCGCGCAGGAACCACGCAGATCACCGCGTACTTCGACAAGTCGGTGGGCATCTACGAGGGTTCCGACGTGCGGATCCTCGGTGTGAAGGTCGGATCAGTCGACGGTGTCGAACCGCAGGGCGACCAGGTGAAGGTCGACATGCGCGTCGATCGTGGCGTCGACATCCCCGCCGACGCGAAGGCAGCCCAGGTCACGCCGTCCGTGGTGTCCGACCGCTACATCCAGCTCGCGCCTGCCTACACGGGCGGCGACAAGATGCAGAGCGGTGCCGTCATCTCGCGTGACCGCACGGCCACTCCTGTCGAGGTGGATGAGCTGTACGCGAGCATCGAGAAGCTCTCCACCGCTCTGGGCCCGGACGGGGCGAACAAGGAAGGCGCGCTGTCCCAGTTCGTCGAGACCGGCGCGGCCAACCTCGACGGCAACGGAGAGGCGCTGGGGCAGAGCATCAATCAGCTGTCCGACGCCGCCCGCACGCTCAACGAGAGCCGCGGCGACCTGTTCGACACCGTCAAGAACCTCCAGGTGTTCGTGGGTGCGCTGGCGGCCAACGATCAGCAGGTCCGCGACTTCAATTCGCAGCTCTCCGACTTGTCCGGATTCCTTGCGGGGGAGCGGGAGAACCTCGGTGCCGCCCTCAACCAGCTGGCGATCGCCCTCGGCGACGTCTCGAAGTTCGTGGCCGACAACCGGGAGATCCTCGCCGAGAACGTGGACGATCTGGTTCCGGTGACGCAGACCCTCGCGGACAACCGCGAGTCGCTCGTCAACTCGCTGACCCTGCTTCCGCTGGCGATCAGCAACCTGGCCAACTCCTACGACGCGGAGTCCGGCAACCTGGCATCGCGTCTGGCGTTCCCGGATCTGCAGGATCCGGCCGGCGTCGCGTGCAAGTTGATCGACCTCGGCAAGCTGGTTCCCGGCGATCCGCGGTTCGAGCAACTCGGGCGTCAGATGCAGCCGCTGATCGACAACTGCGCCAACATCACGTCGCAGATCACGCAATCGGCGAAGACGCCGTCGCTCGTGCTTCCCTTCGGGATCATGAGTGCCGACAACATTCAGCGGACGGTCACGCCCGGCACGGTGCCGGGTGTCGTGTCGCCGCGATTCGAAGGTGCAACGGGTGGTGAGGGCGAATGAAGCGGTCGGTAATCCTCGGCGCCGGTGCGTGCGCCGTCGCCATTGCAGTGACGTCATGCTCGTCGGAGGGAATCTACGGAGTTCCGCTGCCGGGCGGTCCGGATGTCGGTGACCACCCGATGCACCTGACGATCCAGTTCGACGACGTCCTCGACCTCGTCCCGCAGTCCGCAGTCAAGGTCGACGGTGTTCCGGTGGGCCGGGTCGAAACGATCAAGGTGGCGCCGGACGGCTGGACGGCGGATGTGGAGGTCGTCCTCGACTCGTCCGTCGATCTCGCGGCCAACGCGGTCGCCGCCATCGAGCAGACGAACCTGCTCGGCGAGAAGTTCGTCCAGTTGTCCGAACCGCCGGAGGACAAGGATCCCGCGCGGCTCGAGGACGGCGACACGATCTCCCTCGATCGCACCCGGCACGCCACCGAGATCGAGCAGGTACTCGGCGCGCTGTCGCTGCTGCTCAACGGTGGCGGCGTCGGCCAGTTGCAGCCGATCGTGCACGAACTGACCACCGCACTCGACGGGCGTGAGGATCGTGTCCGCGGACTTCTCGAGCAGGCGAACACGCTCATCGACGGTCTCAACCAGCAGCGCGACGACATCACCCGCGCCCTGGACGGACTCGACACCTTGACCACACGGGTGAACGAACAGAACGAGAAGATCGGGCTGATCCTCGATCAGCTCCCGATCGCCGCCGAAGTGCTCAACGAGCAGCGTCCGCAGCTCACCCAGATGCTGACGCAGCTGGACCGGCTCGGTACCGTCGGCACGGACGTGATCAACAGGTCGAAGAACGATCTGATCGCGGATCTCCTCGCACTGCGGCCGACGCTGAAGGCGCTCGCCGAGTCCGGCGACGACCTGCCCAATTCGCTCGCGTTCATCCCGACCGTCCCGTTCCCGGACGGTGTCGAGAAGATCGCGCTCGGCGGATCGGTCAACCTGTTCCTCACGGTCGACCTGCAGATCGGCGATGCGCTCAGCGCACTCGGCGTCGGTCAGGGCGACCCGGTGTACGTGCCGCCGAAGTTCGGTGAGCCCAAGCCGATCGTCGATCCCTCGAACCCGTACTACAACGGCAACGGACCGAAGCCGGGATGGCCGACGGTGTCGCTGCTGCCGATTCCGCCGATCATCCCCGCCCCGACGGGTCTGCGGATCCCGGGTCTCCCCGGAACCGCGCCCGCGGCCGGCAACGGTGCAGAGAACGGCACGACGGACGGCGCAGCGCCGTCGCCGCAGAACCCGCTCGGGGGACTGCTGGAGCAGTTCGGAATCGGGGGTGGACAGTGAGGTCACGACTGGTCAGGATCCAGCTCGTCGCGTTCGCCATCGTGGCGATGCTCGGGCTGGTCTACGTCGGCGCCAAATACGTCCGCCTCGACAACCTGCTCGGGTTCGGTGAATTCGACGTGAACGCGCAGTTCAAGGACTCCGGCGGCATCTTCACCAACGCCGAGGTCACGTACCGCGGAGTTCCCGTCGGCCGGGTCGGCGAGCTGTCCCTGACCGCGGACGGAATCAACGTCGAGTTGAAGATCTCCTCGGGTGGGCCCGACATCCCGGCGTCGGCCAAGGCCGTCGTCGCCAACCGATCCGCGATCGGTGAGCAGTACGTGGACCTGCAGCCCGACAGCGACCAGGGGCCGTTCCTCGAACAGGGCTCGGTGATCACCGAGGCCGACACGTCGACACCCGTTCCGGTCGAGCAGGTGCTGATGGCCACCGACGGTCTGGTCCGGTCGGTTCCGGTCGACTCGTTGCGCACGGTCGTCACCCAGCTGGGAACGGCATTCAACGGCAAGGGCGAGGATCTGCAGACACTCGCGGATTCGCTGTCGACGCTGACGAAGGACGGACTCGACGTCCTCCCGCAGACCCTGGCCCTCATCAGGGACAGCCAGACGGTGCTGGCGACGCAGTCCGATCAGTCCTCCGCGATCGCCCAGTTCAGTTCGGACCTCGACGCGGTTGCGGCGCAGCTGCGGACCAGCGACCCCGATCTCCGCGCGATCATCGACAAGGGAATTCCGGCGAGCGACGAGGTCGGTCTGCTGGTGAACCAGATCGGTCCGAGTCTCACCACCGACCTGACGAACCTCGCCGCTGTCGGCGACAAACTGGCTCCGCAGGCGATCGCGCTGCGGCCGATCCTGATGTTCCTGCCTGCCATCGCGGCGTCCGCGTCGACGGTGGCCCCCGGCGACGGCACGGTGCATCAGGGCATCGTCCTGGAAACCAACAATCCGCCGTCGTGCACACTCGGTTACGAAGGGACACAGGAAATCCTGGCCGAGATGAAGCGGCAGGACCCGAACTTCGACGACACCCAGCAGGACTTCCCGTACAACACGAAGGCCAACTGCGACGCTCCCCAGGGAAGCGTGACGGGTGTGCGAAGTGCAGACCGCATCGTGTTCGCCGATCCGGACACGATCCAGCCGTGGGATTTCAAGCCGAAGGTCATGCCTGACACTCTCAACTTGAATCCCATCGCAACGCAGCTCGCGCCGCTCCTCGGGGTTACTCCCAAGTAGCATTCGGTCCCGACCGAGGGCGAGTAGAAGAAAACAATCAGTAGGGTATTGGTGTGACGCGAATTACCACGCCCCCGGAGTCGGGACAATCGACTCCGGGGAAGGACAGAACTCTGAAGGCCTCGTTTGCTGCGGTGACCGCACTGGTGGTGATCGCGGTTGTCGCAGCCGGATGGTTTGGCTTCGGGTGGGCGCGCGCTCTCTTCGTGGACAAGCCGATCGCCGACGCACGCGATTCCGCGTTGACGGGCGCCCAGCAGGCCGCGATCAACCTCAACTCGGTCGATTCGAAAGACCTCGACGGATCGTTCGAGAATATGAAGTCGTCGATCACGGGCGACAAGATGAACCAGGACCTCCAGGCGACGATGGACGGGTTCACCGACCAGATGCGTCAGTCGGGTGCGGCGAGCAAGGCCGAGCTGATCCAGGGCACACTCACGGAACTGAACACCGACGACGGCACTGCGAAGGCGCTGGTCGTCGTGGCAGTCACCACCACGTGGCCCGACCGCTTCGACAAGGCCAAGGTGACGATGCGGATGGACGTCCAGGACGTGGACGGGGTCTGGAAGGCCTCGTCGGTCGAACCGGTGGGCGGGCGTATTCCGCTCGAGAGCGGTCCGGTGCCCGCCGACGGCGCGGCTCCCGCCCCGGCCCCCACCGAACCGGCTCCCGCCGAGCAGGCGCCGGCTGAACAGGTGCCCGAAGGCGACAGCGGCGGTCAGTAGTCCTGATGTGCCGCGGCGGCGTGTCGCTGCGGTGTCCACGTCGACGACAGCTCGTCGTGTAATGAGAAAGTGGTGAACTATGCCCCCCAAGCGCCGAAACAACGTGCCGGACAGCGCTGCAAAGGGCAGGCGTCCGCGCGTGGCGGGGACCCGTCAGACAACGCCGAAGCCGCCCCGATCGGAAACCCCGGCCACGGAGCCTGTGGCGAAGACGAAGAGCGAGCCGGTGACGAAGCCGGAACCGGCGAAGAAGCAAGAGCCGGTCGAGAAGTCGGCCCCGGTGGCGAAGGCCGAGGCCGCAACGACCGCAGCAGCAGCCGCGGCCTCCTCCGCCGCGTCCGACGGGGCGTCGAAGACCTCCGACACGAACGCGACCGTGTCGCTGGCCAAGTCGGTGTCGACCGCGAAGACCGCGTCCGCGGGAAAGACGAAGGTGCCCAACCTTCAACCGCGCATCAGCAAGCAGCAGGCCCCCACCGCCGCCGAGACCGCGGCCGATGGCAACGGGTCCGGCAGGATCACCTGGAAGCTCGTCGGGATCCTCGGAGCCGTGGCGGTGGTGCTCGGGGTGTTCGCGGTCGTCGCGGCGTTCAAGCCCGGCGCAGACATCACGAACACCGCCTGGGTCGACGAAGGCGCCACTGCCGAGGTGACCAAGGCGGGAACCGAGGCGATCGAGACGCTGTACACGTACAGCTACGAAACGATCGATCAGGACTTCGAGAAGGCGCGCGGCTACCTCAACGACGCCAAGCGTGACGAATTCGACTCGACCGCCGACACCACCAAGGAGGCCGCCATCCAGACCAAGACGGCCACCCAGGCCTCGGTCACCGACATCGGCGTCACGGTGCTCGACGGCGACCGCGCCGAGCTGCTCGCGCACATGAACGTCAGCGCCACCGGTGACGCCGTGGCTCAGGGCAGTGCCGCGACCCCGTTGTCGATCAAGATGGAGAAGATCGACGGCAAGTGGGTGCTGTCCGACATCTCCGACAGCGAGGGCTGATCCTGCCGCCCGGAAAGAATTGAGCCGGAACGGGATCCGCGCACGCTGCGCAGGTGCTCGCCGGATTGTCGTCTCCGGCAACGCGAACCGATTCCCATCCGATCGTCTTCACGATTGGATGGGAATCTGTTGCTGCGGTGTCGGTTTCGAATTCTCGGGTGAACCGGGGGTAGGTGCCTTCCGTGCCAGGAATCCCGGCGCCCACCAATTGGCCTCACCCATCAGTTTCACCAGGGCGGGCACCAGCATCATGCGGATCACGGTGGCGTCGATGAGCAGCGCGACGATCATGCCGAGTCCGATGAATCGCATCATCGTCAGCTCCGAGAGCGTGAACGCGCCGGTGACGACGATCAGCAACGCGGCGGCAGCAGTCACGATGCGCCCCGTATGTGCCGTGCCGATCCGCACGGCCTCTTCGGTCGATGCCCCCTTGTCGTGGGCCTCGACCATTCGCGACATCAGGAAGATCTCGTAGTCGGTGGAGAGCCCGAACACCACCGCGATGATGAGGACGACCATCGTCGCGGGCAGCGGCCCCGGCGTCACGCCGAGGAATCCGGCACCGTGGCCGTCGTCGAAGATCCACGTGAGCACGCCGAACGAGGCGGCGAGGCTCAGGGTGGCCATCGCGATCGCCTTCAGGGGCAGCACCACGGACCGGAACGCCAGCAGCATCAGCACGAAGGTGACGGCCACCATGATCCCGATCATCCACGGCAGCCGCGCCGCCATCGCGTCCAGTCCGTCGGCGGTCAGGGCGTTCAACCCGCCCAGCATCTTCTCGGTGCCATCCGGGGGCGGGAGGTCGCGCAGTGCGGCGGCCGTCGCCATGGCCCCCGTCGTGCGGTCGGCGTCGTCGAAGATGGCCCGGATGGCGACGAACGTGTCGGTGGCGCCGACCGGGACGACCCGCTGGACGCCGTCGACCGCGGCCGTCGCCCGGAAGAGCTCTGCCGTGGCGGCCGGGGGCGGGGCCTTGCCGTCGCTGCCCTGCAGGATCAGGGTCGCCCCGTTGTTGGCGAGCGGGAAGTCCGCGGCGAGATCGTCGACGGCTAGCCGGAGCGGGTGAGTCGCGGGCAGTCCGGTGTGATCGAGATCGCCCAAGGATGCGCCTGCGAGGGGCGCGGCGAGCACGAGCAGCCCCGCAACGATGGCTGTCGCGATCGGGACGGGCCGCCGCATGACCCGGGCGGCGACGCCGCCCCAGAACCGGTGCGCCCGGTCTTCGCCGCGTTCGACCACACCCGGTCGCCAGGTGAGCGAGTTGATGCGAGGCCCGAGCAGCGCGAGTGCCGCGGGCAGCGCCGACAGCGACAACACGGCGGCGATCCCGATGGCCGCCATCCCGCCGTAGGCGAACGACCGGACGATGGCCTGGGGGAACACGAGCATGCCCACGAAGCCGCACACCAGGAGGAGGGCGGAGAACCCCACGGTCCGGCCGGCCGTGGCGAGCGTCCGGCGGACGGCGTCGTCGGTGTGGGCGCCCGACCGCAGCTCCTCGCGGAACCGGGTCACGACGAACAATCCGTAGTCGATGGACATGCCGAGCCCGACGAGGCTCGCGATGTTCACCGAGAATGCGCTGACTTCGGTGAAGTAGGAGATCACGCGCAGGGCGCCGAGGGCGCCGAGGATCGCGAGCCCGCCGACGCACAGCGGGACGGCCGCGCCGACGAGGCCGCCGAAGATGACGAGCAGAAGGAGCAGCAGAAGCGGGAACGACACCGCCTCGGCGCGCAGTAGATCACTCTCGGACACCTCGTTGAAGGCGTTGGCGGCCGCGCTGAAGCCGCTGAACTCCGCATCCGTGCCGTCGATGACCAGCAGGGGTTCGAGATCGTGATACGCGGCGATCCGAGTGTTCTCGTCGCCGCTCAGCGACAGCACCACCAATCCCTCGGTGCCGTCGGTGGACCGCAGGAACTCCTTCGCCTGCGGCGGCGCCGACCAGTACGACAGGGGAGTGCTGGCGAGCATTCTGGGGTCGATCTGAGCGAGGTGCGCGGACACCTCAGGCCCGAGGTCGTCGATCGTCGAACCCGGACGTGCGTGGTAGGTGACCGCCAGATCGGGGGTCTGCCGTCCGAACGTCCCCTCGATCAGGCGCTCGACGCCCGCGGACTCGCTGCCCGGATCGGTGTACCCGCCGAGGCTCAGCCGGTCGAACACACCCGATCCCCACGCCCCACCGAGCAGCACCAGCAGCACCGTGGCGGCGAGGACCAGCTTCGGACGGGCGACGACGAACGAACTCCAGCGCGTCACGGCTCTGCTTCCCTCGCGAAATCGACGGCGATCGCGTGCGCATATTGTTCACCGCCCGTCAGCGGCTGGGAAGGGGCGGCGGGAACAACCCGGGCCTCGCGAAACGACGCGACACGCCCCCTAACTCTTGACGCCGCGATGATCACGCGTCACTCTGATGCGTGAACATGCGCAGTGACGCGTGGCCAAGCGCCCGGCTGGGTGCTGTTTCGGGTGCCCGACTCGACATCTACTGAGTTTGGGTGTACTTTTGGACGTTGCGCTGGCTGCCTCCTGTCCACCCCTCGTCCGCACCGCTGCGAAGTGATTCACTCTTCAGCAACTGTGACGAGTTTCGTTCGGGTTGTGACCAGCGAAATTCGAAGCAGATACAGCGGCGGTCGCAACAGCAAGAGCGGCCCGCGTGAGGTGCTGGAAGGACGCATCTTGGCAGTCTCTAGCCAGACCAAGGCAGTTTCCGGAATCCCCGGAGCCCCGAAGAGGGTTTCGTTCGCAAAGATTCGCGAACCCCTCGAAGTTCCCGGGCTTCTTGATGTACAAACCGATTCGTTCGAGTGGTTGATCGGTGCGCAGAGCTGGCGCGAACGCGCCGCCGCTCGTGGCGACAGCGCAATCTCCGGAGGTCTCGAGGACATTCTCGCGGAGCTTTCCCCGATCGAGGATTTCTCGGGCTCGATGTCTCTGTCCTTCTCGGACCCGCGTTTCGACGAGGTGAAGGCCTCGACGGACGAGTGCAAAGACAAAGACATGACCTACGCGGCGCCGTTGTTCGTCACCGCGGAGTTCATCAACAACAACACCGGTGAGATCAAGAGCCAGACGGTCTTCATGGGCGACTTCCCGATGATGACCGACAAGGGCACGTTCATCATCAACGGCACCGAGCGTGTCGTGGTCTCGCAGCTGGTGCGTTCCCCCGGCGTCTACTTCGACCACTCCGTCGACAAGGGCACCGAGAAGGACCTGCACAGCGTCAAGGTCATCCCGGGCCGTGGTGCATGGCTCGAGTTCGACGTGGACAAGCGCGACACGGTCGGCGTCCGCATCGACCGCAAGCGCCGCCAGCCCGTCACCGTGCTGCTGAAGGCCCTCGGCTGGACCACCGAGCAGATCACCGAGCGCTTCGGCTTCTCGGAGATCCTCATGGCGACGCTCGAGAAGGACAACACCGCCGGCACCGACGAGGCGCTGCTCGACATCTACCGCAAGCTGCGTCCGGGCGAGCCGCCGACCAAGGAGAGCGCGCAGACGCTCCTGGAGAACCTGTTCTTCAAGGACAAGCGCTACGACCTGGCTCGCGTGGGTCGCTACAAGATCAACAAGAAGCTGGGCCTGAACCTCGGACAGCCGATCGTCGCGTCGACCCTCACCGAGGAAGACATCGTCGCCACCATCGAGTACCTGGTGCGCCTGCACGCCGGTGACACCGAGATGACCGCCCCCGGCGGCAGTGCGGTGCCCGTCGAGGTCGACGACATCGACCACTTCGGTAACCGTCGTCTGCGCACGGTCGGCGAGCTCATCCAGAACCAGATCCGCGTGGGCCTGTCCCGCATGGAGCGCGTGGTTCGTGAGCGCATGACGACCCAGGACGTCGAGGCCATCACGCCGCAGACGCTGATCAACATCCGGCCCGTCGTGGCTGCGATCAAGGAGTTCTTCGGAACCTCCCAGCTGTCGCAGTTCATGGACCAGAACAACCCGCTGTCGGGGCTGACGCACAAGCGTCGTCTGTCCGCCCTCGGCCCGGGTGGTCTGTCCCGTGAGCGCGCCGGCCTCGAGGTGCGAGACGTTCACCCGTCGCACTACGGCCGCATGTGCCCGATCGAGACCCCTGAGGGTCCGAACATCGGTCTGATCGGTTCGCTGTCGGTGTACGCACGGGTCAACCCGTTCGGCTTCATCGAGACGCCGTACCGCAAGGTGGAGAACGGCCAGGTCACCGACCAGGTCGACTACCTGACCGCGGACGAAGAGGACCGCCACGTCGTCGCCCAGGCCAACTCGGCCCTCGACGCGAACGGTCACTTCACGGACGATCGTATTCTGGTCCGTCGTAAGGGTGGCGAGGTCGAGTTCGTCTCGTCCGCCGAGATCGACTACATGGACGTCTCGCCGCGGCAGATGGTGTCCGTCGCGACCGCGATGATTCCGTTCCTCGAGCACGACGACGCCAACCGTGCCCTGATGGGTGCGAACATGCAGCGTCAGGCGGTGCCCCTCGTTCGCAGCGAGGCTCCGCTGGTCGGTACCGGCATGGAACTGCGTGCCGCCGTCGACGCGGGCGACGTCATCGTCACCGAGAAGACCGGTGTCGTGGAAGAGGTCTCCGCCGACTACGTCACGGTCATGGCCGACGACGGCAGCCGCAAGACCTACCGGATGCGCAAGTTCGCGCGCTCGAACCAGGGCACCTGCGCCAACCAGCGTCCGATCGTGGACGAGGGGCAGCGTGTCGAGGTCGGACAGGTCCTCGCCGACGGCCCCTGCACCGAGAACGGTGAGATGGCGCTCGGCAAGAACCTGCTCGTCGCGATCATGCCGTGGGAAGGCCACAACTACGAGGACGCGATCATTCTGTCGCAGCGCCTCGTGGAAGAGGACGTCCTGACCTCGATCCACATCGAGGAGCACGAGATCGATGCCCGCGACACCAAGCTCGGTGCCGAGGAGATCACTCGCGACATCCCGAACGTCTCCGACGAGGTCCTCGCCGACCTCGACGAGCGCGGCATCATCCGTATCGGTGCCGAGGTTCGTGACGGCGACGTGCTGGTCGGAAAGGTCACGCCGAAGGGTGAGACCGAGCTGACCCCCGAGGAGCGCCTGCTGCGCGCCATCTTCGGTGAGAAGGCCCGCGAGGTTCGCGACACGTCGCTGAAGGTTCCCCACGGTGAGACCGGCAAGGTCATCGGCATCCGCGTGTTCTCGCGCGACGACGACGACGATCTGCCCCCCGGTGTCAACGAGCTGGTCCGCGTCTACGTGGCGCAGAAGCGCAAGATCCAGGACGGCGACAAGCTCGCCGGCCGCCACGGCAACAAGGGCGTCATCGGCAAGATCCTCCCGCAGGAGGACATGCCGTTCCTGCCCGACGGCACTCCGGTCGACATCATTCTGAACACCCACGGTGTTCCGCGTCGTATGAACATCGGTCAGATCTTGGAGACCCACCTCGGGTGGATCGGCAAGACCGGCTGGAACGTTCAGATCGCCGGCGACGGCTCCCGTCCCGATTGGGCGGAGCAGCTGCCGGAGGAGATGCTGTCTGCACCTGCCGACTCCAACATCGCCACCCCGGTGTTCGACGGCGCCAAGGAAGACGAGCTCACCGGTCTCCTCGGTTCGACGCTGCCGAACCGCGACGGCGAGGTCATGGTCGCGTCCGACGGAAAGGCCACGTTGTTCGACGGCCGTTCCGGCGAGCCGTTCCCGTACCCGGTCTCGGTCGGCTACATGTACATCATCAAGCTGCACCACCTGGTCGACGACAAGATCCACGCTCGTTCGACCGGTCCGTACTCGATGATCACCCAGCAGCCGCTCGGCGGTAAGGCCCAGTTCGGTGGCCAGCGCTTCGGTGAGATGGAGTGCTGGGCGATGCAGGCCTACGGCGCCGCATACACGCTGCAGGAGCTGCTCACCATCAAGTCGGACGACGTGGTGGGTCGAGTCAAGGTGTACGAGGCCATCGTCAAGGGCGAGAACATCCCCGAGCCGGGTATCCCCGAGTCGTTCAAGGTGCTCCTGAAGGAGCTCCAGTCGCTCTGCCTCAACGTGGAGGTGCTGTCCTCGGACGGCGCGGCCATCGCGATGGCCGACGGTGACGACGAGGACCTGGAGCGGGCCGCAGCGAACCTGGGCATCAACTTGTCCCGGAACGAAGCGGCGACGGTCGACGACCTCGCGAACTAGGTTTCGGTCCCCGGGTCCTGAGAAATCAGGGTCCGGGGGCGTAGTTCACATTTGAATTGGCAGTCAGGTATCGGCGGCCACCGCTGATCCACAATCCCTCTGGGGAAAGGAAGTTACGTGCTCGACGTCAACTTCTTCGATGAACTCCGCATTGGCCTCGCCAGTGCAGAGGACATCCGCAATTGGTCCTACGGCGAGGTCAAGAAGCCGGAGACCATCAACTACCGCACGCTCAAGCCCGAGAAGGACGGCCTCTTCTGCGAGAAGATCTTCGGCCCCACCCGGGACTGGGAGTGCTACTGCGGTAAGTACAAGCGTGTCCGCTTCAAGGGCATCATCTGTGAGCGCTGCGGTGTCGAGGTGACCCGCGCCAAGGTTCGGCGTGAGCGCATGGGCCACATCGAACTGGCTGCCCCGGTCACGCACATCTGGTACTTCAAGGGCGTGCCCAGCCGTCTCGGCTACCTGCTCGACCTGGCGCCGAAGGATCTCGAAAAGATCATCTACTTCGCCGCGTACGTCATCGTCGGTGTCGACGAGGAACTGCGTCACAACGAGCTGTCCACTCTCGAAGCCGAGATGCAGGTCGAGAAGAAGTCCGTCGCGGATCAGCGTGACGCCGACCTCGAGGCCCGCGCTCAGAAGCTCGAAGCCGACATCGCCGAGCTGGAGGCGGAGGGCGCGAAGTCCGACGTCCGCCGCAAGGTCAAGGACGGCGGCGAGCGCGAGATGCGTCAGCTCCGTGACCGCGCGCAGCGTGAGCTGGATCGTCTCGACGAGATCTGGACCACGTTCACCAAGCTGAGTGTCAAGCAGCTCATCGTCGACGAACTGCTGTACCGCGAGCTCGTCGACCGCTACGGCGAGTACTTCACGGGCGCGATGGGTGCCGAGTCGATCCAGAAGCTCATGGAGAGCTTCGACATCGACGCCGAGGCCGAGAACCTCCGCGAGACCATCCGCAGCGGCAAGGGGCAGAAGAAGCTCCGTGCGCTGAAGCGTCTCAAGGTCGTCGCAGCCTTCCAGGTCAACCAGAACTCGCCCATGGGCATGGTTCTGAACGCCGTCCCGGTGATCCCGCCGGAGCTGCGTCCGATGGTTCAGCTCGACGGTGGCCGCTTCGCCACCTCCGACCTGAACGACCTGTACCGCCGCGTGATCAACCGCAACAACCGCCTCAAGCGACTGATCGACCTCGGTGCCCCCGAGATCATCGTCAACAACGAGAAGCGGATGCTGCAGGAGTCCGTGGACGCGCTGTTCGACAACGGCCGTCGTGGCCGTCCGGTCACGGGTCCCGGTAACCGTCCGCTGAAGTCCCTGAGCGACCTGCTCAAGGGCAAGCAGGGTCGCTTCCGTCAGAACCTGCTCGGTAAGCGCGTCGACTACTCGGGTCGTTCCGTCATCGTCGTCGGCCCGCAGCTCAAGCTGCACCAGTGCGGACTGCCGAAGCTGATGGCTCTCGAGCTGTTCAAGCCGTTCGTGATGAAGCGCCTGGTCGACCTGAACCACGCGCAGAACATCAAGTCCGCCAAGCGCATGGTGGAACGTCAGCGCGCACAGGTGTGGGACGTCCTCGAAGAGGTCATCGCCGAGCACCCCGTGCTGCTGAACCGTGCACCGACGCTGCACCGCCTGGGCATCCAGGCCTTCGAACCGCAGCTGGTCGAGGGTAAGGCCATTCAGCTCCACCCGCTGGTGTGTGAGGCCTTCAACGCCGACTTCGACGGTGACCAGATGGCCGTGCACCTTCCGCTGTCCGCGGAGGCGCAGGCCGAGGCTCGCATCCTGATGCTGTCGTCGAACAACATCCTGTCGCCCGCGTCGGGTCGACCGCTCGCCATGCCCCGTCTGGACATGGTCACCGGTCTGTACCACCTGACCCGGTTGGACGAGGGTGCGATCGGTGAGCTCGCGGCGTCGACCAGCGACGAGGCGGAGCAGGGCGTGTACTCCTCGCCTGCCGAGGCTCAGATGGCCGTCGATCGTGGCGCGCTCGTCGTGCAGGCGAAGATCAAGGTGCGGCTCACGCAGCAGCGCCCGCCCCGCGACATCGAGTCGGAGCTGTTCCCCGAGGGCTGGAACTACGGTGACGGCTGGACCGCGGAGACGACGCTGGGTCGCGTGCTCTTCAACGAGCTGCTGCCCGCGGACTACCCGTTCGTCAACGAGCAGATGCCGAAGAAGCGTCAGGCGACGATCATCAACGATCTCGCCGAGCGCTACCCCATGATCGTGGTCGCGCAGACCGTCGACAAGCTGAAGGACGCCGGTTTCTACTGGGCCACGCGTTCGGGTGTCACGGTCTCGATCTCCGACGTCCTCGTGCCGCCGGAGAAGGCTCAGATCATGGAGTCCTTCGAGGCTCAGGCCGACCAGATCGAGAAGAAGTACCAGCGTGGTGCTCTGAACAAGACCGAGCGCAACAGCGCCCTGGTCAAGATCTGGTCCGAGGCCACCGACGAGGTCGGTAAGGCCATGGAGGCCCACTTCCCCGACGACAACCCGATCCCGATGATCGTGAAGTCCGGCGCCGCCGGCAACATGACCCAGGTTCGTTCGCTCGCCGGTATGAAGGGTCTGGTGACCAACCCGAAGGGTGAGTTCATCCCGCGTCCGATCAAGTCTTCCTTCAAGGAAGGCCTGACCGTTCTCGAGTACTTCATCAACACGCACGGTGCCCGTAAGGGTCTGGCCGACACCGCGCTCCGCACCGCCGACTCGGGTTACCTGACCCGTCGTCTGGTGGACGTCTCGCAGGACGTCATCGTCCGCGAGGTCGACTGTGGAACCGAGCGCGGCATCGTCACCACGATCGCCGAGAAGCAGGCCGACGGCACGCTGATCCGCGACGCTCACGTGGAGACGAGCACGTACGCCCGAACCCTGGCCGCCGACGCGGTCGACGAGAACGGCAACGTCATCGTCGAGCGTGGACACGACCTGGGCGACCCGGCTATCGACGCGCTGCTCGAGGCAGGCATCACGCAGGTCAAGGTCCGCTCGGTGCTCACCTGCACCACCGGCACCGGCGTCTGCGCCACCTGCTACGGCCGCTCCATGGCCACCGGCAAGCTCGTCGACATCGGTGAGGCCGTCGGTATCGTCGCCGCACAGTCCATCGGTGAGCCCGGTACCCAGCTGACCATGCGTACGTTCCACCAGGGTGGTGTCGCCGGAGACGACATCACCGGTGGTCTGCCGCGTGTTCAGGAGCTGTTCGAGGCCCGCGTCCCCAAGGGCAAGGCGCCGATCGCCGACGTCAGTGGCCGCGTGCAGCTCGAGGACGGCGACCGCTTCTACAAGATCACCATCGTCCCGGACGACGGTGGCGAAGAGGTTGTCTACGACAAGCTCTCGAAGCGTCAGCGTCTGCGTGTCTTCAAGCACGACGACGGCACCGAACGCCTTCTGGCCGACGGTGACCACGTCGAGGTCGGTCAGCAGCTGATGGAAGGTGCTGCCGATCCGCACGAGGTGCTGCGTGTCATGGGCCCCCGTCAGGTGCAGATCCACCTCGTCAACGAGGTCCAGGAGGTGTACCGGAGCCAGGGTGTGTCGATCCACGACAAGCACATCGAGGTCATCGTGCGCCAGATGCTGCGTCGCGTGACGATCATCGACTCGGGCGCCACGGAGTTCCTGCCCGGTTCGCTGACCGAGCGTGCGGACTTCGAAGCGGCCAACCGCCGTGTCGTCGCCGAGGGTGGCGAGCCGGCAGCCGGACGTCCGGTGCTGATGGGTATCACCAAGGCATCGCTGGCGACCGACTCGTGGCTGTCCGCGGCGTCGTTCCAGGAGACCACTCGCGTGCTGACCGATGCGGCGATCAACTGCCGCTCGGACAAGCTGATCGGTCTGAAGGAAAACGTGATCATCGGAAAGCTGATCCCCGCCGGTACCGGTATCAACCGTTACCGCAACATCCAGGTTCAGCCGACCGAAGAAGCCCGCGCTGCTGCGTACGCGGTTCCGTCCTACGACGACCAGTACTACAGCCCGGACGGCTTCGGCCAGAACACCGGTGCCGCGGTGCCGCTGGACGATTACGGTTTCAGTAACGATTACCGGTAGGCGCTCCGCGCCCGTGAGCGGTTGACGAGTCCCAGGACTCGCCGGGCACTCACCAAGGACGAAGGCCCCACCCCTCTCTCTTCGGGGGTGGGGCCTTCATCTGTTTCCTTGCCTTGTCGCCGGGTGTTCGCCGTTGCTAGCGTCGGATGATGGCCCGGTCGAGGTTCGCCATCGCGCTTCTTCTCGCCGTCGTCATGGGGGCAGCGACCTCCTGCACGGCCTCGGACACCCAGCAGAGCGAGGCGACGTCGTCGGCGGCGCCGGCCACGTCCGCCGGTCCCGCCGTGCTCACTCCGGTGGTCGCGGATGTGGTGGCCGCGCCTATCCCGGTGACGGGCAGCGACGGTCGCGTGCATCTCGCCTACGAACTGCGGCTGACGAATACCGGTTCGCAGCCGGCGACGATCACGTCGCTGCAGGTGAAGGGCGACGGCCGCACGCTGGTGGACCTGAGCGGCGAGGCGCTGACACCGTGGTTCCAGGCCCTCGGCGGTGGACCGAGGACCGGCACCGTTCTCACCCCCGGACAGCAGGGGCTGGTGTGGATCGACGCGACATTGAACAGTCCCGACGACGTGCCCCGTAGCCTCGGCCACGTCGTGAACGTCGACTTCCCGCAGGCGACGTCGCTCGTGCCTTCCCAGCTGGCCGAGAACGTGGCTGACACCGAAGTCGACACCCGCGACGCCGTCCGGATCCGCGCTCCCCTCGACGGGCCGCGGTGGCTCGACGGCACCGGCTGCTGCACGGTCACGTCCCACCGCGCGGCCGTGCTGCCGATCAACGGACGGATGCTCGCGGCCGAGCGCTTCGCGATCGACTTCGTCCAACTCGACGAGCAGGGACGCATCTACGTCGGCGACAAGACTCAATTGTCGAGCTACGAGTACTACGGCGCACCGGTCCGTGCGGTGTCGGACGGCAAGGTGATCGCCGTCGTGGGTGATCTGTCCGAACAGGTTCCGGGTGCCAGTCCGCAGGGACTGCCCCTCGACCAGTACGGCGGAAATCACGTCGTCCAGGACATCGGGAACGGGCGGTACGCGTTCTACGCGCATCTGCAGCCCGGCAGCGTGGACGACATCAGCGTCGGCCAGGACCTGCGGGCGGGCGACCAACTCGGGCTGCTGGGCAACAGCGGAAACACCGACGCACCGCATCTGCACTTCCATCTGATGGACGGGCCGGACTATCTGGCGTCGAACGGCATTCCGTTCGAGTTCGAGAACTTCGACCTCGACGGGCGGGTGACGGGGGAGAGCTTCGAGGCCGCTGCGACCGCCGGCGCCCCGGTGGTCGACGCGACGGGAACGCAGACCGGGTCGCGCACCGACGAGATGCCGCTGTACCTCGACGTCGTGACGTTCCCGGGCAGTTAGCCGAGGAGGCCGCGCTCGACGAACCGGGTGAGTGCGGCGATGCCCTCGTCGTCGCCGTCCCGCAGGCCGACGAAGGCGGTCGCCACCGCGGCGATCAGCTGGGCACTGACGTCGGGGCTCGCGGGGAGGTGCGCGCCGTCCGCGGCGAGTGCCGTGAGGAGTTCGGCCTACGGCTTCATCTGTTCGATCCCGAAGTCGTGCATCCGCTGCGCGAACGCGGGATCGACGAGGGCTGCGTCACGGAGCGCGGCCATCACCGTGCGATGCCGCGACTGGAGTTGCCAGAACACGGCGAGATGCGGGCCGAGGTCCCGCAGATCGTCCGGGGACGTGGCGATGAGTGCATCCGCGTCGTTGCCGATGTCGCCCGCGAGCGCGAGGAGCAGCGCCTCCTTGCCGTCGACATGGTTGTAGAACGAGCCCGCGGCCTTGCCGGCCTCGGTGGTGATGTCGGTGATGGTCGCGTTCAGATACCCCTTGCGTTCGAAGACCACTTGGGCGGCGTCGAGCAAGTCCCGGCGTGTCTGGGCGGCCATCTCCTGTCGGGTGGTCACTGCGCTTTCCTCATCTCCTCGCCGCTCGTCTGCCCTCGCTCGGAGGCTGGTTCTCGTCCGGGAAGACTATCCTCGAGCACACCTGTCCGATATGCGTGGTTTAGCTGAACGGGGACGAGATGTCCGAGAAGAAGATCGATCGCGTCAAGACCGAGTCGGCACTCGAAGTGCTGCGGGAAAGCCCCACGATCGCACTCATCACCGTGGCCCCGGCACTGGTCGTCTTCGGGGTGGTGTGGTGGCTGTTCGGATTCTGGTCAGCCCTCGTGCTGGTCCTCATTCTGGGTGTCGTCGCCGTCGTCGGCCGGAAGCTGTTCTGAGACCGCTACCGCGGAACGTGGAACGCGGCGAGTGACGCCGCGCTCGACGTGAGTTCGTCCCAGTCGCACGGCACCGTGAGGACGGCGAGCGCGGACGTCGGGAACTTCTCCCGCATCAGGTTGGCCTCCCCGGTATCGGGGTTGCCCGCCAGATCCAGTGCCGTCGACGGCATGCCGGGAACGTGCCCGACCACGAGCAGGGTACGCACCGACGGTTCGACCCGCACGATCTCCATGAGCACCTCGGACGGGTACGCGCCGTACAGCTCCTCGGCGAACCGGGCGGGAGCGCCGACCCGGGTCGCCTCCAGCGTTTCCCGGGTGCGGCGCGCGGTCGAACACAGCACGGCGTCGATCGGCGGCTGAGTCGACCGCAGCCACTCACCGGCCAGACCCGCCTGCTTCCGGCCGCGCGGCGCCAACGGCCGCTCGTGATCCGCGACCCCCTCCGGGTACGCAGACTTGCCGTGGCGCATCAGGATCAGGGTGCGATTCCGCGACGAGCTGTGCGAGGCCATGGCTAGACGCTAGCGCCCCACGCCGACGCGTTCACTGTCGAGCTGGGCCATCTGCGCGGGCGCGTAGCGTTCCCCGGCGACAGCGGTGTCGGGAACCGCTGCCGCGATGGCCGCGAGGTCACCGGCGCCGAGGTGGACGTCGAGTGCGCCGAGCGTCTCCTCGAGCCGGGCGACGGTGCGCGCTCCGACGACGGGCACGATGTCGTCGCCCTGGGCGAGTACCCACGCGATCGCCAGCTGCGCGACGCTCACCCCGTGCTGCGCGGCCACGGCGGCGAGCGAGTCGACGAGGGTGAGGTTCTGCCGGAGGTTCTCGCCTTGGAATCGGGGGCTGTGTGCGCGGAAGTCGTCGGCCGCGAGGGTCTGATCGGTGCGTAGCGAGTCGCTGAGCAGGCCTCGGGAGAGTACGCCGTAGGCCGTCACGCCGATCCCGAGTTCCCGGCAGAGCGGGAGGATCTCGGCCTCGATACCCCGGGAGACGAGCGAGTACTCGATCTGCAGGTCCACGATCGGGTGCACCGCCGCCGCTCGGCGAAGGGTCTCGGGACCCATCTCGGACAGGCCGATGTGGCGCACGTAGCCGGCCTCGACGAGTTCACCGATCGTGCCGACGGTGTCCTCGATCGGCACGTCGGGGTCGAGACGGGCGGGGCGGTAGATGTCGATGTAGTCGACGCCGAGACGCTGCAGCGAGTACGCGAGGAAGTTCCGGATCGACTCGGGTCGCGTGTCGACTCCCGCCCATGTGCCGCCGGGGCCGCGCAGGCCGCCGAACTTGACGCTGAGGGTCACGTCCTCGCGTCGGCGGCCGGCGAGGGCCTTGCCGATCAGAGACTCGTTGTGGCCCGATCCGTAGAAGTCCCCGGTGTCGACGAGGTCGATCCCGGCGTCGAGCGCCGCGTGGATCGTGGCGACGGACTCCGCGTCGTCCGTCTTGCCGTACATCCCGGACATGCCCATGGCGCCGAGGCCGAGCCGGCTGACGTTGGGACCGGTGGTTCCGAGTGCGGTGGTGCTGATCATGTTCTGCTCCGATGGTCGGTGGCTGTTCCGGACTGTTACCAGCGTCGCCGTTGCCGGGAGCGGCAACCAGAGACCGCTCATCGGGGGACCGGCGATCCCTGGCAGCGGGCAGGCGGGTCCGGCACAGTTGATTCATGAACCGCTCCGAGTTGGCCGACTTCCTCCGCCGTCGCAGGGAACAGCTGGTTCCGGCCGACGTCGGACTGCCACCGGGAGTGCGGCGGCGGACGCCGGGGCTCCGGCGCGACGAGGTGGCGATGCTCGCGGGAATGTCGACGGACTACTACACGCGACTCGAGCAGGCACGCGGCCCGCATCCGTCGACGCAGGTCCTGGCGTCGATCGCGCGGGCGCTGCGGCTGACCGACGATCAGCGCGACCATCTCTACCTGTTGTCGGGTCAGGTTCCGCCGATGCGGGCCGCGGGCAACAAGCACGTCGGACCGGGACTGCTGCATCTGCTCGACAAGCTCGACGACACCCCGGGCTGCGTCATCTCGGACCTCGGGGAAGTGCTGGTCCAGAACCGCATGCACGTGATCCTGTTCGGCGACGCGTCCCGGTATTCGGGTCTCGATCGGTACGTGCCGTGGCGGTGGTTCGCGCACCCCGGCGAGCGCGGGATGTTCCCTGAAGACGATCACGAGCGGCTCGCCGGACGTCACGTCGCGGATCTGCGGGCGACAGCCGCCCGGCGGGCGGGTGACGCCGACGTGACGGAACTGGTGGACCGCCTCTACGAGAGCAGCACCGAGTTCGCGGCGCTCTGGGACAGGCACGATGTGGCCGTCCGCCGGTCCGACACGAAGACCGTCCTCCGCGCCGAGGTCGGACGTATCGACCTCGTCTGCGAGACGCTGCTGACCCCGAGCGCCTATCAGCACCTGCTCGTGTACATGCCGCAGCCGGGCTCCGATGCGCGGGCCAGACTCGACCTGTTGCGGGTGATCGGCACCCAGCAGATGGTCTGATCAGGTGGTGAGTGGCCCGACCCGGGCCACGGCGCGCAGGGCGTCGTCGACCAGGAACCACACGGTCAGCGACGTGTCGTCCCGCCGCGAACGCAGGACGATCCGGTCGGTCGACACGATGGGCGAGAGGTATTCGAGCACGGCGCGATGGGGGTTGTCGACGAGGCGGCCACCGCCCGGATGCTCGTGGTCGGCGAGCAGTTCTTCGACGGCCTGCCAGTAGACGGCGTTGTTGACGTGGTCGAACGGGTCGATGTCGGTGCGGCGCAGGACGAACTCGGTGTCCACGATGCCGTCCTCGTCGGCGGCCGGAGCATTCTCGACGAGCCACCGCTTCCACTTGAGCCGGTGTTCGTCCGCCGATTCCCCGAGGCGTTCGATGAACCCGTCGTCGATGCGGGTGGGCATTCCCGTTTCGCCGCTGATGTGGATCCAGAAACCTTCGGTCTCGATGAGCGCGCCCGCCTCACCCTCGATCTGGACCCGCATGTTCGTCCAACGGGTCGACAGTGCCGAGCACCAGCGCCGCAGGTGCACCCGCTCGGGCCACACCGCGGGCCGCACGACGTCGATGACGGTGCGCCGGACGATCCACAGCGGGTGGCTGTCGGCGGCGTCGACCGCGTCGAGGTTGTCCAGACCGGCGTCCTGCAGATAGCGCGCGATCCCGTCGAGACGGAGGCGCTTGGCGGCATCGATGTCGCCGGTGCGGACCGGCCAGGACGTCTCGAAGAAGCGGCCGCGTGCGGGGGGAGCGGCGAGGGGTAGGTCGAGTGCCAAGATGCGGTTCCTTCGCTCGTGGACGGAGCTTTGATTCTTCCATCCGGCGCCGGTGCTTGTTTGCGGACGCGATTCTCAGTACAGTTCATATAACTGTTACTACGTGTAACATAAACGAGTTCGATGGTCCGGACAGGTGTGAGGAAACCGCAATGGCATATGTCATCACCCAGGCGTGCTGCAACGACGCGAGCTGCGTCTCCGCATGCCCCGTGAACTGCATCCATCCGACACCGGAGGAGCGGGAATTCGCGCAGACCGAGATGCTGCACATCGACCCGGAAACCTGCATCGACTGCGGGGCCTGCGTCGATGCCTGTCCGGTCGACGCGATCTTCCCGGAAGACAAGCTCATCGGTTCGCTCACCCGCTACAAGGAGATCAACGCCGAGTACTACACGACCAACCCGATGCCGACCGGGTGGATCCCCCTCACGCCGGCGACTCCGCCGCGCCGTGACCTCGGCACACTCCGGGTCGCCGTCGTCGGCGCCGGCCCCGCGGCCTGCTACGCGGCGGGTGAACTGCTCGAACGTTCGGACGTCGAGGTCGAGATGTTCGAGAAGCTCCCGACCCCGTGGGGACTCGTCCGCGCCGGTGTCGCACCCGACCATCCCGGCACCAAGGAGGTGACCCGGATGTTCGAATGGAGCCTCGACCGGCCGAACTTCGCGTTCCACCTCAACGTCGAGGTCGGCAAGCACGTCACCCACGACGAGCTGCTGGAGCATCACCACGCCGTCATCTACGCCGTCGGGGCGTCGAGCGACCGGCGTCTGGGAATCCCGGGTGAGGACCTTCCCGGCGTGCACGCTGCCACCGAGTTCGTGGCCTGGTACAACGGCCACCCGGACTACGCGGAGCGCACGTTCGACCTGTCCGCGAAGCGCGCGGTGATCGTCGGCAACGGCAACGTCGCGCTCGACGTGGCCCGCATCCTCACGATGAACGTCGAGGAGCTGGAGCGGACGGACATCGCCGATCACGCCCTCGCCGCGCTGCGGCGCAGCAACATCGAGGAGGTCGTGCTCCTCGGCCGCCGCGGGCCCGCGCAGGCCGCCTACAGCAACCCCGAGTTCCTGGCGCTCGGCGACCTCGAGAACGTGGACGTCGTCATCGACGACGCCGACCTCGACCTGGACCCGGCCAGTGAGGCACTGCTGGACGACCCGGCCACCGCGATGAAGGTCCGGCTGGCACGGGAGTTCGCGCAGCGTGCCCCGCGGCCCGGTCACAAGCGCATCGTGTTCCGCTACCTGGCGTCGCCGCTCGAGGTCACCGGATCCGGCAAGGCCGAGGCCCTGCGCTACGGACGCAACGAACTGGTGGTCGACGAGTCCGGCGCGTTGTCCGCCCGGGCTCGGGGCGAGGAGGGCTCGCTGGACACCTCGCTCGTGCTGCGTTCCATCGGGTACCGCGGCAATCCCGTCGGCGGTGTCGCGTTCGACGAGAAGCGCGGCGTGATCCCCAACGAGCACGGCCGGGTCACCGACCGGGTGTACGTGACCGGATGGATCAAGCGTGGTCCCAGCGGCGTCATCGGCACCAACAAGGCGTGCGCGAAGGAGACGGTGTCGTCGCTGCTCGCGGATTTCGAGGCCGGAAAGCTCCTCGGCACGGTCGGCACCCGCAAGGACGTGAAGAAGCTGATCGAGCGACGCCAGCCGGAACAGATCGGCTTCCCCGGCTGGCGTGCGATCGACAAGGCGGAGACCGGCCGCGCGGCGGGGTCCGGCCGGCCCCGCGTCAAGATGACCGACACGGTCGAGCTGGTCTCCGTCGCCCGCAGGCGGAAGCGGCTGTTCGCTCGTTGACGCCTCTCGCCACCCCTGCGCGTCTAATGTTTCGAGCATGCGCGCAGTGGTGGTGACGGAGCTGTCGGGGCCGGGCGGCATGACGCTGCAGGACATCCCCGAACCAGCGGCCGACGGACTCGTCCTGATCGACGTCAAGGCCAGCGGTGTGTGCTTCCCCGACCTGCTGATCAGCTACGGCAAATATCAGCTGGGCCCCGAGTTGCCGTTCGTTCCCGGTGCCGAAGTCGCGGGTGTCGTGGTGTCCGCACCGGCAGGCAGTGGGTTCGAGCCCGGTCGCCGGGTGCTCGCGGCGTCGCAGGTCGGCGGTTACGCCGAACGGGTCGCGGTGCCGCCGGCGCAGGTGCTGCCCATCCCGTCGATCCTGGATTTCGACGAAGCGGCGTCGCTGATCATCAACTATCAGACGATGGAATTCGCGCTGGAGCGCCGGGCTCGGCTGCGGGCAGACGAAACCGTCGTCGTCCTCGGCGCGGCGGGTGGGGTGGGAACGTCCACCATCCAGTTGGCCAAGGCGCACGGCGCCCGCGTGATCGCGGTGGTGCGCCGGGACGGGGCCGACGACTTCCTGCGCGAACTGGGGGCCGACGAGGTCGTCCGCCTCGGCGACGGCTGGGGCGCCCGGGTCCGTGAGCTGACCGGCGGCCGGGGCGCGCAGATCGTGGTCGATCCGGTCGGCGGCGACGCGTTCGACGAGGCCGTCCGGGTGCTGGCCCCGGAAGGCCGGCTGGTCGTGATCGGTTTCGCGGGAGGGACGATCCCCGAGGTGAAGGTGAACCGGGTGCTGTTCCGCAACATCAGCATCGTGGGTGCGGCGTGGGGTGAGTTCATCCGGACCGAACCGACTGCGCTGGAAGAGGTGCATGCCGCGTTGATCCGGCATGTCGAACGCGGACTGCGTCCCGTGGTCACCTCGCGGTATCCCCTCGAGCGGGCCGCGGACGCACTGCGTGACCTCGAGGCAGGCCTCGTGCTGGGTAAAGCGGTGCTCGTCCAGGACTGAACCCGCAGGTCCAGGCTGCCGCCGGGGGATGTGATACCTGACACCATTTATTCGGTTGCGTCATAGTTGCCCTTGGGCAATAGTTGCATGAGCGCTAGCATTCGAGGGTGCCCGACAAATCTCCTGATCTTCTCTTCGAACTACTCAACGACTTCTTCACCCAACTGTTGAGTGCGGGGGAGTCGGAGTCGATGGACAACCTCATCGAACTGGACCTCACGTTTTCGCAGGTGCGCATGCTCTTCGCGCTGGTTCAGCACGGTGAGCCACTTCCGATCAACGAGGTGGCCGAGCGGTTGCGGCTCTCGGTGGCCGCAGCGGGTCGGAACGTCGATCAACTCGTGAAACTGGGTCTGGTCGTTCGCCGGGAGGACGAACGCGACCGGCGGGTCAAGCGGGTCTCCTTGTCGGAGGCCGGACATAAGGTCGCTACCCAGCACATCGAATGCAAGCGTGATCAGTTGCGACGGTTCGCATGGCGGGTTCCGGAGATCGAGCGGACTCGGCTGATCGAGGCACTACAACCGATCCTCGCGGGGGAGTCCCTGCGAGAACTCAACCAGGAGATACTCGGATGACATCGCCGACCGCCGCGAACGCGGCGCCCGACAAGCTCGACGGCACGGTCCTCAAGATCGCGTCCGTGGTGGTGCTCGGTGCCATCATGTCGATCCTCGACGTCACCGTCGTCAGCGTCGCGTTGCCGACGTTCGCCACGGAGTTCGACACCACGTACGCCACCGTCGCGTGGACGATGACCGCGTACACGCTCGCCCTGGCCACCGTCATCCCCGTCACCGGGTGGGCGGCCGACCGATTCGGCACCAAGCGCCTCTACATGACGGCGCTCGTGCTGTTCGTGCTCGGCTCGGTGCTGTGTAGCTTCGCGTGGGACATCACGTCGCTCATCGGCTTCCGCGTCCTGCAGGGCCTCGGCGGCGGCATGTTGATGCCGCTCGGCATGACGATCATGACGAAGGCGGCCGGCCCCGACCGTGTCGGCCGGGTCATGGCGGTTCTCGGAATCCCCATGCTGCTCGGCCCCATCGGTGGTCCGATCCTCGGTGGCTGGCTGATCGAGGCGGCGAGCTGGCACTGGATCTTCCTGATCAACCTGCCCATCGGCATCATCGCCCTGGCCGCCGCGTTCATCATCCTGCCGTCCGACAACGCGTCGCCGTCCGAGTCCTTCGACTTCCTCGGCATGCTGCTGCTCTCGCCGGGTCTGGCTCTGTTCCTGTTCGGTGTGTCGTCCATCCCGGAGGTGGGGACCGTTGCTTCGGCTCGCGTGCTCGTGCCCGGTGCGGTCGGCTTGGCGCTGATCGTCGCGTTCGTGTTCCACGCGCTCCGCAAGGATCACCCGCTGATCGACCTGCACCTGTTCAAGAACCGGCAGCTGTCGGTCGCGGTCATCACGACGTCGCTGTTCATCGTCGCGTTCATGGGGGCCGGTCTGCTGTTTCCCAGCTACTTCATCCAGGTGGGCGGGCACACCACGCTCGCGGCCGGTCTGCTGATGGCTCCGCAGGGTATCGGCGCGATGCTGACCATGCCGGTGGCCGGACGTCTCGTCGACAAGATCGGGCCCGGCAAGATCGTGCTGACGGGTCTGCCGCTGATCCTGATCGGTCTGGGCGTCTTCACGCAGGTGGCGTCGGACTCACCGACCTGGCTGCTGATGGGTGCGCTGTTCGTGATGGGCATGGGCATGGGCTGCACGATGATGCCGCTGATGACCGCAGCGATCGTCACGCTGTCCAACGAGCAGGTCGCGCGCGGTTCCACGCTGATGAACATCGTCCAGCAGACCGCGGGTTCGATCGGTACCGCCGTCATGTCGGTGGTCCTCACCAACCAGTTGCTCGATCGCGGTCTCGACAGCCAGACGGTCGCGATGCAGCACGTGCCCGAGGTCGCCGCGCAGGAGCCTCCCGGGATGGTGGACCAGGTCCTGAGTCAGGCCGCCGATGCGTTCGGCAACACGTTCCTGGTCGCCACCGTGCTGATCGCGTTGACGCTCATCCCGGCGTTCCTGCTGCCGCGCAAGAAGTCGGTCAACCCGCAGCTCGAGGCGGAAGGTGCCCCCACGGTCATGATGCACTGATCGGGCTCGTTCGATCCGAGTGTCGCCGAGGGCGGCAAGCGCACTGCGCTTGCCGCCCTCGGCCGTTTCCGGAATAGGGCGAAGTGGTTGAATGTTGCAATAGGTTCATGCAAACGCATGGAGTTCTGGCGCGAGAGGAACAGCTATGCAGTTCGGAATCTTCACCGTCGGCGACGTGACCCCCGATCCCACCACCGGCCGCACCCCCACCGAGCACGAACGCATCAAGGCGATGACGACCATCGCAAAGCATGCCGAGGACGTCGGGCTCGACGTGTTCGCCACCGGCGAGCATCACAACCCGCCGTTCGTGCCGTCCTCCCCGACCACGATGCTCGGCTACCTCGCAGCGCAGACCGAGAAGATCATCCTGTCGACGTCCACGACGCTGATCACCACCAACGACCCGGTGAAGATCGCCGAGGACTACGCGATGCTGCAGCACCTCGCGGACGGCCGGGTGGATCTCATGATGGGTCGCGGAAACATGGCCCCCGTCTACCCGTGGTTCGGACAGGACATCCGCCAGGGAATTCCGCTGGCGCTCGAGCACTACCGGCTGCTGCGCCGGCTGTGGGACGAGGACGTCGTGGACTGGCAGGGACAGTTCCGCACCCCGCTGCAGGGCTTCACGTCGACCCCGCGTCCGCTCGACGGCATCCCGCCCTTCGTGTGGCACGGCTCGATCCGCAGCCCGGAGATCGCCGAGATCGCGGCGTTCCACGGTGACGGCTTCTTCGCCAACAACATCTTCTGGCCCAAGGAGCACTACATCGCCCTGATCAACCTCTACCGCGAACGGTACGAGCACTACGGTCACGGCCGCGCGGATCAGGCGATCGTCGGACTGGGCGGGCAGGTGTTCATGCGCAGGAACGCCAAGGACGCCGTCGACGAGTTCCGGCCCTACTTCGACAACGCACCCGTCTACGGCCACGGGCCGAGCCTCGAGGACTTCACCGATCAGACCCCGCTCACCGTCGGCACACCGGAACAGGTGATCGAGAAGACCCTGACGTTCGCCGACTTCTTCGGCGACTACCAGCGGCAGTTGTTCCTCGTCGACCATGCGGGGCTTCCCCTGAAGACGGTGCTGGAGCAGCTGGATCTGCTCGGCGGCGAGGTCGTGCCCGTGTTGCGCAAGGAGTTCGCCGCCCGGCGACCTGCGGGCGTGCCGGACAACCCGCCGACGCACGCGTCGATGAAGGCCGATCGCGAGCCGGTCGATGCCGCCCGTCAGTAGGACCGAACGAGCGGCCGAGGCGTGGGAGGCTCTCTTCCGCGCCCAGGTCGCGGTGATGCGCAACCTCGCCGCCGACGACGTGTGGGACGAACTGAGCATGCGCGAATACGACGTGCTGTTCACCCTCGCCCGGGCACCCGGACACAGACTGCGCTTGCACGATCTCAACCGGGAGATCCTGCTCAGCCAACCGTCGCTGAGCCGGCTCGTCGAGCGGCTGTCCGGCTCTGGATTCGTCACGCGGGAGTGCGATCCCGGCGACCGCCGGGGAACCGTCGTCGCCCTGACGGACGAGGGTGCGCGCGTGCAGAAGTCCGTCGGACGCAGGCACGCGGCGAGCATCCGGCGGCACGTCGGCGCGGCACTGTCCGACGACGAACTCGACACACTCACCGAACTCTGCGCGAAACTGCGCGGCGCACAGGACTGACGGAAGGCACGATGGAGCAGTGAGCAATCTGGAGACGAATTCGGTGGAAGAGCGGTGCGAGTCGCACCCCGACGGCGGGGGCATCCAGGTGCTCGGCTCGCGCGAGGTCCCGCTCGGTGGTCCCCGCGCGATGCCGGTCCGGCGCACTCTCCCACAGCGCGAACGATCGCTGATCGGAGCCTGGTGCTTCGCCGACCACTACGGTCCGGACGACGTCGGGAACACGGGCGGGATGAACGTGCCACCACACCCGCACACGGGACTGCAGACGGTGAGCTGGCTGTTCACCGGCGAGATCGAACACCGTGACAGCATCGGTTCGCACGCGATGGTGCGTCCCGGCGAGCTCAACCTGATGACCGCGGGTCGGGGGATCGCGCACTCCGAGGTCTCGACACCGCAGACGCGCATCCTGCACGGTGCGCAGCTGTGGGTGGCGTTGCCGGCGTCGGCGCAGGACGCGGATCCGGCGTTCGAGACGTACGCACCCGACCCGGTCGAACTGGACGGCGCGACGGTGCGGGTGTTCCTCGGGAGCACGGCGGGCTCCACGTCACCGGTCCGCACGTTCACGCCGCTGCTCGGCGCCGAGATCCTCCTGGAGCCGGGTGCGGACGTCACCCTCGACATCCAGCGCGGCTTCGAGGTCGGGGTGCTCGTCGACGAGGGTGAGGTGCAGCTGCGCGGGACCACGCTGCGGTGGGCGGAACTCGGCTATCAGCCGCCCGGGGAATCGCTGGTGGCGTTGCGCAACACGGGCGGGACCCGGGCCCGGCTGCTGCTGCTCGGTGGTGAGCCGCTGGGCGAGCAGGTGATCATGTGGTGGAACTTCCTCGGCCGTAGCCACGAGGACATCGTCGGCTACCGCCGCGAGTGGCAGTCCGAGCTCCGGGGCGCGGCGCCCGCCGACCCCCGGTTCGGCACGGTCGAGGGTTACGACGGCGATCCGCTGCCCGCACCCGAACTGCCGAACAGCCGGCTGAAACCGCGCGGCTGACACGTCTGAGGATCAGAAGCTGGTCATCGACGTGTTGGCGCCGCAGAGCACCACACAGAGCGGCTTGTCGTCGGCGGGGGCGAGCTGTCCGGTGATGATCGCGGCGAGCGCCGCGGCAGTGCCGTGCTCGACGACGATCCGGAACTCCTCCCACAGCAGCGTTCGCGCGTCGATGAGGGCGTCGTCGTCGACGATCAGGCTGGACACGGGCCGCGACCGGACGGTGTCCCAGGCGATGGAACCGATCTTGGTGGCGCCGAGGGAATCGCCGGCGATGCTGTCGATGTCGATGTCCACGGGCTGCCGGGCGGCGACCGCGGAGTGCAGCGTCGCCGCCCCGCTCGGTTCCACGCCGTAGATGCTGTCGTCCTCGCCGCTGCCTGCGACGACACCGGAGAGCAGTCCGCCGCCGCCGACGGCAATCACGTAGGACAGCGGCTCGGCGACGTCGTCCTGGATCTCGAGTGCGATGGTGCCTGCCCCGGCGACGATGTCGGGGAGATCGTAGGCGTGCAGGGTCAGGGCGTTCGACGACGTCGCGAGTTCGTCCGCGTACTCGGCCGCCTCGGCGTATCGAGCACCGACCTTGCGCACGTCCGCGCCGAGCGCGATCAGCTTGTCGATCTTGACGTCGGGTGCCGTGACGGGGACGACCACCGTGCACTTCACGCCCCTGAGCCGCGACGCCCAGGCCGCTCCGATCGCGGCGTTCCCGCCGGACGCGATGACGACGCCCGCGTCGTCGAGCCGCCCGTCCTCCTCCGCGTGGAGCAGAGCGTTGAGGCTGCCCCGCACCTTGAACGAGCCTCCGTACTGCAGGAACTCGAGTTTGAAGATCACCGGTACGGGGCCGTGCACGGTGGGGACGGTGGCACGGAACGTGGGTGTCCGGCGGATCAGGCCGGTGATGCGCTCACGCGCCCTGTCCACGGATGCGCGATCGACGGAGTGAGCCATGGTCCCATCGTTCCATCCCGTGCGGCCGCGACTACCGCGGCTGCTTGACCGTCGCCGTGCCCTGGGCGGCGGCGCACAGTACCTCCGAGCCGTCGTCCTGCACCGCGTAGATGTCGCACCGGCACAACGCCTGGCGCCGGGTCGAGGCGTCGGCTCGGGCGTCCGCCCGCAGCAGCACGCCCTGTGCGGGACGGAGGTAGGTGATCGTGAAGCCCGCGGTCATGATGTTCGCGCCGAGCACGGTGCCTGCGGCGAATGTCAGAGCGTTGTCGGCGGCATACGACAGGACGCCGCCGTGCACGAAGCCGTTCTGTTGCCGGAGTTCGTCCCGGACGGGGATCTCGAGGGTGGCGCCGCCCTCCCCGAACTGCGTCATGCGGGCGCCGACCAGCATGCTGAACCGCTGGGCCGCCAGCACGGCCTGCGCGGTGTCGGCGGTGAGGGCGACGTCCACTGTCATGCCTCTACTCCTGGATCCGTAGCGAGTTCCACGCGGCGCGCGCCAGTTCGGGCGCCACCGCGGTGGGGTCGGTGGTCATGGCGCCCGCGAGCCACTGGCGGGAGTACTCCTGAGCCGGGCCCAGCCACAACGCGTAGAGCACGTCGAAGTCGAACCGGCGGACCGTTCCGTAGTGTTCGTGGACCCGCCACCAGTGGGTGACGTCGCGGAAGAACGCCGCGTTGGTGGAATCGGCCCGCTCGTCGATGCCCGGGGGCCGGGGCGCGGCGAGGATGGTGGCCCGCTGCGGGTTGCCGGACACCCACTGCAGGTGGCGGACCACGACGCCTTCCACCCCGGACCGGGCGTCGGCGCATTCCGAGAGTGCGCCCCGGAATCCGTCCTGATAGTCGGCGAGCGCGCGTAACCAGACCTGGAGATACAGCACTTCCTTGTTCGGGAAGTGGTGGTAGACGGCTCCCACACTGACACCGGCCTCGTGCCGGATGTCGGCGAGCCGAGTCGCGAGGACGCCGCGGCGGGCGAAATGTCCCTCCGCCGCGTCCAGCAACAGACTTTGAATCGGCACATACCGAATATAGTTCGGTCATGGCAACGGGGGAAGGCGAGTTCGCAGGATTACGGCGATGGGCGACGTCGTTCCTGGGACGATGAGGACGTGCGCATCCCGCGACAGCCCCGACGGATCACGCCCCGAACGGGTCGCCTGGTGTCCCCGCCGCCTCGCCCGCTCCGCCGCCCGGGTCCGGCACCCACGCAACTCCACGAGTTCGAGGCCGCCGGCCTCCTCGACGGACTCAGCGGATCGGATCGCTCTGCGCGCATGGGGGTGCTGAACACCCTGATCGAGGACGGGGTGTCGATCGACGAACTCCGCGTCGCGTCGCGGGACAATCGCCTCGCGCACCTGCTGCTCGAGCACGCGCTGGCGCCGAAGGGCCGGTACGGCATCGACGAGATCTCCCGGAAGACCGGCGTCACCGTGGAGGACACCCGGCGGTGGTTCCGGGCGATCGGCCGGGGTGCGTCGGAGGACGGGACGTTCTACGACGACGGCGACCTCGACCTCGCGCGCGGACTCAAGCAGTACCGGGACCTGGGGCTCGACGAGAGCGGAATCTTCGCGGCCGCGCGGGTCCTCGGCCGCAACCTCTGGACGGTCGCCGACGCCGCGGACGCGCTCCTGCAGGAGCGACTCGAGGCGACGCGCGATCACCCCGAGGTGGCCCTGCGGTACGCGGTGGAGGTGCGTCGCATCGCGGATTTCGAGGCGCAGATCCTGGCTCACCTCATCGCCACCACTCTGCGCCACCAGTTGCGGTCCGATGCGGTGGGCATCGCCAGGGACTCGAACATGCAGGTTCGCGGTGCGCAGGAGATCGGCGTCTGTTTCGCCGACCTCGTCGGATTCACGCTGCTCGGTGAGCAGGTGGCGCCCGCCGATCTGGGGCGGGTGGCCGAGCGGCTCGACGGGCTGGCCACCGATCTGGCGCTCGCGCCGGTGCGTCTGGTGAAGACGATCGGGGACGCCGTCATGTTGGTCTCGCCCGATCCCAACGCGCTGGCGTACTCCGCGCTCGACCTCGTGCAGGCCGCGCGCACCGAGGGGCTTCCGCCGTTGCGGGCCGGGATCGCCTGGGGCACGGCGGTGCCCAGTGCGGGCGACTGGTTCGGCAGGCCCGTCAACATGGCCAGTCGCGTCGTCGCGGTCGCACCGTCCCACGAGGTGGTCGTAACCGGTGAGTTCTACGACGAACTCGACACCGACGAGTTCTGGGGCGAACCGGCGGGCAGTCACCGGCTCAAGGGAATCGATGCGCCCCAGGAGCTCTTCGGGATCGGCCGCCGGTACGTCGCCTGAGCGGCGCGGCTTCGAAAACGTGTCGTACCCTCGCGATACCGTGATGGCACAGCTCACAGAAGTAGATCGAGTGAGGCGCATCATGACCGGCGATTCGGGTGCAGACTGGCATTTCTACGCGGTGGTCGAAACCGCGGTGGACGGTGGTCACACGCTCGCCGCGTTCGGGCCGCGACCGACGGCGCTCGACGCCCTCCGGCTGGCCGTGCATTCGGTCAACCACACCGCGTATTCGGTTCTGGAACAGGGGATCGCGGGCGATCCGCGTGCCGAGGCGAGTGTCGTCGAGCGGTTGCCGATCACGTCGTTCACCATCAGGCGGCACCGCCGCAGCACGAGCGAGCTCGATGCCCGCTGGATGCTGAACGGCGGCAGGCATCACCGGTAGGGCTACCGCGGTTCTGTCGTGAGGTAGTACTCGAGCACGGGCCCGACCCAGCGCATCAGCTGTTCGTGTGTCATGTCCGCCACGGGCGGGACCCGGAGTATGTAGCGGGAGAAGGCGAGTCCGAGGACCTGCGACCCGACGAGGGCCGCACGTTCGTCCGCGCGATCCGCCGCGACCACGGCGAGCGCGGGCGCCACCTGGCGGGCGAAGACCTGCAACATCGCCTCGGCGGCCCGCGGGCTGGTCGCCGCCGCGCGGAGGAGGGGGAGGAACGCACCGTCGTTCTCCCACACCGCGAAGAAGCGCGGCATCAGCACGGTCGCGAGGTCCTCGACGGGAATGTTGTGGAGGTCGGGCAGGTGCAGATCGAATTCGGCGGCCTCGGCGAACAGCGATTCCTTGGTGCTGAAGTACCGGACCACCAGTGCGGGGTCGACGCCCACATCCGACGCGACGGCGCGCATCGTCGTGCGTTCGTAGCCGTCGGTGCCGAACCGGGCGCGGGCGGCGTCGAGTATCGCGGCGCGGGTGGCGACGGCGGAGCGGGCGCGACGTTCGGGCATTCCACAAGTGTAAGTCAACAGCTGTTGACCTGGCGTGGGGATGCGCCTACCGTGGAAGTCAACAGATGTTGACTTGATGGACCATCTTTCGATCGGAGGCAGCGTCATGAAGCACATCGACGTGGTGGTGATCGGCGCGGGACCCACGGGATGCATGCTCGCGGGCGAGTTGGCGACGGCGGGCCGATCGGTGACGGTGCTGGACAAGCGCGCCGCGCCGTCCACCCTCAGTCGCGCATTCGGCGTCCACGCCCGCACCCTCGAACTGCTCGACGCCCGCGGCCTCGCCGACCGCCTCGTGGCCACCGGCGCCGCCTCACCCGGTCTGAAGTTGTGGCGCGGTGCGGCGCTGAATCTCGGGCGTCTGCGGTCCCGGTTCCCGTTCGTCCTCGTCACCCCGCAACGGAACGTCGATGCCCTTCTGGAGGAGCACGCTCGGGACTGCGGCGCCGACATCATCCGTGGGTTCACCGTGACCGGGGTGGAGCAGGACGGAAACGGCGTCCGCGTTCACGGCCGCGACGTTTCAGGACGCGAGAGTACGTTCCACGCGACATATGCGGTCGGTGCGGACGGCGCGCACAGCGCGGTCCGGACGATGATCGGGCAACCGTTCCCCGGCAAGGCCGTGCTGCGGTCGATCATGCTCGCCGACGTCGAACTCGAGAACCCACCGGACAATCTCGTGACCGTCAATGCCGTCCGAGACGGATTCGCGTTCATCGCGCCGTACGGCGACAACCTGTTTCGGGTGATCGCCTGGAACCGGCGCCATCAGGTGGACGACACCGCGCCCGTGGACCGGGAGGAACTGCGCAGCACCATCGAAGTCGCGATGGGCACGGACTACGGTCTCGGCGACGTGCGCTGGCAGTCGCGATTCCACAGCGACGAACGGCAGGTCCCGCAGTATCGGACGGGCCGGGTGTTTCTCGCCGGCGATGCAGCCCACGTGCATTCGCCCGCAGGTGGGCAGGGCATGAACACCGGAATCCAGGACGCCGTCAATCTCGGCTGGAAACTCGCGGCCGTCCTGGACGGCGCGGACGACGCGGTGCTCGCCACCTACCACGCCGAGCGGCACCCGGTCGGCCGGCTGGTTCTGCGGTCGAGCGGTGCCACGATGCGCATGATGATCATCCGGCCGTGGATCCTGCGGAAGCTCCGGAACGGGGCAGTGGCGGCGCTTCTCTCCTTCCCGCCGATCGGCGACGCGGTCGCCCGGATGTTCTCGGGCATCGGAATCGGGTACGGCCACGACGCCGGCGAGAGCACCCTGGTCGGCCGACGCGCCGAAGACCTGCCCACCGACGCCGGGCGGCTGTACGAGGTGATGCGCTCGGGCGGTTTCGTCCTGGTCACCGAGCCCGGGGCTCCTGTCCCCGGCGATGTCCACGCGGTGCCCCGGACCGACGGCGGACCCGCACTGCTCGTACGCCCCGACGGCTACATCGCCTGGGCGGGCGACAGTAGGTCCGGCCTGTGGCGGGGCGTCCTGGAACGGTGGACGGCCCGCACGTCGACCGGTGCCCGGCCGGTCAGCCGGTGACGTCCGAACGGCTGTTGAACGCCTGCGCTCGCAGATCCCGGGCGAGATGATCCCGTTGCTCGAGCACCAGCCGTCGTAGCGCGGCGGGCGCGTCGGCGTTGGTGGCGAGCCATCCGTCCGCCGCGTCGAGTGTCGTCTCGGACGGGAACAGCCCGACCACGATCCGCCGCGCGATTTCGATACTGCGCTCCTCCCACACCGGGCGGATCGAGGCGAAGTAGCCGGCGGCGTACCCCTCGACGAGGTCGTGCCGGGCGCCTGCGCGGAACCCGGCGATGACCGCGCCGAGATGTTCGTTGGACAGGGTGCGGTCGTGGAAGATCGATTCCCAGGCCTTCGCCTTCACGTCCGGGTCCGGTCGCGAGAACTTCGCTCGCAGGTACGCGGTGCGGCCGGAACCGGTGTCGTCGCGGCGCAGCTCACCGTCGAGGTCGGCGTCGTCGGCGTGTCCGGTGGCGGCGAGCGCGCCCCAGAACCCCCAGCGCAGATCCGGGTCGAGCGCCAGCCCGGTCGGCACCGGCCCGCCGGCCTCGAGGATCGACCGGATGTCGGCCGCGCGACTGCCGTCCATCGCAGCGGCGCCGGCAACCGCACGTGCCCAGGCGAGTTGGCTTCCCGAAGCCGGCGGGGCGTTCCACAACGCACGCCAGGTGTGCTCGAGCCAGTCGAGGCGAGCGGTGTCGCGCGAGGGCTCGGGGAGGAAGTGCTCGATCGCGTACGGGGCGTTGGCCAGCACGGAGGTGAGGAGGGTCAGGTGTGACTCCGCCGGTGAGAACCTCCGGGCCATCGACAGATAGCGCATGGCGCCCAGATCGCTGTCGCGGGTCGCATTCCACAGCGACGACCAGATCAGGCCCCGCGCCAGCGGGTCCCGCAGCCGGTCGAGCGAGGTCTCGACGGTGGTCAGCGATCGGTCGTCCAGCCGCACCTTCGCGTACGTCAGGTCGGCGTCGTTGAGCAACACGAGCGGCGCGTCGGCGAGATCGATCGGGGTGCGGGCGTCGGCGAGGTCGACCTCGACCCGCTGCACGCACACGAGGTCGCCGGTCCCGTCGAAGTCGTAGCGCCCGACGCCGAGCCGGTGCGGACGCGGATCGGTCTGCACGATCGCGGCACGCCCGTCGGCGTCCCGCTGCAGGCTCAGTGCGGACACGCCGGTGGTCTGCAACCAGGCGCGCGCCCAGCTCGTCAGGTCCCGGCCCGACGTGGCCGACAGTTCCGTCAGCAGATCCTTCAGGGTGGTGTTTCCGAAGGCGTGGGCGCGGAAGTAGCGGCGCGCCCCCTCGAAGAACGCGTCACGCCCGGCGTACGCGACGAGTTGCTTGAGGACGCTGGCGCCCTTCGCGTACGTGATGCCGTCGAAGTTCAGTTTCGCGGCCTCGAGGTCGACGATGTCCGCGACGATCGGATGCGTCGTCGGCAACTGGTCCTGCAGGTACGCCCACGCCTTGCGGCGGTTGGCGAACGCCACCCAGGCGTCGGTCCACCGGGTGGCCTCCGCGTTGGCCAGTGCGCCCATGTAGTCGGCGAACGATTCCTTGAGCCACAGGTCGTCCCACCACACCATCGTGACGAGGTCGCCGAACCACATGTGGGCCATCTCGTGCAGGATCGTGTTCGCCCGGCCCTCGTACTGGGAGTCGGTGGCGGCGCCGCGGAACACGTACGCCTCGGTGAACGTCACGCAGCCGGGGTTCTCCATGGCGCCGAGGTTGTACTCGGGGACGAACACCTGGTCGTACTTGCCGAACGGGTAGGGGTAGTCGAAACCGTCCGTGAAGAATCCCAGCCCCTGCCGGGTGATCTCGAAGATCGTGTCGGCGTCGAGGTATTGCGCGAGCGAGGCCCGGCAGAGGACGCCCAGCGGGATCGTGAGGTCGCCGCCGCACCACTCCGAGTCGGCCCGGTGGTAGGGCCCGGCCACGACCGCGGTGATGTAGGTGGAGATCGGCAGTGTCGGCGCGAACGTGACCACCTGGCCGCCGGTGGTGTCTTCCCGTTCGGCGATCTGCTGGTTGGAGACCACCTCCCACTGCCGCGGCGCGGTGACGACGAACGTGAACGGCGCCTTCAGGTCCGGCTGTTCGAAGCACGCGAACACCCGCCGCGCGTCCGCCGGTTCGTACTGCGTGTAGAGGTACGTCTGCCCGTCCGCCGGGTCGAGGAACCGGTGCAGACCCTCGCCGGAACGGCTGTACTCGCCCCGGGCGGCGACGATCACGACGTTGGATTCACGCAGCCCGGTCAACGCGATGCGGGCGCCGTCGTAGTCGACGGGGACGTCGTCGCCGTTGACCGTCACCGACTCCACATCGGCGCCGAGGAAGTCGAGCCAGGTCGTGGACGTGCGGGCGGTGAACTCGACGGTCGTGGTGGTCGCGAACGTCGCGACCTCCGGGTCGACGGCGCCGAGTACGTCCAGTTCCACCCGATAGCCGAGAACGTCGATCACACGGGAACGTTCGGCGGTTTCGGCTCGGGTCAGGTTGGCGGTGCTCACGCGTCGATCCTGCCAGCCCGGCCCACCGGCCGTGCCGCTACCGGTTGCTCAGGACGGAGCCGACTCCGGCCGCGACGACGAGCGCGATCGCGGCCAGCGACTGCAGTCCGAGGACCTGCCCGAGCACGATCACCCCGGCAAGGGTCGCGGCCGCCGGTTCCAGCGCGATGAGCACGGCGAACACCTTCTTGCTCATCACCTGCAGCGCCCGTAGCTCGAGCGAGTACGGAATCACCGAGGACAGCAGGGCCACCGCCGCACCGACGGCAAGGATTCGGGGGTCGAACAGTGCGGTGCCGCCGGACACCGCGCCGAGCGGAAGCGTCAGGGCCGCCGCGACGATGCTCGCCCCGGCGAGGCCGTCCGCGCTGGGAACCGTGGCCGCGAGGTTCGAGCCGGCGACGATGTAACCGGCCCATGCCGCACCTGCGGTGAGCGCGAAACAGACCCCCACGAGGTCGAGGGACGCGGTGCCCGAGTTCTCGCGCAGGCCGAGCATGACCACGCCGGTCAGCGCCGCCAGTACCCACACACCGTCCCGCAGTCTTCGCGACAGCACGGCGGCGAGGGTGAGCGGACCCAGGAATTCGATGGTGACGGCGGTGCCGAGGGGCAGCCGCGCGAGGGCCTCGTAGAACGCCGAATTCATCACGGCGAGCGCCACTCCGAGTGCGAGGATGCCCTCGCGCTGCGTTCGTGTCCACCGTCGCCACCGCGGCCGCACGATCACCCCGAGGATGATCGCCGCGATCGTCAGTCGCAGCGACACCGCGCCACTGGCGCCCACCTCCTCGAACAGGGTGCTCGCGAAGGCGGCGCCGAACTGGACGGACAGCACCGATCCGAGGACCGAGACGACGGGAAGAAGCTGACTGCGCGGCTCCGCTGTCACCGGTGTGCGATGCCCGGGTTCACTGGCCGGTGAAGTTCGGGCTGCGGCGATCGAGCATCGCACCGACCGCCTCGTGATGGTCCGCGGTGTGATGGGCGAGCGACTGCATGGCGGCCGACAGTTCGAGGAGGCTCTCGAGGCTCTGGTGACGGCCTTCGCGGAGCAGCTTCTTGGTCATCCGCAGCACCTGCGGCGGGTTGACCGCCACCCGGTCGGCGAGCGCCCGTGCCGCGCCGAGGAGTTCCTCGGGTTCGGTGATCTGCGAGACGAGTCCCCACTCCAGGGCTTTCGCGGCGTCGATCGCGTCGCCGGTGAACGCCATCTCGCTGGCCCGCGCCATCCCGACGGCCTGCGGCAGGAACCAGGCGCCGCCGTCGCCGGGGACGAGTCCGACCTTGACGAAGCTCTCCGCGAACACGGCGGCCGTGGACGCGATCCGCATGTCGCACATCAGCGACAGGTCGCATCCGGCGCCGATCGCGGGTCCGTTGACGGCGGCGATGGTCGGCACCTCGCAGTGGTAGAGGGCGAGCGGGATGCGCTGGATGCCGTGCCGGTAACCCTGCCGCAGGTCGGCGGGGGAGCCGCCGAACATTCCGGCGCGGTCGCGCATGTGCTTGACGTTGCCGCCGGAGGAGAACGCCGAACCCGCACCCGTGACGATCGCGACGCGCACACTGGGATCACCGTTGACCTGGGCCACCGCATTCTCGAGCGCCTCGATCACGTCCGGCTCGGAGATCGGGTTGCGCGCCTCCGGACGGTTGAGCGTCCAGGTGACGATGTCGCCTTCGCGGGTGGTGAGCACGGCGTCGGTCATGGACGACTCCCTTGGGTGTGAGCGCGGATTCGAGACCGTCCCAGTCTGTCATTGCGCTCAGATGCCGGTGCGCCGTACCAGTGCGTCGGTGGCGGACGGCGCGAACGTGCCGAGCACCCGGAACAGTTCGGCGTAACTGGGGAGCAGTTCGATCGGGCGGGTACGCACGGCGGTCACGAACCATTCCGCCGCCTGCTCGGGCGTCAGGGCCGCCATCGCGTCGTAGTCCGTGGTGGGCGCGATCATCGGCGTCCGGACCAAGGGAAAGTCCAGGGTGGTCACGGAGATTCCGCGGTCGCGCACTTCGGCGCCGAGGCTTCGGCCGAACGCGCCGACGGCCGCCTTGGACGCGTGGTAGGCGGAGAACTTGGGCATGACGCCGGCGGGCACGCCCCACGTCGCGACGTTGATGATGTGGCCCTTGCGACGCTCGATCATCGACGGGAGCAACGCGAGGGTCAGTCGCGTCGAGCCGAAGTAGTTGACGGCCATGGTGCGTTCGAAGTCGTGGAAGCGGTCCAGCGAGTCCTCGACCGTCCGCCGGATCGACCGTCCGGCGTTGTTGACGAGAACGTCGACGGGGCCGATCTCCCCGAGCACCTGCGCGACGAGGGCGTCGACGGACTCCGGGTCCGTGAGGTCGCAGGGTACGGCGTGCGCGTCGCAACCGGACCGCAGGATGTCGTCGCGCACGGACTCGAGGGCGTCGGAGCCGCGGGCCACGAGGACGACCTCCGCGCCGAGGTCGGCGAGCCGGCGTGCGGCCGCTTCACCGACCCCCGAGGAACCGCCGGTGACGAGGATCCGCTTCCCGGCGATGCGGTGGCCGGTTCCCGGTACGACTCGGGCGGCCACTGCGCGCGGGGAGGGCAGTGGGTTGAGCGCGGCACGGGTGAGCAACTGTCGTATCACCTGACCAGCGTGGCAGCTCGCCGGACGATCCGCAGGCAAATAACAATCAATCGTGCTTGCTTTTTTATTGGGTCGGTGTGATGCTGGTCGCATGGCTGAACTGCAGAGGTTCATCGATGACTTGTGCGCCGAGAGCGATTCGCTGGATGCCCTGGTCGCCGACCTCCCCGACTCCCGCTGGGCCGATCCGACACCGGCCGAGGGCTGGACCATCGCCCACCAGATCGGACATCTGCTGTGGACCGACGAGGCCGCCCTCCTGGCGATCACCGACCCCGACGGCTTCACCGAGCAACTGACGGTGGCCGCCTCGAACCCCGCCGGCTTCGTCGACGCCGGCGCCGAGGAGCACGCCCGCAGGGAACCGACGGAACTGCTCGCCGCCTGGCGCTCGGCCCGGGCTCGACTCGCGGAGGCCCTCCTGGCGGTGCCGCCGGGACAGAAGATCCTCTGGTACGGCCCGCCGATGAAGGCGGCCTCGATGGCCACCGCCCGATTGATGGAGACGTGGGCGCACGGCCAGGACGTCGCCGACGCGCTCTCGGTGCCGCGCACACCCACCGAGCGGTTGAAGAGCATCGCCCACCTCGGTGTCCGCACCCGCGACTTCGCCTACGCCGTCAACGAACTCGCCCCACCCGCGGAGGAGTTCCGCGTCGAACTGAGCGCCCCCGACGGAGTGTCCCTCTGGACGTGGGGCCCCGAGGACGCCGCGCAGAAGGTCACCGGACCCGCCGAGGACTTCTGCCTCCTCGTCACCCAGCGCGCGAACCGAGCCGATCTCGCCCTCGAGGCTACCGGCGCGGATGCGGACGCGTGGCTGAACATCGCTCAGGCCTTCGCCGGCCCCGCGGGCGGCGGCCGTGAGGCGGGAACCCGATGACCGTGCGGATCGGCAACTGCTCCGGCTTCTACGGCGACCGGCTGTCGGCGATGCGCGAGATGCTCGAGGGCGGCGAACTCGACTATCTGACCGGCGACTACCTCGCCGAACTCACCATGCTGATCCTCGGCCGCGACCGCATGAAGGACCCGAACCGCGGCTACGCGAAGACGTTCCTCCGTCAGGCGGAGGACTGCCTCGGGCTGGCCCTGGACAAGGGTGTCCGCATCGTCGCCAACGCCGGCGGGCTCAACCCGGCCGGTCTCGCGGACGCGTTGCGGGAGGTGAACGACAAGCTGGGGCTGCAGGCGACGGTCGCCCACGTCGAAGGCGACGACCTGATCGGCCGGGCCGCAGAACTGGGGCTGGGCAGCCCGCTGACCGCCAACGCCTACCTCGGCGCGTGGGGCATCGTCGACTGCCTGAACGCCGGCGCCGACGTCGTCGTCACCGGGCGTGTCACCGACGCGTCCGTGATCGTGGGCCCGGCGGCCGCACACTTCGGCTGGCGGCGAGACGCTTTCGACCAGCTCGCCGGCGCCGTGGTGGCCGGGCACGTCATCGAGTGCGGCACCCAGGCGACGGGCGGCAACTACGCGTTCTTCACCGAGATCGGCGACCTCGACCGTCCCGGATTCCCGATCGCCGAGATCGACTCGGACGGATCGTCCGTCATCACCAAGCACCCCGGGACCGGTGGCGCCGTGAACGTCGGCACCGTCACCGCGCAGTTGCTGTACGAGATCACCGGTGGCCGCTACGCCGGTCCCGACGTGACCGCGCGAATCGATTCCGCCGCACTGTCGCAGGACGGCCCCGACCGGGTGCGCATCAGTGGCGTCGTCGGCGAGGCGCCGCCGCCGCAGCTCAAGGTGTCGCTGAACACGCTCGCGGGTTTCCGCAACGAGGCCGTGTTCGTCCTCACCGGCCTCGACATCGAGGCCAAGGCGGCCCTGGTGAAGCGGCAGCTCGAGGGGTGGCTTCCCACCCGGCCGGCCGAACTCGACTGGTCACTCGCCCGCACCGATCACCCGGACGCCGACACCGAGGAGGCCGCGAGCGCGCTGCTGCGCTGCGTGGTCCGGGATTCGGACGCCAACGCAGTCGGGCGCGCATTCTCCTCCGTCGCAGTCGAAATGGCACTGGCGAGCTACCCCGGCTTCACGCTGACGGCGCCACCCGGGCAGGGTCAGCCCTACGGCGTGTTCACCCCGGGATACGTGTACGCCAAGGAGGTGCCGCACGTCGCGGTGCTGCCGGACGGAACGCGCGTCGACATCGAACCCGCCACCGACGTCCGGGAACTCGAGGACGTCGCCGAGCCCGCGCTCCCGGAGCCGCGGGGCACCGAACCCACGGTGCGGGTGGCGCTCGGGACCATCGCCGGAGCGCGCAGCGGTGACAAGGGCGGCAACGCGAACGTCGGTGTGTGGGTGCGCACCGACGAGCAGTGGCGGTGGCTGGCCCACGCGCTGACCGTCGACGAAGTGAAGCGCCTTCTCCCGGAGGCCGCCGACCTCACCGTCACGAGATATGTGCTGCCGAAACTGCGCGCCGTCAACTTCGTGATCGAGGGAATCCTCGGGCAGGGCGTCGCGTCCCAGGCCCGGTTCGACCCGCAGGCCAAGGGTCTCGGCGAATGGCTGAGATCCCGGCACGTCGACATACCGGAAGCACTCCTTCCCGAAGGGACAACGTTGTGAGCGTGTGGGATTCACCCGAGCGGCAGGAACTGCGCAAGACGGTGCGCAGCTTCGTCGAACGACAGATACTGCCGCACCTGGACGAGTGGGAACGCGACGGCGAACTGCCCCGCGCGCTGCACCGGGAGGCCGCCGAGCTGGGTCTGCTCGGCGCCGGCTTCCCCGAATCCGTCGGGGGCGAGGGCGGAGACCTCGTCGACGCGGTGCTGATCTGCGAGGAATTCCACCAGGCAGGTGCATCGGGTGGCGCGTTCGCTTCCCTGTTCACGTCGGGAATCGCGCTGCCGCACCTCGCGGCGGCCGGTGACCCGGAGCAGATCGAGAAGTGGGTCCGCCCCACCCTGCGCGGCGAGCTCATCGGCTCGCTCGCCATCACCGAACCCGGCGGCGGTTCCGACGTCGGGCATCTGCGGACCACGGCGGTCCGCGACGGCGACCACTTCGTCGTCAACGGGTCCAAGACGTTCATCACGTCCGCTGTCCGGGCCGACTTCGTGGTCACCGCAGTCCGCACCGGCGGTCCCGGCGCGTCCGGGGTCTCCCTGCTCGTGATCGAGAAGGGCACATCGGGATTCGAGGTGGCCCGCAAACTCGACAAGATGGGCTGGCGTGCGTCGGACACGGCCGAGTTGTCGTTCGTCGACGCCCGGGTGCCCGCCGCCAATCTTGTCGGCGAGGAGAACAGCGGGTTCGCGCAGATCGCCCAGGCGTTTCTCACCGAGCGCATCGCCCTCGCCGCGCAGGCCTATTCGAGCGCGCAACGGTGCCTCGACCTCACGCTGCAGTGGGTGCGCGACCGCGAGACGTTCGGCCGTCCGCTGATCAGCAGGCAGTCGGTGCAGAACACGGTCACGGAGATGGCGCGCAAGACCGACGTGGCCCGCGTCTACACCAGAGCGCTGGTGGAGCGTTCGCTCGTGTCGAACGAGGACTTCATCGCGGAGGTCTGCTTCGCGAAGAACACCGCCGTCGAGTCGGGCGAATGGGTGGCCAACCAGGCCGTCCAGCTGTTCGGCGGCCTCGGCTACATGCGGGAGAGCGAAGTGGAACGGCAGTACCGCGACATGCGCATCCTCGGGATCGGTGGCGGTACCACCGAGATCCTGACGGGGCTCGCGGCCAAGCGATTGGGGTATCAGTCATGACCACGTTGAAGTCCACGCTGGACACTGGTTCCGAAGAGTATGCCGCGGCGGCGAAGGCCATGACGGACAAGCTCGCCGAGATCGACACCGAGCACGCCAAGGCGCTCGCGGGCGGCGGCGAGAAGTACACCGAGCGGCACAAGAAGCGCGGCAAGCTGCTCGCCCGGGAGCGAATCGAACTGCTCCTCGACCCCGACTCGCCGTTCCTCGAACTGTGCCCGCTCGCGGCGTGGGGCAGCGACTTCCCGGTCGGCGCCAGCACCGTCGTCGGCATCGGTGTGGTGGAAGGCGTCGAGTGCCTGATCGTCGCCAACGACCCGACTGTCCGCGGCGGCACCAGCAATCCGTGGACGTTGCGGAAGGGATTCCGCGCCAACGACATCGCCCGGCAGAACCGGCTCCCCGTCATCTCCCTCGTGGAATCCGGCGGCGCGGACCTTCCCACTCAGAAGGAAGTGTTCATACCCGGTGGCCGCATGTTCCGCGACCTCACCCAGCTCTCCGCCGCGGGTATCCCGACCATCGCCCTCGTCTTCGGCAATTCGACGGCGGGCGGCGCGTACATCCCCGGCATGTCCGATCACGTCGTCATGATCAAGGAACGATCCAAGGTGTTCCTCGCCGGACCGCCCCTCGTGAAGATGGCCACCGGTGAGGAATCCGACGACGAAACCCTCGGCGGCGCCGAGATGCATGCCCGCAAGTCCGGCCTCGCCGACTACTTCGCGGTCGACGAGCAGGACGCCATCCGGATCGGCCGCAGCATCGTCAAGCGCCTGAACTGGAAGAAGCAGGGTCCCGCGCCCCGGGCCGAGGTCATCGAACCGCTCGCGGACCCCGAGGAACTGCTCGGCATCGTCCCCGCCGACCTCAAGATCCCGTTCGATCCCCGCGAGGTGATCGCCCGCATCGTCGACGGCTCCGATTTCGACGAGTTCAAGCCGATGTACGGATCGTCACTCGTCACGGGCTGGGCCGAGCTGCACGGATACCCGGTGGGCATCCTCGCCAACGCGCGCGGCGTGCTCTTCAGCGAGGAATCGCAGAAGGCGACCCAGTTCATCCAGCTGGCCAACCGCTCGCACACCCCACTGTTGTTCCTGCACAACACGACCGGATACATGGTGGGCAGGGAGTACGAGGAGGGCGGGATGATCAAGCACGGTTCGATGATGATCAACGCCGTATCCAACTCCACCGTCCCGCACATCTCGATCCTGCTCGGCGCGTCCTACGGCGCCGGTCACTACGGCATGTGCGGACGCGCGTTCGACCCGCGATTCCTGTTCGCCTGGCCCAGTTCCAAATCCGCGGTCATGGGCGGGGCGCAGCTGGCCGGTGTCATCTCCATCGTCAGCCGCGCCTCCGCCGAGGCCCGCGGGCAGGCGTTCGACGAAGAGGCCGACGCAGGCATGCGCGCCATGATCGAGAACCAGATCGAGGCGGAATCCGTGCCGATGTTCCTGTCCGGTCGCCTCTACGACGACGGCGTGATCGACCCGCGCGACACCCGAACCGTGGTGGGAATGTGCCTGTCGGCCATTGCCAACGCCCCGATCGAAGGCGCCGAGAACTTCGGCGTCTTCCGGATGTGAGGCCCGACATGATCCAGTCCGTACTGGTTGCCAATCGTGGTGAGATCGCCCGCCGCATCTTCGCCACCTGCCGCCGCGCAGGCATCGGGACCGTCGCCGTGTTCTCGGATGCCGACGCCCTCAGCCCGCACGTCGCCGAGGCCGACACCGCGGTCCGGTTGCCGGGCAACAGTCCTGCCGACACGTACCTGCGCGGTGACCTCGTCATCGAGGCGGCACTGCTCGCCGGCGCCGATGCCATCCACCCCGGCTACGGGTTCCTCTCCGAGAATGCGGACTTCGCGCGCGCCGTCCACGACGCGGGGCTGACGTGGATCGGGCCGCCCGCGCCCGCCATCGAGATGATGGGTTCGAAGGTGGAGTCCAAGAAGATGATGGCCGCCGCCGGAGTCCCGGTGCTGGCCGAACTCGACCCGGGTGCCGTCACCGAAGCGGACCTGCCGGTACTCGTCAAGGCGTCCGCAGGCGGCGGCGGACGCGGCATGCGCGTCGTGCGTGAGCTCGCGGACCTTCCGGAACAGCTGGAAGGCGCCCGCCGCGAAGCGCAGTCGGCGTTCGGCGACCCGACCGTGTTCTGCGAGCGCTACCTGGAAACGGGCAGGCACATCGAGGTCCAGGTGATGGCCGACCGGCAGGGAACCGTCTGGGCGGTGGGGGAGCGTGAATGCTCCATCCAGCGGCGGCACCAGAAGGTGGTGGAAGAGGCGCCGTCACCGTTGGTCGAAGCCGTCCCCGGGATGCGCGAGCGACTGTTCGAGGCCGCCCGGCTCGCGGCGAAGGCCATCGACTACGAGGGTGCGGGAACGGTCGAGTTCCTGGCTTCCGGTCGAGCGGAGCGAGGGGGAGACGACCCGGACCAGGGTGACTTCTATTTCCTCGAGATGAACACCCGGCTGCAGGTGGAACACCCGGTCACCGAATGCACCACTGGCCTCGACCTCGTGGAACTGCAGCTGCAGGTGGCGTCCGGGCAGGCGCTCGGCGCCGAATCGCCCGCCGTGTCCGGCCATTCCATCGAGGTCCGGCTGTACGCCGAGGATCCGGCGCAGAACTGGCAGCCACAGAGTGGACCGGTCCACCGCCTGGACCTGCCCGGGAACGCGGTCGAATTCGACGTTCTCCGCACCCCGGGCATCCGCCTCGACTCCGGTGTGGTCGACGGATCCACCGTCGGCGTGCACTACGACCCGATGCTCGCGAAAGTCATCTCGTTCGCGCCCACCCGCACGCAGGCGGCCACGCGGCTGGCAGCGGCCCTGAGCCGCGCGCAGATCCACGGACTGCGCACCAACCGCGACCTCCTCGTCAACGTGCTCCGCCACCCGGCATTCCTTGCCGGCGACACGGACACCGCCTTCTTCGACACACACGGGCTGGACGTGCTGGCGCGCCCGCTGGCCTCGGCCGACACCGAGCGACTGTCGGCGCTGGCCGCCGCACTCGCGGACGCCGCGCACAACCGCGACGTCGCGACCGTGAACACCTCGCTGCCCAGCGGATGGCGGAACCTGGCGTCCGCGCCGCAGAGCAAGACGTTCACGGGAACCGACGGTGACATCGAGATCCGGTACCTGCTCACCCGGTACGGGCTGAAGGCCGAGGGCTTCGACGACGTCGCGCTCGTGTCGGCCACGGCGCGGCACGTCGCACTGGACGTCGCGGGGCTGCGCCGCTCGTTCGAGGTGTCCCGGTACGGGGACGACGTGTTCGTCGACTCCGCCCTGGGCCCGGTGAGCCTGCACGCCGCACCTCGATTCACCGATCCGAGCGCCGTCGTCGCCGAGGGGTCGCTACTCGCGCCGATGCCGGGTTCCGTCATCCGCCTCGGCGCCGCGGCCGGCGACACCGTGACCGCCGGTCAGCCGATCGTGTGGCTCGAGGCGATGAAGATGGAACACACGATCAAGGCGCCGGCTTCCGGTGTCCTCACCGAACTTTCCGTGACCGCCGGTCAGCAGGTCGACGTGGGAACGGTCCTGGCAGTAGTCGAAGCAGCGCAGCCTGAAGGAGTGTCATGAGCTTCATCGAGACCGAAGAACAGAAGGAACTCCGCGCCTCCGTGTCGAGGCTCGGGGAGCGATTCAACTACGTCGACTACGTGCTGCCCCGGGCGCGGCGCAGTGAACCGCTGACCGAATTGTGGAACGAGGCGGGCAAACTCGGTTTCCTCGGCGTCAATCTCCCCGAGGAATACGGGGGCGGCGGCGCAGGCATCTACGAACTCGCCCTCGTCCAGGAAGAACTCGCGGCCCACGGCGCCGGCCTCCTGCTGGTGGTCGTGTCGCCGGCCATCTGCGGCACGATCATCGGCAAGTACGGCACCGAGGAGCAGAAACAGACCTGGCTCCCCGGCCTCGCCGACGGTTCGAAGATCATGGCGTTCGGCATCACCGAGGCCGACGCGGGTTCGAACTCGCACCAGATCACGACCACCGCGCGTCGGGTCCGGTCGAGCGAAGCGAGGGGTGATGGTCAAGCCGAGGACTGGCTGCTGTCGGGGAACAAGATCTACATCTCCGGGGTCGACCAGGCCGACGCCGTGCTGATCGTCGCGCGGACCGAGGACTCGAAGACCGGCAAGCTGAAACCTGCCCTGTTCATCGTCCCCACCGACGCCGCGAACTTCGTGAAGACGCCGATGGAGATGGATATCGTCGAGCCCGACCACCAGTTCATGCTGTTCCTCGACGACGTCCGGCTACCCGCCGACGCCCTCGTCGGCGAGGCCGATGCGGCGTTGATGCAGCTGTTCGCGGGTCTCAACCCCGAACGCATCCTCGGCGCCGCCATGGCGATCGGCATGGGCCGCTACGCGCTGGGCGCCGCGGTGCGGTTCGCGAAGGAACGCACGGTGTGGAAGGAGCCGATCGGCGCGCACCAGGGCATCGCGCATCCGCTGGCGCAGATCAAGATCGAACTCGAACTCGCCAAGCTGATGATGCAGAAGGCGGCCGTCCTCTACGACAGCGGCGACGACTTCGGCGCCGCCGAGGCCGCCAACATGGCCAAGTACGCCGCCGCCGAGGCCAGCATCAAGGCACTCGACCAGGCCGTCCAGACACACGGCGGCGCAGGCCTGACCAAGGAATACGGTCTCGCGGCGATGCTCGGCGCGGCACGCATCGCACGAGTGGCCCCGGTGAGCCGGGAAATGATCCTCAACTTCGTCTCCCAACACTCGCTCGGGTTGCCGAAGTCGTACTGATGTCGAACGGACAGCACATGACCGACGTGGAAGCCGACCGGTACGTCCGGTACGAGGTGAACCGGGGGTTCGCCACCCTCACCCTCGATTCGCCCCACAACAGGAACGCGATCTCCGGCAGGCTCGTGGACGAACTGCTGCAGGGATTGCGGGACGCCGCCGCGGACAACGACGTCCGAGGCATCGTCCTCACCCACACCGGCGGCACGTTCTGCGCCGGCGCGGATCTGAGTGAGACGTCCGGCGACGTCGGCTCGCGCACCCGGCAGATGGCCGACCTGCTGCGGGCCATCGTCGAGTTGCCCAAGCCGGTGATCGCCCGGATCGACGGTCACGTCAGGGCCGGGGGCATGGGCTTGGTCGGGGCCTGCGACATCGCCGTCGCCGGTCCGCGCAGCACGTTCGCGCTCACCGAGGTCCGGCTCGGACTCGCCGCGTCGATCATCTCGTTGACCGTGCTGCCCCGGATCGATTCGCGCGCCGCGAGCCGCTACCTCCTCACGGGCGAGAAGTTCGGTGCCCACGAGGCGGAGGCCATCGGGCTGATCAGCGAGTCCGCCGAGGATCCCGAGGACACCGTCGAGGAAGTGCTCGACCAGTTGCGGCAGGCGTCGCCGCAGGGCCTGGCCGAGTCGAAGACCCTGACGACGCGCAGTGTGCTCGCCGATTTCGACCGCTACACCGACGAGCTGACCGCCCAGTCGGCGAGGCTGTTCGAATCCGAGGAGGCGCGGGAAGGCATGATGGCGTTCCTGCAGAAGCGGCCGCCGAGATGGGCCTCCGGCCCCGTGCGTGGTTGACGAGTCTCAGGACTCGTCGAGCACTCACGGGCGCGCAGCGCGACGAGAGGAAGTGACACATGACCCGCGAACCGAAGCAGGACCGTAGCCGGGTCACGCGCGGGCATCTCCTCGAGGTCACCATCGACTGCCTCGCCGAGCTGGGCTGGGGTGCCACCACGGTGAGCCTCGTCGCCCAGCGCGCCGGGGTGTCCCGCGGCGCGACCCAGCACCACTTCCCGACCCGCGAGGACCTCATCACCGCAGCGCTCGAGGTCATGTTCGATGCCCGGATGGAGCAGGCCCGGCGCGAGGCCACCGACCTGCCGACCGGGGAGGGGCGCACCGAGGCCGTGGTGTCGCGGCTCGTCGACTACTACACGGGCACCCTGTTCAAGGCGGCGCTGCAGGTCTGGACGGCCGCGGCCGCCGACCCCGAACTCCGGGCCCGGATCGTGCCGCTCGAGGAACGGTTCGGGCGGATCGCGCACCGCACCGCCGTCGAACACTTCGGATTCGACGACGCCGATCCGGTGGCGCACCGGCTCGTCCAGGCCACCCTGGATCTCGCCCGCGGACTAGGCCTCGCCGACGTGCTCACGGACGACTCCAAACGACGAGCGGAGATCGTGCGGCAGTGGGCGGCGCAGCTGGATGCGGCGTTACCGTCCGGACAGCCGCGGAGCGGCCAGTCGGCACACCCGCGGAGCGGTCAGTCGGTACAGCCGCCGATGCTGGACGCGGCCGTTCTCGACTGACCGGGCAAAGAGCGCGGGGATCGGTAGAGTCACCGACCATGGGCCGGAAATGGAGAGCGCTCGTCCTGATCACCGTCGCCGCCGGTCTGGCCGGCTGTGGGGGAGACGGAGACGATTCCGGTACCGAGCCTGCCGCGCAGCAACTCCCGCAGGTGACCGATCCGGGCCCGTTCTTCGGTCAGTGCGGTTCGGTCACCGACGACGAGGTCGCGAAGGCGTTCGGGATGCCGCCCTTCACCGGCGTGACGCGAAATTCCGTCGGCTGCGAGTGGGAAACCGCAGGAATAGGCGGTCCCAGCGTGACGTTCTCCTGGTACCGCGGCAGTCCCATCGGCCGCGAGCGGGCAGGTTCCGAGCTGATCGGCAGGCCGGCCACCGACATCGACATCCAGGGGCACCCCGGATTCATCGCATCGTCCGAAGGAATTCTGTGTGAACTCGGCGTGGAGTTCGGGGGCGACTTCGTCCACTGGTCGGTGATGTACGCGGACGCGCAACCCGCGGCGGACCCGTGCACGGTGGCGCGCGATCTCGCCGAACTCAGCGTGTCGAGGGCCAAATGAGCGGGGGAGTGATGAACGGCGGGACGTGGCGTGCGGTTCGGGTGCTGGCCGCGGCCACCGCGGTCGGGCTGATCGCGGGGTGCGGGTCGACGATCGAGGGCTCACCCAGGGCTGAAGGGGCGTCCTCGTCCGGTGACACCGAACAGTTCACGGCCCTGCTGGAGGAGTGCAACGCCGTCGCCGACGAACAGATCGCCCAGACCGTCGGCGCCGACGCCATCGAACGGGGCTTCTTCGGCGCGATCTGCCGCTGGGACGCGGTCGGCGCCAACGGTCCCGTGAAGGTGACGTTCAACTGGTTCGAGACGGGTTCTCTCGACACGGAGAAGTCGACCGGCGAGAAGCTCGGCTACACGGTGGAGTCCTCCACCATCCAGGGGCGCAAGGCCGTCGTGATGCGTCCCCCCGGCGATCCGGGGGCGTGCGGAGTGACGGTCGGATCACCCTCCGCGGGCGTCGTCGGCTGGTGGGTACAGTTCCAGACGGGGGCGGCAGACCCGTGTGAAGCGGCATCGACGCTTGCGGATCTGACGCTCAATCTGAGTAGTTGATGTGCCCGTGTCCGTACCGACAGCTCCGAGCAGCACCCCACATCGCAGGTCAGCCCTTACCACTGCCAGCCCACTTTGACCTTCCGGCGCGCCGCCGGGTATCGTTGTGGGTCGTGTCCGGCATGCCCGGGCCGATCTGTGTGCCTAGCGAGGTATTGCCGTGCGCGCGTTCGTGCAGATTTCTGCATGGAACGAGCATCCGGCTGCCTGTGTGGGGGTATGCGACACACCCGACCTCGGGTGCAGCTCGAGGTGCGGGTGAGGGGCAGCAGCTCTCTTGCCCCAACTGCTAGATCCCTAATTTCAGAACAGCCAAGGTTGCTTGTCCAGAGCAGTCTGTTCAACACGAAGAAAGCCGGTAAATGCCAACCATCAACCAGCTGGTCCGCAAGGGCCGCCGCGACAAGACCGCGAAGGTCAAGACGGCAGCCCTCAAGGGCAGCCCGCAGCGTCGTGGCGTGTGCACCCGCGTGTACACCACCACCCCGAAGAAGCCGAACTCGGCGCTCCGTAAGGTCGCGCGTGTGCGCTTGACCAGCTCCGTCGAGGTCACCGCTTACATCCCGGGCGAGGGTCACAACCTGCAGGAGCACTCGATGGTGCTCGTCCGCGGTGGTCGTGTGAAGGACCTCCCCGGTGTGCGCTACAAGATCATCCGTGGCTCGCTCGACACCCAGGGTGTCAAGGGCCGCAAGCAGGCCCGCAGCCGCTACGGCGCCAAGAAGGAGAAGAGCTAATGCCACGTAAGGGCCCCGCTCCGAAGCGTCCGCTCATCAACGACCCGGTCTACGGTTCGCCCCTGGTGACGCAGCTCGTCAACAAGATTCTCCTGGACGGCAAGAAGTCCACCGCCGAGCGCATCGTCTACGAAGCACTCGAGCAGGCGCGCGAGAAGACCGGCACCGATCCGGTCGTCACTCTCAAGCGCGCACTGGACAACGTCAAGCCTGCCCTCGAGGTCCGCAGCCGCCGTGTCGGTGGCGCCACCTACCAGGTGCCGGTCGAGGTCCGTCCGGGCCGCTCCACCACCCTCGCGCTCCGCTGGCTCGTGACCTTCTCCCGGCAGCGCCGCGAGAAGACCATGGTCGAGCGTCTCGCCAACGAGCTCCTCGATGCCAGCAACGGCTTGGGTGCCGCTGTGAAGCGCCGTGAGGACACTCACAAGATGGCCGAAGCCAACAAGGCATTCGCCCACTACCGCTGGTGACGTCACGTCGGAGCAGTCACCTACCGTGACTGCTCCGGCGTCGTCGCACGTCGGGCCCCTACCGGGGACCGGCTGATCTACAACTCGAGACAATGGCCCCGCTGGTGGAACACCGGGGAGGCCGACACCCGATACACGAGCTACGAGCGGGGAAGAATCCTGTGGCACAGGAAGTGCTGACCGACCTGAACAAGGTCCGCAACATCGGCATCATGGCGCACATCGATGCCGGCAAGACCACGACCACCGAGCGCATCCTGTTCTACACCGGTGTCAACTACAAGATCGGTGAGACGCACGACGGTGCCTCGACCACGGACTGGATGGAACAGGAGAAGGAACGCGGCATCACGATCACCTCTGCCGCGGTGACCTGCTTCTGGAACAACAACCAGATCAACATCATCGACACGCCGGGCCACGTCGACTTCACCGTCGAGGTGGAGCGTTCGCTCCGCGTGCTCGACGGCGCCGTCGCAGTGTTCGACGGCAAAGAGGGCGTCGAGCCCCAGTCGGAGCAGGTGTGGCGTCAGGCCGCCAAGTACGACGTTCCGCGCATCTGTTTCGTCAACAAGATGGACAAGATGGGCGCGGACTTCTACTTCACGGTCCAGACCATCATCGACCGCCTCGGCGCGAAGCCGCTCGTTCTCCAGCTGCCGATCGGCGCCGAGGACGACTTCGACGGTGTCGTCGACCTGGTCGAGATGAAGGCTGTCACCTGGCGTGGCACGGTCGCCATCGGCGCCGAGCCCACCATCGAGGAGATCCCGGCCGATCTCGCCGACAAGGCTGCCGAGTACCGCGAGAAGCTGCTCGAGACGGTCGCCGAGTCCGACGAGAAGCTCATGGAGAAGTACTTCGCCGGCGAGGAGCTCTCCGTCGAGGAGATCAAGGGCGCCATCCGCAAGATGACGGTCAACTCCGAGCTGTACCCGGTGCTGTGTGGTTCCGCGTTCAAGAACAAGGGCGTTCAGCCCATGCTCGACGCGGTCATCGACTACCTGCCGAACCCGCTGGACATCGGCGAGGTTCAGGGTCACGCCCTGGGCAACGAAGAAGAGATCCTCACGCGTAAGCCGAGCAAGGAAGAGCCGTTCTCGGCTCTGGCCTTCAAGATCGCTTCGCACCCGTTCTTCGGCAAGCTGACGTTCGTCCGCGTGTACTCCGGCCGGATCGATCCGGGCGCCCAGGTCATGAACGCGACCAAGGGCAAGAAGGAGCGCATCGGAAAGCTCTTCCAGATGCACGCCAACAAGGAGAACCCGGTCGACGAGGCCGTGGCCGGCCACATCTACGCGATGATCGGTCTGAAGGACACGACGACCGGTGACACCCTGTGTGCACAGGACGCGCCGATCGTGCTCGAGTCCATGAGCTTCCCGGACCCGGTCATCCAGGTCTCGATCGAGCCCAAGACCAAGTCCGACCAGGAGAAGCTGGGCACCGCGATCCAGAAGCTCGCCGAAGAGGACCCGACGTTCTCCGTCGAGCTCGACGAGGAGACCGGCCAGACCGTCATCGGCGGCATGGGCGAGCTCCACCTCGACATCCTCGTCGACCGTATGCGTCGCGAGTTCAAGGTCGAGGCCAACGTCGGCAAGCCGCAGGTCGCCTACCGCGAGACCATCACCAAGAAGGTCGAGAAGCACGACTACACCCACAAGAAGCAGACGGGTGGATCGGGCCAGTTCGCCAAGGTGATCATCGCGCTGGAGCCGTTCGTCGGCGAAGACGGTGCCACCTACGAGTTCGAGAACAAGGTCTCCGGCGGCCGCATCCCTCGCGAGTACATCCCTTCCGTGGATGCAGGCGCGCAGGACGCGATGCAGTACGGCGTTCTTGCCGGCTACCCGCTGGTGAACCTGAAGCTGTCGCTGCTCGACGGTGCATACCACGACGTCGACTCGTCGGAAATGGCCTTCAAGGTTGCCGGTTCGCAGGCGCTGAAGGAAGCCGCCCGCAAGGCCGGCCCGGTCATTCTCGAGCCGCTCATGGCTGTCGAGGTCACCACACCCGAGGAGTACATGGGTGATGTGATCGGCGACCTGAACTCCCGCCGTGGCCAGATCCAGGCCATGGAGGAACGCAGTGGTGCCCGTGTCGTGAAGGCGCTGGTTCCGCTCTCGGAGATGTTTGGTTACATCGGTGATCTGCGGTCGAAGACCCAGGGCCGGGCGAACTTCTCCATGGTGTTCGATTCCTACGCAGAGGTTCCCGCGAACGTCTCGAAGGAAATCATCGCCAAGGCGACCGGCGAGTAACCTCGGTTCCAGCCGGCCGAAGCACGACCCAGTAATAACAACCGCACTGCTGCATACCGCAAGCATCAATCAGTCCAGGAGGACACACAGTGGCGAAGGCGAAGTTCGAGCGGACGAAGCCGCACGTGAACATCGGCACCATCGGTCACGTCGACCACGGCAAGACCACGCTGACCGCGGCCATCACCAAGGTTCTGCACGACGCGTACCCGGATCTCAACGAGGCTTCGGCCTTCGACGAGATCGACAAGGCTCCTGAGGAGAAGGCTCGCGGTATCACGATCAACATCTCGCATGTTGAGTACCAGACCGAGAAGCGCCACTACGCGCACGTCGATGCTCCCGGTCACGCCGACTACATCAAGAACATGATCACCGGTGCGGCGCAGATGGACGGCGCCATCCTCGTGGTCGCGGCCACCGACGGCCCGATGCCCCAGACGCGTGAGCACGTGCTGCTCGCCCGCCAGGTCGGCGTGCCGTACATCCTCGTCGCCCTGAACAAGGCCGACATGGTGGACGACGACGAGATCATCGAGCTCGTCGAGATGGAGGTCCGTGAGCTCCTCGCTGCGCAGGAGTTCGACGAGGACGCTCCGGTTGTCAAGGTCTCCGCACTCAAGGCGCTCGAGGGCGACCCCGAGTGGACCAAGAACATCCTCGAGCTCATGGCTGCGGTTGACGAGTCCATCCCGGACCCGGTCCGCGAGACCGAGAAGCCCTTCCTCATGCCCGTCGAGGACGTCTTCACGATCACCGGTCGTGGCACCGTCGTCACCGGTCGTATCGAGCGTGGCGTGATCAACGTCAACGAGGACGTCGAGATCGTCGGCATCAAGGAAACCAAGACCAAGACCACGGTCACGGGTATCGAGATGTTCCGCAAGCTCCTCGACTCGGGCCAGGCCGGTGACAACGTCGGTCTGCTGGTTCGTGGTATCAAGCGCGAAGATGTCGAGCGTGGACAGGTTGTCGTCAAGCCCGGCACCACCACCCCGCACACCGAGTTCGAGGGCCAGGCGTACATCCTGTCCAAGGACGAGGGCGGCCGCCACACGCCGTTCTTCAACAACTACCGTCCGCAGTTCTACTTCCGTACCACGGACGTGACGGGCGTTGTGACGCTGCCCGAGGGCACCGAGATGGTCATGCCCGGTGACAACACCGAGATGTCCGTCAAGCTGATCCAGCCCGTCGCCATGGACGAGGGCCTGCGCTTCGCGATCCGCGAAGGCGGCCGTACCGTCGGCGCCGGCAAGGTCACGAAGATCAACAAGTGATCTAGCTCCACCAACGCCAATGGCGCTCACCCTCCGGGGTGGGCGCCATTGGCGTTTTCGGGGTACGGACTTCAGCGGTAGTTCAACGCATCCCATTCTCGGATGTCGCCGGGATGCGCGATGCCTTCGAGGACGAACGGGTCGCGGGCGATGAACTGTTCTGCGCGCTCGCGGCTGCTGAAGATCGCCATGGACCCGTTGCTCGCCGGGTCGTCGAACGGTCCGAGACCGAGCAGCCCACCTTCCGCGGCGAACGCGTCGAGGTACTCCCACGCCCCGCGTCAGCTTTCGACGTGCACCGGGTGGTCGGCGCGGTCGAGGTGGAGCAGGACCTGGGTGGCGACCTCTTCACCACCGAGGGTCGATGCGACCCACGACGCGACGTCCTCGGATTTGCGCGTGAAGTCGTAGATGTCGAGGGTGGGGTCGGCGGTCACGACGATCGACAGGGTGGGGAGGCCGCGTTCGATGACGGCGCGAGCGCGTGTCTGCCGGACTCCGGGGTACTGGGCGAGTTCACTGGCGACCCCGTTGGCGAGGGAGCCGAGGTCGACAGTCACGTAGGTGCCCGATTCGCGATCAGGTACGGCGACGGGGGACGTGCGTCGGCGGGTGAGGTCCAGGGCGAGGAGCACGATCCCGAAGACCAGTCCCACGACGACCGTGGCGGCGAGCGCCCAGCCCCACCAGTCCTGGTCGGGGAGTGCGGTGACGCGCGCGCGGTCGTACCGCGACACCCATTCGCGGACGATCGGAACCTGGAGGTCCCAGGCCATGGCGTAGGCGCCGAACCCGAGAAGCGCGAGCCCGACGATCAGGACGATGAGCCGGTTGACGGCGGCGGTCCGATGTCTCACGGCTTCACCTGCACTCGGAGTTCGGGGGACGTGCCGAGCAGCGACAGCGTCGGTTCCACCGCCTCGCGGACGGAGATGGCCACGTCGCCGGCGGGTGTCGATTCGGTGCGCACCACGCGGACGGTGACGTGCTTGCGGTCGACCGTCGTGTGCGCCGACAGCACCCCGGGGACGGTCTTGGCGTGGCTACTGGAATTGCGAGCGAGGTCCGTGGGGCGCAGCCAGACGATCGGGGTGTCACCTACGGCGAGCGGCAGGTGGGTGCGCGGCCGCGGTTTGAGGGCCGCGACGATGAACACGACCCCCAGGACGATCGCGCCTGCCGCAGCGGGGACGATCCACTCGGACCAGTGCAGCCGGCCCAGCCATTGCACGGTGTTGCGGATCCAGGGCGCGTTGGCGAAGGTGCCGCGCATGATGAGCAGCTCACGCGCCGCGACGACCGCGAGACCGAGGGCCCCGACGGCGACGATGATTGCGGCGGGCACGGCGGCCGGAGTCGCACGCGGCGTGCGTGGCCGGATGGGTGCCACCGGGGCGGGCGGCACGGCAGGGTCGCCTTGTTCGGAGTAGCGGCTTTCGGTCGAACTGTCTTCGGGGGCTGCGGATTCCGTTCCGACGACCACGATGTTGAGTTCGATGACCGGCATGCCCGTCATCTGTTCGACCTGACGGTGCACCTGCGCGCGGAGCCGGCGGTTGACGAGGTCGAGGTGACACGGCCACTGCACCGCGATGTACAGGTTGATCGCGACGGCGCCCGCTCCCGTCGAGACGTCGGCTCGGGGCAGTTCCCGGCCCGTCAGGCGAGACAGCCCACCGGACTGCTTGACGACGCCGGGTACCTGAAGCGCCGCGGCGACGGCGATCTTCACGACGGCGCGCTCCTTGATGACCAGTTCGCCGCGCAGGGCGGTGTCGTCGAGCGCCGTGTCGGCGTGGGGACCGGCGGAGGGTGCGGTGAAGGGTTCAGCCACGGCCGCGGCTTCGGAGGATGGCGCCGAGATCGAGGTGGCCGTCGCGGTGCGCGCCGACGGCCATGCCCAGCGCGCCGAGGAGGACGGCGAAGACGAATCCGCTGAAACCACCGAGGATGCCGGCGATGGCGAGAAGTAACCCGACGATCAGGCCTGTGATTGTGCTGTTCATTGAGCTTGTCCTGTCTCTGTCAGGAGATCTTCGATGGTCACGTCGACGGGGACGTCCACCAGCGATTCCACTGCGGCCCGCACTCTTTCGGCGGTGTCGACGACGTTGGCGGGGTAGCGCGCCGCGAGGTGGACGGCACAGGACGTGGGGCCGACGGTCACCCCGGTCACCCGGCGTCCGGGCAGGTAGGTCGCGACTTCACCGAACGCGCCGCCGTGCATCGCTGCCACCCCGGGGGTTGCGAGGACGGCAGCGACGATGCGTTCGGAGATGTCCTCGGCGTGGGTGTCCGGTGGAAGTGGTCCGGTCACTGCACCCTCGGTTTGCCGTCGAGCTCGGACGCGGCCTCGGATTCGTCGAACAGCATGACGTCGAAGACGGTGATGTTCACTTCGGTCACTTCGAGCCCGGTCATGCGCTCGACGGCCGCGATGACGTTTCGCCGGATGCCGACCGCGAGTTCGTGCAGTGCGACGCCGTATTCCGCGACGATGCCGATGTCGATGGCGGCCTGCTTCTCGCCGACTTCGACGGCGACGCCCTGGGCGTGGTTGACGCGGGCGCCGGGGATCCGATCGCGGAGAGCGCCGACAGCGCGTGCGGTGCCGCCGCCGACGTCGTAGACGCCGTTGATCTCACGGGTGGCGATACCGGCGATCTTGGCAACCACTGCGTCCGCGATGATGGTCCGTCCCTCGGAACTGACGAGTTCCGGCGTCGCCCCGGCACCGAACTGCACGCGGCTGCGTGCGCCTGAATCGCTGGTCATCGTGGATCCCCTTCGAGTCGCCTGCCTTCTCCTCAACAGTAATGATCACCGACCGTACGCGGGGTCTCCCACGCGCCTTTGCACCCGCGGATCTGCCGACGAATGACACCGAAAAATATTTGATATGACCACCCGGTAGCATCTGACGTGATGCAGGTAACAGAGGCGGGGCACGACGAAAGGAACTCCATGGCGGAAGAGCCCACCGGTGAGGACGCCGCTCCCCAGGCCCGGACGCCGGCCGTCACCGCGAGTGTCGTGGTTCTGGCCGTCCTCACGCTCGCGTTCGTCGCGGTCAGCGGCTATTTCGGCTACACGCACCGGCAGGCGGAGCAGGAGGCGCAGCAGAGATCCGAGATCCTCGATGCAGCGCGCCAGGGCGTCGTCGATCTGACGACGATGGACTTCGAGCGGGCCGACGAGGACGTGCAGAAGGTGCTCGACGGCTCGGCCGGAGAATTCCGCGACGAATTCGAAGCCCGGTCCGCAGACCTGATCGCGGTCATGCAGGAGGCCAAGGTCAAGTCCCAGGGGGAGGTGCGCCAGGCTGCGATCGAGACGCAGAACGGCGACTCCGCGGACGTGCTCGTGGCGGTCGCGCAGAAGGTGTCCAACGCGGGCGGCGCTGCCGAGGAGCCACGCGGTCAGAGAATGCGCGTGACGATGCAACTCGAGGACGGCACATACAAGATCGTGAAGGCAGGGTTCGTGCAGTGAGTACCGACGCATCGCCGAAGTCGCGCAGACTCCTCCTGATCCTGGGCGCGCTCACCGCGGTCGCGGCCGTGCTGGCGGGGGTTCTGTACTTCACGCTCTACCGGCCCGACAAGCGTGTCGACGACACCGTCCGCGCCGCCGTCACCGACACCGCTTCGCAGGGCGCGATCGCCCTGCTGTCGTACGAGCCGGACACGGTGGAGAACGACGTCGGCGCCGCAAAGGAACGCCTGACGGGGGAGTTCCTCGACTACTACACCCAGTTCACGACGGACGTCGTCGTCCCGGCGGCCAAGGAGAGTCAGGTGGCCACCCGGGCGACGGTGGCCGCGTCCGGTCCGGTCGAGGTGGCGGCCGACACCGCGACCGTGCTGTTGTTCGTCAACCAGACCACCACCAGTGCGGCCAAACCGGAACCGGCGGTGACGGCGACGAGCATCAACGTCGAGCTGACCAAGTCCGGCGAGAACTGGCTGATTTCCGGCTTCGATCCGGTCTAGCCGCACGGGTAGCGTTGGCGCCCATGAGTACTCTTCGAGAGGTCGGCGACCGCGAGTCGTGGCGCTGCTGGCTGTGTGACGAACCGGTGGATCCCGACATGTCGGTCAACGATCCGCGCGGCCCCAGTATCGACAGCGTCGTCACCGCGAAGAAGGCCAAGGCGAAGGGCGGCGTCGAACGCCTCGCTCACCGTGCGTGCAACACCAAGAAGGGTGCCGTCAAACCGGTCGTGCCGTGGCCCGACCGGTTGTTCGTCGTCGATCCCGCTCCGATCATCGGTGTGGTCGAACAGCTCGGCCGCAAGGGTGGCCGGGTGGCGGTGGCGCGGTGCCCGGGCAAATCGGACGCCGAGGACGCGGCGGCGTGGTTGCTCGACAGGTTGTCCCGTCTCGCACCGGAACTGAACGTCGAGACGCAGATCGATGCCGCCGGTGGTGCGTACCTGCTCGTCCTCCGCACCGCCTGACCTGTGAGCCGCACGAGGGAGTAACGTCGGGACCAGAACATGAATCCGACCTCGAGTGCGAAGGAATTCCGATGAATCTGGCCTTGACCGACGAGGAGCTGGCGTTCCGCGACGAGATGCGAACGTTCTTCACCACGCAGATTCCGGCGGAGATCCGCGAGCGGTATGCGCGTGGAGAAGAAGTGGGGAAGGAAGGGTTCATCGAGTCCCAGCGGATTCTGAACGCCAACGGTCTCGCGACGCCGCACTGGCCGGTCGAGTGGGGCGGCCGCGACTGGACGCCGGTGCAGAAGCACATCTGGCTCGACGAACTGCAGCTCGCGTCGGTGCCCGAGCCGCTCGCGTTCAACACCAGCATGGTCGGCCCGGTCATCGCGGCCTTCGGTTCGCAGGAGCAGAAGGAGAAGTTCCTTCCCCCGACCGCCAACCTCGACATCTGGTGGTGCCAGGGATTCTCCGAACCCGAGGCCGGCTCCGACCTCGCGTCGCTGAAGACCCGCGCCGTCCGCGACGGCGACGACTACGTGCTCAACGGCCAGAAGACGTGGACCACGCTGGCGCAGCACGCCGACTGGATCTTCGTCCTCGCTCGCACCAACCCGGACGCCCCCAAGAAGCAGGCCGGTATCTCGTTCATCCTCGTCGACATGAAGACGCCCGGCGTCACGGTGCGCCCGATCAAGCTGATCGACGGCGGCTACGAGGTCAACGAGATCTTCTTCGAGGACGTGCGCGTGCCTGCCGAGAACCTCGTGGGCGAGGAGAACCAGGGCTGGAGCTACGCCAAGTTCCTGCTCGGCAACGAGCGCACCGGTGTGACCCGGCTGGGATTCTCCAAAGTCCGTCTCGCGCAGGCGAAGGAACGCGCAGCCGAGATCTCGGTCGGCGAGGGGACGCTGCTCGACGATCCGCTGTTCGCCGCCCGGATCGCCGAGTTGGAGAACGAGATCATCGCGCTCGAACTCACCCAGCTGCGGGTGGTGGCCAGTTCGGCGGACGGCAAGCCGAACCCGGCGTCGTCGCTGCTGAAGCTGCGCGGGTCCGAACTGCAGCAGGCCACCCTCGAACTGCTCACCGACGTCGCGGGACCCGACTCCCTGCCCTTCGCCGCAGGTGACGGCATCTCCTCGCCGCTCTGGGCGCAGCGGACGACTCCGACGTATCTGAACTACCGCAAGGTTTCCATCTACAGCGGATCGAGCGAAGTGCAGCGCAGCATCATCGCCTCCTCGATCCTCGGATTGTGAGGGCGTGACATGGACTTCGAACTGACCGACGAACAGAAACTGCTGCGCGACACCACCCGTGAACTGCTGGGCCGCAGCTACGACGCGGAGAAGCGCAACGCCGTCACCGACACCGAGCAGGGGTGGAGCCCGCAGGTGTGGAAGCAACTCGCCGAGGTGGGACTGCTGGGCCTGAGCTTCGACGAGGAAGACGGCGGAATGGGCGCCGGACCGGTCGAGGTCGCATCGGTGATGACCGAGATCGGCCGCCGCCTCGCGCCCGAACCCGTCCTCGACGCGGTGCTCGTCCCCGGCGGCCTGATCGCCGCGGCAGGCAGCACGGAGCAGCGCCGCCGGATTCTGCCCGACGTGTCCGAGGGCAACCTCCTGCTGGCATTCGCGGAGCGGGAACCGGGTGTGCGCTGGCCGTCGACCCAGGTGTCCACGACCGCGAAGAAGGACGGCGACGCGTGGACCCTCACCGGTACCAAGAACCCCGTTCCGCACGGAGGTAGCGCGAACACACTGGTCGTCACGGCGGCACTCCCGGACGGTGGGGTCGGACTGTTCCTCGTCGACGCCGACGCCAGCGGCCTGACCCGCACCGCCTACGCGACCCACGATGGACTGCGGGCCGCGCAGGTGGAACTGTCGGACACCCCGGCGGAGCCCCTCGGTGAGGGCGGCGACGCGTCGTCGGCGATCGAGAGCGCGCAGATCCGGGCACAGGCGGCACTGGGCGCGGAGGCCGTCGGCGCGATGGAGGAGGCGCTGCGGCTGACCACTGAGTACCTGAAGACCCGCAAGCAGTTCGGTGTCCCGATCGCGAAGTTCCAGACGCTCACGCACCGTGCGGCCGACATGTACGTGCTGCTGGAACTGGCTCGCAGCATGAGTCTCTACGCGACGATGTCGCTGGCCGACGGAACCGTCGATCCGGTGGTCGCCTCGCGCGCCAAACTGCAGATCGGCCGCTCCGCCCGCACGATCGGGCAGGAAGCGATCCAGATGCACGGCGGCATCGGCATGACGGCCGAGTATCCGGTCGGACACTACGTGAGCCGGCTGACCGCCATCGAGCACACCCTCGGCGGGTCCGACGACCACCTGCGGGTGCTCGCGTCGGCGACCACCCAGGGGGCCATCAGCATCATCTAGCCGCCCCCGTGAGTACTTATTAACCGCCCGCGGTTAATAAGTACTCACGGGTCCAGGTCTCGGATTGGTATCGGAAAGAGCGTTTTCGACGTGTCGCACAGGGACCCCAGTGTGACGCGGCTAACGTTCTGCGCGCACACCAGAACTCACGGGGGATGTACGTAATCTCGGTGAAGGAGCATTGCCATGGGGTCCGGTCCAGTCAAAGCGATCATGTGGAGCCTGCTTTTCGTGGGACTCGTCGGTGCGGGAGTCGGGATCTCCGAACTGCACGTTCCCTGGACGGTCGCATCGCTGATCGTCGCCTCGGTCTCCGGACTGGTCCTGCTCAGGATCCGCGCCGACGCGCACCCCGAACTGCACAGCGACCGCCGGATGGCTGCCGGCTGACCCCCGGTCATTCCGTCCGGAGACTGTCGGCCCACCTGCCGATATCGCCGCGTTCCAGTGCGAGCGCCAGCAGTTCCGGGAACTTGTCCGGTGTGCAGGCGAACGCGGGAATGCCGAGCCGACCCAGGGCCGCCGCATTGTCGTGATCGAACGACGGGGCGCCGTCGTCGGACAGTGCCAGCAGAACAACCACCTGGACGCCTGCGTTCTTCATCGCCGCCATCCGCCGCAGCATCTCCGCGCGGATCCCGCCCTCGTACAGGTCCGAGATCAGCACGAACAGCGATTCCGTCGGCCTGTCGATCAGTGACTGGCTGTAGGCGATGGCCCGGTTGATGTCGGTGCCGCCGCCGAGTTGCGTGCCGAACAGCACGTCGACCGGATCGGACAGCTTGTCGGTGAGGTCGACGACCGCCGTGTCGAACACGACCAGCGACGTCTTCAGCGCCCGCATCGAGGCGAGCACCGCGCCGAACACGGACGCATACACGACGCTCGACGCCATCGACCCGGACTGGTCGATGGCGAGGACGACGTCGCGGTGCACGGCCTGCGATCGGCGGCCGTATCCGAGCAGTCGCTCCGGCACCACCGTCTTGTATTCGGGCAGGTAGTGCGCGAGGTTGGCGCGGATGGTGCGATTCCAGTCGATGTCGCGGTACTTGGGGTTGGTGATGCGGGCCGACCGGTTCAGGGCACCGGTGACGGCGGTCCTGGTCTTCTGCGCGATCCGTTCCTCCACCTCCCGGACCACCTTCTCGACGACCATCCGGGCGGTGGCCTTGCTGGTCTCGGGCATCACCCGGTTCAGGCTCAGTAGCGTGCCGACGAGGTGGACGTCCGGTTCGACGGCGTCGAGCAGCTCGGGTTCGAGGAGCAGCTGGGTGAGGCCGAGTCGGTCGATGGCGTCCTTCTGCATCACCTGCACGACGCTGCTCGGGAAGTAGGTGCGGATGTCGCCGAGCCAGCGGGCGACCTTCGGCGCCGATCCGCCGAGACCCGCGCCGCGACGGCGGCTCTTCGACCCTTCACTGGTGGTGTCGTACAGGGCGGCCAGAGCGCCGTCCATCGCGGTGTCCGTCTTGGACGCGAGACCGCCGGTGGACTCCTCGGCGGCGTTGCCGAGCAGCAGCCGCCACCGTCGGAGCCGCTCCGCGTCTTCGGTCACGATGTCACCCCCAGAATGTCCGCGACGGTCCGGACCGCGATCGTGCCCCGACGAGCGTCGATCTCGGCGCGGGCATCTTCCGTGGACCCGCCCTCCACGGACTGCCCGATCGCCCGGCGTTCCCCGGTTTCGAAGCCGCCGAACGTGCGCCGCAGCAATGGCAGCACGTCGACGAAGTCCTGCTCGCGCAGTCCCGACACCCAGCCGTCGAGCAGTCGCAGCAGCTGCCGGTCGTGGACCAGCAGCAGACCTCCGCCGCCGAGGAAGCCGTCCACCCACCCCGCCTTGGCGGAGGGATCGGCGCCGACGGACAGCGCCCGCGACAGTCGGGTGGCGGACTCGGTTTCGCTGACGGTGCCTGCGTCGCGGAGCAATCGGACCATGCGTCCGATCACGAGGCCGTTCACGTCGCTGCGGTCGACGAGGCCGGCGAGCGTGCCGAGCCACCGCGCCGACGCACGATCGTCGTCGCGCAGCATCACCGCCGCATGGACGTCGTCGACGGCGCGGCGCAGGTCGAGTGCGCTGTCGTCGTCCAGACCCGACAGCGCCGAGGGCAGTCCCGCGCAGATGCGGACGAGCAGGCTGTCGGTGACGCGGGTGAGGGACGAGACGTCGGTGCCGCGGACGTCGCCGTATCGCAGCGTGCGGGTGAGCGCGGGCAGGGCATCCATCAGGTGCATCACGTCGTGGTCGAGCGTGGCCGCGGTCTCCAGCGCGCGCAGCAACTCGACCAGCGCATCTCCGAGATCCGACAGCAGGGCCTGCTCGAGCAGCCCGGTGAGCCGGGCGAGGGAGACGTCACCGGACGAGGCCTCCTCGCGCACCTTCGCTGTCGCCGCGGCCTCGACGGTGGTGCCCCACAGCGACGCCTCGATGATCGACACCGCCAGTTCGGGTTTCCAGGTGAGGGACCACGTCTCGCGGAACGTGCCGGTACCGCGGACGTCGCTGTCGGCCGGGGTGCCCCAGCCGACACCGAGGATCTGCAGGCGGTGCAGGAGCCGGGACCGCGCGACGTCGTTGTCTCGGCGCAGGTCGAGGTCGATGGTCTTCTCGGTGGCCTGCTGCTTGAGCCGCAGGGTCTTCGCCCGCGCCCGCAGGTCGGCGTCGAGGGGCACCGTCGGGGTGTCGTCCGGGACGGTGCCGAGAGCCTCGCCGACGACGAGTCGCCGCGTGATGAGGTCGAGCAGGACGTCGTCGCCGTCGCACATCACGGCGCGGGTGGCCTCGGTGACCTCGGAGAGACCGGCCAGCGGCCGCGCGCGCATCGCTGCCAACGTGTCTGCGAGACGGACGGATTCGATGACATGCGCACTCGATACCGGAAGGTCCTCGTCCCGCAGCACCCGCGCGACCTTGGTGAGCCATCGGGTGATCGTGCGGTCCGGTGCGGTGAACAGGTGGTGATACCAGCCGGGGGACGTGATCCCGGCGCCGTACCCCGACGCCGCGGACAGTCGTGAGTGCGTCCACGGCACCCACGTCAGCGAGGTCTTGATCTTGGGGATTCCCTTGAGGATTCGCGCGTCCGCGGTGGCCGGTCCGAGAGGTCCGGCGAGTACCGGGGCGTGCCAGGCGCCGCACACCACCGCGATCCGCTGGGCGCCGCCCTTGATCACCTTCCGCAGCGTCTGGCGCATGTACGCCTCGCGCCTGCTGGTGGGTTCGTCGAGTTCGACGGTGTCCCGCAGCGCGGTCATGGCCTCGGTGATCGCGTCGAACGAGTCGGGGCCCGAACCTGATTCGATGACGGCGTCCCACCAGCGTTCGGTGTCGTCGTAGCCCGCCGCGGCGGCCAACTGGGTCAGCGGATCCTCGGAGCGGGGGTCGGAGTCGTCGGCGGCGAGGGTGTTGGCGGCCGGAAGGTCGCAGAAGCGGACGTCGACACCGCGCCCGGCCGCCCACGACAGCGCCTGCCACTCCGGGGAGAACACGGCGAACGGCCAGAACGCCGCCGTCCTGGGCTCCCCGGTGGCATACGCGAGCAGGGCCACCGGAGGTTCCATGGTGTCGGAGGCAGTCAACGCGACCAGCGGATCGGCGTCCGCGGGCCCTTCGATGAGGACGGCGTCGGGGACGAATTCGTCGAGCGCGCGACGCACCGATCGTGCCGAACCGGGCCCGTGGTGGCGGATGCCGAAGACACGGACGTCGGAGTTCACCCGGTGACCTCGCGGCACGCCCGGTAGAAGTCGGCCCAGTCCTCCCGTTCGCGGACCACGGCCTCGAGGTATTCGGTCCACACCACCTTGTCGGCCACAGGGTCCTTCAGCACCGACCCGAGGATGCCAGCGGCGACGTCGGACGGACGGAGCACCCCGTCGCCGAAGTGCGCCGCGAGGGCGAGTCCGTTGGTGACGACCGAGATCGCCTCCGCCGTCGACAGCGTTCCGGACGGCGACTTCAGTGTGGTGCGGCCGTCGCCGGTGACGCCCGACCGGAGTTCGCGGAACACGGTGACCACACGCCGGATCTCGTCGACGGTCGCCGGGATTTCCGGCAGTTCCAGCGAGGACCCGAGTTGCTCGACGCGCCGCGCGACGATGGCGACCTCGTCCTCCTCGTTGGCGGGCAGGGGCAGGACCACCGTGTTGAACCGCCTGCGCAACGCGGAGGACAGTTCGTTGACCCCGCGGTCGCGGTCGTTCGCGGTGGCGATCAGGTTGAAACCCTTGGCGGCCTGCACCTCGGTGCCCAGTTCGGGGATGGGCAGCGTCTTCTCCGACAGCACGGTGATGAGTGCATCCTGCACATCGGCGGGAATGCGGGTGAGCTCTTCGACCCGTGCGATCCGCCCGCCCTGCATGGCCGTCATGACGGGGGACGGAACGAGTGCGCCCTCTGTCGGGCCCTCTGCGAGAAGCCTCGCGTAGTTCCAGCCGTACCGGATGGCCTCCTCCGGTGTCCCCGACGTTCCCTGGACGAGCAGGGTCGACTCGCCGGAGACCGCCGCCGACAGGTGTTCGGACACCCACGTCTTGGCGGTTCCGGGGACACCGAGCAGGAGCAACGCGCGATCGGTCGCGAGCGTCGCGACGGCCACTTCGATGAGCCGGCGGGGACCGACGTACTTGGGGGTGATGACGGTGCCGTCGTCGAGTTCGCCGCCGAGCAGGTACGTCACGACCGCCCACGGAGACAATTTCCACGACGGTGGCCGGGGCCGGGTGTCGTGCGCGGCGAGGGCGGCGAGTTCGTCGGCGTAGGCCTGCTCGGCGTGGGGTCGTAGCAGGTCGGCCTGGGCGGCCGCGATCTCGGTCACTCGAGCTCCTTCAGGACTGTTCTGCGGTGGTCGATGTTGGTGGCGACAGTGGCGAATGCCTGGTGCCAGCCGGGATCGCGGGTGCGTTCGGCGGCTGCTCGGAGAATCGGCGCCGCAGCGAACGGGAAGTGCGTCTCGGCGCTGCGGAGGGTCGAGTAGTGGCTGTGCCGGGAGAACTGCCCGAGGTCCTTGCCGGTCTCGGCGTGCCGCCCGGCGACGTCCTCGAGGCGAGCGATCACCCGCTCGGCCAGGTCGAGCGGCCAGGGATGGGGCAGACCGTCGAACAGTGCGGCGCCGTCGACGCCCAGCAGGTAGGAGTCGGCGCGACCCGACAGGATGTATGCGAGGCGTTCGCGGGCGGGGACGATCGGTACGACGCGACGTTCGGTCTTCCGCCCTTCGCGGTGCAGCAGAGCCGACGCCCAGCGCGGATTGCGTTGCAGCACAGTGGCGGTGGTCCACGCCTCCATCATCACCTCCCGCCACTGGTCTTCGATCCGGATCTCCAACGCGGTGGAGGCGGAGCCGATCATGCCTTCCCACACCGACAAGGGGGCTGCGGTGACCACCATCCGCAACCACCAGGTGCGGATTCCCTTGTTCTTGAAGTGGACGTCCTCGATGCCGTCGCGACGGGCCGAATCGTCCAGGGAACCGGGCATGTTCACCACGAGACGGGTACGCAGCGGCTTCTTCTCCACCCGCACCCATGCCCGGGCGCGAGCGGCCATTCGCCCGGCGTATGCGGAGTTCGGCAGCTGCCGCAGCAACTGGACCGCCTGCTGGCGCACCTCTTTCCGCCGGTCGTCGAGTGCGTGCTCGAGCAAGGCGGAGTCGGCGTCACTCAGCCCCGTTCCCAGAACGGCGATGAACGCCGCCCGGTGCTCGCCCCGTTCGGAATCCCAGGTGCGGCTCAATTCGGCCATCGCGATCGCCGGGTTCACCGCCCGCATGGTCGTGAGCCATTGCAGTCGTTCCTGGTGTGCGCCGTGTGTCCACACGTCGGTGCGATCGGACCGGCGGACCAGCATCGACCAGTCCGGGTTCTGCGCGGCGAGCCACTGGCCGCGGGAACCCACCAGTCGGAGAATGCTCTCGCGGTGGGTGTCGTTGGTGCGGGCCGAGGTCATCAGGTCGGCGACGAGATGATCCGGCGCGCGGTAATCCCGCTCGGCCACGACCGCGAACCACTCGGTGAGCGTCCACGACTTGGCCGCGAGCAACTGCATGAGATGCGACGCGGACCCGGGTGGCAACTGCAGTCTCGGATCGTCCTCGGCGGGTGCGGGCAGCACGCGCGCGGAGGCGGCGACCCCGCCGTCGCGGTACGCGTTCTCGAGGGCGGCGGCGCCCAGCAGAGTCTCCGCCGGATCGCCGCTGACCGAGTGTGCCAGTTCACCGGTGGCCAGATCCTCGAACGACGGGACGGTCCGTGCCGTGCCGAGCAGGGCTGCGGACAGGAGTTCGCTCATCGCCTACTCCCCACGGCCGAGGGTGTACCGGCCCCGAGTGGGTACACGTCGCCGCGATCGAACACGGACACGGGAACCAGCGATTCGCTGTTCCACTCACCGAACACGGTGACGGGACGGCCGCCGGACATTCCGAGGAGCCGCCACAGGACCGGGTCTTCGCCGGACAGCGGCAACGCGCGCCCCTGCGCGTCGACGACGAACCAGTGTCCGTCGTCGAATGCCGGGGTGACGCCGGTGAGCAGAGCCGGCCACGAGCGGACCCACGGGTCGGCTCCGACCGCGGCGGCGAAGTGGTCGAGAGCGGTGTCGATGTCGCTCGGTGCGACCGTGGTGAACGGTTCGGGGGTCTCGTGGACGTCGCCGAACTGGGCGCGCAGCGGTGCGGCGCCGGGGTAGAAGTGCAGGGTGGCGTCGACGAGCGATCCGAGCGGCGGGACCACTGTGGAGAAGTTCGCGGAGCCGTGCGCGAAGTCCAGGAGGATCGCGCGGCGACCGTGGTCGCGGCCGATCAACCACACCTTGCGGGTGAAGAGGCGCTTCTCCTCGGTGGTCTGCATTCCCAGGACCATCCACCGGTCGCGGACTCCCGGCTCGCTGCGCACGCTGCCGGTGGCCACCGGGTATCCCACGTGCGCGCGCACCGACGCCTGCAGGGGTTCCGGTAGTTCGCTCAGGCGGCGATGGGCGACGACGAGAAGGTGCAGCCTGGCGTACTCGCGGAGCAACCGGTCCGGCCAGTCTGCTCGAGTGGCCACGACGATCGGCAGGCGACGCAGGGCGGACGCGACGCCGGGCGCCTGGGCGTCGACCATCCGGGCCGCGATGGCGTCGAACGCGGATGCCGAGATATCGGCTGCGCCGAGCCCGCCGCGGATCTGGTCGGTGAGCCACAGGTCGAGTTCGTCGAGGCCCGCCGTCACCCGCTCGGCCCGGCGTTCGGTGGCCTTCACACCGGCCGTCTTGGTGGCCGGAGCCGCCGGAGCGGCTGCCCGCCCGGCCCTGCGGCTCAGCCATTCCGCCGCGAACGGGGGCGGTTCGGACTGCTCCGGGACCCGGCCCCGCGACCAGATCAGCAGCAGGCCGAGCGTGTGTTTGCAGGGAAATTTCCGGCTCGGGCACGAGCAGTTGTACGCCGGCCCGGACAGGTCGACGACCGATCGATAGGGGCTCTTGCCGCTGCCCTGGCACAGTCCCCAGAGCGCGCCGCCGTTGCTGCCCGTCTCCGACCACGCGGCCGACAGCTTTCCTGCGGCAGCGAGCGAGCCGGCATCGGGCGCGACCGATGCGACCTGTCCCTCCGACCAAGGCGACGTCACTCCGTCACCGTAGGGGAGTTGTCCGACAGGAAGGGAGGAGGGTGGCCGGAATTGTGGCCCAACTTCGGTGTGGACGTCGGTCTCCCGTGTCAAGCTGTCGTCAGGTACGACAGCGAGGGAGTGGGCCGGTGATCCACGGAAGGTATTTCGAGTTCAAGGGTCGTCCCGCCGTGCGGTTCCGGTGCACGTACCCGTTTCCCGTCCAGAGGCTGTGGGAGGCGGTGTCCGAGCCGGACGAGCTTGCACAGTGGTTTCCGTCACGGGTCCGCCTCGACACCTACGCCGGTGGCGACATCGAGTTCTTTCCGGAACCGCACAGCGACCCGGAGACGGGGACGGTCCTCGTCTACGGCGCCCCGTGCACGCTCGCGTTCACGTGGGGCGGGGACGAGATCCACTTCGAGGTCGAGCCGACCGCGGACGGGTGCGCCCTGACGCTCGTCAACGTTCTCGAGGTCCGCAACACTGCGGCCAGGAATGCCGCCGGGTGGAGTGTCTGCCTCGCCGACCTCGACCGGCACCTCGACGGGTCCGACGCGCCCGGTCACCGTGGAGATGCGTCCGCGGACTGGCGGCCGTTCTACCAGACCTATTTGGGAGAGGGGATGCCGTCCGGTGCGCAGATCCCGGGCGAGTCCGCCTGATCGCGGCCGTCGGCAGTCCGGCGGCGAGGGCGTTCGAACAGGCTCTCCACGTCCGACGCCGGCTCGTCCGGTTCCTCGACCGCGATGTTCCCGCCGGTCCTCAGCCACCCGTTCCGCAGTGAAGACGTCAACCAGTTGTCCAGCGCGGCTTGGGTTTCGAACTTCAGCACGATCACGCAGACATCCGAGGTGCTGCTCTCCTTGAGCCATCCTCCGCCGAGGAATCCGGGAAACAGCCGGGCGAGCCCGAGTCCGGTCTGGATCCAATCGGCGAATTCCTCGTCGCAGCCGGGAAGGACCCGGCGGACGATGGTCGTCGTGACGGACGCATCCACAGGCCCGGCTGTTCCGGCGCCCTCGGCCGCGTGCTCCATCGTTTCCTACCTCGGTTCCCGCTCACCCCCATGACACGTGCCACCTCAAACTACCAGCGGATACGAGCTCACAGGTCGTAGAAGGGCGCGGCGTACCTGAACGTGCCGGACATGCTCGGATCCCAGCGAGCGAGCAGGCGAACCTGGAAGTGGGACGACCACGAGGGCTGGTCCGGCTCGATCCCGACCGACGTTCCGGAGACGAAGCCGAACCGCGGGTAGTAGTCGAGGTGACCGAGCAGTGCCACCAGGGGTTCGTCCCTGGCGTCGGCGCCGCCGAGCGCGGCGTGCATCAGTGCCGAACCCACGCCGTGGCGCTGGAGGCCGGGGAGCACGCCGATCGGGCCGAGCGCGAGTACGTCCGTGGAGTCGACTGTCGCGCGGGTCAGGCACACGTGACCGGCGACGGACCCCGCCACTTCGGCGACGAGGGACAGTTGCGGAACCCACGCGTGGCTCGAGCGCAACCGGGTCACGAGGCCGACCTCGAGGGGAGCGTCACCGTCGAACGCCTGCCGGTGCACCGCCGCCACCGCGTCGATGTCGCCCGGATTCTCGCGTCGGATCAGCATGCGGACAGCGTGCATCGACGGGCCCGCGCCCGCAACGGATTTCTGACGGCGCCCGTTGTCCGGCCGGTAGCGGTGGACGGAAAGCGTTCTCCAATTGTGACCGTGTGACGTCTCCGGCCGAATGAATTTCCGGAGCATCGATAGCAGTATGGGCAGAACGTGAGTCGAGCAAACGACAACGGGAATCGAGGTGCGGGTGGTCGAGGCCAGAGTGGTCGGATACAGTTGCGGTGTGCAACACAACGAGGTCGAGCCGGAGGAAACGCCCGCATCGGGCGTGGTGGCCGTCCATGACGAACTCGTCCGCCTCGTCCGTCAACTGGTTGCCGGTGACCGCCCTCCCGTCGGATCCCCGACGTTCGCTCAACATTCGCTGCTCTCCTTCGTCGCCCGCAATCCGGGATGCCGGGCCACCCAGATCTCGGACGCATTCGGCGTGCACCGCTCCACCGTGTCGCGTCAACTCCGGGGCTGCATCGACGAGGGATGGGTGCACGCCGAGCCGGGACCGCTCCGCAGCGGTCACCCGCTGAGCCTCACCGACGGCGGGGTCGCGGTGCTGGCCGGCGCCGACGCACGCCGCGTGGAGGAAGTACGCGACCGGGTCGCCTCGTGGTCGGACGGCGAAATCGCCGCGTTCGCCCGGCACCTCCGGAAATTCCGCCAGGGCGGCGACACAGACCGTGACAGCATCGGAGACGACACCCGTGCGTGAGTACACCAGCGCCCCGACGTTCACCGTCTCCGACCACGAGAACGCCGTGCTGAGGGTGTTCGCGCACGCCGAGAGCCATCCGGATCGGGTGATGTACACCCGCCCGGAGTCCGGCGGATGGGTCGACGTGACGGCCAAGGACTTCGGCGCGCTCGTCGTCGGGGTCGCGAAGGGTTTGATCGCCAACGGTGTCCAGCCCGGCGACCGCGTGGCACTGCTGTCGTCGACGAGATTCGAATGGTCGCTGCTCGACTACGCGATCTGGGCGGCGGGCGCCGCGTCCGTTCCGATCTACGACTCGTCCTCGCACGACCAGATCCGGTGGATCATCGAGGATTCGGGGGCCGTCGCCGCGCTCGTGGAGACGCCGGCCCACGCGTCGAGTTTCGCGGGCGACGGCATCCCCTACACGCTGAAGCGGATCCTCACCATCGACGAGGACGCGGTGGGCACGCTCATCAGGGACGGATTGTCGATCGACGATTCCGAGGTGTTCAAACGCGTGGTGGCGCTGACCGCCAACGATCTCGCCTCGCTCGTGTACACGTCCGGGACTACGGGCCGTCCCAAGGGCTGCATCCTCACCCACCGGAACTTCCTGTCGGAGGTGCGGGCGTTGCTCGCGGCACCGATCGGTGACGTCGCCCGGCCGGGCAACCGGGTCCTGACGTTTCTTCCACTGGCACACGTGCTGGCGCGCGCGGTGTCGCTGGCGATGTTCGAGGCCGGCGCGATTCAGGCGCACTGGTCCGACTTCGGCACGGTCACGGGCGAATTCGAACGGTTCCGGCCCAACGCCATTCTCGGTGTTCCCCGCGTGTTCGAGAAGGTGCGGGACGGTGCGGCGCGCAAGGCGTCGTCGGCGGGCGGCCTGCAGAAACGGATCTTCGACTTCGCCGAGGCCACGGCGGTGGCGTACAGCGAGGCCCAGGACGCGGGTGGTCCGTCGCTGCGGCTCCGGCTCGAGCGTGCGCTCGCCGACAAGCTCGTCTACGCGAAACTCCGTGCCGCCCTGGGCGGCGACTGCTGGTGGGCGATCTCGGGTGGCGGGGCGCTCATGCCGAGGCTCGGTCATTTCTTCCGCGGCATGGGAGTTCCGGTCTACGAGGGCTACGGTCTCACCGAATCGACTGCCGCGCACTGCGTGAACGTCCCCGGTGTCCAGAAGATCGGGACGGTCGGTCAGCCCCTGAGCGGCAACAGTGTGCGCATCGCCGAGGACGGTGAGATCGAACTGCGCGGCGGCGTCGTGTTCGGCGGCTACTGGCGCAACGAACACGCCACCCGGGAAGTACTGGACGACGGCTGGTTCCGCACCGGCGACCTCGGCGACCTGGACGACGAGGGCTACCTCACCATCACCGGCCGCAAGAAGGATCTGCTGATCACCGCAGGCGGCAAGAATGTGTCGCCGGGACCCCTCGAAGACCGGCTGCGCTCGCACACCCTCGTCTCGCAGGCCGTGGTGGTGGGGGACGGCCGCCCGTTCGTCGGTGCCCTGCTGACCGTCGATCCGCAGGAATTCGACAAGTGGAAGTCCGCGCACGGCAAGCCGTCCGACGCCACGGTCGCGGACCTCCGCGACGACGAGGAGCTGCGCGGGGATCTGCAGGACGCGGTGGACGACGCAAACACCACCGTGTCGCACACGGAGTCGATCAAGCGGTTCGTCGTCCTCGGCCGCGACCTCACGGAGGCCGACGGGGAATTGACCGCCACCCTGAAGATCAAGCGTCGCGTGGTGACCGAGCGCTTCGCCGACGACATCGCGAGCCTGTACCGGCGGGGCTGACCCGCTACGGTGGCGGCATGACAACAGCTTTCGTTCTGTCGGGCGGGGCGAGCCTCGGGGCCATCGAGGTCGGCATGTTGCAGACCCTCGTCGGGAGAGGAATTCGGCCGGACCTCATCGTCGGCACGTCCGTCGGCGCGCTCAACGGCGCCTGGCTCGCCGGCGGCTCCTCCGACGCAGACCTGCGTGAACTCGCCGACCTGTGGCGCGGTCTCACCCGCAGTGCGGTGTTCCCCACCGGATTGCTCACCGGATTCACCGGTTTCGTCGGCCTCCGTAACCACCTGGTGTCCAACCGCTCCATCCGGAGGCTGCTCGAGCGGAATCTCCGGTTCGAGCGGATGGAGGACGCACCCACCCCGCTGCACGTCATCGCCGCCGACGTGCTGACCGGCAAGGACGTCCGGTTGTCGACGGGACCGGCCGTCGACGCCGTCACCGCCAGCGCGGCGCTGCCCGGCATCCTCCCACCCGTGGTGATCGACGGCCGCGCGCTGATGGACGGTGGGGTCGTCAACAACACGCCCATCTCCCACGCGATCGAACTGGGGGCCACGACCGTGTGGGTGCTCCCCACCGGATATGCGTGCACACTGTCGAAGGTCCCCGGAAGTGCCCTGGGTATGGGACTGGTCGGTGTGACCCTCGCGATCAATCAGCGGCTCGCCCTCGACATCGAGCGGTACGAGAGCGCCGCCGACATCCGGGTGGTGCCCCCGCTGTGCCCGCTGGACACGAGTCCCGCCGACTTCGGCGACGCCGACGAGCTGATCACACGGGCACGGGAGCAGACCGCGAAGTGGCTCGACGAGGCGCGGGTCGTCGAGGTCGGTCAGGCCGATCTGCTGCTGCCGCACGTGCACGGATGACCGTCAACGGCACCCCGCAGGTGCCGGCACCCCGGCCAGTCGCTCGTCGATCCAGCGCACCACCTCGGGCAACGCGAACACGGCCGCGGTGAGGTGCTCGCCGAACTGCGGGGCGTAGGCGACGTCGCCGCCACCGCCGCACCATTCCTGCTGCAGAGCGATCACCCCTTCCTCCGGAATCCACTCGTCGCCGAGGAACACCCGCGACGACCCGTGATAGAGCAGCACCGGCGTGGCCGGGGTGAGCGCGCCCATCCTGTTCTCGGCGACCAATTTTCGGGCGGTGGGATTGCCGAACGGGTCGGGTACGGCGAACAGTTCGGCGGGAAGCAATGCGATCCCGGCCGGCGCGAGCGCCAGGATGCACTGGTCCTTCAGCGGGGACGTCGCCAGCAGCACACCGAGTGGATTCGCCAATGTCAGCATTTCCGGATACTCGCGGGCGAGCCCGAGGACGGCGGACAGGTACAGACCCGAACCGAGCTGGCCGTTCATGGTCCTGCGCAGCAAACCGAAATCGGCGGGTATCCCGCCCGCGGCGGCGCCGGCGAGTTCGACGTCCGGCGCGTACGACGGTTGCAGTTGCGCTGCCCAGCCGGTGGCGATCGCACCGCCGCTGTAACCCGTCGCGACGACCGGACTGTCCGAGAGCCCGAGGCCGGGCAGCCGCTTCATGCCGCGAATGCTGTCGAGCACGGCATGACCCGCCATTCGTCCCGCGCTGTACGCCATCCGCGGTCCCTGGTGGTCGGGCACGAGCACCGCGTAGTTCTTCGCGAGGAACAGCGACAGCACCGGTGGGATGTCCAGGTCCAGGGTCTGCCAGTCGTGCACCATCTTGTAGGACGGGGTGCACCGGGCGCCCAGGGAGTCGATGGGCATGTTGTAGTCGACCACCGGTCTCGGTCCCGTCTCCGTCCACGCCGCGGTCGGCACCAGGACCGTCGCGGTCACCGGCACGGGGCGGTCCTTGGAATCGTTGGAACGCACCATGATCTGGTGGGCGCGGTGCGGCACCAGCGTGTTCGGGAACGCCCGGAGCGTCACTTCCCGTGAGCGAATGATCTCGCCGGCACCGAACTCCGCGACGTTCGGCGGCCACGCGAAGAAGTCGTCGTCCAGAATGGGGGACGGGAGAATGGATTCGGTCCCCAGGGGCTGGGCGGACACCCGTGGGGGATGGGCGCAGACATACGCGGCTGCGCAGGTGGACAGTGTCATCAGGACCACTGCACGAAACAGCTTCACCGCTACCACCGCCTGAGGTAACTGTCCCAGAATGTAACTGTAACTCCAGTCACATCATCGCAGATCGACACGGGTACAGCGGTGGTTTGTTTTTGCCGCTGGGTGGTTACTGTGTGTGCATGGCGGTCACCGTGGAGCGGGCAGTACTCGAGCAGGCTGAAGACATCGTTCAGATGCACTGGGACGCCGAGGATTGGATCCTGGCCAGGGAACTCGACGCACCCGCCCGGGGTGAGGTGTCGCTCGCCGACGTTCGTGAACAGATCGAGTCCGGGGAATGGCGTGTCGCACTGTTCGCGGGCATCGTGGTGGGGGCGCTGCGGGTGCTCCGGTCCGACCCGGACGTGTGGATCGAGGACGACATTCCGGCCGCCTACGTGGCCCGCGTCATGACCGACCGCCGGCACGCCAGCGCCGGACTCGGCGCCCAGTTGCTCCGTTGGGTCGACGAGCACGCCCGCTCCGAAGAGGCGTCCGTCGTCCGGCTCGAATGCGTCGAAACCAACGCCCGGCTCCGGGACTACTACGAGGAGCAGGGTTTCTTCCTGGTGGGTCGCAGGGACTTCGAGGTGGAGTGGCCGAGCGTGGTGCTGATGGAGAAATCCCTGCGCTGACCGTTCACAGCGGGTCGAGGATGCGGTGCAGGAACTGACGCAGTCTCGGCCCGGTCGGATTGGCGAGTACGTCTTTCGGTGTGCCGCGTTCGAGTACGACCCCGTTGTCGACGAACAACACCTGGTCGGCCACCTGCTGCGCGAACCGGATCTCGTGGGTGACGATCACCATCGTCCAGCCCTCGGTCGCGAGATCCCGGATCACGCGCAACACCTCGCCGACCAGTTCGGGGTCGAGTGCGGAGGTGGGCTCGTCGAACAACATCAGTTTCGGCTTCAGGGCGAGCGCCCGGGCGATACCGACCCTTTGCTGCTGACCGCCCGACAGCTGGTACGGGTACTGGTCCGCCTTCTCCGCCAAGCCGACCTGGGTGAGCAACCGCATCGCGTCCGCGCGCGCCACGTCCTTGGGGCGTTTCTGCACCACGATCGGGCCCTCGGTCACGTTCTGGATCACCGTCTTGTGCGGAAACAGGTTGTGGGCCTGGAACACCATGCCGCTCTGCCCGCGGAACCTGGCCAGCGTCGACCGGTCCACATCGGCGCCGAAGTCCACGGACACGTCGCCGATGGAGATCGTCCCGCGGTCCGCAAGGTCGAGGGCGTTGAGGGTGCGCAACACCGTGGTCTTGCCGGAGCCCGACGGCCCGATGATGACGGTCACCGTTCCTGCCCCGACGTCGAAGCTGATGTCGCGCAGGACGTGATGGTCGCCGAACGACTTCTCGACGCCGGATACCTGAAGCAGGGGAGAGGTGTCGGTCATGTGGCTACATACCTGTCGAGTCGGGCTTCGAGCCGGCCCTGGATGGCCGACAGGAAGATGCAGATCACCCAGTAGTACAGGGCAGCGACGCTGTACAGGGCGAAGAAGTCGAAGGTGGGCGCGGCCGCGAGCTGGGCGACGCGCAGCAGTTCGGTCACCAGGATCGTCGACGCCAGCGAGGTGTCCTTCACCAGTGAGATCAGCGTGTTCGACAGCGGCGGCACCGCGACCCGTGCGGCCTGTGGCAGGACGATCCGCTGCAATGTGGTGGTGTACCCCATCCCGATGGTCTGCGCGGCTTCCCACTGCCCCTTGGGGATCGACAGGATCGCCGACCGGATCACCTCGGCGGCGTACCCGCCGACGTTGAGGCTGAACGCGATCACGGCCGCCGGGAAGGGGTCGAGAACCACGCCGAACTGGGGCAGCGCGTAGAACACGATGAACAACTGCACCAGAAGCGGCGTGCCGCGGATGATGGAGACGTAGAACCGGGCGATCACCGACAACGGTCTGATCGACGAGATCCGGGCGAGCGCCACCAGCAAAGCGATGACGAGTCCGATGCTGAAGCTGATGATCGTCAACGGAATCGTCATGGTGACGGTGGCCTTCAGCATCGGCCACAGGTTGTCCAGAATCAGCTGGACTGTTGCGTCGTCCACAGGCAGGCTCTCAGTTGGTCGGTGCCGAGACGTCGGTGCCGAAGTACTTCTGCGAGATCTGGGCGAGCGTTCCGTCGGCGCGCAGTTCGTCCAGGGCCTTGTCGATGTCGGGCATCAGACCGCTGTCCTTGCGGGCCGCGAACGCCTGCTCGCTCGTGTCACCGGTCTCGGCGGCCACCTTCACACCGGTGTCGTTCGTCTGCTTCTGGTATTCGGCGACGGCCAGATTATCGTTGACGGTGGCATCGACGCGGCCGTCCTTGAGCAGCGTGATGGCCTGCACGAAGCCCTCGACGGATTCGACGTTCGCGCCCGCATCCCTGGCGACCTGCGCCCAGTTGCTCGTCGCGGACTGCGCCGTCGTCTTGCCGTTCAGGTCGGCGAGTGAGGTGATCGAGTTGTCGTCGGCGCGGGTGACGATCACACCCTCGGAGTAGGTGTACGGCGTCGACAGGTCGTACTTCTGGGTGCGTTCGTCGTTGACGGTCACCTGGTTGGCGACGAGGTCGTAGCGTTTCGCTTCTAGGCCCGCGAAGATCGAGTCCCACGGTGTCTGCGTGAACTCGACGGAGACGCCGAGTTTGTCACCGACCGCGCGGATGACATCCACGTCGTACCCGGTGAGCTGACCGTCGGGGCCCTGGTAGCTGAACGGTGTGTACGTGCCCTCGGTGCCGACCTTCAGGACCCCGGCCTCGCGAACCTGGTCGATGACCGGCCCCGAGTCGGAGTTCCCACACCCGGCCAGCGACAGCGCGGTCAGGACGGTGATCAGGACGGCCGGAAGTGTGCGTCGCACGGGGTTCCTCCTCTGTCGGCGGATCAGCTAACCGTACTGGTCGAACGCTACCCGGATAGGATCTTCGGGTCTCCTCAGGAAGTAGGTTTGTCGCGTCGTGCCTTCTCTCGCTCTCCGACGGCCGGTGTGGCTGCATCCGACGGTTTTTCGTATCGAGTCGTTGTCCGCGCTCGTCGTGGCGATGGCCCTCATCCCGGAGGCGCTGTCGTTCTCCATCATCGTGGGGGTCGATCCCCGGGTCGGCTTGTTCACCGCCGCGATCATGGCGATGACCATCGCGTTCACCGGCGGACGTCCCGCGATGATCTCCGCGGCCACCGGTTCGGTGTCGCTGGTGCTGGCCCCGCTCATGGCATCACACGGATTGCAGTACCTCATTGCCGCCGTCTTCCTCGGCGGTGCGATGCAGATCCTCCTCGCCGTCCTCGGGGTCGCGCGTCTCATGCGGTTCCTGCCTCGCAGCGTGATGGTCGGGTTCTGCAACGCGCTGGGGGTCCTCATCTTCGTTCACCAGTTTCCGTATCTGACGAACGTGCCATGGGCGGTGTACGCGCTCCTCGCCGCCGGTCTGGCGCTGCTCGTGTGGATCCCGAAGCTGACCACCGCGGTGCCCGCCCCGCTGCTGGTGATCGTCGGTCTCACCGCGTTCACCGTCCTCACCGGTGTCGCGGTGCCCACCGTCGGGGACCAGGGGGAACTGCCCGACGGACTGCCGACCCTGATCGGGCTGCCGGACGTTCCGCTCACGGTCGACACCCTGAAGATCGTCGCCCCGTTCGCGCTGGCGATGGCCGTCGTCGGACTGCTCGAATCATTGATGAGCGCCAAACTCGTGGACTCCGTCACCGACACACATTCGGACAAGACGCGGGAGTCGTGGGGCCAGGGCGTCGCGAACATCGTGACCGGGCTCTTCGGCGGCATGGGCGGGTGCGCACTGATCGGGCAGACCATCATCAACGTCAAGACCGGCGGCGCGCGAACCCGGTTGTCGACGTTCCTGTCCGGTGCGTTTCTGCTGATTCTCGTGGTCGGGCTCGGCGACGTGGTGGGGACCATTCCGATGGCGGCGCTCGTCGCCGTGATGGTTCTGGTGGCCGCCACGACCTTCGACTGGCACAGCGTCCGCACGCTCCGGCGGATGCCGCTGAGCGAGACGATGGTGATGCTCAGCACCGTGGCGGGCACCCTGGCCACGGACAATCTTGCGATCGGTGTCGGTGTCGGCGTGCTGGTGGCGATGGTTCTGTTCGCGCGCCGGGTGGCCCACATGGTGGACGTGCGCGGCGAACTCGACGGCGACGTGAAGACGTACCGGGTGAGCGGTCAGCTCTTCTTCGCCTCGTCCAACGACCTCGTGTTCTCGTTCGACTACGCCGACGACCCCGGCCGCGTCGTGATCGATCTGTCGGGCGCCACCATCTGGGACGCGTCCACCGTGGCCGCGCTCGACGGCATCACCACCAAGTACGCGAGTCGCGGCACCGACGTCACGGTGGAGGGGCTGAATCCCGTCAGCGAGGAGCGGTACCGCAGGCTGACCGGCCGGCTGGGCGACTAACCTACGGTTTCCCGCAGGTACGCGAGGTCCTCGGCCAGCCCCTCCGCCGGTGTCTCGAGGACGACGGGCGCGTCGGCGGTGCGCACGACCTCGGCGAGCAGTTCGGCGTCGATGGTTCCGTCGGCGAGATTGGCGTGCCGGTCGCGGGCCGAGTTGAACTCGTCGCGGGAGTTGTTGAGGTGCACCAGGTCGATGCGTCCGGTGATGGCCTTGATGCGTTCGACGACACCCACCAGTTCCTCACCGCCCGCCCACGCGTGACAGGTGTCGAGGCAGAATCCGGCGCCGAAATCGCCGACCTCCTGCCACAGCCGGTCGATGGCGTCGAAGTGCCGTGCCATCGCGAAGTCGCCGCCTGCGGTGTTCTCGATCAGGATGGGGACGGGGAATCCGCCCTTGTCTGCCTGGCGTTCGAAGAGTTTGCGCCAGTTGACGATCCCCGCGTTCACGTCCTCGCCGTCGCGGACGTGGCCGCCGTGGACCACCAGCCCGAATGCGCCGATGTCGGCGGCGGCCTGGGCCTGCTGCGCGACGGCGTTGCGGGACGGCATCCGGAGCCGGTTGTTGAGGCTGGCCACGTTGATCACGTACGACGAGTGCACGACGACGTCGATGGGGCTGTTCCGGATCTCGTCGGTCCGCGGATGCGTCGGCGGCTTCTCCCATTTCTGTGGGTCCGTGAGGAACATCTGGATGACGTCGGCGCCGAGCGTTTCGCCGTATCCGATCGGATCTTCGTCCTGGCGGACGTGTGCTCCTATGCGCATGAATCCAGGGTAGGGGGTGGGTGTGTCCACGTCCTTTGTGCTTGTGATCGCAGGCTTAACGTGGGAGATGACCCGGTTCATGTTCTTCTCGCGCTTTAAGCTTGCTATCGCAGTCATAGGGGTGGACTTCGGGGCAGAATCGGCGCACACTGTCGTTAAGCGTCCGTCGACAAGCATTGCACCGATCAGGGAGGCTTCATGGCAACCCCACGCCGCCGCGAGCGAACCGAGACCGGCGGAGTCGCCGACGGGTTCGTCGCGCGGCGGCACCAGCTCGGGCTGACGCAGGCGGAGCTGGCCGACCTGGCCGGGGTGTCGAGGTCGAGTGTGCAGTCGATCGAATCTGGTCGGGGGACCGTGCAACTGGACCTCGTCGTCGCCGTCGCGGACGCGATGGGGTGCCGTCTGGCGCTCGTCACCCGCTCGGGTGTGGAGGTGGCGTCCTGATGGTCGAGAACCTCAGCAGTGTCGACCGCGCCGACGTCTACAAGGGCGAACGCCTCGCGGGCAGTCTCGTGCGGGAGGGCGGTGACGTCGTCTTCCGCTACGACACCGCCTACCTGCAGGACCCCGGCGCCCCGCAGGTCGCATGGACGATCCCCACGTCGTCGACCGAGGTGCGCGCGAGTGGGGGCAGCGTCCCGCCGTTCTTCGCGGGGCTCCTCCCGGAAGGAATCCGGCTGCGGGGCGCGGTGGCAGCCACCAAGACGTCCGAGGACGATCACCTCACAATCCTGATGGCGGTCGGGGCCGACACGATCGGCGACGTGCGCGTCCTGCCCGCGGGGGTGCCGCCGCCCGAGACCGCACCGATGTTCGACCCCGACGCGGTCGAGCGCCAGGACCTGCGGGCGCTGTTCGAGCACATGTCGGGGCACGAGGCGGTGAAGCTGGACCCCACCTCGCTGCCCGGTGTTCAGGCGAAGGTGTCGGCGCAGATGTACTCGACGCCGATCGCGACAGAGAAGGGTCCCGCCATCCTCAAACTCTCACCACCGCAGGGGTATCCGCAGTTGGTCGAGAACGAGCACTTCTTCATGGGACTCGCCGCGCAGTGCGGGTTGCCCGTCGCCGATCATCAGCTGGTGCGTGACGGGAAGGGCAATGCCGGTCTGCTCGTCGCCCGTTTCGACCGGCGCGTCGATCCGTCCGGCCGCGTCATCCGCACACCCCAGGAGGATGCGTGCCAGGTGATGGGGATGTTCCCCGCCGCCAAGTACCGGCTGAAGACCGAGAGCGTGATCACCGCGCTCGCCGGCGTCTGTGAGCGCGGCGGCGGTTCGGCGCGGGTGGCCACCCTGGAACTGCTTCGGCTGGTGGCCTATTCGTACGCGATCGGCAACGGCGACCTGCACGGAAAGAACTTCTCGGTGCAGCTCGCCGAATCGGGGTTGTGGAGTGTCACACCCGCCTACGACCTGCTGTGCACCCAGCCGTACCTCGGATGGCGCGACCCGATGGCTCTCGACTTCTACGGCAAGGCGAACAAACTGAACCGCAGGCACTTCGTCGAATCAGGTGGGCGCCTCGGTGTTCCCGAGCGCGCGGTCACCAGAATGCTCGACGGCGTCCGCAAGGGCATCGGACGGGGCATCGAGGAGATCGAGACGATCGGCTTCACCGCGAAGGAGAACGCCCTACTGCGTACGCTGATGGAACGGCGCTCGGACGAACTGGGCTGAACCGGTTCACCACACTCGAAACGCGCTGTCCGAGAGCGTGAATCCGTGGCCCACATCGCTGCGGCACGTGACCCCGGACGTCTCGTCGACGAGGCACATCAGGTCGTTCACCTGCAACGCGGTGCCGTACGACAGTGCGGGCGCGGCGGATCCGTCGAGGGGGTAGTACCGGGGATCGCCGGCGCTGGCGAACTGACCGGCGCGGCCACCGGTGACCTCGATCGCGTTGGGCGTCACCGGGGTGCCGGACGCGCCGGCACCCGGAACCTTCGGCGCCGACGCCGGCATCGGGCCGTGACAGCCGGCGGTCGGGAGGTCGCCGCCGGTGAGGATCGCGCAGTGGAACTTGGTGCTCGGCGTCGTGAAGTAGTAGCTCCCCGCCGCGGTACCGGCAAACGTCTGCGGGTTTGCCTCGGCCGGGGTGTTCGTGGTGGTGGTAGTCGTCGTGGTGATGGGGCTCGTCGACGTGGTTCTGGTCGTGCTCGTCGTACTTGTCGTCGTCTTCGGTGCGGTCGTCACCGCCGGGGTGGTCGCGGGCCCCGCGACGGCGCCGGTCTCGGGGGATCCGTCGACCGAGCGACCGCAACCGGCCACCACCAATGCCGTCGCGAACAGAAGCACCGCACGCACCGTGTAGGTCATGGTGGAGAGCCTAGAACCGCACCCCGCCTCGGCGGTCGCGGCACGTCGGACGAAATTCTGGGACAGTGGTGACCAGCGAACTGCCAGGAGGTCCGATGTCGGAAAGCACCCAGTACGAGGAGCGGCGTGCACGCATCTCGCTGCAGGTCCGCCAGTGGTGCGAACGATCCGCGATCACGGGCACCCACGCCCCGTTGTCGGACGCCGCTGCGGTGCTGATCGCCGCCGGACACCTCGATTCGCCCACCCGGCAGGTACTCGCCCACCGGCGTCGCGCGGGCCGCACCGTCCCGTCGATCGGCGGCTTCGGGGCACTGCGTCTGCTGACGGACGAGTACCACCAGGTGGCGCGCCGCGCCGACAGCCTGCGTCCCGGACCGGCGCAACTACTGTTCAAATACCGTGCCACCGAACTGGGCCGCAAGCTGCAGTCGTCTCGGTCTGCGGTCGTGATGTCCCCGGCGCACTACGGCAACGGTGTCCGGGCGATGCGGCGGGATCGGCGTGAGGGCGTCCATCTCGATCTCGAACAGCGTGAGGCTCTGTTCCGGGCTCTGCAACGCACACCGGCGCCGATCGCGGGTACCGCGCTCGAACGTGCAGGCAACTATGCCCGCGGCACGGCGGCGGAACGACTCGGCCAGGCGGCCGAAAACACGCCGATGGCCGCGGTCGGACGACGCGTCGCCGACGCCATCGGCAAGGGCGTCGATCTCGACAACGACAGATTCGCCGACTCGTACGACACCCTCCTCTACCTGGCGGGGATGCTCTTCGACAGGATCGACGGTTCTGCAGTCTGGCATTCGGAGCACTTCGCGATCCAGCGGTACCAACTCGACCTCGCCGAAGAACTGACACAGATCGCCGTCGACACCGTGGCGCTGCGCGGAATCCGGACCGAGCTCGACGAAGCGCTGCGCGCCACCCATTCCGACACGGCGCGCGAACAGATCGAGGCCCGGCAGAACGCGCTGAAGCCGGTGTGGGATCAACTGGTCGACCGCGTCGCCGCACTCGCACGGATCGGCGACCTACTGTCCCGAGCCGAGGTGCAACTGCGGTCCGTGCTGGCGGTCAACCGGGCGATGAGTCTCGACAGCCGCATCGACGAACTCATCGCACGCTCCGGCGACCGCGAGCTGTCGGCGGAGAACACCCATCACGTGGGCGATCAGTTCGGCGGGGTGGAGGAGCTGATGCTCACCTACCAGTCGGCGCTGTACGGAGACATCGCCGAACTCACCTCCTGGTCGGGTGGGAACAGGTGACCCCGGCGACCGCGAAGGTAGCCGCCGCCACCTCATGACGCGCGCAGGTGTGCCGCGGACGGGAGCGGTGGGGCCGCCGACCGGTAGTGGTGTCCGGTCGGGGTGCCGAGGTCGATGAGGTGGGTGCGGCCGGGCCGCTGTATCGGGCGGGCTGTCCAGCCTGGTGCTTCCTTCGCGTAGTTGCAGGCCTCGCACAGTCCGGACCCGTTTCGCGCGGTGGTCGCCCCGTGCTGTCGGCGGGAGCGGATGTGGTCGTGGTGCCGGATCGGTGCATCGCACCACGGCGTACGACACGTGCGGTCGCGGAGGTCGATCATCTTTCGCAGGCTTTTCGGGAACGTGCGGGACTGGGATTCCATCGCGGTCAGCGCCCCCGAGTGCGGGCAGGAGTACACCCGCTGTAGCGATGTCTCGGTGTCACTGTCGACGGCGTCGGCCACCAGCCGCCGGGCGATTCCGGCCGGCATCGGCCCGAAGCCGTGCAGCTGCGCGGCCTCGTGCCCGCCGGCCAGCAACGTCTCGTCCGAGAGGACCAGGTTCACCGCCACCGGGACACCCGACGCCACTGACGCTCCGGTGCCGCGCTCGAACAACAGATCCACCATCAGCTGATTGCGAGTGCGACCACCACTGTCCCCGGTCGCGATCAGACTGTCCGCATCCCGCCCCAGGGTCGCCTGCAGACACACGGCCTGCTCCACGGGCATCAGCACGCTCAGATAGGCCATCGAATCCGGCGCCGGGCGTGTCGTGACCCGCCGCTCCGACACCGCCTTGCGATGCCGGGCCACGACCGCCGCGGCGTCGAGTTCGACCGCCAACGCTTTCGCTCGTGCGATCAGCCCGCGGTCGCCAACCCCGTCGAGAATGGCTGGATCCGAGCACAACCGGCGGTCCACGATGCCCCGATCGGCAGCCGACAGGCATGCTGTTTCCCGCACCAACAACGTCGCCCGCCATTCGTTCAACCGCCCGGTCTGCAACATGGCCAGGGTGTGCGGCATCTCGTGCACCAGAGCCTGCGCGAAACCCAGATGCCGCCCGCCGCGGTTCGGGGACTCTCTGCGCGCCAACGCAATCTGCGACGCGACACCCCGGTCCCACTCCACCCGCGGCAACCCCGCGGCCTTCCGGTCCGCACGGATACTCGTGGCGACGCCGTCGGTGATCACCGCCTGCGCCGCACACCCGACCGACTTCAACGCCTCGATCGCGTCGAGCAGGTCGATCCCCAAGCCCGCATCCCCGTCAGCGGAAACCACCCGCAGCCGTGCCGCGAACGCCCGCAACTCGTCCAGATCCGGTGCCATCAATTCCCCCACAACCAACCTCCCCCAAGGTTCGAATGTATGTGGCGCTCCTCACCTTTGTGTGGGTAGTTTGGGGTCGATTCCTCCGAGGTTCAGGTAGATCATCGAGGTCAGCGATTCGGCGGAGTGGTGCCCGTAGCCGCGAGCGTTGATCAGTCGGATTTTTGAG
>NZ_JAAXPA010000079.1 GCF_012396235.1 Rhodococcus opacus | reverse complement strand
ACCCCACACCCCCCGCCAAAATCTCCGGCAACAACCGCACCCCCACACCAGCCCTACCCCGCACCGGCACCAACAACCCCCGCTCCACCACACCCAACACACCCACACGAGCCAACGGTGTATCCGGATCGGAGGCCATCACCTCGAGCACCCGGGTGACCCGGCCGGCCATCGCGTCGACGGTGGCCCGGTCGACGAGGTCGGGTCGGTAGTGAAACGTCATGCGCAGCTGCGTGTCCACCGAGAAGGCGACGCTCAGCGGATAGTGCGTGGCGTCGACGCCGCTCACGTCGACCACCCGGATGCCGGCGAGGTCGGTGTCTTCGGTCAGGCCTCCCCGGTCGATCGGGTACGACTCGAAGACGGTTGCCGTGTCGAAACCGATGTCGGGGCCGGCTGCTCGCTGGATGTCGGCGAGACCGAGGTGGTGGTGGTCGAGGAGGGCTGCCTGTTCCGCTTGTGTCCGGTCGAGCAGCCGGCCGAGCGTTTCCCGGGGGTTCAGCGTGATGCGTGTGGGCACGGTGTTGACGAACAACCCGATCATCGATTCGACGCCGGACAGGTGCGGCGACCGTCCGGACACGGTGCTCCCGAACGTCACGTCGTGGCGGGACGTCGCTGCGCCGAGCACGATGCCCCACGCCACCTGCGTCACCGTGTTCAGTGTCGTGTTGCGGGTACGCGCGAGGGTGGTGAGGTCGGCGGTCAGTTCCTCGGACACAGCGTACCGAGCACTCTCGGGAGGAGCCGACAGCGGCCGTCCCCGTGCGTCGGGAAGGAGCAGCGTCGGACCGTCGACGCCGGCGAGCGCGGTCGCCCACGCCACTCGCGAGTCCGCAGGGTCCCGGCGATGCAGCCACGACAGGAAGTCTCGGTAGGGCCGGGGTCGCGGCAACGCCGAAACATCGTCGTCTCCGACCACATAGAGCGCGAGCAGCTCGCGGATCGCCAGCGGCATCGACCATCCGTCGAGGAGGGTGTGATGATTGGTCCACACGAGCCGGGATTCGTGGCTGCCGGTCGTCACGAGCACGAACCGCACCAGTGGTGCCCGGGACGTGTCGAACGGCGTGGCCCGGTCGGCGGTCAGGACCCGGTCCAGTTCGGCGGACCGCGCGGCCTCGGGCAGATCCGTGAGGTCGATCTCACGGAACGGGAGGTCGACGTCCGCGGGTACCACCTGGACGAATGTTCCGTCTCGGGCGGGAACGAACGCCACCCGCAGATTCGCGTGCCGATCCAGCAATGCGGTGGCGGCCCGGCGCATCCGGGCCGGGTCGACGGCACCCTTCAGGTGCAGTGCCACCTGGACGGTGTACGCGTCGATCGACGGTTTCGCGAGCAGGGCGTGGAACAGCAACCCGGCCTGCAGGGGTGCGGGCGGCCACACGTCGGTGAGCGCGCCGAAGCGCTTCTCCCACGTGTCGAGGTCGCCCTGGGTCACGTCGACGAGGGGGACGTCCGACGGTGTGAGTCCGCCTGCGTCCCCACTGTGCGCGTGGGACACCAACGCGGACACACACTCCCGCCACCGTTGTGCCAGCCGCTCCACGTCGGCGTGCGCGAGCAGAGTGTCCGGGAAACCGAACCCGACCCGGAGTCGTCCGCCGATCACGATCGCGTTGACCTCGACGGCGGCGGACGCCGGCATGTCGGGGTCCGGGACGTACCGCAGGTCGCCGAACCCGTCGGCGGGACTCCAGCCGACCGCGGTGTCACCGTCCGCCGAATCCGGAACCTGACCGAGATAGTTGAAACTGATCTGCCCCGGTTCCGTTCCCGGCAGGCTGCCCGCGGTGTCCGGGTTCAGGTAGCGGAGCAGTCCGTAACCGATGCCCATGTCGGGGACTTCCCGGAGCTGTTCTTTCACGCGCTTCACGGCGCTGCCGATGTCGTGGCCGCCGACGAGTGCGTTGTCGAGGTCGATGCCGCGGAGATCGACGCGCACGGGGAAGACCGTCGTGAACCAGCCGACCGTGCGGGACAGGTCGGCACCGGGCACCACCTGCTGCTCCCGGCCGTGCCCTTCCAGCCGGATCAGCATCGACGTTCCCGGGATCCCCCGCTCCGCTCGCCACCTCGACGCCGCCACCGCCAGCGCCGTCAGCAGGACGTCGAGGACACCCCCGTGATACAGCTCCGGGAGGCGTGTGAGCAGAACGGACGTGTCGTCGCGGGAGGTCTCGACACTCACGTCCTGCAACGCGGTCGCGAGGTCCAGGCCCGGATCGAGGGGGCGTTCGGTGATCAGCGGGTCGGGTCCGGCGACGACGTTCTGCCACCACCCCAGCTCGGCGGCCCTGTCGCTGCGGACGGCTTCTTCGGCCAGCGCGTGCGCCCACCGGCGCATCGACGTCGCCGGTTCCGGGAGGGCCGGTACGCTCCCGGAACTGATCTGATACCAGGCAGCTGCGAAGTCGGGCAGCAGAATCCGCCACGACACCCCGTCGACCGCGAGGTGGTGTGCCACCACGATCAATCGTCCGGTCCGTGCCGGGTGCCCGGCGGCGGACTCCGGGTCGAGCCAGACGAACTGGACGACCACCCCGTCGGACGGGTGCAATCGCTCCACGGCCGCTTGGTGCTCGGCCGCGATCAGGTCTGCCAGCGTGCCGGGATCGGACCCCGGGTCGACGACGATGCGACGGACCAGTGAGTCGGTGTCGATCTCGGTCGCGGCACGAGTCTCCATCTGCCACTGCCCGTTTGCGTCCTTACAGAGCCGTGACCGCAGCATGTCGTGTCGCGCGAGCACCGCGGTGACGGTCGCGAGGAGCCGGCCCGAGTCGATGCCGCCCGGGAGGTCGAGCAGCACGCTCTGGCTGAACCGCTCGAAGTGCCCGCCGCGCTCGATCAGGTACCGGACCACCGGGGTCGGCGGGAACGTACCGATGCCGCCGCCCGCGAGTTCGGCGAGCGTAACTGTGGTCTCAGCGTCCGCGATCGCCGATTCCGCCGCGAGCGCGGCCGCGGTCCGGTGCTCGAACACCTGCTGCGGCGTGAACACCAATCCTCGTGCCTTGGCACGGGACACCAGCCGGATCGACAGGATGCTGTCGCCGCCCAGCGCGAAGAACGATTCGTCCAACCCGACCTGGTCGAGCCCGAGGACTTCGGCGAACACCGACGCCAGTGTGTGTTCCGCCGCTGTTCGTGGCGCGCGGTGGGGTCCGCGCGCCACGGCGGGTGCGGGGAGTGCGGCACGATCCAACTTCCCACTCGCCGTCACCGGCAACTCCCCCAACACCACCACCACCGACGGCACCACACCCCCCGGCAACACC
>NZ_JAAXPA010000078.1 GCF_012396235.1 Rhodococcus opacus | reverse complement strand
GGGGGGCGGGTCTGGTCAGTTGCCTGTTTCTGTCGGATTCTTCGGCTTAACGATTCAGGTTCATCGCAGGCTGTAGAGGGCTTGCAGTGCGTCTTCGGCGAGGGGGTGTTCGGCGGGGTCGCCGGGTGTTGGGGTGGCGGCGTCGACGGCGGCGCGCATCATGTCGATGGTGGAGAATGCGTAGAAGGCGGCGGTTGTCGAGACGTTTTCGTGGCCGAGAAGTCTCATGATGATCGGCAGTGGGATGCCGTGCCGGTAAAGGTCCATGGCCTTCGTTTTGCGCAGCATGTGGCAGTGGATCCTGGCCGGCATTGTGGGGCAGGTCTTTCGCGCGGTCGCCGCGGCCTGTTTGACTACGGCCGCGACGGTGTCGCTCGACAAGCCGACGGGCTGGCCGCCGCGGAGGCTGTAGAACAGCGGACGCGTCGCGGGTTGGCCCGCGATGTTCGGGTGGAATTCTTTCAGGTAGACGCGCAGGTGCTCGATCGTCTTGCCGGCAAGGGGCACGATTCGGGTCTTGTCGCGTTTCCCGGTGAGCGTGAGGTGCCCTGGTTTGGTCAGCGACAGGTCGGCCAGTGTGAGGGCGGTGATTTCGCTGACCCGGGCGGCGGTGTCGTGGAGCAGGATCAGGAGCATTCGGTTGCGGCGTGATTTCCCGGTGCGCCCGGTGAATACGGATAGGAAGGCTCGCGTCTGGTCTTCGGTGAGATATTCGATCGGCTTCTTCGGGGCGGACGGGGTCTTGAGGGTTCGTGCCGCCTCGCTCAGTGCCATGAGGCTGACATCCTCGGCGGCGGCGTAGGCCAGAAAAGCTTTGAGGGCGCTGATCCGCAGGGTGATGGTTCGCGCTGAATATTGTTTGTCGTCGGCGAGCCAGATCATCCATGCTTTCAGATGTGTTCGGTCGAAGTGGTCGAAGCTCACCCGTGCGCGGTCGATGTGCTCGTGGTCGGTGAGGAAGGTGAGGAAGCATTCCAAGCTGATCCGGTAGGCCTCGACCGTTTTCGGTGAGAGTCTGCGGATTGTGGGCATGTAGGTGTGCAGGAAGCCGCGCGCGAATGTGTAGAAGTCCGGCGCGCCGGTTGTGGTGTTGTGTTTCATTCGAATCCGACCTCCGGGAGCAGCGAGCCGGCACCGGCGGTGATGTGCCCGTAGGCGTCCATGAAGCCGGGCGATGTGTGAATGTAGTAGTAGGTCGACTCGACCGTTGCGTGACCCATGTAGGTCGACAGATACGGCAACATCGCGCCGACGTCGATGCCGTCGGCCATCCATCGTTCGATGTTGGCGTAGGCGAAATGGTGCCGGAAATCGTAGGGGCGGGGACGCTGTCCGCTCGCCGGTCGCGCCAAGCCGGCGTTATCCCAGATCCGGTTGAACACCACCCCGACCGTAGCGGCGGTGACCGGCTGGCCGGTCGAGGAGGTGAAGAACGTTTCCCGCCCGGCACCGATAGTCGATCTCGAGGTGTCGTCGCACGCGGCCAGCACGTCGGCGACATCACTGGTGATCGGCAGTCTGCGGCCGCGTCTGCCTTTGGACCAGATCACGTCGATGCGCCGGCCCGGCAGGTCGACGTGCTCGACCAGCAAGCGGCGGACCTCGCAGGTGCGGAGGCCCGACGAGTGCATCAGAGTGAAGAATGCGCTCGCCTGCCACCGCCACGGCGATGCCGTGTTCAGCTGTGCCGCGGCGGCGAAGAACGCGTCGATCTCCTTGGCAGTGAGCAGGTAGGGACGGGCGGGCACGACCGCGGACTTCCACCTGTCGGAGAGCACGTAGGCGTCTGTGTGCCCAGTGGCACGCAGAAAGCGGCCGAGGTCGCGGATGTATGACATCCACGACCGGTACCGGCCGGAGGTGGCCAATTGCGCTGTCACCCAGGCTTCGACGGTCTCCTGATCGAAAAGGGTCCGCTCGTGCTCGGCGCAATAGGAGTCGAACTTGTTCAGATACCAGATCCGCGAGGCACCGTCGCAACCCATCGCCCTTTTGAACTCGACGTACTCAGCCAACTGCGTCGCGAACGCGCTGGTGAATCCGTGGCCGTTCATGGCCGTGCGCTTTGCGGCACCGGCAGCACGCACCGGAGCAGCCGCTCGTCATCGATATTCATGTACTGCTTGGCCGATTCCTCGCTCGCGAGACCGAGCACCGCCGCGATGGTCGGCAACGGAGTCGCGGCCCGCAGCATCCGAGAGGCGGCGTTATGCCGCAGAAGACGGGTTCCACCCTTGACATCGGTCACCTCGGCAGCGGTGAACACCGTCGCAGTCACCCGGTGGATCGAGGCGTGATCACGAAGCCGAACATGCGGTGCCACCCGGCGTACGAACAGGTGATCGTCTTCGGTTTCGGGCCGCTCATGCACAACATAGTCGGCGAGCGTCGAGGTGAGAACGTCGATCAGCGGGACGGTGAGCGGGTTGCCCTTCTTTTGCTGCACGAGCGAGATCGTCTGCCCCTGCCAGTCGATATCGCCCAGTCGCAACGCAATGATGTCGCAGGCCCGAAGCCCGGTCGACAGTGCCAGCAAGGTGATTGCGGCGTCACGAACGCACACGATGCCGGACGTGCACGCGGCGATGATCCGCCGATGATCGTCGTCACCGAGGACCGGCACTATCGGATGGGGACGTTTCACTCCCGCCAGATTGACCGCGTCGATCAGATCTGCCCGGTTTATGAAGGTCAGGAAGGGGCGAAGGTTCGACACCACCCAAAACAACGTGGTTTTCGCCCACCTCGGCGACAACGAACCCAGGAACTCCAGAACGGTGCCACCGTCGGCGTCATCGAGTTCGACGGTTCCTCTCGACTCAAGAAAACACAGGTAGCCGCGGGCCATCCGACCATAGGCCTCACGCGTTGCTGCAGCCAAACCGCGTTCGGCCATGTCCGATTCCCACGAATCAGCAAGCACCACAAACTGAGCAGATGTCGGTCGCGGACCACCACCGCCGCGCCTACGCATCGACAGGTCGACCCGTCCGGTGGTCACGTAGGAGTCGAACAGGGCTACCAGTCGTCGGTAGTCGAACCTGCGCTGCGCGCTGAACCGTCCCGTGCGCGGGCTGGTCGTCATCGACGCGAAGCCGGCACCCAACGCTGGCGTGTAAGCATTTGCACCGTGCCGCTTCGCGTATTCGGTGAGCGCCTTGATGGTCTTTCCGTACTGCCCGATCGTCGATTCCATGTAGCCGACTGAACGCAACTCGGCAATAACAACCGCACCGATCCTGGTGATCGTCGTATCCATCGCCGTCTCCTTCCCATAGGGGCATGGACACGACAAACGTAAGCCTGACAGT
>NZ_JAAXPA010000077.1 GCF_012396235.1 Rhodococcus opacus | reverse complement strand
TGGTTGGTTGTGTGTTGTTTGAGAACTGCACAGTGGACGCGAGCATCTTTGTTGTAAGTAATGAAGAGCGTACGGTGGATGCCTTGGCACCAGGAGCCGATGAAGGACGTAGGAGGCTGCGATAAGCCTCGGGGAGCTGTCAACCGAGCTGAGATCCGAGGATGTCCGAATGGGGAAACCCAGCACGAGTGATGTCGTGTTACCCGCACCTGAATATATAGGGTGTGTGGAGGGAACGTGGGGAAGTGAAACATCTCAGTACCCACAGGAAGAGAAAACAATAGTGATTCCGTGAGTAGTGGCGAGCGAAAGCGGAAGAGGCTAAACCATGGATGTGTGATAGCCGGCAGGTGTTGCATTCGTGGGGTTGTGGGGTTCATCTTGTCAATGCTGCCGTGTTGGCCGACAGTAAGAAATCATTGTGTTAGTGGAAGTGGTCTGGAACGGCCTGTCGTAGAGGGTGAGAATCCCGTACACGAAAATGCGATGACTGTCGTGATGGAAACCCAAGTAGCACCGGGCCCGTGAAATCTGGTGTGAATCTGTCGGGACCACCCGATAAGCCTGAATACTCCCTGGTGACCGATAGCGGACTAGTACCGTGAGGGAAAGGTGAAAAGTACCCCGGGAGGGGAGTGAAATAGTACCTGAAACCGTGCGCTTACAATCCGTCAAAGCCTTTGCACACTTCGGTGTGGGGGGTGATGGCGTGCCTTTTGAAGAATGAGCCTGCGAGTTAGTGGCATGTCGCGAGGTTAACCCGTGTGGGGTAGCCGTAGCGAAAGCGAGTCCGAATAGGGCGTCCGTAGTGGCATGTTCTAGACCCGAAGCGGAGTGATCTACCCATGGCCAGGTTGAAGCGACGGTAAGACGTCGTGGAGGACCGAACCCACTTAGGTTGAAAACTGAGGGGATGAGCTGTGGGTAGGGGTGAAAGGCCAATCAAACTCCGTGATAGCTGGTTCTCCCCGAAATGCATTTAGGTGCAGCGTCGCGTGTTTCTCACCGGAGGTAGAGCTACTGGATGGTCTAGGGGGCCCACAAGCTTACCGAAATCAGCCAAACTCCGAATGCCGGTGAGTGAGAGCGCGGCAGTGAGACTGCGGGCGATAAGGTTCGTAGTCGAGAGGGAAACAGCCCAGATCGCCAGCTAAGGTCCCTAAGCGTGTACTAAGTGGAAAAGGATGTGGGGTCGCGAAGACAACCAGGAGGTTGGCTTAGAAGCAGCCACCCTTGAAAGAGTGCGTAATAGCTCACTGGTCAAGTGATCCTGCGCCGACAATGTAGCGGGGCTCAAGTACACCACCGAAGCTGCGGCATTCACACAATGCACCCCCTTGATTCTGCGGAGTCTTGGGCAGTGGTGTGGATGGGTAGGGGAGCGTCGTGTGGCCATGGAAGCGGCAGGGTGACCTAGCCGTGGAGGCCACACGAGTGAGAATGCAGGCATGAGTAGCGAAAGACGAGTGAGAAACTCGTCCGCCGAATGACCAAGGGTTCCTGGGCCAGGTTAATCCGCCCAGGGTGAGTCGGGACCTAAGACGAGGCCGACAGGCGTAGCCGATGGACAACGGGTTGATATTCCCGTACCCGTGTGAACGCGCCCCTGGTGAATCAGTGATACTAACCATCCTGAAGCGTCCTTACGCCCCTTCGGGGGCCCTGGATGTGGATGCATGGGACCTGATCTGGTAGTAGCCAAGCGATGGGGTGACGCAGGAAGGTAGCTGAGCCAGTCAGTGGTAATACTGGTGTAAGCCTGTAGGGCGAATGGTAGGCAAATCCGCCATTCACACAGCCTGAGAGGTGACGCATAGCCGAATGAGGCGAATTCAGTGATCCTATGCTGCCGAGAAAAGCCTCTAGCGAGCTTTCACACGGCCCGTACCCCAAACCGACACAGGTGGTCAGGTAGAGAATACTAAGGCGATCGAGATAACTATGGTTAAGGAACTCGGCAAAATGCCCCCGTAACTTCGGGAGAAGGGGGGCCTCGTCCGGTGATCACTCTTGCAGTGTGAGCTGGGTGGGGCCGCAGAGACCAGTGAGAAGCGACTGTTTACTAAAAACACAGGTCCGTGCGAAGTCGTAAGACGATGTATACGGACTGACGCCTGCCCGGTGCTGGAAGGTTAAGAGGACCGGTTAGCCAGCAATGGCGAAGCTGAGAATTTAAGCCCCAGTAAACGGCGGTGGTAACTATAACCATCCTAAGGTAGCGAAATTCCTTGTCGGGTAAGTTCCGACCTGCACGAATGGCGTAACGACTTCTCAGCTGTCTCAACCATAGACTCGGCGAAATTGCATTACGAGTAAAGATGCTCGTTACGCGCGGCAGGACGAAAAGACCCCGGGACCTTCACTACAGCTTGGTATTGGTGTTCGGTTCGGTTTGTGTAGGATAGGTGGGAGACTGTGAAGCGCTCACGCCAGTGAGTGTGGAGTCGTTGTTGAAATACCACTCTGATCGTATTGGACCTCTAACCTCGGACCATGATCTGGTTCAGGGACAGTGCCTGGTGGGTAGTTTAACTGGGGCGGTTGCCTCCCAAAATGTAACGGAGGCGCCCAAAGGTTCCCTCAGCCTGGTTGGCAATCAGGTGTCGAGTGCAAGTGCACAAGGGAGCTTGACTGTGAGACTGACAGGTCGAGCAGGGACGAAAGTCGGGACTAGTGATCCGGCACCGGCAAGTGGAAGCGGTGTCGCTCAACGGATAAAAGGTACCCCGGGGATAACAGGCTGATCTTCCCCAAGAGTCCATATCGACGGGATGGTTTGGCACCTCGATGTCGGCTCGTCGCATCCTGGGGCTGGAGTAGGTCCCAAGGGTTGGGCTGTTCGCCCATTAAAGCGGCACGCGAGCTGGGTTTAGAACGTCGTGAGACAGTTCGGTCTCTATCCGCCGCGCGCGTTAGAAACTTGAGGAAGGCTGTCCCTAGTACGAGAGGACCGGGACGGACGAACCTCTGGTGTGCCAGTTGTTCCACCAGGAGCACCGCTGGTTAGCTACGTTCGGAAGGGATAACCGCTGAAAGCATCTAAGCGGGAAGCCTGTTCCAAGATGAGGTTTCTCACCCCCTCGAGGGGGTAAGGCCCCCGGCAGACCACCGGGTTGATAGGCCAGAACTGGAAGTCCGGTAACGGATGCAGGTGACTGGTACTAATAGGCCGAGGACTTACCACAAAGAAGCTACGCGTCCACTGTGCAGTATCTGAAACAACACACACGTTTCAGAACTGAAGAAGAAGAACACCACCAACAACACTGTTTGTTGTGTGTGTCTTCGCTGATGTTCCGTGTGACAGTTTCATAGAGTTACGGCGGCCATAGCGGAGGGGAAACGCCCGGTCCCATTCCGAACCCGGAAGCTAAGCCCTCCAGCGCCGATGGTACTGCACCCGACAGGGTGTGGGAGAGTAGGACACCGCCGAACATCCGTTACCGAAAG
>NZ_JAAXPA010000076.1 GCF_012396235.1 Rhodococcus opacus | reverse complement strand
CCAATTTCGTTCCGGAATGTTCGTAGAGTTGTTGGCTTGCAATGGTTTACAAGGTTCTATGGGGAAGGTGGGGGCATGCCTGTTAACCGGCTAATCCACCGGATCGTTACCCATGAATCGACACGCCGTCCACGGAAATACTTGACCCCCATCGACGGTGGCGTTACACCTGTCTCATGACGAATCAGCACACGCTGCGTCTGGAGGCCGGCACCGACGTCGCCTGGATGTTGTCCGGGCCCAATGCCGACAACTACCCGCTGGTCAACCAATACCTCCGCTACCTCGCCGACCGAAACTATTCACCACGTACCCTGCGCGCCTACGGCTACGATCTGCTCGCATTCTGCCGCTGGCTCGAATCCCGGAACTACGTCCTCGAATCGGTCAGCACCAACACGGTATTGGACTTCATGCGGCATTGCCGCGAGACCTCGATCGAAGGACGCCCCGCGAACGTGCTGTCGATGACCGGCAAGCGCCTCGACCATTACTCGGCGACCACCATCAACCACCGGCTCGCCGCCCTGACCGGGCTGTTCACCTTCCGCACGCTGCGCGAACCCGACCTGCGCAACCCGATGCCCAGCGGACGGGAAGCCCGCAGAGTCAGCGCCGAGGAGCGCAGCGGTCTACTCGGACACCTGGTGCGACCGAAACGCCGATCGGTTCTACGCTTGCGGGAGCCGCGCCGACTACCACGGTCCCTGGATCGCCGAGAAACAGCCGACCTGCTCTCCAGCCTGCGGACGTGGCGGGACCGATCCCTCGCCGGTCTGATGTTGCTGTCCGGGTTGAGATCCGGCGAACTACTGACCCTCGACGTTATCGACGTTGACATCGGCGCCCGTTGGATACGAGTGCTCGGAAAAGGCGCGAAGGAACGCCGGGTGCCACTCGATGTGGAGGTGGCAGGGCTGATCCAAACGTATCTGCTCACCGAGCGACCGGAGTCCTCGAGCACTCGCTTGTTCCTCGTCGCCAAAGGCCCGAACAGAGGCCAGCCATTGACGGCGGCCGGGCTGCGCACCATCTTCCGCTATCACCGGCTCAAAGCTGGAGTGCCCGCCGGGCACCCGCACGCACTCCGTCATACCTTCGGCACCGCGATGGCCGAAGCCGGTGTGGATCTGGCAGTGATGCAAGCACTGCTCGGGCACGCGCACGTCGACACCACAGCCCGGTACATCCATTTGGCACCAACACATGTCAAGGCGGAATACGATGCGGCCCGCACACGACTACGCGCCCGAACCTGAGAGTCCGGCGGACATCTACGCCGCCTACCTGGTCCACCTCAAGCGGCGCCGTCGCGGCAACACCGCCTACACCCAAGCCGCCCGATCCTTCCTGCGGCGCTGGCCCCAGGTCCAGCAGTGGGCCGACCTGCCCCTCGACACACGATTGGCCGCGAACTGCTCGACCCGTCCGTTCATCACCTTCCTGATGGTCAGCCGGCGGCTGCAACCGGGTTACGACTACCTCCTCAACCGCAAACTCGCGAGCCTCTGGCACGAACTAACCGACAGTTGCCTCGAACCGGACCTGAATCAGTTCATCTCCGCAGCATTGGAATTGGGATTCACCCAGCGCGTCGCATCGGCCATCGGGTCGCAAATCATCGCGAGGCTGCTGATTCAGACCGGCCGCCCCCTGGCCGATCTACGCGAGAGCGATCTGCAGGACCTGTTGAACGCGTGCGATATTCGCCAGATGCGCACCGGCCGAGGTGCGAGGCACTACCGGAGCACCACCCACAGCGCGCGGCAGACTCTCTTTCACCTCGGGATCCTCGACAGCGAAGCTCAACCGGCAGTCACGCCGCTCACCCTCGACGAGCGGATGGCCGACGTCCCCGCGACGCTGCGCCCGGCGTTCGTGGCCTACCTGCAACGCAAACGCGCCACCTGCGTGGCCAAGACGGTCAGCAGCCTCGCCACGAGATTGGCGCACTTCGGCCGATACCTCACCGCCATCGACCCCGACATCGCATCGCTGTCCGCGCTGGACCGGGCGCCGACACATCGAACCGTTCATCGCTTCACTGACCACCACCGTCAACACCGTCACCGGTGAACCGATCACCGTCGCGGACCGAATCAGGCGCGTGCATGCGGTCGGGAATTTTCTCGCCGATATCACTGAATGGGGCTGGGATGACGCACCCGCCCGGCGACTGATCTTCCGCACCGACCTCCCACGGGCGCAACGCTTCCTCCCTCGATACCTACCCGTCGATGCGGACCGCAAACTCACGGCGGCACTGTCGGACTCGCCCTACCGACTCGCAGCCGATGCACTGTTGGTGCAGCGGGCATGCGGGCTGCGGATCGGTGAACTCCTCGACCTCGAACTCGACTGCATCCACGAAATACCCGGCCAGGGATCCTGGCTGAAGGTCCCCCTCGGCAAACTCGACTCCGAACGCATGATTCCCCTAGACGAGGAAGTCCTCACCCTCGTCGATCGCATCACCGCCACCCGCTCACCCGGCCGACCCATGCGCCACCCCCGCACCGGCGCACCCGCCGATTTCCTATTCACCCACCATGGAAAGCGACTCTCCCAGAATGCAGTTCGCAGTGAACTGAACCGAGCCGCCGAGACGGCAGGACTTGGGCACGTCACCCCGCACCAACTCCGACACACCTACGCCACCGCACTCATTAACGCCGGGGTATCCCTGCAAGCACTGATGGCACTTCTCGGACACGTCTCGAGCCAAATGAGTCTGCGTTACGCGCACCTCTTCGACAGCACCGTGCGCACCGAATACGAACGCGCCCTGAACCTGGCGAAAAGCCACACCGGGCCGATGCCCACCGGCCGAACCCAGCTCCCGATCACCGACATCACCGACGGCGGATGGAAGGACGCACCGGCGATCAAATCGCGCCTGGCCGGCGGCTACTGCCTGCGGGCACCCGCGCAAGGCTCTTGCCCATACGCAAACATCTGCGAGCACTGCCCGAGCTTCCACACCGACGCCACCCACCTCGGAGTACTCGCTGCACAGCGCGTGGACGCTCACGATCTCGCCGAAGATGCGGAAAAGCGCGGATGGATCGACGAGGCGAAGCGGCACCGCACCCTCGTCTCCCGACTCGACGCGCTCATCGCGCAATCGGAGACCGCATGAGCGAGAACGCCCTGGTCAGGGTCGAACGGATCTGCGTCGAACTCGCCACCACGGGACAGCCGATCACCTTCACCGCCGTCGCCGAACAGGCCCAGATCGGCCGGGCGACGCTCTACCGGGACAAGCAACTGCGCGCCGTCGTCGATGAACACCGCACCCGACAAACCGAACGCCCGCACCCTGACCGGTCTCGCCACCGAGGTCGCGCACCTTCGCACCGTGGTCGAGGCGCTCGCCGCCACCGTCACCAAACACGAAGAACAACTGCGCCGCCTTCGCCGCAATCCACCGCCCCGACGATGAACCATTCTGACCTCGATCGGCAC
>NZ_JAAXPA010000075.1 GCF_012396235.1 Rhodococcus opacus | reverse complement strand
CTCGAATACCTCGGCCGCCGCGACCTCCAAGTCAAAATCCGCGGCCACCGCATCGAACTCGGCGAAATCGAAGCAACCCTCACCACCCACCCCGACATCACCCACGCCGCAGTGACAGTCCACCACGGCACCGTCACCGAGCAACTGGTGGCCTACGTGGTGCCGACCCCGGGCGCCCACCTCGACCCCGACACGCTCACCGCGACGGTCGGTGCCCGCCTGCCCGATTTCATGGTGCCGTCGGTGTTCGTGACCCTCGACCGGATGCCAGTGAGCGTGAACGGCAAGATCGACCGGCGAGCACTCCCCGCACCAACACCGTCGAACCGGCAGTTCCGACCACCGGTCACCCCCACCGAACAGACCATCGCCGACGTCTTCACCGACGTCCTCGGCGTCGACCGCGTCGGGGTCGACGAGTCGTTCTTCGCTCTCGGCGGCGACAGCATCGTCGCGATTCAGTTGGTCTCGCGCGCGAAAGCCCGGGGCGTGGTGTTCTCCTCACGCGATGTATTCGAGCGCAGGACCGTCGGCGGCCTGGCTGCAGTCGCGCAACGTCCCGAGGACTCCGGACAGCCGGTGGCGCTCGAGGAGTTGCCGGGCGGCGGCATCGGGTGGATGCCGCTGACCCCGGTCGCGCGGGCGCTGATCGAGCGGGGCGGTGGCTTCGGTCGATTCTCGCAACACATGTGGGTGGAGTTGCCGCCCGGAATTGAGCGCGGCGAGCTGGTGGCGACGGTCGAGGCCGTCCTCGAGCACCACGACATTTTCCGCTCGCGACTTGTCGGCGACGAACGCGGGTGGGGTCTGGAAGTCGGTGGGTCGGATGCCATCGATGTGGACGGCCTTGTTCGTCGGGTGGAGGTCACCGCCGATCTCGACGAGGAAGCCGCGGCGGCGTTGGCGTCGGCGCAATTGGATGCGGCGTTGGGGCGGTTGGCGCCGACGACGGGCGTGATGGTGCAGTTCGTGTGGCTCGATTTCCGGTCGGAATGCAGCACCGCGCAGCGGCCGGGCCGGCTGCTGATCCTCGCGCACCACCTGGTGATCGACGGGGTGTCGTGGCGGATACTCCTGCCCGACTTGGCCTCCGCGTGGGCGCAGGTGTCCGCTGGGCACACTCCGGTGTTGGATCCCGCCGGAACGTCGATGCGTCGGTGGGCGCACGCGTTGGTCGAGGAGGCGTCGGCCCCGGCGCGGCTGGCGGAGTTGCCGATGTGGCAGGCGCTGCTGCAGGCCCCCGACCCGGTATTGGGCCTCCGCCCGTTCAACGCGGCTATCGATGTCGGGTCCACCCTCGACCGGGTCGAGGTGAGCGTACCGGCACCGGTGACGGCATCACTCCTGACGACCTTGCCGACACTGTTCCACGGCGGCGTCGAGGACGGACTGCTGGCGGCATTGGCACTGGCCGTCTGCCGGTGGCGGCGCACGCGACAGGTCTCCGAATCCTCGACACTGATCCAACTCGAGGGACACGGCCGTCAGGAGCAGATTGCCGCGGGAGCGGATCTGTCTCGGACGGTGGGCTGGTTCACCACAGTGTTGCCGGTGCGTCTGGATATCGGAGCCGCCGACCTCGACGACGCCTTCACCGGTGGCGCCGGCGCCGGTGTGGTGGTCAAGTCGATCAAGGAGCAGCTGAGGTCTATACCGGACAGGGGAATCGGCTACGGGCTGCTGCGCTACCTGAATCAGGACACAGCCGAGCAGTTGCGGTCACTGCCGGTCGGCCAGATCAGCTTCAACTACCTCGGCCGGGTGTCCGGCGGTGGTGTTCCGAACGAGATGCCGGGGGCGCAGTGGGCACCGTGCGGCCATCTCGGCGACATCGCCGCCCCGGGAGATGCCGACATGCCGGCGAACGGCGTCGTCGACATCAATGCGATCGTCACCGACGGCAGCGAGGGTCCGGTGCTGGGCGCCACGTTCACGTTCCCGACCGGTGCAATCCGGCGGACCGATGTGCAGGACTTGGCGGAGAAATGGTGTGCTGCGCTCGCCGCCCTCGCCACCCATGCGCAGACCCCCGACGCCGGCGGGCTGACACCGTCGGATCTACCATTGGTCACCGCACGCCAACCGGACATCGACCGCTGGGAAGCGGCGTATCCGGCGGTCACGGACGTGTGGCCCCTGACGCCGCTGCAGTCGGGTCTGCTGTTCCACGCTCTGTTGGCCGCGTCGTCGGTCGACGTGTACTCGATGCAGGTCGTGTTCACCCTCACCGGCCGGGTGGACGCCACCCGGTTGCACAGGGCGGCACAGGCGGTACTGGATCGGCACCCGAACTTGCGGGTGGCGTTCGTCGAGGGAGCCGACGGCATACCCGTGCAGCTGGTCCTCGACAAGGTGCCGGTGCCATGGTCCGAGGTCGATCTCCGCGACGTCGACGACACCACTCGCCCGGACGCGTTGACGCGACTGCTGGCCGACGATCAGGCCACGCACTTCGACATGACCGCACCGCCGTTGATCCGGTTCACCCTGGTCACCGTCGCCGAGGACCGGTACGAGCTGGTCGTCGCCAACCACCACATCCTGCTCGACGGCTGGTCCATGCCACTGCTGATGACGGACATGCTCGCACTCTATGCCGCCGGCGACCAGGCGTCGGCGTTGCCTCCCGCCCGTCCGTATCGCAATTATCTCGAGTGGCGCGCCGAACAGGACGAGGCGACGTCGCGGCGGGTCTGGGCGGCGGCACTCGAGGGTGTCGAGGGCCCGACTCTGCTCGCCCCCGCCGACCCGGGCCGAGAGATCTCCTCGCGGGCCGGCGAAGCAGCCGCCGATCTCGGCGAGCACAAAACACGTGCCCTGTCCGAGTTGGCCGCCCGACTCGATGTCACCGTCAACACCGTCATGCAGGCGGCCTGGGGAATTCTGCTGATGCGGATGACCGGCCGCGACGACACAGTCTTCGGCAGCACCGTGTCAGGACGACCACCCCAGCTCGCAGGCGTGGAATCGATGATCGGACTGTTCATCAACACGGTACCGGTCAGGGTGCGAGCGGACCCGGACGAGTCGATCACCCAACTACTGACGCGGATGCACCGTGAACAGGCCGACCTGCTCGACCACCTCTATCTCGGGCTCACCGACATTCAGCAAGCCGCCGGAACAACCGACGCCCTCTTCGACACGCTGACGGTGTTCGAGTCGTATCCCGTCGAGCAGACCACACTTACCGAACAGGCCGACGCACTCGACGGCATAACCCTCACCGGCGTCAGAGCCAACGACAACACCCACTACCCCCTCGCCCTGAAAATCACCGACGACACCCAAATCCGACTAACCCTGACCTACCTCCACGACCTGTTCGACGAACCATACGTCCAAGCCCTGCTAAACCGATACCTGCGTGTCCTCGAAGCCATCATCGCCGATACGGACAGTCGAGTCGGCGACATCGACCTCCTCGACGCCGACGAAAAACAGCTGATCCTCGAGGACTGGAACCACACCGATCATGCGACAACCACCGACACACTGGTGTCGATGTTCGGTGCGCAGGTGACGCGCACACCCGACGCGCC
>NZ_JAAXPA010000074.1 GCF_012396235.1 Rhodococcus opacus | reverse complement strand
CCACCTACCACTGCGGCATCGACGACGCCCTCCTCACCGCCCTCGCCCTCGCCATCACCACCTGGCGCCACCGCCACCACACCCCCACCCACACACTGCTCGTCAACATCGAAGGCCACGGCCGCACCGACCCCCTCATCCCCGGCGCCGACCTCACCCGAACAATCGGCTGGTTCACCACCATCCACCCAACCCTCCTCGACCTCACCGACATCGACCTCGACAACGCACTCACCGGCGGACCCGCCACCGGGCACGCCCTCACCACCATCAAAGAACAACTCCACAACACCCCCGACCACGGCACCGGATACGGCCCCCTCCGCTACCTCAACCCCCACACCGCAAGCCAACTCCGCAACCTCCCCCAACCCCAAACCACCCTCAACTACCTCGGCCGCTTCGACTACCCGCCGCACGGGCCCTCGAACGGAACCGGCTGGGAACCGGTAACCAGCATCGAGTTCGACACCACGATCCTCGGAAACGTGCCCGTCACAGCGATTCTCGACGTCAACGCCTACGTCTACGAATCAGGGGGCGTCCCGATCATGCGCGCCACCTGGGTGTATCCGCCCGGTGTGCTCCCGGCGGCCGACGTCACCGAGCTCACCGACCTGTGGACCGAAGCCCTCACCGCCCTCGCCGACCACATCAGCCGACCCGGCGCCGGCCGGCTCACCCCCAGCGACCTCGACCTCGTCCACCTCGACCAAACCACCCTCGACGCACTCCACCACCACTACCCCACCCTCACCGACGTCTGGCCCCTCACCCCCTTGCAGGCCGGTCTGCTGTTCCACGCCGAACTCGGCGGGCCCGCCGCCGACGCCTACGTCGTCCAACTCGTCCTCGACATCAGCGGACCCCTCGATCCCGACCGCCTGCGCGACGCCGTGGCAGCCCTGCTCGGCCGTCACCCGAACCTGGGCGCGGCCTTCACCCACACGCCGGACGGCACACCGGTACAGGTCGTGACGACCACTGCTCTCGCCTGGGCGTACCACGACGTCACCACCGCACACCGTCCCGCCGCAGAGCTCGACGACATCCTCACCGCGGACCGCGCCGCGCCGTTCGACCCGGCCGAGCCTCCTCTCCTGCGATTCACCCTTGTCACGACCGGTCCCGACGACCACCACCTGGTGCTCACAAACCACCATCTGGTACTCGACGGCTGGTCCACCCCGCTACTGCTGCACGAACTCCTCCAGCTCTACGAGCACCACGCCGATCCCGATGCGCTTGCGCCGGTGCGGCCGTACCGCGATTTCCTCGAATGGCTGGGCACGCGCGATGTCTCGGCGTCCGTCGCCGCGTGGGGTCGTGCGCTCGAGGGTGTCGAGGACGCGACGCGGCTCGCACCGGGCCTCGATCCTCACCGGGACGCGGGTCCCTGCGCGGAGCGCGTGGTGACACTCACGACCGCCCAGACGGATGGGTTGCGGACCGTGGCCCGCACCCACGACCTCACCCTCCACACCATCCTCGACACCGCCTGGGCCCTCGTCCTCGCCACCCACACCGGCACCACCGACATCACCTTCGGCACCACCGTCTCCGGACGCCCACCCCACATCCCCGGCATCGAAACCATGATCGGACTCTTCATCAACACCATCCCCGTCCGCATCACCCTCCACCCCACCGACACCCTCACCACCCTCCTCCACCACACCCACACCACCCACACACAACTCCTCGACCACCACCACCTCCCCCTCACCCACATCCCCAACCCCCACGCCACCACCTTCGACACCATCACCGTCCACGAGAACTACCCCCACCACACCACCCCACCCACCGACCTCACCATCACCACCACCTCCGCCACCGACGCCACCCACTACCCCCTCGCACTCGCCGCCACCACCACCGACACCACACTCCACCTGCGGTGCATCTTCCAGCTGTCGGCATTCGATGCCGACAGCGTCGACGCGATCCTCGGGCAACTGGCACGTGTGCTCGTCGCCATGGGATCCGACGCGTCCCTGCCCATTGCCCGCCTGAACCTGCTGGACGCCGCGGAGCACCGAGCGGTGGTGCCGGCCCGGGGCGAGGCAGCCGACGAGCCGCGGACCCTGGGCGCGATCCTCACGGACGCCGCTGAGCGCTCGCCCGACGCCATCGCCGTAGACGACGGGGCCCGCCGGCTGACGTACGCCGAGCTGCAGGCCCGCGCATTGATCCTTGCCGACCGCCTCGTCGAGACGGGCGTCGGTCCGGAAAGTGTGGTCGCCATCGCGATACCGCGGTCCCTCGAATCAGTCCTCGCCGTCTGGGCCGTCGCCGGAACCGGCGCCGCGTTCCTGCCCGTCGACCCGACGTATCCACAGATCCGCATCCAGCACATGCTCACCGATTCCGGAGTCCTCGTCGGCCTCACCACGAGCAGTCGTCGCGACGCGCTGCCGGACACCGTCACGTGGATCGACATCGATGGCACGGATGCCGGCCGGACACCGCACACCGGTGACACGGGGGCTCGTCAGGCGCCCACGATCCGCCCCGACAATGCGGCGTACCTGATCTATACGTCCGGGTCCACCGGGGTTCCGAAAGGCGTGGTGGTCGGTCACCGTGGATTGAACTCTCTCGCAACCACATTGCGCGGACGTACCGGGGTGACCGCAGCGTCCCGGGTGGCGCATTTCGCGTCTCCCAGCTTCGACGCGTCGGTACTCGAGTATCTGCTCACGTGGTCTGCGGGAGCCACGGCGGTGATCGTGCCCACCACGATCTACGGCGGGGATGAACTGCGTCGGCATCTCGCCGACAGCCGGGTGACCCATGCTTTCCTGACCCCCACGACTCTCGCCACCCTGGACCCCGGGGGCCTCGACGACCTCGAGTGCGTCGTGACCGGCGGGGAGAAGTGCACCCCCGACGTGATCCGCCGGTGGTCTCCGCACCGTCGACTCATCAACGCGTACGGACCGACGGAAAGTACCGTGGCGGCAGATATCTCGGACGATCCGGCCACCGACGGTGCGAATGTGATCGGCGGCCCGATCCACGGCGTCACCGAGGTCGTGCTCGACGCCCGGATGCAACCGGTCCCGTTCCGGGCCCGGGGGGAGTTGTACATCGCGGGCGATGCGATCGCCCGCGGCTACCACGGCAAGCCCGCACTCACCGCCACCCGATTCGTGGCCGATCCGTTCGGCCCACCGGGCGGTCGCATGTATCGCAGCGGTGATGTCGTCCGCTGGAACACCGGGAGCGAGCGGTGTGCCGTCCTCGAATACCTGGGTCGCAGCGACTCGCAGGTGAAAGTGCGTGGGTACCGGATCGAACCCGGCGAGATCGACGCCGCGCTGTCCGGTCATCCGGCGGTCACGTTCAGCGCGACGCTCCCCTCGACGGGCGGCCCGGACACGAGCGGCCAGGACGCGACACTGGTCTCCTACGTGACGACCACCGGCGCGACCGGACCCCGCGAACTCCGCGACTACCTGACGAGTCGGCTTCCCGCACAGCTCGTTCCGTCCGCGGTCGTCGAGATCGACGACATTCCGCGGACGCCGTCGGGAAAGCTCGACCGCGACGCGCTCCGCACCCTCCGATCCACCCCGCTCCCCGCGCAGCTTTCGGCGACCACCCCACTCGAACAGACCGTCGCGGAAATCCTCGCCGCGTCACTCGACCTGTCGAGTCTGGGAGTGGACGACGACTTCTTCGCAGCAGGTGGAAACTCGCTGACGGCGACCCGGGCAGTCGCCCGCGTGAACGCGACCCTGCACACGGACCTCGCCGTGCGCAGTCTGTTCGATGCCCCCACCCCGCGTGCTCTGGCGCGACTGCTCCTGGACGACACCGAATCGGAGCCGCGCCCCTCGCTGACCGCCGCCGCGAGGGAGCCGGAGTTCGCACCGTTGTCGCCCGCCCAGCAACGCATCTGGTTCCTCAACCAATACGACACCACCACCCCCACCTACAACATCCCCCTCACCCTCCACCTCACCGGCCACCTCGACACCACCGCCCTCCACCACGCCCT
>NZ_JAAXPA010000073.1 GCF_012396235.1 Rhodococcus opacus | reverse complement strand
TCTGACATAGAACATGACAAGAGTCATGGCGAAAAAATTCCCAGACCCGACACCCGCAACTCCCACGCTCCTGCTGACATCACCACGGGCCGAGTCCCCGTCGTGCGACCCGATGCCGGGCTCGGCGAGCACCGCGTAGCGCGAACCTTGCCCGTGGTGGCGACACACCGCCGTACGGTTCGAGCACGTGTGGGTGGAGCGGGTCAAGGTCCGCCGCGCCCCAGGATGGCGAGTTTCTGGCCGGTTACCCGTCGCGGACGTCGTGGTCGTCGCCGAAGGGGACCGCGAAGGCTTGCTCGAGCCAGTCCGCCTCGGGCGCGTCCCAGGCATGGTCGGTGCCGGCGGAGGACAGTGCATCGTCGACGGTGCCGACCGGCTGCGCCTGCTCGAGCCGGTCGGCTTCGGGCGCATCCCAGGGCACCGGTACGCGGGAAGCCGGTTCGGGGTCGAGGAGGCCGCCGGCGGTGTCGAGGGTGTGTGTCTGCTCGAGCCGGTCGGCCTCGGGCACGACATCGAAGGGGCGGGTGTTCATTCCGTGGTCCTTTCTGCTCTGATCAGGGCGGTGTCGGTGTCGGTGCCGAGACGTGTCGTTGTCCGCGGCAAGGCGGTGATGTCTAGCCGCGCCGGAAGTCGAAATCCCCCGGGCCCGCGGTAGGGTGTTCCGCGTCGAGCTCGAGGTCGCCGTCATCAGCGAACACGAGTGGGCCGTCGTCGAGCACGATCGCCCACCGGCGGACCGGCGCCCGGCCCCCGCCGAGTTGGTCCCGAACGGCGGGCTCGTCCGCGTAGTCCTCGATCACCACGCCACGAACCGGGTGCGGATGCTCGGAACCGGTACCGGTACGGACTACGACACGCGATCCCACCACCACCGCCTCACCCCCCGGTTCACGTGTAATACCTGGCATACCGATCAGGTGTGCGGCGGGCCCGCCGGAGCGGTGTGCGTCTGTCGTCGAGGTGTTCACGCGCGAATGTCCTGCTCTCGTATCGGTGGATCCAGCTGCGCCGGAGTCGTTCTCGTTCGTCTCGGCCAGATCGTGAGTGCTGCGGTCGGGGATTGTCGGGTTGATCGCTGCTCCTGCGTCACGCGGCTTCGAGTGACGGGGTCAGCTGACGGGCCATCCTGGTGTCCGGCCGAATTCGTTCCATTCGCGATCCCATTGCCGCATCCGGCGCCGTGAATTCATCCATCGAATGCAGGACAGCAAGAGGAAGGCACCGCTCGCGGCGGCGGCCCACACGCAAAGTGCTGCGCTCACAGCGACGGTGGCGTTTTCCTGCCCAGTCCTCGGCTCGGCCGTGAGGTTGCCGTTCGAGTCGATCCACACGTCGATCGTGTCGCCCGATTCCGCGTCCGGTGGCGTCGGTACATCACCCGAGCGCAGGGTGCCGTCCGGTGCGGTCCAGTGCGCCGACGCATGGTTCTGGGGTTCCCGGGAGCTGGTACGTGTGTCTGCCACCGATCCGGGCCGCGGGTCGGCGACGAGAACGGCAGCTTGTCGGTGGCTGCGCTGGCGGTCTGCGTGGGATTGTTCGCTCAGGCCCGTGTATGTCGCTGTCCCGAAGGCGGCCGCGCACGGCACCATGATCAGTACGAACACGGTCGCGAGAAGAGCCGCGGCGGCATCGACGCGGTCGCAGCGTCGCATGAGTGGGTTTCGGCTCCACGGTGCCATTCGCCACCAGCGCAGCGGGAGTGCCTGATTCGTGTCCATCGTGTACCTCCTCCGTTGGCTCGGTTCCGAGTCTTCCGCGGAGACCGCGCCCGGCGTAGGGAACAAGGTCATCGACACTCGTTGCTTGTCGGAGGACTTCAGTCCTCTGCGTCCTTCGCACACGATGAGCGGGGTACGGCACGGTAGGCGTAGCAGCGCCGCGCTCGTCGAACCGAGGGTCATTCCCTAAAGCCGCTCCCTGGTTCCGATGACAATCGGACTGGGCATCGTCCACGCCATCATGTGGCGCCGCCCGCCGATGATCCGGTGGCGCCCGTACCGAACGCAATGCGCGGTGCCGGGACGAGTCCTCGCAGACCCGAGTGTGCACAGGCGAGAAGACCAGCGTCCATCGAGTGACCTTCGACCCTGCGCGTCTCAGCGGGGTTATCGGGATCGTGGTACCGAGCCGGCACGACCGTGTGAACGTGGCAAAGGAGGACACGAGATGGCCGAAAACCATGGACCGCAGTCCTGGGGTCAGGGCGCAACGTACACGCGAGAGGACGACCCGGTGGGCAGTCACCGCCACTTTTCCTGGTCGCCCGAACGTGCGGGCCGGAGAGCGACGACTGGACTCACGACGTCGCTGCGGCGGGAGCGGGAAGACAAGTACGACGTGAGCCTCGGCTTCGTGGTACCGGACCTCGACGACCTGGTTCCGGCCGGAGGCCGGGTGGAGCGGGACACCGTCACCCTCGACAGCGTGTACTTCGACACCGCCGACCGGGATTTGCTGAGCCAGCACCTGACGCTGCGGCGCCGATCCGGGGATGTGGACGCCGGCTGGCACCTGAAGGTGCCCGCGGGCACGGCGCGCACCGAGATCCGGCTGCCGATCACCGAGGGTGAATCGGTGCCCGACGAGTTGGCGAAGCTGGTCGTCGGTGTGGCACTCGGCAAACCCGTGCGGCGGGTGGCCGAAATCTCCACCACCCGACACCGGCATCGCCTGCTCGACGCGGACGGCAACCTGTTGGCGGAGGTCGCCGACGATACGGTGCAGGCCACCGCGACCGCCGGCGACGAGGGGGCCGTCGCCAGCCAGTGGCGCGAAGTGGAGGTCGAGCTCGGTGACCGCGGTGACGACAAGCTCCTGCGGGCGATCGGCACACGGTTGACCCGTAGCGGTGCGCACCCGTCGCGGTATGCGTCGAAGCTTGTCCGGGCGCTGACGCCGGACCGCGGTCGCGCGGACGCCAGCGAAGGCGACGGCGGGGATGCCGGTGTGGAGACTGTTCGAAAGCTGCTGACCGACTACCTCGAGCAACACGCTCAGGCGATCGTCGCCGGTGACGTGTGGCTGCGCCGCGGGCTGGACCCGATCCATTCCACCAGGGTCGGTATCCGGCGGTTCCGCAGTACCCTGCGCGTGTTCCAGAAGGTTCTCGACCCGGCCGCGCGGTCGCACCTCGACGAGGAACTGTCCTGGTACGCCGGGGTACTCGGTGAGGTCCGTGACCGGCAGGTCCAGCGCGCCCGGTTCGCCAAGGCGGTCGCCGACCTGCCGAGCGAGCTGGTGATGGGCCCGGTCGCCGCCCGCATCGACAACGACCTGCTCGCCGAGCAGCGCCGGTATCAGGACGAGGTGATGGCGACCCTCGACACGGGCCGCTACCGTGCGCTGCTCGCCAGCCTGGCCCAGTGGCGCACGGCGCCTCCGCTGACCGACGAGGCCTCATCCGGTTCCCGGGTGCTCGAGAAGGCCGCCCGGAAGGCGTGGAAGAAGGCCGACAAGAGGCTGGCCGCCGCCCTCGACGACGGCGGGGATGAGGCCCTCCACCGGGCACGGAAGGCCGCGAAGCGGGCCCGTTACGCCGCCGAGCTCACCATCCCGATCTTCGGTAGGAAGAAGAGCAGAAAGAAGGTCGCGAAGTACAAGAAAATTCAGGAGGTACTCGGTGAACACCAGGACAGCGTGGTGGCCCGCGGCGTCCTCCGCGCGCTCGGCGCCCGCGCCGGGGCCACCGAGGGCGAGAACGGATTCACCTTCGGACTGCTCTACGGACTCGAGCTGCAGGCCGCCCAACGCGCCCGCGACGAAGCCGAAGAACTCGCCACCTGACCAGCGCGACGGACGGCCGGGACGAGTGCGGTCGGCCACGTCGGATGGCTAGCCGGGCCGGATCACGCATGTCGTCGAGGGTGACCACTGACAGGGGTCGTTCTCTGTCTCGAGCAGTTAGGGGCCCGGCTCGTCGTCGTGGAAAGCCACGGCCACAATCGGCTCGCCGGATACCTTCAGGGATCGACGAGCCAGAACCTCCTGCACCATGCCCTCGGCCCTGGTCATGATCTGCCGCCCGCCGGCTAGTTGCGACAGACGGTGTTTCCCCCGATCCGCTCTTCGGG
>NZ_JAAXPA010000072.1 GCF_012396235.1 Rhodococcus opacus | reverse complement strand
GCACTCAGCAGCTTCAGAACTGCGTCTACCATGGGCGGCGGTCCGGCTAGGTAAATCCGCGCACCGGCGAGGCTGTCAGCATGTGTGGCGAGCGCGTCGGTGACGTAGCCGCTGGACGTTGAGACGTCCGCGGACGGAGTCGATGTGGTGGCGTGAAGGTGGCCGTCGGGCAGTCCGGCCAGGAGGTGGGCCAGTTGCGACCGACCGACCAGTTCGGTGACGGAGGTTGCGCCGTAAAAGGCCCGCACAGGACGGGGGTCGTTGGTCGCCGCCAGTTGGTGCGCAAGGGCGAGTATCGCCGACACCCCTGTGCCGCCGGCAATCAGATAGATGGGTCGCTCGTCCTGGCGTAGCCACATGTCGCCGTAGGGCAACTCGATGGGAACAACCGAGCCCAGTGGCAGGGAGAAGAGACGTTCGCTACCTCGACCACCGGCGTAGCGCTTGGCGATGAACTCGACGTGACGTTCTCCGGACGTGGCCGCCATCGAATAGCATCGCCGCAGATCCGGTCCGAGTTCGAGGACTGCGAATTGGCCTTCTCGGTAGTCTGCCGGCCGATCGAGCCGGAAACGGAACCGGCGGATGTCGGGAGCGAGCTCATCCACCTGCGCCAAGTGCGCGGTGTAGTCGCCGGTGCCGAGATGAGTCCGCGGGGACTCATCGGTCCGGGTCGCCTTGACGACAAGGTCTGAGCCGGCCGCGCTTTGGCACGCCAAGATTCGTCCCCGCCTGGCGTCCCGCGGGTGAATCGCTGGTGCGGTGTCGAAGAGCGTGTCGATCTGGCCCTCGATGAGCGTGAGCTTACAGGTCCCGCACGCTCCCCAGCCGCACTCGAAGGGCAGCCAGACGCCGGAGCGCCGGGCAGCGGCGAGAATCCGTTCCCCCTCGCGGATTTCGAACTCCTCACCGTCCGGCGTCACTCGTACTCGATAGGCCGATGTCACCGTTCGTGGCCCCCGGACGGCATCCTGAGGCCGCACGCCTGCAGGTGCTGATGCTGTGCAGATGCGACGGCCTCGGTCAGGTCGACGGCCGCCATCGACTGTGGCGCCTTCTCGAACATCTGACCGAGACTGCTGACGGCCTCGAGCATGAGCGGTTGCCATTGCCCGATCCAGCCGACGAGCACGTCCGCCAGCTGCGGGTCACGCTCGATGCAGTACTGAACGAGGGCGGCTGACCAGGTCTGACTGCGAGTGCTGTCTTCGCCGAACTCTGTGAAGAGCATCCGCAGGAACTCGTCCCCGTTCTCCCCGGCCAGAGCCGCGAGCTGCACGTTGAACACCGTGTCGAGAAGTGGCTTGATCACGAGGTTCAAGGCCGCAAAGCTTTCGCCCCAGTCGTACGCGATCAGGAGCCGTTCCAATGCCTCGCGCGCCGGCTGCCATAGGGGATCGTGTTCCCAGCTGGTCCGCGCGGCGTCCGTGGATGCGAGCCGGTCCCCATGGGCGTTCGCGAGAACCTTCGTCCAGTAGGCCACGCGCTGGATACGGCGCATCTCATCCGCGGCCTGGAAGTTGGCGCAGTTGGTGATGAAAGATGATGGGGCCATCTGGCCTACGTACAGTCCCGTCATCTGCAGGATGTGCAGCGGAAAGCGTAGTGGTACGAGTAGCCGTTCGAGCGTCGCCACCCACTCCGGAGTCAGGCCCCGGGCAGACTCCCCGCGTTCGTGTTGGTCGATGAGTTTGTCGACGAACACTTCCCGCTCGTCCTGCACTGCAACGTAGTCCCTATAGGTGAGCTTGTAGGGGTCGCGGAACTGCTCCCAGTCCTCTACCTGGAATGGTGAGCCTTCCCGGTACTGCAGATACCAACCATTGAGGGGCATTCCTGCATGTTCGAACGGTTGCGGATCGCGACGGAAGTGGGTGTGGAACTTCGATGTGACGACCTCGTACGGCGTCGGCTTGCGCCGCACATCCCCCAAGAGGCTCCATGTCTTGGGTTTGGGCTTGATCCTCGTCTTGGACGCCATCTCAATCTTTCCTTTCCAGAAACCAAACAATCTCTTCGTCGTTGACCTGCTTCATGCGACCGGCGAATCCGCTCAGTGCCGGCTCGAGTTCCACCAGTGGAAAGGCCCGCCCGAGTTCCCGCTCCAGGCTGAGTTGGGTGAGCCGGCAGTACTCGGGCACTTGAATGCGGACATACCCTCCCTCGTCGTGTACTTGGACATCCGAGTCCGGGTTGTCAGCGATGATCGCGTCCGCAACGGCATCGGCCAGGTCCATGTCGAGTCCGCGCATGAGCGGTCCCACCATCTTGAGTCTCACGTCTGCCATCTCCGCCTTCTAGCTGTCATTCGCTCGGTTGTGATGTCGTACGCCGTCGCTCGGTATGCCAACTTGGATCTGTTCATCGGCGATGCGGACGGGGAACCGGTAGAGCCGGCAGCCTGTGGGGTTGAGTCCGTTTCCGGTTCGCATGTCGAACTGCCAGTGATGTCCGGGACATTCGAGGACACCCGATTCGTCGTTCCAGTTCCCGTCGGCGAGCAACACTTCCTGGTGCGGACACATGCCCTGGAAAGCCAGGATCTCGCCACCGACGTGGTGCACCAGCAGAATCTGCTCCCCGTGCAACTCCACGTCGATGATGTCGCCTTCCCACAGTTCGTCGAGTTCGAGTGCGTCGGCCCATTCGTCCTCCACGTGACTCATCGATACCCCACCTGCAGCACATCGAGCGGGGCTACCCCCGCATCGGCCACGGTGGCGGTGTCCGCGAGTACCTGGCCGTGGAACCGCACTCGCAGAGGCCCGGGCTGGGGCGCGACGCGTCGGCCGGCGGCGTGGTGTGCCACCTTCTCCGCGACGACCGACATCGGGTCCGCGTCGTCGATCGGTATGAGCATGACGACGAAGTCATCGTCGAATATCCCTTGCACTGGAAATAAAGCCATCTCGAGCCTCCTTCTCAGCTGGCCCGGTCGCTGCCGGGTTGCCCGGTGAACGCCCATGCGTAGTTCGTTGCGTCCTGTCCTTGTTCCTCCGGCGACAGACTCATGTAGTCCAGGGCGCCGTCGATAGTCGGTGGTTGGATGACCCCGCTCAAGAAGCGATCAATGATCGTGAGTTGCCCGGCGAAGCGCTCCGGGTTCTGCTCATAGACCCACTTGCATGGTTCTGAACAGAAAAGGAGACGGCGATCGGCCGTGTCCACTATCAGCGGCTCGGGAGTGTCCAACTTGCCGGCCAGGAAGCCCGCTGGGTTGACGAGCGGGATCTGGCACATGTTGCAGACCATCGGAAACGTTTCGGGCAGTGTGAGTTCGGCCTTTCCGGCGCGGACGTTCTCAGTGATTACGTCCCATACCTTGCCGAACGTATCGTTCCAGCCGGGGTACTTCTCCTCGAGCCATACGCGTTCCTCAGGCGAGACACCTGCATCAGGGTTCCACCAGACGGTCGGTCGCCACGTCCATACGCCAAGATGAAGGCCGTGGTGATACCAGTCCAACTCCTCGAGGAAATGGTCTTCCCAATACCACGGAACCTCGAGCCCGAAGTCTCGGAACTGATCCATGAACTGTTTGATTACCATCTCGCTCATGAACTCCTTGAACGAATGCTTGCGGTGCTCGAGGGGCGTGTAGTAGTCCATCGACAAACCGGTCAGCAGAGCGAAGATATGCCAGGTGCGCCAGAACATATGATCGACGAGCTTTTGCGCGACGTCCGCTCGGCCGTTGGCGATGAGGACCTTGATCGTCGGTTCCCCCTGCTGGGCGTGCCGGGCCTCGTCCGTCTGGATAGACGAGATCAATGACGCGAAATCGACGTCGCCGACCTTCATCGCGTCGGCAGCCATGCCGAGGAACTGCAAGTTCGTGAATCCGGTCTCGAAGGTGAAGGTCAGCTGGATGGCCGTGGATACAGCGTCATTAGCCGTGAACATGTCGTCGAAGAGGCTGCGTGCAGCGACCGCACCCCATTCGTTCGTGTGAAACGCCTTGTGCGCCCAATCTGCTCGAGGTTCCTTCGCCAGCAGTCCGTGGGGAACGAAGGTCTGGATTTGGCCGTGCCTGGTCTCGTCGAGCGTCCCGTAAGTGGCCATGTTCCGCCACGCCGCACAACGGCCGAACCGCCCCATGCGGGCTTCACCGAGACCGGCGAGATACTCGGGAACTGCGATGGCACCGTAATGCGCCAGGATCGCCGACTTCCAACCGGGGTCGAGGCTTTCGTACATCGCCGACCGGGCGAGGATGGAATTGACCGCGTATACAGATGTGTCCTTGTCGACCTGATTGTGGACGTACTCCGGGTATGTGATTTTGTATGGTTCGTCCCAGATCCACCACTTCTCCGCCGGTACTCCGTAGCTGTTGGACTGAATCTGCGGCCACACCTGATCTTCCTCGACATATCGGAGTGTCCAGTTCATGTCCCGCGTCAGGTCGTACCATTCGGATCGCGCCAACTGTGGCATGTTGTCTTCCTTACCCTTGTTCTTGGTGTGCGGACCGTGCCGTGCCG
>NZ_JAAXPA010000071.1 GCF_012396235.1 Rhodococcus opacus | reverse complement strand
ACGTCTCAACGTCCAGCGGCTACGTCACCGACGCGCTCGCCACACATGCTGACAGCCTCGCCGGTGCGCGGATTTACCTAGCCGGACCGCCGCCCATGGTAGACGCAGTTCTGAAGCTGCTGAGTGCGGGCGGCCAATCAATCGACACCATCCACTACGACCGTTTCGGGTAAGCCGACTCATTACCCGAGAAGGGAGGCAGACATGCGAGCAGCCGTTTACCACGGACCCAAGGACGTCAGGATCGAGGAGCTGGCCGATCCACGCATCGAACAGCCCGGGGACGTCATCATCAAGATGATCACCACATCCATGTGCGGATCCGATCTGTACCTCTACAACGGCGAGGTCGAGGAACTTGTTGCGCCCGGTCACACAACTTTAGGGCACGAGATCTGCGGCGAAGTGGTCGAAGTCGGATCAGCCGTCAACCGCTTCGCCGTCGGGGACCGGGTGACATTTCCCTACTCGGTCAGCTGCGGTCGCTGCGAGTCCTGCAGGGTAGGCCAGACCGCACATTGCCTGACCTCAGGCAAGGCGATCTACGGCTTCGGCACAGCATTCGGAGACCTGGGGGGAAGCCACGCAGAGTATGTACGCGCACCGTTGGCAGACGACCACCTCGAGCACGTTCCCGACTCGCTCCCCGATGACGTCGTTCCGTTCCTCTCATGCAACCTGCCGGCAGCCGCAATAGCGGTACACGCGGCAGAGATCGAACTGACCGATACCGTCGCGGTCGTCGGTTGCGGGGCCACGGGCCTGTTGGCACTCGACCTGATCCGCCGTCACACCAACGCAACGGTGTACGCGTTCGATCCCGTGCCCTTCCGCCGCAAACGGGCCGAATTACTCGGTGCGGTGCCGATGGATGCCAGCGCGGACGCTGTAGACACGTCAATCCAGGCGGTCCTCGATGCCACACAGGGGCTCGGAGTGCACAAAGTAGTTGAATTTGCTGGCCGCGGTGGCGCTTTCGACCTCTCGGTGGCTCTCGCCCGGCCCGGCGGAACGATCAGCGGCGGTGGCGTCTACCTCGAGCGCGATCACCCGGTGTCACTCTTCGACATGCATTTCAAGAACCTAAGGTTGGTGCTCAACGGATTCGCCAACGCCCGCACCGCCCAATGGCATGCGATGCAGCTTATCGAAAACAGTGTGATCGATCCGACCGCGGTGCTCACGCATCGCGTAAGTCTGTACGAATTGCCTTCTACAGCTGAACAGTTCACTACGCGCGAAGAAGGATTCCTCAAAGCGTTGATCACACCGTAGCTGGGCCTGACGGCAACGGCGGCGCCGACGCGTACAAAACGCAGGATAGCGGTCCGTGATTCTTGACGGCATCAGGCCGCAGGACTGCGGCCAACACATCCCCCGGAGAAGAGGAGGGCAGAGTTCTCGGCACGTCACGCCGACCAACCTCATAGGGCGGCGCAAGACCCGAGCCTGTACTGTGCCGCAGGGTGAGTGGCTAAGCCCGAATACACCGATTCACTGATCGGGTCGCTGCGAGTCTCGGTGTGCGGCATAGGACGACGTGTGGTCATGGTTGATCATCCGGCCTCTCCTCTCAGGTTGTTCCACTGGGTCTTTCGCGTCGAGGCCGGCCAGATATCGCGCGCTTTTGGTGATGGTCGGACTCGATCGACACGGGCGCCCGATCGCTTCTGCACTGTCCGGCAATGCGGCGACGCTGACATGTTCGCCCTGGGCTTCCTATCGCGGCGGTGACCACGTCATCTTCACCGGCGATGATCATCGATGGGTCCCGTCGACACGACCAAGGACACTGCTCTTCTACCGCATCACCTTCCACGATTTCGGTGTCGTCTCGGGCACCACGGCGTGGAACGGCGGCCTCGACGACCCCCGCAGCGGATGGTTCGACGCCGCCGCACCGTTCCTCCGCTTCATCTGCAACTCGTCCAGGCTGCCTCGTAGTCCTGACAGAAGGGAACATCATGACCACCACCGAAGCCGCCCCCGAGAGCGCCGTCGACCGCACGAAGGTCAATACCGCCGCAGACTGCGTAGCCAACGGCACCGCCAACTTCGCGTCGCGCCCGATGACCGAGGAAGGACGTGACAGCCGGGGCGAGATGGACGAGTATATCGAGTCGCTGCGCGACGACCGCGGGCCTGGCCGCGCGGGAAACGCGTGAAGAATGTCACCACGCATCCGGCGTACCGCAATCCGGTCCGGATGGCCGCCCGCCTTTCCGACGCCATGCACACCGGTGAGCACGTCGATAACCTGACGACGCCTACGGACACCGGCAGCGGTGGCGTGACGATGATGAGCATCGATGACCTTGCCGCGATGGGTCTCCCGTATGCCCCACCGTTCGCAACGGTGGGGGAGTCGATGCAGCTCGCCGCACGCCGCTTCTCGGATCGGATGTGACCGCGCCGAATCTCTACCGCTTCGGACGAAAGGCGCAGACGTGGACAGTGTGACCCAGACGATGCCAATGGAGGATCTCCTCGTCGAACTGAATTGCTGGGCAGGTGGGGTCGGGGCTCGGGAGGTGCGGCCGGGGCTGACCGTCTGCCGGTTCGATGCGCCGGGACCGTATTCGTGGGGGCCGGCCCATGGTGTCACCTTCGGTCTCGTCGCCCAGGGACGGCTGTCCGTGGACATTGGTCGCATCGCTCACGGTTGTGGCCCCCGCGAGGGAGTTGTCTTCACGGACCGTCTGTGCCCTGCGGTCGACGTAGTCGCGGCCTCCACCGACAATCCCTTCCTCGCGATGTTTCTGCAGATCGACGCGGCGATCATTCGCCGCATGTCGATAAATGTCTTGGTCAGCGATGCTGCGGCGGTGCCGGTGGCCCGGCGTGGCCGTACCAGTGGCAATCAGTGCAGCGGTACCTTCAGTGTGGATGCACGACTACTCCACTCTGTTTTGCGGTTCCTTCGAGCTCTCGATGGCGATTTGGACGAGCGAGTGCTCGCGCCGATCTATTTGCAGGAGATCGTGTATCGCCTTATGCAGATCGTCTGCTGCCAGGATCCGCTGGAGGTTGCCTCACACGATTCCGACGCCGATCCTACGCGGGCGGCGATCGAGTACATCAGGTCTCACCTCACTGAATCAATCACCGTGAGTGACATCGCGCGTGAGGTCCGGTTGAGTGAGTCGGCGTTTGCACATACCTTCCGTGCGACGATCGGAGTCAGTCCCTACCAGTTCCTCAAATCCGAGCGGCTGGACGCTGCGCGACGCATGCTCATCACCGGATCCGGCAACAAGGTGAGCGAAGTGGGACGCGCCGTGGGCTATTCGAGCGCCTCCCACTTCATTGCAGAGTTCAAGCGCCGATACGCGGTCACACCCCGCGAATATGCGAACGGGAAGTACTCCTGCGCCGCTCTGGATGTCGTCGACCGTCCTGATGGTGCCCACGCGAGAACAGCAGAAATGGTGAAGTTCCCCGCAGGCAACTGATACGCGAACCCAGCCGATGTCATACCGTCGATTAGACGCCGCAATTCATCTCACCCTAGGAGCGTGGGGCGGTAACACGCCGAGCTGGGTGTTCGGGTGATGGTCGAGTGTGCGAGATGATGAGGCGTGCCTGATGATCTCGATGATGGTGGGTTGTTCGAGGTAGACCCTGCGCAGCCGGTCGAACCTGATTCCGCGGTTCCGAAGCCGCCGGTGGACAAGACGTTCCGGGCGTTCGACCCGGACCAGGGGTTGTTGCCCCCGCCGTCGCTCGACGACTGGCTGCCCGCCGAGCATCTGGCACGGTTCGTCGCGGAACTGGTCGACGAGCACCTGGACCTGTCCCGGATCCGCGCCGCCTACACCGAGAGCCGCGGCGCCCCACCCTACGATCCGCGACTGATGGTGCGCATCCTGCTCTACGGCTACACCACCGGCGTCCGCTCGTCCCGCGCTATCGAACGCAAATGCACCGATGACGTGCCCTTCCGGTGGCTCGCCGCGGGGGCGGCCCCCGACTATCGGGCGATCGCCCGGTTCCGCAAACGGCACCTGTCCGCGCTCGGGAACCTGTTCGTCCAGGCCTTGGCGTTGTGTCAGGCCGCGGGAATGGTCCGGCTGGGTCGGGTCGCGTTGGACGGGACGAAGGTGCGGGCGAACGCCTCCACACGCAAGGCGATGAGCTACGCCCGCATGTCGGAGAAGGAGAAGGTCCTCGCCGACGAGGTCTCGGCGCTGCTGGCCGAGGCCGACCGGGTCGGCAAGGCCGAAGACGCCGAGTACGGCAAGAATCGGCGTGGCGACGAGCTGCCCGAGGAGCTGCGCCGCCGCGAAACCCGGCTGGCGACGATCCGGGAGGCGAAGGCCGCCCTCGAGGAAGAGGCACGGCAGGCGGCGCGGGAGCGGGCCGAGAGCAAGGCCCGCGACCGCGGCGACGACGATGACACCGCCGCCGGTGCGGGCGCCGCCGCGGCCGGTAAGGCGACACCGAAACCGAAGGCGCAACGCGGGTTTCACCGACCCCGAGTCGAAGATCATGCTGACCGGCGACGGGGCCTTCGCGCAGTGTTACAACGCGCAGGCCGTGGTGGACGAGGCCCACCAGGTGATCGTGGCCACCGACGTGAACACCAACGCCGCCGACGTCGGCAATCTGATGCCGATTCGTTCGTTCTCGATCCGCGCTGCCAGGCGCGGGAGTGAAAGCGTCGCGGAAATTCCGGCTCCCTCGTCGAGGCGTCGTGCGGCGGCGTCGATGTCGCCGCGTAGCGCCTTTATCCGTGCCCCGGTTCCGTAGGTGATCAGCATGATGTCCA
>NZ_JAAXPA010000070.1 GCF_012396235.1 Rhodococcus opacus | reverse complement strand
TCCGCCTCCTCGGCCTCGTGGCGCAATCGTTCCAGCTCTCCCCGCAGCTCCTGCACCCGCCGGATCGCCTGCCGCTCCGCCTCCCACTGAGCGTGCCGGGCGTCGGCCTCGGCCCGTAGATCGGCCAACTCCTTACGCAGCTCTTCGAGGCGCGCCTTGCTGGCCGCGTCCGAGCAGCTCAAGCAAGCTGCCCGCCGGGACGACCGCCGAGTCCTTCTCGAGTTGGCCGGCGACGCTTCCATGGTTCGAAGTGCTTGCGGCACACGACAAATCCGTGCGGGTCCTGCCCCGGGGTCATCAGCTGACCGGGCAGCTGGCACTGCTGCTCACCATGGTCACCTACACCTTCGGTGGGCTGTACCTGCTGTCCGGCGGCTGACGACCCCGGCGTGCGTCAGCGTGCGAGGACGACCGCAGCCTCAGCGGTGAGCGAGGCGAACGTGAACGTCTCCTCGAGATAGAGCGTCACATCGGTGGCGGTGTGGCTGTCGTAGCCGATCGACAGGTCCGTGCCCAGGGTCAGCTGGTTGTCGCCGCCGCGGGTGGACAGCACGTACCCGCCGCTGATGGCGGGCGCCCAGATGATGTCGCCGGTGACCAGGTCGCGCAGGTGGTGGAACACCGGATGTCCCTCGTCGCGGGTCTCGCTGACCGCGGTGTACGCGTCGGCGTCGAGCACCACCGAATACGGTCCCTCGACACCGGCGAGTCGCAGCGCCGACAACGCGGACGCGACGGCGTCGGGGATCAGCAGCGGATCCTCCGGCAGACTGAGAACCGGGTTGTCGCTGGACGGTCCGAGACCGCGGATCCCCGCCTCGTCGAATCCCTGGAAGATCGACTGGTCCTCGGCGAACGCGACGGCCTTCGCGGCGTCCTTGACGGGCTGCCAGTCGGAATCGAGCGAACCCCGGGCGACGTCGTCGACCTCGGCGCGGCTGAGGGTGAACGGGAACCGGAGTTCGACGAGCGGGTCCACCTGCCGCTGCTGAGCCCGGATCCTGCTGTCCGACGTCTTGATCGGAGTGACCCGGCCGAGGTTGTGGGCCGAGTAGGAGTATCCGAACGGTCCCGCGACGTCGACGACACGCCGCCCCGCGACATGCCGCTTGAACGTGCGGGCGGCCTCTTCGCCGATCTGCTGCCAGGCAACCTCGGTGACGGGCGCCAGGTTGCGGTGCAGATTGCTCGAATCACTCATTGCGATACTCCTTTGAGACCACCGATTTTCAGGGACAGGTCGTACGGATCGGCCGCGGCGGGCTCGACCGGTTCTTGTTCTTCGGGTGCCGACTCCGCGGCGGCCGGCTCGTCGCACAGCGATTCGAGCACGTCCCGGCTCGGGACGAAGAACAACGTGCCGGTGGCCGCCGTGGAGAAGTCGAGGATGCGGTCGTAGTTGCCGGGCGGCTCGCCGAGAAACATGCGCCGCAACATCAGTTCGGTGACGGCGGGATCCTTGGCGTACCCGATGAAGTAGGTGCCGTATTCGGCCTCGCCGAGGCTGCCGAATGCCATGTTGTCGCGCAGGATGTCGTGTTCGACGCCGTCGTCGTCGACGATGGTGTTGAGGGTGACGTGCGAATTGCTGGGCTGGACGTCGTCGTCGAGTTCGACGTTCTCGAGCTTGGTGCGCCCGATGATCCGTTCCTGTTCCTCGGTGCTCAGCGCGCTCCACCCACTCATGTCGTGCAGGTACTTCTGCACGATCACGTAACTACCGCCCCGGAAGTCGGGATCCTCGTCGCCGATCAGGGCGGCGTCCGCGGCGTCGTCGTCCGTGGGATTCTCGGTGCCGTCGACGAATCCGAGGAGGTCGCGGGAGTCGAAATAGCGGAAGCCGTGCACCTCGTCGACCACGGTGGCGGCGGAGCCCAGCGCGGAGACGATCTGGCGGCCCAGTTCGAAGCACAGGTCCTTGCGGGCGGCCTTGATGTGGAACAGGACGTCACCCGGCGTGGAGGGCGCGCTGTGGACCGGCCCGGACAGCGGGACGAACGGATGCAGGTGCGCCGGCTTCGACGACGCGCTCACGCGGTCCCAGAACTGCGCACCGACACCGACCACGCACGACAGTGAGCCGGCGAGTTCGCGAAATCCCACCGCCTTGAGCGGTCCGTCGATCCCGGAGATCACGTCGCACACCGTCGCGCGGTCTTCGTCGGAGTCCCCGGCGACGAGCACCAGGAACAACGAGGCAGGGCTGGGCGGAGTGAGGACTGCTTGAGGTGCCAACCTCGCGACTGGGCCTGGCATCATTGCATGATATCGCGCAGCCCCTGACGCCGAAGGCACTGCGAAGCGCAGGCCCGTGCCCCCGCCGGCAGGAGCCGGTGGAGCGTATGACGTGCTCGATCACTGGCGCAGGACGCATACAGGGCTCGCCGATCACCCTGAACTGATCGTGAAGCCGCCCCGCCAGTCGCCATCTGCGGCAATAACAGTGTGGGTACTGCTCATCCGGTGACAATCAACGGGTCTCGACTGATCGCTTCGAGGAGGTTGCAATGGTGGATCCACCGAGTGTCGTGGGGCGCTGAGGCTGCGGATCGGGATCATAATCCTCAGTTCAGCGACCATCCGGCGTTCGGTCTGACCGGAGACCACGACACCACACCGGACGTCACTGACCTCGCCGATGGTAGGGGTGGCCGGATCGGGAATGTGACAAGGCGAAACTGCTCACCTTCGAGCGAAAATGCTCGGCCTCAACGTTTCCGGACATCCGTTGAACGGGTCAACGATGCGTTGGCTTCGCTGGCAGATACACCGATTACCACAATCCTGGAGGGCCGGATCCGACACGGTCAGCAAGTCGTTCTGGGCGGGATAGTCGCTGCGATCGACCGACAAGAAAGGTGACCCGTGGGCGAACGTCCAAATCGAAGATCTCGACGCGAGCACCGAGCTTCTGTTCTTCCCGAACACCGGGTTGGCCACCGACCGGCCTCGGGCTCGCGCCAAAGCGAGAGAGCACTCAGGTGCGGGCGTAGTGCTCGATGTCTTCATCGAACGCCTGCAGCATCTCCGGGGTCAGCGTGGGTCGAACCGTCGCGATCACATCGAGATAGTCCTGGGTGCTGGCATGGCAGCGCACGCCCGAATCGACGCTGCATTCGAACGTCTCCTGCGCGACCATGTGCGCCGCGTGGGCGACATCCGCGGGGGTATAGCCCTCGGTCGCCGCGACGAGCGCGGCAACATCGACCTGCTCGTTACCCAAATAGCGCTCCCACAGGGCATACCGGGCCTCGGAATCGGGTGCACCGATCGGGAGAACGTAGTCGAACCGCCCGTGGCGCAGGAACGCCTCGTCCAGCTCGCGCACGGAATTGGTCGCACACACCAACAGGCGACCCGCACGCTCGCGGAACCGGACGATGGATTTCAACAGTTCGTTGACCACGCCCACCGTGGTCGAGCCCGGTCGGCGGCGGGCCGCTACCTCTTCGACCTCGTCGATGAAGACCACGACACGGTCGAGTTCGGACAACGACGCGAACGCCTCCCCGATTCCTGCGGCAAGTCCTCTCTCGCTCGACGCGAGGCGTGAGGGAAACAACTCCACGAACGGCCACCCGAGCCGGCTCGCGGTGGCGCGCGCAAACGTGGTCTTCCCCGTCCCGGGTGGACCGAACAACACGACAGCCCGCGGTGGTATCACCCCGTGCTCGGCCGCCAGGGCGGGTTTTGACAGCGGCAGCACGATCCGCCGTTCGATGAGCGACTTCTCCCGGGTCATGCCCGCCACCTGTTTCCACAAACCCGCAGGCGGAACGCCGCCACCGAGTTCGGTGAGCACCCCGGCAGTGCGCGGCGAGACCGTCTCGACCTTCTCGTAGTGCGTGATCCCAGTTCGGGGTTCGAATCCCGAATTGGTCAGCGCGCTCGCCCCGGTCTCACCGTCGGGCAGAAGCGCAGTGATGCGCCGCACCCCCTTCGCTAGCAGGCGGAACTCGAGCTCGGACAGCAGCGCGCTGCCGAGGCCTCGTCCCCGCCACTCGGGGTCGAGGGAGATCCGCATGATCCATGCGCGGTCGTCGTCGACGCGACTGACTGCCGACCCGACCATTCGCCCGCCCGCGACCGCGACGACGGCCGGGTGACGGTTCAGCAGACTGCCCACCACGTCCGACATCGCGAACACCGGAGGCTGGTCGGTGGTTGAGGAACTCGCGTCCATGCGGACGACGGCTTCGAGATCCTCCGGCGCGAAATCGCGGATTCTCCAGGCGTCCATGCGGCACTCCCAATCCGTACGATGCGGGCGGCCGAAAGACCACAGCATACCCGCGGTGACCCCGTGGCCGATCGACGTCAGCGAACCTGGTGACAGGTCCGCCGCAACCGGCCGGTGCCATCGCTGCAGACATCGCAGCGTGTCGGCACCCAACTCGCAGAACTCGAAACACCCCAACGGCGCAACCGACTCTCCCACCGCGATCCATCGCAGATCGCATGTGGCCGCACTGGTTCGCACCGCGCCTCGTCGGCGACGTCAAGTGTCGCGCAGACATCGGAAGAAGCTCCGGCGTCCCAGCTGGAAAGGACTGCGCAACGACAAATCAGCCGACGAGGTGGGTCTCCCCGGCCGCCATTGACCAGGGGGAACGGGAAAGCCGCCGATGCCATCCGGCGCCTGCGGCTCCGCACCCTTCCCCGGCGCGACCCCGCTCCCCTCCTTGTTACGGAGGGGAGCGCTGCTTGGCGCGGGTCGCCGGCGGCGGGGCCGGGAGCGGAGTCCACCCCCGCGCGGACGCCGGGAGCGGTGGCGGCGAGCCGAGCCGATCGGTGTTCACCAGCGTGAGC
>NZ_JAAXPA010000007.1 GCF_012396235.1 Rhodococcus opacus | reverse complement strand
CTCTTCGGCGACACCCACGCCCACGGCACCGAAGGCGTGCACTTCTTCACCCGCGGCAAGGTCGTCACCACCCGCTGGCTCGACCCCAGCCACGGCGGACTCAACCTCGGCTTCCCCCAGAACAACTGAGCCGGAAAGGACCTACGGTCATGACGACGACAGTCTCCCCGGAACTTTTTCCTACCGGTCAGTCTCTCGACGTAGCCCGTGTCGAAGGGGAGCGCGCGTATGCCCTCGACCGGGCGCACGTGTTCCACTCGTGGTCCGCGCAGGAGCAGATCACCCCGATGACGATCCTTGCGTCCGAGGGTTCGTATGTGTGGGACGGTGCCGGGAACCGCATGCTCGACTTCTCGTCCCAGCTCGTCAACACGAACATCGGGCACCAGCACCCCAAAGTCGTTGCCGCCATCCAGGACCAGGCCGCGAAGCTGTGCACCATCGCACCGCAGTACGTGAACGACGCCCGCTCCGAGGCCGCGCGACTTATCGCCGAGCGGACCCCGGGTGACCTGAACAAGGTGTTCTTCACCAACGGCGGCGCCGACGCCAACGAGCATGCGGTGCGCATGGCTCGGCTGCACACCGGCCGCTACAAGGTGCTGTCGCGGTACCGCTCGTACCACGGCGGCACGGACACCGCGATCAACCTCACCGGCGATCCGCGCCGGTGGCCCAACGACTACGGCAACAGCGGAGTCGTCCACTTCCACGGACCGTTCCTGTACCGGTCGCAGTTCCACTCGGAGAACGAGCAGCAGGAAACCGAGCGCGCGCTCGAGCACCTCGACCAGCTGATCCGCCTCGAGGGGCCGGACTCGATTGCAGCGATCGTGCTCGAATCGGTTCCCGGGACCGCGGGGATCATGGTGCCCCCGCCCGGTTACATGGCCGGTGTCCGCGAAATCTGCGACCGCTACGGCATCGTGTTCATCGCCGACGAGGTGATGTCCGGTTTCGGCCGGACCGGAAAGTGGTTCGCGATCGACCATTTCGGTGTCGTTCCCGACCTGATCACGTTCGCGAAGGGGGTCAACTCCGGGTACGTCCCGCTCGGTGGTGTCGCGATCAGCGAGAAGATCGCGGCGACGTTCGCCAACCGGCCGTACCCCGGCGGGCTTACCTATTCGGGACATCCGCTCGCCACTGCAGCCGCAGTCGCGACGATCAACGCGATGGAGGACGAGGGGATCGTCGAGAACGCGGCCCGGATCGGCAGCGAGATCCTCGGTCCCGGACTGCGTGGCCTGACCGACCGGCACCCGTCGATCGGTGAAGTCCGCGGACTCGGCGTGTTCTGGGCGATCGAACTCGTCGCCGACCGTGCCACGAAGGAACCGCTCGCTCCGTACGGCACCTCAAGTCCGGCGATGAACGAGGTGATCGCGGCGTGCAAGGCAGGAGGATTGCTGCCGTTTGCCAACTTCAATCGCATTCACGCCGTGCCTCCGTGCACCGTCACCGAGGCCGAGGCCCGCGAAGGACTCGCGATCCTCGACACGGTTCTCGACATCGCGGACGCGCACCGCAACTCCTGACACACCCCGTCTGCCGGCACACGCGTGTCCCGACACTCGATCCGTCCCGCGGTCAATCGCGCCCGCGGGGCGGATCTTTCTCGTTTTCCACGACAACACGGCGCCCGGATCTCAACGGAGAGAATCTATGAGCTCGACCACGTCCACGCTCGCACTGTCCCTGCCGGAAGGCTATGTCGAAGAACAGGATCGGCTGTCGGCTCCATCGTCGGGGGAGCCCGGAGATGCGCCCGTGAGTACTTATTAACGTCGGGCGGTTAATAAGTACTCACGGGCGCGAAGCGCACGACGACGCCGGGGCGGAGCAGGGCGGGGGGAGTGCGTTCGGCATCCCAGATCGGTTCGTCGGTGGTGCCGATGAGTTGCCACCCGCCGGGCGAGCTGCGGGGATAGATTCCCGTGAACTCCCCGCCCAGAGCCACGGTCCCGGCGGGGACGGACGTCCGAGGCGTCGACCGGCGCGGCACGTGCAGTTCGGGTGCGCCGCCGGTGAGGTAACCGAAACCCGGTGCGAAGCCGCAGAACGCCACCGTCCACGGAGTTCCGGTGTGTGCAGCGACGACGCCGTCGACACCGAGACCGGTCAGCTCGGCCACGTCCTCCAAGTCGGGACCGTCGTAGCGCACGTCTATCCGGATCTCGTCGGGCGCATCCTCGGCGACCGTCGCCTCCGATTCCGTGGTCCGCACCCACTTGGCGACGCGGTCACGGCTGGTCGCGCCGTGGTCGAACCGCACCAGGATGGTGCGCGCCGCCGGAATCACCTCCACGACCCCGGGTGGCCGAGAGCCGTCCAGCGCACGAAAATGCGCGAGCACGGTGCCGAGATCCTCGAACTCGGCGAGGACCGCGCTTTCTCCGACGTCGAGGATGCGCATCACACGAACGGCTCCACCGTGATGCCCTCGGTGTCGAGCAACGACCGGATGGCGGTGGCCATCTCGACGGCTGCGGGCGTATCGCCGTGGACGCAGACGGATTCGGCGGTGACCGCGAGGACCGTGCCGTCGACCGCTTCGAGGGTGTGATCGACGACGAGCCTGAGGACCCGTTCGGCCACCACTGCGGGATCGTGCAGGACGGCCCCGTCCGTCGTGCGCGGCACCAGTGTCCCCTCGGGTGTGTACGCGCGGTCGGCGAACGCCTCGGTGACCGTCCGCAGTCCGGCCTTCTCGGCCTCCTCGAGGAACGCCGAACCGGGCAGGCCGAGGACGGGCAGCGACTCGTCGTACGCGCTGACCGCCGCGACCACCGCGCGGGCCTGCTCGCGGTGGTGGACGATCGCGTTGTACAGCGCGCCGTGCGGTTTCACGTACGCCACCGCCGAGCCGGAAACCTGGGCGAGACCGTCGAGGGCGCCGATCTGATAGACGACGTCGGCCGTCAGGTCGCGTGGGGCGATGTCGATGAACCGGCGTCCGAACCCGGCGAGGTCGTGGTAGCCCACCTGGGCGCCGATCCGGACCGTCAGCTCGGACGCCGCCGAACAGGTGGCCGACAGGGTGGCGGGATCGCCCGCATGAAAACCGCAGGCCACGTTGGCGCTGGTCACGAGCTTCAGCATCGCCAGGTCGTCGCCGAGGGTCCAGGCGCCGTAGCTCTCGCCGAGGTCGCTGTTCAGATCGATTGCCGGCACATATTCGATACTAGGGTTCCGAGTGCCGTCTTGTAGATTCTCTCGCGGGGGCGGGCGGAACCGGTGAGGGTCCTGCTGCGTCAGAACAATTGACCGTGCGTGGTGACTGCGCCATCGGAGGGGGAAACGTGACCGACCCGGCATACATCAAGGATCCCGAGAACTTTCACTCGGACCAGTGGGATCACGCGAGGATTGCCAGCGCCGTCGCCGGCATGAATGTCGAGCACGTCAGCGGCATCGCACGAGCCTGGACCGAACTGGGGACGACGGCCCACGATGCGATCGTCGAGTTCAGCGACGCGATCAAGAAGGCGATCAACGAGAGTTGGCACGGTGCTGCCGCATCGGCGGCCTACGGAGAGACCGAGCGGTACTCGACCTCCGCGCCGCAGGCGCAGGAACAACTTCACGGAGTGGCGGACGCGCTGACGCCGCTGGCGGAGACGGTGGCGTCGCTTCGGTCGCAGGTTCCCGAAACCATCGGCACCGGACTGTGGGACAAGTTGACGCCCTGGGACACGGACACCGAGGACGAGTACTACCGGCGCGACGGCGAAGCGCGCGAGAAGATGGCCACGATCTACAACCCCGGACTCGCGACCTCGGACGGCAACGTCCCGTCGTTCACGAAGCCGGAGAGCATCGTCGACGTTCCTTCGGGTCCGGGCGGGCCCGGTGTCGACTACGCGAGCGGCACCCCGAGTTCGAGCGATCGCTTCGGCGGACTGAACACCGGGCAGCCGAATACCGGCGTCGTTCCCGTCAGCGACCCGTCCGCCGAGCCTGGTGTGGACGGCGCACCCGCTGCGGACGGCACGCAGGAGAATGCAGCAACCGCGCCGTCGGCTGCCACTACACCGGCGACGACGGCCCCGGCCTCGGTGACGGGGGATCAGGCACAGAGCCGGTCGGGCGTGCCTTCCAGCGCCGATACATCCTCGGGTGCCGGCTCGCGATCCGCAGGTGTGGGTGGGGGTTCCGGTGGCGGCGGACTGGGAGTCGGCGGACTCGGCGGTGGTGTCGGCGCCGGGAATCAGCAGGGGGCCGTGGCCCGGCCCGGCACCGCACCGGGGTCGCGGGGGGCAACGCCGGAGGTCGCGCGGGTGCCGGAATGCGGGGTACCGGCCCGATGGGTGGGGGAATGATGGGCGGCGGAGGAGCCGGCAGGGGTGGCGGCGAGGACAAGGAACACAAGACGCCCGACTACCTGATCACCCTCGACAACGGTAACGAGTTGATCGGCAAACTGCCCCTCGTCTCACCGCCGGTGATCGGCGCATGAACATGCGCAATTGGCGGCTGCGTCCCGAACTGTTCGACGCACTGTGGGCCGGCACCGGGCAGGATCGCACCCCGTACCCGCTCCGGATCGTGAGCGCGCACCCCGGGCTCAATGCATATGTCGCCGAGCAGAACCGGATACGCGAAGCCTTCGCTGGAGCCGAGCACGACGATGTGAGGTCGGCGTTGGACGTGCTCGCCGAACCCGAGGTGTATGTCGAGGTCTCAGGTGCAACCGCCGACGAGACCCCGATCCGCATCATCGGTGCGCAACACCGGCAATGGGTGGTGATCGCTTCGCAACTCCCCGGCCGGGCACCGCAGATCGGTGGCGACGTGGTGATCGGCGCCGGTGCGGCCGGGCGACTGGGCGCCCAACTGATCGGGCTGATTCCACAGAACGCCGCCGGCCGGCGCCGGTTCCAGCGGCGGGACGCGGAGGACGCCCACTTCTCCCAGGGAATCCTGCAGGAGGTCAACCGGGTGGCCCCCGCCCCGCGACTCGAATCTGCCGTGCAGAAGGGATACGCGGGCCGCGGGAAGATCCGGGCCTTCCGCGGCCCCCGCTACGGCAGCGGCAGGGACGTCGGCGTCATGCAATGGATCGACATCGCCGGCGACGGACGCTACGTGATCGGACCGCACGATCCCGCCTCCGCGCACCCGGCAGGCCCCGAACAGCTCGTATCGTCGCTCGACACCCTGATCAGGGTCGGTACCACTCCCCGAGCAGGGTCGGTTGGTGCCCGCGGTTGGTAGATTGCCACGCGCCGGGCGATTGCACAGGTGGGGACACAGCAGGACACACGGAGGGGACACCGACATGGCGGGGCCAGAAGCACCGGAAGCCGGATGGAAGGCTTTCACCGAGAACGTCGTCGGGGGAGGCAGGCTCGAACTCGACCCCGCAGGCATAGAGCAGTGCATCAAGCTGTGCGATGACCACGCGCGGCGCATGGGGGAACTCGCAAACCGGGCGCGCCACGAACTGCGCGCAACGGACTTGGGTATCGGTGAGAAAGACATCGAGTCCGCGCGGGAGTTGGCGCGCAAATTCGACGAGAAAGCAATCGGGGGAGGTGGCATCGGCATAGCGAACACTGCGGTCGGATTGCTCACCGCGCATCAGTCGTACGTGAAGGATATGAAATCGATGTTCGAAGCAGTTCTCGCCAGCTATACCGCGCAGGATGATGCCATCGCTGCAAGCCTCGGAACCGCAGGATCTGAGCTGTGAATACTCGCGTCCGGCGCTTCGCATTGCCGTTCGTAATTGCCATGGGCGTATTGGTCGCTGGTGGCTGTGCGGAGCCGGTCGGCGGACAGGCGGACGAGACGCCAGTTCCTGAGATCACATTCCATCCGTGCGACGGATTCTCCTCGGAAGCCCTCGCGGCTGTCCGCCTGGATGCCCGGCCACCCGACCGCATGCCGGATCGCGACAATCCCCAGAACTTCGGCTGCGGATTTCAGTCGCAAGATTCGTATTCAGGGATCGTCGTTTCGGCAATCGGTGAAGCGCCCGACAGCGTGAGGAGCGACGACCGCTTCGACGTCCTGAGTGAGACCGAGATCGGCGGGCGGCGTGCTCTGGTGTCGGATTTCCGCGGCGGTAGTGCGTGCACGGTGTCGGTGGCGATCGAGCCGGGGATTCTCGAGTTCATGATCGGGTACAGCGAGTTGGAGGATTTCACAACAGTCGACGCGGCGTGCGATCAGGCGACGAGGGTGGCGACGACGTTGGCGCCTTATTTCCCCGACCACTTGTAGGGCGGCTCAGTGCGTGTGTGCGTGGGTGGGGGTGATGCGTCCGGCGTTCTTGCGCCGTGAGGATCCGCTGAGCCGGCACACGAGGTAGATGACGAACGAGATCGTGGTGACGAAGCTCGATACGGGCACTCCGGGTGCGAGGGACAGCAGGATGCCGCCGACGGCGGCGAGTTCGGCGAACACGATCGACAGGATCGTGGCCTTCAGTGGGCTGGCGGTGACGTAGGCGGCGGCCGCAGCGGGGGTGATGAGCAGCGCCATCACCAGCAGCGCCCCGACGATCTGGACGCCGAGGGCGGCTGTGATGCCGACGAGGACGGCGAACACGATCGACAGTGCACGCACCGGGACGCCGCGGGCCTCGGCGACGTCGGGGTCGGTGCTCGCGAAGAGGAGGGGGCGGTAGATCAGGCCGAGGACCCCGATGACCAGCACGGCGCAGAGCAGCAGCAGCTGGAGGCCGCTGTCTCCGGGTGCCACGATCTGGCCGATCAGCAGGGAGAAGCTGGTGCCGGTGCGCCCTTGGTACGACCAGATGAACAGCACCGACAGACCGAGCCCGAATGCCATGATCACGCCGATCACGGAGTCGCGGTCGCGGGCCTTCGCGCCGAGCAGCCCGAACAGGACCGCTGCGACCACCGACCCGGCGATGGCGCCGGCCCCGACGCTGACGCCGATGAGCAGGGCCGCCGACGCGCCGGTCAGCGACAGCTCGCTCGTGCCGTGCACGGCGAACGACATCTGCCTGCTCACGATCAGCGGGCCGATGGCTCCTGCCAGCAGGCCGAGGATGGCGCCGGCGATCAATGCCTGCTGGACGAAGTCGTACTGCAGGAGGTCGACGGTGGCCGAGACGTCGAACATGTGCGACATCGCGTCGGTGAACTTGTTGCTCATGCGTGTCCCTCGCCCGTGTGGTGCACACCCTCACCGGGGCGGAGGCCGCCCGCGCTGCCGAGCGCGTCGATGGCGTCGCCGGTGCCGATGACGACGAGGCGGCCGCGTACGTGCAGCACCTCGACGTCGGTGCGGTACAGCTCGGACAGCACCTCCGACGTCATGACCTCTTCGGGTTTGCCGATGCGGAACTGTCCGTCGACGAGGTAGAGCACGCGGTCGACGAGGGGGAGGATCGGGTTGATCTCGTGGGTGACGAACAGCACCGCGGTGTCGTGGGTGCGGCGCCGCCGGTCGATGAGTCCCGACACGAGATTCTGGTTGGCCAGGTCGAGGCTGAGCAGCGGTTCGTCGCACAGCAGGATCTGGGGGTTGCCGACGAGGGCCTGCGCGATACGCAGTCGTTGCTGCTCACCGCCGGACATGGAACCGATCGGGGCGTCCGCGTAGTTCTGGGCGCCGACTTCGGCGACGGCCGCGTCGACGATGGCCCGGCGCCGGCCTCGCCGGAGGATGCCGGTTCCCCACTGGTGGCCGTCGACGCCGAGCCCGACGAGGTCGCGGCCCCGCAGCGGCAGCCCGTCGTCGAGTGACTTCTGCTGGGGGATGTACCCGACGTGCGAATTGCCCTTCCGCGCCGGGGATCCGGCGATGCGCGCGGTGCCGGAGCTGAGGGCGAGCTGGCCGAGCAGCACCTTCAGCAGCGACGTCTTGCCCGACCCGTTGGGTCCGAGGACGGCGACGAATTCGCCGGGTTCCACGGTGAGGTCGAGGTTCTGCCAGAGTGTGCGTTCGCCGAAGGACAGTCGCGCCCCCGTCAATTCCAGTGCGGGGACGTGACCGTTGCCGGCGTTCTTCGAAGTGGGTTCTGTCACAAGCCGATCAGTTCTATTGCAGAGCCGCAGCAAGCGACTCGGCGGTGTTGGTCTGCCACTGAATGTAGTCCAGGCCTTCGGGCAGGGTTTCGGTCACCTCGACGACGGGGATGCCCGCCGACTCGGCCGTGGCCCGCACGTCCTGGGTGACCCGGTCCTGCGTCTGCACGTTGTAGACGAGGGCCTGCACCTGCTTGTCGGTGAGCAGCTGTCGCGTCGCGGCGATGGCGGCGGGTGCGGGGTCGTTGCCGTTCTCGATGGCGCTCGTGAAGTCGGGCGGGGTGACGTCCTTCAGGCCCGCGGACTGCAGCAGGTAGTAGGCGATCGGTTCGGTCTGGGCGACAGGTGCGTCTTTGTGCGCTGCCGCGATGCCGTCGGTGATCGCGGAGATCTGCTCGAGCTGGCCGTGGAAGGTGGCGGCGTTGGCCTGGTAGGCGTCGGCGTTGTCGGGGTCGAGTTGGCCGAGCTTGTCCGCGATGGACTGCGCGGTGGCGTCGACGGTGTCGACGTCGAACCACACGTGTTCGTTCACGTCGCCGTGGTCGTGGCCCTCGGGCGAGTCACCGCCGTCCGAGTGCTCGTCCTCGCCCGCGTGCGCGCCGCCCTCGAGGAGGTCGAACGCGTTGACCGTGAGCTGGTCGCTGTTGCCGGTGCCGATGATGTCGTCGACGAAGTGGTCGTACCCGCCGCCGTTGTACACGATAAGGGAGGCGTCGGTGAGCTCGGCGGCGTCGGTGGGGCTCGCCTCGAACGAGTGCGGGTCGGACGACGGTTCGGTGATGATCGAGGTGACGTCCACCTTGTCGCCGGCGACGGCCTGCGCGACGCTGCCCCACACGTTCGTCGACGCGACGACCGTCAGTGTGCCGTCGCCGGTCGTGTCGGAGCCGCATGCGGTGAGGGTGAGGGCCGCGGCGAACGACAGCCCGACGGCCGCCGTGGCGGCACGAAAACCTGAGGAAGCGCGCACAGAAAACTCCTGACCGAAGACGAACGCTAAACGCTATTGGAAACCGTTACCGTTGCACTTTAGCGGATAGGTCCTGGTAGTGCACTTTCGGTGCAGCCCCGACGCGCCCGAACGCGGGCCAGGTACTAACGTCCCCCTATGCCCAGGTCTCGACAGCCTCGTCGCCAAGCCACGCTGGCGTCGCTCGCGGCCGAGCTCAATATTTCGCGAACGACCGTGTCCAACGCTTACAACCGGCCGGATCAACTCTCCGCGGAACTGCGCGACCGGGTGCTGCAGGCGGCGAAGCGCCGCGGCTACCCCGGCCCCGACCCGGTGGCCCGATCCCTGCGCACCCGCAAGGCTGGTGCCGTCGGACTGCTGCTCACCGAGGCCCTCAGCTACTCCTTCCGCGACCCCGCCGCGATGAGCTTTCTGTCCGGACTGGCCGAGTCGTGCGAGGCCGCCGGGCAGGGTCTGCTTCTGATTCCGGCGGGCCCGGGTCGGGAGGAGGCGGACGCCGCCGCGGTCGTGCAGCAGGCGGGCGTCGACGGGTTCGTCGTGTACTCGGTGGCGGACGACGACCCGTACCTCGCGGCGGTGTGCGAGCGTCACCTGCCGATGGTCGTGTGCGATCAGCCCCGGGAGATCCCGGGTGCGTCGCTCGTCGGCATCGACGACCGCGGCGCGATGCGGGGCCTCGCCGACTATCTGATCGGGCTCGGCCACCGCGACATCGGCGTGCTGAGCATGAGGCTGGGGCGTGACCGCTCGGACGGGGTCGCCGATGCCGAGCGTTTGCGGTCACCGAACTTCCACGTCCAGCGCGAACGCATCGAGGGAGTGCGCGACGCCATGTCCGACGCCGGCCTGGACCCTCGGACGCTGACCGTCGTCGAGCGGTTCGAGCACACCGGCAAGTCGGGGCACGCCGCTGCCGCGCAGGCACTCGGCGTGAATCCGCGGATCACCGCACTCGTGTGCACCACCGACGTCCTCGCGCTCGGCGCGCTGGACTGGGCGCGCTGGCAGGGCATCGACGTGCCCGGCAGGCTGTCGATCACCGGATTCGACGGAGTCGACGACGCACTGCGCGAGGGGCTGACCACCGTCCGGCAACCCCAGGAGGAGAAGGGTCGCCGGGCAGGCGCCCTGCTCATGTCCCCGTCGCACTCCGGCGTCGCGACCGTCGAGATGCTCGAGACCGAACTGCTGCGGGGTTCGACGGCCGGGCCCGTCAAGCGCTGACCCGGCCCTCCCATACGCGCTAGGCCAGGAGCTGAGCGCAGCGCAGCAGTCCCAGGTGGCTGTACGCCTGGGGGTGGTTGCCCAGCGACCGCTCGGCCACGGGGTCGTACTCCTCGCTGAGCAGTCCGGTCGGCCCGGCGGCGTCGACCAGTTGCGCGAACAACGCCTCCGCCTGCGACCGCTGACCGATCAGCAGGTACGCCTCGACCAGCCACGCAGCGCAGAGGTGGAACCCACCCTCGGTGCCGGGCAGTCCGTCGTCGTGGTGGTACCGGTACACGGTCGAACCGCTGCGCAATTCCGCCTCGGTGGCCGTGACGGTGGCGGCGAACTTCTCGTCGGACGGGTCGATCAGCCCCGACAGCCCGATGTACAGGGTGGCGGCGTCGAGGTCGGTGCCGTCGTAGGCGGCGGTGAACGAGCGGACCTCGTCCTTCCAGCCCTTCTCGCGCACCTCCTCGGCGATCTTGTCGCGCAACGGCGTCCAGCCGGGCTCGACGTCGCGGCCGAAGTGCTCGGCCAACGCCACCGCGCGGTCGACGGTGACCCAGCCCATCACCTTGGAGTACACGTGGTGACGCGGGTTGTCGCGGATCTCCCAGATGCCGTGATCGGGTTCGAACCAGCGACGTTCGACGGCCTCGACCATCGCGCAGACCAGTTCCCAGTCGCGGTCGTTGAGCGCCACCTCGACGCCCTGCTTCTCGCGGGCGTGGGACAGGTCGTGGATGAGCTCGACGATGGGTCCGAACACGTCGAGTTGCACCTGCTGGTTGGCCGCGTTACCGATGCGCACCGGCCGCGAGCCAGCATAGCCGGGCAGCGAGTCGATGACGGCCTCGGGCGGCAGACCGCCACCGTGCAGCGTGTAGAGGGGGTGCAGGCGTTCGGGGCCGGGCAGCGTCTCGAGGACGTCGTGCACCCAGTCGAGGTAGCCCTCGGCCTCGCTGAGGGAACCGAGACTGACGAGCGCGGACGCGGTGAGCGCCGCGTCACGCAGCCAGCAGTAGCGGTAGTCCCAGTTGCGGACGCCGCCGATTTCCTCGGGCAGCGAGGTGGTGGCGGCTGCCATGATCGCTCCGGAGTCGACGTGCACCAGGCCGCGGAGGGTGAGCGCGGAGCGCTTCATCAGGTCGGGTTTGAGCGTGGGCAGGGTGAGGCTCTTCGCCCAGTCCGACCAATACGATTCGGCCAGTGCGCGGCGCTCCTCCTCGGGCGTCTCCGACGGTCCGAGTTCTTCGGTGCCGCACCGCAATTCCAGGACGACATCGCCGCCGGACGGGTCGACGACAGCATGCGCGGTCTGCTGGTTGCCGTCGGACGTGACGTTCCACTGCACGCCGGGGGAGCGCAGCACGATCGGCTCGTTGGTGCCGTGCACCCGCAGTCCCTCGGAGACCGCCTCGAGGATGACCTGGCCCTGCCCGAACTCGGGCCGCGGTGCGAACGTCACGACGGCGGCGGCCTGCCCGCTGATCACCCGGGTCAGGTCGGTGCGGCCCTGGCGGACGTCGTGCGGCAGGTAGTCGGTGACGGACAGGCTGGCCCACCGTGTCTGCACGGTCATGGTGCTGTCGATGTACCGCTGGCTCAGCGGCAGCGCACTCCGGTGCGGGCCGACGCTGAAGTGGCCGGCTTCCGGTCCGCCGAGCAGATGCGCGAACACGGACGCCGAGTCGGGTTCGGGATGACACAGCCAGGTGAGGGTCGCGTCGGGGGTGACGAGGGCGACGGTCCGCGGGCTGGCGAGCATGGTGAGGCGCTCGATCGGCGGGGCGTGTGCCCCGGACAGCCAGGTGCGGCGCTCGTCGAGCAGGAACGCGAGGGCCGTGGCCACGTCTTCGGTGGTCGACACCCGGAATTCGGCGAGGCTTTCGCCGGGGCCCACCTTCACGCCGAGGTCGGGGCCCTGGAGGCGGGCGAACGCCTTCTCGTCGGTGACGTCGTCGCCGACGAAGACGGCTGCCGTCGCACCGTCCTGGTGGCGGATCAGGTCGAGTGCGTGGCCCTTGTCGGTGGCGACGACGGCCAGTTCGATGACGGACTTGCCCTCGGTTACCTGCACGCCCACCCGCTGTCCGGCGTCGGCGCGCACCGCGGCCAGGGCCAGGGCGCCTTCCTCCGCATCGGCGTTGCGGACGTGGAGGGCGACGCTCGCCGGCTTCGCTTCCACCGACGTGCCGGCGTGCAGCGTGGCGATCCGGGTGAGTTCCTCGGTGATCTCACCGAGAAGTTTCTTGGCGTCGGCGTCGATCGCATGGATGAACCCGATGTCGAATTCCGAGCCGTGGCTGCCGACCAGTTGAACCTCGGCGGGCAGCCGTGACAGCGCGGCGAGGTCCTTGAGTGCTCGGCCCGAGATCACGGCCGCCGTCGTTCCGGCGAGGCTGGCCAGGGCGCGGAGAGCGCGCACCGATTCGGCGTGGGGGAACGCCTTCTCGGGGTCGGAGACGATGGGGGCCATCGTGCCGTCGTAATCGGAAGCGACGAGCAGGCGAGGGGTCCGCGCAACCCGCGAGAGGGCACGACGAAGTTCGATGGGCAGATCATGGGCGCTCACATGTTCAAATCTAGGGGATGTGACGGCTGTGAGCGCGTTGTCGGTCGGGGCTGTGCCCCGATCGCGTCCTATTCGGGTCTGCGGCTTCCGTCACCGAGCAGCAGTTCGACGGTGAGTTCGAGGCGATTCGCGACATCGGTCGCGGACGAGCGGCGGGTGAGCCAGGCCACCAGGTTCGACAGCCACACGTCGGAGATGACGCGGGCGACGGCCAACTGGTCTTCGGTGGGCTCGGTGTCCGTCATCGCGCGGGCGAACAGACGGTCCATCAGCTTGCCCACCTGATCGACCTCGGCGGCGGCGGACGCGTCGGCGAACATGAAGGCGCGCGTCATGGCCTCGGTCAGCAGTGGATCGCGCTGCATGGCCCGGGTGATCTGGCTGAGGATCAGCTGCATCCGCTCGAGCGGGTTCCGGCCCGGCGGGTTCTTTCCCCGCGAGTCGATCCGCTCGAACTCGCGGGCGAGCGCCGACACCAGCAGGTGCACCTTGGACGGGAAGTAGCGGTACAGCGTCCCCACGGCGACGTCGGCGCGTTCGGCGACGGCCCGCATCTGCACGGCTTCGTATCCGCCCTTGGAGGCCAGGGCCAGGGTCGCGTCGAGGATCCGCTTGCGCCGTTCCTTCTGCGCGTTGGAACTGAGATCGTCCTCGCCCAGCGTCGCCGCAGCGACCGTCGTGGACCGTGATCGAGAGCTGGTCGTCATTACCTGTTTTCCTTCGCGCCTTGACTCATGGCCAGGTGTCATATTAGAACACGTTCTAGACGAATGTGTCATTCAGGAGAGGCGGATACCCGTTGTGACAATCGCCACCACCAAGGAACAGAGGGCTGCAGCGGGTTCGATCCAGGCTTGGGCGCGGTCCACGGACCCGCTGGTCACAGTACGGCAAGGACCAGCAGATTCGTGGCGGACGTCGTGGCAGTCCTTCGCCTCGCTCGGAATTTTCTCGGTCGCCGTGCCCGACGCGGTCGGTGGGTCGGGAGCGGAGATCGTCGATCTCGCCGCGATGCTCGAACAGGCCGCGACCGAACTCGTCCCGGGTCCTGTTCTCTCGACCGCTCTCGCCGCGCTCGTCGTCGGCCGCAGCTCCGGCGCCGCCGCGAAACGGTGGTCCGAGGACCTGGCCGACGGCGCGATGCCGTGCGCGGTGGCCCTCGGCAGCAACTCCCCGGTGAACGCGACCCTCGGGGCCGACGGCGGGCTGACGCTCACCGGCGATGCGGGCTTCGCGATCGGCGGGGACACGGGGGTGTCCGTGCTGCTGCCTGCCGACGCGGGTGACGGCGTCGTGTGGTGTCTGGTCGACGGCGAATCCGACGGCCTGCACATCACGGTCGCCGACACGATCGACAAGAGCCGCCCGCTCGCGCGGGTGCGGTGCGATCGTGTGGCGGTCGCGGCCGACCGGGTGCTCGCGGGGGTGCCGGACGGGCTCGTGCCCGACCAGGCCGCGACCCTCGCCGCGGCGGAGGCGTCCGGGATCGCGGCCTGGTGTCTGCGAACGGCGGTGGAGTACGCCAAGATTCGCGAGCAGTTCGGCAAACCGATCGGATCGTTCCAGGCGATCAAGCATCTGTGCGCGGAGATGCTGTGCCGCGTCGAACAGTCCGGTGCGGCGGCGTGGGATGCGGCCGTGGCGGCGGAGGACGCGTGGGAGGCGGACGGCGGCGAGCTGCCGATCGCGGCCGCGGTCGCGGCGTCGATCACGCTCGACGCTGCCGTCGAGACCGCCAAGGACTGCATCCAGGTGCTCGGCGGGATCGGCTTCACCTGGGAACACGACGCGCACTTCTACTTGCGCCGCGCGACGTCGCTGCGGCAGCTGCTCGGCGGCTCCGCTCGCTGGCGGGCGCGGGTCACGGAACTGACGAGGGCAGGCGTTCGCAGACACCTGTCGATCGACCTGACGGGGCTCGACGACGAGCGGGCGCAGATTCGCGCCGAGATCGCCGAGCTGGTGGCGCGCCCGGAGTCGGAGCGGCGTGCGGCTCTCGCGGAATCGGGCTACCTGGCACCGCACTGGCCCGCGCCCTACGGGCGGGGTGCGCGGGCCGCGGAGCAGATCCTGATCGAGGAGGAACTGGCGGCCGCCGGGGTCGGCAGACCCGACCTCGTGATCGGCTGGTGGGCCGTTCCGACGATCCTCGAGCACGGCAGCGCCGAGCAGATCGAGCGTTTCGCGACCCCGACGCTGCGCGGCGAGATCATCTGGTGCCAGCTGTTCAGCGAACCCGGCGCCGGCTCCGACCTCGCGGCGCTCCGGACGTCCGCGGAGAAGGTGGACGGCGGGTGGCGGCTGAACGGTCAGAAGGTGTGGACGTCGAGGGCGCAGGAAGCGGACTGGGCGATCTGCCTGGCCCGCACCGACCGGGACGCGCCCAAGCACAAGGGCATCAGCTACTTCCTCGTCGACATGACGAGCCCCGGCATCACCATCTCGCCGCTGCGCGAGATCACCGGCGACGCCCTGTTCAACGAGGTGTATCTCGAGGACGTGTTCGTGCCGGACGAGCTGGTGGTCGGGAATCTCGGCGACGGCTGGAAACTGGCCCGCACCACGCTGGCGAACGAGCGGGTGGCGATGGGTGGAGGCTCCTCGCTCGGTGCGGCGATGGAGGAACTGCTCGCGCTCGCGGGGGACGGCGACCCGGTGACCGACGACCAGCTCGGGCATCTCATCGGCAACGCGCTCGTCGGCTCGCAGCTCGAACTGCGCACCACCCTCCGGCAGCTGGACGGTCAGGATCCCGGACCCGAATCGAGTGTCCGCAAGCTGGTCGGTGTCCGCCAGCGGCAGGCGGTCGCGGAATTCGCGATGGAACTCGGTGGCGCGGACGGCTGGGTGGAGGGTCCGCTGGCGCGAGAGTTCCTCAACACGCGCTGCCTGTCCATCGCGGGCGGAACGACGCAGATCCTCCTGACGGTCGCGGCCGAGCGGATTCTCGGGCTGCCGCGGGGCTGAGCCGCGTCGCGATGGTCTTTCGCGAGGTCCGGGATGGTGATACAACTAGAACACGTTCTAAATTGAAAGTGGGATTGTCAGCGTGGACTTCACTCGAGACGAAACCCAGGAGGCCGTGGCCCAGGTCGCGGCCGGACTGCTGGCCCGCGACCTCGACGGCGACGCCCTCTGGGCCGCGTTCGCCGACGCCGACCTGCTGACCCTCGCACTGCCGGAACGTCTCGGCGGCGAAGGGCTCTCGGTCACCGACGTCGGTGCGCTGCTCACCGAGGTCGGGCGGAAGGCGGCGCAGGTCCCGGCCCTCGCAACGCTCGGATTCGGTGTGCTGCCCATCGTCGCACTGGGCGACGACGCGCAACAGGACGCACTGCTCACCGGTCTCGCCGACGGCCGCACGTTCACCGCGGCGCTCGCCGAACCCGGGGCGCAGTTCCCGGCACGCCCCTCGGTGACCGCGGTCGCGGACGGGGACGGCTACGCCGTCACCGGGCATGTGCTCGCGGTTCCGTTCGCCGAGCGGGCGCACCGGATCCTCGTGCCCACGGACACCGGGGTGGTGCTGGTGGACCCGGGCGCGGACGGCGTCACGCTCACACCGACACCCTCGGCGTCGGGGAGCCCCGAATTCGCGATCGCACTCGACGGCGCGCGGGGCGAACTGCTCGCGGCCGGCGACGACGCGGTGCAGACGCTGTACCGCACTGCCCTGGCGTCGATCGGGGCGGTCGCGGACGGACTGCTGTCGGGCGCAACGGTTCTGGCAGGCGAGCACCTCGCGACGCGCCACCAGTTCGGTAAGCCGCTCGCCACGTTCCAGGCCGTGTCGCAGCAGATCGCCGACGTCTACGTCACGTCCCGCACCCTCCACGTGTCGGCGCTCGCGGCGTCGTGGCGCGTGTCCGAAGGCCTGGACGCTCAGGACGATCTGGACGTGATGGCGTACTGGATCGCCGCCGAAGTGCCTGCCGCCATGCAGGTTCTGCACCACTTGCACGGCGGGATCGGCGTCGACGTCACGTACCCGCTGCATCGCTACTACTCGACCGCCAAAGACCTGGCCCGCCTCGTGGGCGGCGCCTCGTACCGACTCGACCTCGTGGGGGCCCGGTGTTCATCGATCTGACCGACGAGCAGCGTGAGCTGCAAGCGGAACTGAGGCGCTACTTCTCCGGGCTGATCTCGCCGGCCGAGGCCGAGGTGATGCGCACGGAGCGCCACGGCAGCACCTACCGCGAGGTCATCCGCCGGATGGGCAAGGACGGCTGGCTCGGTGTGGGCTGGCCGGTGGAGTTCGGGGGCCGCGGTTTCGGCGAGATCGAGCAGCAGATCTTCGTCAACGAGGCGACCCGTGCCGACGTGCCGCTGCCCGCGGTCACGTTGCAGACGGTGGGTCCGACGCTGCAGAAGTACGGGACCGAGGAGCAGAAGCGCAAATTCCTGCCTGCGATCCTGGCCGGCGAGGTGCACTTCGCGATCGGCTACACCGAACCGGACGCGGGCACCGACCTCGCGGCGCTGCGGACCACGGCCGCGCGCGTGGGTGACGAGTACATCGTCAACGGGCAGAAGATCTTCACCACCGGCGGTCACGACGCCGACTACCTGTGGCTCGCCGTCCGCACGGGCTCGGCGGATTCGCGTCACCGCGGCATCTCCATCCTGATCATGGACACCAAGGACCCGGGCTACAGCTGGACGCCGATCATCACGTGCGACGGTGCGCATCACGTCAACGCCACCTACTACTCCGACGTCCGGGTTCCCGCGGACATGCTGGTCGGTGAGGAGAATCAGGGCTGGCGACTGATCACCACCCAGCTCAACCACGAACGCGTCATGCTCGGACCGGCAGGCCGGGTGGGAGGTCTCTACGACCGCATCCGCAACTGGGCGGTCGCGCACGAACTGCTCGACGAGCCGGACGTACGTCGCGCGCTCGGCGAAATCCACGCGACGTTCCGCCTCAACGAACTACTCAACTGGCAGGTGGCGTCGAGTGAGGCGGACGCCGTCGACATCGCCGACGCGTCCGCGACGAAAGTGTTCGCCACCGAACGTATTCAGCGCATCGGCCGGCTCGTCGAAGAGATCGTCGGACGCTACGGCGACCCGTCCGAGCCGGAGACCGCCGACCTCATGAGGTGGCTCGACATGCAGGTGAAGCGCAACCTCGTCATCACGTTCGGTGGCGGTGTCAACGAGGTGATGCGCGAGCTGATCGCGACAGCCGGTCTGAAACTTCCCCGAGTCCCGCGATAGGAGCGCCGCGCGAAATGAGTTCCGAACAGATTCTCGCTGCCGCAGAAGAGGTCCGGTCGGCGGGCCCGAGCGCTCCCCGCCCCGGGCGGGACCCGATCAACCTGCCGATGATCCGCAACTGGGTGGAGGCGATCGGCGACAGGAATCCGATCTACGTCGACGAGGCGGCGGCGCGGGCAGCGGGACACGACGCCATCGTGGCCCCGCCCGCGATGGCGCAGGTGTGGACGATGCAGGGGCTGAACGCGGTTCGGCAACCCGACGACCCGCTCGGGCGCATGACGACGATCCTCGACGAGGCCGGGTTCACGTCCGTCGTCGCCACCAACTGCGATCAGATCTACCACCGCTACCTGAAGGTCGGCGAGGAGGTCACCATCACCACGACCCTCGAGGAACTCGTGGGTCCGAAGAAGACGGGCCTCGGTGAGGGGTGGTTCTTCACCACCCGCAGCCTGTGGCGGGTCGCGAACGGCGACGGCACCGGCGAGGTCGTGGCCGAGATGCTGTTCCGCATCCTGAAGTTCGCCCCGAAACCCGCTGAACCGATGGCACCTTCGGCGAACGGTCGGGGCGCGTCCTTCGACGACCTGGACCCCGCCAAGTTGATGCGGCCCAGCGCCTCGCAGGACACCCAGTTCTTCTGGGACGGGGTTGCCGCGCACGAGTTGCGGATCCAGCAGCGGGAGGACGGATCGCTGCAGCACCCGCCGGTGCCCGCGCTGTGGAAGGACAAGGCGGAGACGACGGACTACGTCGTCGCGTCGGGCCGCGGGACGGTGTTCAGTTACGTGGTCCACCACGCGCCAAAGGTCCCGGGACGCTCGCTGCCGTTCGTGGTGGCGCTGGTCGAACTGGAGGAAGGCGTCCGCATGCTCGGTGAGCTGCGCGGTGTCGACCCCGCCGAGGTGACGGTCGGGATGCCGGTGGAGGCGATCTACCTCGACTTCCCGGGCGACGACGAGACGGGCGGCACGCCGTGGACCCTGTACGCGTGGCAGCGCGGAGCGAAGGAGCAGTCATGACGTCCACACTCGATGTCGCGGTGGGAACGACGCTTCCGGAATTGACCGTGACTGGCGACCCGACGTTCGTCGTTTCGGCCGCGCTCGCGACGCGCGATTTCCAGGACGTCCACCACGACCGCGACCTGGCGCAGCAACGCGGGTCGAAGGACATCTTCGTCAACATCCTCACCGACACGGGTCTGGTGCAGCGGTTCGTCACCGACTGGGCGGGACCGAACGCGGTGATCAAGTCGATCGCGTTGCGCCTCGGGGTTCCGTGGTACGCCTACGACACCCTCACCCTGAGCGGCACGGTGGCGGCGGTGGACGACGGCGTCGTCACGCTGGACGTCGTCGGGAAGAACGGTCTCGGCGACCACATCACGTCGAAGGTGACCCTCGTCCTGGACGGACGCACGAACGGAGCGGGTGCATGAGCGGGTTGTCGGGCAAGGCTGTCATCGCCGGGATCGGCGCCACCGACTTCTCGAAGAACTCGGGCCGGAGCGAATTGCGGCTGGCGGCAGAGGCGGTCACCGCGGCGCTGGACGACGCCGGACTGACCCCCGCGGACGTGGACGGCCTGACGTCCTTCACGATGGACACCAACACCGAAGCGGCCGTGGCCCGTTCGGTCGGCATTCCGGACCTGAAGTTCTTCAGCCGCATCCACTACGGCGGGGGCGCGGCGTGCGCCACCGTGCAGCAGGCGGCGATGGCCGTGGCCACCGGTGTCGCCGACGTGGTGGTGGCGTACCGGGCGTTCAACGAGCGGTCGGGGATGCGGTTCGGGCAGGTGAACTCCGGTCTGGTGCAGCAGGTGAACTCGTCGGGCACCGACAACGCGTTCTCCTACCCGCACGGCCTGTCGACGCCGGCGGCGTTCGTCGCGATGGTCGCCCAGCGGTATATGCACGAATACCGCGCTACGAGCGAGGATTTCGGACGGGTCGCGGTCACCGACCGCAAGCACGCCGCCACCAATCCGAACGCCTTCTTCTACGGCAAGCCGATCACCCTCGAGGACCACCAGAACTCCCGGTTCATCGCCGAGCCTCTGCACCTGCTCGACTGCTGCCAGGAGTCCGACGGCGGCATCGCGATCGTCGTCACGTCACCGGAGCGGGCGAAGGATCTGAAGCAGAAACCGGCCGTGATCGCCGCGGCAGCTCAGGGGAGCGGCAGCGACCAGTACATCATGACCAGCTACTACCGCCCGGAGCTCGCGGGTCTGCCCGAGATGGAGTTGGTCGGGAGGCAGCTGTGGGATCAGGCCGGACTCGGACCGCAGGACATGGATCTGGCCGTCCTCTACGACCACTTCACACCATACGTATTGATGCAGCTCGAAGAACTCGGCTTCTGCGGCCGCGGTGAGGCCAAGGACTTCATCGCCGACGGTGCCATCGACCTCGACGGCAGTCTGCCGCTCAACACCCACGGAGGCCAGCTCGGCGAGGCCTACATCCACGGGATGAACGGCATCGCCGAGGGTGTGCGTCAGATCCGCGGCACGTCCGTGAACCAGGTCTCCGGCGTGCAGAACGTCCTCGTCACCGCCGGGACCGGTGTGCCTACGTCAGGGTTGGTGCTGACGGCCTGAGTCCGGCCCGAGTCTGTCTGCGCGCAATGTGTTTCGCGACATACCCGGCATCCCTGCCCACCCCGCCGGTGAGCATCGAGGCGAACGCCTGCAGGAACGGCAGCCCCACGAAATACAGTCCGGGATGGTCCGGCGACACTCCGCGGGACTGTTCGGGCCACCCGTCCGATCCGGTGACGGGGATCTGGATCCACGACGTGTCCTTGCGGAACCCGGTGCACCAGATGACGTTGCGGACGTCGAGTGCGGTGCCGTCGTCGAGGACCGGTCTGCCGTCGTGGACGCCGGTGACCTTCGCGGGGAAGTGCTCCACACGGGCGGCGGCCAGGTCGGCTCGCTTGACCCGCAGGAGTGGTCCGCCCCCCGAGCGGACGTGGGTGCGCATCTTCCGGCCGACGGATGTGCGTTCCGTCAGAACGTGATTGGCCATGAACCACATGATCGGGATCGCGATGTGGGCGAGGCGTCCCTCGAGGTCGAACGGCACCTCCCCGCGGACCGGCCCGCAGATCGTGGTGCGATGCGAACGGGAGACTTCCAGCGCGATGTCCGCGCCGGAGTGGCTGCACCCGACCACCAGCACCGGCCCGTCCTGCAGTTGGGACGGATTGCGGTAGTCGCTCGAATGCAGTTGCCGGATCCGGGGATCGAGACGCTCCGCCAGATCCGGAAGGACCGGGGACTGCCACGTTCCGGAGGCGACGACGACATTGTCGGCCTCGAATCGGTCCGTCCCCGCCGTGACGACGTAACGGTCGCCGACACGGGACAGGCCGTCGACGGTGGTGCCGGTCCGGATCGGCAGCGCGAATCGCTCCGCGTAGGCCTCGAAGTAGTCGGCCACCTCGTCCTTACCAGGCCAGGACCAACCCCGGGCGGGAATTCCCCAGCCGGGCAGACCGTCGTACCGGGCGGGACTGTAGAGCCGGAGCGAGTCGAACCGCTCCCGCCACACGTCCCCGACGCGGTCGTGAGCGTCGAGGATCACGAACCGCTGCCCGCATCTTGTGAGGTGGTAACCGGTGGCGAGGCCGGCCTGTCCGGCACCGATCACGATCGTGTCGAAGCGTTCTGTGGACATCGTGTGCCTTCTTCCCTCGGGTGATCGGTGGTCATGCTCAACGCTATGACCGGGCCGATCTCGGCGCGTCGGGAGAATGGCGCAGATACGTATGACCGTATGGGTACTTTCATGCAGACGGCTCGACGAGGTGATGCTCGTACGCATAGGCGGTGGCCGCGGACCTCGACGAGATGCCCAGCTTGACGAAGATGTTGCTCAGGTGCCGTGCGACCGTCTTCTCACTGAGGAACAGTTCCGTCGCCACCGCGCGGTTGCTCTTGCCCGCGGCCACGAGGCGGAGCACACACACTTCACGCGGGGTCAGCGGCGTGGCGGCCGCCGGGTCGGGGCGGAACTCTGCCCGGAGGCGTTCGAGGTCCGGGAGGGCACCCAGTTGCCGGTAGGTGGCGGACGCGAGGTCGTGCTCCATCTGCGCGGTGTCGTCGTCACCCAGGTCGCGGCACACCAGCGCGACCGACTCCCGGACCCGCGCGCACTCGTAGGGCGCGCCGATGTCCTGCCAGCGCCGCCACGCGTCGCGCAGAACGGTCAGTGCGTCGCTGCCCCGTCCTTCGGCGTGCAGCATCGATCCCGACGCCTGCGCGGACAGTGCGCACAGGTAGGGGATCGCGAACCGTGTTGCGATCGAGTCGAGTTCGTCGGCGGCGGTGCGAGCCGCCGAGACGTCGCCGGCGGCGAGCAGGATGTCCACGCAGGCGGGCAGCAGCCTGGCGCGTTCCACGGCGCCGGTGGACTCGTCCACCGCACAGCGGATCGAGGCGACCGCGCTGCCGAACCGCCCCTGCGCCATCCGCAGCAGCGCGAGCCCGGGCTGCGGTCGCCTGCCCCAGCGGTTCGCCTCCAGGAACAACTTCTCGGCCTGGGCGACCTCGCCGCGCAAGCGGTGGAGGTCGGCCATCACGTAGGCGGCGGACCCGGCCGCGGCGTGCGAGGCGAGCCGCTCGTGTGCCCGCCGCGCCGAGTCCATCGCCGTGGGCCAATCGCCCTGCAGTTGCAGGATCTCGGCGCGGTGGACGAGGCACTGACCGCGGTACGGGACGAGGTCGGGTTGCGAAGAGCACCACTCCTCCAGCGCCACAGTCCATTCCCTGGACCGGCGGAGATCGCAGATGTTCTGGCACTGCTCGATCACGGCGCAGTACACGATCCCCGCCACCACCGGGGACACCTCGTCGGACGTCACCCCGACCATCGCCTCGTCGAACGCGGACACCGCGTCGGCAACGTCCCCCAGCAGGACGAGCGAATGGCCGGTGCCCAGCACCCCGAGCGTCGTCAGATCCGGGTCGGCGAACCGGGTGCCCGCCTCCGTGATCGCACGGAAGATGTCGTGGGCGGCCTTGCCGTCGCCGGCGTCGATCCGTTGCAGTCCCTGCGGCACCAGCAGGTAGCCCCGCTCGGCGCAATCGACGCCCGCGGTGTCCAGCAGTCGCTGGGCCTTGCCCAGCCAGCCGCCGCCGCGCGCCTGCTCGCCCCGCATGATCAGGACGAACGAGAGCCAGAACGCGCACCGCGCGGAGCGCACCGGTCGACCCACGCGGGCCCACTCGTGCACCGCCCGTTCCCACCATTCGGTGCTGGCGTCGTCCTCACCGAGCAGGTAGGCGGCGGTGGCGACCAGTTCGAGGTCGTCACCGGACAGTGGTGTCTGCCGGTCGGCGCCCGACAGTCGTGCGTAGGTGTCGCGCCAGTCTCGTCGCTCGAAGGCCGCACGGCCCGTCCGGAGTTCCGACGTCGCGTCGGACATCACTGTCTCCTGCCGAAGATCTGCGCGCTGACCTGCTCGGATTTTCAGACTACCGCCGCACCGGGCCCGCCGGGAACGTCGAATATTCCTCGCAACCTGTCGGTGCCTCGAGTCACACTGGGGTTCACACGCCAACGGATGGGAACTTCTGATGGTCGATGCGATAACGGCAGAGGGTCTGGTCAAGAAGTACGGCAAGGTCACAGCGCTGGACGGGGTCGACCTCGCGGTCCCGTCGGGAACGGTGATGGCACTGCTCGGCCCGAACGGCGCAGGCAAGACGACGGCGGTGCGGGTCTTCACCACCCTTCTCGTCCCGGACGCCGGCCGGGCGGAGGTGGCCGGTCTCGACGTCGTCCACGATGCGCGGGTGCTCCGATCCCGGATCGGCGCGTCGGGACAGTATGCGGCGGTCGACGAGTACCTCACCGGTTTCGAGAACCTCGAGATGGTCGGGCGGCTCTACCATCTCGGGGGCAAACGCAGCAAGGCGCGCGCCCGTGAACTGCTCGAACAGTTCGATCTGGTCGAGGCGGGAGATCGTCCCGTGAAGGGCTACTCGGGTGGCATGCGCCGGCGTCTCGACCTCGCGGGAGCGCTCGTGGCCGAGCCGGAAGTGTTGTTCCTGGACGAACCGACCACCGGGCTCGACCCCCGCGCCCGGCTGGCTCTCTGGGACGTCATCGACAATCTCGTCGCCAGGGGCACCACGCTTCTCCTGACCACCCAGTACATGGAAGAGGCCGAGCGCCTCGCCGACCAGATCGCGGTGATCGACCACGGTTCGGTCATCGCCCGCGGAACCGCCGACGAATTGAAGGACCGTGTGGGTGGTGAGCGCATCGAGCTGAGCGTCCGGGAGGGCATCGAGCTCTCCGTCGTGCGCGACGAACTGGCCCCGCTCGCCGCAGGCGACATTCTGGTCGAAGAAAACGTCCGCCGGGTGACGGTGCCGGTGACCGGCGGTGCGGACGCCCTCGTCGAGGCGCTGGGCCGCCTCTCCACTCGAGGAGTGAAGGTGTTCGACGTCGGCCTGCGCAGACCGACCCTGGACGACGTCTTCCTCACCCTGACCGGACACGAAGCCGAAGAGGAGCACATCTCATGAGCGCCCCACAGACGGCGTCCGTGCACACCGCACTCGCGGACGGGCTCACGATCGCCAAGCGCAACATGATCAAGATCAAGCGCGTCCCCGACCTCATCGTGTTCACCACGTTGTCACCGATCATGTTCGTGCTGCTGTTCGCGTACGTGTTCGGTAGTGCCATCCAGGTTCCCGGGATGTCCTACCGCGAATTCCTGATCGCCGGGATCTTCACGCAGACAGTCATCTTCGGGGCCACGTGGACGGGTCTCGGGATGGTCGAGGATCTGCAGAAGGGGATCATCGACCGGTTCCGGTCGCTGCCGATGGCCCCGTCCGCCGTGCTCCTCGGCCGCACCTCCACCGATGTCCTGATCAACATCGTCAGCCTCGTCGTGATGTCGCTGACCGGCCTGATCATCGGGTGGCGCATCCACTCGAGCCTCGGCGAAGCGCTGCTCGGCTACCTGCTCCTGCTGTTGTTCGCCTACGCGCTGTCCTGGGTGATGGCGGTGGTCGGCCTGTGGATCCGGACACCGGAGGTGTTCAACAACGCCAGCTTCATCGTCATTTTCCCGCTCTCGTTCATCGCGAACACGTTCGTCGAGACCACCAACCTGCCCGGACCGCTGAAGGTGATCGCGGAATGGAATCCGGTGTCCGCGGTGACGCAGGCCGTGCGGGAACTGTTCGGAAACACCAACCCGGCCATGACCGTTCCCGACGCGTGGCCGTTGCAGCACCCGATCATCGCCTCCCTGGCATGGTCGGCGGTGCTGCTGGTGATCTTCGTGCCGTTCGCGATCCGGCGGTACAAGAAGGCGGTCAGCCGCTGAAGGTGCCGGACCAACGGGACGCCCGTTGCGTCAGATCGAACGAGCGTCCGGTTCGTCCCGGGGGCTAGCGGAGTTCGCGCGGCGAATCGACGTCGCGGCCCGACCCCAGGTCGGAGCAGTCGACGGCCTCGGCGCCGTGTGCCCCGAGGTATTTCCGTGCACCGGAGTCCCCGGTGAGGCTGCGCCGCAACGGAAGCCAGTGGTCGCGGCCGATCAGCACGGGGTGACCCGGGCGTCCGGAGTAGTGGGCCTGACGGAGCGCCGAGCGGGCGTCGCCGGGCGGCACCGACGCCACCCGACGGACGGCGTCGACACCGAGGTCGGGGAGATCGACCAGGGTGATGACGACGGCATCGACGTCGTCGAACGTCGCCGCGACCTCCAGCCCCCGGCGCAGGGAGGCCGACAGCCCCGACTTCCAGTCTTCCGCGATCCCGACGGTGACGGGGACGCCGGCCGGCAGTAGGTCCTCTGCCTCGTCGGCGCTGGCCCCGAGCACCACGACGGTCGGCCCGCATCCGGCCTCCGACAGCACTCGCACGCCGCGCGCGAGCCACGGTTCTCCGTCCGCGCCGACGACGAGTGCCTTGGGCATGCCCATGCGCGAACCGGCCCCGGCGGCGAGCAGCACGCCCCCGATCGTCATCGTGGTCTCACCTGTCGTCGCAGCATGCGTTCAACTTACTTTTCCTTGGCGAAGTTCGCGTTGACGCGCTGGTAGAGGTAGTCCTCGGCGGTGATGTCGGGGTACTTGCCCGCGGGTCCGGAGATGACGACGTCGCGGTTGGCCTGGGCGAAGAACGCGAGGCTGTAGCGGGCGCCGTGGTCGCCGTCCGGTCCGTGGCTCTTGACGCGGTGGAAGTTGGACGGCAACCGGTCGTCGCTCCACCGCATCAGCATGTCGCCGATGTTGCAGGTGATCGCGTCCTCGGACGGCTCGATGGGCGTCCACTCCTGGGTGTCCATCTCCTTGCCCGGCAGCACCTGCAGACCGCCCTGGCCTTCTTGCTGGAACAGCAGGGTGAGGCAGTCGAAATCGGTGTGGGCGCCGGCGCGCCACAGGCCGAGGTCGCTCCGAAGGTGCTCCGGGATGGCGAAGTAGTGCAGCATGCGCAGGGTGCTCTGGTAGCTGTCCACCGACGGGTCATGGGCCTCGGCGAAGAAGTCGCGCTCGAACCCGAGCTTGTCGGCGAAGCACGACAGCAGTCGCATCGCCACGTCCCAACACTGCGCCTCGAATCCGAGCATCGTGTCGCGGAAACCGGCCAACTCCTCCTCGGTGGGCCACAGGTCGCCCATGTGCGGACGGGTGATCTGGTACGACTCCTTCTCATCCGGGACGCCGATGGAGGGGCGCACCTGGGTTTTGCTCTCCCACCCGGAGTTGAAGCCCCTCTTCAGCGGGTACTGCGCCTTCACGGCCGAATCGAGGGCGAAGAACTGCTCGGACATCGCGAACGCCCTGCGCACGTCGGCGACGTCGATGCCGTGGTTGTAGACCTGGAAGAAGCCGACGTCGACCGCCGCGTTCCACAGCTGTTCGGTGATGTCCGAGCGTCGAGCATCGAAGTCCGAGAGGTCGATTCGTCGGATCTCGCGGTCGGTGGTCTCCGTCCCGAGCCCACCCATGCGGGATTCCTTGGCGAGTTCGTTCAGCGCGTGGCTGCCGGTCATCGTATCCCTCCATCCTCGATTACATGCAATCTTGCGTGTTTGACCCACTATTGCGTGTAAACGTGACGAGTGGAGTCGCAGAAATGACGTGTGCGTTAGATGCTTAGGGGATTTGCAAAGAGTCGGTGGCCGGGTAGCTTGGGAGTAATTACATGCAATCGATACCTCGTGCCCATGTCGCGGCGTGCACCGTAGACTGGCCGGTGGCCTCGACACGCCAACGGTCGGAACGGACGGACACATGGTGGATCCGAACAGAGTCGGCGAACCTGCCCGGCAGGAGTTCGCGCAGCAGTGGGGCGGCTCCGGCAGCGTCGTCGACATCGACGGTCCCGTCCACTGGGTCGAATACGGTGCCGACACCGGATCGCTTCCGGTGGTCATGGTTCACGGCCTCGGCGGCTCGCATCTCAACTGGGTCCGGATCGCACCGGTCCTCGCGGAGCGCACCCGGGTGCTCACCGTGGATCTCCCCGGATTCGGGCTCAGTCCGTCCGGGCATCGCCGGACGGGGGTCGGCGCCAACGCCAAGGTGCTGCATCGCTTCCTCCGGGACGTCGTCGGTGGTCCCGTGATTTTGATGGGCAACTCGATGGGCGGCATGATCTCGCTGTTCGAGGCGGCGGCGCACCCCGAGACGGTTTCGGCGCTGGTTCTCGTCGACCCCGCACTCCCTGTCGCGCAACGGATCCCGGACCCCCGGATCGCCGCGCAGTTTGCGATGTACTTCACGCCGTTCGTGGGGGAGCGGTTCCTGCAGTACTCGAGCAGGAAGTTGACGGACCGGCAGTTGGTCGCGCGGATGATCGACCTGTGCTTCGCCGAGCCGAGCCGGGCGTCGGAAGATTCCCTCGACGCCGCAGCGGCTCTCGCGGGATACCGGCGCGGGCTGCCGTCCGAGGATGCTGCGTTCCTTCAGGCCAGCCGGTCGCTGATGCGGGTCCTGGCTCGCCCGCGCCGATACCTCGACACCATGCAGTCGATCGCGCAACCCGTTCTCCTGCTCCACGGCGACCGTGACCGGCTGGTTCCGGTCGCGGCGGCGCGCAAGGTGGCGACGGCAAACCCGCGGTGGGACAGCGTGATTCTCGCGAACGTGGGGCACACCCCGCAGCTCGAGGTTCCCGACACGATGCTCGACCACGTGCACACGTGGGTCGACCGGCACGGACTGATCGACGCCTAGGCTTCGGCCGACCCGCCGGACCCGGCGATCGACTGCGCCAGCGCGCGGAACAGGTGGGTGAGTTCGGGTCTCGTCGCCGTTCCGCTCCGGACGACCCCGCACACCGGGATGCGCAGCCGGTCGTGCGCCTCGCGCAGGAAGCTCAGCCCGCGGCGGGGAGTCGCGTCGGCCGTGTCGGCATACAGCACCGTCCACGACCGCGGGGTCGTGAGGACATCGAGGGTGGCGGTGTGGTCGCTGGGGATCGACGGTCCGAGCATGACCCGCTGCCCGACCTGCCGAAACGCGTCCTCGACGACGGTGTGGATCAGGATCTGACTGCTGCGTGGCGGGAGCAGCAGGGGGTACGGCGCCAGTTCGCTCAGGTCGACGGTCGAGACCCCCGCCAGCGGGTGTTTGCTCGACGTCACGATCACCAGGTCCTCGAGCCCGAATTCCACCGTTTCGAGCCCGGGCCGGTCGACGCCGCCGCGAATGAGCGCGAGATCGGCGTCCCCCGACGCGACCGCGGTCATCCGGTCGGTGAAGTCCTTGATGACGAATTCGATGTCGAGCTGCGGGAAGTCTTCGCGGACAGTGGATATCGCCTCGAGGCTCTGGGTTGCGAAGCTCATGCTCGCGCTGATGCGGAGCCGGTTGCGGGGATCGAGTCCCACCGACAGCGCGCGGGCCTCGAGGCCCATCATCTCGGCCGCGATGGGCATCAGCCGTTCGCCTGCCGCGGTCAGCCGCGTGGCGCGCGTCGACCGCTCCAGGAGGGTGGTGCCCAACTCGTGTTCGAGCTTCGCGATCTGGTGGCTGATCGCCGACTGGGAGATGAAGCAGCGTTGCGCCGCCCGCGAGAAACTGCCCTCCTCGCCGACCGCGAGGAAGTAGCGAAGCTGTCGGAACTCCATGACCTGAGGTTACGTCCTTCCGTGAAGACTTATGAGCAATCGAGATAACACAATTTCGATTTCCCCAGCTTACTGGCGATTAACAATGGTCGATCCCTAATGTGGAGCTCATACGCGGCGCTAAGTAGACGCCAGAAGCAGTAGGAGGTTTTCGGTGGATCGCACACAGGTCGTCATCGTGGGATCGGGATTCGGCGCCCTCGCGGCGGCGAAGAAGCTCGGCAAGGCAGGCACGCCGTTCGTGCTGATTTCCGAGACCACCGAGCATCTGTTCCAGCCCCTTCTGTACCAGGTCGCAACCGGTGTCATCTCGCCCGGCGAGATCGCCCCGTCCATCCGCGCGATCCTCGCCAAATACCCCAGCGGTGACGTCCGGCTCGGCCGCGTCGTCGACGTCGACCCGGACAAGAAGCAGGTCGTCTACGAGGCCGGCGGGGTGAGCCACACGATCGGTTACGACAGCCTGATCGCCGCGACGGGCGCCCGGCAGGCCTACTTCGGCCACGACGAGTTCGCCGAGGTCACGTACGCGCTCAAGACCGTCGCCGACGCCGACCGGCTGCGCCGCCAGATCGTCCGCTGCTTCGAGGAGGCGCACACCACCTCCGACCCGGAGCGTCGCCGCGACCTGCTGCACTTCATCGTGATCGGTGCCGGTCCGACCGGTGTCGAACTGGCAGGTCAGATCAAGGAACTGGCGGGCCGCTACTTCGAGAAGTCGCTCCGCGACATCACGTCCGAAGACGTCACCGTCACCCTCGTCGAGGGTGCGAACGAGACGCTGCCGGTCTTCGGCGGCAAGCTCAGCAAGTACACGCAGGACTCGCTGGAGAAGGCGGGTGTCGAGGTGGTGCTCGGCACGATGGTCACCGACATCGACGAACACGGTGCCACGCTGTCGTCGCCGAGCGCCGGTTTCGAGAAGCGCCTCACGGCCGACACGATCATCTGGTCGGCCGGCATCCAGGCCAACGACTTCGCCGCCGTGCTGGCGGACCGGACCGGCTGTGAGACCGGCCGCGGCGGGCGCCTGCTGGTCGACGAGGACCTCACGGTGGGCCGCTACGACGACGTCTTCGCAATCGGCGACATGGCCTCGCTGAACAACCTGCCCGCCCAGTCGCCGTTCGCGATGCAGGGTGGACGGCACGTCGCGGCCATCATCACCGGGAAACGCGCCCTCGGAACGCCGTTCACGTACCGCGACAAGGGCAGCATGGCGATCATCAACCGGTTCCGTGCGATCACCCGCGTCGGCAAGGTCGAGCTGACCGGTGTACTCGCCTGGTTCCTGTGGCTCGCCGTGCACCTCGTCTACCTGGTCGGATTCCGCAACCGGTACGTCGCGGTGATGTCGTGGTGCGGTTCGTTCCTCGGACACCGCCGCCCGCACTTCCACTACGCCCAGGAGATCGACCCCGCCGAACTGACCGAGCAGCGAGAGGGTGCCGCGGCCTAACATCGGTCGATGACCGTCACCAGCGCTGGAGTACTCCTGTATCGCACCGACGATGCGGGAGTGCTCCAGTTGTGGCTCGTGCACATGGGCGGCCCGTTCTGGGCGCGCAAGGACGAGGCCGCGTGGTCGATCCCCAAGGGGGAATACGCCGAGGGCGAGGATCCCTACGCGGCCGCGCTGCGCGAATTCGAGGAAGAGATCGGCGCGCCGCCGCCTGCCGTCGAGTACGAGTTACTCGGCGAATTCCGGCAGCCCTCACGCAAGCTGATCACCGTCTATGCGGCGGAGGTGAGCGAGGACGTCACGTTCGTCGAGAGCAACACGTTCGAGCTGGAGTGGCCGCCGCGGTCGGGGAAGTTTCAGCAGTTCCCCGAGGTCGACGACGCCCGCTGGTTCCCGGCGAGCGTCGCCGAGACGAAGCTGGTCAAGGGGCAGCGTCCGATAGTAAGAGCCTTGCGCCTTCGGCGCCCGTGAGTACTTATTAACCGCGGGACGTTAATAAGTACTCACGGGCGCGGGAGCGCACGCCAGACGGCGGCCGGGGTCATCGGGATCCGACGAAGCCGGGCACCGGTGGCGTCCGCGATCGCGTTGGCCAGGGCGGGGGCGACCGGGTTGTACGGGGACTCGCTCATCGACTTGGCGCCGTGCGGGCCCAGTTCGTCGTAGGTGTCCGCGAAGTAGACCTCGGTGTCCGGCACGTCTACGAGCTGCGGGATGTGGTAATTCCGGAGCTGCGGGTTGAGCACCGTCCCGGCGCCGTCGAGGAGGATCTCCTCGTACAGTGCGCTGCCGATCGCCTGCGCGACGCCGCCCTCGACCTGCCCGCGGCACTGCTGCGGGTTGAGGACCGTGCCGGCATCCGCCGCCTGGATGGACTGCAGGATTCGGACCTCCCCGGTGACGGTGTCGACCGCCACCCGGAACGCGTGCACGTTGAAGACCACCGAGCGGGGGGTGCCGTCGTGCCTGCCCTCGGCGCGGATCGGTCCCTCGGGCACCAGCTTGTCGAGTTCGACGACCCGTCCGGCGACCTCGACCGCGTCGGGTGTCAGCGCGCAGTCGGCGTCCTCGGCGGCACCCGCGACGCGGCGGGCGACCTCGAACAGCTGTTCCCGCAATCGGGTTCCCGCAAGATGTACCGCCTTCCCCGCGACCACCGTGCCTGCCGAACCGAATGCGCCGGTGTCGTGCCCGGCGACGTCGGTGTCGGATTGCAGCACGGTGATCCGGTCGGCGGTGGTGCCCAGCGCGGACGCGGCGAGCTGGGCGTGCACGGTGGTGGTGCCGTTGCCGAACTCCGCGGTGCCCACCCGAAGTTCGTACCGGCCGCCCTCGACGAGGGTGCAGGACACGTCCGCGAAGTGCCCCCGCGGCGGAATGGTCGCGATCATGGACGCCGCCATGCCCTCACCGACCCGCCACTGCGGGCCGTCCGGCGGGCGCACGTCGTTGCCGCGGCGCAGTGCGGCCTCCGCCAGGTCGAGGCACTGGTCGAGTCCGTAGCTGCCGTACGTGAGGTCGCCGTGCTCCACCTCGAAGTCGACGAAGTCGTCACCCGGAACGACCACGTTGCGCCGGCGCAGTTCGAACGGATCGATGCCCAGCTGCGTCGCCAGCTGATCGAGCGCGGATTCCACCGCGAAGATGACCTGGCCCAGACCGTAGCCGCGGAAGGCCCCGGATGGCAGGTTGTTGGTGTAGACGGCCTGGGCGTCCACCCGCTTGTTCGGCGACCGGTACAGCGCAACGGATTCGCTGCAGCCGTGGAACATCACGCCCACCGAATGGTTTCCGTACGCCCCGGCGTCCGAGAGCACGTCGACGGCGAGCGCCGTCAGCTTTCCGTCGCCGTCGGCGCCGACCTTCACCGACACCCGCATGGGATGCCGGCACGGGGCGATCGTGAACTGGTCGGAGCGGGTGAACTCGTACTGCACCGGTCTGCCGGTGCGCAGAACGGCGAGAGCGACGAGATCCTCCACCAGCATTTCCTGCTTGGCGCCGAAGCCGCCCCCGATGCGGGCGGTGAACACCCGGACCTGCGAGCGGTCGAGCGAGAACAGGTGGGCGAGTTCGTCGCGGACGAGGAAGGGCACCTGGGTACTGCTGCGGAGGGTGAGCCGCCCGTCGGAGTCGAGCCAGCCGATGGCCGAGTGGGTTTCGAGATGCGCGTGCTGCACGCGTTGCGTCTGCCACGTACCCTCCACCACGGCACCCGTGTCCCGCGCCACCGCGAGTCCGCCGCCGAGGTCGCCGACTTCGCCGTGGACCTCGGCCACCAGGTTCCGGGACGGGTCCGCGATCCGGGAATCGGCGCCCTTGTCACCGTGCAGCAGGGGTGCACCGGGACGGCGTGCCAGGTCGGGATCGAAGACCGGTTCCAGCACTTCGTACTCCACGTCGATCAGTTCCACTGCGCGCCGGGCGATGTCGACGGAGTCCGCGACGACGGCCGCGACACGCTGCCCCCGGAACCGGAGGATCGTGTCGAATACGTAGGTGTCGTCGGGGTCGTCGGTGCGGAACTCGTGGCGGGCCGTGGAGAAGGCGACGTCGGGACTGTCCCGGTGGGTGAGCACCGCGTGGACGCCGGGCAGCCTCTCCGCGGCGGACGTGTCGAGTCGGGTGATGCGGGCGTGCGCGTGCGGGCTGCCGAGGATCTGGATGTGCGTCAGGCCCTCGACGGCCAGGTCGAGGGTGTAGGGTTCGGCGCCGCACACCACCCGGGTGGCGGCAGGCGCGGGAATGGAGCGGCCGAACGACTCACCGGCACTGTCCGATTCGGTGGTGCACACGCCACCGACGGCGTCGCGAATGGCGCGATAGCCGGTGCAGCGGCACAGATTCCCCTTCAGTGAGCGCGGCAGGTCGGCGCGTTGTTCGGAGTCGAGCGCGGACGCGGTCACGACGATCCCGGGTGTGCAGAACCCGCACTGGAAGCCGGCCGCATCGACGAACTGCTGCTGCACGGGGTGGAGTCGATCGGGACTGCCGAGCCCGGCCGCGGTGGTCACCTCACGGTTCTCGGCGCGATGCGCCGGCACCACACACGAGTGCACCGGAGCGCCGTCGAGCAGTACGGAACAGGCGCCGCAATCGCCGGCGTCGCAGCCCTTCTTGACCGCGAACCGCTGCTGTTCCCGCAGGAAGGTGCGCAGGCACTGACCGGGCCGTGGGTCGGCATCCACCGACTGTCCGTCGACCGTCAATTTCATTCCAGCTCCCTCCTGATCTCCTCGGCGAGGACTCCCGTGACGTGCCGACGCCAGTCCGCGGCGCCGTGCGCGTCGGTCAGGTAGTCGGCGGGGGAGATCCGTTCCGACAGAGACTCGCTCAACACGTCGGGGCCGGGAACGGCGGGGAAGCGGAGGACGAACGGGCGGACGGTCGACGCGGTGACGGTCAGCGCGAAACCGTCCGCGTCGACACGCCCGGCCAGCAGGGCGCCGGACCGTCCGAGCGGTGAGTACGCGATCTTGCGCAGCGATGTGCGGCCCCGCAATGCGGTGGCGGGAAGGTGGATGCTGCGGATCAGGTCACCGGCGCCGAGTACCGTGTGACCGGGATCGGTGACGAATCGGTCGACCGGGACTCGGCGTTCACCCCCGTCGGCGGTCCAGAGCAGGAGTTCGGCGTCGAGGGCGCAGCACAGCGTGATCATGGCCCCGGCCGGGAGCGCCAGCGCGAGGTTGCCGCCGACGGTCGCGGTGTGCCAGATCTTCCACGACGCGACGAGGGACTCGGCGCACGGCCGGAACAGGTTCGTCGCCGTCCACTCGGCGGGAAGCGGTGCGTTGCAGAGATTCTCGATGGTGCACGTCGCGGCGAGCTCGAGTCCGTCGTCGTGGACGGTGATCGCAGGCCAGTCGAGGGTGGTCAGGTCCACCAGCCGGGTGATCGTCGGCTGCGGTTCCGAGTGCAGCCAGGTGCCGCCCGCCAGGAACGCCGCTCCGGGTTCCGGGGCGGGTAGGTCGTCACGGCTGCGTGGGGCCGAGAGTTCCGTCACGAACGACAGATCCATCGACTCATCCTGCCTTGCGCACCAGGGCCCGGTGGGCCTGCTCGACCTCCGCGGCGACGTTCTCCTCGTTCACGGTGATCACTCTCCCACGCTCGACGACCGCTCGCCCGTTCACCAGAAGTAACTCCAGCGGCGGTGTGACTCCGAGTACGAGCGCGGCCACCGGATCGGTGATGCCGGAATGTGCGAGGGTATCGACCCGCCACAGTGCGAGATCGGCCAGTTTGCCGGGCTCGAGGGAGCCCAGTTCGTCCTCCCTGCCCACGACCCGGGCCCCGCCGCGCGTGGCGAGTTCGAGGGCGGTGCGCACCGTCATCTCGCCCGGGCCGCCGCGGGCCCGCGCGAACAGCACGGCGTGCCGGGCCTCCTCGAGCATGTTGCACGCCTCGTTGCTGGCGGCGCCGTCGACGCCGAGCCCCAGAGGAACCCCCGCCGCGTGGAGGTCCTTGGCGCGGGCGATCCCGGCGCCGAGGCGCGCATTGGACGTGGGGCAGTGGGCTGCCCCGGTTCCGGTGCCTGCCATCGCGGCGATCGCGACGTCGTCCAGGTGGACGGCATGCGCGTACCAGACGTCGGGGCCCACCCAGCCGAGTTGCTCCATGTACTGCACCGGGGTGCAGCCGAACCGCTCGTGGCAGAAGTCCTGCTCGTCAAGGGTTTCCGCGAGATGGGTGTGAAGTCGCACGCCAGCGGAACGGGCGAGGGCCGCGGCCTCGGTCAGGAGGTCGCCGGTGACGGAGAACGGGGAGCAGGGCGCCACCGCGATCCTCAGCATCGAGTCGGGAGCCGGGTCGTGCCAGCGGTCGATGACGTCCTGGGTGCCCTTCAGGACGTCCTCGAGACGCTCCACCACCGAATCCGGTGGCAGTCCGCCCTGACTGTGGCCGAGGTCCATCGACCCTCGGCTGGGGTGGAACCGGAGCCCGACGGTCTGCGCTGCCTCGATCTCGGCGCCGAAGACGTCGCCGCCGTCGCGCGGCACGACGTAGTGGTGGTCCGTCGTGGTCGTGCATCCGTGCTTCGCCAGCCAGGCGAGACCTCCGGTGGCCGCGGTCCGGACGGCGTCGGCGTCGATGCCCGCCCAGATCGGGTACAGGGTGGTCAGCCAGCCGAACAGGGTGTCGTCGGCGGCGAGCCCGCGGGTGATCCACTGGTACAGGTGATGGTGCGTGTTCACCAGCCCGGGGGTGAGCAGGCAACCCCGTCCGTCGACCACCCGAGCGCCGTCGATCACCGGCGCGGGACCGGCACCGACGTCGACGATGCGGTTGCCCCGCACGACGACGTAACCGTCCGGGTACTCGGTGCCCGCCGCGTCGACAGTGGCGACGTGCGCACCGGAGACGACGACGGTGGCCGGGCCGGCGGACATCAGCTGAGCCAGCCCGCGTACGCCGACCACGCGGGTCCGGCGTCCGGAGCGTCGGACCGCTGCACCGTCGCCTGGATCAGGCCGTACGGGCGGTCGGCGGCGTGGAATACCTCGTTGTCGTTCTCCACCCCGAAGCGGGCGAGATCGTGGGCGAAGTGGTGCTTGTTGGGCGCGGACAGGCGCACTTCCGCGAGCACGGGGTAGCGCTCGAGGATGGCCTTGCCGATCTCGTACAGCGTCTGCTGCAGGGCGAGCGAGTGGACGGTCGCGAACGTCGCGACGATCTGCTCCTTGATGCCGGCGTAGACACCGTTCCAGTCGACGTCGGTGGTGACGAACCGCCATTGCACGACAAGCGAAGTCGCCATCACCCGGTCGTGGGTCTCCTCGAGGATCGTGTACTCGTCCTTCAGGAATCCGAAGAACTCACTGCCCGTGGACTTGAGGATCACCAGATCCTTCAGCCCGCCGACCACCCACGTGCCGTCGGCGTCGACGGTGATCGCCGCGGTGCGCACCTCCTCACCCTTGCGCACCCAGGTGTGGTCGTGTTCCGCTCCGTCGACCACCGCGCGCTGCCAGGCGTATTCCTCGATCTCGATGCGGGCGCCCTCGACCGGGGCCACGTCGTCCACGAAATGTCGTGCCAGCGTCAGCCCGTACTCCTCGATGGAGGCGAGGCCCTTCTCCTTCGCGTAGGAGTACGCCGTCTGCTTCTGGGTGTCGGTGGGCAGCACCGAACTCTGGTCGCCGGCGAGATGCGCCGCCGAGAAATCGCCGCGTAGGCAGGTCGACACGCTCACGTCCCGGATCTCGTGCCGGGGGGTGTCGCGGTAGATCCGCACGATGCGGTTCTCGGCTTTGCCGTACTGGTTGTCGCCCAGGACGATGGCGCCGGTGAGGTCGGTCATTCTTCAGCTCCCGCGGTAGGTGGAATAGGCGAAGGGGGACAACAGCAACGGGACGTGGTAACCGCGCTGCGGGTCGTCGAGGACGAACGTGACGCACACCTCCGGGTAGAACGTCTCCTGGCCGCGGGCGGCGAAGTACTCGCCGGTCTCGAAGACCAGCGAATAGGTGGCCGCGATCAGACCCTCCGGCGCGATCTCGGCGATCCGGCCGTCCGCATCGGTCGACGCGCTCGCGATGACGTCGCGTTCAGGTGACAGCAGGTGAACGAACATCCCGGCCGCGGGTGTGCCGTCGGTGGCGTCGAGCACGTGGGTGCTGAGGATCTTGGACATCAGTGTGCCGTGTCTCCGATCTCGCCGAGAAGGCGTTCGAGGCGTATCCGGTTGATGGCGGCCAGCTCGGTCCGCAGGATCTTGCGCTCCGTGACACTGTCGTTGCCGAGGCGGTCGCGCAGCACGCCCAGCAGTTCGTGCGCCGACCGACCGGACGCGCACACCAGGTAGACGTGCCCGAACTTCTGCTCGTACTCCTCGTTCCCGGCCCGCAGGCGCGCGCGGACGTCGTCGTCGGCGGCGGCGACCGCCGACTGTTCGCGAGCGGACGACGGGTTGTCCGCCCGGTCGCCGATCCTCGGATGGCCGGCCAGGGCCGCGTCGATCTCGGACTCCCTCAGGTCGCCGAGCACGTTTTCGGCGGCGGTGTACAGCGCGTCGGCGGACGGAAACGGACGGCCGGCGGCCATCCGCTGCGCCCACACCGTCGACGAGCAGCACTGCACGAGCAGATCGACGGCCCGCGCGTCGCTCAGTGCGTTGAACGCGATCAGGCCGGGCGGTTCGGTCATGAAGGCTCCTCTCTCGTGCGCCTTTTCGGTACCTCTGGCTACCACTATGGCGCACCGGTGGCGGTCAATTCGGCGATAAGCCCTGCTTCGTCGACCCTGGTGCTGTGTCCGTCCCGGATCAGGACTTCGCCGTCGACCAGCACGGTGTCGACGATCTGCCGGCTCCCGGTGGTCAACAGTGTCGCGCCCGGGTCGCGGACGGGCAGGCAACCGAAGTCGCGCTCGAAGCGGATCAGGGTCAGGTCGGCCGTGCCGCCGACGGCCACACCGTTCGGGCGGGACGCGAAACCGAGATTCTCGTTCGCGCCGTTCGTCGCGAGGTCCATCATGGCGTCGAATCCGAACAGGTCGGCCGTCTTGCGATGCGCCCGCTGCACGTAGGCGCCCATGCGCAGCGTTTCGAGCATGTCCTGGGTGTCGTTGCTGGCGGCGCCGTCGACGCCGAGCCCGACCGCGATGCCCGCCTCGAGCATCTCCGGGACGGGGGCGACGCCGCTGCCGAGACGCATGTTGCTCATCGGGTTGTACGAGACGGCCACACCGCGGCGGGCCAGCACCGCGCGCCCGTGGGCGTCGAGTTCGCAGCAGTGCACAGCGAGCAACCGGTCCCACAGGAACCCGTTCGTGTCGAGGTAGTCGACCGCGCCCGCGCCGACGTGTTCGCGGCACATCACGTCGTCGGTGGGGGTCTCCAGCAGGTGGATCGACACGGTCATGTCGCGTTCGCCCGCTAACTGCCGCACCGCCGCCATCCCCTCCGGTGTCAGCGACCGGGGGTTGGGGACGGCCAGACCGACCGTGACGCGTGTGCCGTCGGCCTGCTTGACCAGCTGGTCGGTGTGCTCGAGCACCCCGGGCAGCGGCTGCAGGAGGCGCGGGTCGACGCCCCACTTGCGCGTTGTGTCCGCGCGGTCCGCCACTCCGCGGCCGAGGAGTGCCCGCACGCCGGTGTCTTCCAGGGCGCGCAGCACCGCGTCGTGCACGTCCGGAGACGGATGCGGCCACATGTGCTCGACCAGCGTCGTGGTGCCGCTGCGCAGGGCGTCGAGGCTCGCGGCGACCGCGGCCAGGTAGGCCCGATCCGGGGTGATGACCGCGGATTCCGCACCCACGGTCTGCAGCCAGCTGAGCAGCGGCTGCCCCTCGCCGATGCCGCGCATCAACGACTGCTGCAGGTGGGTGTGGGTGTTGACGAATCCGGGGATCAGGTACGCCCCGGCACCGTCGACCGCCGTGGCCCCCGACGGTGCCGGAGCGGTCGGGCGGATCTCGGTGATCAGACCGTCGGCGATCAGGACGTCGCGGTGCGGCAGCCAGCGGCCCTTCGCGTAGACGGTGACATCGGAAATCAGATCGGGATGCATCCGCATCCTCCATGGGTTCTCGGGAGTGCGGCTGGTTCGCGCCCGCCGGACACGGGTAGGTCTCGGGCCGACGCAGGCGCAGAAGTCGACGAGTGCCGCGAGCAGGGCCTCGCGCGCCGACAGTTGCGGGGCGTGATCGCTGTCCAACGTCACCACCCGCGCGCCCGGCACCCGGTCCTGCATCGCACGCTGCGTCACGAGCGGCACCGAACGGTCGAGCGTCGCCTCCACGTACAGGCGGGGGACGGAGCCGAACCGCTCCGGCGTCCACACCGGGGCCATGAGACGTGCAGTCTCGAGTTGCGGCAGCAGCTTTCGAGCAGCAGTGATCGCATCACCGGCCGACGATTCGTGAAAGAACACGGCGGCCGCGGCTTCCGGCGGCACGATGGTCCCGGATCCGTCGGGGGTCGACTGCAGCCAGGCCGAGATCCCGACCGGTTCCGGTAGGCGCAGGTCTGCGCAGAGGTCGCCGAAGTTGCTTCCCGACGGCAGCATCATTCCGGCGACGTACGCCACACCCGAGATCCGGTGCGGAAGGCGCTCGGCCACCTGGGTGGTCACGATGCCGCCTCCGGAGTGACCGACCACGAACACGGGCCCGTCCAGCGAAACGATGTGCGCCACGACGACATCCGTCACTGCGTCCAGATCGGTTCGCGCACCGTCCGGCCAGTTTCCCACGCAGGGAAGGTCGAGTGCGTGCGGCTCGTACCCGCTGTCGCGCAACGGCTCCAGAATTGTGTCCCACACCCAGCTGCCCGCCCAGGCGCCGTGGATCAATACGACGTGCCCACGGGTCACCGGGCGGCCACCCGGTCCGCCGCGGCGAGGACCCGCTCGGCCTCCCGTCCCGCGGCCGTGTTCTTCTTGCCGTGACGCGAACCCGCCAGTTTCGCCTTGATGTGCTCACGGACCGTCACCGGTGCGTATCCGTCGTCGGAGTGTTCGCACAGTCCCGGCAGGGTCGCGATCACCGCGTCGACGTTGCCGTCGTGGAAGAACGCCGCCGATCGCCGGCGCTTGATCGTTCCGTCGACGACGGGCGGAGTCACCCGGTGCAGCGTCGACATCCACCGGTCGTTCGTGAGCCGGGCGGTGAGGTCGCCCAGGTTGACGAGCAGTGCGCCCTCCGCGGGGCTCACATCGTGCCAGCGCTCGTCGCGCCCGAGCACCTGCAGGCCTGCCACGCGATCGGCCCACAGCACGGTGACCAGTCCGAAGTCGGTGTGCTCACCCATGCCGGTCAGCTCGCCGTCGAGGGTGACGCCGCCCTCCGGCAGCGCGTAGTTGTTCATGCGGAGGACGTCGATGGAATGGTCGGTCAGGGCGGTGAAGAAGCCCGGATCGAGCCCGAGGGCGTCGGCGAAGATCCGTGTCAGGGTGCGGGCGACGCGCTCGCCGTGCGCGTAGTAGGCCTGCACGCTGTCCGTGAAGGAGGGCACCTCCGGCCACACGTTCAGTCCGTAGTCGTCCTCGGACAGGTCCAGCTCCGGGAACGACCGGGCCTCCGTTCCGACGTTGTAGGCCTCGAAGAAGTCGTTCATCCGGGTGGCCGATTCGACGCCCAGGCTGAGGCTGAGCGACTCGCTCTTCGGCGGACTGTACCCGCGGTTGGCGCCCTCCACGCGATACGTCTTCTTCGTCTCCAGGGGCAGCGCGAAGAAGTCGTCGACGGCGCCGGCGAGTCCCTCGATCACCGGTTCGGGGATGCCGTGACCGAAGATCTGGATGAATCCGACAGTGGCGCAGGCCGAGTCGATTTCGCGCGCCACCCGGGCGCGTTCCGTGTCGGACCCGCCGGTCACGTACGGGGAGATGTCGATGACGTGGACGTCGAACGGCTCAGGCACGGGCGGCAACATGCGGCTCCTCGGAGGTCGGGGGAACGGGGTCGGTTGCGATGACGGGTGCGGAGGCGGCGCGGGCGGCGGCGCCGATCCGGGTGTGGTTGAACAGCAGGTTCAGGGAGAACGCGGAGATGGCGGCGAGTGTGATGCCGCTGCCGAGCAGGATCTGGGCGGACGAGTTGAAGTGCTCGAACATGCCCTCGGCGAACTCGGGGAGCAGGCCGATGCCCACCGACACCGCGACGATGGTGGTGTTGATCCGGTCGCTGAGATCCACCTTGCGGAGCGTGTTCATCCCCACCACCGCGACCGTCGAGAACAGGATGATGCCGACACCGCCGACGACCGGCGCGGGCAGGGCCGCGACGACGGTACCCATCTTCGGGATCAGTCCGAGGACGATCAGGATCGCACCGCTGGTGGCCGTCACGTACCGGCTGTGGACGCGGGTGGTGGCGACGGCTCCGACGTTCTGCGTGAAGATCGTGTCGACGAACGCGTTGAAGATGCCGCCGAGTACGCCGGACAGTGCATCGCCGACGAGGCCGCGGGCCACGTCGCCCTTGGCGAGGGGCTTTCCGGTGATCTCGCCGAGAGCCAGCATGCTCGCCGTCGACTCCGCGAACACCACGGCCATCACGATGCTCATCGCCACCACCGCCGTGATCGGGAACTCCGGTGCGCCGAAGTGGAACGGAGCGGTGATGCCGAACCAGGGGCTGCCGGAGACGCCGCCCAGGTCGATCAGGCCCATCGGAATCGCGACGAGCGTGCCGATCGCGAGGGCGAGGAGCACGCCGAGCTGGGTCCAGATCCCGCGGCCGAGGCAGAGGAAGGCGATCGCGACGAGCACGACCACACCGGCGAGCATGATGTTGCCGGGATCCGCGAAACCGTCTGCCGTCGGATCGTTTCCGACGATGAGGCCGGCGGCGACGCCGATCAGGGAGATGCCGACGACGGTGAGGACGACCCCGGTGACCAGCGGTGGGAAGAACCGGATCAGCCGCGCGAAGGGTACGGCGAGGGCGAGTCCGACGAGGCCGCCTGCGAGCATCGAGCCGTACACCGCCTGAAGCCCGTATTCCTTGGCGATGAGGATCATCGGAGTCAGCCCGGCGAACGTGGCACCACAGACGATCGGTAACCGTGCGCCGGCCAGCTTACCCACCCCGAGGCTCTGGATCATCGTGATGATGCCGGCGATCAGAAGGTCGGCGCTGATCAGCAACGCGACGGTGGACTTGTCGAGTCCTACTGCGGCACCGAAGACCAACGGGACGGTAATGCAGCCGGTGTACATGATGAGCACGTGCTGCAGACCGAAGGCCGCTTGCCGCACCAAGGGCAGGCGCTGGTCGACTGCGTGGAAGGACATGGGTCGATCTCCGTCCGAGTGAAGGGAGCGTTCGAGTTCACGTTCTATTGAGCACGCCAATCTTTTCTCAGCAGGGTCAATTTCGTTTCGTCCGTGTTATCAGTCGCGGTTCCGCGAAACACGGTGCTAGCGTTCGCCTCATGGACGAGGATCAACGCACGCTGGCCGTCGCCATCGGCGCGGCGATCAGGTCGGCCCGGCGTGACGCGGGACTGACCCTGCGCGACGTGGCGGCCAAAACGGGACTGTCGCAGCCGTTCCTGAGTCAGGCGGAGAACGGCCACTCGGTGCCGAGCGTCATGAATCTGCACCGGGTGGCCCAGGTGCTGGGAACCACGGCGCACGCCCTGCTCGAACAGGGCGCGCGCACGCCCACCAGCCTCGTGCGCAGCCGGGAGGGCAGGCGATTCGCGTTGTCGGACGGCGCCGTGCTGCGGTTCTGCTCCACGGGCGTGCGCGCGATGGAACCGAATGAAGTGACGGCGCAACCGGGTTCGCAGGCCGGCGAACACACCGAACACGCAGGCGAGGAGTTCATCTACGTCATCGACGGCAGCATTCGGGTGGAGGTCGGCGTCGAGGAGAGTTACGTGCTCGACCGGGGAGACACGCTGTACTACCCGGCCACCGTGCCGCACCGGTGGTTCAACGACGCCGCGGAACCCGCGCGGTTCCTCATCACGAGCACCCCGCCGTCCTTCTGACCGTCAGCGGCCGAAACCCTCGAGCAGTCCGGTGTACTTCTTGGGCAGGGGAGCCGCGAATTCTCCGTGCGCGCCGGTCCGCAATCCGAGCGTCACGAGGGACTGCACCATGAGGGTGGCCGCCGCCACGCCGTCGACGACCGGCACCCCGAGTTCCGCCGAGATGACGGCGCACAGGTCCGCCATGCCCGCGCACCCCAGCACGATCGCGTCCGAACCGTCCTCGTCGCGGGCGACCCGGCAGGCCTCGGTGATCACCTTCACCGCATCCGGGTCGCGGTCGAGGTCGAGCACGGCGATCTCGCACGCGTGCACCCCGAGGCAGAACCGTTGCATTCCATACCGTTCGGCCAGTTCCCAGGCCCGGCCCCGGGTACGTCCCAGGGTCGTGACGACGCTGAAGCCACGGCCGAGGAAGCTCGCAGCGTGCATGGCCGCCTCCGCGATCCCGAGCACGGGCCCGGAGGCCAGTTCGCGAGCCGCGTCGAGGCCCGGGTCGCCGAAGCAGGCGATCACGTAGCCGTCCACCCCGGCCTCCTCGCCGCGCGCGATCTCCTCGAGAAGCCCGGGGACACTGAGTGCTTCGTCGTAGTGACTCTCGATCGAAGCGGGACCCATCTGCGGGCTCACCGCCTCGACGAGCGTCCCCGGCCCCGCGACGGAGCGGGCGCAGTCGCCGATCTTGTCGGTCATCGACTGGGTGGTGTTGGGATTGATGATCTTGATGTGCACGTTCGTCGACCTATGCTTCGATCGGGGCTGTGCGATGCGCACGACGGGCGCCGGCGGACAATCCGAGGTAGCAGACGAATCCGACACCCATGCCCAGGAACCACGAGTACTGGGCCGCACCAGCCATGCCCCACACGTCGAGTCCGAACGGCTGGGCCTTGAGGATCACGGGAATCATCGCGACCAGGGCGCCGACGACGGTGGAGATGATCGCAGCGGGGTTGTAACCCTTCTTGTACCAGTATGTTCCGCCCTCGGACATGGTGAACATGTCGTCCAGGATCACTCGCTGCCTGCGCACCAGGTAGTAGTCCGCGATGAGGATTCCGAACAGCGGTCCGATGAACGCCCCCAGCGTCTCGAGCGTGTAGTGGATCACCTCGGGATTGTTGTACAGGTTCCACGGTGTGATCAGGACGGATCCGACGGCGGCGATCATTCCGCCCGTACGCCAGCTGATGCGCTGCGGGCTGACGTGCGAGAAGTCGAATGCCGGGGAGACGAAGTTGGCGACGATGTTGATACCGATGGTGGCGACGATGAAGGTGAGGAGGCCGAGGACGACGGCGAACAGGTTGTCCATCTGCGCGACCGTCTCGACGGGGTCGGTGATCAGGCGGCCGTACACGGGCAGGGTCGCGGAGGCGGTGACGACGGTGAGGATCGAGAAGAACAGGAAGTTCACCGGGAGGCCGAGGAAGTTGCCGCGTTTGACCGCGCCGAACGTCTTGCCGTACCGGGAGAAGTCGCCGAAGTTGAGCATCGGGCCCGAGAAGTACGACACGACAAGGGCGATCGCGCCCAGCACCACGGGCACAGCCGACCAGCCGGTGTAGTTCACCTCGCCGAGGTTCAGGCTGATGTTCGACCATCCGGCCTCGCTGATCAGGTAGATCGCGAGCATCAGCATCACCACGTAGACCGCGGGGCCGCAGAAGTCGATGAACTTGCGGATGCTCTCCATGCCACGCCAGAAGACCAGCGCCTGCAGCACCCACATCGTCATGAACCCGGCCCAGCCGAGCGCCGACAGTCCGAGGAATCCGTGCTCGTGCACGTCCGCCCAGGGCGCCAGACCCGGCCAGATCTTCAGGCCGAGGATCACGAACGCGTGCGACGCCAGGTACGTCTGGATTCCGTACCAGGCCACCGCGATGAGGCCGCGGATGATGGCCGGGACGTTGGCGCCGAGAACACCGAAGGCGCTGCGGCACATGACCGGGTAGGGGACGCCGGTGACCTGGCTGGGTTTGGCCACCAGGTTCGCGAACACGTTGACGATCGCGATGCCGACCACCAGCGCGACGAGGACCTGCCAGCTGGTCAGTCCGAGCGCGAACAGGCTGCCCGCGGTGACGTAGCCGCCGACGCTGTGCACGTCGGACATCCAGAACGCGAAGATGTTGTACGACGACCACGACTGCGTCTTCAGCGGCGCGAGATCGTCGTTGGTGAGTCTCGGGTGATAGCCGGGCTTGATCAGCCCGGCGCCGGCCAGGTGTGCACCGGGGACGGTTTCCCCCTCGTTGGAGGGTGCTGTCTGAGTCATCGTTTCGCTCCCTGGTGCAGTACGGACACGACTGCGTCGACGTAAGGGTGCCTCGGTGAAAAGCACACCACCGAAGTGCTGGGAGCAAAAGTAGTTTTCGGATATTTCCTGGTTGTGACGGCGAAGATATATTCTCGCCGGCGCACCCTCCGAGCCGAGAATATATCTTGCCGGACGGCCTACCCGGGCGTGTCCCGGAAGATTCCGGTGTCCGTGGGGAGGGCGGCGATCACCGTGTCGAGTTGTTCGTTGTGCCGGTCGGTGGCCGCCTTCAACGCCGCGGCGTCGCGGGCGAGGAACGCCGCCAGCATGTCCCGGTGCCCGAGGTGAAGTTGCAGCCGCGCCGGCGTCCCCACCTGCGACATCGGCTGCACGGGCTCGGTGATGTTCCACGCCGACTCGAACATGTGCAGCAGTCGCTGCATCCGGCACGGCGATGCCAGGGCGAGGTGGAAGTTACGGCTCTCCCGGTGGTACGCGGTCAGGTCGTCCTCGAGAACCGAGCGGTCGAGTGCCGCGTACGTCGCCCGGGCCCGTGCGTCGTCGGCCTCGTCGGCGAGGGTGATCGCCACGGAGTGCGCCGCCGACTCGAGGACACCCCGCACCAGGTAGAGCTCCTCGAGTTCGTCGACGGTCAGCCGGGCGACCGTGTACCCGGCGTTGGCCCGGTGGTCGACGAGCCCCTCGCCGATCAGCGTCTTCAGCGACTCCCGGATCGGGATGCGGCTGACGCCGAAGTGCTCGGCCACCTCGTCCACCGGGATCGGGGTGCCCGGCGGGGCCCCGCCGCTGAGGATCACCCGGCGCAGCTCCTCCAGGATCACGGTCTGCGAGCTGCCGGGATCCCGGTTGGCCAGGTTCGTGACCAGCACCGATGGTCGTCGCGGGGGCATCGGGTCGTCCTCAGGCGGGGTGTACGGCGCGCCAGTGGCGGGCGATGTCGATGCGCCGGGCGACCCACACGTCGTCGTGGGACTGCACGTGATCGAGGAACCGCTCCAGCGCCGCGGTGCGGGCGGGCCGTCCGACGATGCGGCAGTGCAGACCCACGGACAGCATCTTCGGCGCCCCGGCCGTTCCCTCCGCGTACAGGACGTCGAAGGCGTCCCGCAGGTGCGCGAAGAACTGCTCGCCGCTCGGGAAACCGCCGGGCGACGCGAACCGCATGTCGTTGGTGTCGAGGGTGTACGGCACCACCAGGTGGTCGACGAGGCCCTGTCCGGGGGTGTCGACCTTCACCCAGTAGGGGAGGTCGTCGGCGTACGAATCGGAGTCGTACTCGAAGCCGCCGTGCTCGACGACCAGCTGCCGGGTGAGCGGGGAGTCGCGGCCGGTGTACCAGCCGAGCGGGGCCTCGCCGGTGAGGTCGCGCAGGATCTCCACCGCCTCGGCCAGGTCCTTGCGTTCGGTGTCCTCGTCGGAGAGCTGGTACGACTTCCACCACAGACCGTGGCAGGCGATCTCGTGACCGAGTTCGCGAAAGGCGCTGACGGCCTCCGGGTTCCGCTGCATCGCCTTGGCGACCGCGAAGATCGTGAGCGGTAGCCCTCGTCGCTCGAAGGCCCGGAGCACGCGCCACAGTCCGGCGCGGGATCCGTATTCGTAGATCGATTCCATGCTCATGTGCCGGTTCGGGAACGGTTGGGCCCCGACCATCTCGGACAGGAACGTCTCCGATGCCTCGTCGCCGTGGAGCACGTTGTTCTCGGCGCCCTCCTCGTAGTTGAGGACGAACTGGACGGCGATCTTCGCGCCGCCCGGCCACTGCGGATCGGGTGGGTGCTGCCCGTATCCGACCAGGTCACGGGGGTAGCTGGAGTCGAAAGCGTGGGTCATGATTCCAAGCCTGCCCGACCCGCCTCGGTCAGGGAACCCCACAGGCGCAGCCGCGCCGTGCCGCCGTCCCGGTCGCGGACGCTCGCCTCGCCCGGCGGCGGACTGTGGAAGCTGGGCGCGGTCAAGGTGTTCGGGGTCACGGGTGCGGCTACCTCCTGATCGGGCGTGGGGCAAGTGTAGGGCGTCGGCGGGGGTGCTGCGGGCGGTCCTCGTGCGCGGGGAGGTGCTCAGCTCCCCGGAACCACCGCCCGGGTGAGGAGGTCGCGCAGTGTGCCCACCGTGCATCCGGGGGCCTGCGCGCGGACAGCGGCCTCGTCGAACGCGCCGCACGCCAGTCCCCGCAGGATCACCGTCGCGAGCGCCTGGGCGGTGGCCGGTTCGTCCATCACCCCGCCGCCCTGGCGGTCGAGGTAGGCCTGCACCCGGGTGGCGGCGGCGGGCAGCGCGGCGCGGTAGAAGTCGAACGTCGCGAGCCAGCGGGTGATCAGATGCCCGGGATGCATGTCCCATCCCTGGTAGTACCCGCGTTCGAGCGAACGGGTGACGAGCCGGTAGTGCCGGGCCAGCGCGGCGTGGATCTCCTCGTCGCTGCCCTGCGGGATGACCTGGGTGGATCCGTCGCACACCCACACCCCGGTCTGGGCCGCCGCCACCAGCATCACGGACTTGGCGTGGTCGGCCACCGGATGCTCGAGCGACTGGAACCGTGACGCGATTCCGCAGGCCGCGCTGTAGTCGTAAGTGCCGTAGTGCAATCCGGTGCAGCGTCCGTCCGCGAGGTGGATGGCCTTCGCGACGGTCACGGTGCCGTCCGGTCCGAGCACGGCCTGGGGGCTCTCGATCTGCAACTCGAAGCGCAGCGACCTGTCGGGGAGCCCGTACGCGCGCTCGAGTTCCTCGCACAACGCGACGACGGCGGTGACCTGCTGGGCCGCACGTAGTTTCGGCACCGTGAACACGAAGCCGTCGGGAACCCCACCCGCGCCTTCGAGGACGAGTTCGAGCGTCCGGATCCCGCGGCGGCGCTCGTGCGGGGCCAGACCCTTCGCGCGGATGCCCAGCGACCGCGGGCCGGGCGGGTCCGAGGAGAGCAGTCGCAGCGTGCGTCCCGCCTCCAGTGCGGCCGCGTCCTCGACGTCGTCGCTCCGCCAACCGAAGCCGTCCTCGAAATCGATCCGCAGATCCATGATCGGACGGTGCTCGAGCATCGCGCGGACGTCGGGAAGCGCACCGGTCGTTCCGATTTCGGACAGCGCATTCGTGTGCCTGTCCAGCAGTTCGACAGCCTGCTCACCCCACAACCTCGGGGTGTCCGGTCCGGCGTCCGCCGCACTCACATAGACGGTGTGGACGGGCTGCGGTTGCTGCCGATCACCCGGAAAGGCGTCCGCAAGGTCGGTGTCGACCGGGTCGAGGAGTGCGTCGACGCGGTCGAAACCGCTGTCGGGGAGACGGCTGAGGTACTGGGGGTTCACGCCACGATCTTGGCAGAAACGCGGGATTCTCGTCGTCCACACCCCGCCGGGTGGTCGTCGTTCAGGCCGTCGCACCGCGCAGATACGACTCGACGGCGCGGGCCAGCTGCCGCACGCTGCGATCGGTCCCTGGCTCGATGCCGTCGAGTGACCGGGCTCCCACGAAACGGTCGAAGACCAGGCCTTCGACGACGCTGACGAAGTCCGCGCCCGCGTTCTCGGGGTCGGCGACGCCGAGGGCGTCGAACAATTCGGTGGCGCGGGCACGGGAGAACAGGCACGTCGCGAGGAGTGCGTGCAGGTCGGCGTCACCGGACAGTTCGACGGACAGCGCGTGCCGCGCAACGACGTCGTCGTGACGGGTGTGCAGCAGCCGGTCCAGCGACCGGGCCACGCCCTCGGCGACGGAGGCGAGGTCGAGTGGTGGGGCCGTCGTGGTCGCGAATTCCTGCCGCGAGCGGTCGGCGAGCCGGCGCACGGCGGATTCGATCAGGGCTCGCCGGGTGCGGAAGTAGTAGGACGTGGACCCGCCCGGGAGATCCAGTGCACGGTCGACGGCCCGATGCGTCAGCGCGCGCATGCCCTCCCGCGCGATGATCGTGATCGCCGCGTCGGCTATCCGCTCACGCCGCTCGGGCACGGTGTCTGCCTCCTCACATCGGCTTGTCGCCCGAGACTCTACATTCGTAGTGTTTCCACTGTGGATGTAGAGGTTCTGTTGGACGACGCGCAGCGCGCGGCCGCGGCCGTCCTGTACGAGACCGCCGAGGGGCTGGAGCAGGGGCGGCCCGGGATTCGCGGCGTGTACCTGTGGGGACCCGTCGGACGTGGCAAGACGTGGTTGACGGACCGCTTCTACGGGTCGGCGGAGGTCCCGAAGCGGCGCGTGCACTTCCACTCGTTCTTCCGCCGGCTCCACGCCGACGCGCACACGCTAGGTTCCATCGACCTCGCGATCGGTGCGGCACTCGGGGACGTCCGGCTGCTGTGCTTCGACGAGTTCCACCTGCACGACGTCGGGGACGCGATGCTGGTCGCGCGACTGCTGAAGGTCCTGTTCACCCGCGGGATCACGCTGGTGGCCACGTCGAACTATCCACCGGAGGGGCTGCTGCCGAATCCGCTGTTCCATCACCTGTTCGCGCCGTCGATCGCCGTGCTGGAACAGAATCTGACCGTCGTGCGGGTGGCCGGACCCGTCGACTACCGCACCGTGGCCACGGCGGACGGCGGGTTCGCTGCCGGACGTTTCGTCCGAGCTTCCGACACCGAGCCTCCGGCACTGTCCGAGCGCGTCGCCCTGACCGTCGGGACCCGCACGGTGACGGCCTCCGCGGTGCGGGACCGCGCGGTCTGGTTCGAGTTCGCGGTGCTGTGCGGCACCCCGACCGCACCCGCCGACTATCTCGAACTGTCGGAGCGGTTCGGATGCTGGGCGATCACCGGTGTGCCCCGACTGCGGGAGGCGGGCGCGGAGACCGTGCGGCGGTTCGCGAACGTCGTCGACGTGCTGTACGACCGGGGGACCGCGTTGACGCTGGTTGCCGAAGCGTCGTGGGACGACGTGTTCGCCGGACTCGACGGCACCCTCGACGTCGACCGGCTGGTGAGCAGGCTGTCGACGCTGAGCCGGTGACCACCGAGGCAGACCCGTGCGTGGGTCGGCCCCGGTGAATCGATCAGACGTACCGGCTGTACGCGGGGAGGTCCAGCTGGCCGTTCCCGGACAATCCGATGACCACGACCTCCGGTTCGGTGACGGTGCGGGCGTGCGCGATGGCCGCGGCCACTCCGTGCGTCGATTCCGGCGCGGGGATGATGCCCTCGGCGCGGGCGAAGAGCAGGCCCGCGGCGAGTGCGTCGTCCTGTTCGATCGCGGTCGCCTCCATCAGCCCGAGGGCGACGGCGTGCGAGACCATCGGCGACATGCCGTGGTACCGCAGGCCACCCGCGTGGATGGCGGGCGGAACGAAATCGTTGCCCAGCGTGTACATCTTCAACAGAGGCGTCAGGCCGGCGACGTCGCCGAAGTCGTAGCGGTATTCGCCCTGCGTCAGCGACGGGCACGCCGCAGGCTCGCAGGCGACGAGACGGGTGGTGGTGCCCTCGCGCAGATTGCGACCCAGGAACGGGAAGGCCAGGCCCGCGAGATTGGAACCACCGCCGGCGCAACCGAATACCGTGTGCGCGACAGGCTCACCCGCCTCCTCCAGCTGGACCATCGCTTCCTGGCCGATCACGGTCTGGTGGAGCATGACGTGGTTGAGGACGCTGCCCAGCGAGTAGTGCGCGTCGGGGTTGTTGGCGGCCACCTCGACGGCCTCGCTGATCGCCATGCCCAGCGAACCGGTGGTGTCGGGATGCTCGGCCAGGATCGCCCGCCCGGCTTCGGTGAGGTCGGACGGAGACGGATGACAGATGCCGCCGTAGGCCTCCATCTGGAGTCGGCGGTACGGCTTGGCGTCGAACGAGGCGCGAACCTGCCAGACCTCCACCTCGAGGCCGAGCAGGGCGCCGGCGAACGACAGCGACGCGCCCCACTGGCCCGCACCGGTCTCGGTGGTGAGCTTGGTGGTCCCCTCGAGCGCGTTGTAATAGGCCTGTGCCACAGCCGTGTTCGGCTTGTGCGATCCGACCGGGCTGACACCCTCGTATTTGTAGTAGATCCGTGCCGGTGTGCCGAGCACTCGCTCGAGCCGGTGTGCGCGCACCAGCGGCGACGGGCGCCACATGCCGTAGATCTCGCGGACCGTTTCGGGGATCTCGATGTACCGTTCCGTCGCGACCTCCTGTTCGATCAGGCTCGCGGGGAACAGCGGTGCCAGGTCCTCCGGTCCCAGTGGCTCACGTGTGCCGGGATGCAGGTGCGGCGGAACGGGTTCCGGAAGATCGGCGGCAAGGTTGTACCAGTGCGTGGGTACGGCCGAGGGAACCGAAACCCCCAGAGGTTCCAGCGATCGAGCCAGTTCGGCTCCGGTTACCGGGGACGTGGTCAAGTAACTCTCCTTCGTGGATGGATACGTCCCGAACATGCTGCGCTGTCCGCCGCCGCGAACGGGTGATTTTCCCGGTCCGCGCGTGTCACGATGGAGGGGCAACTCGGGAGTGAGAATGCCGGACCGTCGCGTGCGAAGCAGGGTCGTCCACACGGTCGCCCTGCTGGCGGCCGTCGTGACGGTCACCCTTGCGGTCCGGGTGGTCCCCGCGCCCGACACCCCCGCGACACCGTCGGAGCCGGGCGCAGGTGCGACGCGCGCCCTGGTCATCCTCTCGGCGATCGCCGTCGTCGTCGCGGCGGTGGCGCTGGCGTCCGCCCTTCGCAGCGGCCGGCCGCGGGTCGCCCCCGACCCACCACCGGCAGGGCTCACCGGAAACACCGGCTCCTCGGTCTCGCGTCGGCACATTCTCGGATGGGCGGCGTTCGCCTCGCTCCTCGTGGCCGCGGCGTTCCTCCTCGGGTCCGTCGGTGGAGACGAACCACTCGACCGTCAACCGTCGCCGGCGAGCCCGGCCGCCGAGGACGGGGCCGGCCGAACCGACGAGGCCGTGCCCACCGAGACTCGTCCGCCGCCCGACCTGGTGGACGGGACCCGCGAGGATCTGACGGAATTGTGGACCGCTGCAGCGATTGCCGGTCCGATATTGGTGACCGTGCTGATCCTCGGCGCCGTGGCCCGGCGCCCCCTCCGGGCCCGGGTCGGCGCCTGGACCGCGGCGAGTTCCCCCGACGGTCCGGCTGCCTCGCAGTCGCTGGCCCGCGCAGCGGAGGAAGGTCTCGCCGCGGTCGTGGCCCCGAGTCTGCCGCCGCGCGAGGCCATCATCGCCAGTTACGCCGCCATGGAAGATGCCCTGCGCAAGGCGCCGGGCGCCGAACCGCGGGAGTCGGACACCCCGTCCGAAGTGCTGGCTCGCGCAGTGCAACTCGGAGCGCTGCGCTTCGAGGCGGCGGCGCCGCTGGTGCGGCTGTTCTCCGAGGCACGGTTCAGCCTGCATCCGATGGGTGAACAGCACCGTGACGAGGCCGCCGATCTGCTCCGGCGTGTGCTCGACGACCTGGGGAGCGACGCGTGCTCGCCGTCGCGGTAGCCGGTGTCGGGGCCGTGCTGGCCGTGGAGGTCCCGCTGGTGGCCGCCGGTCGGTACAGTGCGGCCGTGCTGGTCGCGGGAGCGGTGACCGCGCTGGTGCTCTTCGAGTTTCGACGACGCATGGCACCCGTGGACGTCGACGACCAGCCGCCGGGAATGGAGGCGGAACGGGCCGAGGTGACGGCCCGATGGATGGCGCGGACGGAATCATTGATCAGCTGGGCGGACGGTACGCGCGGCGACTGGGATCACCATCTGCGTCCGCTCCTGGCGCGCGAGTTCCAGCAGTCCACCGGACGGCGGCAGGGACTCGACCCCGCCGAGACCGCAGCCGCGGGTGAGGTGTACTTCGGCGACTTGTGGCAGTGGGTCGATCCCGAGTGCGTGCAGCGCTCCGACAGGGCCGCACCCGGTCCGGGCCGGGACGTGCTCGACCGGATCCTGCAACGGCTGGAGCAGCTGTGACGATGCCTGCCGAGGTCACCACCGCGCGCGCCCACGCGGTGCTGGCGGAGGTCGAACGGGCGGTGGTCGGCAAGCACGACGAACTCACGTCGATCCTGCTCGCGGTACTCGCCGGCGGGCACGTGCTCATCGAGGATCTGCCCGGACTCGGAAAGACGTTGGTGGCACGATCGTTCGCTGCCGCGCTCGGACTCGACTTCACGCGGGTCCAGTTCACCCCCGACCTGCTGCCCGCCGACCTGCTCGGCGCCACCATCTACGACATGCCGTCGGGTCGCTTCGAATTTCGTCCGGGCCCGATCTTCACCAACCTGCTTCTCGCCGACGAGATCAACCGCACCCCGCCCAAGACCCAGGCCGCGCTGCTCGAGGCGATGGCGGAGGGGCAGGTCAGCGTCGACGGCACCACCCGGATCCTGCCGCGTCCGTTCATCGTGCTCGCCACCGACAATCCCATCGAGTACGAGGGCACCTACCCGCTGCCCGAGGCGCAGCTGGACCGGTTCGCGCTCCGCCTACGACTGGGGTACCTCACCGAGACCGACGAGCACGAGATGCTGCGCCGGCGGCTCGACCGGGGATCCGCCGCCGTCGTCGTCGAGCAGGTGGTCGATGCGGCCGACCTCCTGGCGATGCGCGAATCGCTCGAGCAGGTCAGTGTTCACCACGACGTCCTCGGGTATGTCGTCGCGCTCGCGAACGCCACCCGGCATCACCCGCAGGTCGAGGTCGGGGCCAGCCCCCGCGCGGAACTCGACCTCGTACAGCTGGCACGGGCGCGCGCCCTGCTCTCGGGCCGCGACTTCGTCATTCCCGAGGACATCAAAGCCCTGGCCGTTCCCGCTGTCGCGCACCGCATCAGCCTGCGACCGGAGATGTGGGTGCGCCGCATCCGCAGCGACGACGTCCTCGCGGAACTGCTGCGCCGTCTCCCCGCGCCGAGGGCCCGATGACGGAGCACCAGTTGACGTGGCGGGCATCGCCGGCAGCCCTCGCACTGACGACCTGCGCCGCCGTGGCACTGACGGCAGGTGTCGTGGGGCGGTGGTGGGAACTGATCGTGTTCGCCGCCCCGATGCTGGGAGCGCTCGGCACGGTGACGTGGTTGCCCCGTCCCGCCACCGGCGTCCGCGTCGAGGCGTCGGCGCGCACGCTGCGGTGTTTCGAATCCGAGTCCGTGCACTTCTCGGTGGACGTGACGGCGTGCGGTGGTGCGGCGGAACTCGAGGTGGCACCGGCGCCGTCCGACGGCTACACGGTCGAGCAGGTCGGCGACGGCGACTACGTGGTGTCGGCGGACCGGTGGGGCCGGTACGAACCCGCACTGACGGTCACGGCACGTGCCGGCGGCCTGCTCACCGCCTCCCTCCCGGTTCCCGTCACGGAACTGCGGGTGTTCCCGTTGGCGCCGCCCATGCCGACTCCGTTGCCCCACGCCACACTTCCGGACCGCATCGGCGCGCACCGCACCCGCCGATTCGGCTCGGGCGTCGAGTTCGGGGACATCCGGCCGCACGCGCCGGGGGATCCGTTGCGCAGCGTCAACTGGCCGGTGAGCGCCCGGCGCGGCCGGTTGCACGTCACCGAACGGATCATGGACCGCGCCGCGGACGTCGTGGCCGTCCTCGACACCACCCCGCAGGCGCCGGGCCCGGCGTCGGAGAGCCTGCACCGGACCGTGCGCGGCGCGACACAGGTGGTGCAGACGGCCCTGCAGCGCGGCGACCGGGCCGGGGTCGTCGTCCACGGGCTCCGGCTGCGATGGCTCGGCGCCGACATCGGACGCAGGCAGTTCTACCGAATCCTCGACACGGTGCTCGACTCCGACGCCGGCGCCGCCGAAGGCACACTCGTCCCGCGGGTCGCGTTGCCGCCGAGGGCCGTGGTCATCGCGTTCTCCACCATGCTGGACACCAACTTCGCGCTGTCGCTGCTGGAGCTGAGGCGGCGCGGTCACGTCGTCGTGGCCGTCGACGTGCTCCGCGGCCCGCCGTTCGAGTACGAACTCGATCCGATGACCGGCAGGATGTGGCGGCTCGAGCGGCGGAACATGTACCGGAACATGGGCGTTCTCGGGGTCCCGGTGGTGGCGTGGGACGACGATTCCGCACTGGATCTGGCGCTGGCCCTCGCCGATCGTGCCCGCCGGCCGTCGGGGGCACTCCGATGAGATGGATTGCGGTGGTCGTGGTGCAGGCGGCGCTCGTCGCCCTCGTCCTGGGCAACGCGTCCGCGTTCGCGGCGGCCGCCGCGGGCGTCGGGGCGACGGGACTGCTGCTCGTCGCGTACACCGGTCTCGCACCGGGAATCTCGACGCTGCTGGTGGGCGCGGTCGTCACCGGCGCCGCGGCGTCTCTGGCAGCGGCACTGCCGGACGGGCCGGCATGGGTGTCCCTGCTCGGGCCGGTTGCGGCGGTGGTGCTGTTCCTCGTCGCGGTGTGGCCGTACGTCGCCAGGCGCACGCCCACGACCGAGGATCAGAACCGGCGGATGCTGTAGATGTGGAACTGCGACAGCGGCGCCAGACCCACGGGCACGCCGCGCCCGTACGCATTGAAGACCTGACCGAAGCCGGCGTAGATACCGATGTGCGACGCGTCCGGGTTGAGCACCACGATGTCGCCGGGAGCCAGTGCCCACAGCGGAATGGGTGCGCCGACCTCGGCCTGCTCCCACGTGGTGCGTGGCAGATTCACGCCCGCCTGCCGGAATGCCCACTGCACCAGCCCCGAGCAGTCCCACGCGTCCGGACCCGTCCCACCCCACAGATAGGGCTTGCCCGTCTGGGTCGTCGCGGCCGCGAGCGCGGCCAGCCCGGTCGGGGTGGGAATGGGTGTCGGGAGAACGGACGAACCCATCGAACTGCCGCCGGTGCTGCCGCTGTCGGAACTGCCCGCCACCGGTGCGGCGTTCGCGGGAAGAGCAACGAGGGCGGTCGCACAGAACGCGAGAGCACCGGCAACGGCAGCGCGTCGCACGGGACGGAGATGTCTGCGCTGGGACACGAGGTCCCCCCTTTGTTCGCTACTGCTCGTGGAGAGCCGTGGAACCGCCCCGACCATCGGTTGACACGTCTCGATGAGGTCACGGAAAGCGTACAAAGTGTTGCGGCATCATGCCTGATAATTGCGAATATCCGTCCGAACTGGGCGGATTCGGTCAAATTTCGGTAACTGTCACCCCTGGGCCAGGGTCAGCACCACGTCTGCCAGGGCCGGAGCATGATCGCGCTCGGGAACCGTGGCCGAGATGAGGAGCCGGCCCTCGTCCCGCCAGATCCGCGTGTGCAGCGTCTCGCCGGGAAAAACCACCCCCGCGAACCGGACTCGGAACCCCGCGACCTGCGACGCGTCCGAGTCGAGCACCGCGTCCACGGCCGCTTTGCACACCATCCCGTACGTGCACAGGCCGTGCAGAATCGGGGCGGGAAACCCTGCGGCGGAAGCGAACTTCGGGTCGGAATGCAGGGGGTTGCGGTCGCCGCACATCCGGTACATCAGCGCCTGCTGCGGAAGGACGGGGGTGTCGACCTCGACGTCGGCAGGCCGGTCGGGCAACTCGACGGACTGGGACGGTCCGCGCTCACCCCCGAAACCGCCTTCGCCGCGGGCGAAGATGGACGACCGCCCGGTCCACAGGGGAGTGCCGTCGAGGTCGGTGGTCGTCGATTCCTGCACGATGACGGCGGCCTTGCCCTTGTCCCACACTTCGGCGATTCGGGTGGTGGTGCGGGCCTTGCCCTCCGGGGGAATCGGCTGGTGCACGGTCACTTCCTGGCTGCCGTGGACCACGTTGGCGAGGTCGATCTCGACTCCCGGGAACGACACACGCGGGGCCTCGGTCGCGTGGAAATTCGCGGCCACCGTGGCGAACGTGGGGAGCACCTGCGGCTTCCCGTCGGTGAGGTACCGCAACTCCTTCTCGTCGAGCGGACGGGATCCGGCACCGAGAGCGAGGTGGTAGTGCTGCACGTCGGAACTGGTCCAGGAGAACTCCTGAACGGGCAGTTCGGCTCCGATGGCGATGTTCGGATCAATGGGCATTGGTGGTGTCTCCGGTGAGTGACGTCGGGGAATCGGCCTGGGAGGACTTGTCGAGGATATCGAGAACCGCGAGATAGCCGAACGTCATCGCCGGGCCGATGGTCGCGCCGGGGCCTGCGTAGGTGTGGCCCATCACCGGGCCGCTGGCATTGCCCACCGCATAGAGGTTCTCGATCGTGCTGCCGTCCTCCCGCAGCACGCGGGCGTTGCGGTCGGTGCGGAGACCGCCCTTGGTGCCGAGGTCGCCGGGGACCATTTTGACGGCGAAGAACGGCGCCTTCTCGAGCGCCCCGAGGCTCGGATTGGGCTTGTTGCGGGGATCCCCGTAGTAGTGGTCGTAACCGCTCTCACCACGGCCGAAGTCCTCGTCCTTGCCGTTCCGGGCGAAAGTGTTGAAACGCGAGACCGTTTCGGTGAGTGCGTCGATCGGCACGCCGATCTTCCCGGCCAGCTCGGCGACGGTGCCCGCCTTGACGATCACACCGGCCTTCAGCCAGCGACCCGGGAACGGGGAGCGCGGGGTGACTCCGGCGAACGCGTACCGGTCGCGGTAACGCTGGTCGAGGACGAGCCAGCACGGCACGTTTTCGCCCGGTCCGTCGCCCTGCCCGTGCGTGCCGCCGTACATCGCGTGCGTCGCCTCGACGTACGGCGCGGATTCGTTGACGAAGCGCTTGCCGGATTCGTTGATCATGATGCAGCCGGGCAGGCTCCGTTCGGACAGCGCGAACCACGGGCCGCCGGTCAGCGGGATGGACGGTCCCCACCAGGCGTCTTCCATCAGATCGAGCGCGGCGCCGAGCTTTTCGCCCGCCCAGATGCCGTCGCCCGTGTTGGCCTTCGCGCCGACGGTCCATTCGGTGCCGATCGGTGCCCGCTGATACTTCTTGCGGGCCTCGTCGTTGTGCTCGAAGCCGCCCGAGGCGATCACGACGCCGCGGCGCGCCCGGAACACCTGCGGCTGTCCGTCGACCGTGGCGTTGACGCCCTTGACCACGCCGTCCTCCACGTACAGGTCGGTGAGCGGGGTGTCGAGCAGGATCGGGACACCGGCGGCCTTCAGTCCGGCCTGCAGTCCGGCGACGAGCGCCTGACCGCGGACGAGCAGGCGCTTCCCCGTAAGCTTGGCTCCGAGGAATCGGAGCCCGACCCGGGCGGCGCGCAGCGGGCCGCGCGGGTTGCGCATCAACAGGTTCAGCCAGCGGTAATCGGCTTGGGTGATCACGAAATTCGACGGTGCCTTGACGTAATCGGGTTCGAGCTTCGCGAGGTCGGCGCCGAGTTTCCTGCCGTCGAACGGTGTCGGTTCGACGGACCGTCCGCCGAGCCGTCCGCCGGGGGCCTCGGGATAGTAGTCGGAGTATTCGGGCACCCACTGCAGTTTCAGTGGGCTGTTCTTCAGCACGAACGACAGCATCTCGGGGCCGCGGTCGATGTAGGCGTCGATCCGGTCCTTCGGGACGACGTCGCCGATGATGCTGTGCAGGTAGGTCCGCGCGGCGTCCGTGGTGTCCTCGACTCCCGCGGCGATCAGCGCCTCGTTGTTCGGGATCCACACGCCACCACCGGAGCGCGCGGTGGAGCCGCCGAAGTGTGGCGCCTTTTCGAGGATGACGACGCTGAGTCCCTTGTGGGCCGCGGTAAGGGCCGCGGTCATTCCACCGGCACCGCTACCGACGACCACGATGTCGTATTCGTGCTTGCTCATGTAGAACACGTTATAGAATGATGGGGTTGTCAGTCCATCCTTTCTGCCAGGAAGTATTACTGACGACAACAAACAAGAACGAAACACGTTGCAGTGGAAACCGGTGGGCGTGCGCACGCAAACGAACTTCAGGGAAGGTCCTCACACCATGCTCTCGACCCAACTACGCACCGAGTTGGCGAATCAGCTCGACGCCGCGGAACGGGGCCGCGCTCCCATCGGCCCCCTGACCGCCGACCATCCCGACATCGACGTCGTCGACGCCTACGAGATCCAGCTGATCAACATCCGCCGCCGGCTGCAGGACGGCGCCAAGGTCGTCGGGCACAAGGTCGGCCTGTCGTCCCTCGCCATGCAGCAGATGATGGGCGTCGACGAACCCGACTACGGCCACCTGCTCGCCGACATGGAGGTCTTCGAGGACCAACCCGTCGACACGGCGCGGTTCTGCTTCCCGCGCGTCGAGGTCGAGGTCGCGTTCGTGTTGGGCGCCGACCTCCCCGGCGCAGGCTGCACCGAGCAGGACGTCCTGGACGCCACCGTGGCGTTCGCGCCGTCCATCGAGCTGATCGACAGCCGGATCACCGATTGGAAGATCACACTGCCCGACACGATCGCGGACAACGCGTCGTCCGCCGGTTTCGTGCTCGGCAAGAACCGGGTGCAGCCCGCGGACATCGACATCACGGCCATCGACGCCGTCCTGACGAGCAACGGCGAGACCAAGGCCGAGGGACGCAGCGACGCCGTGCTCGGCAACCCGGTGACGGCCGTCGCCTGGCTCGCGCAGAAGGTCGAGAGCTTCGGCGTCCGGTTGAAGGCCGGCGACATCGTGCTGCCCGGATCGTGCACCCGCGCCATCGACGCGCATCCGGGCGATCACTTCCGCGCCGAGTTCAGTGGGCTCGGCTCCGTATCCCTGCAGTTCAAGTAGGAGTGTGTTCATGACCAAGGCAAGTGTGGCGATCGTCGGTTCGGGCAATATCAGCACCGACCTGCTCTACAAGCTGCAGCGATCCGAGTGGCTCGAACCCCGGTGGATGATCGGGATCGACCCCGAGAGCGAGGGCCTGGCACGGGCCCGCAAGATGGGACTGGAGACGTCGGCCGAGGGTGTCGACTGGTTGCTGAACCAGCCGGAGAAACCCGATCTCGTCTTCGAGGCCACGTCCGCGTACGTGCATCGGGAGGCCGCACCGCGGTATGAGGCCGCCAGCATCCGGGCCGTCGACCTGACACCCGCCGCCGTCGGACCGGCCGTGGTCCCGCCGGCGAACCTGCGCGAACACCTCGGCGCCCCCAACGTCAACATGATCACGTGCGGAGGGCAGGCCACGATCCCGATCGTGTACGCCGTCTCCCGCGTCGTCGACGTGCCGTATGCCGAGATCGTCGCGTCGGTGGCATCCGTCTCCGCGGGCCCGGGCACCCGCGCCAACATCGACGAGTTCACCAAGACCACCAGCCGCGGCATCGAAACCATCGGCGGAGCGCAGCGCGGCAAGGCCATCATCATCCTCAACCCGGCCGACCCGCCGATGATCATGCGGGACACGATCTTCTGCGCGATACCCGAGGACGCCGACCGCGCCGCCATCACCGATTCCATCCACCGCGTCGTCGCGGACATCCAGCAGTACGTCCCCGGCTACCGGCTGCTCAACGAACCGCAGTTCGACGACCCGAGCGTCGTGTCGGGCGGGCAGGCGACGGTCACGACGTTCGTCGAGGTCGAGGGTGCAGGCGACTTCCTGCCCCCGTACGCGGGCAACCTCGACATCATGACCGCAGCGGCAACCAAGGTGGGCGAGGAGATCGCCCAGAAGCTCCTGAGTGTGGAGGCATGAGCACTATGGTCCAATTCGACGGGGCGAGCGGAGCGACGGGAAATATGCGCAGCAGTTGGGACATCCGCGTCACCGACACCTCGCTGCGGGACGGTTCGCACCACAAGCGGCACCAATTCACCGGTGAGGAGGTCCGGGCCATCGTCGGTGCGCTCGACAACGCCGGGGTCCCGGTCATCGAGGTGACGCACGGCGACGGACTCGGTGGGTCCTCGTTCAACTACGGGTTCTCCAAGGTCCCGGAGCAGGAACTCATCTCGATCGCCGTCGACACGGCGAAGAACGCGAAGATCGCCTTCCTCATGCTGCCGGGGCTCGGCATCAAGGACGACATCATCGTCGCCCAGGACAACGGCGCCTCGATCTGCCGCATCGCCACGCACTGCACCGAGGCGGACGTGTCCATCCAGCACTTCGGGCTGGCCCGCGACCGCGGTCTCGAGACCGTCGGCTTCCTGATGATGGCGCATTCGATCGCACCGGAAAAGCTCGCCAAGCAGGCCCGCATCATGGCCGACGCGGGCTGCCAGTGCGTGTACGTCGTCGACTCCGCAGGTGCGCTCGTGCTCGAGCAGGTGTCGGACCGCGTCGAGGCGCTGGTGCAGGAACTCGGCTCGGACGCCCAGGTGGGTTTCCACGGTCACGAGAACCTCGGACTCGGTGTGGCCAACTCGATCGCCGCCGTTCGGGCAGGGGCCAAGCAGATCGACGGCAGCACACGACGATTCGGCGCCGGTGCCGGTAACGCGCCGGTCGAGGCGTTTGTCGGCGTGTGCGACAAGATCGGTATCAAGACGGGGATCGACTTCTTCGCGATCGCCGACGCCGCCGAGGACGTGGTGCGTCCGGCGATGCCCGCCGAATGCCTCCTCGACCGTCAGGCGCTGATGATGGGCTACGCCGGCGTCTACTCGAGCTTCCTCAAGCACGCCGAACGCCAGGCCGAACGGTACGGCGTCTCGTCCGCCGAACTCCTCGTCCGCGCCGGCAAGCGCAAGCTCGTCGGCGGCCAGGAAGATCAGCTCATCGACATCGCCCTCGAACTGCAGCGCGAGCGCCTGTGAGTACTTATCAACGTCCCGCGGTTAATAAGTACTCACGGGTCAGCGGGCGGTCTCCCACAGCCCGACGACGTTGCCCTCGGAGTCGGTGAAGTATGCGGCGAATCCCATGTTCCCGACGGGGGTCCTGCCGGTGACGGTCTTGCCACCGAGGGATTCGATCCGTTCGAGGGCGGATTCGATGCTCTCGACGTCGACGGTGACCACGGGAGAGGTCACTTCCCCGCGCTGCATCATGCCGCCGTTGATGTAACCCGGTTCGTCGGGCATGCCGCTCTCACCGACGGGTCCGGTGGTGACCATGCTGTAGTCCATGTCGGGGATCTCGGCGATGGCCCACCCGAATGCGTCCCGATAGAACGCTCGTGCGCGGTCACCGTCGTCGAAGGGGATCTCGAAGTGCACGATTCGGCCTGTCATGGCGCGCCTCCGGCTCGGCTGGAACCGCCGGATCCGACGGCACATCCAGCCTAAGCGCCCAATGTGACATTCGTGCAGCCTGACTGCACGAATGTCACATCGGGCGACGCATCCGCCGCAGCGGTACCGACGACTATTCGACGCGATCCCGCACGTCGATGAACCCCTCCATCACCGCGTGGTTGATGCTGTCCCACAGTCGCGGGCACCCCTCGCGGAGCGCGGTGGACTGTCCCTCGCCGACGGCGTCCCGGAACGTCGGGCACGTCTTCGCAGGGTCGTCCGTCCACTGGACGCTCGTGTGCTCGAGGCTGTTCTTGCGCACCAGCACACAGGTTCCGCACGTACGGCACTCGACTTCGTTCATGCCGTCGTCGAGGTAATTGGCCTTGTCGGCCAACGTTTGCGCTTGAATGGCCTCGAGCCGAGCAGGCTGCCCGGCGAAGTCGGGAGCTTTGGCCCATTCGGTCGAGGCACTCATGATCAGACCTGCGCTTCCCGGTTCGCGGACCGCTCCGCAGTCGTGCTTTCGGACCGCTCCGCGGCCTCGCGTTCGGCCTTCTGACGGGCCAGGTTCTCCTCGACCTCGTGCTGCCAGGCTTCGTTGGCCTTGGTGGTGTCGACCTCGAACTCGAAGCGCTGCGTCATCTTGTCGGTGACGTCGGCGACGTCGACGTAGAACTGGTCGTACCAGCGTCGCAGCTGGTAGACCGGACCGTCCTCGTCGCAGAGCAGGGGGTTGTCGATCTTGGTCTTGTTCTTCCAGATCTCGACGTCCTGCAGGAATCCCTCGGCGATGCCCTCGGTGAACTTCGCGGCCAGCTTGTCGGCGGTTTCGTCGTCGATGCCGGTCGGCTTCTTGACGGTGACGCCGTACTGGAGCATGAACGAATTGTTCGTCACCGGATAGTGGCAGTTGATGAGGACGCTCTCGACCTCGTACCCGCCGTAGCTGTTCCACAGCGGATTGATCATGTAGGACGGCCCGTAGTACGCGGCCTCGGAGCGCAGCAGCGATTCCATGCCGTACTGCGTCGCCATCCCGACGTCCGGGCGACCCTTCGTGTTGAGGTACTGCGTTGCGATGTGGCCTTCGAAGACGTTCTTGAAGTACGTCGGGAACGCGTAGTGGATGTAGAAGAAGTGCGCCATGTCGACCACGTTGTCGATGATCTCGCGGCAGTTGGACCCTTCGATCAGCATCGAGTTCCAGGTCCAGTCGGTCCATTCGTCGCTGTAGGCGCCCTCGATGCGGGGGATGGTCACGTTCTCCGGCGGGGGATTGCCCTCCGGGTCGTTCCAGACGAACAGCTGGCCGTTCTGCTCGAGGGTGAGCCACGCCCGGGTGCGGGCGATCGGGGGAACCCGGCGTGCGTAGGGAATGCTGGTGCACTTGCCGTTGCCGCCCCAGCGCCAGTCGTGGAACGGGCAGGCCACGGAGTCGCCCTTCACGGTGCCCTGCGACAGGTCGCCGCCCATGTGCCGGCAATACGCGTCCAGAACCTTCAGTTCGCCCTTGCTGTCGGCGAAGACGACGAGTTTGGTGCCGAATGCCTCGATCGAATGCGGTTTGCCGTCCTTGAACGTCTTGGTCAAACCGAGGCAGTGCCAACCACGCGCGAAGCGGGTCTGGACCGTGCCCACATCGATCTCGCGAATCTGCGCCATTGTGCCCTCACATCCCTTCATGCTGTTAGTAGAACACGTTATAGAACTTCGACACGATCCGCCAGATTTTCGGGGGCTTTCTTCCAGACCCGGGCCGTCAAACAGCACCTTTACCGGTATCTCGACATAAATGGGAACGTGTTCTAGTCTCAGAAGATAAGTGAACCATCGAACGAGACAGGAGCGTCCTGTGGGTGACCATGACAGTCACGAGGTGATGCAGCGGCTCGACGCACTACTGCCGACGCTGCGAGAGCGTGCGCAGGAGACCGAGGATCTACGTCGTATCCCCGACGATTCCATGAAGGCGCTCCAGGAGACCGGATTCTTCCGGTTGCTCCAGCCCGAACAGTGGGGTGGCTACCAGGCGGATCCGGTGCTGTTCTACTCCGCGGTGCGGAAGATCGCGAGCGCCTGCGGTTCCACCGGCTGGGTCTCGTCGATCATCGGTGTCCACAACTGGCACCTCGCGCTGTTCTCGCAGCAGGCTCAGGAAGACGTGTGGGGCAACGACACCGACGTCCGCATCTCGTCCTCGTATGCGCCGATGGGCGCCGGCCAGGTCGTCGACGGCGGATACACGGTAAACGGTGCCTGGGCCTGGTCGTCCGGCTGTGATCACGCCAGCTGGGCGGTGCTCGGTGGGCCCGTCATCAAGGACGGCCGCCCCGTCGACTTCGTCAGCTTCCTGATTCCGCGCGAGGACTACCGGATCGACGACGTGTGGAATGTCGTGGGACTTCGCGGAACCGGCAGCAACACCGTGGTGGTGGAGGACGTCTTCGTCCCGACGCACCGCGTTCTCAGCTTCAAGGCGATGAGCAACCTCACCGCTCCCGGGCTCGAGCGCAACACCGCGCCCGTCTACAAGATGCCCTGGGGAACAATCCATCCCACCACCATCTCCGTGCCGATCGTCGGGATGGCCTACGGCGCCTACGACGCGCACGTCGAACATCAGGGCAAGCGCGTCCGCGCAGCGTTCGCCGGTGAGAAGGCGAAAGACGACCCGTTCGCCAAGGTTCGCATCGCCGAGGCCTCGAGTGACATCGACGCCGCCTGGCGCCAGCTGTCGGGGAACGTCGCCGACGAATACGCACTGCTCGTCGCGGGTGAAGAAGTGCCGTTCGAGCTGCGGCTGCGGGCACGCCGCGACCAGGTGCGCGCCACGGGCCGCGCCATTTCGTCCATCGACAAACTGTTCGAGAGCTCGGGGGCCACCGCGCTGGCCAACGGCACGCCGCTGCAGCGTTTCTGGCGGGACGCGCACGCCGGACGCGTCCACGCGGCAAACGATCCCGAGCGCGCCTACGTCATGTACGGCACAGGCGAATTCGGTCTGCCCATCACCGACACGATGGTCTAGGAGAACACGTGACGACTACCGAAGAGGCCCTCACGTTCGAGTCCACCTCGAAGTTCGCCCAGGTCCGGCCCGACCTGAAGTTGCACTACCACGAGGCCGGGGTCGGCAACGACACCACGATCGTGCTGCTGCACGGCGGCGGGCCGGGCGCTTCGTCGTGGTCGAACTTCGCCAGGAACATCCCGGTTCTCGCCGAGAAGTTCCACGTGCTCGCCGTCGACCAGCCGGGGTACGGGTTGTCGGACAAGCCGACCGAGCACCCGCAGTACTTCGTGCACAGCGCGTCCGCGTTGAAGGATCTGCTCGACACCCTCGACATCGGCGGGCGTGTCCACCTGCTCGGCAACTCCCTCGGTGGCGGTGCCGCAGTGCGTTTCGCGCTGGACTACCCGGACCGCGCGGGCCGGCTGGTGCTCATGGGCCCGGGCGGACTCAGCGTCAACCTGTTCGCCCCGGACCCGACCGAGGGCGTCAAGAACCTCGGCAAGTTCGGCTACCAACCCACCCGGGAGAACCTCGAGGCGTTCCTGCGCATCATGGTGTTCGACCAGAAGTTGATCACCGACGAACTGATCGACGAACGTTTCGCCGCGGCGAGCACACCCGAGTCGCTCGCCGCCGCCAAGGCGATGGGAAAGTCGTTCTCCTCGGCCGACTTCGAGCTGGGAATGCTGTGGCGCGAGGCGTACAAGCTGCGCCAGCGGGTGCTGCTGATCTGGGGGCGCGAAGACCGGGTCAACCCGCTCGACGGGGCGCTGGTGGCGCTGAAGATGATTCCGCGGGCACAGTTGCACGTCTTCGGCGGGTGCGGCCACTGGGCGCAGCTGGAGAAGTTCGACGAGTTCAACCGTCTGGCAACCGATTTCCTTCTGGACGGGGGTAAGTGATGAGTATTCGTTCACTGGCATACATGCGCATCGAGGCCACCGACATGGCCGCGTGGCGCGAATACGGTCTCAAGGTGCTCGGCATGGTCGAGGGCAAGGGCTCCGACCCGGACGCCCTGTATCTGCGGATGGACGACTTCCCGGCTCGCCTCGTGATCTTCCCGGGGGAGCAGGACCGGCTGTCGGTGTCGGGCTGGGAGACGGCCAATGCCGCGGAGCTGCAGGAGGTCCGCGACAACCTGTCGGCGGCCGGCGTCGCATTCAAGGAGGGGACGGCCGAGCAGCTGCAGGACCGCAGGGTCGACGAGCTGATCACGTTCGAGGACCCGTCGGGCAACACGCTCGAGGCGTTCCACGGCGCGGCCCTGGAGCATCGCCGGGTGGTCAGCCCGTACGGGCACAAGTTCGTCACCGGTGAGCAGGGCCTCGGACACGTCGTCCTTTCGACCACGGACGACGAGGCGTCGCTGCGCTTCTACCGCGACGTCCTCGGTTTCCGCCTGCGCGATTCGATGCGGTTGCCCCCGCAGATGGTCGGGCGGCCGGCGGACGGCAAGCCGGCGTGGTTGCGGTTCTTCGGCTGCAACCCGCGGCACCACAGCCTCGCGTTCCTGCCGATGCCGACGCCGAGCGGCATCGTGCACCTGATGATCGAGGTCGAGAACTCCGACGACGTCGGATTGTGCCTCGACCGCGCGCTCCGCAAGAAGGTCAAGATGTCGGCCACGCTCGGCCGCCACGTCAACGACCTGATGCTGTCGTTCTACATGAAGACCCCCGGCGGCTTCGACATCGAATTCGGTTGCGAGGGACGCCAGGTGGAGGACGAGAGCTGGATCGCGAGGGAGAGCACGGCCGTCAGCCTGTGGGGTCACGACTTCAGCGTCGGGATGCAGCCGTGAGCGAGGTGACCGGGGACGGGGCCGTCGCGGCCGAGGCGATCGATCCGCGACGGTTCCGGACGGTGCTCGGCCAGTTCTGCACCGGCGTCACCATCATCACGACGATCGACGACGGCGTGCCCGTGGGGTTCGCGTGCCAGTCGTTCGCCGCGCTGTCGCTCGAACCCCCGCTCGTGCTGTTCTGCCCGACCAAGACGTCGCGGTCGTGGGCGGCGATCGAGCGCAGCGGCATCTTCTGTGTCAACGTGCTCGCGGAGGAACAACAGTCGACGTGCGCCCGTTTCGGTTCCCGGGACCCGGACAAGTTCGCCGGGATCGACTGGACGGAGTCGCCGCTGGGCTCGCCGATCCTCACCGGCTCGCTCGCCCACATCGACTGCTCGCTCGAGAGCGTGCACGACGGCGGCGACCACTGGGTCGCGTTCGGCCGGGTCTCCTCCCTGAGCGAGATCAGGGAGGAGCGACCGTTGCTGTTCTACCGCGGGCAGTACACCGGCATCGAACCGGACAAGACCGTGCCTGCGCCGTGGCGCGACGACCTCGAGGCGTTCCTCACGACGTCGTCGGAAGACACCTGGCTCTAGTTGCTAGACGGCGACACCGATGTACTTCGTCTCGAGGAATTCGTCGATGCCGGTGGTCCCGCCTTCGCGTCCGAGCCCGGATTCCTTCACGCCGCCGAACGGCGCGGCCGGGTTCGACACCACACCCTGGTTGAGCCCGACCATGCCCGACTCCAGCGCCTCGCACACACGGATGCCGCGCTTGAGGCTCTCGGTGTACACGTAGGCCACCAGCCCGTACGGGGTGTCGTTGGCCCGTTCGACGGCCTCGGCCTCGGTCTCGAACGTGCTGATCGCGGCCACCGGTCCGAAGATCTCGTTGTGGCACATCTCGGCGTCGTCGGGCACACCCGTCAGGACCGTCGCCGGGTAGAAGTTGCCCGGCCGGTCGAGTGCCTCGCCGCCGGTGAGCACCGAGGCGCCGCGGTCGATCGCGTCCGCGACGAGACTGCTCACCTTCGCGACGGCAGCCTCGTCGATCAGCGGTCCGACGACGACGCCGTCCTCGGTGCCGCGCCCGACGGGCAGGGCCTCCATTCGTTGCGTGAGTTTGCGGGTGAATTCCTCGGCGACCGAACTGTGCACGAGGATTCGGTTGGCAGCCGTGCAGGCCTGGCCGATGTTGCGCATCTTCGCCGCCATGGCCCCGTCGACGGCGTCGTCGAGATTCGCGTCGTCGAAGACGAGGAACGGCGCGTTGCCGCCGAGTTCCATGGACGTGCGCATGACCGTGCGGGCGCACAGTTCGAGCAGATGCTTCCCGACCTTGGTCGAACCGGTGAACGAGAGCTTGCGGGCCCTGCCGTCGAGGATGAGGGGGGTGATCACCTCGTCGGGGCTGGACGTGGTGACGACGTTGACGACGCCGTCCGGCAGCCCGGCCTCGGTGAGGATGTCGGCGAGGGCCAGGATCGACAGCGGCGTCTGGGCTGCCGGCTTGATGACGGACGTGCACCCGGCGGCGATCGCGGGCCCGATCTTGCGGGTGCCCATCGCCATCGGGAAGTTCCACGGGGTGATGAGCAGGCTCGGCCCCACGGGCTGGCGGGTCACGAGGAACCGCGACCCGCCGCCGGGCGCCGTCATGTAGCCGCCGTCGATGCGGACGGCCTCCTCGGCGAACCAGCGGAAGAACTCTGCGGCGTAGGCGATTTCGCCCCGCGCCTCGGTGAGTGGCTTGCCCATCTCGAGCGTCATGACCAGCGCGAGCCGGTCGACGTTCTCGAGCAGCAGCCGGTGCGCGTTCATGAGGATGGTGCTGCGTTCGCGGGGGGTCGTGGCCGCCCACGACGGTTGCGCCGCCACCGCCGCGTCGAGCGCCTCGCGGGCCTCCGCGGCGTCGGCGTCGGCGACCGTGCACAGGATCTGTCCGGTGGACGGGTCGTGGACCGGCATGGTGCGTGCGCTGTCGCGCCACTTGCCGCCGATGAACAGGCCGGTCTGCACCGATGCGATTGCTGCTTCCTCGAGCATGATTTTTCCCCGTTCTCCATTGCCGAAGGGACGGTCCCCATGTTATACAGATTGTCAACAATCTGACAATGCACTTGCCGACATCCGCCGGCATCTACGCGTGGGAGGGTTCTCGTGACTCGGCTATCTCCACTGCTCGCTCAGGCCACACCCGTGACGGTCGATCACGGTGAAGGTTGCTACCTCTACGGCACCGACGGCAGGCGCTATCTCGACTTCACCGCGGGCATCGGCGTCACCAGTACCGGGCACTGCCACCCGCACGTCGTGGAGGCCGCACGCAGGCAGGTCGGGTCCCTGATCCACGGCCAGTACACGACGGTCATGCACCAGCCGATGCTCGAGCTCGTCGATCGACTGGGATCGGTGCTGCCCGCGGGCCTCGACTCGCTGTTCTTCGCGAACTCAGGAAGTGAGGCGGTGGAGGCGTCGCTACGACTGTCGCGGCAGGCGACCGGCCGCCCCAACGTGATCGTCTTCCACGGCGGATTCCACGGACGCACGGTCGCGACGGCGACGATGACCACGTCCGGCACCCGATTCTCCGCCGGCTTCAGCCCGTTGATGGGCGGCGTGCACGTGGCACCGTTCCCCAACGCCTACCGCTACGGCTGGTCCGAGGAGGAGGCGACCGCGTTCGCGCTGAAGGAACTCGACTACATCTTCGCGACGCTCACCGCGCCGAACGAGACGGCGGCGTTCGTCGTCGAGCCCGTTCTCGGTGAGGGCGGGTACGTGCCCGGCAACACCGCGTTCTTCCAAGGGCTCCGCGAGCGCGCCGACCGGTACGGCATCCTGCTCGTCATCGACGAGATCCAGACCGGTTTCGGCCGCACCGGCAAGTTCTTCGGGCACCAGCACTTCGACGTCCGGCCCGACATCATCACCATCGCCAAGGGTCTGGCCAGCGGCTTCCCGTTGTCGGGCATCGCGGCGTCCGAGGAGCTCATGGCCAAGGGCTGGCCGGGGTCGCAGGGTGGAACGTACGGCGGCAATGCCGTGTCCTGCGCGGCCGCGGTCGCGACGCTCGAGGTGATCGAGAAGGAAGATCTCGTGGCCAACGCCGCCGCGCGGGGTGTCCAGTTGCTCGACGGTGCGCGCACGCGCGCCATCGACGGGATCGGCGACGTCCGTGGCCTCGGACTGCTCGTGGGCAGCGAGTTCACGGCCGCCGACGGCAGCGCGGACCGTGCGAAAGCGGCTGCGGCGCAGCAACTGGCCGCGAAGAAGGGGCTGCTGCTGTTGACCTGCGGCGCCCACATGAACGTGGTACGGATGATTCCACCGCTCATCGTGACGGCGGAACAGATCGAGGACGCCCTGAAGATCTGGTCCGAAGTACTCGACGAAGTGTGACAAGCACCCGTGAGTACTTGTTAACCGCGGGCGGTTAACAAGTACTCACGGGCTCCGAAGGAGGACCTGTGGCTCGCTACATCACCATCAGCCTGGACAAGCGCGGCGTGACCTGCCGTGCCCGGCTTCTCGACGAGGACGCACCACTCACGTGCGACGCGGTGTGGGACGTGCTTCCACAGAGCGGCGACGCGTACCACGCCAAGTACGCGCGCAACGAGGTGTATACGCTGATCCCGCGGATCACCGCGGCACCGCGGCGGGAAAATCCCACCGTCACACCGATTCCCGGTGACGTGTGCCTGTTCGACTTCGAGCCCTGGGAAATCGGCAACTCGGCCTACGGGTACGAGCCGGGCTCCGAGGCGCACGCCGCGCAGGGCGCCACCGACCTCGCGATCTTCTACGGCCGCAACAATCTCCTGCTCAACGGCGACGTCGGCTGGGTGCCCGGCAACGTGTTCGCCGCCATCGAGGAGGGACTGCCGGAATTGGCGGCCGCGTGCAACGACCTGTGGATGCGCGGCGTCGAAGGCGAGACGATGAGCTTCGCGCGGGCCTGACGCCGGCGCGACCGGTCCAGAGTGTGCGGGATGGCCCTCGACGAGCGCCGGGGCGTCCACCACCATCGGACGATATGAAGCTGGACATCTATCAGATCGACGCATTCGCCGCCGGACCCTTCGAGGGCAACCCGGCGGCGGTCATGCCGCTGACCGACTGGCTGGACGACTCGGTTCTTCAGCAACTCGCCGAAGAGAACAATCTGTCCGAGACGGCGTTCTACACCGCCCGGCTTCCCGTGGACGCGGGGCCCCACGACCCGGAATATCCGGCGTATCACCTGCGATGGTTCACCCCTGCCGTCGAGGTGGACCTGTGCGGCCATGCCACCCTCGCCACTGCCGCGCAGATCCTCGAGGACGTGCACCCGGACGCCGCCCGCATCCAGTTCTGGACGCGCAGCGGTTGGCTGCACGTCGACCGTGGATCGGACGGGAAACTGGTGATGGATTTCCCGGCCGAGCCGCCGGTGCCGATCGCGGCCGATCCCCGGATCGTCGCAGCACTCGGCATTCCGGTGCGGGAGTGCCTGAAGGCCACCGACCTCGTGTTCGTCGCGGAATCCGAACACGACATCGCGTCGATGGCCCCCGACTTCGCCGTGATCAGCCCGCTGAAGGTGCGGGGCATCGTCGTCACCGCAGCATCCGACGTCGAGGGACTCGACTTCGTGTCGCGATGGTTCGGCGCCGCGGCCGGCGTGCAGGAGGACCCGGTGACGGGGTCCGCGCACTCGCAGATCGCGCCGTACTGGGCTGACGTCCTGGGCCGAAACAGCCTCGTCGGACGCCAACTGTCGGCGCGGGGTGGAACCGTGCACTGCGAGGTGCGCGGCGACCGCGTCCACCTGTCCGGGGCGTACCGGCGGTACCTCCGGGGCACCGTCGAGTTCTAGCGCTGGCTGAAGACCTCCGAATACAGCGTCTCGATCTGGCCGGCGGTGGGCACGACCGGATTGTTGCCGGGCGATCCGGACGCCAGCGCCTGCTCTGCCATCAACGGAATGAGGCCGTCCCAGGCATCACGGTCGATCCCGTAGGCGAGCGGCGTCGGAACCTTCAGGTCGTGACACAGCGACGTCAGGGTCTCGACGAGGAACTGCGCGGCGACGGAATCGCCCGCCGATTCCGGTGCAGCGCCGAACGCACGCGCGCAGTCGGCGTAGCGGCTCTCCGCTCCCTTCACGGAGAACGCAGTGATCGCCGGAAGCAGCATGGCATTCGACAGTCCGTGTGCGACATGGAAATGCGCACCGATCGGCCTGCTCATCCCGTGTACCAGCGCCACGCTCGAGTTGGAGAACGCCATACCGGCCTGCATGGACGCGACCATCATCGCTTCTCTCGCGGTGCGGTCTTCACCGTCCGCGTACGCCGTGCCGATGTGCTTACCAATCGTGCGGATCGCGGAGAGCGCGAGTCCGTCGGTGAACGGCTGGGCCTTCCTGCTGACGTATGCCTCGATGGCGTGGGTGAGCGCATCGATTCCGGTGTCGGCGGTCAACCGCGGCGGCATCGACATCGTGAGTTCGAAATCCACGATCGCGGCGATCGGCAGGAAGGAAAGCCCCGGGCACAGCATCTTCTCGTCGGAAGCGCTGTCGCTGATGACGGTGAATTGCGTCGCCTCCGAGCCGCTTCCGGCGGTGGTCGGTATCGCGATGATCGGCAGCGCCTTCCCGGTGTACACGTGGGGTGCCTTGTACGACCGCATTTCGCCGCCGTTCGCGGACAGCACGGCCAGTGCCTTCGCGGTGTCCATCGGACTGCCGCCGCCGAACCCGATCACCGAATCCGCGTTGTGTTCGGCGACGATCCTCAGCCCTTCCTCCAGGGAATCGGTGGTGGGGTCGGGCACGGTGCCGGAGAACAGTGCCGGCTCCTTGCCCGCGGACCTGAGGAGGGTCATGATCCGGTCGGCCGCGCCTGTGCCGGTCAGATAGGAGTCGGTGACGAGAACCGGCCTCTGCAGACCCAATTGGTCGACAACCGAGCCGATCTCGTCGACTGCTCCGGCCCCGATCCTGGCGAAACGGGGGAGTGAGAGATGTGCGGTCATGGGAGAGGTTCCTTAGTTGTTCTGGGGGAAGCCGAGGTTGAGTCCGCCGTGGCTGGGGTCGAGCCAGCGGGTGGTGACGACCTTGCCGCGGGTGAAGAAGTGCACGCCTTCGGTGCCGTGGGCGTGGGTGTCGCCGAAGAGGGAGTTCTTCCAGCCGCCGAAGGAGTAGTACGCCATGGGGACGGGGATGGGGACGTTGATGCCGACCATGCCGACCTCGACCTCGTTCTGGAACCGTCGGGCGGCGCCGCCGTCGTTGGTGAAGATGGCGGTGCCGTTGCCGAACGGGCTGGAGTTCACCAGTTCCAGGGCCTCGTCGTAGGACTCGACGCGGATCACGGAGAGGACGGGTCCGAAGATTTCGTCGGTGTACACACTCATGTCGGTGGTGACGTGGTCGATCAGGGTCGGGCCGAGCCAGAACCCGTCCGCACCGCCGTTTGCCTGCACGGTGCGCCCGTCGACGACAATCGTCGCCCCAGCGCCTTCGCCGGCGTCGATGTAGGAGGCGACCTTGTCGCGGTGCACCTTGGTCACCAGCGGTCCCATGTCGGAATCGAGGGTGCCGTCGCCGATCTCGAGGGTGTCGGTGCGGTCCTTGATCTTGGCGACCAACTCGTCGGCGATGTCGCCGACCGCGACCAGGGCGCTGATGGCCATGCAGCGTTCGCCGGCGGAGCCGAAGCCGGCGTTGACCATGGCGTCGGCGGCGAGGTCGAGGTCGGCGTCCGGGAGGACGATGGCGTGGTTCTTCGCCCCACCGAGGGCTTGGACGCGTTTGCCGTGGGCGGTGCCGGTGGCGTAGACGTATTGGGCGATGGGGGTGGAGCCGACGAAGCTGATGGCCTTGATGGCGGGGTGGGTGAGCAGTTCGTCGACGGCGGTCTTGTCGCCCTGCAGGACGTTGAACACCCCGGCGGGCAGGCCGGCTTCGGCCCAGAGTTCGGCCATCCAGATCGCGGCGGTGGGGTCCTTCTCGGACGGTTTGAGGACGACGGTGTTGCCGGCGGCGATGGCGATGGGGAAGAACCACATCGGGACCATGGCGGGGAAGTTGAACGGGGAGATGATTCCGACCGGGCCGACGGGCTGGCGGATCGAGGAGACGTCGATGTTGGTGGAGGCGTTTTCGGTCATGCCGCCCTTGAGCAGGTGCGCGATGCCGCAGGCGAATTCGACGACTTCCTGGCCGCGGGAGACCTCACCGAGTGCGTCGGAGACGACCTTGCCGTGCTCGGCGGTGATGATCTCCGCGAGTTCGCCCTTGCGGGCGTTGAGCAGTTCCCGGAACTTGAAGATCACCTGGGTGCGCTTGGCGAGGGAGGTGTCGCGCCAGGCGGGGAACGCGGCGGCGGCGGCGTCGATCACGGCGCGGGCATCCTCGACGCCGGCCAGGGCGACCTGACCGGTGACGGCACCGGTCGCCGGATTGGTGACCGGGGCGGTATCGACACGCGTTCCGGGGTAGGACTTGTTGTTGAGCCAATGCGAGATAACGGCCATGGGGTTCACTCCTGGGAAAGGTGGGGTGCCCACGAGTCTGCTGGGCAACAATGCCTGCGTCAACGAGTAAAATGGCACTTCGGACTGCACTTTTGCACAGGGATGAGGGCGATGTTCACCGCAGACAACATGCGTTATCTCCTGGAGTTGTCGAGAACCGGCCGCCTCGCCGATGCGGCGAAGCGGCTCGGTGTCGATCACACGACCGTCTCGCGGAGAATCACTCGACTCGAGAAAGACACGGGCACGAGACTTTTCGATCGTGGCGTATCGGGGTGGCAGCTCACCGAAGCGGGCCGGCGACTGGTTCCCCACGCGGAGGCGGTGGAATCCGCGGTGCTCGCCGCTCTCGACGAAACGTCGTCCCTGGGCGGGCTGACGGGCACCGTCCGCATCATCACTCCCGACGGCTTCGGGTCGTTCGTGCTGGTGCCAGGGTTGGCCGCTCTGCGGTCCGAGCACCCCGATCTGTTCACCGAACTCGTCACGTCGACCACCCACGACCTGCTGACCGGGCGCGACTTCGACATCGCGGTCACCCTCGAGCGTCCGTCGCCGCGGTCCGTCGTGGTCCGCAAACTGGCCGAGTACGACCTCCGTCTGTACGCGTCACGGCGCTACCTGGACCAACACGACCCCATCACGTCACTCGAGGATCTCCGGCATCACACGCTCATCTGGTACGTGGATGCGTTCCTCGATGTCGAACCGCTGCGTATCCTCGACGCGCTGATTCCGGATTTCCAGGCCCAGATCCAGACCAACAACATTGCGGGCCACTACCAGGCCGTGAAGCACGGAGTCGGGATCGCGCCGCTGCCGAGCTACATCGGGGCGCTGGACGAGGATCTCGTGCCGGTTCTCCGCGACGACTTCATTGCGCACCGCACCTACTGGCTGGTGGTACCGCGGGAATTGACGCGACTCGCGCGGGTGAAGGCGATCACCGAGGCGCTCTACTCCATCGTCGACGGCAATCCCGAACTGCGAGGCGCAGTAGGGTAACTCACCGATCCGCGGGAACGGGTCCGGAGCTCTCCCGGACGACGAGCTCGGTGGGGAGTGTGATTTCCCGTCCCGCTCCGCCGCCGATGATGTCGAGGAGCAGTTGCGCGGCCTCGCGGCCCTTCTCGACGAGCGGTTGCCGGACGGTCGTGAGTCCGGCGGCTCGGGCCGCGGGGATGTCGTCGAAACCGACCACCGACAGATCCTGCGGCACCCGGAGTCCACGTTCCTGTGCGACGTCGATGGCCGCGAGGGCCAGCAGGTCGGAGGCTGCGATCACGGCGGTCACGGGACCGGCATCGAGCAGCGTCTCGACGGCGGTGCGGGACAGTTCGTAGTCGAACCCGCCTGCTTCGACGACCACGGCGGACGACCACGGCACCGTGTGTTTCCGGCAGGCGGAGGCGTATCCGGCGAGGCGTTCCTTCATCACGTGGTCGCGTGCGGCCCGGATGCGGGCGGCGTCGACGGGCCCGCCCTTGCCGTCGGGGACGAGCCGGTCGACGAGAAACCCGATACGCCGGTGCCCGAGCGACAGAACGTGCTCCGCGATTTCCTTGGCGGCCTGCCGATCCCGGATCCCGACGCGCGGCAGTCCGCCAGGATTGGGGCCGTCGATCACGACTATCGGCAGCCGGCGGCTCATCGCCGTCTGCATTCCGGGGTGGCCGTCCGGCATCGCATACGCGAGGAATCCGTCCACCGCGCCCCGCACGAGCACGCCGGATCCCTCGGCCACCCGGGTCGACTCGAGTGGGCAGGGCAGCAGCGTCAGCGCGACCTCGGCGAGTTCACCGACCTCCGATATGCCCTTCAGCAACTGCGAGGTGGCCGGATCGTCGAATGCGTAGCGCAGCGAGTCGGTGATCATCAGCCCCAGCGCACCGACCTGTCCGGTGCGGAGATTGCGGCCCGCGGGGTTGGGGCCGGCGTACCCGAGTTCCGCGGCCACCTGGAAGATGTGGGCGCGCCGGGCTGCCGACAGCTTGTGGGGCTGGTTGTACGCGTACGAGACCGCGGCCTGCGACACGCCTGCCGCTCGGGCGACGTCGTGCATCGTGGTCACGAATGCCGATCCTCTCCGTCGCACGGTTACCGAGCCCAGCCTATCGGCCGGACCGCGCGTGTCTCCCGGGTGTCAGCTCGCTCTGGCGACAACAGCGTCATCGTCGTCCTCACCCGAGTCGAGGAGAACGAGTGTGCCCATGACGTTGCGTGCCACCACCTGTTGGTCGGTGACCGTCATCTGTCCCCGCCACGACCCGAGGAAGGTCCACGTCCACGACATGAGCGTGGACAGCCGGCTCCGGAACCCGACGACGTAGACGACGTGGACGGCCAGCCACAGGATCCACGCCAGAAATCCTGCGAGTTCGATGCCCCCGACCTTCACGACCGCGTTGAACCTCGAGATCGTCGCCATCGACCCCTTGTCCCGGTATCGGAACGGAACGCGGTCGGGTGACGTCGCGCGCCTGCCGGCATCGGCTGCGATTTGCCGCGCCGCGTAGCGGCCACCCTGGATCGCGACCTGCGCCACCCCGGGAAGGCGGTCGCGCGCCATCATGTCGCCGATCACGAACGCCTCGCGGTGTCCCGGCACCGTCAGGTCCTCGCGGACGGCGATCCGCCCGGCCCGGTCGAGTTCGGCCCCCGACTGCTCGGCAAGCTGCCTGGCCAGTGGGCTGGCTTCCACGCCCGCCGACCACACCTTGCACGCGGATTCGATGCGGACGGTCTCGCCTCGCCCGTCCTTGATCGTCACCCCGTCTGCGTCGACGTCGGTGACCGTCGCGCCGAGTCGCACCTCGACCCCGATCCTCTCGAGGCGTTCGGCCGCGGTGGACCCGAGCCGGTCGCCGAACGGCGGCAGCACCGCGGACGCGGCGTCGAGCAGGACGATCCGGGCGTCGCGGGTGTCGAAGTTCCGGTACGCGCCGACGAGCGTGCGGTGGGCCAGTTCCGCGATCTGACCGGCCATTTCCACCCCGGTGGGTCCGGCGCCGACCACCACGAACGTCAGGAGGCGCGCCCGCTCCTCGGCATCGGTGGACAGTTCGGCACGTTCGAACGCGCCCAGGATCCGGCCACGGAGTTCGAGTGCGTCGTCGATGGACTTCATTCCGGGGGCGTGTTCGGCGAAGTGGTCGTTACCGAAGTACGACTGCCGGGCTCCGGCCGAGACGATCAGACTGTCGTACCCGGTGGTGGTCGTTTTGCCCTGGTGGGTCGACGTAATCCTGCGCGTCGCCAGGTCGATGTCGGTGACGTCCCCCAGTATCACCGAGGCGTTCGACTGATTCTTCAACACCATCCGGGTCGACGGTGCGATCTCTCCCTCGGACAGGATGCCCGTCGCCACCTGGTACAGCAGCGGCTGGAACAGGTGGTGGCTGGTGCGGTCGACGATCACCACGTCGACGTCGGCCCGGCGTAACGCCTTCGCGGCGAACAGGCCGCCGAATCCGGAACCGATGATCACCACGCGATGACGTGCCTCGGTGCGGGCAGGAGTATTCATGACAAGCTCTTCCCGGTTACTGGTAGGGGTGAAGCGTGCCGCCCGACACACGGGGTGTCGGGCGGCACGGTGGACACGACGCACCGGGGACTCGAATGTCGGTTCAGGACCCAGGGTGTCGCGAGATCACCTGCAGGACCGGCGACGCCGTTGTCAGCTGCCCTGGATGCGGGTGATCAGATCTGTGAGGTAGGTGTAGCTCTTCTTCGCGGCGTCGAGGCCACCGCACTCGACCGACAGGACGACGTCGTGGTCGGCCTTGTGCAGTGTGGTGACGATGCGTTCCCAGTCGATGACGCCGTCGCCGCAGGCGCAGCCGAGCATGCCCCGGACCTTGCCGCGCAGCCTCTTCGCGTCTTCGATGCCGATGTCCTTGGCGTGCAGGTGTGTGACGCCGCCGACGATCTGCTCGAGCCACTCGTGCGGGTCGTTCTCACTGAGGTAGCTGTTGCCGGTGTCGAGGTTGATCGTCAGTGCCGGGCTGTCGATCAGCGTCATGATCTTCGCGAGCCGCTCGGGGGTCGCGGTGTACTCGCCGTGCGTCTCGATAGCGATCTTGATGCCGCGCGGTTCGGCCACCTTCGCCGCCTCCTGCAGCGTGTACCGCATCAGCGTGTAGTTCTCCGCCTCGGTGGTCCACGTCGGCAGCGGCCCGTCGTCGACCATGATCATCGGGGACCCGACCTCGGCCGCGTAGCGGATCGACTGCTTCAGATAGTCGACGCTCACGTCCGGCTTGGCCAGCGGTGCATGACTGGACAGCGAGGAGATGGTCAGCCCGCGTGATTCGGCGGCGTCCCGCATGATGAGCGGGTCGTCGAGCATCGACCGGGTGTGGAAGTACCCGGCCGTGCTCAGCAACTCGCGGCCCCAGTAGACCATCGGCTCGACGTACTTGTAGCCGATCTCCGCGGCCTGGTCCATGGCCCAGTCGAACGACCCGTTCTCGAATCGGGCGAACTCCAGGTTCAGGCCGAGTGTGATCTGTCCCATGCCGGTCTCCGATCAGAATCCGCGTTGCGCGACGTAGTCGTCGCGGACCTCGCCGTGGTAGGCGGGAACGGTGATGTCCCACCAGCCGGTCGGGTGCATTTCCGTCCACGGCAGCTCGTGGGCGCTCATCGCCTCGATGATCACCGGGCCCGGTGTCGCGAAGGCGCGCTCGATCGCGTCGGCCAGCTTCTCCGGGTCCTCGACGCGCTCGGCGCTGCAGCCGAGTGACTGAGCGAACCGGGTGATGTCGGCGAAATACGGTGTCCCGTCGAGGTTCTTCCACCCGGAGATGATTTCGCGTTCTTCACCGAACAGGCTGATCTGGAGGTCCTTGATCGCCTCCCAGCCGCCGTTGTTGAGCACGACGATCACCAGCGGCACTCCGAGCATCGCGGCGGTCGCGATCTCGGTGCCGGTCTGGAGGAAGCTGCCGTCGCCGACCATCGCCAGGACCGGGGTGTCCGGGGCGCCGATCTGCGCACCGATCGCGGCGGGCACACCGAATCCGATGCCGGAGAAGCCGCCGGCCACGATGTTGGTCTTCGGGCCGTAGATCGGGAACTCGTTGAACGCCTGGTTCGCCGGGTTGGACGAATCGGTGACCAGAATGCCCTCGCGCGGAAGGGCCTTGCGGATCTCGACCATCGCCCGCGAGTTGGTCATCGGCAGGTAGTCGGTGGTCCGCATCGGCCGCAGGTGCTCTTCCCACTGCGCCTTGAGATCCTGCAGTTCGGCGAAGTAGTCGGTGTTGCGGTAGTCGAGGGCAGGCCCGAGATCGGCGAGCACGTCGCGCAGCGCGGCGAGGGACGTTTTCGCGTCGCCGACGACGCCGACCTCGACCGGGTAGTTGCGGCCGATCTCGAAACCGTCGATGTCGATCTGCACGAGCTTGGTGTTCGGGATGTCGAACGTGACGCCGGGACGGTACGACGACGTGATGCGGTCGCTGAACCGGCAGCCGACGGCGAGGATCACGTCGGCTGTGCGGGTCACGCCGTTGCCGGGAATCGAACCCATGTCGCCGCACGGCCACGCGTAGAGGTCGTGGTCGGCCGGGAACGCGCCCTTGCCCTGGAACGAGTGCGTCACCGGTGCGCCGAGGTGCTCGGCGACGGCCATCAACTCGGCGGCGGCCTCGGCGTGGATGACGCCGCCGCCGGCCACGATGACGGGACGTTTCGCACCGGCCAGCAGGCGTGCGGCCTCGGCGATCACGGCCGGGTCACCGGTTGCGCGGGTGGCGGGACGGCGGGCACCGGTGTCGGGGGTGTAGTCGCCGTACTCGGCCTGCAGGTCCTGCGGGATGTCGACGAGCACGGGTCCGCGCCTGCCCTCGTGCATGGTGTTGAACGCCTGAGCGAGCGCCACCGGAAGCTGTTCGAGGCGGCTGGGCTGCCACCAGCGCTTGACCACCGGTTCCACCATGCGGGGAAAGTTGTTGCCGTGCGGGCGGTCGATCTCCTGGAGCACCCCGCGGTTCTCCATGTAGGTGTGCACGGCACCGGTGATCAGGAGCATCGGCATCGAGTCGGCGAAGGCCGTCGCGAGTCCGGTGAGGGTGTTGGTCGCGCCCGGTCCGATGGAGGTACAGATCGCGGCGATCTTGCCGGAGGCCCGGTAGTAGCCGTCGGCCATGTGAGCGGCGCCCTGTTCGTGCATGGCCGGCACCAGTTCGATCTCGTCGGCTCGGTCGACGAACGCGTCGAGGAGGGCGGTGTTGCCGTGTCCGGGGATCGCGAAGACCTTCTCGACTCCCTCGCGGATGAGGAAGTCGACGACCATCTGTCCGCCGGTGAGTTTCTGTGTTGTCATCGAAGAGGCTTTCTGGGTGTGGTGGGGGCGAAGCGTCACAGGGACGCGGACTGGGCCGGGGTGTCGTGGGAACGGGTCTTGCCGATTCGGTCGGCGATGCTCTCGGCGACGCGGAAGGCGTTGGCCGCGATGGACAGGGCAGGGTTCATCACGGGCAGGGACGGGAAGAAGGACGAGTCGACGACGTACAGGTTGTCGATGTCGTGGGCGCGGCAGTCGGCGTCGAGCACGGAGGTCGCGGGGTCGGTTCCGGCCCGCACGGTGCCGGCTTGGTGGGAGTTGACCTCGATGCCGGTGCCCTGGCTGAAGACGAACGGGTAGCCGATCTTCCGGAGGATCTTCCGCACCTCGCGGACGAGTACCTCGTGGGCGCGAGTGTTGTTGGGGGTCCATGCGATCTGGATGTTGCCGTCGTCGGTGAGGGTGACGCGGTTGTCGGGATCCGGCAGATCCTCGGTGAACAGCCACCAATCCATGCTGCGCGCGGTGGCCTGGCTCAGCGCCCACTTGGGGATCAGCGGCCGCTGGCCCTTGATCATCTCGCCCTGCAACTTGCCGATGAGTTGCACGTGTCCCAGCGGATAGGGGTGGTCCGCGGTGCCGTGAGTGTAGAAATCGTTGATGTACAACGTCTTCTGGAACTCGGAAGTGTTCTTCTTCAGCGGGTTGATGCCGACCATGATGGAGTTGTTGTGCACCATGTAGTTTCGTCCGACCATGCCGGAGGAGTTGGCGAGACCGTCCGGGTGTGCGGCGTTCGCCGACCGTAGCAGCAGCGCCGCGGAGTTGACGGCGCCACAGGACACCACCACGGTGCGTGCGTCGACGACGACTTCGGTGCCGCGGTGCCGGAGTCGTACGCCGGTGGCCTGTTTGCCGGTCTCGTCGGTGAGGACGCGCTCGGCGTACGCGTTGGTCAGCAGTTCCACCGAGCCGGACGCGACGGCCGGCCGGACGCATCGCACATCCGCGTCCGACTTCGCCAGCACCCGGCAGGGGAACCCGTCGCAGGTCTGACAGCGGATACATCCGCCGCCGTCCCGCAGATCGATGCCCAGTGGGATGTTCGACGGCGTGTACCCGAGACGCCGCAGTGCGTCGGCCGCCTCCTGCACCGGTGGCTCGTGTCCGATCGCCGGGTAGGGGAAGGGTTCGTCACGGGGGAGCGTGGGGTCGTCGGTGTGATCGCCGTGGACCCGGTACACCTGTTCTGCCCGTGCGTAATACGGCGCGAAGTCGTCGTACGAGAAGGGCCACTCGGGAGATTTGCCGTCCTCGTGTTGCGTCGACTGGAAGTCTTCACGACGGAACCGGACGAGCGACGAGCCGTACAGCTTGGTGTTCCCGCCGACGTAGTAGTACGTGCCCGGACTGAACGGCCTGCCCTCGGTGTCGTACCACTGCTCGGCGTTCGCGTACCGGTGTCCCTCGAAAACTTCCCGGGGGTCCCAGTTCTGCTTTTCCTGCGGCAGGAAGTCGCCGCGCTCGATCAGAAGCACATCGACTCCCGAGTCCGCGAGCGCGTAAGCGAGCGTTCCGCCGCCCATTCCGCTGCCGACGATGACGACGTCGTAGCTGTGTTTGCTCGGGCCTGTGGGCTCCCCCACGGATGCGTCACTCATGGGTCCTGCTCCTCGGTCGTAGAGAGTGGTGTCAACGTTCTGCCGGGCGGGTCGACGCGAACCGGCAGTCGGTGAAAAGGTTATACGTATAACTAAAGGTTAGCGGCAGTGTGGTGGATGTCAACCCCACCCGAGCAGCTCATCCCGGCGGGGGATGAGCTGCTCGCCGCCGTCAGGGCACGAGCGGTCGAGTGAGGTTCTCCGGCCGCAGCACGTCGTCGAGTTGCTCGCGGCTGAGCAGACCCCGTTCGAGCACGAGCGCGGCGACGGTGCGCCCGGTCGCGAGAGCGTCGGCGGCGATCGCGGTGGCCGCGGTGTACCCGATGTGCGGGTTGAGGGCGGTGACGACGCCGATGGACGCGTCCACCATGTTCTTCAGGTGGTCGATGTTCGCGCCGATGCCGACCACGCAGCGCTCCCGCAGGACGGTGCATCCGCGAGTGAGCAATTCGATCGTCTCGAACAGGCTGTGCGCGATGACCGGCTCGAAGGCATTGAGCTGAAGCTGCCCGCCCTCGGCCGCCATCGTCACGGTCAGGTCGTTGCCGACGACCCGGAAGGCGATCTGGTTCACGACCTCCGGGATCACCGGGTTCACCTTCCCCGGCATGATCGACGACCCCGCCTGCACGGGCGGCAACGTGATCTCACCGAAGCCGGCGCGCGGCCCCGACGACAGGAGCCGGAGGTCGTTGCAGATCTTGGACAGCTTCACCGCGGTGCGCTTGAGGACCCCGGACAGCTGGACGAACGCCCCGACGTCCTGCGTGGCTTCGATCAGGTCGGACGCCGTCGTCACCTCGATCCCGGTGATCGCGGCAAGGTGCTCGCGCACGCGCCACGCGTACTCGTGGTGCGCGTTGAGGCCGGTCCCGATCGCCGTTCCGCCCAGATTGATCTCGGAGATGAGCGTTGCCGCCTCCCCGAGTCGCTGAGAATCCTCGTCGATCATGAGAGCGAACGTCGCGATCTCCTGGCCCAGGGTCATCGGAACCGCATCCTGCAACTGGGTGCGGCCGACCTTGAGGACGTCGGAGAACTCCGTCGACTTCACCGCGAATGCCGCAGCCAAGTCCTGCATGGCCGCCCGCAGCCTGGTCAGGGCGGTTTGCAGGCCGGCCTTGATCGCGGTGGGGTAGACGTCGTTCGTGCTCTGGCTCATGTTCACATGCTCGAGCGGATGGAGATACTCGTAGCGGCCGCGCCGGTGGCCGAGCAATTCCAGGGCCCGGTTGGCCACCACCTCGTTCGCGTTCATGTTCGTCGACGTGCCGGCGCCGCCCTGGATGACGTCCACGACGAACTGGTCGCGCAGCGCGCCGGCCCGGATCTCGTCGCAGGCCGCCACGATGGCGTCCGCTTCGCGCCGCGGCAGCAGGCCGAGGCCGGCATTGGTCTGCGCCGCCGCCTGCTTGACGGACGCCAGCGCCGACACGAGGTCGGGATGGCTGGCCAGCGGAATGCCGGTGATCGGGAAGTTCTCCGTCGCCCGCAGCGTGTGGATGCCGTAGTAGGCGTCGTCGGGGACCTCGCGGTCGCCGAGGAGGTCGTGTTCGATGCGGGTCATCGTTCGGACGTCACCCGGGTCGGGAGGTCGCCCCACGGGAGCGGGGCGTTGCCGAACTTGGCGGCGCGAAGGTCGCCGGAGCGGGCGTGTCCCTCGAACTTCTCCAGACGCGACAGGCGGCCGCACACCTCGCCGAGCTTCGCGCTGCTGCCGAGGTCGCGCACCTCCTGATAGGTGAGCGTCTTGAGGAACTTGCCCACCCACAGACCGCCCGTGTAGCGGGCCGCACCGAGCGTCGGGAGGACGTGGTTGGTGCCGATCAGCTTGTCGCCGTAGGGAACACACGTTCCTTCGCCGAGGAACAGGGCGCCGTAGTTCCGCATGGAGGTCAGGGCCTGACGGGGGTCCTCGGTGAGGATCTGGACGTGCTCCGACGCGAAGACGTCGGCGAGCCGGTACGCCTCGTCGAGGGTGTCCACCACGTGGATCTGGCCGTGATCACGCCACGCGGGGCCGGCGATGGCGTTGGTGACCAAGCCGGGGAGCAGGGCGTCGATATGATCGATCACCGCTCGTCCCACGGACTCCGACGTGGTGATCAGCACGCACGGCGAATCCGGGCCGTGCTCGGCCTGGCTCAGCAGATCAACGGCGATGGTGAACGGGTCGGCCAGGTGATCGGCGACGATGAGCGTTTCGGTCGGTCCGGCGAAGAGGTCGATCCCGACCTCCCCGAACAGCTGGCGCTTCGCCTCGGCCACGTAGGCGTTGCCGGGGCCGGTGAGGATGGACACCGGGTCGATGGTCTCGGTGCCCAGCGCGAGTGCGGCGACGGCCTGCACGCCGCCGAGGACGAAGATCTCGTCGGCGCCGGCGAGGTGCATCGCCGCGACACTGATCTGCGGCGGCTCCCCGGCATTCGGAGGCGTCGTCGCGGCGACGCGTTCGACGCCCGCGACCTTCGCGGTGAGGACCGTCATGTGCGCGGACGCGGTCAGCGGGTAGCGCCCGCCGGGTACGTAGGCGGCAGCCGCGTCGATCGGGACGTTCCGGTGCCCGAGGAACACACCCGGGAGGGTCTCGACCTCGAGGTCCTGGATGGAGTCCCGCTGCGCCTGGGCGAAGTCCCGAATCTGGCGCTGCGCGAATCGCAGATCGTCGAGGACGGTCTCGGGAACGGACTTCACGATCTCCGCCACCCGGTCCTCGCCCAGCCGGAACGATTCGGGGGACCAGCCGTCGAACTTCTCGGAGTACTTCCGGACGGCGTCGTCGCCGTTCGCGCGGACGTCGGCGATGACGGCGGCGACGGTGTCGACCACGGCGGGGTTGCTCGCCCGCTGCGCTGGTTCACCGACGGCGGCCTTAAGGACGAATGACATGGGATGCTTCCTTCGGATGAGCGAGGGCTGGATCTGTTGTCACTCAGCATCGCGGTGCCACACGTGTTTCCGACAGTTGCATTGTGGGAACTAATTGCGTCGGTTCATGCACGTTCTGTGTACCATTGAGCATGGTTTTCACCGTCGCCGACGCTCTCGACATCGATCTCCTGAAAGACGCGGGAGCCCGTGTCCTGACCGGATCGGGCAGCCTCGACCGTGAGGTGCGCTGGGTGCATTCCTCGGAGATCTCGGATATCGCCCGCTTCCTCCGGGGTGGAGAATTACTCCTGACCGCCGGGCTCGGAATGGGCAGCACGGGCGCCCTTCAACAGGCGTTCGTGCGCGCAGCCGCTCATGCCGGGGCCGCGGCGCTCGTCATCGAGGAGTCGGGACGGATGTTCGACCGCGTACCGGATGCAGTAGTCGCCGAAGGGCAAGCCTGCGGCCTGCCGATCATCGCCCTCGCCCGCGAGGTGTCGTTCGCCGGCGTCTCGTCGCAGGTACACGAGATCCTGACCGGCAAGCGCCTGCAGGCGCTCACCCACGAACGGGAAGTCGAGTCCACTTTCTCGAACCTCCTCCTGGACGGCGCCGATTACCTCTCGATCGTGCAGACGCTGGCCGAACTCACCGACGGCACGGTGGTGCTCGAGAACATCGCGCATCGCGTGATGGCGTACGTCGGCGAATTCGACGAGGAAGCCGGCATCGAGGGCTGGGACCGGCACGCGCGGGGCCTCCACAGCGACGACAGCGGATGCGTCCGCAGGCCGGTCCTGATGCGCGGTCAGCCGTGGGGCTGGATTCACGTCTTCACCGACCGGCCCGCGACCGAACGGGCCACCGCGGCCTTCGCGACCGAGCGTGCCGCCGCGGCCGTCGCGATCTCGTTGCTCACCGACCGCAGCCGGGAAGCGAGGGACGATCAGCGGAGCACGGCATTGATCACGCGACTGCTGATCGGGGATCTCTCCGGATCCGAATTCGTCGACCAGGCAGGAAGACTCGGATATCAGCTCGGTTCGGGGCCGATCGTCGTCGTCATCGCGAACAAGGATGCCCGCGACGAGTCGTCCGGTCCGCGGGCCGGCCGTCAGATCGACACGGGTGCGATCAGCGCCGACATGGGCGACTACGTCGTGGCCGTGGCGGCGGAGTCCGGCCGAACCCGCGCCGAGCTCACGGGCCTGCTCGGGAAAATGGAGCACGGCGGCGGCATGAGCCGCGCGGTGCCCGCATCGATGCTGCAGGTCGCGGTCACGCAGGCGAAGAGTGCCGCCGCGGTGTCGCGCTCCCTGCCTGCCTCACCGATGCTGCATTTCGACGACCTCGGCGTCGAACGTCTGCTCGTGACGTTGGCGCAGGGTCCCGAGCTCGCCAGCTTCGTCGAGGACGAACTCGGCCCACTGCTCACGAAGGATGCGCAGTCCACGACCCCGCTGTTGCCGACACTGCGCGCCTTCCTCGCCGTCGACGGCCGCAAGACGGAAGCGGCGGAGAAACTCTTCATCCAGCGCCGGACCTTGTACAACCGGCTCGACCGCATCGCCGCGATCCTGGGCAAATCCCTGGACGACGCCGCCACTCGCCAAAGCCTGCTGCTCGCGGTGAAGGGACTGGATCTGCTCGAGGGGTCGTCCATCGTGGCTCGACGGAGCGGGCGACCATGATTACGGAGCGGGCGGCCATGACGCGGTCAGTGCCGGCTTCTCATTCTGTGCAGTCTGCGCGCAGGAGGTACACGGTCTGTACCTGTTGTGCGGCGCGTCACCTTCGTAATGTTTTCCTCGAGATTCCGGCCATCCAGTCGGCGTTGATCGAAAGTTCACGCACTCGCTACTCGCTGAACGGACGGCTACCCCCGTAGGCGCCCGCGGCGGTCCGAGACCTACCGCAAGGACGAAATCATGGCAACACATGGAGCAGGCACCGCTCCCGTGCTCGACCATACACGCGTGCGAAAGGCGCGAATCGCGACATTCTTCGGCTTCTTCCAGCTCGGCGCCGTGATGTTGATGTGGTCGACGAGCACCACCTCGTTGCGTAGTCACCTCGGATGGGAAGGCGACGGCGGCGACTCCCAGTTCGGCCTCCTCGCGCTGTCGATCGGCATCGGCGCCGCTGTCGGCTGCTTCGCCATCGGCCCCTTCATCGACCGGTACGGTCCGAGAAACACGGCCATGCCCACGATGGTCGTCTACCCCCTCTGTTACATCCCCCTCGCGTTCCTCGACGGGCTGGTCGGAGCGATGGTGATCGGCGTGCTCATCGGACTGCTCCGCGGCGCCTTCGACACGGCGTTCAACACCCACGGTGTGCAGGTCGAGCGGTACTACGGGCGACCCATCATGTCCGCGTTCCACGCCGCCTACCCGGCGGGTGGCTTCGTTCTCGGACTCGTCGGCAGCGCTCTGGCGCGGCACTTCACCGACAGCCCGGCCGTCGCCTACATCTCGATCGGCGTGGTCCTGTCGGTACTCGGTGTCGTCTTCGGCAAATGGCTTCTCTCGCTCGACGAGTTGCTGCCTCCGGACCAGGACGAGATTCCGGGCGCCGCCGACCCCGCGCACCCGGGGAAGCGTTCGGCCACCACGGCGACGCTTCTCGTGATGATCGGATTCGGTGTGCTCCTGCTCGGATCGATGTTGAGCGAGGGCGCGGTCCTGGACTGGGGTCAGGAATTCGTTCGCCGAGCGGTCGGCACCACGGCGGGCCTGGCAGCGACGGCTGTCACGCTCTACTCGGGAGCGCAGTTCGTCGGCCGGTTGTTCGGCGACAAGCTGGCCGAGTACTTCGGCGCTCGACTCATCGTCGGTGCGAGCGGTGTCATCGGTGCCGCCGGTGCGCTTCTCGCGATGCTGGGTGGCTCGGCGCCGCTCGCCCTCACCGGCTTCGTGCTGCTGGGACTCGGCCTGGCGTGCATGGCGCCGCTCATGCTGTCGGCGGCCGGGCGACGCGATCCCGAGAACGCGGGGCGGAACATCGGTCTGGTCAACGCAATCGGCTACGTGGGCATGCTCGTCGGGCCTGCTGCGATCACCGTCGTCGTCGACAACCTCGGTATCGAATGGATGCCGCTTCTGCCAGCCATCCTTCTCGCGCTGATCGCGATCGGCGGTCCCGCGTTGATGCGCCTGGTGCCGCGCTACCACAAGCCGGCGTCGGAGACGAGCAGGCACGAGGTCGCGACCGGGTAGGTCGTCCGGCACTTCCGATTCCTGCGGTCCGGTACCTCTCCCGAGGTGCCGGACCGCCTTTCGTGTCGTTGCCCGGTGATACGATTAACCATCCCCCGACACGAACAGGAGACAGCTGTTCCTACCGAGAGTCCGCCGTTGAAGCGCGGTGAGCGTGGCTGGAAAGCAGCAACTTTCGTCGTCTTCGTCGGAACGGGGATCACCTATGCGTCCTGGGTGACCCGCACCCCAGCCATTCGCTCGTCCCTGGGAGTCGGCACGGGCGACATGGGTCTGATCATTCTCGGTCTGTCGATCGGATCGATGGCGGGGCTGCTGCTCGCCGGTCCCGTCGTCGCCCGGATCGGTGCCCGTCACGTCATCACGGCCGCGGCCACGGTCGCGAGCCTCGGCCTGTTCAATGTGACTCGGTTCGGGTGTCGCGATCGCGGCCCTGGTCGGTCTGGAACTCGCCTTCACTGGTGCGGGATTCGGCATGTGCGAGGTGGCCCTCAACGTCGAGGGTGCAGCGATCGAGAAGCGCATGGGACGCAGCTTTCTTCCGTCGCTGCGCGGTGCGTTCAGTCTCGGAACGCTCGCCGGCGCGGGCCTCGGGGCGGTCGCCGAACTGCTCGATGTTCCGGTGCCGGTGCATCTCGGGGTGCTGGCCGTCGTGGTCCTCGTGACGAGCGTGAGCGTCGTGGCGCTGCTACCTCCGGCTACCGGACGAGAGGCCGGGCGCACGCGCCGTCGATCCGGCACGTCCGGCGGTCTGACCATCTGGCGGGACACCCGGATCGTTCTCCTCGGCCTGATCGCGCTGGGCATGGCGTTCGCGGAAGGCAGCGCCAACGATTGGCTTCCACTGGGAATCGTCGACGGGTACGGAGTCGGGTCGGCCACCGGCGCCGCGGTCTACGTCGTGTTCGTGGCCGCGATGACGTCGGGCCGCCTACTCGGCGGGCGCGTCGTCGACCGGTACGGCCGCTCTGCGACCGTCCACTGGTCCGCGGCCCTCGCGGTGGCGGGGGTCCTGATCGTGATCCTGGCGGGAAACCTGGTTCTCGCCGCGCTCGGCTGTGCGTTGTGGGGTGTCGGTGTCGCCCTTGGATTTCCGCTCGCAATGTCCGCGGCGGCCGACTCGGGTGCCGACGCCGCGCGACGCGTCAGCGCGGTGTCGACGCTCGGGTACATGGCGTTTCTGGTCGGGCCGCCGCTCCTCGGGCTGCTCGGTGAGCAGTTCGGGCTCCTGCAGGCCTTCTACGTCGTCCTCGCCGGCGCCGTCCTCGCCGGGTTGGTGGCGAGTGCGGCCGGGGAAACCCGCGAGAGGGAGGAGTCTCCGCTCGCCGAGGAGCGGATCGGCTCGAGGTGAACACGCGATCGCCCGGCCTCTGGGAACGAGGCCGGGCGAACCGTGATCGGATCACATCACACTGCGGCAGAAGCGATGTGGGGTGCCACGCGCAGCGCGTTGGCCGCGATGGTCAGCGCGGGGTTGAGCGCCGCCGACGAAGGGAAGAACGATCCGTCCACGACCCACAGGTTGTCGACGTCGTGACTGCGGCAGTGCGGGTCGAGGACACTCGCCGCCGGATCGGTACCCGCGACCGCGGTTCCGCACATGTGCGAGTTCGTTGCGATCCCCATCCGCTCGGTGAGGATGATCGGATACCCCGCCTTGCGGACTGCCGTCGAGACGCGGCGAACCAGTTCACTGTGCGGCGCAGTGTTGTTGGGTGTCCAGTCGACGATGATCCGGTCGCCGTCGATCCGGACCCGGTTGTTCCGCGTCGGCAGATCCTCGGTGGTGAGGTAGATGTCGAGGCTGCGATCCACCACCGCCTTCAGCGCCCACAGCGGAGCCCAGGGCCGTGCCCCCTTCACGTGCGCGGCCTGCAGTTTGCCGAGCATCTGCAAGTTGCCGAGCGGGTACTCGTTGTTCGGGCCCGCGACGTACCAGTCGTTGATTCCCAGCGTCTTCTGCCACGCAGTCGTGTTCGTGTGGAAGGGGTTGACGCCCATGAAGAACGTGCTGTTGTGCACCATGTAGTTCCGGCCCAGCAGCCCCGACGAGTTGCCGAGGCCGTCCGGATTCCACTCGTCGGCCGAGCGGAGCAACAGTGCCGCGGTGTTGACCGCCCCTGCCGAGACCACGAACTGGTTGGCCGTGATCCGGATCGTGCGACCACGGAACTCGGCCTCCGCGGCGACGATTCGCGTGCCCTTCGCATCGGTGAGCAGACGCGTCACCTTCGCTTCGGTGAGCAGACGCACCCGCTCCGACTCGAGCGCGGGCCGCAACGCCCGGTTCTCCGCCTCACTCTTGTGATCGGTCTGCGACGGGGTGCCGTCCGACGCCGTCGACTGCCTGCGATGCTCCTGCGTCGTCAGGTTCATGCCGTTCGGTGTGTGGAACGGGTGCAGTCCCTGTTGACGGAGGGAGGACGCGAAACGCTCGATCGTCGGCTCGTGCGGCAACGGCGGCAACGGGTACGGAGACGACCGTGGTGGTTCCGTCGGATCCTCGCCGTCGATGCCGTGCACCTGGTAGAGGCGCTCCGCCTCGGCATAGAACGGTTCGAGATCGGCGTAGCTGAACGGCCACTTCGGTGAGATGCCGTCGTAGTGCTGCGTCTCCTCGAAATCCGTGACGCGGAAGCGGGGGAGACTGCCGCCGTAGAACTTGGTGTTGCCTCCCACCCAGTAGTACACGCCGGGCTGGAACGGCTCACCGTTGCTGCCGTCGAACCACGGTTCCGCGGTCTTGTACCGGCCCATGAGGAACATTTCCGCGGCCTGCGAGTTCTCCACCTCGCGGGGGAGGAACCGCCCGCGCTCGACGACCAGGACGTCGACGTCCCGATCGCGGAGCGCCCACGCCAGCGTCGAACCACCCATCCCGGATCCGACGACCACGACATCGGCGGTGACCCTGTCGGAGTCGCCGCCCACATCGACCACCGCGCCCTCGCGCAGCGGTGAATACGCGTCGATCTGATCGTGTCCCGACGTTCTCACAGGTGCTGTTCCTTGGCTCGGGTCGCCCAGTACTCGTCCTGACGCTCGTCCTCGATGTACGCGGGAACGGGGAAGTCCCACCAACCGGGAACCCACGGTCCCGCCGCATCGCGATCGGTCGGGATCTCGATCAGCGCAGGCGCTTTCGAGTCGAAGGCCTTCCGGTACGTGCTCTCGAGGTCGGCCGGGTCGTCCACCCGGAACGATTCGAGGCCGAACGACTGGCCGAGCGCCTTGAAGTCGGGGCTGTACGGGGTGCCGTCCGGGCGGTTGAACTCGGTGCCGATGTGCCGGCTGGTCTGCTTGCGCTGCCCACCGCGGATGGACATGAAGCCCGCGTTGTCCTGGACCACGAAGACCACCGGAATGTCGTGCTGCACGCAGACACCGATCTCCTGCGACGTCATGAGGAAGTCGCCGTCACCGAGCACGCACGCCACCTGCCGGTCGGGGGCGGCGAGCTTGGCGCCGATCGCGGCGGGCACGGCCCAGCCCATGGACGAGAATCCGCCGGACGTCAAGTGGGTGCGCGGGTGATACACCGGGAACGTCTGCTTCACGGCGCCCTGGGTGTTGCCGGAGCCGGCCACGATGATGCCGTCCCGTTCCATCACCGACCGCAGACCGCCGAGGGGGCGCTGGGAGGTGAACGGGAACCGGTCGGAATCGCGACGGCCGGCGAGCTTGGTCTCCCACTCCGCCTTCAGCTGCTCGAGTTCGGCGAGGTATTCGGACCGGTCGGCGCTGCTGCGGGGGAGGGAGGCGACGATCGCGGCGACGGTCGGCTTGGCGTCGGCGACGATGCCGACCTCGGCCGGGTAGTTCTTGCCGATCTCGTGCGGATCGATGTCGATGTGGATGAGCTTGGCGGGCGGAATCGAGAACGTGACTCCCTGCGCGTAGCTGGAGGAAGACCAGTCGGTGAACCGGCACCCGATGGAGATCACCACGTCGGCGCGAGAGGCGACGGAGTTGCCCACGATCGTTCCGGTCTGGCCGACGCTGCCCGCGAACAGCGCGTGGTCCTCGGGGAACGCGCCCTTGCCGTTCCACGTGGTGACCACGGGGATCTGCCACGCCTCGGCGAGGGCGAGCACCTCGTCGGCCGAGTCGGACGTGATGGCACCGCCGCCGACGACGATCACCGGCCGGAGTGAGTCACGGAGCACGTCGACGGCCTTGTCGATCGCCAACGGGTCGGGCTGCTGGAGCCCGACCGGCAGCCGCCGTGCGAGGTCGTGAAGGGCGACGTCGGCGGCCTCGGCCTGCACGTCCATCGGCACCTCGATGTGCGCGGGCCCCGGCCGACCGGTCAGCATGGTGCTGAACGCACGGTGCATGATGAACGGCAGTTCCTCCACGCGGGTGGCGACCCAGCTGCGCTTCGACACTGCGTCGGTGACCTGCGGAAAGCCGTTGTCTGTGTGCCGCTCCAGTTCCTGGAGCAGACCACGCCCGCGCATGTGAGTGGGCGGCCCGCCGGTGATGCACAGCAGACTCGTCGAGTCGCTGTACGCGGTCGCGAGACCGAGCACGGTGTTCGCCGCGCCCGCCCCGATCGACGCCACCGCGGCCATCGGCTTACCGGACACCCGGTAATACCCGTCCGCGAGGTGCGCGGCGCTCTGCTCGTGGTAGACCTGGATGAACGGGATCTCGGACCCCTTCTCCAGGAACGCATCGGTGAGCGACCAGATGCCGTGGCCCGGAATGCCCGTGACGTACTCGACGCCGTACTGCTTCAGGACCTGGGCGACCACCTGCCCGCCGGTCAATTTCGCCATGATCGTGTCTCCTTGCTGTGTCAGTTCGCTACGCGGGCGGCGTAGCGCAGTCCCTGCTTGGTCAGTCGGCGCACGTTCGGCTCCGACAGGTCGGCCGGCGTGTGACCGATCGAGTGGTAGAAGACCCGGCCTGCGCCCCACTGGCGCACCCACGCCACCGGGCTGCGCAGTCCCTCCAGCCAGGGCAGGTGCTCGCCGCTGAACTCGGTCTCCGCGAGCACCCGGTTGTTCGGGTCGACGTGCATGTAGTACTGCTCGGACGCCACCGCGAAGTCCTCGACACCGGCGGTCACCTCGTGCTCGCGGTCGGTGATGCTCACCTTGTACGGCTGCGGGAAGGACTCTCCCGCAGGATGTTCGACGAAGTCGCCGCCGAGGAGGAAGTGGTACTTCAGACTCGCCCGGAACGCGGCGGCGGCTCCGTGCCACGCCGCGACCCCGGTTCCGGCCGCGACGGCGTCGAGCAGGTTCTTCTCCTGCGAATCGCTCAGGCCTTCGGTGGTGAGCGCGTTGTTCCAGCCGAGCACGATCAGGTCGTATCCGGTCAGGTCACGGTCGAGGGTGAAGATGTCCTGCGACTCCTCGACCTGGTAGTTCAGCTCGGAAAACAGTTCGCGTGCCCATGCGGCGATGTCGTACGGATGGTGGCCGGGCCAGCCGCCGTACAGGTAGAGGACCTTGGTCATGAGTGCTCCCATGGATGGTGAAACCGGAATGGTGAAACGATTAACTTATGGTGGTGAATCGTATCACCGGCTGGAGCGCTGTCAATGGGTGATGTCGAGGGGAACGTGGAGAGCGTCCAGACGCGGACTAGGATCGGTCCCATTGTGCGCTCCGGTGCGCAACGGCCGGGTGTGGCCGATGATCGCCGACGAGGGAGTACCACTTGGTCACGATGAAGGACGTCGCCCGGGCGGCCGGAGTATCGGTCGCCACCGTCTCCTACGCCTTCAGTAAATCGTCGAAGGTCTCTGCGACACAACGGGAACGCATCTATTCCGTCGCCGCGGGACTCGGCTACGCCGGCCCGAACATCGCCGGGAGCAGTCTGCGGTCGGGGCGGATCGGCGCGGTCGGCGTGATCGTGCCCGACTCCCCGGTGCAGGCGCTCGAGGATCCGTCCGTGACCCTGCTGATGAAGGGCATCGCGGAAATCGGGAACTCGGCCGACATCGCCCTCACCCTGTTTCCGGCCTCGCGCGGTGGATCCCCGGATTCACCACCGAACTCGCTGGTTCTCCGTGGGCTCGTGGACGGGGTGGTCATCCACAACGTCCCCGACGGGCATCCTCTGGTCGAGGCGATCATCGCGCGCGGTATCCCGGCCGTCGTGGTCGATTCGCCGCGAAGCGCGGGACTCCCGTTCGTGGCCATCGACGACCGGCACGGCGCCTACCTGCAGATGGACCACATCCTGAGCCTGGGCCATCGACGCATCGGGATCATCGTCGACAAGCTCGGCCAGGATTCCGACTGCCGGATGGTCACGGCGGACGACGTCGAAGCGGCGACCGAACGCAACGCGCGGGAGCGGCTTGCCGGTTACTTCGCCGCGGCCCGCGACCACCACCTCCCGGTGGAGGAACTGTCGATCGTCGTGGCGGGCAACATCGATCGCGCCGCCGGTGCCGAGGCCACCCGGATCCTGCTCGACGCCGCTCAGCCGACCGCTCTCGTGGCGACGTCCGACGTGCACGCGGTGGCGGCGTGGCAGGTGTTACGTGAGCGCGGACTCGCCGTGCCCGACGACATGTCCGTCATCGGATTCGACGACGCACCCGTTGCAGAACTACTCGGTCTCAGCACAATTCATCAACCGATCGTCGAGAAGGGCCGCGCGGCCGCGACGATCCTGCTCGATCGACTGGGTGGCGGCACCCGCACGCGATCGTTGATGAAGACGTCACTGGTCGTCCGCGCCAGCACCGCGCCGCCGCGCGAATCCAGTACCGCGCCGCCGCGCGAATGATGGCGATGCCCCGCGACGGCCGGACGTCATCCTCCATGATGGATCGATGACGACTGCGGTGCCGCGACTGGGCGTGACGTTCATCCCGACGATCGAACCCGAGAGGTTGAAGGACTTCGCGCGGATCGCCGAGGACAGTGGCCTCGACGAGATCTGGTTGTGGGAGGACTGTTTCAAGGAGAGCGGCGTGGCTTCGGCGGCCGCGGCACTCGCGTGGACGGAGCGAATCCACGTCGGCGTCGGGTTGATGCCCGTCCCGCTGCGCAACGTCGCGCTCACCGCGATGGAGATCGCCACGCTCGCTCGGTTGTTTCCCGGTCGAGTGATTGCGGGCATCGGACACGGTGTGCAGGGATGGATGGAGCAGGTGGGTGCGCGGGCGGCGTCACCGATGACCCTCCTCGAGGAGTACACGGTGGCGCTCCGGGCACTGCTGGACGGCGAGTCGGTGAGCACACAGGGACGGTACGTTCGGCTCGATCGTGTGAGACTCGACTGGCCTCCCACCGAGCGGGTTCCGCTGATGCTGGGCGGCGAAGGTCCCAAGTCGGTCCGGCTGGCGGCGCGTCTGGGTGACGGCAACCTCCTCGCGTCCGCGGTCGGCGACGACGACATCCGCAGGACCCGCGACCTGATCGTCGAGGAGATCGGCGACGAACGGGCGTCGTCGCATCGCATGGTCGTCCCGAAGATCGCCGCCACCGGCGAGGGTGCGCGGCAACGGGTGGACGCGGAACTGGCGCGGTGGGAGAAGCCGGCCGACACGGGAATCGGGGTCGCGGGTGACGCGAGCACCGTCGCCGAAGAGGTGCGAAGGCTTGCCCGCCTGGGCGCGACGTCGGTAGCCTTCGCGCCGACCGAGGACGAACCGGATCTGCTGGGCTTCGTCGAGTTCCTCGGCCGCGCCGTCAAACCCCTGCTCCCCACGTGAGTGGCAAAGAGTGCTCGGGCACACATTGCCACTCACGTGCGGGTCAGTTGCCGGTCGGCCAGGTGTCGGACAGGGTGTAGCCGGTCGGGAACGGGTCGGCGGGATCGAGTCCGACCTGGCTGAGTTCGGTGATGTACGCCTGGCCGCTCACGCGGGGAACCACGGCGTCGTACGTTCCGACCTTCGTCAGTCTGTCGATCCGGCTCTCGAAGCGACTGCCGATCACCGATTCGTGCACGAACTTCTCCCCGACCTCGATGAGGCCCTTCGCCTTCAGCACCGCCAGTCGGGCGGACGTGCCGGTGCCGCAGGGCGAGCGGTCGAGTCGGCCGGGGGAGACCACCACGGCATTCCGGGCGGTCAGCACCCCGTCGGTGCGGGAGAGCGGGCCGACGAATTCGGTCTGGGTGATTCCGGCGAACTCGGGATTGGTCGGGTGCACGGCGGGGATCTGCTCGGCGGCGGCGGTCTTGAGCTTCTGTCCGAGGTCGCAGATCTCGCGCGCCTCGTCGGGTTGCAACTTCAATCCGAGCTGGTCGGCGTCGGCGAGGACATAGGCCATGCCGCCCCACGCCACGTCGACGGTGAGGGTGCCGTAGCCGTCGAGTTCGAGCGGCACCCCGACCTCGTAGGCGAACGCGGGCTGGTTCTCGAACTCGACGCTCGTCACCTTGCCGTTCTCGCAGGTGCAGCGAATGCGGATGAGTCCGGCGGGTGCTTCCAGCACGATGTCGGTGATCGGTTCGACCATGGGAATCATGCCGGTCTCGAGCAGTGCGGTGGCGACACACATGGTGTTGCTCCCCGACATGGCCGGGTATTCCGTGGACTCGGCGATGACGTAGCCCATCTGGGCCTCGGGATCCGTCGCCGGGACGACGAAGTTGACGCACTGGGTCACCGAGCCCCGCGGCTCGTGGAGCAGAAGCTGCCGGAGGTCGTCGCGGTGCTCACGGAAGTGCTTCATCTTGTCGAAGACCGTGGCGCCGGGGACATCGCCGATTCCGCCGGTGACGACGTTGTTGATCTCGCCCCCGACGTGACACTTCACTACGTTGACTACTCGACTCCAGCGCACGATCTTCCTCCGTGTGTTCGTCTGCGTTGCGGTGGCCTGGTTCCACCCTGCCAGGGGTGAACTTCTCTTCGCCTGCCGGCGAGAGGCGAGGCCGGCAGCGGGGGTGATTGCTGCCGGCCTCTGCGCACGTGTCGGGGAAGGGTCACTCCGTGATGAACGCGCGCGGTCTTCTTGGCGGTGACTAGCGGGCGTAGGTGAGGCCGGTCTCGGCGATGAGCTTGGTGAGCTCTTCCTTCTTGTCCGCGGGCAGCTCACCGTACGGTGCGCGGGGCACTCCGAGGTCCACGCCGACGGCCTGCGCGGCGGCCTTGGTGGCCACGGCGTAACCCTCCTTGCCGAGGAAGTCGAGGACGTTCCACAGCCGCTTGAAGATTTCGAGGGCCTCGGTGTACTTGCCGGCCTTGGCGAGTTCGTAGATCGCGACGCACTCCTTGGGCGCGAAGTTGGGCGCACCCCAGATGGAACCGGCGGCACCGGCGGAGAAGGCGGGCAGCACGATCGTGTCCCAGCCGACGAAGGTGTCGATGGCGTCGCCGAGGTTGAAGATGAGGTCGAAGGCCTGCTCGATCGATCCGGACGTGTCCTTGATGTACTTGACGGCGTCCGTGCGTTCCAGCAGTTCCCGGTAGAACGGTCGGTCGAGGTTCATCCCCGTGACACCCAGCAGGTTGTACGCGATCACCGGGATGTTCGCCGCTTCGCCGACGGTGGCGAAGTACTCGATGACCTCGTGGCGCGTGGGCGCCTCGTAGAAGGGCTGCACCAGCAGGACGGCGTCGGCGCCCGCGTCGGCCGCGTGCCGGGACAGTTCGACGGCCTCCGCGGTGCGGGTGGAGCCGGTCTGCGGTGCTACGGGCACGCGGCCGGCGGCCTGGTCGATGACGACCGTGTTGACGAACTTGCGCTCGTCGAGCGTGAGAGCTGCGAACTCTCCGGTGCTGCCGCCGGGGACCAGGCCGTGCAGTCCGTTCTCGATCAGGAAGTCGACGTGGTTGCGCAGTGCGCCCTCGTCGACGGAGCCGTCCTGGGCGAAGGGAGTGGAGACGGCGGCGAGGATGCCACCCAGCTTCTTGGTCATGTCGTGTCCTTGTTCGGTGGTGGTGGTCGATGCCCGTTGTGGGGTCCTCGACTGGTGAACTTCCGGGAACTGCTCTGGCCTTCGACAATTGTCAGATTGCCGATTGTCGACAAGAGAACGATATCAAATCTAAGGTCGATCCCCGGTGGTGTCAAGGGATCGGCCGGGGTTCTTCGGCCGCTATTCGCCGACGGTGATGGGATCGCGGTGGAGCGGCTCCGCCTCCACCCTCGCATCGACTTTCCGGCCTGCGGTTTCGTGCAGCGTCGCAGCCGCCACAATGGCCATCACGCCCGTCACGATCAGAATGACCGACGGTGACAACGGACTGCCGGTTGTGGCGATCAGATAGGTCGCCACGTACGGTGCGGTGCCGCCGAAGACTGCGACCGAGATGTTGAATCCGATCGAGAATCCTGCGTACCGAACACGACTCGGGAAGATCTCCACCATCGCTGCGCCCGACGCGGACATGAACATGGCGAGGCAGATCCCCATCGCGGCGTGCGCGACGACGATTGCGGGGACATTCCCCGTCGCGAACACCATGAACGCGGGATAGACGATCAGCGTGCTCGAGACGGCGCCGAGGATGATCACGGGTTTGCGACCGTAGCGGTCGGAGAAGCGGGCGAACACGAAGATGGCGACCGCCGCCGAGCACAGGCAGGTGACCGTCGACGCGGAGGCCAGACCGAACGAGAATCCCACCTCCGACTGCAGATACGTCTCCATGTAGACGAAGATGAAGTAGAAAGCCGCGGCCTGCAGTGCAATACAACCGACCACCTGCAGGATCTGCCGGCGACTGGTCGCGAGGGCGTCCTTGACCGGGGACTCGCTGACTTCACCCGAGGCCTGAAGTCGTTCGAATTCCGCTGTGTCGCTCAGCTTCAGGCGAATGTAGAGCCCGACCAGTCCGAGCGGTCCCGCGATGAGGAAGGGGATGCGCCAGCCCCACTCGAACATCGCCGCCTCGCTCAGTGCGGCGTTGAGGCCGAGGATGAGGACCGAGGCCGCCGCGTTGGCGAGGTAACTCGAGCAGTGCCAGAAGCTGACGGTGCGCGCCCGCCGGCCGCGTTTCGCGGATTCGACGAGGAACGTCGCCGCACCGCCGGGTTCGCCGCCGGCGGCGAAACCCTGAATGATCCGCAGTGTCACGAGCAGCGCCGGGGCCGCGATTCCGATGGTGGCGTATCCCGGCAGCAGGCCGACCGCGAACGTCGACAGTGACATCAGAATGATTACTGTCGCAAGGATCTTCTTGCGGCCGACCTTGTCTCCGAGCCGGCCGAAGACGAAGCCGCCGATCGGGTTCATCAGGAACGCGACTCCGAACGCGGCGAACGTCGCCAGCAGGCTCGTCGCCGGGTTCTCGGAGGGGAAGAAGATCCTGCCGAGCAGGACGGCGAGGAACCCGTATGCGGCGAAGTCGAACCAGGTGATGAAGTTTCCGATCGCGGCGGCCGTGATGGCCCGCCGCATCTCGGGACCGTGCAAACCGCCCTGTACTTCCGTCATGTGTCTTCCGATCGATCGAAGTTTATTGTCGACAATCTGTCTGTGGGGTAGTGCTGAACGAGAGTGGGTGTCGGGGTGTGCTCAGTTGCAGCGGGAGGGAATGAATTCCCCGACCGCGTTGCGCGTGGTTCCCACACGAGGTGCGTTGGCCAGTCCGACGGTCACGGGCCCCAGTGCCGGGTCGACGGCGTCCATGATCGACCACGGCACCCGGAAGACCCGTCCCGGTGAGGCGGCCCAGGGCAGCAGCGTGGTCGCGACGACGCGACCCCGCTGCGAGACGGTCACCTTCGGGAACCGGACCAGCTGATCGGTCCACAGCAGCAGGCGCTGTCGTGGTGGTGCCGGGTCACCCGCCCGGAGCACTCCCGGGGAAACCCAGCGGAACGGCGGGGCCGCGAGGATGCGCACGGCGGTCGCACCCGGATCGATTGCTTCGCCGGCGTCGAGGAACGCGGCCACCCGGTCTGCGACGAACGTGCCGTCGAGGGCAGCGATGTCGGCGGTGTCGACCGGGTGCAGGACGTTGCCCGCGGCGAAGACGCCCGGCAGGCTGGTCCGCAGAGCGGTGTCGACCAGCGGTCCCTTCGTTCCGGGGTCGATGGCGATACCCGCCGTGCGCGCGAGTTCGTGATCCGGGATCCAGTCGCCGGTGAAGACGACCGTGTCGCATTCGACGATCTCGCGTGCGCCGGTGTCGAGATTCTCGATCTCGACCGCCTCCAGATTCCCGCGACCGATGATCCGCACGACGCGGGTGCGGGTGGCGATCGGGAGCCGGAACAACGCCTTACCGGGAATGTTGAAGGCGGCGTAGGACTCCGGCGACGGGTACTGCGTCGTCATGAGCACGGTCCTGCATCCGGCGTGCTTCAGCGTCGTGACCGCCGACCAGCTCACGAGTTCGCCGCCGACGACCACCGCACGTGTTCCGACACGTCCGTGATGCAGGTGCACGATGTTCTGCAGCTGTCCGGTGGTGTAGACCCCGGACGGTCTGTCGCCGGGAATCATGCGGGCCGGACGGGCACGCTCGCGGGCACCGGTGGCCAGGACGAGCGCCCTGGACTCGATGCGGAGGAGACCCGCGGGTGAGGTGACGTCGAGCGCGCCGTCGGGATGCACCGCCGTCACCATCGCATTCGGCATGATGTCGGCGCCCGCGGACTTCGCCTCCCGCACCAGGCGTTCGGCGTAGGCGGGGCCGCCGATGAACGTGTGCATGTCGCGGATGCCGTAGCCGGGGTGATCGCAATGCCGCGGGATCCCCCCCGCGCGGCTTTCGCGGTCCAGGACGAGAGCCTGGCGCCCGTGGACCTTTCCGAGTTGCGTGGCCGCGGCCAACCCGGCGGGACCCGCGCCGACGATGGCGACATCGGCGGTCACCACGGTGCGTGAGGTGTCGGGAGCGCTCATCGGACGGCTTCCTTCCGGGTCTCGGTCGCTTCGGGCGAACCGGCGGGGCATCGGTGTGCCTCGACGAGCGAGCCGACCTCGGCGCCGCAGAAGAAGCCCTGGCACCGGCCGTTCATCGCCCGGGTGCGGCGACGGAGCCCGTCGAGTCCGGCCGGGGGGATCAGCGACTGGTACGCGTCGCGGATCTCACCCGCCGTGACGCGCTCGCAGAAGCAGACGACCCTGCCGTATTCACTGTCACGCGCGATGAGTTCGGCGTCCTGATACGGGCGAGTGAATGCTTCGCCGATGTTCGGCATCCGGGGTGGTGGTGGCAATTCGGTGCGTGCGCCGTCGAGAACGCCTGCCTTGGTGAGCAGTTCGCCGACGTACTCGGCCACCGCCATACCGGACGTCAGTCCGGTCGAGCGGATTCCGCCGACCAGAACGTAGCGCTGATCGTGGTCGACCTCGACGAGGTAGTCACCGTAGTCGATGGCGGCACGGAGTCCGGCGTACGTGGCGGTGACCTCCTCCTCGAGCAGGCGCGGCATCAGCGTGCCGCCCTTGCCCAGCAGGAACTCGAAGCCGGCCTCCGACGTCGCCGTCGCGGAACGGTCGGTGAGGTCTTCCGCAGTGGGCCCGAGCATCACGTTGCCGTAGATCGTCGGGCTGACCAGAACACCCTTGCCGCGCGATGTCGGGACGGGGAGCACGATTTTGTCGATCAACGGCCGCGCGAGCTTGTCGTAGACGAGCAGTTCGCCGCGCCGCGGGGTGACGTGGAATCGGTCGTAGCCGAATTCCTTGTCGATGTAGTCGGCTCCCAACCCGGCGGCGTTGATCACCCACCGCGCGCTGATGTCGCCGCTCGACGTGTGCAGGATCGTCCGCTCGGGCAGGGCGGTCACCGACTCGGCGCGGGTCCGCGTCCGCAGTGTCACCCCGCGGGCGACGGCGTCGGTGGCCAGCGCGAGGTTGGTGGTCCAGGTGCAGATGATCGACTCGTCGGGGACGGTGAGCCCGCCGAGCGCGCCGTCACCGAGCGCGGGCACGAGACGATAGACCTCGTCGGCGTCGATGATGTCGCAGTGGGTGTAGCCGTTGTCGGCTGCCTTGTCGCGCAGGCCCGGCAGTGCGGCCAGTTCCTCGTCGTTCCACGCGACGAGGATGGCGCCCGACCGTTCGACGGGAATCCCGGTCTGCTGCGCGTATTCGGAGAGCAGCGTGTAGCCGCGGCTCACCATGCGGGATTCGAGCGTGCCCGGCTTCGCGTCGAATCCGGTGTGCAGGATCGCCGTGTTCGCCTTGCTCGTCCCGTCGCCCACGTCGTCCCGCGCCTCGACGAGTGCCACGGTGTGGTGGTATCCGGCCAGCTCCCGCGCGATCGCCGAGCCGACGATGCCCGCACCGAGCACGACGAAATCGTAGTCGGGGGGCGGAGGGGTGTCAGTCATCGCTTCTCCTGTGGCAGCGCCGCTCGTGCGGCCGCCCGCCAGTGGTGTCGGAATTCTGCCGCGCGGTCGACCGACCACCGCGGCTCGTAGGTGGTCGCCGGTTCCCAGTCGGCTACCGCGTCCTGCAGGGACAGGTCGGGGTTCAGTGACAATCTGGCGCAGGCCGCCGCTCCGAGAGCGGTGGCGTGGGACGACGGATAGACGTCGAGGGGGATCTGGGTCAGATCGGCCGTGGCCTGCATGAGGCGGCGGGACCGAGTGAGCCCGCCGTCCACTCGCAGCCGGGTGAGGGGAGCGTCCAGGTCGCCTTCGACGGCAGACACCAGCTCTGCCGTCTGCGCCGCCAGCCCCTCGAGGACGGCGGCCACCAACTGGGACCGGTCGGTGGACAACGTCATCCCGGAGAACGACGCCGTCGCGTCCGGCCGCCACCAGGGCGCGGCGAGACCGGCCAGCGCGGGCACGAAATACGTTCCGCCGGAATCGTGTGCGGCCACACTGTCGAGGTCGCGCGCCGACTCGATCAAGCCGAGGTCCTGGATCCACCGGATGGCGGAGGCGGCGGTATAGGCCTGGCCGTCGACGCAGTACGACGTCTTCCCGCGCACGTTCCACGCGACGCACGACGCCAACCCGGCTGCCGAGCGGACCGGGAGCGTGCCGGTATTGGCCAGCAGGAACGCCCCGGTGCCGAACGTGCACTTGGCGGTGCCCGCGTCGAAGCACCGCTCCGCCAGGAGAGCCGCCTGCTGGTCGACGACGAGACCGCCCACGGCAGCGCCGGATCCGAAGACATCCGTGGTTCCCACGACGACGTCGTTGGCGACGATGGCAGGCATCCGCTCGGCGGAGAGCTCGAACAGATCGAGAAGCTGCGGATCCCACGCGACCGTGTCGAGGTCGGTGAGCAGCGAGCGGCTGGCGGTGGCGGAATCCGTGACGAACTCCCCGGTCAGGTAGTGCACGATCCACGTGTCCGTCGTGGTGACCACGCCCGATGCGGTGACATTCTGCCGTAACCACTGCATCTTCGGCGCCGAGAAATACGGATCGAGCACGAGGCCCGTCCGCTGTTCGACCCACGACTTGGACTCGGACTTGTCGCGGCACAGCTGGTCCGACCGGCGGTCCTGCCACACCACGGCCTGGCTGAGCGGGCGGCCGGTGACCGGGTCCCACACCAGGACGGTCTCACCCTGGTTGGCGAGGGACACGGCGGACACGGGAACACCCGCTTGCGCGACCGCGCTCCGTCCCGCTTCGAGGACCGAGCCCAGCAGTTCCATCGGGTCCTGCTCCACGCCGCCCGCGGCGAGATATGCCGGACGGACGGCTGTTTCGGCGATCGCGAGGACGTCGCCGTCCTCGGAGACGACGACAGCCTTCGTGCCGGATGTGCCCTGGTCAATGGCAAGGACTGTCACGCGCGCTTCCTTTCGAATCGGATGGGTGGACCAGGTCTAGGCGGTCCGAGTGCGAAAATCGAACTCGTATCTCGCGGTCGTGTCGTCGACCCGCCACACGTCGACGTTGCCGTCCCACTGCGTCACCAACCAGCACTCGCGCCCGCGCGACGGCACGACCATGGTGGCGTGCGCCCAGGGCGACGCCGTACCGCTGCGCAGGTCGATCCGCCGGATGGCCCGTCCGACCGCATCTTCCGGCTCTGCCGGCTCCCACGTCCCCCACGCGGTGTCGTGGCGGCTCGGCGCCGTCACGACAGGCTCACGATGACGTGCTTGACCCGGGTGAATTCCTCGAGTCCGGCCGCGCCGCCCTCTTTGCCGTAGCCCGAGCCCTTGAAGCCGCCGAGCGGTCCTTCCGGGCCGACCGCCATGTGGTTGTTGACCCACACGACCCCGGACTCGATCGCGTTGACGTTCCGCAGCGCTCGGCCGATGTCGCGGGTCCAGACCGACGCGGCGAGTCCCTGCTCGACCGCATTGGCCTTCTCCAGGGCGTCCGCTTCGTCCGTGAACGTCTGGACCGTCGCCACCGGTCCGAAGATCTCTTCCTGCACCAGCTGATCGTCCTGCTGCAGACCGTCGATGAGGGTGGCCTCGTAGAAGTAGCCAGGACCGTCGACGATCCTGCCGCCGGTCACGACCCGTGCGTGGTCCGGCCTGCCGTCGACGAGCTCTGCCACGCGGGCGCGCTGGCCCTCCGAGATGAGAGGTCCGAGAACCGTAGAACTGTCGGCAGCATCACCGATCCGGGCCGCGCTCAGTCTTTCGGCGAGCGCCGCGACGAACGTGTCGTGGATGGTCTCGCTCACCAGCAGCCGGGTTGCCGACATGCACTCCTGGCCGGCGTTGAACAGGATGCCGTTGGTGATGATCGGGAGTGCGGCCTCGAGGTCGACGTCGTCGTAGACGACGACGGGAGCGTTCCCGCCCAGTTCGAGCACCAGCCGTTTGGGCGTGGCACCCGCAGCCTCGGCGATCCGCTGTCCGGCGGACGTCGAGCCGGTGAAGGAGACGAGGTTGACGTCGGGGTGACGAACGAGAGCGTCCCCGACCACACTGCCCTTGCCGTGCACGACATTGAGGACACCCGCGGGCAGCAGCTGTTGCGCGAGCTCCGCGAACCGGGTGGTGGCCAGCGGGGTCAGCTCGGCCGGCTTGACGACCACGGTGTTGCCGGCGACCAGTGCGGGGGCCAGCTTCCAGACCGCCTGCCAGAGAGGGAAATTCCACGGCGTGATTCCGAGGACGACGCCCAGGGGTTCGCGCCGGACGAAGCTGGTGTTGCCGGCGGTGAATTCGCCGGCGGCCTGCGCGGACAACGCCCGGCCCGCGCCGGCGAAGTGCCGGAACGCCGCGACGATGCCCGGAAGTTCGTCACCCTTCGCCGCCGTCGTCGGCTTGCCGGCGTCGAGGGTCTCGAGGTCGGCGAGTTCGTCCAGGTTCGCCTCGAGGAGGTTCGCGAGGTCGTGCAGAATCTGCGAGCGCTCGCCGGGTGTCTTCGCGGCCCAGGCGGGGAAGGCGGCGCGGGCCGCATCGACGGCGCGATAGCCGTCCTCGACGGTCGATTCCTGGAGTTCGGCGACGACCTCGCCGGTGGACGGGTTGCGGACCTGTCGCACCTGCTCGGAGGATCCGGCCACGGCCTTGCCGTCGATGATGTTGGTGACGGAACGAAGCGTGGATGACATGAAGTTCCTTTCGAATGTGGGTCGGTTGTCGGGCAAGTGGGCTGTCAGAGGTGTCCGGCCTGGGTGTCGATGGACTTACCGCGCCTGCTCTTGGGGATCAGCATGTAGATGACGGCGCCCGACGCGATGACCAGCAGCATGCCGAGGCCGACATGGGTGGGGTCGGAGTAGATCAGGAGCGCGCAGAGCACGACCGACCAGGCGATCGCCAGGATGAAGATGACCGGGCTGACGATGCCGTAGTGCCACGGGTGGGATGGCAACTTGCGCTTGATCAGTCCGTAGAAGCCGACCACGACCACGACACCGTAGGCCATTCCCCAGGCGAGTGCCGTCATCGCTGCGAGCACGGACAGCAGCGAGGACCACAGTGCGAACACCACGGAGATCGCGAAGATCGTGAGGGTCGCGTTGATCGGGATCCGCTGGGCACTGACCTTGCGCAGCCAGGAGGCCGCGGGGATCTGGCCGTCGCGTGCCTGCGACCACAGGACGCGAATGCCGGTGAGCTGCAGCATGACCAGGGCGGCGAACAGGGCGACGATCGCGACGGCTTCGAAGATGTTCGCGAACGCGGTGCCGACCGCGGTGTCGAGGATCAGTTTGACCGGGGTGGTGCTCTCCATGACCGCCGGGAGGTCCTGGATGGCGAGCATGATCAACGCGACCATGAAGATGCCGACGACGTAGGAGGAGACGTTGGCCATCACCGATGCCATCGGCGCCTTCCGGGCGGCGTCCTTGGTCTCCTCGGAGGCGTTTCCGGTCGCGTCGAACGACGAGATCGCGTATGCGGGAAGGATCATCGCGAGAAGGAAGGGGACGAACCAGTTGCCGCCGGTGGTCGTTCCGCCGGACTCGCTCAGGAACGACAGCGGCTGGGTCGGATGCTTCACGATCAGCAGCACGGCTACCAGTGCGACGACGCAGAGTACTTCCGCCACCACGCCGATGTTGTTGAGCACGGCAGCGACCTTGACTCCGGCGATATTGATGACGGTGCCGAGCACGATCAGGCCGAGCGCCCACGGGAGGGCGTCGGTGTTGTCCTCGAACGTGACGCCGAACCAGCCGGCGACGAAGGGGGCGATGCTCACGGCGACGGTGGTGACCGCGACGGTGTGTGCGATCAGCAGCCACCATCCGGTTTGCCAGGCCAGCCACGGCTTCCCGGTGATCCGCCCGGTGATCTGGTACACGCCGCCGGCCAGTGGGTAGGCCGAGACGAGCTGCGCGACCGCGAGTCCCACGGTGAACACCTGCAGGCCGCCGCCGACGAGGAACGACCAGAACGACGCGGGCCCGAAGAACCCGAAGCCGACGATCAGGGTCGTGAAGATTCCGGAGGCGATCGCGATCGAGGTGAACTGGACTCCGAAGGCGGAGAACAGCCCCAGCGTTCGGTTGAGCTCCTGCTTGTAGCCGAGCTTCTCCAGATAGGCGGAATCGGTGTCCGCTCCGGAATCGAGGAGCGGGCGATCGGGCTCGGTGGGCGGTTGAGTGGACACCGGGGGCTCTTCCGGGGTTATGGCCATCGTGACCTCGCTGGTCTCTGTCGCGGGTATCTCGGCGGGGGATGTGCCGAGACGAGGTTCGGTTGTCGTGGAAGAAGGCGAAAGGTTGCATCGCGCTTGTTCTACTGTCGACAATCTACCATAAATCGGTGTGACCTCAATCACCAGTTGTTTCGGCTGGATTACCTTTGCGTCAACCGCGCCCGAGGCGACGGTCGCCGGCACTCAGATCCACGAGGGAGCGCGCGGTGTCGTGCCCGAGGCGCTCGAGCCGGGACGCCAGGGCGAGGAACACCTGTGCCGTGGTGACGGCGTCGCCCAGTGCGTGGTGGGGATCGACGACGGGCAGGCCGAGCGTGTCGGCCAGCCATTCCAGGTTCGGCTCGCACCGATGCTGTCGCGGCGCCACGCCGACAGCACGGGCGAGGGCAGCGGTGTCCACGACCGTCGGCCGGAACTTCAGCCCGCTGTCGCGAAAGGCGCGGGAGAGGAAGGCCGTCTCGACCCACGCCGCGTGCGCGACGAGGACACGGTCGGTGAGGAGATGTCGCAGGACGCCGACGGCCTCGCTCAACGGTGGGGCATCGGCGACGTCCGCCTCCCGGAGAGTGTGGACGGCCACGGCCTCCGGGCGAATGTCGCACTCGGGGTGGACCAGTCCGTAGACACTCTCCGCCATGACGATGCGACCGTGCCGGACCACGACGGCCCCGTAGGACACGATGGTGTCCCGCACGAGATCCAGTCCGGTGGTCTCCAGATCGACGACCGCGAACTCGGCATCGCGCCACGGGCACGACACAGTGTCGAGGCGGCGGAACCTCCGGTGTGCCCTCATGGAAGGCGCGCCACCCATTCGCTTTCCAGCCGGTTCTGGACCTCGGCCACCGCGCGGAACGATTCACGCAGATACCGGCGGGTGAGCGTGTCCAGTTGGTTGGGCGCGACCCACGTCGTCGCGACCGTGCTGCCCTTGATGGCCTCGATCTCGCGGCCCAGAATCAATCCGTACACGTACTCGAACGCGCGCACCAGCGTCTCGGTTTCGTCCGCGGTGAGCAGAGCGGCGGTCTCGCCGCGCCGCAACCGGGTGAGGGTGGAGCCGCGATCGTCCCCGGTGACCACGGCGATCCACCGGCCCAGGGACGCGATCGGCACGAGTCCGCCCGCCTTGAGGTCGAGGTTGCCGCGGTTGGCGCCGGAGTGCTCGACGACGAAGTTGCGCACGAACCCGACCGGAGGTCGCCGGGACGTGGTGAAACGCAGCAGAGCCGACAGATACTCGCGGCTGCGGGTGGTCGCGAGCATGGCGTCGGACACCGAACGTCCGAGCGACATCCCGCTGACGGGTCTGCTGTCGGCGATCATCGACGACAGCAGCAGAGCGTTCTTCTGGGTGGGATTCGTGATCCACGACGTCGCGGCGGCGACCGCGTCGGTGCGGGAGCGCGCGAACAGCGGGTTGGTCGCGTTGGCGCCGTCGGCGCAGCGGGGCAGGCCGCAGCGTTCCATGTTGTCCAGGACGCGCCCGGCCCAGTTCTGCAACTTCCGGGCGGGGGAGTCCGTCCCGGGCAGGTCTTCCCAGACCAGGCCGGTGTCGACGTCCGACTTGGGGAGCGGCTCGCGGCGGGCCACCGACCCGAGAAGCAGCCAGGACGTCCGGTGGGGAACGTGGTCGGCGCCGACGTCGGTCAGCTCGACGAGCCGCCTGATGATCGCGTCGATCACCGCGGACATCAGTCCCGCGACGTGCATGACGGACGCGCCGGTGTCGTACAACTCGACCCAGGTTCCGGGGAGAAGGGCCGCCGCGGCCGCCAGGTCCTCCACCGTGGTCGCGTCGTCGATCGCCCGGCGGACGACGAGGGGATTGCGCACTTCGGCCGACGCGACGTCGACGACGCGGAGAATCCCCACCGGTCTGTCACCGGTGCCGGTCACGACCAGGTGGTGCACCCCCGACTCGACCATCGTCAGGAACGCATCGCCCACGAGCGTCTCGGCGGGGACGGACCGGGCGGGGAACGAGGCGATGACCGAGGCCGGGCTGTGCGCGTCGACGTGCCCGTCGGCGAACGCCCGCCGGAAGTCGTTGTCGGTGACGATGCCGATCGCGCCGCCCCGGTCCATCAGCGCGTACGACTGGCCGGCCTCGGTGATCACGGACGCGGCCTCGCCCACGGTCGCATCGGCGGGGCACCAGACGACAGGGCGCATCTGATGCCGGGCCGCCCGCAACGCCTGATCGACCAAACCGGAGCGGGCCAACCGTTCCCGCGTGACGAGGGTGCCGTAGTGCCCGAACTGGAGTCGCTGCGGGTGCCGCAGCACCGGCCGCGGGTCCGGAAAGCGGTAGCAGAGTGTGTCTTCGGAGGCGCGGATCGCGAGAGGCGGAGGCAAACCGGACAGCACCGAGATCTGCCCGAACGTTTCGCCGGGGCCGAGAAGATCGACGACCCGGCCGCGGTCGATCACCTCGACCTCCCCGGTGCGGACTACGAAGAAATGATCGAGTGGGGCCGCGCCTGCCTCGACGATTTGTGCGCCGGCGGCGAAGTACTCGACCTCCACCGTCCGAGCCAGGGCCTCGAGGTCGGCGGAGTCCAGCTCGTCGTAGGGCGGCTGACGGCCGAGAAAATCGACGTACTCACGCATTCGACGGTTGAGAACCGTCGATTGGAGCGGTTGCGGCCGGGGCGGCGTCGGTCGAACCGTGGACGTGCCGGTCGATCTCGCGGGTGATCGCCTCGAGGTCGCCGGTATCGATGATGGTGAGCAGGCGCTCGTGTTCGGCGGCGACGTCGTGGAGATCGGGGAACGACTGGTGATCCGCCGAGAGGAACAACTGGAGCTGGGATTCCCAGCTGCGCCACAGGTCCAGCAGGAGGCCGTGCTCGGACAGTTCGTAGATCACCCGATGGAAGCTCATGTGCGCGTCGATGGTCCGGGTCAGGTCACCGTCGTCGGCGCCCCGGGCCATGTCCTGGAGGGTCCGGACGATCTTGGTCCGGCCGGCGCCCGACAGGCGTGGCAGTGCCAACTCGATCGCGTAGGGCTCGAGCCGTTTGCGCAGGCTGGCGATCTCGGCCATCCCCTTCGCGCTGACCTCGGCGACGAACGCACCCTTGTACGCGATCTTCACCACGAGGCCTTCGTCGGCGAGGATGCTCAGCGCCTCCCGCAGCGGCGCCCGGCTCACGCCCAGGTCGGCGGCGATGTGTGCCTCGCGGAGCTGACTGCCGGGGGCCAGGGTGCCGTCGAGGATCGCCGTGCGCAGGACGCCCGCGACCGTGCCCGGCGTGGTGCGCTGATGGATCCGCCCGAGGGAGATGTCGCCGTCCTCGCGCCGACCCACAGTCGATCCCGGTGGACGATTCGGTGACAGAGTCATCGGGTTGTCCTTTCTGATGGTGGTTGATTCGACGTTGACCACGCCGGGAGCCTCTTGTCGACAATAGATCACCAGTGCGGAGCGGGGGAGCGTCCGAGCCGGCTACTCGCCGTTCGCGGACACGTAGAAGTGGCCCCGTTCGAGCACCGGATCGAGTATCCCGGTTTCCAGTTCGTTGGCCGCGTCCTCGAATCCGGCGGCGTCCCGGTGCTGCCCGGGGTACCCGATCAGCGCTTTGACCTGGGGGGTCATGAAGTAGGCGCCGGCGAGGATCGAGGACAGCGGATCGAACGTGAACTTGTCTTCGGCCCACATCCGCTCGAGCTCCGCGCGCAGGTCGTCACCGTGCAGACCGGCTGCCTCGTCGACCGCGGAGAGGACCGCGTCGAAGACATCGGCCCGGGCGGCCAGCGCCAGATTCAGGTAGCGGAGGTACTCGTCGGCCTCGCTGGCGGCGGGATTCTCACCGGACGCGGGGATCAGACAGTCCGCGATCCGCAGCAGCGTGGTCAGTTCGGAGTCCGTGAGCGGCCGCGGCGGTGCCGTGTGCCTGCCCGGTACCGACAGCCGCCGTTTCGGCGCCGACTGCAGGTCGAGGGATGTGGTGCTCATTCCGATGCCTTCCGTGCGCTGACGTCTTCGACGACCTTCTTGCCCACCCGCAGGGCGAGCGCGCTGATCGTGCAGGTGGGGTTGGCGGAGCCGGACGTGACGAAGATGCTGCCGTCCGCGATGTAGAGGTTGTCGACATCGTGGGCCCGGCCGTGCGAATCGACCACGGACGTCGCCGGGTCGTCGCCCATCCGGGCCGTTCCGAGGAGGTGCCCTGGCTGGTCGACCCACAATTCCTGCGTGAAGATCTGCTTCGCGCCCGCAGCCTCGTGGAGTTCGACCATGCGGTCGACGGTGTACTTCAGGATCTTGCGGGTGTTCTCGCTGACGCGGTACTCGACCTTCGGTGCCGGCAGGCCGTCGGCATCGAACTCCTCGGTGGAGAGGGTGACCCGGTTGTGTTCCTCGGGCAGATCCTCCACGTTGGCCGCCCACAGGATTCCGTTGGACGCCGCGCGCGCGACATCGTGGATGGCCGGTCCCCACAGGTCGTCGAAATCGAGTTGCCGGTGGGTCTCGATCGTGTTCAGCGGTCCCGGAGTCGGGAGGGCGTGCAGCTTGGCGCCGCGGACGAATCCGCGGGAGGTGTCCGTGTCGTAGAACTGCATGGAGTGAATGAGCTGCCCGGCCGGGCCGCGCCAGCTCTCGAGGTTGTCCTCGTAGTACCCGACGGCGGTGCAGTTGGGATGCAGCATGAGGTTCCGGCCCACCTGGCCCGAGGAATTCGCCAGGCCGTCCGGATGCTTCTCGTCGGCCGACAGCAGCAGGAGTCGCGGTGTTCCGATGCCGTTCGCGCAGACGATCACTGCCCGGGCCGGCTGGAAATGGACGGCGCCGGTGCGGTCCACCCATTCGGCGCCTGCCGCGCGGCCGTCGTCGCCGGTGACGATCCGGCGGACACGCGCACCGGTCTCCACGCGGGCGCCGGCCTGCTGCGCCTGCGGCATGTAGATCAAGTCGAACGAGGCCTTCGCGCCCTGCGGACAGCCCCATTCGCAGACGCCCCAGCGACCGCACTGCTCGAGTGTCTTGTTCTTCTGGCTGGGAATCGCGTTGGTGCCCGGCCACCAGTGCCAGCCGAGCTTGTTCGCGGCTTCGGCCGCCTTCATGCCGGGCTTGCCCAACGGGTGTGGCGGCAACGGGTATTCGAGACCCTCGGGGTAGGCGGTGTCGCCGTCGAGTCCGGAGACGCCGATGAATTCGTCGACCTCGTCGTGGTACGGCTTGAGGTCGTCGTAACTGATCGGCCAGTCGTCCGCGACGCCGTCGAGCGTCTTGACCCGGAAGTCCGAGGGCAGCAGCCGCGGCCATTCGGCGCCGTAGAAGATGGAACTTCCCCCGACGGCGTTGAACATCACGGGCCACATGTCGGATTCCGTCACGTCGACCGGGTAGTCGGACGGCAGGGCACGGACATTCGGATCGTGCGCCCAGTCGTGCTGGATGAGCAGTTCCCACTCGGGGTGGTTGGCGGGGAAGTCGCTGGGGTTGACCCAGTCACCCTGCTCGAGGCAGAGGGTGCTCAGTCCCGCCGTGGCAGCAGTGTGCGTGACCACCGCGCCGGACGGACCCGCGCCGATCACCAACACGTCGACAACGTCGTGCTGGGTGACATCGGAGTCAGTGGAAGTCATCGGGGTCGACCTCATTTCGTCTAATTGTCGACATTGCGTCAATGGTGATGGGAGTCACGTCGGCTGTCAAATGGGATTGCGGTGGGAGCCCGAGGCGGCAGGGCTCCCACCGCAAGAGTGGGTGATCAGGCCCCGGCGAGAACGCCGCCGTCGACGACGAATGCCGTTCCGGTGATGGCGGTGGAGTGGTCCGACAGCAGGAAGGCGACGGAGTGTGCGATCTCGAGGGGAAGGATGGCGCGGCCGATCGGCTGGAAGTCGGGGAGCCCGGCCTCGAGTTCCTCGCGGCCGCCGAGTGCCGTGTAGTGCGGCACGTTCAGCGGGGTGTCGACGAAGCCCGGGCAGAGGGTGTTGGCGCGGACGCCCTGCGCGCCGAAGTCCAGGGCGATGGCCTTGGTCAACGTGAGCACGGCGCCCTTGCTCGCCGTGTACGTCGTCAGCAGTTTCTCGGCGCCGATCGAGTTGATGGAACCGAAGTTGACGATCGACCCGCCGCCCACCTTCAGCAGCTCGGGAATCGCGTACTTCGACCCCAGGAACACGCCCTTCACATTGACGTCGAACGTCTTCTGGAAGTCCTCGACCGACGCATCCAGAATGGTGCCGGGCTTCAGGATGCCGGCATTGTTGACGATGCCGTCGAGCTTGCCGAACCTCGCCACCGTGAAGTCGACAAGGTCCTTGACTTGCTCTTCTTCGGTGACATCGACGACGCGGCCGATCAGGCGATCGTCGTCGACCTTCAGCTGGGGAAGGCTGGACTCGGAGTGCACGGTGGCGACCACCTGTGCCCCCTCGTCGTGGAGATGCAACGCCGTGGCGAGGCCGATTCCTCCGCCTGCGCCCGTAACGATGACTGTCTTACCCTGCAGCAGCTGGCCCATGGTGTTCTCCCTCGAGGGTCATGTGGATGTGGAAGCGCGTAGACGCGGAAGCGATTGACTCTTTGTCGACAATCGACCAGGCAAGTGTGCTCCCTCTCCGGACGATCGGTCAAGAGTTGGATCTGGATTCGTCCAGCGCTTGACCTCCGGGCGGGAGCGTCTTAGATTTCTAGTCGATTGTCGACCAGAGCACATTCTGTGCCCGGTGCGCTGCGCCGCACACCTCACGCACTCGATCGAAGGACGAATCCCATGGCACCAAAAACCCGATTGCTGCACGAACGCCTGGCCGCCGTCGTGAGCCAGCTCCGGCACGGCGAGATGATCTACGTCGCGGACGCGGGAAGCGGCACGTCTTCGGCGAGCCTCGTTCCACTGTCGCCGCAGGTCGAGACGATCGATCTCGGCATCGCACCGGGATTGCCTTCGGTCGGGGATCTGCTGTCGGTGCTGTGCGAGGTGGGGGATTTCGAAGCAGCCATCGTCACCGAGGACATGGTGACCGCCAACCCCGAAGCCCGGAAGTTCGTCTCGGCACTGGTAGGGGAGGAAAACGTCCACGAACTGCGGTACCTACCCGAGTTCTACAACCTCCGCGACCGGGTGAAGGTCTTCGTCCAGACCGGCGACTACTCGGTGCACGGCAACGTCGTTCTCGTCGCGGGCTACCCGAGCCCGCCGATTCCGCTGAACTGGCTCACGTCCCCGACCTGGTTCGAGGACCTGCCGACCGCACCGCCGTCGACCGATCCGGGAAGTCCGGAGATCTGACATGCCCTTCTTCGACGGTGTCAGGAACAAGGTCTACTACCGGCATTGGGAAGCTTCGCAACCCTGGGCACGGATCCTGCTCCTGCACGGATTCGGTGAACACTCCGGTCACTATCACCGGCTCGCGGGGCAGCTGAACTCGGCCGGTCTGGACGTGTGGGCGCCCGATCACCTCGGTCACGGTCACACCGGCGGACCGGCAGGGTTCTTCCCCTCGGTGGACGAACTCGCCTCCAATGCAGGAGTTCTCGTCGACATCATGGCCGGCGACGGGCCCGACCTGCCGGTGGTCGTCCTGGGCCACTCGCTCGGCGCACTGACCGGCGCCCTCCTCTCGGTTCGCACACCGTCCCTGCGCACCGGATTGATCATGACGGGAGCGCCCCTGTGGGGTCTGCCGCGTGAGGCGCAGGGCCGGACGGACCTCGTCATGGCGAAGGACCGGTCGTACCTCGACGCACTCGAGAACGATCCGCTCGGCTTCGACACGGCTCCCGCCGAACCGAACCTCTGGCAGGCGCTCACCGTGGCCGGAGGAAAAGTGCGGGCGTGTCTGCCCGCGGTGACCATGCCGATCCTGTTGGTCAACGGCGAATTCGACGCCTTCGCAACGCCCGACCGCGCCGCCGAGTTCGCGCGAGAACTGCAGCACGGACAGAGCGTCGTCATCCCCGGCGGCTACCACGACATTCCGAACGACGTCGCCCACCGGGCGGTCGCGTCGCTGATGATCGAGGCGCTCTCGGGATGGTGCCGGACCGTGCATCCACTCCCGGCGGGTTCTCGATGAGCACACCCTGTACCGGGGCCTCCGCCCCACGAATCACGAGGAACCCATGAGAAAGATCTTTCTGGCCTGCCCCTACAGCCATGCCGATCCGGCGGTGACACACGAGCGGTTTCTCGCCAGCAACGAAGTAGCGGGATACATCGTCGAATCCGGCCATGCGGTGTTCAGTCAGGTGTCGATGTCTCATCCCGTCAACCTGACTTTCACCGGAAAGGACAACACAGCGATCGGCACGATGTGGGGACCCGTCGACCGGGTGTTCATGGACGCGATGGAGGAATTGATCATCCTCGACCTCCCCGGATGGGATCGGAGTTCCGGCATCAGACGCGAGATCGAGTTCTTCGAGAGCCGGGACAGGCGGGTGAGCCTGTGGTCCGAGGCCTCCGCCGAGTTCGTCGCACCCGAAAGTTCCGCGGTCCGCTGACAGTCATCCAACTCCGCATGCCAGGCGGTCGTTTCCGTGGGACGGTGGACGGGTAGCCGACCGGTGCGGCGGAGCAGACGAGATGACGACGGAGGACCATGAACCCCGAGATCCATCACGAGCCCAGCGAGATCAGCTACGACGAGCAGTTCTACCCGGCGCGCCCGCGGCCGTTGAAACCGTCGGTCCGCCGTGCGACCAGGGTCGATGCGCAGACGGGTGAGCCCGTGCCGGACAACCCGAATTATGTGGAGTGGCTGATCAATCAGTCGATCCTGCACGATGCGAAGTTGATCGCGGAGCAGCTGTCCGGCAAGGGCAGCATGTGGCAGAACCCGTATGCCGACCCGAATCCGCGCGCCGCGGTGGAGCGGGGATCGGTGTGGTTCACGGCGTACCCGATTTCGATCATCACGGCACCGGGCGCGAGTTTCCTGAGTTCGCTCGGCGACGAGTCCCTGTGGCAGGCGTTCTCCGAGATCGGGGTGACGGCCGTCCACACGGGGCCGGTGAAGCAGGCAGGCGGGATCAACGGGTGGCGGGCCACGCCGTCGGTGGACGGCCATTTCGATCGCATCAGCATGCAGATCGACTCGGCCTTCGGGACCGAAGAGGAGTTCCGCAAGCTCTGCGTCGTCGCCGCAGCATACGACGGCATTGTCATCGACGACATCGTCCCCGGTCACACCGGCAAGGGCGCCGACTTCCGGCTCGCCGAGATGGCGTACGCCGACTACCCCGGCATCTATCACATGGTGGAGATCGAACAACAGGATTGGCACCTGCTTCCCCGCGTGCCGGAAGGCCGGGACTCGGTCAACATCGACGCCGACACCGAGGCGCAACTCGCCCGGGCCGGGTACATCATCGGTCAACTCCAGCGCGTCATCTTCTACGAACTCGGTGTCAAGGAAACCAACTGGAGTGTCACCCCCGTCGTGAAGGGGGTGGACGGCATCGAGCGCAGGTGGGTGTACCTGCACTATTTCAAGGCCGGGCAGCCCTCCATCAATTGGCTGGATCCGTCGTTCGCGGGCATGCGCCTCGTCATCGGGGACGCCTGCCACTCCATCGCGGACCTCGGTGCGGGCGCTCTTCGACTGGACGCCAACGGATTCCTCGGGGTCGAACGCCGGACCGAAGGACTGCCCGGCTGGTCGGAAGGGCATCCACTGTCGGAGGCGGCAAACCACCTCATCGCCAGCATCGTGCGGAAGATGGGGGGATTCACGTTCCAGGAACTGAACCTCACCATCGACGACATCAAGGCGATGGGCACCACCGGAGCCGACCTGTCCTACGACTTCATCAATCGCCCCGCCTACCATCACGCCCTCGTCATGGGGAACACCGAATTTCTCCGGCTCACCATGAACCTCGCCCGCGATCACGGTGTGGACGCCGCGTCGCTCGTCCATGCGCTGCAGAATCACGACGAGCTGACGTTCGAGCTGGTCCACTTCGCGACGCTGCACAAGGACGACGAGTTCGCGTACGGCGGTGAGTCGGTCACAGGGTCCGATCTCGGTGATCGCATCCGTAAGGATCTGTGCGAGCGGCTCACCGGGCGCTGGGCCCCGTACAACCGCACGTTCACGACCAACGGGATCGCCTGCACGACCGCCAGCGTCATCACCGCTGCGCTCGGCATCCGCGACCTCGACAGGATGGATGCCGCCGACATCGACACGGTCAAGCAGGCGCATCTGCTCCTGGCGATGTTCAACGCGCTCCAGCCCGGTGTCTTCGCCCTGTCGGGCTGGGATCTGTGCGGGCTGCTTCCCGTGCCGTCCGAGGAGGTCGCCGACCTTCTCGCCGAAGGGGACACCCGCTGGATCAACCGCGGCGCGCACGACCTGATGGGGGTCAATCCCGAAGCGGCCCGGTCGGAGTCGGGCATCCCCCGGGGCACCAGCCTGTACGGGAGTCTGCCGGTGCAACTGCAGGATCCGGCGTCCTTCGCTCGCGGTCTCGCCCGCATCATCGACATCCGAAACCGGTTCGGCATCGCCACCGCGGTTCAGCTCGACGTGCCCACCGTGTCGCACAAGGGGCTGCTCGTCATGGTCCACGAACTGGCGGACTCGAGTCTCGAAGTCACGGTTCTCAACTTCACGTCCGAGGAGATCGCCGCGACCGTGCAGTCCCAGTTCCTGCCGGCCGGATCGCCTGCGGTCAACCTGTTCACCGACGAACAGATCGGCACCGTCGACGAACTCCACAGCTTCCCGATCTCCCTCGCGCCCTATGAGGGAGTTCCTGTCGTCGTGCGGCCGGGCAGGGCGGACGACGCGGGCTGAATCCGGGTACGATTCGGGCTCCCTGTTGCCCTGGGGCTCGACCTCGGCGAAGACTGATCTCATGGCCCGCACTCAGAGCGACGCCGAGTTCCACCAGCTACGGACTCCACGGGCCGCGGCCGTCGCCGGTGTCGTCTTCGGTGTCCTGTTCGCCTCCAGCATCGTTCTGCTGCGTAGCGCGCTGCCCGGCGCAGCCGCGACCCCGTGGTTACACCACCAACGGCAGATCACGGCAGCCCTGATACTCGCACCCTTCGCGGGCATCGCGTTCCTGTGGTTCATCGGTGTCATCCGCGACCGGCTCGGGGACCTCGAAGACCGATTCTTCTCGACCGTCTTCCTCGGCAGTGGGTTGCTGTTTCTCGCCATGACGTTCGTGTCGACGGCAATCGCAGGCGGACTCCTCGCCGTGTCCCGGCTCTCCGGTGTTCCGCAGAACGACCTCGTCTTCTTCGGGCGCGAAGTGATGTTGCATGTGAACAACGTCTACGGGGTTCGCATGGCCGGGGTGTTCATGATTTCGCTGGGAACCATCTGGCTGCGCACCGGACTGATGCCGCGATGGCTGGCTGTCAGCACCTACCTGCTGTCACTCACCCTGCTGGTGGTCGTGAGTTTCAGTCTCTGGGTGACGTTGGTCTTCCCGGCGTGGGTGACGGTGATCAGCGTGTACATCCTCGCCGTGGATCGACCGCCGTCGATCCCCCCGGACTGACGGCCGGTACTCGGACACGAGGTTCTCACCCGGTGCGGGTGATGTGTCGCGGGCGCACCGCGAGCAACGTCAGGACTGCGATTCCCCCGATGATGCGAGGAGAGACAGATGACGGACGCGAAACCCAACATCCTGGTCATTTGGGGCGACGACATCGGTATCACCAATCTCAGCTGCTACAGCGACGGACTGATGGGGTACCGGACGCCGAACATCGACCGTCTCGCCGACGAGGGCATGAAGTTCACCGACTCCTACGGTGAGCAGAGTTGCACGGCCGGTCGCGCGTCGTTCATCACGGGGCAGAGCGTGTATCGCACCGGCATGAGCAAGGTCGGAATCCCGGGAGTCGACGTCGGATTGTCGCCCGACGACCCCACCATCGCCGAACTCCTCAAGCCCCTCGGATACGCCACCGGACAGTTCGGGAAGAACCATCTCGGCGATCTGAACAAGTATCTGCCGACCGCTCACGGGTTCGACGAGTTCTTCGGCAACCTCTATCACCTGAACGCCGAGGAAGAACCGGAGCTCCCCGACTACCCGAGCGCACAGGACTATCCCAAACTGCACGAGGTGATGATGCCGCGCGGTGTCCTGCACTGCTTCGCCACCGAGGAGGACGCGGGTGAGGTCGATCCGCGGTACGGCCCGGTCCGGAAGCAGCGCATCGAGGACACCGGTCCGCTGAGCAAGAAGCGGATGGAGACCATCGACGACGAGACGGTCTCCGCGGCAATCGACTTCATCACGCGGCAGAAGGAAGCGGAGACACCGTTCTTCGTGTGGATGAACACGACGCACATGCACCTGCGGACTCACACGAAGCCGGAAAGCGTCGGCCAGGCCGGGCACTGGCAGTCGCCGTACCACGACACCATGATCGATCACGACAAGCACGTCGGCCAACTTCTCGACGCGGTCGACGAGCTGGGTCTCGCCGAGAACACCATCGTCATCTACAGCACCGACAACGGTCCCCACGCGAACACCTGGCCGGACGGCGCGACCACCCCGTTCCGCAGTGAGAAGGACACCAACTGGGAGGGCGCGTTCCGCGTCCCCGAGGTGATTCGCTGGCCGGGCAAGATCCCAGCCGGCGTGGTGTCCAACGAGATCGTTCAGCACCATGATTGGCTTCCCACTTTCCTCGCCGCCGCGGGTGCACCCGAGGTCGTGGAGCAACTGAAGACCGGGCACACGATCGGCGAGAAGACGTTCAAGGTGCACATCGACGGCTACAACCTGCTCCCGTACCTCACCGGTGAGGTCGAGACGTCCCCGCGCCGGGGAATGGTGTACTTCTCCGACGACTGCGACGTGCTGGGCATCCGTTTCGACAATTGGAAGATCGTGTTCATGGAGCAGCGGGCGCAGGGCACCCTCGGGCTGTGGGCGGAGCCGTTCACCCAACTGCGGTTGCCGAAACTGTTCAACCTGCGCACCGACCCGTTCGAGCGTGCCGACATCACGTCGAACACCTACTGGGACTGGTTCCTCGACCACGACTACATCGCCATCTACGGGACATTCATCACGAGTCAATTCCTCGAGACGTTCAAGGAGTTCCCCCCGAGGCAGGAGCCGGCGAGCTTCACGATCGACCACGCGGTGGCGAAGCTGCACGCGTTCCTGGCGAAGGACTGAGCGACGTGGGGGCCGGGCTGGGTGGTTCCTGGGCGGACGGGTCGACGCGGTCCGCGATCGAGGACTTCGTCGGGCGGGTGACGACACGGGGACCGGACTTCGTCGAGCCCGCGGACCGGGTGGCCGTATTCGACAACGACGGCACACTCTGGTGCGAGAAGCCGATGCCCATCCAGCTCGACTTCACCATCCGGCGCTTCGCCGAGATGGCCGCGGGTGACTCCGACCTGCAGCAGACGCAACCGTGGAAGGCGGCCCACGAGCACGACCTTCAGTGGCTCGGTGCGGCGATGGTCAAGCACTATCGGGGCGACGACGGCGACCTGAAACTGTTGATGGGTGCAGTCACCGAGGCGTTCGATTCGATCACCGTCGAGAATTACGACGCGCGGGTCCGGTCCTTCTTCGACGACGCGGACCACCCGACGCTCGGCCGCCCGTATTCCGGCTGCGGATACGCGCCGATGGTCGAACTGTTGCGCTATCTCGAGGCGAACGGATTCACGATCTACATCGCGTCCGGTGGTGACCGGGACTTCATGCGCCCGGTCGCCGGACGCCTCTACGGGATTCCGCCGGAACGCGTCATCGGCAGTGCCCTCGGCCTCTCCTACCGTGAAGGGGCGGACACGAGCGACCTGCTCTACAAGGCCGCGATGGACTTCTTCGACGACGGGCCGGAGAAACCGGTCCGAATCTGGAGCCGGATCGGGCGACGGCCGATCCTGTCGGTCGGCAACTCCAACGGTGACCTGCCGATGCTCGCGTTCTCCGGGCTACCCGACCGCCCGGCGCTTCGGGTGCTGATCCTGCACGACGACGCCGATCGCGAATTCGACTATGTCGCCGGCGCGGAGCAGGCCCTCGAACACGCACGAGGAAAGAACTGGACCGTGGTAAGCATGAAGAACGATTGGACGAGCATCTTCTCGCCGGCCGTCACCTGATCAGGCAGAAGGGAAGGCGTGTTGGATACCCAGACCGTCTCCGAAGTCCGGCACATCCCCGCTCACACTTTCACGATGGGCTCGGATCGGCACTATCCGGAAGAAAGTCCGGCGCATCGAGTCGCGATCGACGCCTTCGCCATCGAGGCCCACCAGGTCACCACCGCGCAGTACGCCGCGTTCGTCCGAGACACCGGTTATGTGACCGTCGCGGAGCGGCCGCTGGACCCCGCCGACTTCCCCGGCGCTCCCGCCGAGAACCTGCAACCGGGATCGATGGTGTTCACCCCCACTCGGGGCCCGGTCGATCTCCGTCACCTCAGTCAGTGGTGGACCTGGACTGTTGGCGCATCCTGGCGCCACCCCACGGGACCCGCGTCGACGATCACCGGCCGCGAACAGCATCCCGTCGTCCACGTCGCCCACGAGGATGCGGCAGCGTACGCGCAGTGGGCGGGGCGGTCCCTGCCCACCGAGGCGCAATGGGAGGCCGCAGCGCGCGGCGGACTCGACCACGCCGAATTCACCTGGGGTGACGCCCCCGAGAGCGAATCCCCTCCGCTGGCGAACTACTGGCACGGGGAGTTCCCGTGGCGCGCGGACCCCGGGTACGGCACCACGACCGCCGTCGGTAGCTATCCGCCCAACGAATACGGTCTGTTCGACATGGCGGGAAACGTGTGGGAATGGACCGCCGACTGGTACTCGGATCGCCACGCCGACACAGCAGAGTCGTGCTGCGCGCCACGCAATCCGCGTGGTCCCGGCATGTCGGAGAGCTTCGACCCCTGCCAACCCCAGTTCCGGGTGCCCCGGCGGGTGATCAAGGGCGGATCGTTCCTGTGCGCCGACAGCTACTGCCGGCGGTACCGGCCCGCTGCACGGCGGCCGCAGATGGTCGACACCGGGATGAGCCACATCGGATTCCGCTGCGTCACGGCCTTACCCGGATCAGATCAGGACCACCACAGCGAGTAGCGCGAGCACTGTGACGACGCTGGACGTGACGACGGCGGCGAACGTTGCCGGCGCAAACTCCCCGGATTCGAGCTGCCGGCTGATGACCCGGTAGCGGACGGTGCCGTAGGCGGATACCAGCAGCCCCGCGGCGATCAGGATGAATCCGGCAGCCACGGCGTGACCGCCGCGATTCGGCGCGAATTTCGCCACCGCCACACCGAGCGCGGCGACACTGATACCGGTGCGATGCCAGGCGAGGTAGGTTCGCTCGTTCGCCAGATGGTCGCGCGCGGTGCTTCCCTCGTTCGGCTGCGTGGGGCCGAAGATGTTGCGGCTCATGCGCCGCTACCCAGGAAGCCGATCTCCGACAGGCGCGACTGGTACCCGGACTCGCCGCCGGACAGTCCCGAGATCCAGACCAGGACGCGGTCGGTGGGTGCGGGCGTCCGGGCCACGATCTGGGTGACCCCGTCGCCGAGCGTGGCGGCGCCGATCACCTGGGTGCGATCGATGGTCGCCCACGCGACGGGCACGGTCCGGATCTCGACTGTGGTGCCCGGTGTCGGGGAGTCGATCAAGACGGTCCTCAGATCGACGGGCCCGGGAAACGACACGATCAGACCCACTCCTCGCTTCGTCGCCGACAGTTGCTGCGGGTAGCGGTCGGTCGCCCAGGATGTCGCGGGGTTCGCGTCGACGGCGAGGGAGGCAGTGGCACCGTTGTCGGGGAAGCGCAGGGGGGAGTAGACGGCCGCGGACGACGGGGTGAGCGGTATCTGAAGGGGGTCCGAAACCGGTGCGATCTGGCTGAGCATGCTGTCTGCGACGGCGGCCGGGGGAGCGTCCGACGAGGTGAATGTGGCGCCCGCCGCCCACCCGGCGGCGCCGAGCGCGACGACCAGGGCGAGTGCGCCGCTCAACGCGGGAAGTGGCGCGTTCGGCCGGGGGGCCCGGTTGGCGGGTGCCGGGCGGGCTCTCTTCGTGGTGGCAGCGAATGCGGATGCCGAGCGAGCCCGCGCGTCCGCCAAGATGCGGTCCAGGGCGTCGACGACCGCCTGCGCGGTGGCCATCCCGGGCCGTCGAGCGAGGGCATTCATGGCCACGTCGGACAGACGTCGTGGAATCGCGGGCCGCACACGATGCGGCGGGACGACGGAACCGTCGCCACGCCTGCCGGCCGGGGGCAATCCGGCTGCCAGGGTCGCGCCGGACGAGGACAGCGGCCACGTGCCGAGCAACAGGGCGTACAGCAGCGCCCCGAGTCCCGCGACGTCGTCGGCCGCGCTGCCGTCGGCGAGAGTGGCAGGGAAGGCGAGGACCGCGAGTCCTTCCCGGGAGATCCGCACCCGGTTGGGATGATCGAGTGAGATGCGGGCACCGAAATGGTGTGCGTCTGCAGTCGCGGCGGCGAGGTCCCGCACGGTACGAGCGGCATCCAACGGCCGCGGAACCGTGCGCGCGACATCCGCGACACGCCACCCGGGCGTCCATTCCGCGACCACGGCGATCCGGTTACCGACCGCCGCGATGTCGTAGACCTGCGCGATCCGCCCCTCGTGGCTGAAGCTGGTTCCGGTGGTGTTCCGGCAGAACCGCACCACCGGATCCGGGAGCGTATCGGTGGCGCGGACGTGCGCCGAGTCGACGAGGCTGAGCGAGACGTCCCGGCGCAGTTCGGTGTCGTGCGCGTGCCACCACTGCACCCAGTCGGGGCCGGCGAACCGGCCGAGGAGGCGGTATCGGGTGGCGACGAGCATGCCCGGGGCGAGCGGATCCGGGTCCTGCGGCGAATGCGGCGGGACCCCGGACACCGGCGTCGCTGTCATCTACCCTCCCGGGCTCTCCCCGACCCCGAAAATCCCTGTCGGGCAACTCTCACCCGGGCAGCAGGGCAGACGTTCGCGCCGCACCGGGCCTAGTGCTGATCATCCTCGGATGCGGCGCGAAACGTGTGCTTTTCGGTCGACCTAGCCGAGGACGTGCTCCGCATATCGCGCGACCGCGAGTACGAGGTCGTCCGAGTGACGGGGGCCGATGATCTGCAGACCCACCGGCAGACCCGCAGCGGTGCGGCCTACCGGGATGCTGATCGCCGGCTGCTGCGTCAGGTTGAACGGGTAGGTGAACGGGGTCCACTGCGGCCAGCTGGTGAAGTCGCTGCCCGGCGGGACGTCGAAACCTGCCTCGAAAGCCGGAATCGGGACGGTGGGTGTGAGCAGGACGTTGTGCGTCAGGTGGAATTTGCCCATCATGATGCCGATGTCCGCGGCGACCGCGCGAGCGTCGAGATAGTCGACCGCGCTGAACTTCTCGCCCCGCTCCCAGATCTTGCCGAGCCCCGGGTCGACCTTGTCGCGCGCACCCTCCGGGAAGTTCTTCAACATGGCTGCGGCCCCGGCCGCCCACAGCAGCTCGAAGGCCTCGATCGGATCGCTGAAGCCGGGGTCGGCGGCGGTGACCGGCAGACCCGCGGCGTCGAGGGCCTGCACGGCTCGGTCGACGATCGCCCGGACCTCCGGATCGACGGTCACATAGCCGAGCGTGGGGGAGTACGCGACGCCGAGTCCGACCACGTCGCGGCCGATCTCGCCGCGGAAGGTGGTCGGGAACGGGGCGAGCGATGTCGGGTCGCGCGGGTCCGGCAGCGACAGGATGTCCATCAGCAGTGCCGCATCCTCGACCGTGCGGGTGAGGGGGCCGGCATGCGCCAGCGGTCCGAACGGGCTCGCCGGGAACAGGGGGATGCGACCGTGGGTGGGTTTGAACCCGACGACGCCGCAGAACGAGGCGGGGATGCGCACACTGCCGCCGCCGTCTGTGCCGACGGAGCAGGGACCGAGACCCGCCGCGACCGCGGCGGCGCTGCCGCCCGAAGATCCACCGGCCGTCTTGGTCGGGTCGGCAGGGTTGCGGGTGATCCCGCACAAGGCGCTGTCGGTCACGGCCTTCCAGGCGATCTCGGGGGTCGTGGTCTTGCCGAGGAACACCATGCCGTCCTCGCGGAGCCGGGCGGCCACGGGACTGTCGACGTTCCACGGCTGGTCCTCGTCGACGGCCTGTGAACCCCGGAGTGTCGGCCAGCCGTCGGTGAGGAAGATGTCCTTGATCGAGATCGGAACGCCGTCGAGCAGTCCCTTGGAGTAGCCGGTGTTCCAGCGCTCCTCGGACTTCCGGGCCTGCGCGAGCGCCCGCTCCTCGTCGACGAGGCAGTAGGAATTGATGGTGCGGTCGCGTTCGGTGATGGCGTCGAGCATCGCCTGCGTCGCTTCCACCGGCGAAAGTTCTCCGGACGAGTAGGCCGTGACCAGTTCGACGGCGGTCATGTCGGTGGGATTCATGAGAACTCCTTCAGCCTGGACGTTCGGGCCCTGTCTTCATCGGCTCGGTACGTACCCGAGGTGCTTGTCAACTACGTTCTCGAGCGGGTACCCCGTAACCCAGCGTTCGAAATTGTCGGTGAACACGGTAACGAGGTCATCTCGCCAGCCGGCGAAGTCGCCCGAATTGTGGGGTGTGATCGAGACGTTCGGCATGTCCCAGAGTGGATGGCCGGCGGGGAGCGGTTCCGTGTCGAACACGTCGAGCGCGGCGCCCGCGATCGTCCCCGCCCGGAGCGCGGCGACGAGGTCGTCGGTGCGGACGAGCTCACCGCGTCCGACGTTGACGAACCGGGCGCCCGGCTTCATCGCGGCGAACGTCGAGTCGCGGAACAGGTGGCGGGTCTGCTCGGTGAGCGGTGCCACCGCGATCACGTAGTCGGCGACGGCGAGCTGCTTCGGGAGATCTTCCGTTGCGGTGACCGACCCGAAGTCGGGATCGGCGTTGTTTGCGGTGCGACCGGATCCGCTGACCTTCATCCCCGCCGCGCGGAGAAGCCGGGCGATCGCGCGGCCGATGGGACCGGTGCCGACGATCAGGGCGGTACGGCCCGCGATCCGCTCGGATTCCCGGTGCTGCCAGGTGTGGGACTGCTGCAGGCGGAGCGAGCCCGGCAGGTCCTTCGCGAACGAGAGGACGTGGGCGAGCACGTACTCGGCGATCGCCCCGTCGAACACGCCCCGTGAGTTGGTGATCGTGACGTCGCTGTCGCGGGCCTCGGGGAACATGACGGGATCGACGCCGGCCGCGGCGATGTGCAGCCACTGCAGGGAGCCGGCGGCGTGCCAGGCTCCGGGCACCGCGTCGGTGAGGAAGTCGTAGAGGAACAGCACGTCGGCGCCGTCGAGGGCATCGCTCAGCCCCGCCTTGCCGGTGTAGCGAACTTCGGCACGGGCCGCGACGGGTGCCATGAGTTCGTCGCTCGGCAGGACGTGGGCATGTAGCACCGCGACGATCGGGTTCCGACTCACGTTGACACCGTATGAGTAACTCGTATGATTGTCAACAATCTGAAAATGCTCGGGCGCGGCCGAAACGAAGGTGAGGCCTGGTGTTGGAACTGAACATTCCCGAATTCGAGGGGCCTATCGCGCAACGGGGAATCGGCATCATCGCCCCGTTCGACCTGGCGCTCGAACGAGAACTGTGGCGATGGGCTCCCCTCGAGGTGAGCCTCCACCTGGCGCGCACGCCGTACGAACCCGTGCCCGTCAGTCTGGAGATGGCCGAACTCGTGTCCGAGCGAAGACACCTCATGGCGGCGACGCGCGACGTCCTGCACGTCGAGCCCGAGGTCGTGGCCTATCTGTGCACGTCGGGAAGCTTCATCAAGGGGCTCGAATACGAGCGAACCCTGTGCGACGCGATCTGCGAGGCAGGCGCCCAGCACGCGATCACCACGTCCGGCGCGCTGGTCGAGGCGATCGAACACCTCGAGCTGAGCAGGCTGTCGGTGATCACGCCTTACGACGCCCCCCTGACCGAACGGCTGCATGCGTTCCTGCACGAGGCGGGCACCGAGGTGGTTCGCTCCGATCACCTCGGGCTCGGCGGCGGCATCTGGAAGGTCAACTACCGCACGATCGCCGAGCGGATCATCGCCGCGGACGACCCCAGGTCGGAGGCGATCTTCGTCAGCTGTACGAATCTGCCGACCTACGACGTCATCGCCCCGCTCGAGCAGGAACTCGGCAAACCGGTCCTCACCGCCAACCAACTCACGATCTGGGCCTGTCTCGGCCGGATGAAGCTCCCCATGACGGGCCCCGGCAAGTGGCTCCGCAACGTCTTCTGACATCACCCCTCACGACTCGGAAAGAGGAGAACGCATGACGAGCACGCCGACCCCCACAGTGGGATTCATCTACCCCGATCACGCCGCCGAGGACGACTACCCCTTCGCCGCGGAGATGCTCGGAGTGGATCTGCCGGTCGTGCACATCTATGGCACCGACCTGCACGCCGTGCCCGAACTGCTCGACCTCGGGAGCCCGGAGAAGCTCGCAGGCGGGGCCGCGCTCCTCGCCGAGGAGAAGCCGGACGCCGTCGTGTGGGCGTGCACCTCGGGCAGCTTCGTCTACGGCCCCGACGGGGCGAAGCAGCAGGCCGAGACGCTCGCCGCGGCCACCGGTGTACCCACGTCCAGCACCAGTTTCGCGTTCGTCCACGCCCTGCACGCGCTGGGGATCACCCGCGTCGCGGTGGCCGCCAGCTACCCGGAGGACGTCGCGAAGCTGTTCGTCGAGTTCCTCGCCGCCGCCGGCATCGAGGTGCTGTCGATGTCGAGTGCGGGAATCGACACCGCGGCCGAGGTCGGTCTGCTCAGCCCGGAATCCGTGGTGGAACTCGCGGTGGAGAACGACCACCCGGACGCCGAAGCCCTGCTCATCCCCGACACGGCCATGAGGACGCTGGGTGCGCTGAGTACTCTCGAGCAGCGCCTCGGCAAGCCGGTCCTCACGGCAAACCAGGTGACCATCTGGGAAGGCCTGCGTCTTGCGGGCCACACGGCGGTGAACCCGTCGTTAGGAACCTTGTTCGAGAAAGGCCACAGTCATGGCTCTGACTGACCTGGAACCCGTCAGTCGTCAATCGACTGCCGAATTCATCGCGGACCGCCTGCGGATCGCCATCATGAAGGGGGCGCTCGAACCCGGTGCACAGCTGGGCGAGGCGGAACTGGCCGCGCATTTCCAGGTCTCGCGCGGACCCCTGCGCGAAGCCATGCAGAGGCTCGTGTCCGAGGGCATACTGCACAGCATCCGTCATCGCGGGATCTTCGTGACGGAGCTGACCCTCGACGACGTCGTCGACGTGTACCGCAGCCGCTCGGTCATCGAGCGCGGGGCGCTCGAAATGATTCTCGACGACGGCCGCCGGGAAGCCACGTACCTGGCGCTCGAACCCACCGTGCTCGTGATGCAGGCCGCGGCCGAGCGCGGCGACGCCGCCGCCGTCTCGGACGCCGACCAGCAGTTCCATCAGATCCTGGTGGAGAGTTCGGAGAGCCCCCGGCTCATTCGGGCGGCGCGGACACTGCTGATCGAGACCCGGATGTGCCTGGGTGCGTTGCAGACCACCTACGACGACATCCGCGAGCAGGCGCAGGAACACGCGACCCTGCGCGAGGCGATCCGATCGGGTACAGCTGGAGAGGTGCAGAAACTGCTCGCCGAACACCTGGACGACGCCGTCCAGCGGCTCCGCGCCGACCAGAAGACCCTGTCGTCGTAGCGACAGTCAAGTAGAGGGTAAGTGCCGAGGAGGGACAATGACCCAGGTAGCCGAGGTTCAGGGACACACCAACCGCCACGATCGCTACCCGACTCGGATCGACGCCGAGCCGTCCATGCTCCCACGGAGCGAACCCGCAGTGTGGGGCAGACCCGCCGACGGGCCGTTCGATTCGTCGGCACTTGCCGGACACGAGTCGCGCGGCTTCACGATCATCGACAACTTACTGAACGCGGGCGACGTGATGTCGTGCCGGGAGGAACTCGACCGGCTGTCCCGGGACCCGGCGATGCGCGACAGCGGGCGCGTCATCACCGAACGCGGCACCGACGAGGTTCGTTCGGTCTTCGACGTGCACCGGCGCAGCGACGCGGTCGCCGCGCTGATCCGCGACAGCAGGATTCTCGACCGCGCGCGGCAACTCCTCGGCTCCGACGTCTACATCCATCAGAGCCGGATCAACTCGATGCCCGGTTTCAAGGGCACCGGCTTCTACTGGCACTCGGATTTCGAGACCTGGCACGCCGAGGACGGTCTTCCCGTCCCGCGCGCCGTCAGCTGCTCGATCACGCTCACCGAGAACTACCCGTTCAACGGGTCGTTGATGGTGATGCCCGGTTCGCACAAGCAGTTCGTCCAGTGCGTCGGCGCCACCCCCGACGACAACTACACGTCGTCCCTCGTCGCGCAGGAGGTCGGGGTTCCGCGTCGCGAGGACGTGACGCGGATGGCGGCGGAGTTCGGGATCGACCAGTTCACCGGTGCCGCAGGCACCGCGCTGTGGTTCGACTCGAACGTCATGCACGGGTCGGGCAACAACATCACGCCCTACCCGCGGTCGAACCTGTTCCTCGTGTTCAACAGTGTCGAGAACACCCTCGTCGAGCCGTTCGCCGCGGCGCGTCCGCGGCCGGAGTACATCGCGTCACGCGACTTCACCCCTCTGTCCTGACGTGAGTGGCAAGGAGTGCTCCGGCACGCCTTGCCACTCACCTATGCGGGGAACTCGTGCAGTGCCCGGGCGAGGTGGGCGAGCTCGGGAATGTCGGCGGCCCGATCGAGCGCCGCTTCCAGCGTGGCGTCGTGGGTGGGGCGCGCCTCGTCCAGTGCGGCCCGGCCCGCGGGTGTGAGCTCGGTGTAGATGCCGCGACGGTCGTCGTCGCACAGAATGCGGGTGAGCAGTCCGCGGTTCTCCAGACGGTTCACCAGCCGGGTGGTGGCGCTGCTGCTCAGCGCCGCCGCGCGGGCGAGTTGCGCCATGCGCATGTGCCAGCCGTCCTGACGGCTGAGTGCGTCGAGCACCGTGTACTCGACCACCGAGAGATCGTGCCCGCGCTGTAGGGCGCGCTCGAGCTCCGCCTCGAGCAGCCCGTGCAGGGCCGCGAGCGTGCGCCATCCCTGCGACCGGATCTCGACGGCGTCGTCAGCGACTGCCATGGGCCACCTCCTGTGGATACGACTGCAAGGTCAGAATACCAGCTTGCGCACATAGCGGGCGTGTGCAACTATTTATGGCGCGCCTGCAACTAATGCAGACGCGGTATTCGAGCTAGCGCTCTTATCTCCCAGTCTGTACGAAAGGAGTGGCTGCGATGCCACTGGGTCTGCTCGCCCTCGCAATGGGCGGCTTCGGGATCGGTCTCACCGAATTCGTCATCATGGGATTGCTGCCGGAGGTGTCGGCCGATTTCCAGGTGAGCGAGTCGGTGGCCGGCTACCTCATCTCCGGCTACGCCCTCTCCGTCGCCATCGGGGCGATCGTCATCACCGCAGCCGTCACCCGCTTCGACCGCAAACGCGTACTCCAGGCGCTGATGGTGCTGTTCATCGGCGGCAATCTCCTGTCGGCGCTGGCCCCGACGTACGAGGTCATGATGGGCGGACGCGTCCTCGCAGCCCTGTGCCACGGCGCGTTCTTCGGCATCGGCTCGGTCCTCGCCGCCGACCTCGTGCCCGCGAGCAAGCGGGCAGGCGCGATCGCGACGATGTTCGCGGGACTGACCATCGCCAACGTTCTCGGCGTCCCGTTCGGCACCTTCCTCGGCCAGCAGTTCGGCTGGCGCTCCACGTTCTGGGCCATCACCGTCATCGGCGTCGTGGCGCTGATCGGCATCGCAACGCTGGTGCCGTCCGTGTCCCGTCCGGCGGACGCACCGGAATCCGGCGGTCTGCGCACCGAACTGCAGGCCTTCCGGTCTCCGCAGGTGTGGTTCTCGATCGCCGTCACCATCCTCGGATTCGGCGGCATGTTCGGTGCGTTCACGTACATCGCGTTCACCCTCACCGAGGTCGGCGGATTCGCGTCGACCAGCGTCCCGTGGCTCCTCGTGCTCTTCGGCGGCGGTCTGTTCGTCGGCAACGTCCTCGGTGGCCGGGCCGCCGACAAGGCACTCACCCGCACGCTGATCACGATCCTCGCCGTGCTCACCGTCGTGCTCGTCGTGTTCGCGCTCACCGCGGGGAGCAAGCCGATGACGATCATGGCCCTGTTCTTCATGGGCGCCTTCGGTTTCGCGACCGTCCCCGGGCTGCAGATGCGGATCATGAACTACGCGGCACAGGCGCCGACGATGGCGTCCGGCGCAAACATCGCCGCCTTCAACGTGGGCAATGCACTCGGGGCGTGGCTCGGCGGCATCACCATCGCCGCGGGACTCGGCTTCACGTCGCCGATCTGGATGGGTGCCGCACTGACCGTGGGGGCGCTCGCTGTTCTCGTCCTCGCCACCGCCCTCGACCGTCGGTCGAAAGATCAGCCGGTGGAGGAGGGTCCGGCGGTGGTGTCGGTCTAGCGTCAGCGCGGCCGCGGCGCGTCGCCCGCTGCGCGCGTGATGGTGGCGATCGTGTTGTCGTTCTGGCTGGTGGCGTAGGCCTTCGTGCCGTCGGCGGAGACCGCGACGCCACCAGCGCTGCTGCCGACGGCGAGCGACGTCACCTCGGCGTTGGTGCCCGGATCGAAGACCGTGACGGACCCACCCTCGGAGTCGATGACGTACAGCGTGTTTCCGTCCCCGGTCACCGCGGCGCCGCCCATTATCCCGTCGACGCCGAACGTGGCGGTCACCGTGTTGGTGGCGGCGTCGATCACCGACATCTCCGCGCCGCTCCGCACGTAGGCCCGGTCGTTCGTCGCCGTCACGGCACTGGGGTGGGAGGCGACGGGAATCGTATCGACGACGGTCGTCGTGGCCGTGTCGATCACCGTCACCGTGTTGTCGGAGGAGTTGGTGACGTACACGTGCGTGCCGTTGGCCGCGAGCTGGATGGGGAAGGCGCCGACCGGGATCGTGGCGGTCATCGTGTTCGTGGCGGTGTCGATCACGGAGACGGTGCTCTCGACGCCGTTCGTGACGTAGGCGTGGGCCCCGTCGGCGGATACCGCGACCGCCAAGGCGAATTCGCCGACCGGGATCGTGGCCGCCACCGTGTTGGTGGCGGTCTCGATCACGGACACCGTCCGGTCTGCGGTGTTCACGACGAACACCCGCGCACCGTTCGGGGTGACGGCGATCCCGGTGGGTCCGCCGCCCACCGGGACGGTGGCGGTGACGGCGTACGTTGCGGTGTCGATGACGGAGACGCTGTTGGCCCCGGAGTTCGTGGCGTACGTGACGGCGCCGTTGGGTGCGACCGCCACCTGCATCGGCGTCAGCCCGACGGGAACGGTGGCGGTGACGGCGTACGTCGGCGCCGCGCCGGCGGTGGTGGCCAGGAGGCCGAGCGTGGCGACGCCGATCGTCAGGACAGTCGAAGTGCGCGCGAACATCACCGTCGTAGTGTCTCTCGCACCCAGGCCGTCGTCGGGGATGTCCGCAAGATCACGTGGCAGGGTCGGCGAGTCCCCCCGAGTTCGCGGTCTCGCGTGTTCGCTGCGCCAACTCGCTGAGGCGACGAGCACGCGCGATCTCGGCCGGAGTGAACGGCTCGTCCACCGGCCGCACGAAGACGAGCGGCTCACCCTCACCCGACGGGATCGCGACGGACGCCGCCGTGGCCGGATGGTCGCTCACGAGCGAATCGACATACTGGGCGCCGAGAAGCTCCGCGATCGACAGGGGCAGTTCGGACGGATCGGCCGCCACCCGCGATGCCAACGTCAGCGCCTTCGTCTGGCCGTCGATCAGCGCGAGCGCCGACGCCGGCCAGATGCCCACACTGCGGCCGCCCCCGGCCCGGACGGCATGCGACAGCGCCTCCGGTGACGTCTCCCGGCCCGCCCCGACGATCAACTCGTCGAGCGAACCGCCGTCCAGGTGATGGACGTGCACGGTCAGGATGTTGGCATCCAGCTTCGCGAGGTTGCGGGCCAGCGACTCGAGCTGTCCCGGTTGGTCGCTCACCCGGGCACGGATACGCCAGAGTGACTGCCCGGTCGAGAGATGGCCGTGCCTGCCGTCGGGCGGACCGTGCAGCCAGCCACCGAGCAGTCTCATCGCCGACGGCTCCACCACCCAGATCACCAACACGGTGGTGCTGACGGTCAGGACCGTGACGGTCATCAGATAGGAGACGTGGAAATGAATGACCAAGGCATGGAGCACTAGTTCGACGGGAAAGACGGCGCACAGTTTCGCGAGCGCCAGGCGGAGACGGCGGGGGTGCGGAAGCCGACCGCACGCCTCGCACGCGTTGACATGAACTCCGGGTTCTCTCGCGGCATCGTTCATGCACCCACTGTCGTCCGGAAGTATTGCCGAGTAGTTTCATCGCACGGTCGGTGGTGTGACGGATGATCGTGAAATCCGTTGGGGTGCAACGTCGATGTGGTGGGCGAGACACCGGGGCGCAGCTTGTGAGCGGGGGCACGTCGAGAGCTATCCGACCTCGAATTCGTTCGACGTCCCGGTGAACGCGGTGATCGTGCCTGCCGCGTCGCGGCTGTTGCCGAAGTGCTGCACACGGTAGCGTCCGGCGGGGGTTCCGTCGGGGACGTCCCACGTGATGCGCGCGACCGACTGGTTCGGCCCGGTGCGCGTCCAGCGGAACTTGGTGGACCAGTCGCCGTCGTCGGCGTGACGCACCCAGTCGCCGCCTCGGCGCTGGATCTCGAGGAACGTGCCACGTCGGCGCGGGTCGTTCCGGGGGTGGCCGGTGACGAACTCGGCCGCGATCTGTTCGCCCGCCGACGCTTTCGCGGCGGGCTGGGTCAGCACGTCGCCGAAGACGCGGCCTGCGGGCGGTTCGTCGCGGTCGATGCCCGGACCGAGGTAGGGCTGGAACTGCGACAGGTCGCGGGGTGCCGGGCCGCGGGGAACGTCGCGACCGGTGCGCAAAGCGTCCGCAAGCGCCGCGAATCCCTGCTGGTACGCGGGCAGTGTGTATCGGCCGAACAGGGTCGAGCCGCCCTCGTACTGCTGCGCGTCGTACTCCTGCGGGGTGGTGCAGTAACTCGCGTACGAGTTGGCGTACCCCTGGAAGATCACGTTCTCCAGCGGGACGTCGAGTCTGTCGGCGACGGTGCGGCGGATCCGCAGCCCGGACACGATCGTGAATTCCGCTGGGCCGCCCACGACGTACACGCCGCCGATGCGGAGGATCTGGATTTTCAGCACGTGCGGAACCCACCCGTCGGGTGGCAGCAGACCGACGGCCACCAGCACGAGTTTCGGGGCCTGCGCATCCTGCAGCCACTGCGGGATCGGCGCGTCCATCCCACCGAGTGCGTCGACGAGCGGATTGGTGGTGCCCTCCGGGAAGATCGGGATGGCGGGACCGTCCTCGGTGCTGCCCGCGCTCATGGCGGCGCCGACACACGCGGGGGAGGTCCGGCAGGTGCGGCCGTCGGGGGTGAATTCGCCGCCGACCTCCTGATTGGCCATGTCGAGGTACATGATTCGGCTGTCCACGCCGCCGGTGAGGGTCTCCGACGCCGCCTCCCACGCCGTGCGTGCTGCCGCGACCTGCCGCTGCCCGATGATGCGGGTGTTCTCGAACTCGTCGTCGGTGGGACCGTGGCCGGGCCGGAGATCGAGGTTGGGGGACATGTCGCCGGTGTTCGTCTGCGGGAACGCGGCGACGAAATGCGGCTTCTGGTCGTCGAGGTAACGGACACCCTCGTGGTCGTGCTCCCAGAAGTAGGCGGCCGCGCCCTTGTTGTCACCGGAGATCAGATGGTTCGTGTCGGTGAGCGAAGCGCCGTGGGTCGGGAACCAGTTGATCGCCCCGACGTCTCTGCCGCCCTGCGTGATTCGCAGGACCCGCATCGACGTGTCGATGCCAAGGGGATAGTAGTCCCGGTCCTCGGCGGGGTTGCGGTCGAAGGCGAACCGCGAACGGTTGACGCTGGCATCGGTGAGTTCGCTGCGGCCGTACGACACCGAACCGGGGGCGAGGGAATCGTGCGCGGCGGTGATCGCCTCGACGATGCCACCGACCTCGGCGTCGAACACCTGACGGTTGTGGCCGAGCACGGCGAGGTTGTAGGCGTAGTCGTGGGACGCGCCGCCGCACGCCGCGTGGGAGTGCACCGCCGTGAGCATGACGTTCCGCTCGGTGTGCAGGTCGCCGTGGAGTTCCGCGAGCCGGGCGAGTACGGCGTCGTGCACGGACTGGAAGATCATGCACACGTCGACGCACACGTAGACCACGCGCTGCCTGCCGGGCTCGGCGAACACGAACGCCCGCGCACGGGTCCGCTGATGCAGTCCCTCGGCGCGCTGCTCGAAACTGGAGTACCCCATCATCCCGACGTCGGCGACCGGCCCGGTGGCGTCGGAAATGCCGACACCGACGAGGAATTCGCCGTCGCCGTCGGTCGCGGGTTCTGCGGCCGCCGTCCCGGAACCGAGCGCGGCGAACGCCGGAGTCAGGGCCGCCCCCGCAAGCACGCTGCGTCGTCTGATCTGCACTACCGATCGTCCTTTCGGTGGCCGCCCCCCCGGGGGTGCCACGAATTGGTCAAGCGTCCAGAACCGTAGCCGGTATTGGACCCCAGTTCGGTAATCGGCGCAACCCCCATGTGAGTGGCGAAGCGTGCGCGGGCACGCTTCGCCACTCACGTGCGGTCAGACGGGCCGCGCGTCCCCGAACGTCATCTTCAATTCGGGGATCGAGGACGTGAGGAGTGCCCGTTTCGGAAGTCCCAGCGACCGCAATTCGTCCGCGATCGGGTGGCTGCCCAGTTTCAGCTCCGCGCCTCCGGGCCGGGAGCGGACCCCGGTCGGGTTCATGTCCCAGGTGGTGAACCGGGTGAGTTCGTCGAGGTGCGAATAGGCGGCGAGCGACGTGCCGGCCCCCGAACCCGGCACCGCAATGCCCGGGTTGACGCTCAACTGGGCGATCAGCCGGCCCTCCCGGCTCACCGAACCGCGCTTGACGGAACCGGTGTGGTCGACGTCGAAATCGGCCAGGACCTTCGGGAAGCCCCAGATGCCGCGACCGGCGGCCAGGGTGAAGTCGCCGTCGACGGGCAGTTGATGGATCAGAGCCCCCGCCCGACCCTGGGCCAGCGCCTTCAGGTCCCGGCGGACCGAGGTGCCGTCGGCCCGATGGTCGCGGACGAGGAACGCCACCCCGAATTCGTTGTACGGGCCGAGGTCGCCGTCCACGTAGTCGACGAACACGAGCACGCAGATGCCGCGTCCGGGCCGGAACTGCAGGATCTCCAGTCCGGAGTAGTCGATCAGCGACTGGGCGGCGGCGGTCGGCACCGAATACATCGCCATGAACGCCGACGCGGCCCGGATCTGCACGGGCATGTCGACCTGCTTGCCGAGAACCTGATGCGACGTCACGGCGCGACCACCCCGCGCAGACCGTCGGCGCCGAACATGGGCTCGAACATCGACGTGAAGTCGGGCCCGCGACGCAACATCTGGCCGCCGTCGACGTTGATGATCTGCCCCGTGACCCAGGTGGAGTCGGGGCCGAGGAGGAACTTGGCGAGCGCGGCGATGTCGGTGACCTCGCCGACCCGTGCGATCGGGGTGTTGGCCATGTAGTCGTCGAGGACGGGTCCGCCGTCGGTGATGAGCGCGACGAGGTCGGTGCGGGTCAGGCCGGGGCGGATGCAGTTGACGCGGACGTTGCTGGCCCCGAGTTCGTCGGCGGCGAGTTGCGTCAGGTTGTCGACTCCCGCCTTGGACGGACCGTATGCGCCGAACCAGCGGTGGGTGTTGCTGCTCGCGATCGAGGAGATGGTGACGATGGAACCGCCGCCCCCGGCGACGAGCGCCCGGGCGGAATGCTTGATCGTCAGCATGGTGCCGGTGAGGTTCAGGTCCACGGTCCGCCGCCACGCGTCGACGTCCAGCTGGGTCACGGGTCCCACCGTTTCGTTCCCGCCTGCGCACGTGACGACGCCGTCGAGTTGCCCGGTGCGCTCGCTCGCCCTGGCGACCGCGCGGATGACGTCGTCCTCGTTCGTGACGTCGGCGGTGATCGTGTCGACCGTCCCCGCGGGATTGTCGGCGGTGATCTGCTCCGCTGCGCGCGTCAGTTTCTCTTCGCTGCGACTGCAGATCGTGACGTGGACGCCCTCGGCCGCCAGGGCGGTGGCGACGCCCAGTCCGATACCACTGCCGCCGCCGGTGACGAGTACGGACGTCTTCGCGAGCCCGCTGCTGCCGTCGTTGGTAACCACGTCCACCTCCAGGTAATAGAACTCGTGTCAATTCTCGAGCCGAGGATCTGTGAAACTTGCCGCTATACCACTGCGTCATAGTAAGAACACGTTCTATTATCAGGGCACGATTGGCGGGATTCAATGCTGAGGAGTACCTCGATGACGGACAGACCGGAATTCGATCTGATCGACGGACGGTTCTACTCGGGCGAGCTCGGCGACCCGCGGCAGGCCTACGCATGGATGCGCGCCCACGAACCGGTGTATCGCGCGGACGGGATTCTCGGCGCCGCATCGTACGAGGCCGTCCTGGCGGCCGAACGCAATCCGGAGTTGTTCTCCAACGCGGGCGGAATCCGGCCCGGGGTAGGCCCGCTGCCGCAGATGATCGACATGGACGACCCGCAGCACCTGCAGCATCGCCGACTCGTCAACGCCGGCTTCACCCGCAAGCAGGTGGAAGCGAAGATCGACCGGATCCGGGAGATCTGCGATCACCTCATCGACGCCGCGTGTGACAAGGACGAAGTGGACTTCGTGCGCGACCTGGCCGCGCCGCTTCCCATGGCCGTCGTCGGTGACATGCTCGGCGTGCGGCCCGAGGAACGCGACACGTTCCTGCAATGGTCCGACGACCTGATGAACGCCCTCGGCAGCAACGCCACCCCGGAGGAACTCCAGGCACAGGCCAACGCCTACCTGGCATTCAACGAATTCACGCTCCGCACCATCGCGGAGCGGCGGCAGAATCCGACGGACGACCTCACCAGCATCCTCGTGCACAGCGAGATCCACGGTCACCGGCTCAGCGACCCGGACATCGTCGGCGAAACCCTGCTGATCCTGATCGGCGGCGACGAGACCACCCGGCACGTTCTCAGCGGCGGCATGGAACAACTGATGCGGCACCCCGATCAGCAAAAGCGGCTCGTGAACGACCCCGACGGCATCCCGGCGGCGGTCGAGGAGATGCTCCGCTGGTCGTCGCCGATCAAGAACATGTGCCGCACGGTCACCCGCGACATCGAATTCTTCGGAACCGACCTGCGCGAGGGCGAGAAGATGATGCTGCTCTTCGAATCCGCCAACTTCGACGGGGCGGTGTTCGAGCATCCCGAGGTGTTCGACATCGAACGGTCGCCGAACCCGCACGTCGCGTTCGGTTTCGGCACCCACTTCTGCCTCGGCAACCAACTCGCCCGGCTCGAAGCGAAGATCATGTTCGAGCAACTGCTGTCGCGGCTGCCGGGCATGGTGCTCGTCGACGACGGCCCGCTGCGGCGTCGTCCTGCCAACTTCGTGTCGGGGCTCGAGGAGATGCCGGTGAAGCTCTAGGCGCTCCGCGCCCGTGCGCCTTTTTGGTTGCTGGAACAGCCAAAAAGGCGCACGGGTGGCGGAGCCGCCTACTCCGGTGCGTCGATGTTCAACTCGTCCGGGTGGGCGCCGACACGGGTGCCGTCGTCCATCGTCTCGATCTCGCTGAGGTCCTGCTCGCTGAGCTCGAAATCGAACACGTCGATGTTTTCGCGGATCCGCGACTCGTGGACCGACTTGGGGATGACGATCAGCCCGCTCTGCAGATGCCAGCGGATCAGCACCTGCGCGGCGCTCTTGCTGTGCCGGTCGCCGATGCGGGTGATGATCGGGTCGGTGAGCAGCGTGTTCGGCTTCGAGTCGTCACCCCACCCCGAGTTGCTGGTGCCACCGAGCGGGCTCCACGACTCGACGGCGATGCCGTGTTCGACGGCGAACGTCCGGATGTCCTGCTGCGCCAGATGCGGGTGCAACTCCACCTGGTCGACCGCCGGAACGACACCGCCCCGGTCGATCAGCAACTGCAGGTGACGCGGTTCGAAATTGCACACACCGATCGCCTTCGCGCGACCGGACTCGGCGATCTTCTCCAGCGCATCCCACGTGCGTAGGATGCGGTCGTCGTCCTGCAGCGGCCAATGGATCAGGTACAGGTCGACATAATCGACGCCGAGTCGTCCGAGGCTGGCGTCGAACGCCTTCAACGCCGGTTCGTAGCCCTGATCCGCGTTCCACAACTTGGTGGTGAGAAAGATGTCTTCGCGGGCGACACCCGAATTCGCGATGCCGCGGCCCACACCCTCCTCGTTGCCGTATGCGGCGGCGGTGTCGATGTGCCGGTAGCCCGCCTCGTCCAGGGCGAACCCGACGGCGTGTTCGGTCTCGTCGTTGTCCGCCTGCCAGACTCCCAAGCCGAGCTGCGGGAGGATGGTTCCGGAATTCAGCACGATGCTGGGTACTCGAGGACTCATGCTGTCCAGGCTATCGACTGCGGTGGGGTCGTGAGGGGTACATGCGCCGCCTGGCATCATGCGGAGGTGACGCAAATTCGGCTGTTGGCGACGGACCTCGACGGCACCCTGCTGCGGTCGGACCGCACGATCTCCCCGCGCACCGCGCAGGCCATGGAAGATGCGCGACTGTCGGGGGTCGAGGTGGTGTGGGCAACGGCCCGCGCCCGGCATTCGGTGCACGAGCTGGCGCAGTCGTGCGGATTCCGCGGCAAGGCGATCTGCGCGAACGGGGCGGTGGTCCTCGATCTGGCCGACGGAACCCCGGTGATCACGGCGACGACGACCATCGCGATGGCGTCGGCCGCGGCGGCGATGGACCGGGTGCGGACGTTGATGCCCGGTGTCGTGTTCGCGAACATCGGCCCGACGCGCTTCGTCGCCGAACCGGCGTACGCGGCGTTGTGCGAGTTCGCCGACCACCACCGGCACCCCGCACGAGATGACTTTGTCGGAACTGCTGCCCGACATCGACGAGCCGATGGTGAAGATCGTTGCCCGGCACCCGGAGGTGCCCAGCGCGGAGCTGTACCGGGCGGCGGTGGCGGCCGGGGTCGACGGCGTCGAGCTGACGCACTCCGGCGCGCCGTACGTCGAGATGGCGGCGTCGGGCGTGTCCAAGGCGAGTGCGCTCGCCGAGCTCTGCGCGGTCGACGGGATCTCGACGGAGGAGGTCGCCGTGGCCGGGGACGCCATCAACGACGTCCCGATGCTGACGTGGGCAGGAACGGCTCTCTGCCCGTCCAACGCGCTGCCGGAAGTCCTCGCCCTCGCCGACCACGTCCTGCCCAGCAACGACGAAGACGGGGTCGCCAGCTACCTGGAGGGGCTGCGCCCGTGAGCGGTTAACGAGTGCAGAGACTCGTTAACCACGCACGGGCGGCGGAGCCGCCTACAGTCCGGCGGCGGTGGCGAGCTCGGGCAGGTACTCCCGCGGCTGCCCGAACAGCTGTGCACTCCCGTGCGCACGTTTGAAGTACAGCTGCGCGTCGTGTTCCCACGTGATCGCGATGCCACCGTGCAGCTGGATGGCCTCCGCCGCGACGTGCTGCAGCGCCTCCGAGCAGTACACCTTCGCGATGACGGCGTCCTCGCGCGTCCCCGACAGCGCCGCGGCGTACGACATGGACCGGGCCGTCTCGACGAGGGCGTACATGTCGGCCATGCGGTGCTTGAGCGCTTGGAACGACCCGATCGCCCGGCCGAACTGCTTGCGCGACTTCGCGTACTCGACCGTCTGCTCCAGCGCCGCGGACGCCGCGCCCACCTGTTCCGCCGACAACGCGACGAGTGCGACCGTGCGCAACTGGTCGACGAGGTCGGTGGGGGAGACGAGCCTACGCGCCGCGACCCCGTCGAAGATCACCTCCGACAGCGGACGCGTCGGATCCATCGCCGGGACGCGACGACGCGTCACGCCGTCCGCCGCCGGGTCGACCTCGAACAGGCCTTCGGACGTGAGAACCAGCAGCACGTCCGCGACGTCACCGCCGAGCACGTACGACGCCGTCCCCGACAGCGCCTCGCCCGACGAAGTGACCCCGAAACCGGACCAGCCGTCCGCACCCGCCCAGCACAGGGCGGCCACCGAACCCGCCGCGATGCCGGGCAACAGTCGGGCGCACGCGTCGTCGTCCCCCGACAGCACCAGCGCCTGCGCGGCCAGCACGGCGCTGCCCAGCATCGGCGACGGCGTCAGCGTGCGGCCCAGTTCTTCCTGCACCACATGGACTTCCAGTAGCGACGCCCCGACGCCGTCGTACTTCTCCGGAACGGCGAGGGCGGCGACGCCGATCTGCTCGCACAACGTGGACCACAGGGCGTCGTCGTAACCGTGGTCGGTGGTGATCGCCCGGCGGACGGCGGCGGAGTCGGAGTGCTTACCCAGCAGATCCCGGACCGACGACCGGAGCGCCGCCCGCTCCTCGTTGTCGAAACTCATGACGCCTCCACAAGCGAGTCGACGACGCGGCCACGGTGAAACGCCGGCGTGCCCCAGGCCGTGACCAGTGCCCGGACCTTGGTGAGCCACAGCGACAGGTCGTGTTCCTGCGTGTAGCCGATGGCGCCGTGCACCTGCAGCGCCACCCGCGCCGCCCGGTACGCGGCATCCCCGCACGCCACCCTCGCCGCCGAGACGTCCCGGGAACTGTCGACGGACCCGTCCCGCACGGACAGCGCCGCACCGTGCAGCAGCGGCCTCGACATCTCCAGCCCGACCGCGACCTCGGCCAGGTGATGTTTGACGGCCTGGAACTGTCCGATCACCTTGCCGAACTGCTTGCGCTGCTTGGCGTAGTCGGTGGTGACGTCGAGCAGGGTCTGCCCGAGTCCCTGCAACTGGGCCGCGGTGGCCAACGCCCCGAGGTCGAACGCGGGCCCGAAGTCGACGTCGCCGAGGGCGACCCCGGCGGTGAGGGGGAACAGCCTTCGCGACTGATCCACCGAGTTCTGCACCACCCCGGCCTGTCCGAGGCTCACCGTCGCACCATCGACGAGCAGGACCAGATCGGCTGAGTCCGCATCCACGGCGAACGGCACGTGCGGCGCGGCCGCGACTGTGGCGAGCGAACCGGAAGCCAACGCCGCCAACCGGTCCGGGGCCACCTGCGCGAGCAGCACCGGCACGACCGCGACGGTTTCGGCCACGGGGCCGGGAACGGCATGGTGTCCGAGTTGTTCCAGGGCCACGACGAGGTCGACGGCGTCGGCTCCCAGGCCGTCGTGCTCGTCCGCGATGAGCAGTCCGTTGACGCCGGTCTCGGCGAGTCGCTGCCACACCTTCAGACCCGGACCCGTGTCGCCGGTGTTCCACGACCGGATCACCGCCGGCATGTCCGCCTTCGACAGCAGGGCGTCGATGCTGGACGCGAAGTCCTGATGGGAGGAGTCGAGTGTGAATCTCATCGATCCGCCTTCGGTAGGCCGAGCAGCCGCTCGGCGATCACGTTCTTCTGAATCTCGTTGGTGCCGGCATAGATCGGACCGGACAGGGAGAACAGGTAGCCGTCCATCCAGTTGTCCGCGAGCTCCGCCGAGGCGCCCTGCAGTTCGAGTGCGGTCTCGTGGGTGGCGATGTCCCACTCCGACCAGAACACCTTGTTGATGGACGATTCGGCGCCCAGTTGCCCGCCGTCGGCGAGCCGGGTGACGGTGCCGAACGTATTCAGCTGGTAGGCGCGGGCACCGATCCAGGCGTCGGCGACCTTGTTTCGCAGGGCCGTGTCGTCGGTGCGTCCGCTGTCCCGGAACAGTTCGACGAGCCGGTCGACGGTCGCGAGGAAACGGCCCGGGCTGCGCAGTGACAGTCCGCGTTCGTTGGACGCGGTGCTCATCGCGACGCGCCAGCCTTCGTTCACGCCGCCGATCACTCCGGACTCGCCGGGGTTCGCGGGGTCGTCCGGGACGAAGACGTCCTCGAGAAAGATCTCCGCGAAACCGGGCTCGCCGTCCAGCTGATCGATCGGGCGCACGGTCACACCCTTCGAGCGCAGGTCGAACATGAAGTACGTGATGCCCTTGTGTCGCTGGGCGTCCGGATCGGACCGGAACAGCCCGAAACCCCAGTCCGCGAAGCTCGCCCGCGAACTCCACGTCTTCTGCCCGTTCAGCACCCAGCCGCCGTCGACGCGCCGGGCGGTGGAACGGAGCGACGCGAGGTCGCTACCCGACTCCGGCTCCGACCAGGCCTGCGCCCAGATGTCGTCGGCGCGGGCCATCCGCGGCATGATGCGGGCCAACTGCTCGGCGTTCGCATGCGCGAACAGTGTCGGAGCGAGCAGGAAGATGCCGTTCTGGCTGACGCGTCCGGGCGCACCCGAGCGGTAGTACTCCTCCTCGAACACCACCCATTCCAGCAGCGACGCGTCGCGTCCGCCCAGTTCCTCCGGCCACGACACCACCGACAGCCGGGCGTCGGCGAGAGTGCGTTCCCACTCGCGGTGCGCTTCGAAACCCTCCGCGGTATCCATCGACGGCAGCGGCTCGGCGGGAACGTTGTCGCGCAGGAAGGTCCGCACCTCCTCGCGGAATGCGACGGTGGCGGCGTCGAACTCGAGATCCACCTACTTCGCCCCTTCGTTCGAGTTGCGCGCACTGGCCGCCATCGACTTGGCGTCCATGCCGCCGAGCGGATCGGTGTCGATCTCGGCGTTGTGCGCGTGCGCGAAGTGGTGGAGACCGAAGACGGAGTCCATGCCGTTCCGCATGCCCATCTGGTCCTCGCACTGGTTGACGGCCTTCTTGGTGAGCGCGAGACCGAACCGGGGCATGGCGGCGATGCGTCCGGCGATGGCGAGGGTCTCCTGCTCCAGGTCCTCGCGCGGCACGACGCGGTTGACCATGCCCACCTCGTAGGCGCGCTGCGCGGTGAACCGGTCGCCGGTGAAGAGGATTTCCTTCGCGAACCGCGGTCCGAGCATCCACGGGTGCGCGAAGTACTCGACCCCCGGAATGCCCATACGTACGACCGGATCGGAGAAGAAAGCGTCGTCGGACGCCACGATGAGGTCGCACACCCACGCCAGCATCAGACCGCCGGCGATGCAGGCGCCCTGGATCATCGCGATGGTCGGCTTCGGGATCTCGCGCCAGCGACGGCACATCCCGAGATAGACCTCCATCTCGCGCGCGAACCGCTGGTCGCCGCCCGGCTTGTCGACGTGGTCCCACCACATCACGGCCTTGTTGTCGTAGTGCACGTGATGGTCCCGGCCCGGGGTGCCGATGTCGTGCCCGGCGCTGAAGTGCTTTCCGTTGCCGGCGAGGACGATCACCTTCACGTCGTCGTCCTCGACGGCCCGCTCGAACGCGGCGTCGAGGGCGTACGTCATCACCGAGTTCTGGGCGTTGCGGTAGTCGGGGCGGTTGAGCGTCACGAATGCGACACCGTCACGCACCTCGTAGGTGACGACGTCACCCTCGTCCGGAACCGTCATTTCTTCTCCTCACGCAGAACGTTTTTCATGACCTTCCCGGAGGGGTTCCGGGGGAGGGACTCCACGAAGCGCACCGACCGGGGCACCTTGAAGTTGGCGAGTCGCTCCTTGCAGAACGCGACCACGTCGTCCTCGGCGAGCGTCGAGCCCGGCTTGGCGACCACGTAGGCCCGCCCGACCTCGCCCATCCGCTGGTCGGGAACGCCGATGACGGCAGACTCCGCGATGCCGTCGAGTCGGGCAAGAGCGTTCTCCACCTCAGCGGGATATACGTTGAAACCGCCGGAGATGTACATGTCCTTGAGGCGGTCGGTGATGTCGACGTAACCGCGGTCGTCCAGGGTCCCGACGTCGCCGGTGTGCAGCCAGCCGTCCGCATCGATGGTTTTGGCGGTCGATTCGGGGTCGTCGAGGTAGCCGAGCATCACGTTCTCGCCGCGCACCAGGATCTCGCCCTGGTCGCCGATCCGGACCTCCATCCCGGGGATGGCGCGACCCGACGTGGTCGACACGGTCACCGGGTCGTCGTCGGTCCGGCACATCGTGACCACCACCGCCTCCGTCTGACCGTAGGCGGTGAGGACGGCGTCGAAGCTCAGTTCCGACTGCATCCGTTCCACCAGGGCGACCGGAACCGCGGCCGCGCCCGTGATCGCGACCCGCAGGCTGGACAGGTCGTACTTCGGGCGGTCCGGGTGGTCGAGGATCGATTGGAAGATCGTGGGGGCGCCGGGGAGCACGGTGATCTGCTCGTCGTGCACGGTCGCCATCACCTTCGGAACGTCGAACACCGCCATCGGCACCACCGTCGCCCCGTTCAGCAGGCACACCAGGAACCCCGCCTTGTACCCGAAGGTGTGGAAGAACGGGTTGATGATCAGGTAGTTGTCGTCGGAGGTCACCTCGGCGCACTCGCCCCACGCCTGCGCGATGCCCACCGACTGCCGGTGCGCACTCATCACGCCCTTGCTGCGGCCCGTCGTGCCCGACGTGAACATGACGTCGGAGACGTCGTCGGGGGAGACGGCGGCCGCGCGGGCGTCGGCCTCGGCGCGCGTGTCCTCGTCGGCGAGGGCGAGGAAGTCGTCGAAGTCGAAGACGCCGGGAACCTCGACGTCGCCGCCGTCGACCGGAACCCGGACGACGGTCGGCAGGTCGAGGGTGCTCGACTCGTCGCGCAGCGCCGCGTACCGGTCGGTGCCGAGGAATTTGCCCGCGACCACCAGTGCGGTGGTCTTGGTGCGCTCGAGAATGTCGAGGGCCTCGGTGGCCGTGTACCGGGTGTTGATCGGGACGAGAGTCGCGCCGGCGTAGTGGATGCCGAGCGCCGCGACCACCCAGTGATACGTGTTGGGCGACCACACCGCGACGTGATCGCCGGGGCGCACGTCCTGTGAGCTGAGTGCTGCGGCGAAATCGCGGACACGGTCGTGCAGTTGTGTGAAGGTCAGACGGACGTCGCCGTCCGCCACGGCTGTGAGCTCGCCGAATTCGCGTGCGGCCCGTTTCAGGGCGGACGGGGTGGTTGTCGGTTGTTCGGTCACTGGGCTCCCTACCTACCTAGCAAGTGCTTGGTAGGTTATCTTACAGACGTGGACCAGAGCGAGAGCCCGGACGGGCTGATCACCGACGACGACTTTGCGCAGACCGTCAGGACGTGGCTGAACGACAACCTCACCGGCGACTTCGCCCGGCTGAAAGGCAAGGGCGGCCCCGGCAGCGAGCACGAGTTCTTCGAGGAACGGCTCGCCTGGGACCGTCATCTCGCCGCGGCGGGATGGACCTGCCTCGGCTGGCCGACGGAGCACGGCGGGCGCGGAGCCACGCTGGCACAACAGGTGGTGTTCCATCAGGAGTATGCGAAGTCGGGGGCGCCGGCGCGGGTCAGCCACGTCGGCGAGGAACTGCTCGGGCCGACGCTCATCGCCTTCGGCACCGAGGACCAGAAGCGCCGGTTCCTTCCCGGGATCAACACCGTGACCGAACTGTGGGCGCAGGGCTACTCCGAGCCGGGCGCCGGTTCCGACCTCGCCAACGTCGCCACCACCGCGCGCCGCGACGGCGACAAGTGGGTGATCAACGGGCAGAAGGTCTGGACGTCCCTCGCGCACGTCGCCCAGTGGGCGTTCGTCCTCTGCCGCACCGAACCGGGATCCAAGCGGCACCAGGGCCTGAGCTTCCTGCTCGTCCCGCTCGACCAGCCCGGCGTCACGGTCCGGCCCATCCAGCAGTTGACCGGCACGTCCGAGTTCAACGAGGTGTTCTTCGACGACGCGGTCACCGACGCGGATCTGGTGGTCGGGGAGCCGGGGGACGGCTGGCGGGTCGCGATGGGTCTGCTCACCTTCGAGCGCGGCGTGTCCATGCTCGGGCAGCAGATCGGGTTCGCCCGCGAACTGCAGGGCGTCGTCGACCTCGCGAAGGCCAACGGTGCGGCGACCGACCCGAACATCCGCGAGAAGATCGCCCGCGCGTGGGTCGGGCTGCGGGTGATGCGGGCACACGCCCTGCGCACCCTGGAAGCGGTCGACGCCGGGACCTCCGGCGCGGAGGCGTCCGTCGCGAAGCTGTTGTGGGCCAACTGGCACCGCGATCTCGGTCAGCTGGCCATGGACGTGCAGGGCGCGGCGTCGCTGCTCGCCCCGGCCGATCCGTCGTCCGACGTCACGGACCCCGAACACCTGGAACTGGGCGAGTGGCAGCGACTGTTCCTGTTCACCCGCGCCGACACCATCTACGGCGGATCCAACGAGATCCAGCGCAACATCATCTCCGAGCGCGTGCTCGGACTTCCCCGAGAGGCCCGTTCATGACTACTACTCCGCTCGCCACCGCGCCCGTCGAGACTCCGGGCCACGACCTGTTGAAAGGCAAGAAGGTCGTCGTCACCGCCGCGGCGGGCACCGGCATCGGATTCGCGTCCGCGCGACGCGCCCTGCTCGAGGGCGCCGACGTGCTGGTGTCCGACTGGCACGAGCGTCGACTCCTCGAGACCAAGGAGAAACTGGCCGCCGAGTTCCCCGGTCAGGCGGTCGAAGCGCTGACGTGTGACGTGTCCAGCACGGAGCAGGTGGACGCTCTGATCTCCGGGGCCGCCGACGCGCTGGGCAGGATCGACGTCCTCGTCAACAACGCCGGACTCGGCGGCGAGACCCCGCTCGTCGACATGACGGACGAGGAGTGGGACCGCGTCCTCGACATCACGCTGAACGGAACGTTCCGGGCCACCCGCGCCGCGCTGCGCTACTTCAAGGAGGCCCCGCACAACGGCGTACTGGTCAACAACGCGTCCGTCCTCGGGTGGCGGGCGCAGCACTCGCAGGCGCACTACGCGGCCGCGAAGGCCGGCGTCATGGCCCTGACCCGGTGCAGTGCGATCGAGGCCGCCGAGTACGGCGTCCGGATCAACGCCGTCGCGCCGTCCATCGCACGGCACGCATTCCTCGCGAAGGTGACCAGCGAGGAACTCCTCGACAAGCTGGCGTCCGACGAGGCGTTCGGCCGCGCCGCCGAGGTGTGGGAAATCGCCGCCACCATCGCCATGCTCGCCAGCGACTACACCACCTACCTCACCGGTGAGGTCGTGTCGGTCTCGTCGCAGAGGGCGTAGCCGGCTCCGCCGCCTGTGCGTGGTTGACGAGTGTCTGGACTCCTTAACCGCGCACAGGGCCGAAGGCCCTAACAAGCGCTTGGTTGATAGGATGTGACGATGACGCCACCCCCCGCCGACGACACTTCCGGCAAGTCCGGACGCCGGACCGAACTCCTCGACATCGCGGCCACCCTGTTCGCCGAACGCGGCCTGCGGGCCACCACCGTGCGCGACATCGCCGACGCCGCGGGCATCCTGTCGGGCAGCCTGTACCACCACTTCGACTCGAAGGAGTCGATGGTCGACGAGATCCTACGGGGCTTCCTCGACGACCTGTTCGGCAAGTACCGCGAGATCGTCGCGTCCGGACTCGACAGTCGCGCCACCCTCGAAGCGCTGGTCACCACGTCCTACGAGGCGATCGACGCGTCGCATTCCGCGGTCGCGATCTACCAGGACGAGGTGAAGCACCTCGTCGCCAACGAGCGCTTCGCGTACCTGTCCGAACTGAACACCGAATTCCGCGAGCTGTGGATGGGTGTGCTCGAGGCGGGTGTGAAGGACGGCAGCTTCCGGTCCGACATCGACGTCGAGCTCGCCTTCCGATTCCTCCGCGACACCGCCTGGGTCGCCGTCCGCTGGTACCGGCCCGGCGGCTCGGTCACGGTCGACACCGTCGCCAAGCAATACCTCTCGATCGTCCTCGACGGACTTGCGAGTCCCCGTAACTGACTAGGAGTTTCACATGACCGAGGCCTACATCGTCGACGCCGTTCGCACACCGATCGGCAAGAAGAACGGCGGCCTGTCCGGCGTGCACCCGGCCGACCTGGGTGCGCACGTCATCAAGGCCCTCGTCGAGCGCACGGGCATTGACCCGGCCGGTGTCGACGACGTCGTCTTCGGTTGCGTCGACGCGATCGGCGGGCAGGCCGGCAACATCGCCCGCACCTCGTGGCTGGCCGCCGGCTACCCGGAAGAAGTCCCAGGGGTCACCGTCGACCGGCAGTGCGGGTCCAGTCAGCAGGCCGTGCACTTCGGTGCGCAGGCGATCCTGAGCGGCACCGCCGACCTGATCGTCGCCGGCGGGGTGCAGAACATGAGCCAGATCCCGATCGCCTCGGCGATGGTGGTCGGTCAGCAGTACGGATTCGACACCCCCTTCGGCGGATCGACGGGCTGGACGGAACGCTACGGCGACCAGGAAGTGTCGCAGTTCAACGGCGCCGAACTGATCGCGGACAAGTGGGACATCAGCCGCGACGAACTCGAGCGCTGGGCGCTGCAGAGCCACGAGCGGGCGCGGACGGCCATCGCCGAGGGTCGCTTCGACCGCGAGATCGTCCCGTTCGGTGACGTGACGACGGACGAGGGGCCCCGCGAGACCAGCCTCGAGAAGATGGCCGCCCTGAAGACCCTCACCGACGGGGGACGACTCACCGCCGCGGTCGCGAGCCAGATCTCCGACGGCGCGAGCGCGGTGCTGCTGGCCTCACCGGAAGCAGTCGAGAGGTACGGCCTGACCCCCCGGGCCCGCATCCACCACCTCAGCGCCCGCGGCGCCGACCCGATTTTCATGCTCAGCGCCCCGATCCCGGCCACGCGCTACGCTCTGGAGAAGACGGGTCTGAGCATCGACGACATCGACCTGGTCGAGATCAACGAGGCATTCGCACCGGTCGTCCTCGCGTGGATCAAGGAGATCGGGGCCGATCCGGCGAAGGTCAATGTCAACGGCGGCGCGATCGCCCTCGGCCACCCGCTCGGCGCGACCGGCACGAAGCTGATGGCCACACTCCTCAACGAACTCGAGCGCACCGGCGGCCGCTACGGTCTGCAGACCATCTGCGAGGGCGGCGGCACCGCCAACGCCACCATCATCGAACGCCTGTGAGTACTTGTTAACCGCGGGCGGTTAACAAGTACTCACAGGTCAGGTGCGGGCATGACCGGCGATGTCCTCCGTGAAGGCCCGCATCATCTCGGCGGTGAGGGTGGGACGCACCGTGCCGATCACGTCCAGATAGTCCTGGGTGCCGGCATGGCAGCGTCCACCCGAGTCGACGCTGCACTCGAACGTCGCCTGAGCAACGGTCCGTGCCGCGTGCGCGACATCGGCGGGCGTGTAGCCCTCGGTCGCGGCGACGAGTGCCGACACGTCGACCTGCTCGTTGCCGAGATAGCGCTCCCACAGGGCGTGTCTGGCCTCCGCGTCGGGTGCGCCGATCGGCAGCACGTAGTCGAAACGTCCGTGTCGAAGGAACGCATCATCCAGTGCTCGAACGGAATTGGTGGCGCACACAAGTAACCGCCCGCCGCGTTCACGAAAGTTGACGATCGACTTCAGCAGTTCGTTCACCACCCCGACGGACTGCGACCCGGGCCGGCGCCGCGCCGCCACCTCCTCCACCTCGTCGATGAAGACGACGACGTGCTCGAGTTCACCCATCGACGCGAACGCCTCCCCGAGGCCGGCGGCGAGACCGCTCTCGGCGGCCGCGAGCCGCGACGGGAACAGTTCGACGAACGGCCAGCCGAGCCGGCTGGCGATGGCACGCGCGAACGTCGTCTTCCCGGTTCCCGGCGGCCCGAACAGCACCACCGCGCGGGGTGCTGCCACCCCGTGGTCGGCGGCCAGCGCCGGCCGTGACAGTGGGAGCACGATCTTGCGTTCGATCAGCGATTTCTCCCGGGTCATGCCGGCGACCTGTTTCCACAGTCCGGCGGGCGGTACCGCACCGCCGAGCGTCGCCAGAAGCCCGGCCGTGCGGGGCGACACCGTTCCGAGCTTCTCGTAGTACGTGACTCCCGTGCGGGCCGTGAATCCGGAATTGGTCAGCGCCGTCGCACCGGTCTCCCCTTCGGGGAGGAGGGCGGTCACCCGTCGCACTCCTCTGGCGAGGAGCCGGTGCTCGAGCTGCGACAACAGGGCGCTGCCGAGCCCCTGCCCACGCCATTCGGGATCGAGGGAGATCCGCATGACCCAGGCGCGGTCCTCGTCGACGCGAGCGACCGCCGTCCCGATGATGTGCCCGTCCCTCGTCGCGACGACCGCGGGGTGACGGTTCAACAGACTCCCGACCACGTCCGAGAGCGCGAACAGGGGCAGTTGGTCCGTGGTGGTGGAACTGCTGTCCATGCGCACGACAGCCTCGAGATCCTCCGGTTCGAAGTCTCGGATGGTCCAGGCGTCCATGCGCCCTCCCTGTAGTGGATGGCGGATCCTCAGACTACGTCTGCCGTGAGTACTTATTAACCGCCCGCGGTTAATAAGTACTCACGGGCGGGAAGCGCTACGCTCGAATCCACAGGTGACGAGTCCTGAACGGGGCCGTGATGCACGAGTTGGCAATCACCCAGAGCGTCGTCGACGCCGTCTGCGAGACCGCCGCGGGACGGACGGTCCACAGTGTGCGCGTACAGGTGGGGGCGTTGACGGCCGTGGTCGCCGATTCGATGCAGTTCTGTTTCGAACTGGTCACCGAAGGGACCGTTGCGCACGGTGCCCGTCTCGACATCGACCACACCCCGGGCGGTGCGCACTGCCGTGAGTGCGGCGAGGATTTCGCGCTCACGGACCTGGTGTTGCTGTGCCCGTGCGGAAGTGCGGACGTGGAGGTCACGTCGGGTCGGGAACTACGAATCCTCTCGATGGAAGTGAGCTGACGCAAATGTGTGCCACCTGTGGATGCGGAGACGAGACCGGAACCAGGATCACGGTGCCCCACGAGCACCCGCACGACCACGATCATTCGCACGACCACGATCATTCGCACGACCACGAGCACCCGCACGACCATGAGCACCCGCACGACCACGAACACCCCCACACTCACGAACACCCCCACGAGCACGCGACCGAGACGGTGACCCTCGAACAGAAGGTGCTGGCGAAGAACGACCTCACGGCGGAGCGCAACCGGGGCTGGCTGGCCGGACGTGGGGTGCTCGCGCTGAACGTGATGAGTTCGCCGGGGTCGGGGAAGACGACGCTGCTCGAACGCACCATCGCCGACATCGGTGGGCAGCGGCGCGTCTCGGTGGTGGAGGGTGATCAGGAGACGATGCTCGATGCCAACCGAATCAAGGCGACGGGATGTGCTGTGGTGCAGGTGAACACGGGCGCCGGGTGCCATCTCGACGCCGAGATGATGCGGGACGCGCTGACCGCTCTCGACCCCGAGCCGAACTCGCTGCTGTTCATCGAGAACGTGGGGAACCTCGTCTGTCCGGCACTGTTCGATCTCGGTGAGAAGAGCAGGGTGGTGGTGATCTCGGTGACCGAGGGGACGGACAAGCCGCTCAAGTACCCGCACATGTTCGCGGCGGCGAACCTGGTGATCGTGAACAAGGCGGACCTGTTGCCGTACGTGGACTTCGACGTCGATCTCTGCACGAAATACGCCCGGTCCGTGAACCCCGACCTGCAGATGATCACGTTGTCGGCGACGACGGGCCAGGGCATTGCGCAGTGGTACGACTGGATTGCGAAGCAATGACGCTCCTACACGACCGGGTGGAGCCGCGCGGTGCGACGCGCCGAGGACCGTTGACATCCGCTCGGCGGCGGAGCTAAATAAATATCAGCGCCACACAGGTGGGCCGACGGTCGACTCCGGTGGCGACAGGAGTTGTGTTCACTCCGGAAAGCGACCTGATATGCCGACACAGGAAGCAATCAACGCCGAGGACACCCTGATTCACGTGCTGTGGATCAATGCGGGACTCAGTTGCGACGGCGATTCGGTGGCCTTGACGGCTGCGACGCAGCCCAGTGTCGAGGAGATTGCTCTGGGAGCCCTGCCGGGCCTGCCCAAAGTGGCCGTTCACTGGCCGCTGATCGACTTCGAGAACGGCCCCGAGGGCGGCGCCGACGACTTCCTGGAGTGGTTCTGGAAGGCGGATCGCGGCGAGCTCGAACCTTTCGTCCTGGTGGTGGAGGGTTCCATACCGAACGAGCAACTTCACGACGAGGGTTACTGGTGCGGTTTCGGCAACAATCCCGAGACCGGTCAGCCGGTGACGACGAGCGAATGGCTCGATCGTCTCGCTCCGAAGGCGACGGCGATCGTCGCGGCCGGGACGTGCGCCACGTACGGCGGTATTCACGCGATGGCGGGTAATCCGACCGGTGCGATGGGCGTTCCCGACTATCTCGGCTGGGATTGGAAGTCGAAGGCGGGCATCCCGATCGTCTGCGTTCCCGGCTGCCCGATCCAACCGGACAATCTGTCGGAGACGCTGACGTATCTCCTCTACATGGCCACCGAGCAGGCGCCCATGATCCCGCTCGACGACGCTTTGCGCCCGCAATGGCTGTTCGGTGCCACGGTGCACGAGGGCTGCGACCGCGCCGGCTACTACGAGCAGGGTGATTTCGCCACCGAGTACGGCTCGCCCAAGTGCATCGTGAAGCTGGGGTGCTGGGGCCCCGTCGTCAAGTGCAACGTCCCGAAGCGGGGCTGGATCAACGGTGTCGGTGGGTGCCCGAATGTGGGCGGTATCTGCATCGGGTGCACGATGCCTGGCTTCCCGGACAAGTTCATGCCGTTCATGGACGAACCCCCGGGCGGCAAGATCTCCGCCGCGGCGTCCGGACTGTACGGATCCGCCATTCGGAGTCTCCGCAAGATCACCAAGACCACCTTGGACAAAGAGCCGCACTGGCGCAGTCGCGGTACGAAACTGACCACGGGCGCCACACGCACCTGGTAGTCCCGCTCGGGGTCTCGGGCGGTAGTCCGCCGGCCTCGAACACTGAGAGGTACGTCGATGACAACGATCATTCCGGAACCTTCGCACAAGTCGGAATCCGACGGCCTGGTCGAGATGGCGTGGGATCCGATCACGCGCATCGTGGGCAGCCTGGGCATCTACACGAAGATCGACTTCAAGCAGAAGGAAGTCGTGGAGTGCCACAGCACCTCGTCGATCTTCCGCGGCTATTCGATCTTCATGAAGGGTAAGGACCCGCGCGACGCCCACTTCATCACGAGCCGCATCTGCGGTATCTGTGGTGACAACCACGCGACGTGTTCGTGTTACACCCAGAACATGGCCTACGGCGTGCAGCCGCCGCACATCGGCGAGTGGATCGTCAACCTCGGCGAGGCCGCAGAATACATGTTCGACCACAACATCTTTCAGGAGAACCTCGTCGGTGTGGACTTCTGCGAGAAGATGGTCTCCGAGACCAATCCCGGGGTGCTCGCGCAGGCCGAGAAGACCGAGGCGCCGCATGCCGGTGAGCACGGCTACAAGACCATCGCCGACATCATGCGTTCGCTCAACCCGTTCACCGGTGAGTTCTATCGGGAGGCGTTGCAGGTCAGCCGGTGGACGCGAGAGATGTTCTGCCTGATGGAAGGTCGGCACGTCCATCCGTCCACCCTGTATCCGGGTGGTGTGGGCACGGTCGCGACGATCCAGTTGATGACCGACTACACGACGCGTCTGATGCGCTACGTGGAGTTCATGAAGAAGGTCGTCCCCATGCACGACGACCTGTTCGACTTCTTCTACGAGGCCATGCCCGGCTACGAGAAGGTCGGCCTGCGCCGGACTCTCCTCGGCTGCTGGGGGTCCTTCCAGGATCCCGCGGTGTGCAACTTCTCCTACAAGGACATGGAGAAGTGGGGACGGGCCATGTTCGTGACGCCCGGCATCGTGGTGGACGGCAAACTGATCACGACGTCCCTCGTCGACATCAATCTGGGCATCCGAATCCTGCTGGGCAGTTCGTATTACGACGACTGGACCGACCAGGAGATGTTCGTGAAGAACGATCCGCTCGGGAATCCGGTCGACCGCAGGCATCCGTGGAACCAGCACACCAACCCGCACCCGCAGAAACGCGACATGGAGGACAAGTACAGCTGGGTGATGTCGCCGCGGTGGTTCGACGGCACCGATCACCTCGCGCTGGACACCGGCGGCGGGCCGCTGGCCCGGCTCTGGAGTACCGCCCTCGCCGGCCTCGTCGACATCGGGTACGTGCAGTCGACCGGTCACAGCGTGAAGATCAACCTGCCGAAGACCGCGCTGAAGGGCCCGGTCGAGTTCGAGTGGAAGATCCCGCAGTACGGCAGCAACACGATCGAGCGTGACCGGGCGCGGACCTACTTCCAGGCGTACGCGGCGGCGTGTGCGCTGCACTTCGCGGAGAAGGCGCTCGCCGAGATCCGGGCCGGGCACACGAAGACGTGGGAGAAGTTCGAGGTCCCCGACGAGGGAATCGGCTGCGGCTTCACGGAGGCGGTGCGCGGAGTCCTGTCGCACCACATGGTGATTCGCGACGGCAAGATCGCGAACTACCACCCGTATCCGCCGACGCCGTGGAACGCCAACCCCCGCGACAGCTTCGGTACGCCGGGGCCGTACGAGGATGCGGTGCAGGGTCAGCCGATCTTCGAGGAGAACGACCGGGAGCATTTCAAGGGCATCGACATCATGCGGACCGTCCGCAGTTTCGATCCCTGCCTGCCCTGCGGTGTGCACATGTATCTCGGTGAGGGAAAGACGCTGGAGAAGCTGCATTCTCCCACCCAGTCCGTGACCGGCGAGTGACGGGGTACGCATGGAGAGTGGCGGATCGGAGACGTGGGGGAGTGACGAAGTAGGAGACGACCCCGATCGGTGGCGGACAGCCGGCGAGAGGATCGACAGCCTGTTGGACGCGAGTTCGACAGGTGGCTCGGTGGCACGTGATCGCGCCGAGCAACTGGTCCGCGAGGTGGTCGAACTCTACGGCGCCGGGTTGCAGCGCGTCCTCGAGATCATCGGTGACCGCGACGACGACCTCGTCGAACGGCTGGCCGCCGACGAACTCGTCGCGAGCCTGCTGCTGGTGAACGGGCTCCATCCGCACGACGTCGAGACGAGGGTCGCCACCGCACTCGACAGTGTGCGCCCCTATCTGGGATCCCACGGCGGTGACGTCGAACTGCTCGGTGTGGTGAACGGTGTGGTGCGGCTTCGGCTGACCGGCAGTTGTCAGAGCTGCCCGTCCTCGGCGGTGACGTTGGAACTCGCCGTCAAGGACGCCGTGCTGGCGGCGGCACCGGAGACCGTGGACATCGAGGTGGTGGGTGCGACCCCCGCGGCCGGCTCCGGGCTGATCGCCGCGGAATCGCTGTTCTCCCATGTTCATCCGAACGGAACGGACGGGTCGAGTGGCACCGGGACGTGGATCTCGGTGCCCGAACTCGAGGACCTCGCGCCCGGGGAGGTGGCCGGGTTCGCCGTCGCCGGGCTCCCGATTCTGGTGTGCCGGATCGGGGAGCAGTTGTTCGCCTACCGCGACCGCTGCGCCGCCTGCACCAACTCGCTGGCCGGGGCCACGCTGCAACGAAGGGCGGGCGGGCAGGTGGGTGATGCGGTGCTGCGCTGTCCGTCGTGCCGGGCGCACTTCGACGCGCGCCGGGCAGGACTCCGTCTGGACGGTGACGCGGACGCCGAAACGCTGTCGCCGCTTCCGGTCCTCGTGCGTGACGGCGTCGTCTCCGTCGCGGTGCCCGCCGCGGAGGTGGCGTGATGAGCCCGTCGGGGAACGGACTGCGCATCCTGCAGCGCATCGCATCCGAGCGACCCAAACCGGTGGTCGGCGAACGGTGCGACATGTGCGCCGTGCCGATCGCCGACGCCCATCAGCACGTCGTGAACGTCCAGGACCGGCAACTGATGTGCGTGTGCCGCGGGTGCTACCTGCTGTTCACCGACGAGAGCGCTGAACTGCGTTTCCGGGCCGTCCCGGAACGCTACCTGTCGTTTCCCGACTTCGAACTCGCACCGGGTCGCTGGGACGAACTGGAGATCCCCGTCGGGCTCGCCTTCGTGTTCCGGAACTCGCTGCTGGCCAAGACCGTCGCGTTCTATCCCGGTCCGGCAGGTGCCACCGAATCGGAGCTGCCACTCGACGCCTGGGACGGCGTTCTCGCGGCCAACCCGGCGCTCGGCCGGCTGTCCGCCGACACGGAAGCGTTGCTGCTGCGGGTCCCCGAGCACGGCGGCGGCGACCCCGAGTGCTACCTCGTCCCCATCGACGCCTGCTATCAGCTGGTGGGCGAGTTGCGGCAGGTGTGGCGGGGGTTCGACGGTGGCCAGGATGCTCGCCGGGTCATCGACACGTTCTTCGAGACGGTGCGTGCGCGCAGTCGCGTCGCGAAGGAGCCGACGTGACCGAGTTGTCGTTCCACGTGGAGGACGTGTTTCCGGAACCGTTCGCGGTTGCGCCGAATCTCACTGCGCGAGTGGAGGTGACGGAGTCGAGCGGTGCCGCCGTGCACGCGATGGCCGTCCGGTGCCAGGTCCGCATCGACCCGCAACGCCGCCGCTACACGGACGGCGAGGCGGAGGGCCTCCTCGATCTGTTCGGGCCCCGCGAGCGGTGGACGGCCACGCTCAAACCCTTCCAGTGGATGCAGACCAGCACCGTGGCCCAGGGGTTCACCGGGTCGAGTGTGGTGGAGTTGCCGCTGCCGTGCACATATGACTTCGAGGTCACGGCCTCGAAGTATCTGCACGCCCTGGACGAGGCCGGGTCGACGGTGCCGCTGGTGTTCCTGTTCAGCGGAACGGTCTTCACCCGCGGGGTCGCAGGTTTCGGGGTGGAACGGATCCCGTGGGACCGCGAGTCGACCTACGACCTGCCGGTGGCGGTGTGGCGCGAACTGGTTCAGGCGCACTACCCGAATACGGGGTGGGTGCGCCTCGACCACGACACCCTCGCCGCGCTGGCGCGCTACAAGGCGGCGCACGGTCTGATCGGACTGGACGTCGCCATTTCGGACCTGCTGCAGGGAGCCGGGGAGGTGATCGCATGATCTCCCCGGCGTCCCTGCAGCGAGTGCGTGCCGTGGCCGACGCGGTCCTGTACGAGGGTTATCTGCTGTATCCGTATCGTGCGAGTTCGTCGAAGAACCAGTCGCGGTGGCAGTTCGGCGTCCTCGGACCGTCGGGTGCGGCGGAGTCGGGGGTCGGCGAGGAACCGCGGATGTCCTGTCAGACCCTGATGCGGGCCGGCACCGGAGCGGGGGTGAACGTCACGCTCCGATTCCTGCAACTCCAGGTGCGCAGCATCGAACGCGCGGTCGCTGACTCGGCGGAATTCGTTCCCGTCGACGAACTGACCGTCGCGGGTGCGAGCTGGCTCAGCTGGGACGAGGCGGTGGAGCGCGAATTCGATCTCGGCATCCTGCATCCCGCGGAGTGGCCGGGCGAACGCCGCCTCGACGTCCACATCGACGGCGGAACGGAGGTGGAGGAACTGCGGGGCGAGGACGGATCCCTCGCCGGCCGCGTGGTGCGCACCCGGTGGCCCGCACATGCGGTCGTGACGGTGGGAAGCGACAGCGTCGACGGGTTGAACCGGGTGCGGGTGTCGGTCGAGAACGTGACCACCGCGCCGGACGTCGCCGGCTGGGACACCGAACCGCGGGACGCGGGAGTCTGGGGCAAGGATTCGGCGATCCGGCAGTCGCTGATCGGCGCCCACCTGATCCTGGCGGCCGAGAACACCGAGTTCGTCTCACTCCTCGAACCCCCCGTGGAGGCGGAGCAACTCGCGGGCACCTGCGCGCACGAACGGTGCTACCCCGTGCTGGCCGGCTTGCCGGGGGAGACGGACCTCGTCCTGGTGTCGCCGATCATCCTGTACGACCACCCCGAGGTTGCCGAGCAGAGCGACGGGGCACTGTTCGACGCCACCGAGATCGACGAGATCCTCACACTCCGGGTCATGACCCTCACCGAGGAGGAGAAGCGGCAGGCCCGCGCCACCGACCCGCTCGCCGCCCAGATCATCGATCGGTGCGACCAGATGTCGCCGGCGACGCTCGCCCAGATGCACGGCATCCTCCGAGATCCGCACGTCCCGGACCCGCACCTCCCGGATCCGCGCCTCCCGGACCCGGGCCTCCCCGACATGGGTCTCGTCCCGGAATTGACCGACGACATGCCGTGGTGGGATCCGGACGCCGACACCGCCGTACGTCCCGACGTCGACGGCGTGGTCGTGAACGGCGTCCGGGTGGCGAAGGGCACCGTCGTGCGGATCCACCCGTCGCGGCGCGCCGACGCCCAGGACCTGTTCTTCGCGGGACAGTTGGCTCGCGTGGTGACCGTGCACGCCGACGTCGACGGTGGCACCCACGTCGGCGTCGTGCTGGTGGACGACCCTGCGTCGGAGTTGCACGAGTGGTACGGGCGGTATCTGTACTTCGCCCCGGACGAGGTGGAGCCGGTCTCGGCAGACACCGGAAAGGATGGACAGCCATGAAGATTCTCGGAGAGATGACCACCGCGGCTCTGGCGTTGGTCGTGGTCGCGGGCGTTGCGGTCGCCGTCATCGCGATTCCCGACATCAGACGATATCTGCGTATCCGGAAAATGTGAGTCGCACGTGACGGTGGGCAGGCGGGTTCTGGTTGCCGGTGTGGGCAACATCTTCTTCGGCGACGACGGTTTCGGTCCCGAGGTGCTGCGCGCGGTCGCGAGGAGGTCGCTGCCGCCGGGAGTCCGCGCTGTCGATTTCGGCATTCGCGGAACGCATCTGGCCTACGAGCTGCTGGACGGGTGGGGCGCTCTCCTGCTGGTGGACGCGGTGCCCGGCCGCGGTGAGCCCGGGGCGTTGAGGGCATTCGAGGTGGGTTCGGATACCGCCGCGGCGGCGCCGCTGGACGCGCACAGCATGGATCCGGGGGCGGTGTTCGCGAGTCTGCGCGCGCTCGGCGGAACCCTGCCGCGAACCGTGGTCCTCGGCTGCCAGGTGGAGAACACCGCCGAGGGAATCGGGCTCTCACCGCGGGTCCAGGCCGCCGTCGACCCGGCCGTCGACACGGTGTTCGAGATCGTGGATCAACTGTTGGAGTCCGAGTCCGCGGCAACGCTGCAACCGGACACGACGGAGGGCTGAATCATGTGTCTCGGTATTCCCGGTCAGGTGGTGCGCATGCTGGAGGGCTACGGCAACCAGCTCGCGCTCGTCGACGTCGTCGGCGAACAGCGCAAGGTGAACGTCGGCATGCTGCCCGAGGACGTCAGCCTGGAACCGGGCGACTGGATCGTCATCCACATGGGGTTCGCCATGGAGAAGGTGGACGAGGCGGGCGCCGAGAAGGCGATGGCCGGGCTGGAGATGATGGGGCGGTCGCGGACGGCCGACGAAGACTGACGGCGCAGATCACCGTATACCCGCCTCACGGACATCCGGTGGTCCGGCGACGAAGTCGCGCGCCCGGTTCCAGCGGGCGTGGTAGCGCTCGCCGAATCGCGACTGGGCGCGCGCCATCCGGCGCGGTTTGTTCGGGTAGCGGCGCATCGCCCACCACGAGTCGGGCTTGGCCAGGCGGATGGCGCCGATGATCGCCACCGGCTGGAACACGATCCCCACGATCCCCGTGACGAACTTGCCCTTGAGCAGGCAGATCACCGAGACGGCGAGGGAGATGGCCAGATAGCCGATCGACGACCACCACTCCGGGGTGCCGATCCGGCCGGTCACGAGTTCGGCGCCCCCGATCATCAGACCGGTGATCATGAGCGCGCAGAAGATCGCGTCCACCGACTTCCGGCCGGACGTGCTCCAGTACACGTCGTCGAGGTGCACCCACAGCGCGAACTCGTCGAACGTGAGCGCGAGGCCGACGCCGAAGAGGGCGGCGAAGACGTTGAGCGCGGTGCCCTCCGGGGTGGTGGCGATCAATGCCAGCCCGGCCAGCGTCATGAACAGGATCCCGAAAACCTGGTGATGCAGGTGCACACCGCCGACGGTGATGTCGTTGATCAGACCGCCCCCCGACTCCGCGCCGTCGTCCGTGGGCGCCGCTCCCGATCGCGCCCGGATACGGCGGGTGATGGTCCGGGTGACGACGAACGTGACCAGGACCGCGATGAACAGCCACATCACGGGATACAGGACCACTACCCGGCTGTCGCCTTCGGTGTCCACGACGATCTCGGAGAGAAGGGCCATCTCGACACTCCGTCAGGTGGGGGACATCATCCTCTCTCCGGGTATACACCCCGCTCGCGGACGGCGGACGAAGACTGGACGTTCCGCTCGACGGAGAATCCGAGCCCGTGCCCGTCCCAGGTCTGGAGGGTGACCACCGAGTCGGCCAGCGCGATGCGGGCATCCAGGCCGCGTCCGTCTCCGTGGCCGTGGGCCAGCATGCCGGACAGCACGATCGCGCCGCGGGTGGCGGAGTCGAATTCGAGGACCGCGGTGGATGTTCCCGTGCCGTCGTGCACCTCGGCGACTCGCACGTGGAAGCAGTGGGGCGCGGCGAGATGTTGCTCGACCTGCTGCCGGGCCAGGGCACGCGTGTCGGCGGTTACCGACAGGGGTGTCCGCCGGTCGGGGAGCGGCTCCGGCTCGTCGAACGACTCGGGCAGACGCACGCCTTCCCACGCGGGCTCGGGTTGCCCGCACGCCAGCAGGCCCGACCACAGTTCGGTCATCGTCGCCGCGACGATCGTCCGCCCGGTGGGCGAGGCCACGGTCCAGCCGCTAGGGGTGGAGCGGACCCGCGCCGCGGCCGACCCGACGAGCCTGGCCACCGCCTCCCGCTGAGTGTGTGTGCGGATGACCGGGCTCAGCCAGTCGCCCGCCTTCGCTCCCGGGCATCCGCCACACATCAGGGCATCACGTCCCCGCTATTCGGGCCGAGGGTCTGGCCCACGTACAGGTTCCCGCCGGGGTCGGACGCGAGGAGCACGGCGGTGGGTGCCACCTCCCGGGGTAGTCCGAATCGGCCCAGGGGCAGTTCCGCCCGCTTGGCGACCTTCCAGTCCTCGGTGATGCCGTCGACGAGCGGGGTCTCGATCGGACCCGGCGCGATGGCGTTGACCAGGACGTTGTGCCGCGACACTTCGAGTGCCAGCGATTTGGTGAGCGCGATCGCCCCGGCTTTCGCGGCCGCGTAGTGCGCGAGTCCCACCCCGCCCTTGATCCCGAGTTGCGACGCGATGTTGACGATGCGTCCCTCACCCGCGGCCACCATCGCCGGAACAGCAGCCCGGCACATCAGGAACATCCCGGTCAGGTCGATGTCGATCGTGCGGCGCCACATGTCGAGTGACATGTCGGCGAGCTCGGATTCCTCGAGGATCCCCGCGGAGTTGACGAGCACGTCCACGCGTCCGAGTGCTTCGACGGCGCCTGCGTAGGCCGCGCGCACCGACTCCTCGTTCGCGACGTCGACTCGGACGGCGGCCGCGGCCCCGAGTTCTTTCGCCGTCAGCTGCGCCGCCGCTTCGTCGACGTCGGCGATCACCACGTCTGCGCCCTCGGCGAGATACGCCTCGGCGATCGCGCGGCCGATACCGCTGGCTCCGCCCGCGACCAGCGCCCGTCTACCGTCCAGAACTCCCATGATCGTTCTCCTAGTCCTGCATCTTGGTGGTGAGGCCGCCGTCGACGACGATGGACTGCCCGGTGAGATAGCGTGAGTCGTCGCTGACGAGGAACCGGATGACGGTTGCGATCTCGGCGGCCGTCCCGACACGTCCCCACGGAATCTTCGCCCCGGCCGCCACCAGACCGTCGGGGCCGAGTGAATTGACCGGATCGGACGACTGCGGAGTCTCGATCAGTCCCGGAACGATGGCGTTGGAGCGGATCCCGCGCGGCGCGAGTTCGACGGCGAGGGCGCGGCTGAGTCCGAGCACGCCGGCCTTGGCGGCCGAGTAGTGCGCGTGCTCGCCCCACCCGTAGACGCCGCCCGCGATCGAGGAGATGGAGATCAGCGAGCCCGGCCCGTCGATGCGGGTGGCGGCGGCGCGCAGGGTCCGCATCACACCGGTGAGATCGACCTGCAGCATGTCGGACCAGGCGGCGTCGTCGAGTTCGGCGATCGCGTTCTTGCGTAGGACACCGGCGTTCGCGACGGCGAAGTCGAGCCGCCCCCATTCCGTCAGTGCCCGGTCGGTGAACGCCTCGACCTCGCTGGTGGACCGCACGTCGACGTCGTGGATCACGCCGTCGCCGCCGACGCTCTCGACGCGACGCAGCGTCTCTTTCGGGTCGTGGGGGTCGCCGGGGAAGGTGCCGATGACCACCCGGACACCCACCTCGGCCAACGCGACCGCGGTCTCGCGGCCGATGCCGCTGGCCGCGCCGGTGACGACGGCGACCCGGTCCTTCAGATTGTCGTACGGATTGTGCATGAAAGTTCCTGTCGTAGTGCGTGGTACACCGCTATCCGGCGGTGATCGCGACCTTCTTGGCGAACAGCATCACGAGGCCGGACGCGAAGGTGCCGAGAGCGCCGACCCAGAACGCCGCGGTACCGAATCCCACGTTGGCCGACACCATGGCGGTGAGGAGGAAGCCGCCGATGATCGCGCCCGGTTGGCTCATGGCGCCGATGAACGTGGCACCGGTGGCGCGGCAATCGGTGGTGTAGCACTCGGCCATGAAGAAGTTCATCGCCGAGTACGGACCGAGGAGGAAGAACAGGCCGAACATGTAGGTGGGCAGGACGAATGCCGCGGACGACGGCCCGAGCAGCATGAGTGCGAACAGGATTCCGCCGACCATCCAGCCGCCCACGATCGCGTTGCGGCGTCCGAATCGGTCTCCCGCCCAGCCGTGGAAGAGGTACCCGAAGATGCCGACGACGTTGGCGAACACGACGAGCAGCAGCGTGAAGTTGCCCGAGAAGCCCTTGCCGTCCTCGAGGACCGTCGTGCCCAGCACACTGAACGTCTGGATGCCGAACCAGTTGACCATCCACGCGAGCGACAGGACGATCGTGTTGCGACGGTTGGCGCCGTGGAAGATCCGGGCGAGCGAGCTCGATTCGGAGTGCTCGATACCGTACTCCTCGGCCAGGACCCGGGCCTCGTCGGGCTTCCCGGCCTTGCGCAGCCGGCGAATCCGATCCTGGAGATCGAACTGCGGCGACTCCTTCAGCCGTGCGCAGACGAACGCGATGATCAGGGCGGGGAGGGTGGCGACGAGAAAGACGATGCGCCAGTCGTCGGGTCCCACGATCGAACCCATCAGGGCGACGAATCCGGCGGCAAGGAGTGCGCCGAGGGGCCATCCGGTCTGGACGAACGAATAGATGAACCCGCGGTGCTTGCGCACGGCGTCACTCTCGGAGACCGCGTAGATCTCGTTGAGATACGTGGCGTTCACGGCCTGTTCGGACAGTCCCATGCCGCCGATGGACTTCGCGGCGACGAGGCTGAACGCACCGCCCGAGGCGGCTGTCGCGGCGGAGGACAGTGCCGTGCCGCCGACGGTGATCATCATGCCCTTGCGTCGCCCGAGCCGGTCGACGAGCGGGCCGACGCCGAGCACGACGATCGCCGTCCCGATGCTCACGAACGTGGAGATGAGCAGCGCATGCGAGGAACTCCAGCCGAAGTCCTCCTTGACCCGGGGGAGCAGGGTTCCGAACAGGATGAAGTCGTACACCGCGACCGTCCAGGCGAGGAAGGCGATGATCGTGGACTTACGGGTTTCGCGGATGCTGAAGCGGGGGAGTTGCTTGGTGGGACCGCCGGTTTGCGATACTGGGATTCCCTCGGCTGTCTGGCTCATGGGTGTCCTTCCGGGACTGATGATGTCGGATGCTGGGGGCGGCGGTGGGAGTGCGGGCCTGCACCCCACCGCCTTTCGGTGGATCAGCTCTGACGCGGGAAGCGTTCCTTGAAGTCGTTCACCATGTGGTCGAACGTCACCCACTCGACGCCGTCGTGTTGGTTGATGTACTCGATGAGGCGTTCGAGCATCAGCAGCGACTGCGGCCGGCCCGACACGTCGGGGTGAATCGTTACGGGGAAGATCGCGTAGTCCATCTCGCGGTAGACCCAGTCGAACTGGTCCCGCCACATCTCCTCGAGGTGCCGCGGGCTGACGAAGCCGTGGCTGTTGGGGCTGGACTTGATGAACATCTGCGGCGGGAGATCGTCGAGCAGCCAGTTGGCTGGGATCTCCACCAGATCGGTCTCCTGGCCGCGCACGAGCGGCTTCATCCACGTCTCGGCCGGCTGGCTGTAGTCGATCTTCGACCAGGAATCGCCGACGCGCACGTAGTACGGCGTGAAGTCGTTGTGCATGAGGGAGTGGTCGTACTTGACGCCACGCTCGATGAGCAGTTCGTTGGTGACCTTGGAGAATTCCCACCACGGCGCCGTGTATCCGGTGGGCTTGCTGCCGGTGAACGATTCGATCAGTTCGATACTGCGATCGAGGATGTCGGTTTCCTGCTGGCGCGTCATCGCGATCGGGTTCTCGTGGCTGTATCCGTGGATGCCGATCTCGTGCCCGGCCGCGACGACCTGCTCGATTTCGCGGGGGAACGTTTCGATGGAGTGGCCGGGCACGAACCAGGAGGTGGTGATGTCGTACTTGTCGAACATCTTCACCAGGCGAGGCACGCCCACCTCACCGGCGAACATGCCGCGGGAGATGTCGCCGGGGGAGTCTTCTCCGCCGTACGAGCCGAGCCATCCTGCGACGGCGTCGACGTCGACTCCGAAGTTGACGTAGATCTTCTTGGACATGCGTACCTCTCCTACTTGTCGGTCTGGTTCGCCGTGGCGTGCGGCACCACGGTGGGGTGGGTATGGGTGCGGACGAGGTCGGCGACGTCCGAGGGGGAGGACACGGCGACTGCCGCGGCGAGCAGAACCCGGGCCTGCGCCGGCCGCAGGAGACCGGCAGTGAGCGCGCCGACCTCGGCGAGGTCGGCGCCGCCACCGTTTCCGTAGCGGGGAACGATGTCTCCGTCAGCGACGCGCGTGGCCACGACCACCGGGATTCCGGCCGCGACGCAGTCGCGGGCTCCGTCCACGAACGTCTTGTTCGCGTTGCCGATCCCCGTCGCCTCCAGCACGATTCCCCGGGAACCCGCGTCGACGGCGGCGTCGAGCAGGGCCCGGTCGGCGCCTGGGTGCACGGCCACGATGTCGACCCGGGGGAGCGCGTCCGGTATCGGAAGAGGCTGGGGACGAACCGGTCTGGCGAAGAGCGTCAGGACTCCGTCGACGATCCGGCCGAGAGGTCCGGTCGCGCCGTTGTCGAACGCGTCCAGTGCGGTGGTGTGTCTCTTGCGCGTCCCCGCGGCCGTGAACAGCCGGCCGGCGAACGCGATCGTCGTGCCGAGGTCGTGGGCGCGGTGGTCGGCGGCAACGGTGATCGCGTCCCGCAGGTTGCGCGGCCCGTCGGAGTCCGGCTCGCCCGCCGTGATCTGCGCACCGGTGAACACGACCGGACGCGGATCGCCGTGGAGGAGATCGTGCAGGTACGCGGTCTCCTCCATCGTGTCCGTTCCGTGCGTGACCACCACGCCGGACACGGACGGGTCGCGGAGTGCGGCCACGATTTCGCGCACGATGACGAGTTGATCGGCCGGTGTCAGCAGGTAGCTACCCGTGGTGAGTATGTCGCGGCCCTCGATCTCGACGTCCGCCGGAGCGGACGTGCCCGCGGCGTCCAGTAACGCCGACACGTGATCGGAGGCCACGGCCTTTCCGGCCGGGTCGTTCCGGGACGCGATGGTCCCGCCCGTGCCCAGCACGACAACCTTGCTCATGACTTCCCTTCGGGTTGCGCAAACGTTTGGCTCAAACGTTTGGGTTCATTAGAATCGTGACGGCGGCCACGTGTCAAGAGGGCCCGGGATACGTTTCACAGCGTTTACACGACGTGGAAGGATCGACATCGTGGGGAATCCGAAGAAGCCGCGCGCCACGCTGCGCCTGATCGCCGACGAGCTGGGCGTCCATGTCTCGACGGTGTCGCGTGTGCTGAACGGAACCACCGAACCCGGAGTACGCGCCGCGTCGGCCGCCACCACCGAACGCATCCGCGCGCTAGCGGACAGTCTCGGCTACCGGCCGAACCCGCACGCCGCGAGTTTGCGCACCAACCGCAGCAACCTCATCGGCGTCCTCGTCCCCAGGCTGTCCGACTACGTGCTCGCCACCGTGTACGAGGGGATCGAGGAAGCGGCCGAGGAGGCCGGCCTGTCCACGTTCGTCACGAACTCCCTCGACGATCCGGACAATCAGTCCGCACGCACCGACATGCTCCTCGCCCGGCGAGTGGACGGACTCATCTTCGGTGACGCGCACATGGACCACCGCTTCCTCGACAGCGTCGCCGAACGGGGAACACCGTTCGTGCTCGTCTCCCGACGCTCGGGCGAGTACCCGTCGGTGACCTGCGACGATCGAACAGGTGGCGCCCTCGCCGCCCGACACCTCCTCGACCGCGGCCACGAGCGGGTGGGCGTCATCGCCGGTCTACCGTTCGCCAGCACCACCGTCGACCGATCCGGCGGATTCGCCGAAACCTTCGCGTCGGCAGGATGTCCCGTGCCCGAGGCGAACATCGTCTACACCGGATTCGACGCGGCAGGCGGACGTCTCGGCGCAGTGGAACTGCTCGCCCGCGAGCCCGGCCTGACGGCGATCTTCGCAACCAACGACTTCGCGGCGATCGGTGCGTACGGCGCCCTGCGCGACGCGGGACGCGAAGTGGGCCGGGACGTCGCGGTGATCGGCTACAACGACATTCCGCTGTCCGCCGAGATCACCGTCGCCCTGACGACGATCCGGTCACCGATGCACGCAATGGGCCGGCGCAGCGTCCAGAAACTCGTCGAACTGCTGGGCGGCGCCGAGGTGACGTCCGAGCGGCTGGCTCCGGAACTCGTCGAGCGGGCATCGACGGACTTCCGCCTGTAAGCGAACGGACCCCGTCACACCGGGAGGTGGTCCAGGGGGCCGTGGCCGACGGTCGAACCCGTGGCGGTCCAGAGGCGGGCGGGGTCGTACCAGTGGTCGCGGCCGATCAGATCGAGGTGTCGGTCGGTGAGGCCGTGCCGGGCGCCGGCGGTCGTCGCTTCGTCGAAGGTGAGACTTGTGGCCGGCAGCCGAAGACGGCCCGCGTTCGCGAGTGCCTCCCCGAGTTCGCGGACGGTCACCGGGTCGGGGTGGCAGGCGTGGAACACGTCGCCGGAGCGTGCGGAAGGCTGCGTTGCGAGGGCGGCGAGGAGCCGGGCGAGGTCGTGCACTGCGATGATCGAGATCCGGGATCGACCCTCGTCGACCCAGGCCTCCAATGCCTCGAGGATCCGGATGAGGCCGGGAACGAACCAGCGGTCGCCGGGGCCGTGGACGAAGGTGGGACGGACGACGCAACCACCCCGCTCGAGGACACGGTGTTCGGCGGCCAGCCTGCTCGCGCTCAGCGTCGAGACGGGTGCGGGCGTGGCGTCGAACTCGCCGATTCCGCTGTGCGGACCGGACCCGTACACGCCGATGGTGCTGACGTAGATGACCTGGCCGATGCCGTTCCGGGCCGCGGCGGCAAGCAGATTCTCGGTGCCCTCGACGTTGACGGCGGCGCAGTGCGCCGGGTCGGTGCCGGTGTAGGAGGCGGCATGGATCACGACATCGACGCCGGTGAGTGCCGTTTCGAGGCTCGCCGGGTCGGTCAGGTCCGCTCGGGCGGACACCACGTCCGGAAGGTCCGAGCGTGAAGGTGCGCGTGCGACCGCGGTGCAGGGGATCCCGGCCGACGCCAGTGCCGTCACGGTGGCCGATCCGATGAAGCCCGTGGCTCCCACCACCGCGACACGGACCGGCGTGGAACGTGTTCGACCGCGGTCGGTCGCGGTCGACGCTGGTACCGTCTCTCCGGGCAATGGGCGCGTAGTCCGTGCTTTCATCGTCATCGTTCTTCTCTCGTGCGGCAGGGAAAGGTGTGAACGTGGTTCAGCAGGCGCGTGCTGCGGCGACCCGACAGCAGATCGTCCGCGGGGCGGCGGAGATGTTCGAGAAGTCGGGGTTCGAAGGAGCCAGACTCGGCAACATCGTCGAGAATGCCGGAATCACGAAGGGGGCCTTGTACTTCCATTTCCGCTCCAAAGAGGATCTGGCGCGATTCATCATCGGCGAGCAACACCGGATCTCCATCGCGTCCGTCGAGGCGATCGGCCGCGAGCAGGTTTCGGCGATCGAGCAGATCGTGATGCTCTGTCACGAGATGGCCCGGCAGATCGTGAACGATCCGATCGTGCGGGCCGGTATCCGGATCACCCTCGAACTCAGTGCCGACGACCAGGGGCCCGCCGACCCCTATCTCGACTGGATCAACAGTTGCGAGATGCTCGCCACGCGGGCCGTCGAGCAGGGAGATCTCCTCCCGGACATCGACCCGCCGAGGTTGGCGCGGTTCGTCATCGGCGCCTTCACCGGCGTCCAGACCGTCTCCCAGGTGCTGACGCAGCGCACGGACCTCGAACAACGTGTCGACGACATGTGGGGGTTCCTGCTCCCCGGGATCATGCCCGCGACCCGGCATCAGGACATCGCCCGAATCCGCCGGGCCCGCTGGACACCCGACGACGCCGACTAGCGCGCGCATGCGCTCACCGCGGTAGGGGCCAGCGCCGCGGTCCCTTGCACGACCGCCACTCCGCCCTGCACCAACGATCCGCGGATCGACAGCGCGCCGTCGTCCACCACGTCCAGGCGGATCGTGGCCCGCTCGTCGAGTTCGGCGAAACGGTGGAACGTGGCGCCCAGCGAAACGAGGTGCGCTTCCGGCACGCCGAGCCGGGCGCAGGAGGCCTGCCGGAATGCCTCGAGCAGCAGCATCCCGGGAATGTGATCACACGGATGGTCGAACAGCACGGGGTGCGTGTCGTCGATCCGCAACTCCCACTCGTTCTCGGAACGCCGTGAACCCAGGACCACGTGCGCGTCGTCGACGTGACCGACCAGCCCCGCCGGAACGGGCGCGGGACACCACGACGCCCCGATCGACCGCGGTCCGCGCTCACCCCACCGGGCCCGTGAGTACGCGGCCGGAGGAAACACTGCCGCGTGACCCGTTGCAGTGCCGACGTCCTGTCCGCCGAGCCGGAACCGCAGGTCCACGCGGAATGCGGACAGCGCCCCGCCGCGGTGCACGTGCTCGGACACGGTGACCTCGACGATCACTTCGGCGGCCGCCGCGCCCACCTCGAGCGCGCCGGGCACCGCCTGCACCCGGAGGTGCTGCATGACGAACCGGTTCGGCAGCGGAACGGAGAAGCGGGTGTGCCCCAGGTAGATCGCGGTCTGCCGGAGCGTTTCCGCCAGCAGCATCGTGTCGTAGCTCCCGCCCCGGGCGCGGTAGAACCCGTGCAGGCGGGGCCACTGCGCGGCGACCGCGAACCGATCCGGCCCCGGCAGCGACACACAGTCGGTGAGGAAGACCTCGGCCACGGATTGGCGATGGACGTACCTGCGCGGCACGCTCCGCTCGAATGACATCGGGGGAAGCGCATCGGGCATCGGACGGGAAACTCGCGCCACAACCCCATCTCCCCACAGAACCGGTCGGCCCGATGCCGCGGACCGCCGAACTATAGAACACAGACCGCGCGGTCTGTGATGTGGGGGAGTGCGTCGTTACCGGCCCTTCAAGCTTCCGATCCGAAGCGATCCCGCGCTGCTGTCCTCGTCGAGCCCCTCTTCGACCTCCCGGACGTACTCCTGCGGATCCTTGTCCGAGGTGTCCACATCCCTCGTGGAACGGTGAACGAGGAAGTACTCGGCGAAGCGTCGCCCGAGCGATTCGCGAAGTTCTGCCGGGGCGGTCCGGAAATCTGCCAGCCCCTCGCGTTCCTCCTCGGCCATGTGCTCATCGTTGGCCCGGCGCGTTCGGCCGACAGCCGCCCACCACTCCTCGGAGAGGATCGGATACCCCGCCGCCGCACGGACGCCGTCGCGGATGTCGTTGTGGTCCCCGATCGCGTCGAGGGTTTCCTCCTCCGCGTCCTCCTCCCTGACGCGGAGAAGTTGGGGATAGAAGATTTCCTCTTCGGCCGCGGCATGCAGATCCAGGCGTTTCGCCAACGGGGTCCACACCGCCTCTACGGCAGTGATGTCCACCCGGCGGCGAGCTTTCAGTTCGTCCAGTGCGGCGAACTGTCGTCGGAACCACTCGTGGTCGTCGAAAATCAACTCGATGATGTCAGGCATGATTCGATCCTTCGTTGCATCTCTTCCTTGGGCAAGGAATTCAGAATCAGGCGGCTTCGCCGCACGTGCACCTTTTTGGTAGCGCGAACAACCAAAAAGGCGCACGGGCGCGGAGCGCCTGTCATTCCCCGGTCGCGGCTTTGAGATGCGCGGCAGAGGCGGCTTTGAGATGGGTGAGGTCGGACGCGACGGTCGCGAACGTGTATCCCTCCGCGAGTCGGCGAGCCGCCACCGCACCGTCGGGGGTGTGGATGCCCGCCGCGATGCCTGCCGCCGCGGCAGCCTCACGGACGCGGACCAGGGCCGCCTCGAACTCGTCGTCCACGCTCGGATCGTGCGGGTGCGCACCACCCACGGCGAGGCGCAGATCGGACGGCCCGACGTAGACCCCGTCGAGTCCGGGGACGGCGCAGATCTCTTCCACGTTCGCCAGTCCTTGCGGTGTCTCGATCATCACGACGACGACCGTGTCGCGGTTGGCGTCCGCCGGGGTCGGGCCGATCCGCAGTTGGGAGCGCATCGGCCCGTACGAGCGAACGCCGGCAGGCGGGTATGTCGCGGCCGCAACGGCCCGGGCCGCTTCCTCGGCGGTGTTCACCAGCGGAACGATCACTCCCGCCGCACCGGCGTCGAGTGCCCGGCCGATCGGTGTCGGATCGTTCGACTCGACCCGGATCATGCCAACCGTGGAGCCGGAGGCATCGATGGCGGTGAGCCCCGCGACCATGCCGGAGTATCCGATCAGGCCGTGCTGGAGGTCGAGGGCGATGTAATCCCAGCCGACGTGGGCGAGCCATTCCGTCGACACCGGGCTGTCGATCACGGACCAATAGCCGACGATCCGTTCCCGGCCGCGGAGTCGGGCGGCGAATTCCTGGGCGCTCATCAGGGCGATGCCTCCTAGCGGTTGTAGTTGGGCATGGGTCCGCGCAGGGCGCTGCCCACTTCGTCGCACGCGTCGATCAGTTCGTCGTCGAGTGTGCCCTTCGCGACAGCGGCGATGTTCGACTGCAGGTGTGCCACCTTGGATCCACCGAGGAGGATCGGGCCCGCCGCAGGCTTGGACACGAGCCAGCGCAGAGCCAGTTCGGTGAGCGGGATGCCGGCCTTGTCGGCGATCACGGACAATTGGGTGATCGCATCGAAGATCGCGGTGTTCCAGTACCGCTCCTTGTACATCTGCGCCAACCGCGAATCGCCGAAGCGCCCATCGGCCGGCTGGGCGTCGAACGAGTGCCGTCCGGTGAGGAGACCGCCGCCGAGTGGGTTGTAGACCATCGTGATCAGTCCGGTGACCGAGGCGAATTCGACGTACTCCTCGTCGATGCGCCGGGCCAGGAGGTTGTACAGCTGCTGGGCCACGATCGGGCGGGGTGCGCCGACGGCGTCGGCCGTGTGGTTCAGTTCCGCGATCTGCCAGGCCGCGAAGTTGGAGACACCGAGGGCGCGGATCTTGCCCTCCGACACGAGATCGGCGACGGTGGAGAGAGTGTCGGCTAGAGGTGTGGCTCGGTCGGGCTGATGGAGATAGAACAGGTCGACGTAGTCGGTGTCCAGTCGCTTCAGGCTCGCCTCGACGCTCGCGCGGAGGCCCGCGGGAGACAGCGGAGAGTTGTCGCCCGCGTCGGGGTGGGGCATTCCCGCCTTGGTGGCGAGGGTGACACGGTCGCGACGCGTGCCCAGCAGTCGGGCGAGGATGCGTTCGGACTCTCCGCCGGCGTAGCCGTTGGCGGTGTCGACATGGGTGATGCCGGCGTCGAGCGCGGCGTCGACCATAGCGGCGGCACCGTCGAATTCGACGGTGTCGCCGAAGGTCATCGTGCCGAGAACGAGTGAGGTCAGGTCGAGTTCGGGCATCAAGCTACTCCTCGGGATACGGTTCGGGGAACCTCGGTTGCGCCGGGCGGGCGCGAGACGATGTGACGGGGTTTGATCCCGACCATGGTGGTGGGATCGAGCGCGGCGGCGCGGAGCGCCTGGGTGTACGGCTCGGCGGGACGTTCGAGAACATCGGTGGTGAAACCGCTTTCGACCACCCGTCCGCGCGACATGACGATCACGGTGTCGCTGATCTCGCGGACGACGCCGAGGTTGTGGGAAATGAAGACGTAGGTCAGACCGGTGTCGTGCTGGATCTCGCGGAGGAGGTCGAGCACCTGAGCCTGCACCGACACGTCGAGCGCGCTGGTGGCCTCGTCGCACACGAGGAGTTCCGGTCCGCTCGCCAGAGCCCGGGCGATACCGATGCGTTGCCGCTGACCGCCGGAGAACTCGGCGGGTCGACGGTGGAGCGCCGTGGTGGGCAGGCCGACCTGATCGATCAGCGCCGCCGCCCTGCGCGCCCGTTCGGACTTGCTCCGGACGCCTTGGAGGCGGAGCGGTTCGCCGACGATGTCGACGGCGGTCAAGTGCGGGTCCAGCGATCCGTACGGGTCCTGGAAGACCATCTGCACGCGGGACCGGAAGGGCCGCAGTGCCTTCTCCGACAATTGCGCGATGTCGGCACCGTCCACGAGGATGCGGCCGGACGTGGGTGTGAGGAGTCGGACGATCGCCTTCGCGATGGTCGATTTCCCGCACCCGGACTCGCCGACGACGGCGAGCGTCGCCCCCTTGTCCACGGAGAAGCTGACGGTGTCGACCGCGCGGAACACACCGTCGGGGACCGGGTATTCGACGACGAGATCTTCGACGGACAGCAGCGGTGCGCTCATGTCGATGCTCCTACGGTCGTGGTGTAGTCGCCGAGCCGTGGCACGGCGTCGAGCAGCTTCTTGGTGTACGCGCTGCGAGGATGGAGGACGAGGTCTTCGGCCCCGCCGTTCTCGACGAACCGGCCGTCCTTCATGACGTAGATGCGGTCCGACATCAACCGGGCGACGCCGAGGTCGTGGGTGATGACGAGCAGTCCGACGCCCGTGCGCTCCTGCAGTTCGAGCAGCAGGTCGAGGATGCTCGCCTGCACGGTCACGTCGAGGGCGCTGGTGGGTTCGTCGGCGACGATCAGTTCGGGACCCGACGCGAGCGAGCAGGCGATCAGTACACGCTGCAGCATGCCGCCGGACAGCTGGTGGGGGTACTTCCCGAGTTGTCCCGCCGGATTCTGGATCCGCACCTGCTCGAGCAGTTCCACGGCCCGCGCGGTTTCCTTCGCCTTTCCGGTGATGCCGCTGTGGCGCACCGCCTCCCGCAGCTGGGACCCGATGGTGTGCACCGGGCTCAGTGCCGTCATCGGATCCTGCGGGATCAGCGCGATGTGCCGTCCCCGGACCTTCGCGAGAGCCTTCTTCTGTCCGAGGATGTCGCAGTCCTTGAACCGGACCGCGCCCGAGAGGACGGCGAGGTCGTCGGGCAGCAGGCCGAGGATGCCCATCGCGGTGGTCGATTTACCCGACCCCGACTCACCGATGATGGTCACGGTTTCGCCGGCGTCGATGCAGAAGGACACGCCGTCGACTGCGCGGATGACGCCCCGGGCGGTGATGAGTTCGATCTGCAGTTCGTCGACTCTGAGGAGATTCCCCATGTCAGACCTCTTCCTTCCGCAACGAGAATCGGTGCAGGAGCCCGCGGCGCTTCCCGGGCGACCGTGCCGGGCGGTCGCGGAGCCCGTCGCCGAGCAGGTTCACGCCGATCACGAGCAGCACGATGACGAGGCCGGGGAGGGTTACGAGCCACCACGAGGTGGTGATGTAGTCCTGGCCGTCGGAGATGATCCGGCCCCAGGTGGCGAATGGGCGTTGCGGTCCTGCGCCGAGGTAGCTCAGTGCGCTCTCGAGGAGGACGGCCTGCGCGAGCAGCAGCAGGATGACGAGGGATGCCTGCTTGATGATGTTGGGGATCACGTGGCGCAACAGGATGGCGGTGCGTCCGAGTCCGAGTACCCGGGAGGCCGCCACGTACGGCTTCTCGCGTTCGACGAGGACGAGTGAGCGGGTCAGCCGGGCGATCTCCGGCCACTGGGCGATCGCGATGACGAACGTGATGACCGGGATCGACGGGCCGAACAGGGCGACGACGAGCAGCAGCATCATGAGGAGCGGCAGCGACAGCTGGGCCTCGAGCAGCCTGCTCACGACCGTGTCCGTCCAGCCGCCGAGGTAGCCGGCGAGTGCGCCGAGGCACAGGCCGATCAGTCCGGAGACGACGACCGCGAGAATTCCGATCGTCAGCGACACCTGTCCGCCGTAGAGGACGCGGGAGAGGAGGTCCCGGCCGAGTTGGTCGGTCCCGAAGAGGTGACCGTCCGTCAGCGGTGGCAGGCGCCGCTGGGCGAGGTCGGTGGCGTCCGGAGAGGGCAGGGGAAGCAGTTGCGCCAGTGCGACGGGCATGATGACGGCGAGGGCGCAGACGGTGCCCACCCAGATCTTCACGCGGCTGTCGCGGGCGCGCCGGGTGGCACCGGCCCGGGCGATGTCCCGGGTGGTCACGGCGCTCGGCCGCTCCTGTGCCGGGGGATCGATGACGGTGGTCATTTCGTCGTTCCCTTTCCGAGTCGGACGCGCGGGTCGAGGAGCGGATAGCAGAGGTCGACGAGGAGCTGGACGAGGACGGCGAGAACCGCGGTCACCAGGACGGTGGCCTGGATGAGGGGGTAGTCCCTCGTCTCGAGTGCACGCACGACCAGCGATCCCACGCCGGGCCACGCGAAGACGACCTCGACCACGACGACGCCGTTGAGCATCGAGGCGAACCGGGTACCGAGAGCGGTCAGCACCGGGATCGCGGAATTCCGCAGGGCGTACCGCCAGATGAGTTCGCGCTCCGGGACGCCCCGCGACCGGGCCACGGTCATGTACGGCGAGGCGAACGCGCCGACCATCTCGCGGCGGACCATGCGGGAGATCAGGGCGATCTGCAGCACGGCCACGGTCACGGTGGGCAGCACCAGGCTGGACCAGGTGGTGAATCCGGCCGCGGGAAAAATCGGGATCAGCACCGCGAACACGGTGATGAGCATCAGTCCGGTCCAGAAGTCGGGCATGGACTGACCGGCGATCGTGACGACGTTGGCGCCGAGTTCGCGCCTCGTGTCGGCGCGGCGCGCCATCCACACTCCGAGCGGGATGGCCACCAGTGTGGTGAGCACGATCGCCGCGACGGACAGGGTGATCGTGTACGGCAGCCGAGCGAGGACGACGTCGAAGGCGGGTGCCTGGAACGAATACGAGGTGCCGAGATCGAGGTGGAGAAGGCCGCGGAGATACAGCAGGTACTGGGTGAACACGGACTGGTCGAGACCCATGTCCGCCCTGATGCGGGCGAGGTCCTCGGTGCTGGCCAGCGGTCCGGCCATCGAGTAGGCGGGATCGCCGGGCGCCATCCGGATGAGGACGAACACGGTGGTCAGTGTCAGGAAGACGGCCAGCGCGCTCTGTGCGAGCCGTTTTGCGACGTAGCGGGGCATGGCCGCCGTCAGCACCCTCGGGACACGGGAGGTCGGGGTCCGGCGGGGAGCCGGTGATGCCGAGCCGGTGGGCTGGGCTGCAAATGCCGTGTCGGCGGCGTGCTGCGTCATGAGGTCACCGGCCGTTCGGTGTCTGCGTGAGGGGTCATCGTCGACCTTTCGATAACGCCGGCGATGGAGGTGTCGACACCGCGGCGTGTCGGGTACAGCAGCTTCATTTGTAACTCAGCTCACAATCGCACTAATGCGCGTTGTGCGCAAGTCTTGCCGCCATCTTGCGCATCTCAAGCAACTCTGAGTAGAGTTCGGATGTGCCGGCGATCACATCGCCTGGTGGGCAACCACCTCGCGCCGTGCCTGATCGCTGCGCCCCATACCCATAGTCCCGAGAGGTCGATGATGACCAATTCTCTTTTCGAACAGCGCTTTTCGAGGAGAACGCTGCTCAGGTCGGGTCTCCTGCTCGGAGCCGGCCTCACGCTCGGATCCGCGGCGGGATGTGCGACGCCGACCGGAACGCCCGGACCGAAGACCGTGAGCCTGGCCCTCAACCGCTCGCTCGTGAGCCTCGACAATAAGCTGAACCAATTCGATGCCGCGCTGACGGTGCAGCGGGGAGTGCGGCAGGCCCTCACCGAGATCGACCGGGACCTGCGCCCCCAGCTGGTGCTGGCCGACCGGTTCGAACTCGTCGCACCCACCCAGTGGTTCGTGCACCTGCGTCCCGGCATCCGGTACTCGGACGGCACCCCGGTGCAGGTTCGGGACGTCGCGACAGCCCTCCAGATGTACAGCCAGGTCGACGGCTCCTTCGTCGGGGGGTTCTTTCCCGAATGGCCCACGGTCGAGCAGATCGACGACACCAGCTTCACCCTGAACACCCAGCGACCCGTCCCGGTCCTCGACTACCTCATGTCGAACATCCTCATCACCCCGGCGGCCGCGAACGTGCCGGAGGAACTGCAGTCCGGGGTGGGATCCGGACCGTACCTCGTGACGGAGAGCGATCGCGGCACCGGAAACTACACCCTGGTTCGCAACGAGAACTACTGGGGAACACCGGCACAGATCGAATCGGTGCGCGTCCGCTTCGTTCCGGACGAGTCGAACCGCGTCGTGACGTTGCGGAGTGGGGAGGTCGACGTGATCGACAGCATCACCCCGGATGCGGCCGACCAGCTCGCCGGACTGTCGGGTGTGGCGATCGATCGGATCGACGGTGTCCGGCTCAATCAGCTCTTCTTCAATTTCCGGAAACCCCAGGGGCACCCGCTGGCCGACGCGCGGGTGCGCAGGGCGCTGACGTATGCGATCGACGGGCGCGCCCTCGTCGACCAGGTTCTGCAGGGCTCCGCCACCCAGTCGCGCGGCGTCATTCCCCTCACTCTCGACGGTGCCGTCGAGACCGGTGAGTACAGCTACGACCCCGCCCGCGCCCGCGGCGAACTCGACGCTCTCGGGATCCGGGATCTGGAGTTGAAGATCATCTGGGAGACAGGCGAGTTCGCGGCCGACACCGACATCATGGAGTCGGTGCTGCAGATGCTGTCCGCGGTCGGCGTGCGAACCACTCTCCAGCAGTTCGAACCCGGTGGCGACATCTCGCAGTGGCGGCAGGGCAAGGTCGGCGACTGGGACGTGCTGGGCAACGGCTTCCCGAGCCCGACCGGTCTGGCCCTCACCATCATGCAGGGCATGTACGCCGGCACCGCGGAGAAGGAAGAGACCCGGGATACCTACCACGGGTACATCTTTCCCGAGATCACCCGGACCATCACCCAGGCCTCGGAGGAGGCCGACGCCGTCCGGCGCGCCGAACTCCTCGCGGACGCGCAGCGCCAGATCTGGGACACGTGCCCGTGCCTGTGGGCGTTCGTTCCGAAAGCGGTTCTCGCGCGCCGCTCACGGATCGACGGTGTCGCGCTGCGCCCCACGAACTCCTATGACCTCAGTGTCGCGGCGCTGCGTGCCTAGACGTGACGTGACCGCCGCACCGAGAACTCGCCCGCCCCTATCCACGCACTGGAGACGCAGATGACCACACCGAGTCCCGCAACCGATACCCGATCCACCGACGGCGTCGTCCGTGACGTCGAGGCGGGTCGACGCGACGCCCTGCTTCCCGCACCGCAGGTGCAGAACCACGCGGCGAATCTCACCGTCCTGCCGGACGGATCCCTCGGATGCGTGTGGTTCGCGGGCACCCAGGAGGGCGTGCCGGACATCAGCGTCTGGTTCTCCCGGCTCGCCCCGGATGCAGACGCTTGGTCGGAGCCGGTGCAGCTGTCCGACGATCCGACTCGTTCGGAACAGAATCCTGTTCTCCACGTGACGAATACGGAAACCGTGTGGCTCCTGTGGACGTCCCAGCACGCCGGCAACCAGGACACCGCTCGGGTCATGCGGCGCATCTCCGCCGACGGCGGCCGAACGTGGGGCGAGGCGCACACGCTGCTGCCGGAGACCGACGCCGGGGGTGTGTTCGTGCGACAGCCGGTGGTCGCACTCCCGACCGGGCGGCTCCTGCTCCCCGTGTTCCACTGCGTCCGCATCGAGGGCCGCAAGTGGGTGGGCGATCGCGACTACAGCAGCGTGATGATCTCCGACGATCACGGCGACTCCTGGCGCGAGGTGACTGTGCCGGGCAGCGTCGGCTGCGTGCACATGAACATCGGCCGCCTCGCCGGCGGCACCCTCGTGGCCCTCTATCGCAGCCGCTGGGCGGACTCGATCTACCGCAGCGTCTCGACGGACGACGGCGATACCTGGACCGAGCCGGAGGCCACCGAGCTTCCCAACAACAACTCGTCCATCCAGTTCGTCGTGCTTCCGGGCGACCGTCTCGCCCTGGTGTTCAACGAGTCCAGCGCGGCGAACGCCACCGCGCGGCGGACGTCCCTGTACGACGAGATCGACGACGACGGTCTCGCCGACGGGGTGCCCGAGCAGGCGGACCCGGAGCTCGAGCCGCTCGACGACGGGGACAGTCGCAGCGCGTTCTGGGGTGCGCCCCGCGCCCCGATGACGCTGGCGATGTCCGAGGACGGGGGCCGGACGTGGCCGGTTCGCCGCGACATCGAGATCGGCGACGGGTACTGCCTGTCCAACAATTCTCGTGACGGGCTGAACCGCGAGTACTCGTACCCCAGCATCACCGCCGGGAACGACGGCCGCCTGCACGTCGCGTTCACCCGGTTCCGGCAGGCGATCGAGTACGTCGAGCTCGATCAGGCCTGGGTCGCCGACGGGGGCCGGTCGTGACGCACGGCGACTCGAAGCGTGCGGTCGTGACCGGGGTCAGCTCCGGCATCGGCGCCGCCACCGCCCGGCAGCTTCTCGGCGACGGATGGTCGGTCACCGGATTCAGCCGACGCGACCCCGGCATCGACGACGACCGATTCTCCTGGACGGCCGTCGATCTCGGCGACCTCGACGCACTCTCGGAGCACGCGGCCGCCGCCGGTTCGGTGGACGCCGTCGTGCACGCCGCCGGCCTGCAATCCTCAGCACCTCTCGGGAAACTGCAGGTCGACGACGGCCTGAAGATGTGGCGGATTCACGTCGCAGCCGCGGAGGTTCTCGTCAATGCGCTCGCTCCGTCGATGCGCAACGGCGGCCGGGTGGTCCTGGTCGGCAGCCGCACGATGTCCGGAGCGGCGGGCAAGAGTCAGTACGTCGCCACCAAGTCGGCACTCGTGGGAATGTCGCGGTCCTGGGCTGCGGAGTTGGTGGACCGGGCGATCACTGTCAACGTGGTTGCCCCCGGTCCGACGGACACTCCGATGCTGAACGATCCGGCTCGCACGTCGACGCCTCCGCGGGTCCCGCCGCTCGGTCGATTCATCGCCCCCGGCGAGGTGGCAGGACTGATCGGATTCCTCCTGGGACCGTACGGCGGAAGCATCACGGGTCAGGCGATCGTGCAGTGCGCGGGAGCATCCCTGTGAACAGTCTGCGCGTAACGCGCAAAACTGCTACCATGAAATGCACGAAACGCGCAGATTCCCGGGCGAAGGCGGCATCATGAGACCGAAATCGATCGGATCCGATCCGACCGTCGCGGTCTTCGCCGACGACCTGTCCGGTGCCGCCGAAGTGGCGAGCGCGTTCCTCGATCGGAGTGCGCCCGTATCGCTCCTTCTCGGCGCCGCCGAAACGCATGAACCGGGCGGAGTCGTCATCGCGGATCTCGATACGCGGTCGATGAGCCCGGAGGATGCGGCACGCGCGGTTCGGCACGCGCTCGCCCGAGTTCCGTCCGATGCGCTCGTGGTGAAGAAGATCGACTCACTCCTCCGCGGAAACATCGGGCCCGAGGTGGGAATCCTCGCCGACACCGGTCCGGTGGTCGTCGCAGCAGGGCTGCCGGCGCTCGGCCGGACCGTTCGCCACGGCGTCGTGCACGTCGGAGCGACGCCGCTCCACCGGGCCGGGGTGTGGTCGGCGGAATCCACGCCGCCGCCGGAGTCGATAGCCGAACTCTTTCCGGACAGTCCCACGCAGTGCGTGCACCGCGGTCCCGGTGTCGAACGGGCGCTCGCCCGCGCGGTGTCCGCCGGCGCCATCGCGATCTGCGACGTCGAGACCGACGAGGATCTCCACTCGATCGTCCACGCCTGCCGGGCAATCCCCGGAGTGCGACTGGTCGGGACTTCCGCCCTCGCGGCGGCGGTGGCCCGCACGCTGCCGCTCCGACACGTCCCCACCACAGCGACCAGGCGGGCGGAATCCGTCCTGATCGTCGTCGGGACCGCAGAACCCGTTGCCGTGCAACAGGTTGCGTCGCTGGTCGCCGACGGTGTGCGGCACGTGCCGGTCGACGCGTCGCAACTTCTCCGCGGCGATGTGGACCCGACACCCCTGCGGCACGTTCTCGACGACGGTCCTGCGGTCGTGACGGTCTCCGGCGACGTGGAGCCGTCGAATGCCCGGGCGTTGTCGGCGGCGCTCGGACGGCTGGTCGCGGCCCTGCAGAACGACCGCCGAGCCGACCTCGTGCTCACCGGCGGTGAGACGGCCCGCGCCGTCGTCGACGCGCTGGGGATCACGTCGCTTCGGCCGGTCCACGAAGTGCACCACGGCGCCGTCGCCTCCCTGGCGTCCGACGGACGGCGAGTCGTCACGAGGCCCGGCAGCTTCGGCGACGCGACCAGTCTCGCCGCGATCACGGCCTACCTGCGCGGCGCTCAGCCGCCCACCCACACCCCCACACAGCGAGGACCTCACATGACAGCGTCAACTGATACCGCGAACCTTCCCGTCGTCGCCGTCACCATGGGCGACGGCGCCGGAATCGGCCCCGAGGTGATCGTTCCCGCCTTGCTGGACGAGGCCACCCGGTCCTGGTGCACACCGGTCGTCATCGGCGACGCGAAGCGGCTTCGTCTCGCGGCGAATGTGCTCGGCATCGACGTCGACATCGTGACCGTCGAGTCGGTCGCGGACGCGCAGTCGGTACCCGGGCGCGTCAACGTCATCGATCTCGACCTCCTTCCCGACGACCTGCCGTGGGGCGAACTGTCCTCGGTCGCCGGTCACGCGGCCTACGAGTACATCCGCGTCGCCAGCGAACTCGCGGTACGCGGGGAGGTGCAGGCGATCTGCACGGCCCCGCTCAACAAGGAGGCGCTGCACGCCGCCGGCCACATCTTCCCGGGGCACACGGAACTTCTCGCGCACCTCACCGGCACGGAGGAGGTGTCCATGATGCTGTCGACGCCCAAGCTGAAGGTGATCCACGTGACCACCCACATCGGCCTGCTCGACGCCGTCGCGAAGATCGAACCCGGGCTCGTCGAGCGGACGATCCGGCGTGGGCACGACGCGCTGGTGCGCTCCGGTATCCCGGAGCCGAAGATCGGGGTGTGCGGCATCAACCCGCACGCCGGCGAGCACGGGCTGTTCGGCTACGGGGAAGAGGAGCAGAAGATCATTCCCGCGGTCGAGGTGCTGAAGGCGGACGGTATCGAAGTCCACGGACCCTTGCCGGCGGATACCGCGTTCTTCCTCGCGGGGCGCGGCGACTACGACCTCATCGTGGCGATGTACCACGACCAGGGGCACGGACCGGTGAAGGTCCTCGGCATCGAGGCGGGGGTCAACATCACGGTGGGACTGCCCGTCATCCGGACGTCCGTCGACCACGGCACCGCCTTCGACATCGCAGGCAAGGGTATTGCCGAGGCCGGTAGTATGGTCGAAGCTCTTCGTCAGGCTGCCGAATTGGCAACCAGCACAGCGGTTGTGAAGTAGGGGGACGAAACATGGCGGTTCGCGAGTCGGAAGCACGCCGATCCGAGATCGTGCGACTGGCCCGGTCGAGCGGGTTGGCCAGCGTCGACGACCTGTCGGCGCAGTTCGGTGTCACCGCCTCCACCATCCGGCGGGACCTGAGTCAGCTCACGTCCCAGGGTCTGATCGCCCGGACCTACGGTGGCGCGATCGCGCTCGACCCCCAGCAGGAATCGTCACTCCGCCAGCGCGCTCTCGAGGGATTCGACGCGAAGCGGGCGATCGCGGAATGGGCCGCGAGCCAGGTCCGGCCAGGCGAGACCATCCTGCTCGACGCCGGCACCACCGTGGGTGCGATGGGGGAGTTTCTGCGCGAGATCGACGACATCACCGTCATCGCGGCCGGTCTGACCGCCCTCGAATCGCTGGCCGACGCGGACTCCGTGCGGGTCGAGTGCATCGGCGGAACACTCCGCCACCTCAGTCAGGGGTTCGTCGGACCGTTGGCCGAGGCCACGCTCCAACGCGTCACGTTCGATCGCGCGTTTCTCGGCGCGGACGCCGTCACCGCGGATCTGGGGATCTGTGAAGCAGAGCTGGAGCAGACGCGCCTCAAGGAGATCATGATCGCCCGTGCCGATGAGGTGTACGTGCTCGCGCACGCGGCGAAGCTCGGGCAGCGCCCCTTCCATGCGTGGGCGCCGATCCCTCCGGGAACCACGATCGTCACCGACGACTCGGCAGACACCGGGGAGACCGCGTCTTTCGAAGCTGCGGGGATGCGCGTGGTGCGCGTCTGACGACGGGCGACGGGGCCTTACCGCTTGTCCTTCTTCGCTTGCCGTCGTGCGCCTGCGGCGATGGTGGATGCTTCGAACTTCTTGCGCCCGGATGATTTCCGGGTGGCGTCGGCGCGTTCCTTGCCGGACGAGCCGACCTTGCCGTTGCTGTCGCCGAGTTCGCTGAAGGACGGGGAGTCGCTGCGGGCGCGGGCGAGGCGTTCGTCTTTCAGTTCGCGGGCGCTCGCGCGGGCCGCCGTCGCCAATTGGCCGCTCACCCTGCTGAGTGCTGCCTCGAAGACTTCCACCTTGTCGGCATTGCGCGTGTTGGCCGCTTTACCGGCTCCGCGCGCGCCCTTGTCCGCGACCTTCACTGCGCCTTCCTGGCGGTACAGCTTGACGTGCTTGTTGCGGGCACGGCGGATGCGGGTGTGCAGTGTGATCAGCTTGTCCTCGTCCAAGTCGGCCATCTGCGCCTTCTTGGTTTCGCGGATCAGCACGAACTCTTCTTCGGACAACGAGTTCAGGATCTTCTTCATATCGGCTCCGATCCGGCCACAGGCCGTGAGTTGTAGTCATGGTAGCGGGGAAACGTTCGTGTCGGTCCGTTTCCGTGAGGTCGGGGTCGGGGTCGCTCGCCGAAGCAGTCGCTGATTGGTCTGTGCAAGTTGCCATTCCGTCTGCCCGCGCAACCGGTCCACCCGATCCGGATCGAGACGGTCGCACACGAAATCCCAGTGCACCGCCACCCGGTCACCCACGGTGAGGTCGGCGACGAAAGCACCTTCGGGCACGCGGTAGTCGGCCGGGTCGTCCTGTTCGGGCCCGAGGGACAGCTGGGTGCCGTCCCACGACAGGCGACGCGACCGGACGACGGCCCGGTCGTGATCGATGCCGACCACCTCACCCCAGCGGATGCGGCACGAGTCGAGAACCTGCAGCGGCTGCGGCATTCCGGTGTCCAGCAGCCGCGACCACGGATACACGCCGAACACGTGAAAGTTGTGGGTGGGCGCCGCCTCCCCGAGCAGGTCCTCGGTGAGGTGTTTCCAGTAGTGGCCGGCCTGCGACGCGAGGCGGGCGAGCAATGCCGCGCCGAACTCGGCGCGGTCGACGCGGTCGGAGAGTTCGTCCGAGGTCCAGTAGGCTCGAACGACTCTCTCGTCCAAGGGGTCCGGTATTCCGGCGAGCCGGGCGATCACCTCCTGGTACGGCCAGGCGCCGCTGAACTGCTTCGCCAACGCCACCACGTCGGTATCCGGCGCCGCACCGCACGCGACCGCCTGCAGTCGCTCCGAACCGGGAGGGCCGCAGTAGCCCAAGGCATTCGGGGCGTGCGCATACTGCGCGAACACTCGATGCCCGGACGGCATCCTGTGTTCGCGCGGCATCACCGGTCAGCCTCGCTGACCCAGCAATTGCGCCGTCTCGCGGTGGAGCCGGCCGAAGTTGTAGTACGCGGCACACGCGCCCTCGGGGGACACCATGCACGTGCCGATCGGCGTCTCCGGTGTGCAGGCCGTCCCGAAGACCTTGCATTCCCACGGTTTGATGACGCCTTTGAGAACCTCACCGCACTGGCACGCCTTCGGATCGGCCACCCGCACACCCGGCATCGAGAACTTCTCCTCGGCGTCGAATTCCGCGTAGTTCCGGTGGACCTTGAGCGCGCTCTGAGAGATGAACCCGAGCCCGCGCCACTCGAAGTGCGGGCGTAATTCGAACGTTTCGGCCATCAGCTTCAGCGCCTGCACGTTGCCCTCCGCGCGCACCACGCGCTTGTACTGGTTCTCGATCTCGCAGCGGCCCTCGCGGATCTGCTGGAGCAGCATGTGCACCGACGCGAGGATGTCGAGTGGCTCGAAGCCCGCGACCACCATCGGTTTGCCGTATACCTCGGACACGAACCGGTACGGCCGCAGCCCCACCACGGTGGACACGTGGCCCGGACCGAGGAAACCCGACAACCGCAGGTCGGGGGACTCGAGGATCGCCTTGATCGGCGGAACGATGGTGACGTGGTTGCAGAACACACTGAAGTTCTTCACGCCCAGCGCCCGCGCGCGCACCAACGTCACCGCGGTGGACGGTGCCGTCGTCTCGAACCCGACGGCGAAGAACACCACCTGGTGGTCGGGATTGTCGAGTGCCACCTTCAGCGCGTCCAGCGGCGAATACACGAAGCGGACGTCCGCGCCACGGGCCTTGGCCTCGATGAGGTTGCCCTTGGATCCGGGCACCCGCATCATGTCGCCGAACGTCGTGAAGATGACGCCGGGCTGTTCGGCCAGCCACATGGCGTCGTCGACGCGGCCCATGGGGATGACGCACACCGGACATCCCGGTCCGTGCACCAGTTCGACCGATTCCGGCAGGAGATGCTCGATGCCGTGCCGGTAGATCGTGTGGGTGTGGCCGCCGCACACCTCCATGAATTTGAACTCGTCGCCACGGGCCAGTTCGGTGATGGATTTGACCAGGGCGCGTGCCGCCGCCGGGTCCCGGAATTCGTCGACGAACTTCATCCCTGTTACCTCGTTCTTGCTGTAGTCACGCGATTTCGGACGAGTTGAACGCGTCGATCTCGTTCACGTAGTCGGCGCCCATCTTCTGCACCTGATCCAACGTCAGCTGCGCCTCGATCTCGTCGATCTTCGCCATCGCGAAACCGACGTGCACGAGCACCCAGTCACCGACGACGAGACCTTCTTCGGCGAGCAGTCGCACACTGATCGTTCTCTGGACGCCGTTCACGTCCACCTTGGCCAGATGCTGTTCGGCGTCGACGATGTCGACCACCTGACCGGGTATCCCCAGACACATCGTGGTTCTCCTTCTCGGGCTGTTCTTCAGCAGATTCGGGGGAGCGGGTCGCCGACGAGCATGTCGACGATCCGGCTGCCGCCGAACGAGGTTCGCAGTGCGACGATGCCCGGCGGTTCGGCCAGGATCTCGCCCACCACGGTGGCATCGGCTCCCCTCGGGTGGGATCGCATCGCCGCGACGGCCGCATCCGCCTCGTCCGACGCGACGATCGCGACGAACTTCCCCTCGTTCGCGACGTACAGCGGGTCGATGCCGAGCATGTCGCAGGCGCCCAGCACCTGCGGCTCGATGGGCAGGGACTGCTCGTCCACGATCACGGCGAGCTGGCAGGCGTGAGCGAGTTCGTTGCACACGGTGCCGACGCCGCCGCGGGTGGCGTCTCGCATCCACCGCGTCGACGGTGCCGCGTCCAGCAGCGTCTCCACCAACGAGTTCACCGGGGCCGTGTCGGAGGCGATGTCGGCCTCGATCGCCAGGTCACCGCGGGCGAGCATGACCGCCATGCCGTGGGCGCCGATGGTTCCCGACAACAGCACCTTGTCGCCGGCGCGCACGAGATCCGCCGACAGCCGCCTGCCCTCCGGGATGACACCGACACCGGCGGTGGAGATGTAGACGCCGTCGGCGGCGCCCTTGCCGACGACCTTGGTGTCGCCGGTGACGATCTGCACTCCGGACAGGACGGCCGCCTCGCTCATGTCGGCGACGATCTCCCGCAGTTCGGCGATCGGGAAACCCTCCTCGATGACGAACGCCGCCGACAACCACCGCGGGCGCGCACCGGACACGGCGAGATCGTTCACCGTCCCGTGCACCGCGAGATGCCCGATGGAACCGCCGGGAAAACGCAGTGGCTGAACCACGTACGAGTCGGTGGAGAACGCGAGCCGCTCACCCGACGGCATGGTGAGCGCGGCCGCGTCACCGAGTTGCTCGAGTTCCTCGTTGCGGAACGCCTCGACGAACACCGCGTCGACGAGGGCCGCCGACGACTTCCCGCCCGCACCGTGAGCGAGGGTCACCACCTCGTCCAGCAGCCGCGGCCGGCGTTGCCGGAACTTGTCGATCCGCTCGAGGACCCGGTCTTCCCGTTCCGCCGAGGTTGTCGGTTCGGTGGTGCTCATGAAGCCTCCACGGAGTTGGGAGCGGGCCGCGCCATGTGTTCCTGGGCCACCGACCACAGCCGGTACCCGAGCATCGCGTGGCTCTCCTGGATCCGGTGGATGCTCTGCGAGTGGACGGTGTAGCAGAAGTCGAGTTCGCCGGCGGACGCCATCGCCGCCATCCGGCCGCCCTCGTGCCCGGCGAACCCGATGGTCAGCAGCCCCCGCTGTTTCGCCTCGGTGAGCGCGGTCATCAGATCGTCGGAGTTGCCCGACGTCGACAGTGCGATCGCGACGTCCCGGTCCCGGGCGTGCGCGATGATCTGCCGCTTGAAGATCAGATCGAAACCCACGTCGTTGCCGAGCGCCGTCACCACGGCCTGATCGGCGGCGAGCGACCACGCCGCCACCGGCCGTCCGCGGGCGGGACGGCTGAACAGCGACGCGAGCGTGGCGGCGTCGGTGGAGCTGCCGCCGTTGCCGAACGTGTAGAGCCGGCCGCCGCGACGGAATCTGTCGGCCATGTCGATGCCGGCCGCGGTCAGGCCGTCGCCGTACTCGTCGAGGGACTCCTTCTGCAGCCGCGCGCTCTCGGTGGCCTTCCCCCGCGCGGAGGCGGCGAGGTCGTCGAGGAGGCTCTGGGCGTCGGTTTCCTCCGAGTCGATGAACGGGTAGAGGAAGCTGGTGCTTTCCGAATCGTGCGTCGTCATCGGTTCGTCTCCTGCCCGGCGTCGTCGAGTCTGGTGATCGCGGCACCCGCATGCACCAGGACGAGGTCGTTCGGCCGAACGTCGCCGAGGACGCTGACATCCACCCACTCCTCGCCCGCAGCGGTGCGGACCAGGGCAGGTCCGAGCGGTTCGGCCGGCTCGATCACCACCTCACCGAGACGCCCCTCGTCGCTGCACGTGACGCAGACCGTCTCGTCGCACTCCTCGGCGTCGGGCTTCAGCAGTCCCGAGTGCTCGAAGCAGACGTGGGTGAGTTCCCACAGCAGGTGATACATGAGGACGAACCGCCCGGTGGCCGGCACCATCGGATCCTCCGAGTCGACCCAGAGGATGTGGTTCGCCGCACCGGCCGGAGGTCGGGCGCCCGCCCCGATCCACAGCGTCATCGCACCCCACGCCGGTGCGCGGCGCATCGCGTCGACCACGGCGGGCTCGTTCGCCGACGCCACGGCCAGCAGGATGTCGCCGGGCCTGCTCGCCACCCGGGCCTGCGCCACCGGATCGGGTTCGACGAGTGCCACCGACGGCAGCGCCCGTTTACCCATGATCACGGGATGGACGAATTCGACGGCGACGTGATGGGCGTGCGGTTCCCACTGGGGTGAGATCACCCAGAGCGTGGCGCCGTCATGGAATCTGCGGGCGAGTGACAATGCTGCGGCAGCGAGATCCGCAGACAGATCGGTGTCGACAAGGTGCCCGCCCGCCTCTGCGGTGGTGGTCATTCACTAGCTCCCGTCCCGGACCGGCCGGTCGGGGGCTGCCGACGTCACGGTCCGCGCATGGTTGCCGCGGCACCGATCACCGCCTGGCCGAGGGAGAGTCCTCCGTCGTTGGGAGGCACCCGGTGGTGGGTGAGGACTCGATAACCGCTGCTCTCCCAGTGTGCTCTCACCAGTGCGAGGAATAAACGGTTTTGAAAGACTCCTCCGGTGAGTCCGATCGTCGACGCGCCGGTCGCGGTGGCGGCCCGGTCGACGAGATCGGCGGTCGCGGCGGCGAGGGCATGGTGGAAGCCGAGTGCGAGCGTCGCGGGCGGGGTCCCGTCGCGGAGACCGGCAACCAGTCCGGACACCAGAAGAGGCAGCTCGAGCTGGTCGTTCTCCACGTCCATGGCCAGGGGAGCCGGGTGCGGGGCGGTCCGGGCGAGGGCCTCGAGTTCGACGGCCGCCTGCGCCTCGTAGGTGATCCGATGCCGCACCCCGAGCAGCGACGCTACGCCGTCGAACAGGCGGCCCGCGCTCGTCGTCCTGACGCAACCGAGACCCGACAGAAGTTGGGACTCCACGGCCGCGCGTTCCGCCGAGGGGACCGCCTCCACGCACGGCAGCCCGTCGACGTCGGTGATCCCGCACTCGTGCAGCAGAGCCAGCGCCACCCGCACCGGATTCCGGACGGCGGCATCACCGCCCGGCAGTGAGAAGGGCTGGACGTGACCCACCCGCCTCGAGTCGAGGATGTTCGGGCCGACCAGGAGGAGTTCGCCGCCCCACACGGTGGTGTCGCAGCCGTACCCGGTCCCGTCGAACGCGACACCGAGCACCGTCGTCCCGACCAGTCCGTGTTCGGCCATCAGCGACGCGACGTGCGCGTGGTGGTGCTGCACGGTGAGCAGGGGGACGCCGGTCCTCTCGCTGTAGCGCCGGGCCCAGTGGTGCGTCGAATATCCGGGGTGCCGGTCGGCGACCACGGCCTCCGGGGAGATGCCGTGCAGATGCGTCAACTGCCGCACCGACGTCTCGAAGGCGCGCTGACTCTCCAGGCTGCCCATGTCGCCGAGGTGCGCCGAGCAGAACGCGTAGTCCTGCCGGGTCAGGCAGAAGGTGTTCTTGATCTCCGCGCCGACCGCGAGGATCTCCGGGCCGTGCGCAGGCAGCACGACCGGCAGCGGTGCGAACCCGCGCGAGCGGCGGATCGGCAGTACCGCCCCGGCCGCCACCGCCAGGACGGAATCCTCGCAGGGCACCGCGATGCGGCGGTCGTGCATCAGGAACACGTCGGCGATGTCCGCCAATCGAGTACGGGCGTCGTCGTTGTCGAAACAGAGGGGTTCGCCGCTCAGGTTGCCCGACGTCATGACCAGCACCCGCGGTGGGTCGACGTCGCTGCCGGGGGTCCGGGTGAACAGGAGATGGTGCAGCGGGGTGTAGGGGAGCATCACCCCGAGGTCGTCGATCCCGGGCGCGATGCCGTCGGCAATCGACGCAGTGTTCTTCTTGCGCAACAACAGGATCGGCCGGGCCGCGTGTCGCAGCAGCGCGCTCTCGGGCTCGGAGATCTCGCACAGCTCGGCGGCGACGGACAGGTCCGCGGTCATCACCGCGAACGGTTTATCGGGGCGGTGCTTGCGCGCCCGCAGAGTCTCGACGGCGGTCGGGTCGGCGGCATCGCACACGAGGTGGAACCCGCCGAGGCCCTTGACCGCCACGATCCGGCCGTCCCGCAACGCCCCCTGCACCGCGGTGAGGACGGCGTCGTCCCCGTCGATCCGGTGCCGGTCGATCTCGGCGAACAGGTGCGGACCGCAGTCGGGGCAGCACACCGGCTGGGCGTGGAACCGTCGGTCCGCGGGGTCGCGGTATTCGGCGAGGCACGCCGCGCACAGCGGGAACTCGGCCATCGTGGTGTTGGGCCGGTCGTAGGGCAGGTCGGTGATCACCGTGAACCGCGGCCCGCAGTTGGTGCAGTTGACGAACGGGTGGCGGTACCGCCGATCGTGCGGATCGGCCAGTTCGCGAAGACAATCCGCGCACGTCGCCACGTCCGGCGACACCAGTGTCCGCGCGCCGGGGACGTGCCGGCTGTCGATGATCCGGAACGACTGGTCCCCGCGCACCGGAACGGGCTGGGCGGTCGCGTCGACGATCACGGCCATCGGCGGCGCGTCCGCGCGGAGCCGGCGCACGAACTCGGACACCGACGCCGACTTGCCCTCGATCTCGATGAACACGCTGACGTCGTCGTTGCCGCAGTGGCCGTGCAGTCCCAGGTCGTCGGCCAGTCGCGCGACGAACGGGCGGAAGCCGACCCCCTGCACGACCCCGTGGACCGTGATGCGCGATCGTTCGACCGTCATCCTCGGATGATTCCCCCGTCGAGGTGCGGGGCGCAAGAGCCCGCCCGTTGACGTCCAGCCGCACAGCCGCACCCTTCCTCGGTTCGCGCACTCGAAATTGCGCCCGAATTCGTGCGCGGGAGCCGACAACGAGTGCGTCCGCCGGATTACTCCCCGTCGACCGAGCGCGCGCCGGTGACGGCGTCGATCAACCCGTAGTCGCGCGCCTCGTCGGCGGTGAGGATCCGGTGGTTCCGCATGTCACCGATCACCGTGTCGACGGGACGCCCGCAGGAGTCGGCGATGCGCTGCTGCAGCCTCCGGAGTTGCTGCTCGTGATGTTCCGCGGCGATGGCGACGTCCGACGCCGGACCGGCGCAGGACGTCTGCGGCTCGCGGAGGTGGAACGTGGCGTGCGACGCCGACGTCCGGCGATCGGCGGGCGCGAGGAGGGCGATCGCCATTCCCCGAACGTCGCCGCGGCAGTGGACGTGCAGCGGGACGCCCATCAGGTCGAGGGTGTCGAGGAGGGTGGCGGCCGCGTCGATGTCGGCGTCGACGCCGTGCAGCCACAGCTGGACCTCCCCGTCGTCCGAGGCGTCGAGCAATGCCAGCGACGCCGCCGCGCGGTTGGTGGCCTCGGCGTCGAGTCGGCCGGTCAGCGACACGATTCGTTTGTCGAACAGGCGCTCGGCCAGCCAGTCGGGACCGGGAGCGGGCACGGACGTGACGGGCATCGGGACGGGCGGCTGGAGGGGGTCCGGCTGCCAGGGCGTGTGAAACGGCGGGACCGGTGGTGGGGTGGGTGGTGGCCAGATCATGGTGATGACTCCCGGTGCGCTGAGATCGTCCAGTCGACCGTCCGGCCCACGGCCTCCGCATACCGTTCGAGCGTCGACAGGCGGGGGTCGACGTCGCCGCGTTCGAGTCGTGCCACGGCCGATTGCGACGTGCCCATGTGGGCGGCGATCTCCGTCTGCGTCAGACCGCGCTCGCGGCGAGTGCTGACGAGCTCGTCCAGCAGCGCTCGACGCCGATCGGACAGGTGCTCCAGTCCGGGAAAAGACGTGCGTCGAGGGGTGGTCGACATACCATCGATGATATCTCGAGAACGGTATACGGAGGGGTGCTCATGGCGAAGGTTCGTGCGGCCGTCATCGGCGGCGGCATCATCGGTCTGGCGGTCGCCCGGGAACTCCTGCACCGGATGGACAGCGTCGAGGTAACGCTGTTCGAGAAGGAATCGCGGGTCGCGGCCCACCAGACCGGCCACAACAGCGGCGTCGTCCACGCCGGCCTGTACTACCCGCCGGGCAGCCTGAAAGCGCGCCTGTGCCGCCGTGGCGTCACCCTCCTGCAGCAGTACGCGGAGAACAAGGGTGTGGCCTACGAGGAATGCGGCAAAGTGGTGGTCGCCCACGACTCGTCCGAAGTGGCGCGGATGGACGCCATCTTCGACAGAGCGGTGGCCAACGGCGTCCCCGGCATCCGCAAGGTCCCGGGGGAGGAGATCCCCGAGATCGAACCGCACGCACGCGGCGTCGCCGCCGTGCACTCGCCGCACACCGCGATCATCGACTACGTGGCGGTCGCGGAGGCTCTCGCCGCGGACATCGCCGCCGCGGGCGGACGCGTCCTCCTCGGCCGGGAGGTCGTGGGCCTGGACAGCCGGACCGCGGAAACGGTGGTCACCACCCGGCAGGGCAGTGAGGCTTTCGACCTGGTGGTCACGTGCGCGGGACTGCAGTCCGACCGGGTGGCACTGATGTCGGGTGAACCGCGATCACCTCGGGTGGTGCCCTTCTTCGGCGACTACTTCCTGCTCGAGCCCGAGCGGTCCTCGCTCGTGAAGGGGCTGATCTACCCGGTTCCGGACCCGCGGTACCCGTTCCTCGGCGTCCACCTCACCAAGAGGATCGACGGGCGAATCATGCTCGGACCGAACGCCTTTCTCGCCTTCGGGCGGGAGGCATACGACCGTCGGGGGTGGTCGGCGTCGGACGTGATGTCGGCGGTCGGGTTTCCCGGGTTCTGGCGGTTCGCCGTGCACAACACCGCGGCGGCAGTCCGTGAGGCCCGCACCGTCTTCAGCACGGGACAGTTCGTGAAGGAGGCGCAGAAGTACGTGCCCGATGTGCGCCGCTCCGACGTCACCCGCGGACCCCGGGGCATCCGCGCTCAGGCGATGAACGCCGACGGCAGCCTCGAGGACGACTTCGTCATCACCGGGGCGGGACGCGTCGTTCACGTCCGGAACGCGCCCTCGCCGGGTGCGACGTCGTCACTCGCCATCGCCGAACACGTCGTGACGGAGGTTATCGCCCGCGCGACCGCGTGACCTGCCGGGTCTACGACGTGGCACGCCCGAGCGGCAACCCGTCCTCGAGGAACTCCAATGCGCGCAGGGCGAGTGGCAGATCACCGGGAAGCAGATCGACCACACCGAGGATGACTCCGACGATCGCCCCGGCGAGCGCGCGGACCTCGAAGTCGTCGGCGGTGCGTCCGACCCTGCGCGCCATGACACCCGCGATCATGTCGATGCTGCGCACCATTTCCTGCATGATGGCACCGCGAAGTTCCGGGACCGAGTACAGCAGTTCCTGACGCTTCCGCTCGAAGTCCAAGTCTGCCTGGGACAGGCCGGCGAACACGGACTCGGCCGCCTTCCGGAATGCGGTGATCAGCGGGACGTCCGGCGGTTGCGCTTCGATCGCCTCGATCATGACCGGATCGAGGTCGTCGGCGAGCACCAGTTGTTCCTTGGTGGGGAAGTAGCGGAAGAACGTGCTCGGCGACACGTCCGCCGCCTCCGCGATCTGCTCGATCGTGGTTTCGGCGTAGCCCTGTTCACGGAACAACCGAAACGCCTCGGAACGGATGGTCAGCCGGGTGCGCGCCTTCTTCCGCTCCCGCAGGCCTGGTCGAGCGTCAATGGACATGTACCGATTCTGACTCATCCTGCTCCCGGGCCGGGGTATCGCGGGGCGTGAACCGCGCTGCGAGCACCATCGCGACGGCGCAGATGCCCGCGCACACCCACAGCATGAGCCCCATCCCGGACAGGAACGACGCCTGGACCTGCGCGAGCATCGACGGGTCGCCGGTCGCCTCGGCCACCGCGACGCCGGCGTTGACGCCGTCGCGGACCGGATCCACGTCGAGTGCGCCCAGTTCGGTCCGGTAGCGGGTGGCGAGCACGGTGCCCAGCACCGCGACCCCGATCGTTCCGCCTGCCTGCCGCAGCGCCTGGATCAGCGCCGAGCCGGAACCGGACCGTTCGGCCGACAGTGCGCCCAGGGCCGCACCCATCGCCGCCGGCATCACGAAACCCATTCCCGCGCCGACGAGTGCGATCCATGTCGCGGTGAACCAGTACGCGGAATCGACGGAGGTCAGGGCGCCGGTCGCGAGTCCCGCCGTGAGGAGGGCGAACCCGATGACGATGACCGGCCGGGCGCCGGCGCGCCGAAGCAGTTGGTCGCAGAGCCGGGTGCCGACCAGCAGTCCGCCGATCAACGGCAGCAGACGGAGGCCGCTACCCAGCGCGTCGACCCCGAGCACGGCCTGGAAGTACTGCGGAACCGTGAAGAACAGCCCGAACATCCCGAAGTTGACCAGCGTCGTGAAGATCGTGCCCCAGCGGAATCCGGGACTGGCGAACAGCGACGTGTCGATCAGGGGATGACGCGACCGACGCTCCCACATCGCGAACAGTCCGAGCACGACCACGGCCGCTGCGATCGACGTCAATGCCAGTGTGTCGCCCCAGCCGTCCTGGCCGGCCTTGATGAAACAATAAGTGAGGCAGAGTAATCCGAATGACGACAGTGTGGCGCCGAGATAGTCGGTGGGCGACTGCTCCTCGCTGCGCGATTCCGGAACCAGGGTCGCGACGGCGATCGCGCCGACGACGACCAGCGGCACGTTGATCAGGAACACCGATCCCCACCAGAAGTTTTCGAGCAACCACCCGCCGAGAATCGGGCCGAGGGGCAGGCCGATCGCGGTGGACGTCACCCAGATGGTCAGTGCCCGCGACCGTTCGCCGGCGTCGGGGAACAGCACGGGCAGCACCGCCATCGACAGCGGCATCATCACTGCGGCCCCCAGCCCCAGCAGGGTGCGTCCGGCGATCAGTTGACCCGACGTGGTCGCGTAACTGCAGAGCAGCGACGCGACACCGAACAGGACGAGGGCGCCGAGCAGGAGTTTCTTGCGGCCGTACCGGTCGCCGAGCGCGCCCGCAGGAAGCAGTGCGGCCGCGAGGACCAGCGTGTATGCGGAACTGAACCACTGCAATTGCGAGTTGTCCGCTCCGAGATCGACCGCCAGTGTCGGCAGTGTCACCGTCAGGACCGTGATGTCGAGACCGATGGTCAGCATGGCCACGGACAGGGCTCCGAGCGCCCACCAGCGGCGTGGGGCGACTTCGATGACCGTCGTTTCACTCATGACAGCTCCACTCGAAAGGAAGTTACTATATTTTGATAGTAACTCTCACTTTGCGGCTGTCAAGGGACCGGTCAGCGCCGGCGGAGCTGCAGCGTGAAGCCCTCGGGCATGAGGGTGAGCCGCTCGGCGACCTTCAGTCGATAGCTCGGGTCGCCCACGATGTCGTATCGACGCAGGATCGTGCCGAGAACCAGGACCGCCTCGTGCAGGGCGAACTGTCGTCCGATGCAGGCGCGCTCGCCGGTCCCGAACGGCTTGTACACGTGCGCGGGACGGGACCGGATGCGCTCGGGCAGGAAATGGTCGGGGTCGAACGCCTCGGGATCGTCACCCCACACGGGGTCGCGGTGCAGGGCGGGGATGAGGACGAGAACCCAGTCGCCAACCTTCATCGGGTACTTGCCGACGAGGGTGGTGTCGACGGTCGCCTCCCTGCCGTAGGCGGGGGCTGTCGGCCACAGCCGCAACGATTCGTCGAGCACCCGGCGCACGTAGCGGAGTTTCGCGATCTGCTCGAACGCAGGCTCTTCGTCGCCCCAGACCGCGTCGACCTCCGCCTGCGCCTTCGCGAGGACGTCGGGATGTCGCGACAGATAGTACAGGGCGAACGACAGTGCGCCGGAGGTGGTCTCGTGCCCCGCGACCAGGAACGTCACCACCTGGTGGCGGATGTTCAACTCGTCGATCCGATGGGGGTCGTCCTCCCGGGCCGCCCGCAGCATGAGTTCGAGCAGGTCCTCGGGGCCGGCCTCGGCGCTGTCGCGACGGGCACGGATCACCTCGTCGACGACCTCGGCCATGTGTTCGAGGTTGGCGACGTTGCGTCGATCCGACCGTCGCATCAGCAGGCGCCCGAGCGCGCTGGACTTCACGAACGTGGTGCGCTGCGAATGGCTCAGCGCTCCGACCATCGCCTGCACGAAGGGGTGCGGCCGCTCGCGTCTGAACGAGTCGAAGGAATAGCTGAAGCCGGTGCGGCCGATGGTCTCGAGCGTCAGCTTCGTCATGTCGGAGGAGACGTCGACGGGGGAGCCGTCCACCCGCTCGTCCCAGTGCTCCGCCAGTTCGCCTGCGACATCCAGCATCGTGCGGTGATACGACCGCATCGCGGATTTGGTGAATGCCGGGGCGAGGAGGTTGTGCGCCTTGCTCCAGTTCGGCTCGTGGTTGTAGGCGGTGAACAACCCGTCGCCACCCACCTCACGCAGCGACGCGACACCGGGCGCCAGGTGCTTCGCGAACCGGGATTCGTCGGAAAGTTCCGCGACCATGTCGGCACCGGAGGCGAATACGAACCGATTGCCGAGGACGTTGCGCTCGAAGATGGGCCCGAGCTTTCTGCCGATCTCCATCGAATTCTGCACGGGAGTGCGGATGCTGATCCCGAAGACGTCGCCGACGACGGGAAGCCGCCATCGAGGATGCGGGATGGTCGCCTCCGCTGTGGTGTGCAGTGATTCGACGCTCATGTCGACCCCCGTGTCGATGTGGCCTGCGTTACTGAATTGATGTCTAGTACGCAAGGTACGCCTTACTGAACCGGTGTCAAGCAGTACGGTGACTGGCATGACCAGCGCCCGCCGACGGCTCGCCCCGGAGCAGCGCCGGGCGCAGTTGCTCGACATCGGCGCGCGGCTGTTCGCGGACCGCCCCTACGAGGACGTGTGGATCGAGGAGGTCGCGGAACTCGCCGAGGTGTCGCGCGGATTGATGTACCACTACTTCCCGACGAAGCGCGATTTCTTCGCCGCGATCGTCGAACGCGAATCCGAACGACTGCTCGAGGTGACGGCCCCCGACTCCACGCTCCCCGTCGAGGAACAGGTCGCGGCCGGCCTCGACGCGTACTTCGAGCACGTCGCGAGCCACCGGCACGGAGTCCGGGCCATCAACCACGGCGCACTGTCGGCCGACGCCGACATCCGGGCCATCGTCGAGCGGGAACTCGACGCCCAGCAGCGCCGCATCGTCGACGCGCTCGATCCCCCCGACGGCGAACGGGAACTCGTCGGCGTCGCGGTGCGCGGGTGGATCGCCTTCGTGCGCGCCGTGTGCATGGACTGGCTCGATCACCCGTCGATCGCCGAGGGTGAGCTACGTGAACTCTGCCTGCGCTCGCTGCGCGGAATGCTGGGTGGGCGGCTCGACTGAGCCGCGCTCAGCGTCCGGCTCTGCCGGGGGTCCGGGCTACCGGGCGGGACCGTCCTGGAGCCGCATCGAGCCGGACTCGATGTACCGCTGGTGGAACGAGAACGCCTCCCCGAGCAGGTGCGGCGTCTGGCCGGCTCCCGGGGTGGCCGTCGCCCGCTCGACGTAGTCGGTGAGCAGCGGCCGGAATTCCGGATGCGCACAGCGCTCGATGATCACCCGTGCCCTCCGGCGCGGCGACAACCCCCGCAAGTCGGCGAGGCCCTGCTCGGTGACCAGCACCTGGGTGTCGTGTTCGGTGTGGTCGACGTGCGGGGTCATCGGGACGATCGACGAGATCGCCCCGTTCTTCGCCGTCGACGGGCTGAGGAACATCGACAGGTACCCGTTGCGCGCGAAGTCCCCGGAACCGCCGATGCCGTTCATGATCTTGGTGCCCATCACGTGCGTCGAATTGACGTTCCCGTAGACGTCGGCCTCCAACATCCCGTTCATCGCGATGATTCCCAATCGGCGGACCACCTCGGGGTGGTTGCTGATTTCCTGCGGACGGAGCCGGATGTGCTGCCGGTAGAAGTCGATGTTGGAGGTCAACTCCTCGATCCCCGCCTCCGAGAGCGCCAGCGCGGTAGCCGACGCGAACCGGACGGTGCCGTGCTTGATCAAGTGCAGCATCCCGTCCTGGATGACCTCGGAATAGCAGGTCAAACCCCGATACGGGCCGCGATCGAGCCCGCCGAGCACGGCATTGGCCACGTTTCCGACGCCCGCCTGCAGTGGCAGCAGGGTGTTCTCCGGGAGCCGGCCACGCCTCACCTCGTGGTCGAAGAAGTCCAGCACGTGGGCCGCGATCGCCTCGCTGACCGCATCCGGCGCCGTCAGCGCACTCGCACTGTCGGGGGCATTCGTCTCCACCACCGCAACAACCTTGGCCGGGTCCACCCGGTAATGCGGTTGCCCGATGCGGTCCTCGACGTCGGTGAGTTCGATCGGCCGGCGGTGCGGGGGCAGCGCTGTGCCGTAGTAGATGTCGTGGATACCGTCCATCGCGTCCGGAACCCACGAGTTGACCTCGAGAATGACTTTCTCCGCGACGTCGAGCCACGTCTTGTTGTTTCCGACCGACGCGGAGGGGATCAGCTCACCGGTCTCGGTGATGCCGGAAACCTCGACGACCGCGACGTTCACCACGCCGTAGTAGCCCTCCCACACCTGCTGCGCCACGTGCGACAGGTGGATGTCGACGTAATCCATCCGCCCCTGGTTGATCTTCTGCCGCGCCGTGGATTCCGCCTGGTAGGGCATCCGCAGGGCGATTCCGTCGATCTCGGCGAGCATCTTCTCGGTCTCCGTCGACACGGACGCCCCGGTCAGCAAGTCGATGGTGAAATTCGCGCCGGCCGCGCGCGCGGAGTGAATCCGGTCAGCCAAGGCCGGGATGACCGCCTTGGGTGTCCCTGCGCTGGCGAAACCGCTGACAGCGACGGTGTCACCCGGACCGATGGCCTTCACCGCTTCCTCCGCCGACGTCACCTTCTGCTGAAACGCCGAATGTCGTATCCGGTTCGACTGCAACGGGGACGCGGGATCACTGATCTGGAGGCTCACGGCGGCCAGTGTAGAAGTGAGTGGCGTGACCCGAACACCCGAAAGTTCGTCGGATCACATCCGGTGTTCGCCACTGCCCGTCGTCCGCGACCGTTCGTCGCGGCGGGCCCGCCGCTCGTCGGTTCTGCGAGGTCGCCCGTCGAATCGCGTACGCGGCCGTTTCATATCGTGATTCTGGTCACACGACGAGCGCTTCCCGTGCGAAAGCTCGGCGAGAACGCCGATGGAGAGGCGGAGGGTACGGGATCGGCAGAACGCTGGCATGTAAATAAATCAGTTGATATATTTAAGCCGAAATCCCTTCGGTGATCAAGGAGATCCCGCATGAGTGCACCCACCGTTACGTCGCAGGCCCGAACGAGCCCGGCGAAGACCGAGGCGGAACTGCGTCGTGAACTCGCGGCGGTGTACCGCCTGCTCGCGCATTTCAAGATGACCGACCTCATCTTCACGCACGTCTCGGTCCGGCTTCCCGGGCCCGAACATCATTTCCTCATCAACCCGTACGGTCTGCTCTTCGAAGAAATCACCGCCTCCAACCTGGTGAAGATCGGACTCGACGGCGAACTCGTCGAACCGTCCGAATATCACGTCAACCCTGCGGGGTTCGTGATCCACGGCGCGATTCACGAGGCCCGGCCGGACGCGCAGTGCGTGCTGCACACCCACACGAAGGCCGGGTGCGCGGTGGCCGCGCAGGAGCACGGACTGCTGCCGCTGAACCAGATCTCGATGGAGTTCTACAACCGGGTCGGCTACCACGACTACGAGGGCATCGCCCTCAACACGGCCGAACGTGTGCGGTTGGTCGAGGACCTCCGCGACCACCCCGCGATGATCCTGCGCAATCACGGACTGCTCACCGTGGGCGCATCCGCCGCCGAGGCGTTTCTGCGAATGTTCTATCTGGAGAAGGCGTGTGACATCCAGATCGCTGCCCAGGCGTCCGGTGAACTGCGCGTTCCGTCGCCCGAGATCGCCGAGCACACCGCCCGCCAGTTCGCCGGCGAGGCCACGGACGACTACACCGACGATCAGGCCTACGAGATGGCGTGGGCGGCGCTGCTGCGGATGCTGGACCGCACCGTCCCTGACTACAAGGACTGACGGCGGCTCACGAGGACTGGCAGGGGCGATCACATCCCCGGTGCGGCAACGACTCCCACCGGGGATGCCCCGGTCAGGACCGCCGCGACATTGCGTGCCGACTGCTGCGCCAGGGTGTGCGCGACCTGCGGTGAGTACCACGCGGCGTGCGGGGTGATCACGAGGTTCGGGATGTGCAGGATCGGATCGTCCTGTGCGGGAGGTTCGTTCGGAAGAACATCGACGGCCGCACCGGCGAGGTGTCCACCGCGCAGCGCGGCTCCGAGCGCGTCGTGGTCGACGAGCCCGCCACGGGAGACGTTCACCAGATACCCGCCGCGCTTCAGCGTCGACAGCGCACGGGCGTCGATCAGACCCTGCGTCTCGGGAGTCAAGGGAACGTGCAGGCTCAGCACGTCGGAACGGCGCAGCAGGTCCTCGAACCCGACCACCTCGATACCCTCGGCCGCCAGTTCCCCTACGCGGTCGCCCAGTCCGCGGCCGCTGACGAGGACGGTCATCCCCACGGCTCGGGCGCGCAGTGCGAAAGCGCCGGCGATCCGGCCGAAGCCGTAGAGGCCCAGCACTGTTCCCGCGATCCGCCGCGGCGGCGCGGCGGTGACGTCCCACCCGCCGGCATGCACGGAGCGGTCGAGGGTGTGAGTGGATCGGAGCAGTCCGAGGGTGAGCGCGAGCGCATGATCCGCGACCTCCTCGGTGCAGTAGTCCACTGCCCGCGTGACCCAGAGACCGCGTTCGTGGGCCGCCGACACCGGCAGGTGGTCGTACCCGGCGGACGTGGCCGACAACAGTCGCAGGTCCGGGAGATCCGACAGGTGACGCGGCTCGAGTCCGGTGGTCTCCGGACCCACGAGCAGGGCGATGATGCCCGGGCCGGACGGGAACTCGGACTGGTGCACGACATCCGCGGAAATACCTGCGGCGGCAAGCGAATCGGACAGTGCGTCGGCCGGAATGAAGTCGTCGAGGACGACGACGCGGTCGGTCATCTGCCTACTGCCCCTGCTTCTTCGGTGGTTCGTCGCACGGCGGCGTCGACGCAGCGGGCTGCCGCGTCGTCCGCGCTGATCGCTTCCATGACAACGGGATCCAGGATGGCCTGTAATGCAAGACCGTCGGTCAGCGCGACCAGCGCGACGGTGACGGCGTCCGCGTCGAGGTCGGCGGAGACGGTGCCCTCCCGCTGTGCGGCGACGACCGACTCGCGCACGACGCCCCGCCAGCGGGCGAGGAAGGCCGCGATCTCACCGCGCGCGGTTTCCTCGGCCGCGCCCTCCGCGTAGAAGAACAGGAACACGCGGGTCATCGCCAGTCGGCGTTCGTCGAGCGGCAGGATGCTGGCGGTGATGTTCCGCAGCTTCTCGATCGGGCCGGCGCCCTCCTCGTCGAGAATCGTGCGGTACCGGTCGCCCTGGATGTCGCCGGCCCGGCGAAGCGCAGCGAGGAGCAGTTCGTGCCGGGACCCGAAGTAGTGGTTCAACACTCCGGTCGACCACCCGCTCTCCTCCGCCACCGCTCGCGTGGTGACGGCGGAGATCCCCTCCCGGGCGATCAACGCGAGGACGGCGTCGGCGAGCGCCAGTCTCCGCTCGTCGTGGTCGACGATCTTCGGCACGTTCTTTCCTCCCGCTCGTGCGCACTCACCCGCGTGCGCCGGTGTCACTCAGGCTATCGGTGCCGGGACCGGTACCGGGTCTTCCTCGGCCTTTCCCGACACCCGCGCGTTCCACACGGACATCACGTTCGCCGGGGTAGGTGCGGTGAACAGGCTGGTGGCCACGAACACCACCAGCGCGCTGACGAGTCCGACGTACACCGGCTCGTTCGCCATGACGTCGCCGACGACGAACATCGTCGCGATGGTCGCTACGGTGCCCACTGCCATGGCCGCCATCGCCGCGGTTCCCGTGGCGCGCTTCCAGACCAGTCCACCGAGGATGGGGACGAGGAGCCCGCCGACCAGGATGTCGTAGGCGATCGTGAGCGCGGAGACGATGTCGTTGATGAGCGCGGCGATCACGATGCTGACGAGGCCGATCACGATCACGTAGAGGCGGTTGCCGCGCACGTCGGCTTCCGGATCGGACGTGTCCAGTTCGGGGCGTGTGCGGCCGAAGATCTGGGCGACCAGCGGAAGGACGTCCTGCCGGGCGACCGTGGCGGTGGCGATCAGCGCGCCGGACGCGGTCGACATCATCGCGGCCACCGCGGCGGCGAGGACGATGCCGCTGAGACCGACGGGCAGGACATGGACGGCGACGTCGGCGTACACGTCGTCGGACGAACCGATGTCGGGCATGAGGGCCGACGCGGCCAGCCCGATCAGTGCGCCCGCGACGCCGTACAGCAGGCAGTAGACGCCGGCGGTGACGCCGCCCCACCGTGCGACCTCCGGCGACTTCGCGGTGAACACCCGCTGCCAGATGTCCTGTCCGATGAGGATGCCGAGTGTGTAGACGACGAAGAACGTGATGATGGTGCCGGTGCCGATGGTGCCGAGCCCGAGTGCCTGTTCGCCCACGCGCTCCTTGATGCCGGCGTACCCGCCCGCCTTGCTCCACGTGAACGGGAGGAGCAGGACGAAGACGCCGATGGTCTTGATGACGAACTGGACGACGTCGGTGAGCGTGATCGACCACATGCCGCCCATCGCGGAGTAGGCCACGACGATGAGGCCGCCGAGGACCACCGACAGGGTCCGGTCGAAGCCGAACAGCACGTTGAAGATGGTGGCGTAGGCGATCGTGGAGGTGACGGTGAGCATGAGGGTGTAGGCCATCATCACGAGACCGGACGCCCCGGTGGCGTCGATGCCGTACCGGAGTTTGAGCATCCCGGAGACGGTGTAGACCTTCAGGCGCTGGATTCGCGCGGCGAAGAGCAGGCTGAGCAGGAGGACACCGGCGGCGATCGATACGACCAGCCACATTCCGGAGATGCCGTACTTGTATCCGAGGCCGACGCCACCGACGGTGGAGGCGCCGCCGATGACGACCGCCGCCATCGTGCTGGTGTAGAGGAATCCGCCGAGGCGGCGGCCGGCGACGAGGTATTCGCTGGAGTTGCTCGCCCGGCGTTTGCCCCACCAGCCGAACGCGAGCATTGCGCCCAGGTAGATCAGGATGATGGTGATGTCCATGGTGCGTCCTTCACGTGTCCTAGCGGATCGGTGATGACGGGCGCGGTGGTCCCGTCGGTGCCGGTCTCGTCAGACCGTTGCCCTAGACGGTAGGAGAACATTGACGTGAAATAAATCACTTGATACAAATAATCACTTCAGAAAATCGTGAAGTAATGGTGCGAGCCAGCTCACACCCTGTTTTCGACCCCGCCGGAGGAGTGCGATGCGCAGCTCGCTGCCCGATCTGAAGCTCCTCCAGATCTTCGCGGCCGTCGTCCGCCACCAGGGGTTCGCGCCCGCGCAGCAGGAACTCGGACTGTCCGCCTCCGCGATCAGCACCTACATGAGCCAGCTCGAGCGCCACCTCGGCATCGTGCTGTGCCACCGCGGCCGCGGCGGCTTCGGTCTCACCAGCAAGGGCGAGCTCTACCACAAGGAATGCCTGCGCATCCTCGGCGAACTCGAAGGCTTCGAACGCTACGGCGCCGCGCTGCAGGGGGAGCTCAGGGGAACCCTCACCATCGGGGTTCTCGATTCCACCGTCACCGACGCCACCCTGCCGCTCGCCGACGTGATCGGCGTGTTCAGCAAGGACCACCCCGCCGTCTACCTCGACCTGAAGATCCAGACGCCGCACGAACTGCAGGTTGGCGTGCTCGACGACCGCATCGACGTCGCGGTCGGCGCGTTCGCCTCACCGATGAACGGCCTCGTCTCCCAGGCGCTGCACCGGGAGCAGCACTGGCTGTACTGCAGCGACAAGCACCCGCTGTTCAGCAGGAAGCGGGTGCCGCCGGAGGTCATCACGCAACAGCGGATGGTGACCCGCGGCTACTGGTCCGAGCAGGAACTCGCCCGCCAGGGGTTCCCGCAACCCTCGGCAACGGTGGAGAACATGGAAGCGCAGCTCATCCTCGTGCTGTCCGGCGCGTACATCGGATACCTGCCCGAGCACTACGCGGAGTACTGGGTGGACCGGAACCGGCTGCGTCCGATCCTGCCGGCGTCGTTCGGTTATCAGGCGCCGTTCTCGCTGATCTACCGGCGCGGCCGGGCCCGCGAGCCGATGGTCCTCACGTTCCGCGAGTTGGTCCGGACCAGCATGGGCAGCTGACCGCTGGTCACGGGGCCGGGGAGCCCAGTTCGGTCGACAGCGCACGGCAACGCTCGACGAGAACCAGACCGTGCTGCGCGCAGAGTGCGTCGTCGAGGCGGAACGTCGGCCCGACGACGCTCAGCGCGCCCACGATCCGCCCCACCGCGTCGTAGATCGGGGCCGCCACACCCGTCGAGTGGTCCTCGATGGTGTCGTGGGCGATCGCGTACCCCTCGCTGCGCAGGTCGCCCCGTAGCGCGGCGCCGACGGCCGTGCCCTGGAGCGGCACCGTCTGCCCCACCCATCCCATGTGCCGGATCGCGTGGGTGCCCTCGATCTGCGCGAGATACAGGGCGGTGCCCTTCGGGCCGTGGGTCGACAGGTACGTGGATTCGCGGGTTTCCTCCGCGATCGCGACCATCGCGGGCCGGGCCCGGGACAGCAGCTGGTTGTCGCTGATCGCCCGGGCGCCGATCTGGAGAAGTCGCGGCCCGGCCCGGTAGACGTTGTCGTCGCCGCGGACCAGGAACTCGCTCTGCTCCATGCTGCGGATCAGGCGCAGCGCGGTACTGGTGGCGAGACCGGCCGCCTTCGCGGCGTCGCCGAGCGTCAACCCGCCCTGCTCGGTGATCGCGCCGAGCAGTTCGAAGGTGCGGCTCGCGCTGCGGGTCACATCTCCGGGGGCCATGGGTCGTCTCCTGACGGTCGCGGGTGTCGGCGTGAATCTACCGCGACGCGATCTCGGACAGCAGGGGCTGCCGGTGTTCGTCGAGCAGTGGGCTGCGGCGGACCCCGGGGCGCGCGCTGTCGCCGAACACGACCGGCTGCCGGACGTAGTCGATCGTTCCCGCGACCGGATGATCGAACGACTCCACGAGTCCGCGGTGCCGGCTCTGCTCGGACGACAACGCTTGTTCGACGTTCCAGATCTCGGAGCTCGCCAGTCCGGCCGCGCCGAGGATCGCGACCACCTCGGCGACCGTCTTGTCCTTCGCCCAGATCTCGATCTCCGCGCGCAGTGCCGGTTCGTGATCGGTGCGGGACGTGTCGTCGGCGAAACGATTGTCGCCGAGAAGGTCTGCACGGTCCATGGTGTGGGCGAGCTTCTCGAATCCGGACCGGCTGGCGACGGCGAGCACGAACAGGCCGTCCGACGCCCGGTACGTGTCGAACGGGGTGGAGACCGGATGGCGATTACCCACGCCCATCGGCGCGACCCCCGATGCCTGCAACTGGCTGTGTGCGGTGGGGAGCATGGCCAGCATGCTGTCGAACATGGCGACGTCGAGGTGTTGCCCCACACCCGATTCCCGGGTGCCGACCAGGGCGGAACTGATGCCCCACGCCGCGAACAGTCCCGCGACGAGGTCGCCGAACGATTCGCCGAGCCGGGTCGGCCCGGATTCGGGGGAACCGGTGATGCTCATGACCCCCGACATCGCCTGCACGACGAGGTCGTAGGCGGCCGAACCCGCGAGCGGCCCGTCCTGCCCGAAGCCGGAGATGGACGCGTAGACGAGCCGGGGGTTGCGGGCGTGGACGGTCTGGTAGTCGATGCCGAGCCGGGCGGTCACCCCGGGCCGGAAGTTCTCGACGAGAACGTCCGCCGTGTCGAGGAGATCGAACAGCACCGTCCGATCCGCGTCGTTCTTGAGATTCAGTGCCAGCGAGCGTTTTCCGCGATTCAGCACGTTGAAATAGATGCTCTCGCCGTCGCGGAACGGGCCCAGGTGCCGCGAGTCCTCGCCGGCGGCGGGTTCGATCTTGACGACGTCGGCGCCGGCGTCCGCGAGCAGCGCCGTGCAGTACGGTCCGGCCAGGACGCGGGAGAGATCGACGACGCGGATGCCGTCGAGGGGAGGCAGGGTAGGCATGACGGGCCCTTCTCAGAAGTCGGTCGAGCGCGGGGACGGTGCGTTGGAGGCGATGGTGAGCAGCTGGATCTGCGAGGTGCCCTCGAAGATCCGGAGGATCCGGCAGTCGCGGTAGAGGCGTTCGATTTCGGATTCGCGCATGAAACCGGCACCGCCGTGAATCTGCACGGTCTGGTCGACGATCGAGAAGCAGGCCTCCGTGGCCACGTACTTCGACACGGACGCGGCGCGGCGCAGGTCGGCCCCGGCATCCTTCACGTCCGCCGCCCAGTCCGCGGTGACGCGGGAGGCGACGAGTTGCGCGTCGCATGCACCCAGTAGCAGCTGAATCGCCTGGAATTCGGCGATGGGGTGTCCGAACTGCTTGCGCTCGGCGGCGTAGGATCGGCCCAGTTCCCAAGCGCGCAGGGCGATTCCGTTGGCCATCGCCGCCACGTCGACGCGGGCGCGGTTGAGGGCGGTGAGCGCGATGTTGCCGCCGCGGCCCTCCGTTCCCACCACGGCGTCGTGGGGAAGCACCACGTCGTCGAGGTAGACGGTGTAGGTGGGGGCGGACCGGATGCCCAGCTTGTCCTGGGGCTCCGAGTAACTCACGCCGGGGGTGCCCTGGGGGAGGACGAACGCGGTGATGCCGCGGAAGCCTGCAGATGGATCGGTCTTGGCGAAGAGGACGACCAGATCGGCCTCCTTGGCGTTGGAGATGTACGTCTTCGAACCGGACAGGTGCCACCCGTCGTCCTCGCGCCGCGCCGTGGTGCGCATCGAGGCGATGTCGGAGCCGGCGTCCGGTTCGGTGAGGGCGAACCCGGCGAGCAGTTCACCGGACGCGAGCCGGGGCAGCCACCGGCGCTTCTGCTCCTCGGTTCCGCCGACGAGGATCGGCTCGAGCCCCAGGTAGTGCGCGGTGTAGATCGAGGCGAGGGCGGCGTCGGTGCGGGCCACCTCCTCGATGGCGATCAGCTGTGTCTTCGTGGACAGGCCCAGACCGCCGAACTCCTCGGGCACCGAGATGCCCATCAGGTCCTGTTCGCCCAGTCGCTTCACCAACTCCGCCGGGAACTCCCGCGTCTCGTCGCGGAACGCCGCGCCGGGATGGATCTCACGGTTGGCGAACCCACGCACTGTGGAGCGGAACTCGGCGGCATCGAGCAGCTGATCGGTCACGGAAACTCCTATCGAAAGATCAAATTGCCACCTAGTGAAATGGCAATGCCACCTGGTGGCATATCGACTATGAAGGAGACCGTCGGATTTGTCCAGGGGTGCCGGTGTCCACGGCACGGAAGGCGGGTACTCGACCCCGCACGGGCAGCGCACATCCCGCGCGGCACGGTAGAGGGAGGCATCATGCGCGCGATTGCACGAGGGATAGTCACCGCAGGAACGATGATCGGCGCCGTTCTCGCCGGCGCGGGGACGGGCCTGGCGGAACCCGCCGCCGTGCCGTCCGGCACCTATCAGGGAACGACCACCACGCCGGCGGGCGAGTTGATCTGGAAGGGCAAGACGTTCCAGGGCGGCACGGTCGTCAACAACTTCGCGTTCGGTCTGACCGGACTCGCGGGCACGACCTCGCAGGACGGGAACGGAGACACCGTCATCGATTACAGCCCATCGGGTCTGGGCTTCCTGACCGACAGGATGTCCCCCAACGCAGACGGGACCTACACCGGGTCCGTGTACGTCAACGGCAACCAGGTGGGAAGCTTCGGCCTCTCGAGATAGCTGTCCCGGGGCCTACTGCGACAACGAGGCCGCACCGCTCGGGTGCGACCTCGTCGTCATAGTGTCATCTGCGACATCGTCACAGTGTCATGTGCGACATCGTCACAGTGTCATCGGGGCGTCGGTCAGACGGCCCGGACATTCTGGGCCTGCGGGCCCTTCTGGCCCTGTCCGACCTCGAATTCCACCCGCTGGTTCTCCTCCAGCGACTTGTAGCCGCTGCCCGAGATCTCGGAGTAGTGAACGAACACGTCCGCGCTGCCGTCGTCCGGCGCTATGAATCCGAAGCCCTTCTCGCTGTTGAACCACTTCACAACACCCTGCGCCATACCGTTCACTCCCTGCAGTTGCCGCCCGGGAACTCACATCGAGATCCCGTTCGCGTGGATATATCCTGTCATCAAGGCGCGCGTGCTTCCAGTGGTACGCCCACGATTCCTTCGGATCCTGGGCGCCGTACCAGGTCTGCGGAAGAAATTTTCCTCGACAACCGATGATTCTGCCCGTCGGCGGCGGTCCTACCTGCGACCGAGAATCACCACCCCGAACGAGGAGAACTCGATGAATCCCACATCGACCGCCACCGCCGATGCCCGGACCCTCGACGTCCCCGGTGCCAGGCTGTACTACGAGGTACGGGGCACGGGCCCCGTCGTCGTGCTCGTCGGCGCCCCGATGGACGCCGACTCCTGCGCGCCCGCCGCCGATCTGCTCTCGTCCGACTACACCGTGCTCACGACGGACCCGCGGGGCATCCACCGCAGCCCGGTCGACGACCGCGACCGCGATTCGACCCCCGAGATGCGCGCCGACGACCTCGCCCGGCTCCTGATGCACCTCGACGCAGGCCCGGCCGTGGTGTTCGGCTCCAGTGGCGGCGCCGTCAGCGCGCTCGCGCTCGTGCAGGCGCACCCCGAGCTGGTCCACACCGTGATCGCCCACGAGCCGCCGCTGGACGAGCTCCTCGCCGACCGCGAGCAATTGCGGGTGAAGACCGACGACATCATCGACGCGCACCTCGCCGGGGACGTCGTGGGGGCGTGGAGGAAGTTCCTGGCCCTGGCGAACATCCACCTGCCCGAGGAGGTGTTCCAGCAGATGTTCGCGGGCGAACGGGATCCGCAGACCGAGGCCGACGAATACTTCCAGCACGCGCACATGCTGCGCCCGACCACCCGCTGGTGCCCGGACATCACCGCCCTGCGCTCGGCCCCCACCCGCGTCGTAGTCGGGATCGGCGAGGAGTCCGGTGGTCAGCTCTGCGACCGTACGTCGCGGGCGCTCGCCACCGAACTGGGCGTCGATCCCACAATGTTCCCCGGCGGCCACATCGGCTTCGCCGAGGACCCGGCCTCGTTCGTCACCCGTCTGCGCGCCGTGCTGCGGGAGCGCTGAGCGGACGGTTCCGGGCGACCTCAGCGGACGATGGGAACCCGCTTCGTGACGATCCGATGGATCAACCGGGCCGCGGTGCGGGCGGTGCGGTTGTCGATGTCGAACGACGGATTGAGTTCGGCCACATCGCACACGGCGAGCTTGCCACTGGCGGCGACGGCGTCGCAGACGAATTGGATCGTCTCCGCAGGCACGCCGTACGCGGCGGGAGCGCTCACTCCCGGTGCGACGGCGGCGGGAAGGACGTCGAGGTCGATGGTGAGGTAAACGAGATCGACGTCCGACAGGAACTCGCTGACGAAGACGGCCACCCGGTGCCGGTCGGAGACCGAGCAGTCGTCGTCCAGGAGGTACCGGACGTCGTATCCGCGTGCGGTGTCGAACAGCGCGGTGGTGTTGCTCGGCTGGCTGATGCCGAGCACGGAGTACTGCAGGGCGGTGCCCGCCGCGTGCTCCTGTTCGAGGATCTGCCGGAACGGTGTGCCCGAACTGGGGACCGGATCGGACCGCAGGTCGAAGTGGGCGTCCAGGTTCAGGATCCCGATCCGCCGCTTGGGTGTGCGGACGGCTGCCTGTGCCAGACCGAGGTACGTCCCGTAGGCCACCTCGTGGCCGCCGCCGAGGACCACCGGGAACTGGCCGGCGTCGAGCGTCGCGGCGACCACGGAGCCGAGCGCCATCTGCCCGGCCTCGAGACGATTGTCGGTGACCGCGACGGTGCCGGCGTCGTACGCGCGGAGCGGCTCGGCGAGCGCCATCGACGCCAGCGCGGCCCGCAGCGCGTCCGGCCCGCGGGCCGCCCCGCGGCGACCCTTGTTCCGCTCCACGCCCTCGTCGCTCGAGAAGCCGACGAACACGCAGGCGCCGGGTTCGGAGTCGTCGTGAAGTGGCGTGACCGCCTGGTGCCAGCGGAGGTGGTGACTCGACGTGCCGTCCACCCTGCCGATCCAGGGGGGTGGGGGAATCAGCAGGTTCTCCATCATCGCAGGGCCCTCGCTTTCTCGTGACCGGTGTGCGCGGACCAGGCGAGTTCGCCGCCCCGCCACACATCGCGGACCAGGGGGACGCCGGGCCGGTAGGCCAAGTGTAGGTACGACGGTGCGTCGAGGGCGAGGGCATCGGCCCGCGCTCCGGGGCGCAGGACCCCGACGTCGGCACGTTGCAGTGCCCGGGCACCGCCCGCGGTCGCCGCCCAGACGGCTTCGTCCGGGGTCATGTGCATGTCCCGCACCGCGATCGCGATGCAGAACGGCAGGCTGGTGGTGTAGCTGGTGCCGGGGTTGCAATCCGCACCGAGCGCCACCGTGACCCCCGCGTCGAGCAGGGCCCGGGCGTCCGGGTACTTGTTCCGGGTCGAGAAATCGGCGCCGGGCAGGAGAGTGGCCACCGTCGAACTCTGTGCCAGCGCATCGATGTCGGCCTGCGTGGTGTAGCAGACGTGGTCGACGGACGCGGCCCCCAGTTCGACGGCGAGCTGGACTCCGGGGCCCTCGCGGAGCTGGTTGCCGTGGACGCGGGGGATGAGCCCCTTCGCCATTCCGGCGGTGAGAACCGCGTGTGCCTGATCGCGGTCGAACGCGCCGGTCTCGCAGAACACGTCGATCCATTTCGCCTGCGGTGCACAGGCGTCGATCATCTCCGCGCACACCATGGCGACGTAGTCGTCGGCGCGCCCCGCGTATTCCGGCGGCGGAACGTGAGCGGCGAGCAGCGTCACCTCGTCGGTGAGGGACGCCGCGATCGTCGTGCTGCGCAGTTCGTGCGCGACCGTCTGCCCGTACCCGGTCTTGCACTCCACGGTGGTGCTGCCCGACCGCAGGGACTCGTCCAGCAACCGCCGCGTGTTCGCCTCGAGCTGTTCGTCGGTCGCGTTCCGCGTCGCCTCGATCGTGTTGCGGATACCTCCCGCCGCGTACGGCTGTCCCGCCATGCGCGCCGCGAATTCCTCCGCGCGTTCCCCGCCGAACACGAGGTGCGAGTGGCTCTCCACGAAGCCCGGCAGCACCGCCCGGCCGTCGAGATCGTGCCCGACGTCGCCGGCAGGCGCCGAGTCGGCGCGGCCGACCCAGGCCACCACGCCGCCGTCGAAGACGACGGCGGCGTCGCGGATCAGCCCGAGCGGACCTTCCCCCACTGTCGGGTCGTTGGTCACCAGGGTGCCGATGCCGGTCAGCACTGTGGAGCGGGAGGTGTTCGCTGTCACTGCTGTTCCTTCCAGTGGTTCGAAAATACGGTCGCTCGGGCCTGCGGTCATCCTTCGGACATCGGCACGCGCACGCCGCGCTCCTTGGCGACGTCGATCGCGTGGTCGTATCCGGCGTCGGCGTGCCGGATGACGCCCATGCCGGGATCGTTGGTCAGGACCCGCTCCAGCTTCTCGGCGGCCAGATCGGTGCCGTCCGCGATGCACACCTGACCGGCGTGGATGGACCGTCCCATGCCGACGCCGCCGCCCTGGTGGATGGACACCCACGACGCCCCCGACGCGGTGTTGACGAGTGCGTTGAGCAGCGGCCAGTCGGCGATCGCGTCGGAGCCGTCGAGCATCGACTCGGTCTCGCGGTACGGGGACGCGACGGATCCGGAGTCGAGGTGGTCGCGGCCGATGGCGACGGGCGCGGACAGCTCGCCGGACGCCACCATCTCGTTGAACTTCAGGCCGGCCTTGTGCCGTTCGCCGTAACCGAGCCAGCAGATCCGGGCCGGCAGGCCCTCGAACGCCACCTTCTCGCCCGCCATCGTGATCCAGCGCTTGAGGTGCTCGTTCTCGGGGAACAGTTCGAGGATCGCCTTGTCGGTGGCGGCGATGTCCTTCGGGTCACCCGACAGCGCGGCCCAGCGGAACGGGCCGAGGCCCTCCTCGAACAGCGGACGGATGTAGGCGGGCACGAATCCGGGGAAGTCGAACGCGCGGTAGTAGCCGGCCTTGCGGGCCTCGTCACGGATGGAGTTGCCGTAGTCGAACACCTCGGCACCCTTGTCGAGGAAGCCGACCATCGCGGCGACGTGCCGTGCCATCGACGCGCGGGAGTCCTCGGTGAACTTCACCGGGTCCTTGTCGGCCATCGCCTTCATGTCGGCGAAATCGACCCCGAGCGGCAGGTACGACAGCGGGTCGTGTGCCGACGTCTGGTCGGTGACGATGTCGATGGGGGCGTTCATGGCGAGCAGTTCGGGGAAGATCTCCGCGGCGTTGCCTTCGAGGCCGATCGACAGCGGGCGCTTCGCGTCGCGGGCCTCGATCGCGAGACGCAGGGCGTCGTGGATGTCGGTGGCCTTGGTGTCGAGGTACTTGTGCGCGATCCGGCGGTCGATGCGGGTGACGTCGCAGTCGACGCAGATCGCGACGCCGTCGTTCATCGTCACGGCGAGGGGCTGGGCGCCGCCCATGCCGCCGAGCCCGGCCGTCAGCGTGATGGTGCCCGCGAGCGAACCGCCGAAGCGCTTCCGGCCCACCGCGCCGAACGTCTCGTACGTGCCCTGCAGGATGCCCTGCGTGCCGATGTAGATCCACGACCCGGCCGTCATCTGCCCGTACATGATCAGGCCGAGGGCGTCGAGCTTGCGGAACTCCTCCCAGTTGGCCCAGTCGCCCACCAGGTTCGAGTTCGCGAGGAGGACTCGGGGCGCCCACTCGCTGGTGCGGAACACGCCCACCGGCTTTCCGGACTGCACCAGCATCGTCTCGTCGGACTTCAGGGTCTTCAACGTCCGGACCATCGCGTCGAACGCCTCCCAGCTGCGCGCGGCCTTGCCGGTGCCGCCGTAGACGACGAGGGAGTCGGGATGCTCGGCGACCTCGGGGTCGAGGTTGTTCATCAGCATGCGCAGGGCGCCTTCTTGCTGCCAGCCGAGTGTCGTCAGTTCGGTGCCGCGGGGCGCCGACACGTGGCGGGGTCCGGAAACCGGAGGCGTCGTGGTGGTCATGTCGTGTACTCCTTGATGGTCGAACGAGGAAGAAGGAAAAGTCTGGGTGTCAGCGTGATTCACAGTCGCGAATCCGCCATGGCGGTACTGGCCGGATAGATCATCGACGGGGGTGGGTTGCTGCTGCGCCGCGCGAGCGGGTAGTAGATGGCGCCGGTGAAGACGATGCCGACGATCCACGAGATGTCCGCGCCGCCCAGCATTTCCGTGACGGGTCCGGTGTAGAGCTTCTGGGCGAGGAATGGGATCTGCGCGAGAACGCCGACGGTGTAACAGATCATCGCCGTCTTGTTCCAGCGGCCGTAGCGGCCCGCCGGGTCGTACAGCGCCGGAATGTCCACGCGCTCCTTGGAGATGAGGTAGTAGTCGATCAGGTTGATGGCGCTCCAGGGAGTGAAGACCATCAGCAGCACGAGGACGAAGTTCTTGAAGTTGTTGAGGAAGTCGGCGCTGGCGCCGATCGCGATGAGCATCGAGATCGCGACGAACCCGATGATGTACAGGGTGCGGGCCCGGGACGAGATGCGCGACTGTCCGTTGAAGGCGGTCACCGTGGTGAGGATCGACATGAACCCGCCGTAGGCGTTGAGGCAGTTGACGGTGAGCTTCCCGACCAGGATCACCAGGTAGATCATCAGGGCGATCGCGGCGGGTCCGGCGAGTTCGCCGATGAAGCCGACCTGGTCGCTGAGGAACGCATCCCCGGCCACGGCGGCGACGAGTGCGCCCAGCGTCATCGACCACTGCGAGCCGATCACGCTGCCCGCGAACGTCGACCAGAACGTCTTGCGCTCGCTCGTCGAGCGCGGCAGGTAGCGGGAGTAGTCCGCGACGTACGGTCCGAACGTCAGCTGCCAGCCGGCGCCGAGCGAGATCGCGAGGAGGAACGTGACGATGTCGAAGCCCTTGTTCCCGACGAACGCGGCCACGTCGTACTCGGCGAACAGGCGAATCGCGAGATAGGTGAATCCGATGATGCCCACGACGGTCGCGATCTTGCCGACCACATGGATGAGTTTGTATCCGGTCACCGCCACGAACGCGGTCATCGCGCCGAAGATGAGGATGCCGACCGTCGGGTTGTCGATGTGGAGGATCTCGTTCACGGCCTGACCTGCGAGCACGCTGCCGGTGGCGGCGAAACCGAGGTACATCAGGACGACGAGGATCAGCGGCAGCACGGCGCCCAGAACGCCGAACTGGGCCCGGCTCGAGATCATCTGGGGCAGGCCGAGGCGCGGTCCCTGGGCGGAGTGCAGCGCCATGACGGCACCGCCGAAGAGATTGCCGATCAGCAGGCCGACGATGGCCCACAGCGCGTCGGCGCCGAAGACGACCGCGAGGGCGCCGTCGACGATCGCGGTGATCTGCATGTTGGCGCCGAACCAGAGCGTGAACTGGCTGCGCGGAGATCCGTGGCGCTCGTCGTCCGGAACGACGTCGATGGTGCGACGCTCCGGCGCGAGGCTGATCTCGGGAGGTCCCTCGTGTGTCATAGGCCTGTTTGTCTCTCTGTGACGAGTCCGGCGCTGCTGGGTCGGTCCCGGGTGCTCTATCCCATGTCCTGAATCCAGTGTGCTCTGACTCACGTTTTTTATCGCCTTAGATGTATAGTCCTGTATAGACAACCCCCTGTCAAGCGTTCTCCAAGGACCCAGCCGAGAGGCGTGCCGGCCCGCCATTGCACCAGTCGGGAGTGTCGATGCTTCCGACGGAAGGTACTGACATGAGAGTAATTTCGACGTCCTCACATTCGCTCGAGCGCGATGAACAGCAGTTTTCCGCTCCGGAAGCGCCCCAGCGTTTCCGCGACCTCTACCTCCGCACCGCCGGTCATCCCACCGCCGACGGCGCAGATCCGCAGGCGCGTGATCGCATCGCGAACACGCATCTCGAGACCGGGCGACACCGGAACCCCGGGACCGCGGTGGTGCGCGGAATCGACGCCGCAGACCCCAGCGGGATCGGGCCCGCGGTGCAGATCGTCACCGACGACATGGCACTGCTCGTCGAATCGGTACTGCTGACCGCGGCCAGGGTCGGCGCCCCGATCGAGGAGGCGCTGCATCCTGTCCTCGTCGCCCGCCGCGCGGAGTCGGGCACCCTCACCGACCTCTCGCCTGTGAGCGACTCGGGGACGACGGAGTCGTGGATTCACGTGGGACTGCGCTCCGACACCGCGGACTCCGTCGTCGCGGCGCTGGTCGAGGCGTTGCACACCGTCCTCGCCGACGTGCGCCGGGTGGACCGGGATCTGGCGCGCATGCGCGAACTGCAGATCCAGGTCTCCGAACACCTCGACTCGCAGACCGGGCAGGACTCGCTGTCCGAAGAAGTCCGCGAGGCCGCCGACTTCCTGCGGTGGTGCGAGGCGGGCAACTTCACCGTCCTCGGGTACGCGCGGTACGGCGCCGACGGCGCACCCGAGGAGAGTCTCGGCGTGCTCCACGACCGCGAGGGTGATCGGGCGCCGGCCACGGAACCCGGTCCCGTCCTGGCGATCGGGCAGGCGGCGCTTCCGGTGTCCGTGCACCGGTCGTCGTACCCGTCGGTGGTCGGGGTTCGGGCCGGAGGAGTGGAGCACCGCTTCGTCGGCGCGTTCACCCCCGCGGGCAGGCACGAGAACGTCCTGGACATCCCGGGTGCGGGACGCCGGGTGCGGGCCCTGCTCGATCGTGCCGGTTTCGACATCGACTCGTTCTCCGGACAGGCCGTGCTGCAGGTCGTGCAGGCGCTGCCGCTGACCGAGTTGTTCGCGGCGAGCCCGGATTCGCTGCATTCGGCCCTCACCGAGGTCGCCGGCATCACCGCGCGCGAGCACATTCACCTCTTCCTGCGCACGGACGTCCCGGGCGACAGCATGTCGGCGCTGGTGTTCATTCCCCGCGATCGGTACAACACGCGGACGCGTCTGGCGACCCAGCGCGTCCTGCTGGACGAACTGGACGGCACCGCAGTCGAATACACCACGAACGTGTCCGAGTACCCGCTGGCGATGGTGCACTTCACGATGCGGGTCCCGGCGGACACCGAGGTGACGGACACCCGGCGACTGGAGATCCAGCGTCGGATCTCCCGGGTCTGCCGGACCTGGGACGACCGGTTCCACGACGAACTCGCCACCGCCGAACGCGAACTCCTCGCGCACTATTCGGAGCACTTCCCGGAGGTGTACAAGCACGACTTCGACGCCCGGCGCGCCCACGCCGATCTGGTGGTGTTCGAGAGGCTGACGGACGGCGCGATCGACACGCGGCTCGACGCGAACGCGCCGGACTGGCGCTTCACCTTCTTCGTCGGCGGTGCATCCGCCTCGCTCAGCGATGTTCTCCCGATCCTGCAGAGCATGGGCGTCGCGGTCCTCGACGAGCGGCCCTACACGGTCGCGAACAGTCGCGGAACGGTGTGCTGGATGTACGAGTTCAGGATCCGCTACGCGTTGCCGGGGCCGGTGGACGACGCGTTGCCGCGCCGCTTCACGGAGACGTTCGCCGCGGCCTGGGCATCTCGCGCCGAGACGGACAGCTTCAACGAACTCGTACTCCGCGCGGGCCTGGACTGGCGTGAGGTGGAGGTGCTGCGGGCCTACGCGCGGTACCTCCGGCAGGGTGGATTCCCCTACAGCCAGAACCACATCGCGACGGTCCTCGGTGATCATCCGGAGATCTCCCAGGCGCTGATCCGGCTGTTCGCCGCGAGGTTCGATCCGGACGGCACTGATCCGGACGGCGCTGATCCGGGCGGCGCTGAGGAGTGTGGCGAACTGATCGCCTCGCTGGAAGCGGCGATCGGCGACGTGCTCGGCCTGGACGCCGACCGCATCCTGCGCGCCTACCTGAACGTGGTCCTGGCGACGCTGCGCACCAACCGCTACGCCCGCCCGGGCCGGGAACGTCAGGTCCTGTCGTTCAAATTCGATCCGCAGCGGATCCCGGAACTGCCGCAGCCGCGGCCCCGCTTCGAGATCTACGTCTACTCGCCGTGGGTCGAGGGCGTGCACATGCGGTTCGGCGCCGTGGCGCGCGGAGGCCTGCGGTGGTCCGACCGCAAGGAGGACTTCCGCACCGAGGTGCTCGGCCTGGTGAAGGCGCAGGCGGTCAAGAACTCGGTGATCGTGCCGGTCGGCGCGAAGGGCGGGTTCGTCGTCGCGCGCCCGCCCGCTCCCACCGGCGACCCGCTCCGCGATCGCGACGCCCAACGCGCCGAAGGCGTTCGCTGCTACCGCAGTTTCATCAGCGGACTGCTGGACGTCACCGACAACGTGGACCTCGCGACCGGTGCCGTGATCCCGGCGCCGAGAGTGGTGCGGCACGACGGCGACGACACGTACCTCGTCGTCGCCGCGGACAAGGGCACCGCGACGTTCTCCGACATCGCCAACGACGTTGCCGCACAGTACGGGTTCTGGCTGGGTGACGCATTCGCGTCGGGTGGATCCGTCGGCTACGACCACAAGGCGCTCGGCATCACCGCCCGGGGCGCGTGGGAGAGCGTGAAGCGGCACTTCCGCGAAATGGGTGTCGACACCCAGTCGCAGGAATTCACGGCCGTCGGGATCGGCGACATGAGCGGCGACGTGTTCGGCAACGGAATGCTGGCGAGCCCGCACATCCGGCTCGTCGCCGCATTCGATCACCGGCACGTGTTCCTCGACCCGAACCCCGACGCAGCCACATCGTTCGCGGAACGGGAACGGCTCTTCGCGCTGCCGCGGTCGTCGTGGGCGGACTATGCGCCCGGCCTGATCAGCGCAGGCGGCGGTGTGTGGGAACGGTCGAGGAAGAGTGTTCCGATCAGCGAGGAGGCGCGGCGCGCACTCGGACTGAGCCCCGGGACCACCGAACTGTCCCCACCGGACCTCGTCCGCGCGATCCTGCAGGCACCGGTGGATCTGCTGTGGAACGGCGGCATCGGAACATACGTGAAGGCGGCCACCGAAACCCATCTCGACGTGGGGGACAAGGGGAACGACGGCGTCCGCGTCGACGGTTCCGACGTCCGGGCCCGGGTGGTCGGTGAGGGCGGCAACCTCGGCTTCACCCAGCTGGGACGCATCGAATTCTCCCGCACCGGAGGGCGAATCAACACGGACGCTCTCGACAACTCGGCGGGCGTGGACTGCTCCGACCACGAGGTCAACATCAAGGTTCTGCTCGACGCCCTGGTCAGCGGCGGCCGTCTCGCCGCCGACGACCGTACGGGTCTGCTCGCCGAGATGTCCGGGGAGGTGTCGCGTCTCGTGCTCTCCGACAACGTCGCCCAGAACGACGTGCTGGGCACGTGCCGGGCCGACGCAACCGCATCCCTCACGGTGCACGGACGGCTCATCGGCCATCTGGAAGGCCGCTACGGTCTGGACCGCGCCATCGAGGTGCTGCCGTCCAGGAAGGAGATCGCCGCCCGGGAGCGCGCGGAGACGGGACTCACCTCACCCGAACTCGCGACCCTCATGGCACACGTGAAGCTGGCGCTGAAGTCGGACCTGCTGGCCGGCGACCTGCCCGACAGCCCGGCTTTCGCGGACGCCCTCGCCGGGTACTTCCCGCGCAGGCTCCGGGAGTCCTTCGGCGACGCCATCGGCGACCATCCGCTGCGCCGGGAGATCGTCGCGACGGTCCTCACCAACGACGTCGTCGACAACGGCGGCATCACCTACGCGTTCCGGCTGGGCGAGGAGGCCGGAGCGAGCAGCGCCGACGCCGTGCGGGCGTTCGCGGTGGTGTCGGCCGTGTTCGACCTGCCGTCGCTCCGGCGCGACATCCGGGACGCCGACCTCGACGCCGCGCTCTCGGACGACCTCACGCTGTTCACCCGGCGGCTGCTCGACCGGGCGTCGCGATGGATGCTGACCCGCAGGCCCCAGCCGCTCGCGGTCGGGGCGGAGATCGCCCGATTCCGTGACCGCGTCGCGGACCTGACACCGCGCGTCGCGGGCTGGCTCTGCGGTGAGGACGCGGAGAACCTCCGGAGTCGCACGGCCGCGCTGGTGGCCCGTGGTGTCCCCGCGGACCTGGCCGGGCGGGTGCAACTGCTCCTGGACCGGTTCGCGTTGCTGGACATCGTCGAGATCGCCGACATCACCCAACGCGATCCCCGCGAAGTGGCCGAGGTGTACTACCGGCTCGGGGAGTGCCTCGGGTTGGTGCACCTCCTGGTGGGGGTCTCGCAGCTGGGACGGGGAACCCGGTGGAACGCGCTGGCCCGGTTGTCGTTGCGCGACGAGTTGTACGACACGGTCCGGGCACTGTGCCTCGACGTGATCTCGGGCAGTGAAGTGGTGGACACGGCGGAGCAGAAGATCGGGGAGTGGGAGGACCGCAACGCGGCCCGGCTGGCGCGCGCCCGGCACACGCTCGACGCCGTCACGGAGTCGGGGGAGCACGACCTGGCGGCCCTCTCCGTCGCGACCAGGCAACTCCGCAGCATGGTGAGGTGACACCGGGCGCACCGCGATGAGGGCTTACCCGTGCAGTCGGCCGATAGACTGCAACGGCCGACTGCACGGGAAGTTCATCGGTGTTGCAGAGGGATGGGTGTCAGTGGTGGTGGAGATCGCAGTAGTCGACGCGGAGCTTGCTGCGTTGTACAACGGACCGGGGACGGAGTCGGCCCCGGCGTACGAGCGCGTCAAGCAGTTGATCGTGTCGCAGATCAACGCCGGCCGCTGGCAGGAGGGCGATCAGCTGCCCTCGGAGAATCAGCTCGTCGGCGCTCTCGGCCTCTCCCGCATGACCATCAACCGCGCGCTGCGCGAACTCAGCGCCGAGGGTCTCGTGGTGCGCCTGATGGGTGTGGGGACGTTCGTGGCGGCCACGAAGACGGCGTCGTCTCTGTTCGAGGTCAAGAACATCGCGGACGAGATCCAGCAACGCGGACACCGCCATCGAACCGAAGTGGTGTACGTGCGTGAGGAAGACGCCGATCCGGCGAACGCCTTCATCCGGGATTCGATCCGCGGCAAGGTGTTCCACTCCCTGATGATCCACTACGAGGACGACACACCGATCCAGCTCGAAGACCGGTTCGTCAATCCCGCCGAGGCGCCCGGGTATCTCGATCAGGACTTCACCCAGCAGACGCCCAATCACTATCTGAGCGTGGAGGCTCCCCTGACGAGGGGCGAGCACGTGGTCGAAGCGATCCTCGCGTCACCCGAGGAATGCCGGCTCCTCCACATCGAGCGCGCCGAACCGTGCCTGATGATCCGGCGCCGCACGTGGTCCTCGCGAGGCCTCGTCAGTGCCGCGCGTCTCGTCCACCCCGGGTCCCGGAATCGGCTCGAAGGGACGTTCGGGACCGGCTGACCGGGGTAGATACCGAACCGGAGGCTCACGCCCGCACGTCCTTCGTCTGCGGTGCGGGCCAGGTGAGGCGGCCCGAGTGGATGTCGGAGATCGTCGACGCGATCCAGGCGAGTTCGCCCCGCGCCGCGTGGAGTGCGTAGTCCGCTTCGACGACGAACAGCGCAGGCACTCCGTCGTCGAGCGCTCGGGTGTGCCGTGCCTGGTCGGATTCGATTCTCGCGGTAAGTCGTTCGGCGCGTTCGGTGAGCGCGTCCACGGCGCCCTCGCGTCCCAGCGCGCCGAGGTAGCTGATCGCCGCGAAGAACGGGGAGAACTCTCGTGCGGCACTGCGGATCTGGAGGTCGAGTCGGCTCACGAGTTCCGCGTGCCCGGCCTCGGTGAGGGCGTAGACGGTGCGGGCGGGCCGACCTTCCCGTTGCGCACGTTCGTGTTCCTCGATCCAGCCCGCCGAGGCGAGGGCCGCGACCACATTGTTCAGCGAGCCGCGATTGAGCGGCCACTGGCCCTCCTCGCTGCGCTCGCGCAGCGTGACTTCCACCTGGTACGGGTGCATCGGCGATTCGAGGAGCAGGCCGAGCACCGGCAGGACGAGGGGATTGTCGAGAGTACGCGCAGGCATGATCGAAATATATCAGTCTAAATAAACTATGACGAAGTGCGCGGTTCGGACGCCGCGACCTCGCCTTTGTCACGATTGGGTCACGGCCCGCTACGGTGGATCGTTGACCACGACGCCGATCATGAAAGAACAAATTCTTGGTACAGAGTGAATCGCAGTTCAGGGCTTATCGTCTCCACGCCGTCGCGCTCCTCGTGGGCGTCCTCTCCTTGGGGGCGGTGGCCTACCGAGAGTTCGATGCGGCGACGGGCTACCTGATGGACCTCTCCGTGTTCCGCGACGCCGGCTACGCCTTCGTCAGCGGCCTGCCGCTCTACTCCGCGGACTTCCCGAGCAGTTCCGGGTTCAGGTTCATCTACGCACCCTTCGCGGCGATCCTCTTCGCGCCGATGGCGGAGATCGACCCCGCGGTCCTGCAGGCGCTGTGGTGCGCCCTCAACCTCGGACTCGTGTGGTGGATGGTCAAGGTGGCGCTGTCGAAGCTCGACGTCGCACGCCCCGAACTTCTCGCTCTGCTGTCGATGGGCCCGGTACTTCTCCTCGAGCCGATGCGCTCGAACTTCGACTTCGGTCAGATCAACATCATTCTGATGGCGCTCGTGGTCGCCGACTGCACCGGTGTGATCCCGAAGCGGTTCCGCGGAGTCGCGATCGGTCTCGCCGCGGCCGTCAAGATCACCCCGGCGGCCTTTCTGCTGGTCCTGCTCGTCCGCCGCGACTTCCGCTCGATCGGACGATCCCTCGCCACGATCCTGGTCACCGTCGGCCTCGGCTTCTGGATGCTGCCGCAGTCGTCGGTGTGGTTCTGGACCACCGAATTCTTCGCCACCGGCCGTGCGGGGGCACCCGACTTCTTCCGCAACCAGGCCGTCACCGGCGTCATCGCCCGGCTCGGGGCGGAGGGCCGCCTGGCCAGCATTCTCTGGGTGCTCAGCGCAGCCGTCATCGTGTCCGCCGCGGCGTGGTCGGCGTACCGCTTCACCCGGTCCGGTGAGCACCTGATCGCGCTGTCGGTCGTGGCCCTGGCATCCCTGCTCGCCGCGCCGTTCGCCGTCACGCACCACTGGGCATACAGCATCCTGTTGATTCCGATTCTGATCGCACCGCAGTACCGCAGCTGGCGTCCGCTGATCGGCGCCGCGACCCTGATCTTCCTGATCGGCCCGAACTTCGTCCTGCAGTCCTCGTCGTCCGGCTGGGTGGAGGCGGCCGTGCGTGAGGTGATCGGAAGCTCGCAGTGCCTCATCGCGCTGGTCCTGCTCGGCGCGGCAGTCGTGGCCGCGCGGTCCCGCACCCCGCTCCCGGACGTCGAGACGGACGCCGTGCCCGCGGACGAAGACGCGCTGGAGCCCGCCCGCAGCTGAGGCCGCGCTACCCCGACGGGCGAATGTACCTTCCGGCGCCTCAGATGCGCCGAAAGGTACATTCGCCCAGCGCCGAGGAGCCGCGACGAGGGCGGTGCGGCGCTATCGTCGAGTCATGTGCCGAAACATCACCGAGCTGCGCGGACTCGAACCGGCTGCCACCGCGGAGGAGATCGAGGCGGCGGCGCGTCAGTACGTCCGGAAGGTCAGCGGAATCCAGAAGCTGTCGGACGCCAACCGTGAGCCCTTCGAGGAGGCGGTAGCCGTCGTCACCGAGGCCACCACGAAGCTGCTCGCGGCACTGCCGCCGCGGAAGCAGCCGCCGCAGACGGTGCCCCCGCTGCGACGGCCGGAGGTCCGGGCGCGCATCGCGGCGAAGGCCGCGTCATCCAGCTGAGCGCGGCGAAGGCCGCGTCATCCAGCTGAGCGCGGCGAAGGCTGCCACCCCCTAGCCGGACGAACGGGACGCTCGTTGCGTCAGATCGAACGAGCGTCCCGTTGGTTCAGGCGCGCAGGGCGCCGAGTGCGTCGATGCGTTTGATCGCGTCGGCGATGATGCCGTCGATGAGGTCCTTGCATGTGGGCAGGTCGTCGAGCAGTCCCACGACCTGTCCGGAGGCGAGGACGCCGGCGTGGGTGTTGCCTTCGACGAGCCCGGCCTTGAGCAGCATCGGGGTGTTGGCGGCCATGATGATCTGCTGCCAGGTGCGGTCGCTGGACTTTTTCATGGCGAGGCCGTCCTTGACGAGCGTCGACCATTTCATGCCGGTCATGGCCTTGAACTTGGACGCGTTGCGGGCGGCCGCGACGAGGCCGCGGACGTTGCCGGAGTGTTCGAGGCTGTTGACGAGGTCGGTGTTGAGGACCCGGTGGGGCATGCCGTCGACCTTGCGGGAGACGGTGGTGTCCTGCAGTCCCCGGGCGAGGTATTGCTGTTTGACGGAGTCGGGGACCGTCGATTCCTGGGTGAGCAGGAAGCGGGTGCCCATCGCGATGCCGGCGGCGCCGTAGGCGAGGGCGGCGGCGAGTCCGCGTCCGTCGTAGAAGCCGCCCGCCGCGATGACGGGGATGTCGACGGCGTCGAGCACCGACGGCAGCAGCAGTGTGGTGGCCACGGGGCCGGTGTGCCCGCCGCCCTCGCCGCCCTGCACGATCACCGCGTCGGCGCCCCACGAGGCGACCTTCTTTGCGTGTTTGGCGGCGCCGATCGACGGGATGACCACCACGCCGGCGGCTTTCAGCTTCGCGATCAGTTCCTGCTTCGGTGCCAGCGCGAACGACGCGACGCGCACGTTCTCCCGGATGAGCAGGTCGATGCGTTGCGGGGCGTCGGAGGCGTCGGCGCGGATGTTGACCCCGAATGGTTTGTCGGTGAGGGTCTTCGTCTTCGCGATCGCCGATTCGAGTTCGGTGTAGGTCATCGTCGCCGATGCCAGGATGCCGAGACCGCCGGCGTTGGCGGTGGCGGCGACGAGCCGCGGTCCGGCCACCCAGCCCATCCCGGTCTGGACCACCGGGTGCTCGACGCCGACCAGCTCGGTCAGCGCGGTGCGGAGCGTGCTCATACCGACACCTCCCGGTCGCGCAGGCTGCGGGGGTCGAGGACCTCGCGGATCAGCCGCAGTTCCTCGTCGGTGGGTTCGCGGGTGACGCCGGCGTCGGTGAGCCCTGCCACCTCGAACGAGGTGTTCTGGGCGACCTGGTCGGCGGTGACGCCGGGGTGCAGCGACAGCGCGCGGAACGTGTGGTCGGGTCCGCCGAAGTCGAACACCCCGAGGTTGCTCACCACCCGGTGCAGGTGGTGGAAGCGGTATGCGGGGTTTTCCGGGTCGATCTGGTCGTAGCCGACGCCCGAGACGATGTCGACCTTGTCGCAGAACACCCGCGACGAGTGCTTGCCCACCCAGTAGCTGGTGGGGTGGTTGATCGTGTTGCCGGGAGCGCCGCGGACGCCGAACATCTGCCGCGTGGGCTGCTGCAGCGGACCGAACGCCGACAGGTTCTGGTTTCCGTGCCGGTCGATCTGGTTGGCGCCCATCACCACATGGCGGCGACCGGAGGCGACGACGTCGAAGACCTTTCGGAACGGCATCCAGCCCTCGATCGGGGCCTTCGCGCCGACGGCGGGGGTGTCGGCGAAGATCAGGGCCTCGCCGTCGGTGATCAGCAGGTCGGGTTCGGTGGTCAGTCGCGCGAGGCGGGCGCCGATCAGGGGCAGGGTCGCCATCGGGCTGGCCATGATCTCGCCTGCCCCGGAGAAGATGTCGGCGCACGCGATCGCGCAGTACTCCGCGCGGGTGACTTCGGTGATCGTCTCGCTCATGCCTGCTCCTCTGCAAATTTCTTCACGGCGCCCTGGTAGTCGTCCTCGCTGCCGGACAGGTAGGTGTCGACGAACTGCTGCCACGCCTCGGGGGTCTTCGCCGATTCCGCGTAGTGGCGCTGGAACTTCTCGTCGCGGCCGTAGCTGTCGCCGGCGAGGGTGAAGTGGGCCCCGTTCGGGGCCTCGACCACGCCGTCGACCATCATGCGGTTGAGGATGAGGTTCTGCAGTGGAACGGTTTTCACCAGTTCCTCGGTTTCCACCACCCGCTCGACGGAGACGAACCGCTTCTCCGCGGCCGCGCAGTACAGGTCGTCGAAGTAGGGGTCGACTCCGGTGTAGGCGGCGTTGCCGTGCTTGTCGCCGAGGTTCAGATGAACCAGTGCCGCATCGAGATTGAGGGCCGGCATCGCGATCAGCGTCTCCGGCTTGCCGGACGCGTCCGGGTAGGGGGAGGTGACGGTGCGCAGTTCGTCGCCCCAGAATCCCCGGACGTCGGAGCCGAGCCCGGCACGGATCGGCAGGAACGGCAGCCGGGCGGCGGCGGCCTCGAGGCCGCACTTGACCATGCCCTCGTCCATTTCGCGGACCTCGATCTCACCCGCGGTGCGCGCCTTCGCGAACCACGGGTCGTAGAACGGGGCCGAATCGAGGGACACGAAACCGTAGTACGCCTTCGTGACCTTGCCCGCCGAGCACAGCAACCCCAGGTCGGGGCCGCCGTAGGTGACGACGGTGAGGTCGGTGACATCCGAGCGCAGCAGCGCCCGGACCAGCGCCATCGGCTTGCGGCGCGAACCCCAGCCGCCGATGCCGATGGTCATTCCGCTGCGCAGTTCCCCGACCGCGTCGTCGAGCGACATCCTCTTGTCGCGCTTGCTCGCCATGGATGTCAGCCTTTCCTGTTGTTCGAGTGGGAGCGGGGCTTGCCGGTTTCGATGAACTCGTCGCGGTGCTCGTCCGAGACGCCGGCCAGGTTGAGTTCGAAGGTGTAGCCCTGCTCGAGGCGGTAACTGGTCTTCACGTCGACGGGGTCGATGCCGTTGATGGCTTCCTTGGCGCAGCGGATGACCCGGGTGTCCTTGGCTGCGATCTTGGCGGCGATGTCGCGGGCGGTGTCGTCGAGTTTCTCGCGCGGCACCACCTCGTACACCGATCCGAAGTGCTGGAGTTGCTGGGCGGTGACGTTCTGCGCCGTGTAGTACAGCGTGCGCATCATGTGCTGGGGGACGAGCCGGGCGAGATGGGTGGCGGCGCCGAGTGCGCCGCGGTCGACCTCGGGCAGTCCGAAGACGGCGTCGTCGGACGCGACGATCACGTCGGCGTTCCCGACCAGGCCGACGCCGCCGCCGACGCAGAATCCGTTGACCGCGACCACCACGGGCACGGCGCAGTCGTAGACGGCGGCGAACGCGGCCGCGCAGCCCCGGTTGGCGTCGACCAGCGCGCCGTAGCCGTCGGTGGCCTGCATTTCCTTGATGTCGACGCCGGCGTTGAACCCGCGTCCCTCCGCTCTCAGGATCACCACGTGGGTGTCCGGATTCCGCCCCGCGTCGAGTACGGCGTCGGCCAACTCGAACCAGCCCCGGGACGGGATGGCGTTCACGGGCGGGTAGTCGACGGTGACCGTGGTGATGCCCCCGGTCTCAATTTCAGTCCGGATCCCCATTTTCTTTTCTCCTCCACGCCGCGACTTCACTCACCAAGCAATTGCTTGGTAGGGTAGCACGATGGAAACAGGTTCTAACATGACCGGAAGTGTCGTGCTGGTGACCGGCGGTGTTCGCGGGGTGGGCGCGGGCATCAGCCGCACCTTCCTGCGGGCGGGCGCGACGGTGGTGGCCTGCGCCCGCCGGCCCGGAGAGGCGCCGGTGGAGGTGGACGGCCGGGCCGTCGAATTCCTGCCGTGCGACATCCGCGATCCGGAGCAGGTGCAGGGCCTCGTCGACCGGATCGTCGAGCGGCACGGCCGGCTCGATGTCCTGGTCAACAATGCCGGCGGCGCCCCGTTCGCGCTCGCCGCGGATGCGAGTCCGAAGTTCCACTCCAAGATCGTCGAGCTGAATCTGCTCGCCCCGCTCCTGGTGTCGCAGGTCGCGAATGCGGTGATGCAGAGACAGGATTCGGGTGGCGCGATCGTGAACATCTCCAGCGTCAGCGGCTCGCGACCGTCGCCCGGGACCGCGGCGTACGGTGCGGCGAAGGCCGGGGTCGACAGTCTCACCGGCAGTCTCGCGGTCGAGTGGGCGCCCAAGGTGCGGGTCAACTCGGTGGTCGTCGGCCTGGTCCGTACCGAACTCGCGCATCTGCACTACGGCGACGAGGCGGGGATCGCGGCGGTCGGGGACACGGTCCCGCTGGGCCGGATGGCCTGCCCGGAGGACATCGGCAACTGTGCGGTGTTCCTGGCTTCACCGCTGGCGGCGTACGTCAGCGGTTCGACGCTGACCGTCCACGGCGGCGGAGAACGTCCCGCCTTCCTGGCGGCAGCTACAGCATCTACAGAGGAGAAGGCATGAGTGGAGTGGTCGACGGTCGCGTCGTCATCGTGACGGGCGCCGGACGCGGAATCGGACGCGCCCACGCGCTGGCGTTCGCCGCCGAGGGCGCGAAGGTGGTGGTCAACGACATCGGAGCCGGCATCGACGGTTCCGCCACCGGGGAGAGTCCCGCCGAACAGGTGGTCGCGGAGATCGTCGCCGCGGGCGGCGAGGCCGTCGTGAACGGCGACGACGTCGCGGACTGGGCAGGCGCCGAGAATCTGATCAACACCGCCATCGACGCGTACGGACGCCTGGACGTGCTGGTGAACAATGCCGGGTTCCTGCGCGACCGCATGCTCGTCGGGATGAGCGAGCAGGAGTGGGACGCCGTCGTGCGCGTCCATTTGAAGGGGCATTTCGCGACGCTGCGCCACGCCGCCGCGTACTGGCGGGCCGAGGCGAAGGCGGGCAACCCGGTCGACGCCCGGATCGTCAACACCAGTTCCGGTGCCGGACTGCAGGGTTCGATCGGGCAGGGCAATTACGCCGCCGCGAAGGCGGGGATCGCGGAGATGACCATCCAGGCGGCCGCGGAATTGAACAACTACGGCGTCACCGTCAACGCGATCGCCCCGGCCGCACGCACCCGGATGACGGTCGGCGCGGGCGGCGCGATGGCGGAGGCGATGGCCGCGCCCGAGGAGGGGTTCGACGCGATGGCGCCGGAGAACATCTCCCCGCTCGTCGTGTGGCTGGGCAGCACGGAGTCGAAGGACGTCACCGGACGCGTGTTCGAGGTGGAGGGAGGCAAGATCACCGTCGCCGAGGGCTGGCGGCACGGTCCCACCCAGGACAAGGGTGCGCGCTGGGAACCGAAGGAGATCGGACCCGTCGTCGCCGACCTTCTCGCCAAGGCCGAAACCCCGCTCCCGGTGTACGGCGCCTGAGCAGGTGAGTGGCGAAGTGTGCTGGGGCACGCATTGCCACTCACCTGCACCGGACGAACGGGACGCCCGTTGCCTCAGATCGAACGAGCGTCCCGTTCGTCCGGCTGCTCGGGGAACTGGAGAGTTGTTTGGACACATTGATAAACAGGTGTCCAGAAGTTAGTGTGCAAGAAGGAAAAGGCTCTCGGCCAAGGAGAATTCGTGAAATTCGGCATTACGTTGTTTACGAGTGACCGCGGGATCGGGCCGGCCTCGGCCGCGAGGGGTGCAGAGGCCAACGGATTCGACTCGTTCTACGTGCCCGAGCACACGCACATTCCGGTGAAACGCGATGCGGCGCATCCTCAGACGGGTGACGCGTCGCTGCCCGACGACCGCTACATGCGCACCCTCGACCCGTGGGTGGCGCTGGCCTCGGCGTCGGCGGTCACGGAGCGCATCGAACTCGGGACATCGGTCGCGCTACCGGTCGAGCACGACCCGATCACGCTGGCCAAGACGATCGCCTCCCTCGACCACCTCAGCGGCGGACGGGTCACCCTCGGCGTGGGGTACGGCTGGAATCTCGACGAACTCACCGATCACAACGTTCCGCCGGCACGTCGCCGGACGATGCTGCGCGAGTACCTCGAGGCCATGCGTGCGCTGTGGACGCAGGACGAGGCGTCCTACGACGGCGAGTTCGTGAACTTCGGTCCGAGCTGGGCGTGGCCCAAGCCGGCCCGGGTGCCTCCGGTGATCGTCGGCGCCGCCGGTAACGACAAGAATTTCCGGTGGATCGTGAAATCGGCCGACGGGTGGATGACCACACCGATCGAGCAGGACATCGACGACCGCGTCGTAACGCTACGACGGATGTGGCGTGAGGCCGGCCGGGACGGCGAACCGCGGATCGTCGTGCTCGACGGCAAGCCGGACGTGGACAAGTTGCGGCGGTGGAAGGGCCTCGGTGTCACCGAGGTTGTGTACGGACTGCCCGACCGGAGCGAGGAGGACGTCCTGGCGTACCTGGGGCGCCTGTCCGGAAAACTCGAGGGATTGCGCGAGTCGACCGCGGTGAGGTGAGTGAGTGCGGTTGGATGGGATGAGGGCACACTCGAGTAAGAACGTGTTCTAGTATTGCTAGCCAACTGCTCGAGGAGAGGCCGAAGTCCGTGCGCATCGCACTCTTGTCGTATCGAAGTAAGCCCCACTGTGGTGGGCAGGGTGTGTACGTTCGCCATCTCAGCCGTGAGCTGGTCGAACTCGGTCATCAGGTCGAGGTGTTCTCGGGGCAGCCGTACCCGGACGTCGACCCGCGGGTGACGTTGACGAAGGTCCCCAGCCTCGACCTGTATCGCGAGCCGGATCCGTTCAGAACGCCGCACCCACGCGAGTTCCGCGACGCCGTCGACGTGCTGGAGGTCGCGACGATGTGGACGGCCGGCTTCCCGGAGCCGCTCACGTTCAGCCTCCGCGCGGCGCGACTGCTGAAGGAGCGCGCCGACGAGTTCGACGTGGTGCACGACAACCAGTGCCTCGGCTACGGGCTGCTGCAGCTCCAGAAGGCCGGACTTCCGGTCGTCGCGACCATCCACCACCCGATCACCCGCGACCGCGAACTGGACCTGGCGTCGGCGAAATGGTGGCGCCAGGTGACGGTCCGGCGCTGGTACGGCTTCCTGCGCATGCAGAAGCGGGTGGCGCGTGCCATCCCCGCGCTGCTGACGGTGTCGCAGTCCTCCGCCGACGACATCAGCGCGGCCTTCGACGTTCCCGCCGACAACCTGCAGACCATCCCACTGGGCGTGGACACCGAGGTTTTCCGGCCCCCGGCCGCCGCCCGGGTTCCGGGCCGCGTCGTGTGCGTCGCCAGCGCCGACATGCCCCTCAAGGGGGTGTCGACACTCCTCGAGGCGGTCGCGAAGGTGCACACGGAGCGGGCCGTCGAACTGGTGCTGGTCACCAAACTCGCACCCGGGGGAGTGACGGAGAAGCTCATCGAGGAGCTGGCCATCGGCGACGTCGTCCGGACGGTGTCGGGTATCGACGACGCCGAACTGGCGTCGCTGCTGGCATCGGCCGACGTCGCGTGCGTCCCGTCGCTGTACGAAGGCTTCTCGCTGCCCGCCGTCGAGGCGATGGCGTGTGGCACCCCGCTGGTGGCGAGCCGCGCCGGCGCCATTCCCGAGGTGGTGGGAACGGACGAGGAGGCGTGTGTGCTGGTGACGCCCGGCGACCCACAGGAACTCGCGGACGTGCTGGGCGCGTTGCTCGACGATCCGCAGCGCCGGGCCCGGCTCGGCGACGGTGGCCGCCGACGTGTGCTCGAGCGCTACAGCTGGGCCGCCGTGGCGGCGAGAACCGCGCAGACGTATGCCGAAGCGATAGCGCAGACCCGTGAAGGAGGCCGACCGTGCTGACCGTGGACTTCGACCGGCTGGGTGTGAAGCCCGGCGACAAGGTGATCGACATCGGGGCGGGCGCCGGACGGCACTCGTTCGAGCTGTATCGACGCGGCGCCGACGTCATCGCCTTCGACCAGAACGCCGACGAACTCGCGGACGTCGAGAAGATGTTCGTGGCGATGGCCGAGGTCGGTGAGGTCCCGGCGGGTGCCTCCGCCCGCGTCGAGGTCGGCGACGCGCTGAACCTGCCGTACGAGGATGCGACGTTCGACGTCGTCCTCATCTCCGAGGTCCTCGAACACGTGCCCCGCGACGGCCGCGCCATCGCCGAGCTGACCCGCATCCTCAAGCCGGGTGGTATTGCGGCGGTGACGGTTCCGCGGTGGCTTCCGGAGAAGATCTGCTGGGCGCTGTCCGACGCGTACCACGAGGTGGAGGGTGGCCACGTCCGCATCTACCGCGCCGACGAGCTGGCGGAGAAGCTGACGGCCGCCGGCCTGCAGGTCCGGGGCCGGGATCACGCCCACGCCCTGCATTCGCCGTACTGGTGGCTCAAGTGCGCGGTCGGGGTGGAGAACAACGACAACCCCCTCGCGAAGGCCTACCACCAGGTTCTGGTGTGGGACATGATGAAAGCCCCCTGGCTCACGCGCACCGCCGAGAAGGTCCTCAACCCCGTGGTCGGCAAGAGCGTCGTGTTCTACCTCGAGAAGCCGAGGGAACCGAGCGTGGTGAAGGCGCCGCGGTGAGAGCCGCCGGCGTCCCGTCGGTACCGAACGTGTTGTCGGAGAGCCAGGTCAGGCAGACAGCACGGTCGATCGCGGCAGCGCAGGAGTCGTCGGGGGCGCTGCCGTGGTTTCCCGGTGGGCACACCGACCCGTGGGATCACGTCGAATCCGCCATGGCCCTCACTGCCGCCGGCCTGATCGACGAGGCGGTGGGCGCGTACGAGTGGTCGCGGCGGACGCAACGCCCGGACGGTTCGTGGCCGATGAAGTTCCGCGACGGGGCCGTGGAGAATCACGATTCCGACAGCAACTTCTGCGCCTACCTCGCGGTGGGGGTGTGGCACCACTACCTGATCACCGGTGACCGGGATTTCGTCGACACCCTGTGGCCGTCCGTGCAGGGTGGTCTCGATTTCGTCGTCGACATGCAGTCGTCGAGCGGAGAAATCTGGTGGGCCCGCGGCGAGAACGGTCAGGACTGCCCCGAGGCGCTGCTGACCGGGAACTCCAGCATCCATCACAGCCTGCACTGCGGGCTGCTCCTCGCCCGGCTGGTCGACGACCCGCAACCGGAATGGGAGTTCGCGAAATACACGCTGGGCCACGCGATCAGGCAGCACCCGGAGGCGTTCGCGATCAAGGACGAGTACTCCATGGACTGGTACTACCCGATCCTCGGGGGCGCCGTCCGCGGTGAGGTCGCGTCGGACCGCATCGCGTCGCGGTGGGACGACTTCGTGGTCGAGGGACTCGGTATCCGCTGCGTGGACCACCGGCCGTGGGTGACCGGCGCCGAGACGTGCGAACTGGTGCTGGCTCTCGACGCGATGGGGGAACACACTCGCGCGCTCGCACAGTTCGCCGCCATGCAGCACCTGCGGGATCCGGACGGCTCGTACTGGACGGGGCTCGTCTACAGCGACGGCAAGCGGTGGCCGGTCGAGCAGACCACGTGGACGGGCGGGGCGATGATCCTCGCCGCGGACGCGCTGTCCCGCACCACGCCCGGACACGGAATCTTCCGGGACGCGGCGCTGCCCGTGGGACTACCGATCGGCCTCGACCGCTGTGGCGACTATTGTCACGCCAGCGGTTCGCCCGTCTGACCGCCCACCCGCTCGAGAACACGCAGCGACCCGGTGACGGACGTCTCCTTGAATTGCCCTGTCCCCAAAGCCCGTTCGTAGATCTCGAACGGTGGTCGTCCGCCGTCCGCGGGGTCCGGGAACACGTCGTGGATCACCAGGGCGCCGCCGACGTTCACCCACGGCGCCCACCCCTCGAGATCCGCCGACGCCGCCTCCGACGTGTGTCCGCCGTCGATGAAGACGAAGTTCACGGGAGTGCGCCAGAACGTCGCCACCGTCGACGACCGGCCCAGCACACCCACGACGTACTCCTCGAGTCCGGAGTCGGCCATCGTGTGCCGGAACCGGCCGACCGTGTCGAGCAGACCGGTGTGCGGGTCGACGAACGCCGGTTCATGGTACTCCCAGCCGGGCTGATGCTCCTCGGAACCGTGATGATGATCGATGGTGACGATGCGGGCGCCCCGCGCCTTCGCCGCCGCCCCGAGATAGATCGTCGAACGACCGCAGTACGTGCCGATCTCGACGCCCACCCCGCCGGGGGTCAGGTACTGCATCGCGGCCTCGTGCAGGGCCGTCCCCTCGTCTTCCGGCATGAAGCCGGGGGTGGAGTCGGCGAGTCGGAGAAGCTCTGGTGTCAGGTGTTCGGTGCTCATGTGGCCTCTGCGTCCGGGGCAGCCGCTCTGGCCGCTTTCTTCCGCTTGTGTAGCACCCCGCCGATCATCGAGTCGAGTTTCGTCCCCAACGGCCAGCCCACGTAGTGGCACAGGAACAGCGCGATCTCCCGGAGTTGGTCCTCGTCCAGTTCCTCGTTGTGCAGGGCCGCCCCCACCTGGATCTCGGCCACGTCGACGAGCCCCTGTGCGGTGAGCGCACCGAGGAGGAGAAGCCGGCGGTCGCGGATGCTCAGCCCGGGCCGCGACCAGATGTCGGCGAACAGGTGGTCGGCGGTGACGGCGAAATGCGCGCCGGGCCCGTCCTGCATCTCGAATCCGTAGACCTTCTCCATCATGGCCAGGCCACGGGTGCGGGTGTCGTCGGTCATGGTTGCTCCTTCTTGTCGACGGTGCTGTCGACGCCGAGTCCAGGACCCAGGCCCGTGAGCGCGAGTCGGGCGAGCGGCAGCGCGACGTCGAGTCGTTCGCCGAGCCCGATCGCCAGCGACAGGTCCTTCTCCCCGAGGTCCCGGACGTGGGTCATGATCGGGTACCAGTTGTCGGTCTCGTCGAGAGCGTCGGTGGTGTCGCGGAGCATGATCGCTCCGGCGCCACCGGTGATCGCGTCGGTGTGCCGGACGACCTTTCCGAGTTCGGTGATGTCGAGACCGGCGGCCTCGGCGAGCCGCTGCGCCTCGGCGGCGGCCGTGAACGAGACGAAGTGAAGCAGGTTGCGGGCCAGCTTCATCCGCGTTCCCGCGCCCACGTCTCCGGCGTGTACGACGAGTTCGGCCCAGTGCCCGAACGGCTCCCGCACTTTCTCGAACGCGTCGTCGCTCGCCCCGACCATGACGGCGAGCTTCCCCTTGTGCGCACCGGGTGCGCCGCCGCTGACGGGCGCGTCGATCAGGTCGACGCCGTGCGCACGGCAGCGGTCGGCGAGTTCGACGGCGGTGACGTCGCTGATGGTGGAGTGCACCGCCACGACGGTGCCCGGCCGCGCGGTGTCGAGGAGCTGCGTGACGACCGCGCGGACCTGCTCGTCGTTCAGCACGGTCACCGAGATGACGTCCGCGTTCTCCGCCACCTCCCGCGGACTCGACGTCACCTTCGCGCCCGCCTTGCCGAACGGCTCCAGCGCCTCCGGCCGGGTGTCGCACACGATGAGCCCTCCCGGCCGGTCCAGCAGCCGCTTCGCCATGGGCGCACCCATGTTGCCGAGGCCGATGTAGCCGACGGATACCTGCTCGGTCGTGGTCATGACCGGAAGATCTGTCCGCCGTCGACGTTGAAGATCTGCCCGGTGATCCAGCTCGCCTCGTCGGAGAGCAGGAACAGGCAGGCGCCGACGAGGTCGTCGGGGGTGCCCATCCGCTTCAGCGGCAACGTCTCGACCATGTCTGCCACCATATTTCCCGGCGTGACGGTGCGGGTGGCTTCGGTGTCGATCGGTCCGGGCGCGATGGCGTTGACCCGGATGTTCATGCCGCCCACCTCGTGGGCGAGTTGCTGGGTGAGGCCGTTGATCCCGACCTTCGCGAGGCCGTAGAAGCCGGAGTACAGCCAGGCGGCCGTGGACGACTGGTTGACGATGGAGCCGCCACCGCCGCTGTTCATGTGCGGCCACACGGCCCGGGTCACGTTGAGGGCGCCGTCGAAGTTCACGGCCATGAACTTCTTGTAGTAGTCCCACGGCACGGTGATGAGGAGATCGAGCTTCATACCGCCGTAGATCGCGGCGTTGTTCACGAGATGGTCGATGCCGCCGAACTTCTCGACCGTGAACTCGGCGAGTTGCTTCGCCGAATCCTCGTCGGCGACGTCGACGTCCTTGAACACCGCAGTCCCGCCGTCCGCGCTGATCTGCTTGGCCACGGTCTCACCGAGCTCCGCATTGAGATCGGCCACCACCACGTTCGCGCCCTCGCGGGCGAGGGCACGCGCGTAGCCCTCGCCGATGCCCTGTGCGGCGCCGGTGACGATGGCGGTCTTCCCGTCGAAACGTCCCATATCGATTGACTCCTGTGTTGTCGGGCCGGCTCGCCGGCGTACTATTGGGCCGGTTCCGCGACCAGCTTGGTTTCCAGGTATTCCTCGAATCCGGCCACGCCCATCTCGCGGCCGATTCCGGACTGCTTGTAACCGCCGAACGGGGCGTCGGCGGAATACCAGACGCCACCGTTGACGCTGAGCGTTCCGGTGCGCACGCCGTCGACTACTCGCTTCACGCGTGCGGGGTCTGTGCCCCACACCGATCCGGACAGCCCGTACGGCGAGTCGTTCGCGATGCTGATCGCGTCCTCGTCGCCGTCGTGGGGAATGATCACCAGCACGGGTCCGAAGATCTCTTCCCGAGCCACCCGGGCGGTGTTGTCGAGGCCGGCGATCAGGGTGGGTTCGACGAAGAATCCACGGTCCCGATCGGCCGGTCGGCCACCACCGACCACGATCGTGCCGCCTTCCTCCCGCGCAAGCCGCAGGTAGTCCTCGACGCGGGCGCGTTGCCGTGCGGAGATGAGGGGACCGCAGATGGTGCCGGGTTTCGCGGGATCGCCCGCGTGCAATCCGCCGAGGGTCCGGGCCGTGGCCTCGACCGCCTCGTCGTACCTGTCGCGGGGAACGAGCAGCCGGGTGGTGATGGCGCAGCCCTGCCCCGCGTGAGTGGACACCGTGAACGCGGCGACCCCGCACGCACCCGCGAGGTCGGCGTCGTCGAGCACGATGAACGCCGATTTGCCGCCGAGTTCGAGGAACACCTTCTTCAGCGACTCGGACGCCGCCGCCATGACGGCCTTGCCCGTGGCGGTCGAACCGGTGAACGACACGAGGTCGACGCGGGGGTCGGTGGAGAGCTGAGCGCCGAGGGAGTGGTCGCTCGACGTGACGATGTTGACCACGCCGGCCGGGAGGTCGGTCTCCTCGGCGATCAGGTGCCCGACGAGGGCGGCGCACCAGGGAGTGTCGGGCGCGGGCTTGAGGACCACCGTGTTTCCGGCCGCGAGTGCGGGGCCGATCTTGGCGAAGTTGATCTGGTGCGGGAAGTTCCACGGCGTGATTGCCCCGACGACGCCGACGGCCTCCTTGAGAACGCGTCGGCGGGTCTTGATGCCCATCGGCTCGGCGATGCCCAGATCCTGTTCCCAGAAATAGCTTTCGGCGAGGTCCGCGAAATACCCGAGGTCGGCGACCGGGCCTTCGAGTTGCGGTCCGCTGGTGAGGAAGGCGGGGGCGCCGACTTCGGCGATGGTGATGTCGCGCAGTTCCTCGATGTGGGACTGCAGCACGTCGCGCAGCTGCCGCAGGCAGCGGGTGCGGAAGGCGTGGTCGCGGGACCACGTGGTGTCGTCGAAGGCCCGCCGGGCCGCGGCGATCGCGGCGTCCATGTCGGACGCGGTGGCGTCGGCGGCTCTCCCGAGCACCTCCTCGGTGGCCGGGTTGATCACCTCGAACGTGCCGCCGGAACCGGGAATCAGTTTGCCGTCGATCAGGAGAGCAGAGCTGTCGGTGGGGCGCAGAGTCATGGATTTTCGCTTCCGAATCGGGTGAGTGTCACAGCGATCTCCGAAAACTGGACATGTGTCTGGACTATAGTTTGAACAACTGGATGCCGCAATGACGAGTTCGACGGAGGTGCGATGAATTCACGCGACGTGAGACGGCTGGACGGGCGAGGCGCCGTCGTCACCGGCTCGAGCCGGGGGATCGGCAGGGCCGTCGCGCACGCGCTCGCGGCGGAGGGAGCCGGCGTGGTGGTCAACGGCCGTGATCCGGACGCGGCGGAGAAGGTTGCCGACGAGATCGTGCTCGGTGGTGGCCGGGCGATCGCGGTGGCTGGATCGGCCGCCGCCCACGGCGTCGCGGAGGCGCTGGTCGACGCCGCGGAATGTGCGTTCGGCCAGGTGGATGTGCTGATCAACTGCGCCGGCGTCGCGGAGCCCGCCGGGTCGTCCATCCTCACCGTCACCGACGAGCAGTGGCGCGAACTCGTCGATGCGCACCTGACGGCGACGTTCCGCACATGCCGGGCCGCGGCGCCCCTGATGGCGGAACGGGGGCGCGGAGCGATCGTGAACACGAGTTCGTTCGCGTTCCTCGGTGACTACGGCGGAACCGGATATCCCGCCGGCAAGGGAGCGGTCAACAGTCTGACCCTCGCCATCGCGGCCGAACTGGCCGGATCCGGCGTCCGCGCCAACGTCGTGTGCCCCGGTGCCAAGACCCGCCTGTCCGTGGGAGCGGAGTACGAGCAGCACATCGAGGAACTGCACAGGCGGGGGATGCTCGACGACGCAACGCGCTACGGCTCGCTGCATCCGGCACCCGCCGACTACGTCGCCCAGCTGTACGCGTTCCTGGCCAGCGACCTCGCCGCCGGCATCACCGGCGGGATCTTCGCCGGATCAGGGTGCTTCGTCGGCAGATTCGACCGGCCGGCTCCGACTGTGCTGGCCTACCGCGACCACGAGACCGAGCCGCCGTGGTCGCTCGACGAGCTCGCGAAGTTGGTGGGTTCCGCTCACGGTGAGCGGTGATTGAATTGTCCGGCATCACAGGGGCCGAGACTTCGTCGTAGGCGGCCGGCGGCGTGTCCCGGAAAGATCAGGCCTACGTCCCGTAGGGATAAGTCTTTCGGATTCCGTGCCGCTACTATGGAATGCATCACGCCGCGGGAACTCGACGCCTACATCGGCAGAACCCGCGTCCCACACGGGCGAGTGAAGTCGTCCCGCCGCACACGGCGGGCGACGCCGCGTACGGATCAAGGTCGAAAATAAGACGAGCGCAACGACTCTCGGTAATCACGTCGCTCTGGCGGCGGATAGCGGCTCGTGGAATCGACTTGTGCCTGGGCGAAAGCGGCCCAATGAAGCTGACGCAGAGGCCCGCGGATAGCCGAGCGCTTTGTATCGGAATTACGCACGGAGAGAATGTATGTTGTTTTGCACCAAAATTGTTCGACAGTGTCCTCCTGGTGAATGTGCTGGTGACGGACGATCGCGGGCAACGATAATTCGACGATCTGGCCGACGATCGACGTTGCCTCCACTGTTCGGTCTGGCACGGTTCGATGTGTTGGTCCGCTGGGGGAGACGGAGGTGGGCGTCGGCAGGGCCGGGTAGGGACAGGCGACGGTCGGACCCGAACACCGCGCTGGGTTATTTGGAGCAGCTTCCGGCACTGAGGTTGCTCGAGCGGCTTCCGGTTCCCGCCCTCGCTGTCGATGAAGAGGGGGTGATTGTGCATGCCAACCCGGCGCTCGAGCGGATGCTGGGGTACCCCGAGCACTGGTTCGCCGGGTGCTCGGTCGCGGACGTGGTCGTTCCGGCGTCGTCGTCGGGCGGCCCCGCATCGGTGGCGTTGCTGCGGGACTTTGCGGGAAAGGTAATCGAACTCGCCCATCGCGAAGGTTTCGTTGTGCGTGCAGCGGTGAGCAGGTCGGTGTTGCGCAGGAAGGATGACCCCGTCACGTTCGTGTGCTTCCAGGACCTCACAGAGCAGTTGTGGGGCGGTGGGCGGGCCCCCGAATTCGAGTGATGAGCTCGCCCGGTTTCCTCGCAGTACCGAGGATGAGCATGCGTGGCGAGTTCAGGTGGGCGACGACTCCGAGTCGGTGCCGTCCGAGCCGGGGTTGTCGGGATCGGCGAACATCGCCTCGATTCGGTTCGTTTACTTTCGGTGCGCAGTTGTGGACCGAGCGAAGCGGCCGGGGCGCGCGAGGGATTCGCGGCAACCGAACGGTCTCGCAGGCTGTGTCGGGTGGCCTCCTCGGCCGGAGCAATCCGATTCCAGGTGGGTGGGAAACCCCGCGGTTCCGACGCGAACGCACACCGAATCGGCGGACAATGAATTCACCCGGCAGTGGGTTGCGGCGGGGAAGGGGCGTCATGTCCGAAAGTTCGTCGGTCAAACAGGGCGTCGCGGCGGGGACCGCGATGGGTGCAGCGGTCATCATGGTCACCGTCGGACTCCTGCAGTTCTTCCAAGGGCTCGCCGCGGTCTATGAGAACGAGGAGTTCGTGGTGGGGGTGGAGTACCTCTACAAGTTCGACTTCACGGTGTGGGGCTGGATCCATCTCGTGCTGGGTGCGTTGGTCGCGGTGACCGGCCTCGCGTTGTTCACCGGCGCCGCGTGGGCCCGGGTGTCGGCGATCGTGATCGCCGCGATCTCGATCGTGGCCAATTTCCTGTGGCTGCCGCACTACCCGTGGTGGTCGGTGCTCATCATCGCGCTCGACGTGGTGGTGATCTGGGCGATCTCGACGTGGCGGCCGAACCCTTCTGACGCCTGGGCCTGAGAACGGCAGCAGGAGGGGTGGTGGCCTTTCAGGACGGGGTGTGCGTTCGCTCCGGCCACCCGACGCTGGACAGTGCTCCGCGCAGCACCGATTCGTAGATCGAGTCCAGGTCCAGTTCGTCGCCGAGGAAGTCGGTGTTCACCAGCATCACGAAGCCGTGCATCGCGGCGAAGATGCTCACTGCCGCGTCGAGGGTGTCCTCGGGCGGCAGTCCGCACGACGCCAGCATCGTGCGCAGCGCTGTGTTCGCGTCCAGTGCCGCGGTGATGAAGGCGTCCCGGTCCACCGGGCTGGTGGTCAGCGTCTGATACCGATGCGGATGCTCGGTCGCCCAGACGCGGTGCGCGTCGACGAGCGCACGAAGGCCGTCCGGACCGCTTCGGCCCATGGCGATCTCGCGCAGGTGGGCACCGAGTTCCGCCATGGTGCGCACCTGGACGGCACCGCGGATGTCGTCGAGGTTGCGGACGTGGTTGTAGAGCGACGCGGTGACGACGTTCAGCCGGGCGGAGAGACTCGTCATCGACAGTGGCTCCCAGCCGAGTTCGTCGATGATCTCGATCGCGGCATCCACGACCTTGTCTCGCGTGAGTGTGCGACGTCGGATCGGTCCGTTTTGCCCTTTCATCATGGGTCCAGCATAAGGGCTTCCATTATAAATGAAAGTGTGTAGTTTAAGACGCATCCCATTCGTTTATCGATCGAGGAGCAGTGTATGACCGCGTCTCGGATTGATCTCAAATCCCCCGACGTCTACGCGGAAGGGGTCCCCTACGCGTTCTTCGACCATCTGCGGGCGAGCGAACCCGTCTATTGGCAGCCCGAGGAGAACGGCACCGGGTTCTGGGCGGTGACCAAGCATGCCGACGTCGTCGCCGTGTCCCGCGACAGCGCGACGTTCTCGTCGGCGGTGGGCACCACCCAGATCGACGATTTCGACGAGCAGACCCGCGCGAAGCAGGCCGCCATGCTCGTCAACCTCGACCCTCCCGACCACACCCGGCTCCGGCAGCTCGTCAGCCGCGGATTCACCCCGCGCACGGTCAAAGTGCTCGAGGGGCACATCCGCGACATCTGTGCGCGGATCGTCGATCGGCTTCTCGACGCACGCGACGTCGACTTCGTTCCCGAGGCGGCAGCGCCGTTGCCGCTCGAGGTCATCGCGGCGCTGCTGGGTGCGCCTGCCGGGGACGTCGACAGGCTCTACGACTGGTCCAACCGGATGATCGGCTTCGACGACCCCGAGTACGGCACCACCCAGGCCGACGGTGAGATGGCCGCGGCGGAGATCTTCCTGTACGCCAACGAGCTTGCAGCGCAACGCCGCATCGAGCCTCGCGACGACATCGTCACCAGGCTCGTGCAGCCGGACGGGAATGGCGACACGCTCACCGAGATGGAATTCAACATGTTCTTCGTCCTGCTCGTGGTGGCGGGGAACGAAACGACGCGCAACGCGACCGCCGGTGGGATGCAGGCCTTCATCGATCATCCCGATCAGTGGCGACGACTGCAGTCCGAGCCGGAACTGGCTGCGAGTGCGGTGGAGGAGATCCTGCGGTGGGTGACCCCGGTGATGGACTTCCGGCGAACCGCCACCCGGGACGCCTACATCGGCGATCAGTTGGTCAGGGCCGGCGACAAGGTGGTGATCTACTACCCGAGCGCCAACCGGGACGAGGACGTCTTCGACGAGCCGTACCGGTTCGACATCGGCCGGAGCCCCAACCCGCAGATCGCGTTCGGCGGTAGCGGGGTGCACTTCTGCCTCGGCGCCCACCTGGCGCGGCTCGAATTGAAGATCCTGTTCGAGACTCTCGCCGCGCGGATCGACCGGGTGGAACCCACTGGCCCGGTCGCCCGGCTGCGGTCGAATTTCATCAGCGGCATCAAGACGATGCCCGTGCGAATTCACCCGCGCAGTCCGGTGTGAGAGTCCGATTTTCGTTGCCAGTCGCCGGTAACTGTAGTAGCGTCCAGACACGTGTCCAGTAGTATGAATTTCGAGTCCACCCGCCGCCGTCTGACCGAGAAGCAGGCCGATACCGTCGACCGCCTCACCAAAGCGGCAGTCGAAGTACTGCGTGAAGAGGGATTCGCGGGACTCACCGTTCGCTCGGTGGCCGGCATCGCCGGGGTCGCGCCCGCGACGGCCTACACGTACTTCTCGTCCAAGGAGCACCTCGTCGCCGAGGTCTTCTGGCGGCGTCTCGCCGCCTCGCCGCAGCCGCTGGACGAGGGACTCGATCGCACTGGACGCGTGGTCGCCGTGCTCCGTCACATCGCTCTCCTGGTGGCGGACGAACCCGAACTCGCCGGAGCCGTCACCAACGCGCTGCTCGGCCGCGACCCCGACGTGGAGCACCTCCGCGCCCGCATCGGGCTGGAGATCCGCGACCGGCTCGCCACCGCACTGGGCGACGGCCACGATCCCGACGTCCTCGAGGCACTGGAGCTGCTGTACGCCGGCGGCCTGGTCCGCGCGGGAATGGGATACGGGTCCTATGCCCAATTCGCCGATCGACTCGAAACTTCCGCCAAGCTGATTCTGGAGTAGATGCCATGACCGCAGCCTCGATGCCCGGGGTGTCACACAATCCGGTGACGTTCAATCCGTACGACTATGGCTTCCACGAAGATCCGTACGTCACGTATCGAAGACTGCGGGAAGAGGCACCCCTCTACTACAACGAGGAACTCGACTTCTGGGCGTTGTCCCGGCACGAGGACGTCGTCGCGGCGTTCCGCGACAACCAGCGCCTGTCGAGCGCGAACGGGGTGTCGCTCGACCCGGCGGCGTACGGACCGCACGCCCACAAGACGATGTCCTTTCTCGCGCTGGACGATCCGCGGCACATGCGGATGCGGCAGTTGGTGTCCCGCGGCTTCACGCCGAGGCGGGTGAACGAACTCGAGGGGCGGATCCTGGATCTGACCCGGCAGTACCTCGACCCGGCGCTCGCGGCGGGCGAGTTCGACTGGATCGCCGAGTTCGCCGGCAAGCTCCCGATGGACGTGATCTCGGAACTGATGGGGGTGCCGGAGGCCGACCGCGTGGAACTCCGCCGGCTCGCCGACCTCGTGGTGCACCGCGAGGAAGGCGTTCTCGACGTGCCCCACGCCGCGATGGAGGCGTCGCTCTACCTCGTCGGCTACTACGCCGACATGCTGGCGGAGCGCCGCAGAAAGCCGACCGAGGACCTCACGTCCGCACTGCTCGAGGCTGAGATCGACGGCGACCGGCTCACCGACGACGAGGTCATCGCGTTCATGTTCCTGATGGTGGTGGCAGGCAACGAGACCACCACCAAACTCCTCGGCAACGCGCTGTACTGGGGTTTCCGCTATCCGGGCGAGGCCAGGCAGGTCTTCGAGGATGCGAGTCGAGTGCCGGAGTGGGTGGAGGAGACCCTGCGTTTCGACACGTCCAGCCAGATGGTCGCCCGGACGGCGTCCGTCGACCTGGACTTCCACGACCGGACGATTCCCGCCGGCGACAAGGTGCTGATCCTCATCGGCTCCGCGAACCGCGACTCGGCGGTGTTCGAGGACGCCGACGAATACCGGATCGGCAGGGACACGTCCAACAAGCTCGCGAGCTTCGGCGGCGGCACCCACTTCTGCCTCGGCGCCCACATGGCCAGGCTCGAAGCGCGAATCGCACTCACCGAACTCGTCTCCCGCATCGACGACTACGACATCGACGAGGCGAACAGTGCGCGCGTCCACTCGACCAACGTGCGCGGTTTCGCCACCCTCCCCATGAAAGTGCAGGTCCGCGATGCCTAGGTTCGAGCCCAACCCGCAGCGACGCCCGTCGGTCGTCGCCGGGGCCTCTTCGGGAATCGGCACGGCGACGGCCTATGCGCTGGCCGAGGCCGGTCACCCCGTCGCGCTCGGTGCCCGCCGGGTGGCCGAATGCGAGGAGATCGCGGAGAAGATCCGCAGCAACGGGGGAGAAGCGTTCGCGCACTACCTCGACGTCACCGACACCGCATCCGTCGACGAATTCGTCACCGCGGCGGAGAAAGCGCTCGGCCCCACCGAGATCGCGTTGTCGGGGGCAGGTGACCTGGAGTTCTCCGTCGCACACGAGATGGACCCCGACCAGTTCCTGGGCCAGGTCAACGTTCATCTGGTCGGTGCGCAGCGTCTCGCGCACCGCCTCCTTCCCGGCATGATCGAACGCCGGCGCGGAGATTTCATCCTGATCGGATCCGATTGCGCCGACACCCCCCGGCCCCGGATGGGCGCCTACAACGCCGCGAAGGCCGGCGTCGAGATGATGGGCCGGCAGATGCGAATGGAACTGGAAGGCACCGGTGTCCGGGCATCGGTCGTGCGTCCGGGCCCCACCCAGACATCCATGGGGATGAACACCACCGAGGAGGTCATCGGACCCGTCCTCGAAGACTGGGCGAAATGGGGATTCGCCCGGCACTCGTACTTCCTGCGCGCCTCCGCGATCGCCGACGCCGTCGTCGCCGCCGTCAGTGCGCCGCGCGGCGCACACCTGGTGCTGATCGAAGTGCAGCCCGAGGCGCCCCTGCGAAAGGATGGAGAATGAACCTGGCTACCCCGCAACGTGTGTCCGGTGGTGAGCACGAGCACGGACATCTCGAAGAATTGCGCACCGACCCGATCGCGCTGATGCGCCGCGTCCGGGAGGAGTGCGGCAACGTCGGTGTCTTCCAGCTCGCCGACAAGAAAGTGGTGCTGCTGTCCGGCGCCGAGGCCAATGAATTCTTCTTCCGCTCCACCGACGAGGATCTCGACCAGCAGGCCGCCTACCCGTTCATGAAGCCGATCTTCGGCGAGGGAGTCGTGTTCGACGCGAGCCCCGAGCGCCGCAAGGAGATGCTGCACAACCAGGCGTTGCGCGGCGAGCAGATGAAGGGCCATGCCGCGACGATCGCCCACGAGGTCGACCGCATGGTGGCGCAGTGGGGCGACGAGGGGGAGATCGACCTCCTCGAATTCTTCGCGGAGCTGACCATCTACACGTCCTCGGCCTGCCTGATCGGTACGAAGTTCCGGGAGCAGCTCGACGGCCGGTTCGCGCACCTGTACCACGAGCTCGAGCAGGGCACCGACCCCATCGCATACGTCGACGCCTACGCCCCGATCGAGAGCTTCCGCCGGCGGGACGAGGCGAGGGTGCAGTTGGTGGCCCTCGTCCAGGAGATCATGAACGGGCGCATCGAGAACCCCCCTCAGGGCAAGGAGGATCGGGACATGCTCGACGTGCTCGTCTCGATCAAGGACGAGGACGGCAACGAGCGCTTCACGGCGGACGAGATCACCGGCATGTTCATCTCGATGATGTTCGCCGGGCACCACACCACGTCCGGCACCGCGGCCTGGACCCTGATCGAGCTGCTGCGGCACCCGGACTACGCCAAACAGGTGGTCGCCGAACTCGACGACCTCTATTCGGACGGCTCCGACATCAGTTTCGGGGCGCTCAGGCAGATCCCGAAACTCGAAGCGGTGCTGAAGGAGACGCTGCGGTTGCACCCGCCGCTGATCATCCTGCTGCGCGTCGCGCGGGGTGAGTTCGAGGTCGGCGGCTACCGGATCGCCGAGAACGACCTCGTGGCGGCCACGCCCGCGATCTCCAACCGGATCGCGGAGGATTTCCCGAACCCGGACACGTTCGATCCCGAGCGCTACATCGACCCCAACCAGGAAGACATCGTCAACCGCTGGACGTGGATTCCGTTCGGTGCAGGCAGGCACCGCTGCGTCGGGGCCGCGTTCGCGCTGATGCAGTTGAAGGCGATCTTCTCGATTCTCCTGCAGGACTGGGAGTTCGAGATGGCGCAACCCTCCGAGACGTACCGCAACGATCACAGCAAGATGGTGGTGCAGCTGCAGCAGCCGTGCACGGTGAGGTACCGGAAGCGAAGCACGTGATGAAAGTCGAAGCCGATCTCGACCTGTGTCAGGGTCATGCCGTGTGCGAGATGGAGGCACCCGATGTCTTCGTCGTCCCGAAGCACGGCAAGGTCGAGATCCTCGACACCGACCCACCCGAGAACCTGCGCGCCGAAGTCGAGAGCGCCGTGCGCTTCTGCCCGACCCAGGCCCTGCGGATCCTCGCGGACAACGACTCCGAAGGAGATACCCGATGACACAGTTCGATCGAAGGATCGGCCCGGCGGTGCAGTTCGATCGTGCGGAGCTCGATGAGATGGTGCAGCGCTGGGTGGACGAGAACAAGCGCTGCGAGTCGCTCGGCGACTGGAAGCCGCTCGCCGAGATGTACACCGAGGACGCCACGTACGGATGGAACTACGGCCCGAAGGACGACTTCATGGCCGTGGGCCGGGACGAGATCCGCGACCTGGCGCTCGGGCAGGAAATGGACGGGCTCGAGGGCTGGCAGTACCCGTACCAGCAGTTCGTCATCGACGATCGCAGCGGCGACGTCATCGGATTCTGGAAGCAGGTGTCCGAACGCACCCGCGACGACGGCACGCACTATCAGGTCACCGGAATCGGCGGCAGCTGGTTCCGGTACGGCGGCAACTTCCAATGGTCTTGGCAGCGTGACTTCTTCGACTTCGGTAACGTCTCGAGCCTGTTCCTCGAGATGATCACGAACAACGCGATGTCGGACGGCATGAACGCGCGGATCCAGCGCGCGACGTCCGGTCGGCTGCCGGGGTGGTATCCGGTCGGCAAGGCCCCGGTTCCGCTGTGGTGAGTACGGTGAAGGTTCCGGCGTCGTTCGCCGATCTGTCCCGCGAGGATCTCGCGATTCTCGTGCCGGAATTGCTCCTGTGCGGTCATCTCATCGACCGCTCCGGTATGCCGCACCTGATCGGGGCGTTCGGTCGCGAGGGCATGACGCAGGTCGCGATCGAGGAGTGGATGGCGTCGAGCCCCCTCTACACGCGGCGGATGCAACGCGCGCTGGGATTCGAGGGCAACGGCGTCGTGACGATCTTCAAGGGTCTGCAACTCGACATCGGTGCGCCGCCCCAGTTCATGGACTTTCGGTACCGCGTCACCGATCACGATCACGGCGAGTTCTGGCTGGATCACTGCGGCGCGTTGATGGACGTCGAACCGATGGGCGACGAGTACGTCACGGCGATGTGCCACGACATCGAGGACCCGACGTTCGACGCCACCGCACTGGCGACCAACCCGCATGCGCAGGTGCGTCCCGTGCACCGTCCGCCCCGCAGGCCTGCGGACCGGACACCGCACTGCCTCTGGACGGTCACCATCGACGACACCAACGTGCCACCCCCGATTCCGGAAGGACTGGTGACGGTGGGGAAGTCGCGGGCGGCGACAGTCGAGTTGTCGCCGATCGACACCGGCGGGCGGGGACTGCACGACTACGCGGGCGCGCTCCTGGACGATCTGCGGTTCCCGGACTTCTCCCATTCGGCTCTGACTCGGATGGCGGAGGAGGTGTGCGTGCAGCAGCACCTGCTGACGCTCGGTTTCCTGCTCGCGGTGCGGGCCCGCACCGATGCCGAATCCGCGCTCGACATCGCCCGCAAGCAACTCACCGGCATCGCCGGCCTCACGTCGGAGCGGATCCGGAACGCGCTCGGACTGCCCGCGGACCTCGAGGGCCTCGCTGTCGTCCTCGCCGTGCATCCGGCGTTCAACCCCCGTCAGTACGTGGACGTCACGGTCACGCTCGGCGACCGCATGCTGCTGACCCTCGGCAGGGACTGCGGAGCCGGGGAGGACGGGGCGTGGCCGTCCATGATCGACGCCGAGCACCTCGGGCCGTTGACTGCGCTCGTGCGCGGGGTGTCGCCGCGCTTCGCGGTGCAGGTGGTCGAGGAGACGGATGCGGCGCTGACCGTGGAAATCGTGATCGGTGAGCCGCCCGCGAAGGAGGCACCCGAGGTGGCGCTCACCCGGTTCAGCACGGGAGCCGACTTCGCGTTCACCGATCGAGGAATACCCCTACCACTCACAGTCGTCTGAGAGAGGACGCCCCCCGTGGCCTACAACCTTGCGGACCTCTTCGAGCATTCCGTCGACGCGATGCCGGAACGGGTGGCGCTGATCTGCGGCGCCCGTCGCGTCACCTACCGCGAACTGGAGGACCGCGCCAACAGGCTGGCCCACCACTTCCTGGAAGTCGGGCTGACCGTCGATTCGCACATCGGCGTGCACCTGCACAACTCCATCGAGACCATGGAGACATTGCTCGCGGCGTACAAGATTCGTGCGGTCCCGGTCAACATCAACTACCGCTACACCAGCGACGAACTCGCCTACGTCTACGGCAACGCGGAACTCGACGCCGTGGTCCACCATCGGATCTACTCGCCGCGCATCGCGGAAGTCCTGCCCTCGCTGCCGCGGATCCGGCACACCGTCGTCGTCGAGGACGATCTCGGCGGCGCCGGCGTGCCCAGCGACTCGGTGCCGTACGAGGAGGCGCTGTCCGGCAGTGGCGACCGGGACTTCGGCGAACGCAGCTCCGAAGACCTGTTCATCATGTACACCGGCGGCACCACCGGACGTCCCAAGGGTGTGGTGTGGACGCACGAGGCGATCTGGCGCGTCCTCGCGGGCGGTCTCGACTTCTACACCGGTGACGCGATCGACGACGAGTACCAGCAGTCACGGGTCGGGTCGCAGGGGGAGCCGACCCTGTGGTTCGCGTTGCCGCCGTTGATCCACGCGGCCGCGATGATGCCGACGTTCACCGCGCTGTTCAGCGGGAACACCGTGCTGCTGGAATCGAAGTTCGACGCCGAGCGGACGTGGGAGCTCGTCGAACGGCACAAGGTGCAGATCCTGATCATCACCGGCGACGCGATGGGACGGCCGCTGATCGAGGCGCATCAGCCGTCGCGCACCGACACGTCGAGTCTGGGTGTGGTGGCATCCGGGGCCGCGCTGTTCTCGCCGGTGATCAAGGACGCCTTCCTCGACGCGTTCCCGGGCCTGCTGGTTTCCGATTCGATCGGCGCGTCGGAGACAGGTTTCGGCGGAATCGGTTTCGCGACCAAGGGGGAGAAGCAGGTGGGTGGGCCCCGAGTGCCTCCCGGACGGTACGCCCTGGTGATCGACGAGAACGACGTTCCTGTCGAGCCGGGGTCGGGGAAGGACGGCTGGTTCGCGAAGGGCGGGTACGTCCCGCTGGGCTACTACAACGACCCGGAGAAGACGCGGGAGATCTTCCGGGAGGTCGACGGGCGACCGGTCGTCGTCACCGGCGACCGCGCGCGGATCGAGGCCGACGGATCGATCACCCTGCTCGGCCGCGGCAACATGGTGATCAACACCGGCGGCGAGAAGGTGTTCGCCGAGGAGGTCGAGAGCGCGGTGAAGGCGTACCGCGACGTCTACGACGCCATCGTCGTCGGCGTCCCCGACGAACGGTGGGGGCACCGGGTCTCGGCGGTGGTGCAGGCGCGCGACGGGCGGGGCGTCGACTTCGCCGGACTCGAGGAACACGTGCGGCAGAGCCTGGCCGGCTACAAGATTCCGCGCCTGGTGTGGGTGGAAGACACCGTCCAGCGCACCCCGAGCGGCAAGCCCGACTACCGCTGGGCCCAGGGCCTCACCACACAGCGCGACCCCGACCACCGCACGTGAGTGGCGAAGCGCGCTCCCGCACGCTTCGCCACTCACGTGTGGGTCAGGCGGGAGCGCGGACGACCAGGACAGTTCCCGGGAACTCCGCGGCGAGTTCCTGACGGCTGTGCTTCACGGCCGCGGTGCCGTAGCCCTTCTTCCGGGCGTCGGGGGAGATCCAGATGGCGACGTCGACCTCGCGTCCCGACAGCTCGCCGAACACCATGCCGACGGCCGTGTTCTCCGCGGTGTCCTCACACACGAACCACGCGGCGGACTCGTCGTCGACACGGGTCAGGCCTTCGGTGCGTTCCTTCTCGACCCGCTCCTCGGACCACTGTGTGCCCGCGTCGTCGACCTGCTCGACGCAGCGGCGCCGGAACAGTTCGGCGTCTTCCTCGGTCTCGGTGAACGGACGGAGGCGGAAGTTCCGCCCGGTGCTCGCCGGCCGGTCCGTCGACGTCCACTCGAGCGTGGCGTCGAGGTCCTTCAGTTCCGTCTGGATGCGGAGCCGTTCGACCTTGGTGAGACGGCGGAACGTCAGGTTGAGGACGGCTTCCGCGTACGCCTCGGACGTGTCGAGGAGTCCGGCGACGGTGGTGAGGGCCTCGGCGTGGTCCTCACTGTCGACGATGGCGTCGAGAACCTCGTGGCGCTGCTCGAGTGCACGCAGCAGGACCGCGGTGAGCTCTCGACGGTCGTGGATCCGATCTTGAACCTGTGTACTCATGTCTGCAATTCCTCGCCCTCGGCCGTCGTACAAGTCCGTACGCGTCAATACTGCAAGAAGTCCTCCGACATGGCACCCGTTACCCGGCGGTACATACACGCGCTATCGGGGGTCGCAGACCACGACGGGGATCGTGCGGTCGGTCCAGGCCTGGTAATTGTCGAAATCCGGATACATGTCGACGAGCCGCGGCCACAGGCGCGCACGTTCCTCGGGATCCGCCACGTGGGCGGTCATCGGCCGCACCCGCGACTTCACCTGGACGGTCACCTCCGAATTCGCGCGCAGGTTGAGGTACCACATCGGGTGCTTCGGGAGGCCGCCCTGCGAGGCGACGAGGATGATGCGGTCGCCGTCCTCGAGGAAGAGCAGCGGGCTGATCCTCGGCTCGCCGCTCTTCCGTCCGGTGGTGGTGAGCAGGCAGACGGGCAACCCGCGGGGAAAGGCACTACCCACCCGCCACTTGCTGCCCAGTCGCCCGCCCGTCCGCCGGTACAGCAGGACGTTGATCTTCGACATCCACTTGATGAAGGAGACCGTCCACTTCGAGTCGAGGCCGGGCGGTCGGGCGGCGGCGGGTGCGTTCATCGGCAGATCCTAGATCCGCTCGATGATGGTGCCGGTGGCGAGCGCGCCGCCGGCACACATCGTGATCAGTGCCGTCGACCCGTCGGTGCGCTCGAGTTCGTGCAGCGCGGTGGTGATGAGTCGAGACCCGGTGCTGCCCACGGGATGTCCGAGTGCGAGCGCACCGCCGTTGACGTTGACCCTGTCCATGTCGGGCTCGTGCACCGACGCCCACGACAGCAGGACCGACGCGAACGCCTCGTTCACCTCGAACAGGTCGAGGTCGCCGATCTTCATGCCGCTGCGTTCGAGGACGCGCGCCGTGGCCTGGACGGGTCCGTCGAGGTGGAATTCGGGTTCGGAGCCGACGAGTGCCTGGGAGATGATGCGGGCCCGGGGCTTCAGACCGAGGGTGCGCGCCCTGGATTCGTCCATCAGCATGACGGCGGCGGCGCCGTCGGAGATCTGCGAGGACGTGCCCGCCGTGTGGATGCCGCCCTCGAGAACGGGCTTCAGCTTGGCGAGCGACTCGGCGGTGGTATCGCGCAGACCCTGATCGCGGGTCACCACCCGGGTCTCCCCGGTGAGGTGGCCTTCCTTGTCCACCACGGGTGCGGTCACCTGCAGCACTTCTCGGTCGAAACGCCCTTCGTCCCACGCCTGCTTGGCGCGTGCCTGCGAACGGACTCCGAGCGCCTCGACGTCGGCGCGGGTGATTCCGCGGCGACGGGCGATGCGTTCGGCGGCCTCGAACTGGTTGGGCATGTCGATGTCCCAGTCTGCGGGTCTGCGCGGGCCGGCGTTCTCGCCGACGTTCGCGCCGAGCGGCACCTGGCTCATCGCTTCGATGCCGCAGGCGATTCCGACATCGATCGCGTCCGTGGCGATCAGGCCCGCGATCAGGTGGTTGGCCTGCTGGGCGGAGCCGCACTGGCAGTCGATCGTGGTGGCGCCGACCTGCCAGGGCAGTCCGGCGTGCAGCCACGCGGTCCGGGTGATGTTGTTCGACTGCGCACCGGCCTGGGTGACGCAACCACCGATCACCTGCTCCACCAGTTCGGGGTCGATGCCGGAGCGGTCGAGGATGCCCCGCTGAGCGGCGCCGAGGATCTCGGCGGCGTGCAATCCGGACAGCCAGCCACCGCGCTTTCCGATCGGGGTGCGTACTGCCTCGACGATTACTGGTGTGCCCACGGTGGGCTCCTTTCCTTGTCCTCAGAAAATAGAACAGGTTCTGCTATCCGGGCAAGGTCTGTATGAGCTTTCCTTTGCTAGTCGCCCGGCTTGTGCTTCAATGCTAGTAGAACGTGTTCCACATCACGGAGTGGTGTATGGCTTAGGGCAGGAGACAGCAGTGGCGCAGCCCAATCTTCCAGAGGGTTTCGACTTCACCGACCCGGACATCTACGCAGAGCGCATCCCGTACCAGGAATTCGCCGAACTGCGGAAGACTGCCCCGATCTGGTGGAACCCGCAGCCGCCGGAGATCGGTGGCTTCCACGACGACGGCTACTGGGTCGTCAGCAAGCTCGAGGACGTCAAGGAGGTGTCGCGGCGCAGCGACGTCTTCTCCACACACGAGAACACCGCGATCGTGCGCTTCGCCGACGACATTCCGCGCGAGAACATCGAGATGCAGCGCTTCATCCTCATCAACAAGGACGCACCCGAGCACACCAAGCTCCGCAAACTCGTCTCCCGCGGATTCACACCCCGCGCGATCAACAGCCTGCGCGAAGAACTCACCGAGCGCGCCGAGAAGATCGTGAAGGAGGCCGCCGAATCGGGTGCCGGCGACTTCGTCACCCAGGTGGCGTGTGAGCTTCCGCTGCAGGCGATCGCCGAACTGCTCGGTGTGCCGCAGGAGGATCGCCTGAAGGTCTTCGACTGGTCGAATCAGATGACGGGCTACGACGACCCGGAACTGGACATCGACCCGCAGGCCGCGTCGATGGAGATCCTCGGCTACGCGTACCAGATGGCGGACGAGCGCAAGAAGTGCCCCGCCGACGACATCGTCACGACGCTGATCGAAGCGGACATCGATGGAAATGAGCTGTCTCCCGAGGAATTCGGATTCTTCGTGATCCTGCTGGCGGTTGCCGGCAACGAGACCACGCGCAATGCCATCACACACGGCATGATGGCGTTCCTGGACCATCCCGATCAGTGGGAGCTCTACAAGAAGGAGCGCCCCAAGACGGCGGCGGACGAGATCGTCCGGTGGGCGACCCCGGTCAACTCGTTCCAGCGCACCGCACTGGAAGACACCGAACTCGGCGGAGTGAAGGTCAAGAAGGGGCAGCGAGTCGTAATGCTCTACGGCTCGGCGAATTTCGACGAGGACGCGTTCGAGAACCCGGAGAAGTTCGACATCATGCGGGAGAACAACCCGCACGTCGGATTCGGTGGAACGGGCGCCCACTTCTGCCTCGGCGCCAACCTGGCGCGACTCGAGATCGACCTGATCTTCAACGCGATTGCGGATCACCTGCCCGATATCACCAAGCTGGGAGATCCGCGGCGGTTGCGCTCGGGCTGGCTCAACGGTATCAAGGAGTTTCAGGTCGATTACAAGACTGCGTCAGGCGGTTGCCCGGTCAGACACTGACCCCCTGATTCAGCGGCGTCGGAGGGCACCCTCATCCTCTCCGACGCCGCTGTTCTCTTCCGCCGACGTGGTGTCCGAGGGAATGTGGGAGCCACCATGACTGTGCAGTCCATCGTGGATGACGCGGGTGCCGTCTTCTCGGCACCGGGAGACCCGACCGTCACCGCCGCCCTCGGCGCATTCCTCCGTCGCCTGGACTCCGCGCCCCGCCTTCTCGGGTTCGGCGAGCCCATGCACGGGGAGGAGAGTTTTCTGCAGCTCCGCAATCAGATGTTCCGGTTCCTCGTCGAACACGAGGGCTATCGCTCCATCGCGCTCGAAAGCAGTTGCCTGAAGGGGATACTCGTCGACTCGTTCGTGCGGGGTGCGGACCGCCTGCCGCTCGACGACGTCATGGAGCACGGTTTCAGCCACGGCTTCGGTGAGTCCCCGGCGAACCGCGATCTGATCCTGTGGATGGCCGAATACAACCGTCGACGCGAACCGGACGAGCAACTCCGATTCTTCGGATTCGACGGCCCCATCGAGATGACGTCCGCGGACAGCCCGAGGCAGGCCCTGACCTTCCTCGACACCTACCTGCGGACCCACCTCGACGACCAGGATCTGCCTTGCACTCCGGACAGGATCTCCGCACTGATCGGCGACGACGACCGCTGGAGCAATCCGGCCGTCGCGATGGACCCGACCCAGGCCGTCGGTGCCACGCCCGGGGCCGTCGAGTTGCGTCTCATCGCCGACGACCTGATGACGCTGCTGGCGTCACAGGCGCCTCGCCTCGTGGCCGAAGGCACGCGAGACGAATTGTGGGAGGCCGAGCTTCACGGTCGCGTCGCCGCCCGCCTGCTCAGCTATCACGCAGGAATGGCGGAGAACTCTCCACGCCGCATCGCCCGGCTGCTGGGAATCCGCGACACCCTCATGGCGGACAACCTGTCCGCGCTCGTGCAGAGGGAAGCCGATCGAGGCCCGACGTTCGTCTTCGCCCACAACGGCCACCTGCTGAAAGGTGAAACCCACTGGGATCTCGCCGGACTGCATCTGCACTGGTGGTGCGCCGGCGCCCACCTCGGTGTGCGGCTCGGCGACGCCTACGCGGTCATCGGTGGGGCCGTCGGGCAGGCGCCCGGCCACAGCATCGGACAGCCGCCACCCGACACCGTCGAGGGCCGGCTCTTCGCCGTCGGGGAGAGCTGTCTCGTGCCGGCCGCGCCGGTGGCGCGCAGGACAGGAGACGTGGAGAAGCGTGCCGACCCGTCGGACAACTCCACGTATTTCCCACTGGAGCCCGCCGGCCTCGGCGAACTCGACGCGATCCTGTTCCTCCGGCACATCGACGCCGCCGGCACGTGAGCCGGGCGCTCAGACCTTGCGCAGTGTCTTCATCGCCCGCTCGACCTCCCAGAAGGCCCGCAGGGACGTGATCTTGCCGTCCTCGTTCACGCGGTAGATGAACACGCCCTCGGCGTCGATCCGAGATCCCGCCACCGTGGACCGGATGGTCCCGATGTTCACGTTCTCGTTCCCGCACACCAGTGAATCGGTGATGAGGAACTCGAGCGATTCGGTGGTCGCGATCGTCATGTCGTAGAACCGCGAGATCGCGTCGAGGCCGTGGTGACCCTTGCCTTCGGGGTCGAAACCCGAAGGGCCGACCGGGTCTTCGACGCACGCGTCCTCGGCGAACAGGGCCAGCCACTCGTCCTTGCGCCTGCCGCTGGCCGCCTCGCGGGAAGCCTGCCCGGCGAGGCGGGCAGGATGATCCGTCGTCGTCATGTCCACACCCCTATCCGATGTACTGGTCGGCGAATTTGCGCAACGATTCCTGCTTGGCGTCGAGCGGTCCGTCGAAGCCGATGCCGTCGAAAACCCACGGGACGACGATCGTGTCGGTCACTCCGGCATCTTCCAATTCGGCGTAGCCGTCCTTGCCGAAACGGTCGATGCACACGGTCTGGATCTCGTAGGGCAGATCGGCTCGGCCGTACTCCTCCCGGAGTTCCCGCAATCGCGCGATGACCTGAACGAGATCGTCGAACTTGATCATCGCGGACGTCCAGCCGTCGCCCACCCGGGCGGCGCGTCGTAGCGCGACGTCGGTGTGTCCGCCGACGTAGAACGGCACCGGCTTGGTCGGCGCCGGGCTCATCTGCAGGCGGTCGAAGTCGAAGAACTCACCGTGGTACTCGACCATGCCGCCGCCGAGGATCAGCTTGATGACGTCGATCATCTCGTCGACGCGCGCACCGCGCTTCTTGTACGGCACGCCGCACCATTCGAATTCCTCCGGTGCCCAGCCGATCCCGACGCCGAACCCGAAACGGTTGCCGATGAGGTTGGCGACCGAACCCACCTGGCGGGCGAGAAGGACCGGGTTGCGGGAACCCAGTTTGAGGACCTGGGTGTAGAACTCGATCTTCGACGTCACCGCGCCCATGGCCGCCGCCGCGATCAGCGGATCCACCCACGGGGTTTCCTCGTTCCACATCCGCGAGCCGTCCGGTGTGTACGGGTAGTCGGCGCTCTGCTTCTCCATGAAGAACAGTGAGTCGGGAAGTGCGATGGACGAGAACCCGCACTCCTCGGCTGTTTTCGCCAGGGCAGGCAGTTGATCGAGGGGATTCATGGCGATGCCGACGGTGAACTTCATGGTGATGTCCGCTCCTAGTTGTTCGGCCGGTCGGAACCGACCACCCACATCGAGAAGTACTGCGAACCGCCGCCGTAGGCGTGGCCGAGTGCCTTGCGTGCGTCCTTCACCTGATGGTCGCCGGCGCGGTGCATCACCTGCATCGCCGACTCGGCGAACCGGATCATGCCCGAGGCGCCGATGGGGTTGGACGACAGGACACCGCCGGACGCGTTGAGCGGAAGCCGGCCGCCGATGGCGGTCTCGCCCGCCTCGGTCAGTTTCCAGCCCTCGCCCTCGGAGACGAACCCCAGATTCTCGAGCCACATCGGTTCGAACCAGGAGAAGGGGACGTAGATTTCGGCCACGTCGATCTCGTCGAGCGGATCCTTGATGCCAGCGGCCTGCCACAGCGCGGCCGCGGCGTCCCGGCCGGCCTGCGGATTCACCTGGTCGCGTCCCGCGAACGTGGTGGGCTCGGTGCGCATCGCGGTGGCGTGGATCCAGGCCACCTCACGACCGTCCGTCGTGACCTGCCCGGCCGCCTCCTCGTTGCCGATCACCATCGCGCAGGCGCCGTCCGAGGACGGACACGTCTCGTCGTAGCGGATGGGATCCCACAGCATCTGCGAGGCCTGCACGGATTCGAGCGTGATGTCGGGTTGCTTGAGGTGGGCGTACGGGTTGAGGCTGCCGTTCAGCCGGTCCTTCACCGCCACCATCGCGCCGATGTGATCGGGTGCGCCCGACCGCCGGATGTACGAGCGGACGTGCGGGGCGAAGTAGCCGCCCGCGCCCGCACCGACCGGCATGTGGAACGGAATGGGGGTGGACAGCGCCCACATGGCGTTCGACTCGGACTGCTTCTCCCACGCCACCGTCAGTACCCGCTTGTGCACGCCGGACTTCACGAGGCTCGACGCCACCACCGCGGTCGAACCGCCGACCGAGCCTGCGGTGTGCACACGCAGGAGTGGTTTGCCGTTGGCGCCCAGCGCGTCCGACATCGCAAGCTCCGGCATCATCGACCCCTCGAAGAGGTCGGGGGCCTTCCCGATCACGACCGCGTCGATGTCGTCCCAGCCCACCCGGGCGTCTTCCATCGCGCGGTCGATCGCCTCGCGAACCAGCCCCGCCATGGACACGTCGTGCCGCTTCGCGACGTAATGCGTCTGACCGGTGCCGAGCACCGCGGCCAATTGATTCGCCATCAGTTGCGTCCCTCCAAGACTGCGACCAGATTCTGTTGCAGCACAGCACCACTCGTAGCGTGTGCCAGCGTGCGCCCGGCGTTGCCGTCCATGATGGCCTTTGCTGCGTAACCTATGCGTTCCAGACCCGCCGAGAACATCGGGTTCCCGCTCAGCGGGCCGCCCGACGGGTTGATCGCCGTCGCATCGGACAGTCCGATGGCCTCGCGGAGGATCAGTTCCTGATGGGTGAACGGTCCGTGCAGTTCGGCTACGTCGATTCCGCCGACGTCCCCTCCGGTGGCGGCGCGGGCGGACGCCGTCGTCGACGGTGAGACCGTCAGGTCACGGGCGCCGAAGTTCGGGGAATCGATCCGATGCTCGATCCCGGTGATCCACGCAGGCCGCTCGCACAGCTCACGGGCACGATCGCCGGCGGCGAGCACGACAGCGGCGGCGCCGTCCGTGATCGGTGCGCAGTCGTGGGCGCGCAACGGGTCCGCGACGAACGGACTGGCGAGCAGCGCGTTGATGTCGACGTGCCCCGACAGCTGGGTGTTCGGATTGCTCTCCGCCGCGGCCCGGCTGCGCGCGGCCACGGCCGCCATCTCCTCGGCCGTCCACTTTCCGGCGTCGAGTCCGAGGCGGGCCTGCAGTCCGGCGAGCGACACGGAGTCGAGGGCGAGCGGGGTGACCAGGTAGGGGTCGAGTTGCATCGACAGGATCTTGCGGAGGTTGCCCGCCGACGACTTCCCGAAGCCGTAGACGAGGGCGGTGTCGACCTCGCCGGTCATGATCTTGATCCAGGCCTCGTAGAACGCCCACGCCGCATCCATCTCGACGTGCGACTCGTTGATCGGCGGCACCGCGCCGATCGAGTCGACGGCGGAGATGAAGGAGAACGAACGGCCGGCCAGGTAGTCCGAAGACCCGGAACACCAGAAACCGATGTCGGACTTGGTGATTCCGAGCTCCTCGTACAGCTGCTGGAAGCAGGGAACCAGCATCTCGACGCCGTTGGTGGTGCCGGTGGTCTCGCGCACGTGTGGTGCGTGCGCGAACCCGACGACTGCGATATCTGTCATTGTGCCGCGCCCTTACAGGTGGTGTTTGTAGGTGTCGTACTCGGCGTCGGGCTCACCCGTCGGCCTGAAGTACTCGATGTTCTCGAGGGTGTAGCCCCACTCCTCGCGCGGCTTCCATTTGGCCTCCACGCGCATGCCCATCCGCACGTCGGCGGCGTCGCAGTCGAGGATCAGGTGCAGGAACGCGATGTCCGCGCCGTCGAGCAGCACGTAGGCGGCGACGTACGGTGGCTTGATCCGCTGTCCGAGGAAGGGGACATTCACGATGCAGAACGTGGTGACGATGCCCCTGTCCGGCAGTTCCACCTGCTCCTTCGTCGGGATGCCGTCGGTGGGGTTGGCGCTGCGCGGCGGGATGTACACCTTGCCGTCCGGTCCGGTGCGGCCACCGATCAGCTTGCCCGCCTTCAACCCTCGGAGGTAGTAGCTCTCCTCGGCGGAGGCGGAGTGCATGTAGTCGAGATCGATCGGCGTCGTGACCATCGTGACCGGTTCGGACTCCGCGGACGGGCCGGGTTCGCCGGTCGACTCCCCGGGTTCGAAGCACACGATGTCCTGGATGCGCCCGACCCGCTCCTGCGCCCACCGTGCCCGGACCCGCATACCGGTGCTCATCCCGGCGGGGGAGCCGACGTCCACGGCGTGCACCAGGGACGTGTCGGCGCCGTCCAGCGTGATCAGCGCCCACGCGAAGGGGGTGGTGAGTGGCTGTCCGGCAATCGGTTCCGGCATCCACGTCCAGCTCACCACGGTCCCGGCGTCGGAAACCCCGACGAAGTCGGTGAGAGGTTCGGCGGTGTTCGGATCGAATTCGGGCGGCGGGACGTAGACGCGTCCGTCCGAGCCGCGGGCGCCGATGACCTTGCGGTCGCGCAGCGCGGTCACGAAGGCTCCGATGGTCGGACCCACCGATCGGGTGTAGTCGAATTGAAGTTTCAGCGGGGCGCTCAACGGTTCGTTCGAGAATTTTTCGGCCACCGCGCTCTTTCCCATGCTCACAACTTCGAGTAGAACAGGTTCTAGTGTTTGTGGCAAGGGTCACTTCTGACGACGGTCGATGCGGAGGCACACGATGAAGCTCGGGTTGCAACTGGGATACTGGGGCGCACAGCCGCCGGCGAAGGTCCCGGCGTTGATCGCCGCGGCCGAAGCCGAGGGATTCGACGCCGTCTTCGCCGCCGAATCCTGGGGTTCCGACGCCTTCACCCCCCTCGCCTGGTGGGGTTCGAGCACCGAACGCGTCCGGCTGGGCACGTCCGTCGTCCAGATCTCCGCGCGCACACCCACCAGCACCGCCATGCACGCACTCACCCTCGACCACCTCAGCGGCGGACGGGCGATTCTCGGGCTCGGCGTGTCCGGGCCGCAGGTCGTCGAAGGGTGGTACGGGCAGCCGTTCACGAAACCGCTCGCCCGCACCCGCGAATACGTCTCCATCATCCGGAAAGTCCTGTCGCGGGAGGAACCCGTCACCAGCGACGGCCCGCACTTCCCGCTGCCGTACACCGGGCCCGGCAGCACCGGCCTCGGGAAACCGCTCAAGCCGATCACCCACCCCCTGCGCGCCGACATCCCCATCTGGCTCGGCGCCGAAGGTCCGAAGAACGTCGCGCTCACCGCCGAGATCGCCGACGGCTGGCTCGCCATCTACTACTCGCCCCGCCTCGCACCCATGTACAACGAATGGCTCGACGAGGGTTTCGCCCGCCCCGGCGCCCGGCGCAGCCGCGAAGACTTCGAAGTCGCGGCCACCTGTCAGGTGATCGTCACCGACGACCGCACCACCGCCATCGCCGGCCTCAAACCGATCACCGCCCTGTACGTCGGCGGCATGGGTGCCCCCGAACTCAACTTCCACGCCCAGGTCTACACCCGCATGGGCTACGGCGAACAGGTCGAGGAAATCGGGCGCCTCTTCCGCGCAGGCCGCAAGGACGAAGCCGCCGCCGTCGTCCCCGACGAGATGGTCACCGAGACCATGATCATCGGCAACGTCGACGAAGTCCGCGCCGACGTCAAACGCTGGGCCGACGCCGGCGTCACGATGCTCCTCGTCTCCTGCCGCGACGCCGACCACGTCCGCGAACTGTCCGCGGCGGTCCTCGGCTGACCTCCCCCGCCGCCGGCTCCCCCCTGGCCGGGCGAATGTACCTTTCGGCGCACCTGAGGCGTTGAACGGCGCATTCACCCGGGCGCTCTGAGCATCCGGACCTCCGGCCGGGGGCGGGACGACGCCAGCTGGTAGTGCGACCGGAGGTCGGCGATCACGCGGTCGGGGTCGTCCCGGACGGCGCTCGGTAGCGTCGGCAGCACGATGATGCCGTGGTTCTGCATCCGGGTGCGGCGCTCGACGGTCGATTTGTACGCCTTCGGTGCCAGATGCCAGTCGAGTGAGTCGATGTCCCAGGCGAATGCGACGTCGTCGATCCATCCGTCCGGCATGGCGATGAACTGTCCGTCGGCGTCGACGATCTTGCGGTTGAAAACCATTCGGGGCAGTCCGCTGCGCAGCCATAGTCTGCGGGCTTCGGCCTCGGACACCGAGTGGACGTCGGCACTCACTTCGCGCAGCACTGTCCGGGGGAGTGCTGCACCCCGGCCACTACCCGAGTCCAACTCCGCGATCAGCTCGGCAACGCTCACCTCGCCTCGCTGGATCACCTCGGCGATGAGGGATCGAGTGCTGTCCAGGGTGCGGCACCGTCGTGCTGCGTCGAGCAACGCGCGTGGAAGCGGTGCGCAGGGAAGCCCGTTGCGTGTCACCGGCACGGGCAACCGCGTCGTACGTTCGACGAGGACGAAGCCCGTGGACTGCACGCGCCGGTGCGTGGCGATCAGAACATGGGCGTCGCCGGAGTACGACGTTCCGTAGCCGTATTCGTGCAGCGCTGCTCGCCCGGTGAGGACTGCGTTCTGGCCGCTGAGCACGATCGCGGCCACGGCACGCTGACGCGCGGTCGGGTGGCCGTTGCCGAGCATCACGACACCCGGAAGGATGCGTTGCCACGGCCCGCCCGGACGGCATCGAGCGTCGATCGCCGAATTCGATACGCCCCATTGCCTCAACTCGGCGGTGCGGATGATTCCGGACCGGCTCACTCCGTACAGGTCTTCGAGGCGATGCCCCCACTCTCCCCGTCGCATGGAGTCGATGATGACGCACTCGCTGTCGGCGGCAGGTCTGGTCACCAGGCGATTTGGTGAGGTCTGTGGATAAGTAGGGGGCTGTGGATAACCCTCACATCCTGGCCGAATGTACCTCTCGCCGCCTCAGATGCGCCGAAAGGTACATTCGCCCGGGACTAGTGCACCCGGGGTCAGCGGCCCTCGAATTTCGGCGCGCGCTTTTCGGAGAAGGCTCGGGGGCCTTCCTTCGCGTCGGCGCTCTTGAAGACCTCGGTGCCGAGGGCGGCGTCGATCTGGAATGCCTCTTCCTCGTGCATGCCTTCGGTGTCGCGGATGGTCTTCAGGATCGCCTGGACGGCGAGGGGGCCGTTGGCGGAGATGAGGTCGGCGAGTTCGAGGGCCTTGTCGAGGGCCTGACCGTCGGGGACGACGTGCCCGATGAGGCCGATTTCCTTGGCCTCGGGGGCCTTGATGTGACGTCCGGTCAGCAGGATGTCGGCGGCGACGGTGTACGGAATCTGCCGGACGAGGCGCACGGCGGAGCCGCCGAGGGGGAAGAGTCCCCATTTGGCTTCGGAGACACCGAATTTGGCGCTCTCTCCGGCGACTCGGATGTCGGTGCCCTGCAGGATCTCGGTGCCGCCTGCGATGGCGGGACCCTCGACTGCGGCGATGAGGGGCTTGGTGAGGCGCCGTCCCTTGAGAAGCGCCTCTATCTTCGACAGGTCCCAGCCCGACGAATTCTTTCCCTCGCTCCGCTCGCCCGCGCCCGAGAACGAGTCGCCGGGGTGCTGCGACGTCATGGCCTTGAGGTCGGCGCCCGCGCAGAATGCGCCGCCTGCGCCGGTGAGGATGGCGACCCGGATGTCCGGGTCGGAGTCGACCTGATCCCACGCGTCCCGCATGATCGCCATCATTTCGCCGGACAGCGCGTTCTTCGCCTCGGGGCGGTTCATCGTCACGATAAGGACGTGCCCGCGCTTCTCCACGAGGCAGTGCGGCGACTGTGCCGAAATGTCGGATTTCTCGGTCGTTGTAGAGGACACTGAAGTCTCCCGAAGGGTGTGTGAGCTGGCTCTCAAATTGGGTCTTGCCAGAAACGGTAACACGTTCTACTTTGTTGACGTGGCCCTTAATATCGCAGACCTCGTAGAGCACGCAATCGACCTCGTTCCGGACCGCGTCGCGTTGGTGTCCGACGACCGGGAAGTGACGTACGCGCAGATGGAGGAGAGGGCCAATCGTCTCGGCCACTACCTGCGCAAACAGGGTGTCCAGCCCGGCGACAAGGTGGGCATCTACTGCCGGAACACCATCGAGGCCATCGAGGCGATGGTGGCGGTCTTCAAGATCCGTGCCGTGATGGTGAACGTCAACTACAGGTACATCGAGAACGAGTTGCAATACATCTTCGACAATTCGGACATGGTCGCGCTCGTTCACGAGCGCCGCTACTCCGACAAGGTGGCGAACGTGCTCCCCGAGACGCCGCTCCTGAAGACCACCGTCGTGGTCGAGGACGGCACCGATCTCGACTACGAGGGCATCGAATACGAGGCCGCTCTGGCGCAGGGTTCCCCCGACCGCGACTTCGGCGAGCGCAGCAACGATGACCTGTACATGCTCTACACCGGTGGCACCACCGGCAAACCCAAGGGCGTCATGTGGCGTCACGAGGACGTCTGGCGGGTTCTCGGCGGCGGCATCAACTTCATGACCGGGGAATACGTCGAGGACGAGTGGGACCTCGCGAAGCTGGGCGCCGAGAGCCCCGGCATGACCCGTTTCCCGATCCCGCCGATGATCCACGGCGGCAGCCAGTGGGCGGTGTTCCAGAGTCTGTTCGGCGGCGGAAAGTGCGTGATGCACCCCGAATTCGACGGCCACGACGTGTGGCGGATCGTCGATCAGCACAAGGTCAACCTCATCTTCATCACCGGCGACGCGATGGCGCGACCGATGCTCGACGCGCTGGTGGAGGGCGACAAGGCGAGCGGCGAACCCTACGACCTGTCGTCGCTGTTCCTGATGGCGAGTTCGGCGGCGCTGTTCTCGCCCAGCATCAAGGAGAAGTACCTCGAGCTGCTGCCCAACCGGATGATCACCGATTCGATCGGGTCGTCCGAGACCGGTTTCGGCGGCCTCAGCGTGGTCGCGAAGGGCGACTCGCACGGCGGCGGCCCGACGGTGAAGATCGACGCGTCCACGTCCGTTCTCGGTGAGGACGGCAACCCGGTCGAACCCGGCTCCGGCGTGATCGGGATCCTGGCGCGCAAGGGGCACATCCCCATCGGCTACTACAAGGACGACCAGAAGACCAAAGCCACGTTCAAGGAGATCAACGGCATCCGCTACTCGATCCCCGGCGACTTCGCGCAGGTGGAGGCGGACGGCACGGTGACGATGCTCGGCCGCGGTTCGGTGTCCATCAACAGCGGTGGCGAGAAGATCTTCCCCGAGGAGGTCGAGGGCGCGCTCAAGTCGCATCCCGACGTTTTCGACGCCATCGTGGTCGGCATCCCCGACGAACGCTTCGGCCAGCGGGTCGCCGCCGTCATCCAGGCCCGAGGCGGGGCGCGCCCGAGCCTGCACGAGATCGCCGACGCGGCACGCAAGGAGATTGCCGGATACAAGGTTCCGCGCAGCCTCTGGTTCGTCGACGAGATCAAGCGCTCACCGGCGGGTAAGCCCGACTACCGCTGGGCCAAGGAGCAGACCGAGACCCGTCCGGCCGACGATCACAACGGCAACGGTTCGCCCGAAAGCAAAGGCGCGTAAATGCACACGAGTTTGAGCGAGAAGTTCGGCATCGAGTACCCGGTCTTCGGGTTCACTCCCTCCGAACACGTCGCCGCGGCGATCTCCCGGGCCGGCGGTCTGGGTGTACTCGGCTGCGTCCGGTTCAACGACCCCGAGGAACTCGAGGCCGTCCTGTCGTGGATGGACGAGAACACCGACGGCAAGCCGTACGGCGTCGACATCGTGATGCCCGCCAAGGTTCCCACCGAGGGCACGTCGGTGGACCTCGAGTCGCTGATCCCCGCGGAACACCGCGCGTTCGTCGACCGGACCCTGGCCGAGCTGGGGGTGCCGCCGTTGGATTCGGGCGCCGAACACGCGACCGGTGTGCTCGGCTGGCTGCACTCGGTGGCGCGCTCGCACGTGGACGTCGCCCTGAATCATCGAATTGCGTTGATCGCCAACGCCCTCGGTTCGCCGCCGAAGGATGTCATCGACCAGGCCCACGAGAAGGGCGTTCCGGTGGCCGCGCTGGCCGGCGCCGTCGAGCACGCGCGCAGGCACGTCGCGAACGGTGTCGACATCGTCATCGCGCAGGGGTACGAGGCCGGTGGGCACACCGGTGAGATCGCGTCGATGGTGCTGGTTCCCGAGATCGTCGATGCCATCGGTGATTCCGCCGCGGTCCTCGCGGCCGGTGGTATCGGCAGCGGACGTCAGGTCGCGGCTGCGCTGTCGCTGGGGGCGGCGGGGGTGTGGATGGGGTCGTACTGGCTCACCACCTCCGAGTACAAACTCGGCAGCGCGTCGTCCGAGGGGCCGTCCGCGATCCAACGCGCCCTGCTCGGTGCGACGTCCGCCGACACGGTGCGGTCCCGGATCTACTCGGGTAAGCCCGCGCGCCTGCTCAAGACCAAATGGACCGACGCCTGGTCGAAGCCGGACGCGCCGGCACCGCTACCGATGCCGCTGCAGAATCTGCTGGTCAGCGAGGCGCATCAGCGGATCGCCGCCTCGGAGAACCCGGATGTCGTCGCGATGCCGGTGGGACAGATCGTCGGCCGGATGAACGAGATCCGGCCGGTGGCCGAGGTGATGGACGAACTCGTCAAGGGCTTCGACTCGGCGGTGTCCCGCCTCGACAGCTTCCGGTAGCCGATGTGAGTGGCAAAGTATGCGTCAGCACACTTTGCCACTCACCTGCGGGAGTAGCCGGTTCCGCCGCGGACCCACACCGGATCGGTGCAATTGGCGGCCTCGGCGCTCAACACGCGGGTGAGGACCTTGAACGTGGCGGTCCGCGGGAACTCGGCACACACCCGGATCAGGCTCGGGCGCTGCTTCGGACCCAGATCGGACTGCGCGTCGAGGAAGCTCGTGAAGGCCGCGGGATCGAAGTCACGCGTCGGGACGACGGCCGCCATCACCCGGTCCCCGACGTCGGGATCGGGCACCGCGTACACCGACACCTGGGCGAAGCCGTCGTACCGCATCAGGATGCGTTCGATGGGTGCCGAACCGATGTTCTCGCCGTCGACGCGCAACCATCCGGAACTGCGTCCCGCGAAGTACACGTATCCGTCGGCGTCCCGGTAGGCGAGGTCGCCGCTCCAGTACTTGCCGTCGCGGATCCGCTCGGCGTCGGCCTCGGGATTGTTGTAATAGCCCGCGAACGCACCCGACCCCGCGACGTTGACGAGTTCACCGGTCGCGGCCTCGGCGTTGGCCACTCGGCCGGCGGAATCGAATTCGGCTGGGGGACAAGGATCGCCGGTCTCGGGGTCGAGGATCGCGATGCCTTCGGGGAGCTTGCCGAGGGAGCCTGCCGGCGTCCCGGGGCCGGCGGAGATGGCGACACCACCCTCGGTGGAGCCGAATCCGTCGACCACCGCGGTGCCGAAGCGGCGCGAGAACGCCGCGACAGCGGGCGCGGACCCCTCGTTGCCGTACATCACCCGAAGTGTGTTGTCGGCGTCGTCGGGCATCTCCGGGGTAGCCAGCACATACGACAGCGGCTTTCCGACGTAGTTGGCGTACGTGACGCCGAACTTCCGCACGTCGGACAGGAAGTGGGACGCGGAGAACTTGCGCCGCAGCGCAATCGAGCTGTGTCCCGCGAGCGCCGCGGACCATGCCGCCATCATGGCGTTGGAATGGAACATGGGCATCGACATGTAGACGACGTCATCCGGGGTCAGCCCGAAGCGTTCGGCGAGCATGATGCCGGGTCCGGTGATCTTCGCGTGGGTGCAGCGCACCGCCTTCGGATCGCCGCTCGTGCCCGACGTGAAGATGAGCATGAACAGGTCGTCGGCCGCGGCGGCCCTCGGCGTGAATTCGGGGCGCTCGCCGGCGAGCAGCGCGGACCAGTCCGGTGAATCCACGTCGACGACGGGAACGCAGGGGTCGAGACCGTCCAGCAGCGCGGACCGGCCGGATTCGGTGAAGACCACCTGGCAGTCGGCCAGCGCGATGTCGCGGGCCAGCGCCGCCCCGCGTCGAGTGGTGTTGAGCCCCACGAGCACGGCGCCGGACAGCGCCGCCGCCCCGGCGAGGAGCGAGAACTCGGGAACGTTGTCCATCAGGACACCGAAGTGCCGGGGACGCTGTGCATCGAGCAGGTCGTCGAGGATCGCGGCGCGCCGCAGGCTCGCCCGCACGTGTTCGGACCACGACAGGAACCGGTCCTCGAAGTACAGCCCCTGGGCGTCCGATTCTGCGACGCCCAGGAGCAGATCCGATACCGTGCGCGCGAGCGTGGCGGTCATGCCGGGACGGTGGCCAGTTCGGCGCCGAGGATCCGCAACTGCTGCGTGGCCGAACCGAGCCGGAATTCGAGTGCCTTGGCCGCGAGGAAGTACCGATGCACGGGGTGGTCCTCGTCGAGTCCGACGCCACCGTGGACGTGGACGAGGGTATGGGCCACCCGGTGTCCGGCGTCGGACGCCCAGAAGTTGGCGGTCTGGATGTCGCCTTCGCTGGGCAGGCCCTCGCTGAGCCGCCACGCCGCCTGCCACAGCGTGAGCCGGACGCCCTTCACGTCGATGTAACCGTCGGCGAGTCGCTGGGCCACGGCCTGGAAACTGCCGATGGGCCGACCGAACTGCACCCGCTCGCGGGCGTAGGCCGCAGTGAGTTTCAGGGCTTCGTCGAGGACGCCGTACTGGTACGCGCAGGCGCCGAGCGAGCCGCGCTCGACGAGCCGGTCCACGATCTCGCCGCCCTGGTCGACGGCACCGAGCACGCGGTCCTCGGTCAGCGACACTCCGCGGAGGGTCACCTCACCGGTGCTGGCCAGATCGACGGTCTGCTGGCGGGTGACGGTCACTCCGGCGTCGTCGGGGCGGACGAGGAAGACGGCCACAAAGTCCGGGGTGGTCGCCGGGACCAGGAAGAGGTCGGCGGACGGCGCCGCGTCGACCACGATCTTGGTGCCGTCGAGGGTCCAGCCGCTCGCGCCGCGTTCGGCCCGCGTGACGGGCGCCCCCGGGGTGTCGTTGAGTTCCTCGTCGAGGGCGACGGTGAGGATCTTCTCGCCACGCGCGGCCGGAGTGCCCCAGTCGGAACGCTGCCGTTCGGTTCCGAACTTCGCGATCGCCCCTGCCGCCATCACGATCGACGACAGATAGGGCACCGGCGCGACGGCGCGGCCCAGTTCGACGAGGATGCTGCACTGCTCGAGAACGCCGAAACCGTCGCCGCCCACCGACTCCGGCAGCGCGGCGCTCAAAACGCCGGACGACGCGAGCGCGGACCACAGCCGGCGATCGATGCGGTCCTCCGCGTTGTCGAGTTCGCGCAGCCGGTCGTTGGTGACGAGGTCCGAGACGATTCCTCGGGTGAGGCCGGCCAGGTCCTGCTGGGCCTCGGTGGGGGTGAAGTCCATTGTCGTAGTCCTAACGCTTCGCTGGGGGCAGGCCGAGGGCGGTCATGGCGATGATGTCGCGCTGCACCTCGTTGGTTCCGCCGCCGAACGTGAGGATCAGCGACGACCGGTGCATCCGTTCGAGTCGCCCGCGCAGCAGGACCCCGGGGGAGTTCTGCCGCAGCGTGGCCGAAGGTCCGAGGATCTCCATCAGCAGCCGGTACGCCTCCGTGGCGAACTCCGTGCCGTAGACCTTGTTGGCCGACGCCGCTTCCGGGCCCGGCGCGTGGTCGGTAGACGAGGCGATCTCCCAGTTCATCAACTTGAGGTACTCGGCCTTGGCGTGGACCCGAGCCAGATTGATCTGCACCCATTCCTGGTCGATGACGCGGCGCCCGTCCGGCAACTTGGTGTTCTGCGCCCATTCGCGCACTTCACGCTGGGCGGTGAGGACCGGCCCGGCGGATGTCAGGGCGACGCGCTCGTGGTTGAGCTGATTGGTGATCAGTGCCCAGCCGCCGTGTTCGGGGCCGACCAGCGCGGACGACGGAACCCGCACGTCCTGGTAGTAGGTGGCGCTCGTGTCCGGACCCGCCATCGTGTGGACCGGGGTGTACGAGAAGCCTTCGGCGGTGGTCGGGACTATCAGCATGCTGATGCCCTTGTGCTTCTTGGCTTCGGGATCGGTGCGGCACGCCAGCCACACGTAATCGGCGTACGCGATCAGGCTCGTCCACATCTTCTGGCCGTTGATGACGTAATCGTCGCCGTCCTTGACGGCGGTGGTCCGGAGGCTGGCGAGGTCGGTGCCCGCTTCGGGCTCGGAGTAGCCGATGGAGAAGTGCAGTTCGCCGGCCGAGATCTGGGGCAGGAAGAACGCCTTCTGCTCGGGGGTGCCGAAGTGCATGATCGTCGGCGCCACCGAGTTGATGGTGAGGAAGGGGACCGGGGCGCCGGCGATGGCGGCCTCGTCCGTGAAGATCAGCTGCTCCATGGCCGACCGTTCCTGGCCGCCGTACTCCTTGGGCCACCCGAGCGTCAGCCAGCCGTCCCTGCCCATCTGGGCGACGACGTCGCGGTAGACGTTGCCCTCGCCGTATTCGCCGGTGGTGGCGGCCAGTGCCTCTCGACGCTCCGGCGTCATCAGCTTCGCGAAGTACGCGCGCAGCTCTTCCCGCAGCTGCTGCTGCTGCGGTGTGTAGGTGATGTGCATCGAAATACCTCTCCAGTCCGAGAGCGGAATCAGCTGAAATCTGGCACAGGTTCCAGTCTCTGCGGTGCATTCGCGGAGCCGGCCCCGGCCGGCCCCGGAGCGTGCCCGGTAGGCGTGCTCGCAGTCGTGGAACGAATCATTGCACACGACTGGAACAGGTTCTAGTGTTATCGCAGGAACGGAGTGTGCCGCAGCCCGGCGGCACCCGGATCCGCGAGTGACGAGACGAGGAGAAGTGAGGGTTGCCATGGAGGTCAGAGTCGATTTCGACCGTTGCGAGGCCAATGGCGTGTGCGTGGGGATCGCACCCGACATCTTCGAGCTCGACGACGACGATCAGCTGCACATTTCGAGTGCCGTTCCTCCCGCTGACCGGGAGGAAGACGTGCGTACGGCGATCGCCCAGTGTCCGAGGGCCGCACTCACCGAGCACCCCTGAGGATTGTTGCCCGGAATGAGAACACGTTCTACAGTGACGTCGACCTACCGCCGTGTCGTGGTTCGCGACCTGCGGCGAGTGCACAGAACCGGGAGAGCGTGTTCATGAATGCTGTGGCTGACCGCGATGTGAACGTGGACGGCAAGGTCGCCGTCGTGACCGGCGCCGGATCCGGCCTCGGGAAGTACGAGGCGATCGCATTGGCCCGCGCGGGTGCGTCCGTCGTCGTCAACGACCTGGTTGCGAACGACGCCGTGGAGGCCACGCTCGAGGAGATCCGGGGTCTGGGCGCGAAGGTCGAATTCGTGGCAGGCGACATCGGGGAACGGTCCACCGCCGACGCGATCATGGAGGCGGCGCAGAGCCGGCTCGGCAGCCTCGACATCCTGGTGAACAATGCGGGCATCACGCGGGATCGCATGCTGTTCAACATGTCCGACGAGGACTGGGATCTGGTGCTGAAGGTTCATCTGCGCGGCCACTTCCTGCTGTGCCGCGCAGCCGCGTCGTACTGGCGGGGCAAGTCCAAGGAGGCCGGCGCGCCGGTATACGGGCGCATCGTCAACACCTCGTCCGAGGCAGGACTGCTCGGCCCCGAGGGGCAAGCGAACTACGGCGCCGCCAAAGCAGGCATCACGGCGCTCACGCTGTCGGCGGCCCGTGGGCTGTCCCGGTACGGCGTCCGAGCCAACGCGATCTGCCCCCGCGCCCGCACGTCGATGACGGAGAACGTCTTCGGACAGGCGCCGGCCGAGGGGGTCGACCCGTTGTCGCCCGAGCACGTGGCCGCGCTGGTCGCCTACCTCGCATCGCCCGCCGCCGACTCCGTGAACGGCCAGGTCTTCGTCGTCTACGGCCCGATGGTGGCATTGATGGCGGCACCGGTCGTGGAGCGGCGCTTCGACGCCGTGGACGGTCGGTGGACACCCGGTGCGCTCGCGGCGGAACTCGGGAACTACTTCGGGGATCGGGATCCTGCCACCATGTTCTCGGCCTCCGCGGCGCTACGCGAACTGGGCTGATCCGCGTCTCTGGGGCCGAAGAACCGACACGAAGGTTGTTTCCGTATCGTTTCCGCAGGTAATGCGCCCGCGATGGGCGATACTGAAGGCAACTGAAGGCAACTGAAGAGCGGCGGAACGGGGGCCGGGTGCCCGTGGTGGGGTGTTCGAGAGGTGTGCCGGATATGACTAGATCGTGTTCTAGTTCTGCTGCCGTCGAGCAGTTCGATCGAGCCTGCCCATCCGGCCCGGGAGCTCCCGGTTCCGGCCTCCGTGTGCGGTCGCCGAGAACTGGGGCAGGCAACGATTCCGGCTTTCGTCGGCACTCGGTAGATGTCGCTCAAAGTTCTTGTGCTATAACATCTTAGGTCCGCGACTCGGATTTCCGCACGGCGCGAATTGCCGAGTCCGATCGGACGGAGACACGCCCGGCGTTTCGGTTGAATTCGGCCCTCGGGGCGTGCTGAATGTGGGACGATTCATGCTGATGAGTGACCACCTTTGACAGGTGAACACGTTCTAGTTAATATGACCTGAGTCACAGACCGTCGGGGGGCTGGGCTCGAACTGACAGTCGGTGCTGGGCGAGATCATGGACGAGGAGGACGGATGGTAGACCTCCTCGAGGTGCCGTTGCGTGCGGTCGGCGGGTTCTTCTCGATGTCGGGCGAAACGTTGAGGGCAGTCTTTTCGAGGCCCTTCCAGCGTCGCGAGTTCGTCGACCAGGCGTGGTTCGTCGCCCGGGTCTCGATGGTGCCCACCGTGCTGGTGGCCATCCCGTTCACGGTGCTGGTGAGCTTCACGATCAACATCCTCCTCCGTGAGATCGGCGCCGCCGACCTCAGCGGCGCCGGCGCCGCTCTCGGCACCGTGACCCAGGTCGGTCCCATCGTCACCGTGCTCATCGTCGCTGGTGCAGGCGCCACCGCCATCTGCGCAGACCTCTCCGCCCGCACCATCCGCGAAGAGATCGACGCGATGCGGGTGCTGGGCATCAATCCGATCCACCGCCTGGTCGTGCCACGTGTGCTGGCGTCGACCGTCGTGGCGCTCCTGCTCAACGGGCTGGTCTGCACCATCGGCATCCTCGGCGGCTTCGTCTTCTCGGTCTACATCCAGGACGTCAACCCGGGTGCGTTCGTCAACGGCATCACCCTGCTCACCGGATTCGGGGAGCTCGTGATCTCGGAAGTCAAAGCCGGTCTGTTCGGCATGATCGCCGGCCTCGTCGCCGCCTACCTCGGCCTGAACGTCAGGGGTGGCGCGAAGAGCGTCGGTGACGCCGTCAACCAGACCGTCGTGTTCTCGTTCATGGCCCTTTTCGTGGTCAACGTTCTCGTCACCGCCGTCGGCATCAAGCTGACGGCAGGGTGATCGACATGGTGGTGGAGTAGATGGCACTAGCGGCGGCCGGGCGCTTTCCCCGAACTCGCAGACGGTTCGCGTCGGCGTCCCGCTCGATCGACCGGCTCGGTGAGCAGGCGCTGTTCTTCGCGCGTGCCATCGGATGGGCGCCCCGTGCCCTGATGCACTACCCGAAGGAGACGCTGCGGCTCATCGCCGAGATCAGCATGGGCACGGGTGCTCTCGCCGTGATCGGCGGAACGGTCGTCATCGTCGGCTTCCTGACCCTGTTCACCGGCGGCACCATCGCGGTGCAGGGCTACAGCTCGCTCGGCAACATCGGCGTCGAAGCCCTCACCGGCTTCTTCGCGGCCTTCATCAATGTGCGTATCGCGGCACCGGTCATCGCGGGCATCGGGCTGGCGGCCACCATCGGCGCCGGCTCCACCGCCCAGCTCGGCGCCATGCGCGTCTCGGAGGAGATCGACGCGCTCGAGACGATGGCGATCCCGTCGATCCCGTACCTGGTCAGCACACGTGTCATGGCGGGCATGATCGCCATCATCCCGCTGTACGCCCTGGCGGTGATCGCGTCGTTCATGGCCAGCCGGTTCGCGACGGTGGTGCTGTACGACCAGTCGTCCGGCGTGTACGACCACTACTTCTCGACGTTCCTGATACCCACGGACATCCTGTGGTCGTTCGCCCAGGCCATCGTCATGGCGATCGCGATCATGCTCATCCACACCTACTACGGTTTCAACGCCTCGGGCGGTCCGGTCGGTGTCGGTGTGGCCGTCGGCAACGCGGTGCGCTCCTCGCTGATCGCCGTCGTCACCGTCACCCTGCTCATCTCGCTCGCCATCTACGGCGGGTCCGGCAACTTCAACCTTTCGGGATAGGGGTGCCGGTAGATGACTGATTCGGGTGGGAAGAAGAAGCTCGCGGCACTCGTCCTCGTCGTGAGTCTTCTCGCGATCATCGGTGTGTCACTGGCCATGTTCAACGGAACCTTCAGCGAGTCCACGCCCGTCACCGTCACGTCGGATCGCTCCGGGCTGGTGATGGAACCCGACGCCAAGGTCAAGCTCCTCGGCGTCGAGGTCGGCCGCGTCGGCTCCATCGAGCACGTGACGGACGGCGCCGAGCTGAAACTGGCGATGTATCCCGACATGATGTCGCTGATACCCTCCAACGCCACCGTGGAGATCAAGTCCACCACCGTGTTCGGCGCCAAGTACGTCAACTTCGTGATGCCGGAGAACCCGGCGTCCACCCATCTCCAGCCGGGGGCCGTCATCGCGTCCGACAACGTCACCGTCGAGTTCAACACGGTCTTCCAGCACCTGTCCGACGTACTGACCCAGGTGCAGCCGGAGAAGCTGAACGCCACGCTCGGGGCCATCTCCTCGGCGTTGCGCGGACGCGGCGAAGAACTCGGCGCCCTGCTCGAGCAGAGCGACAGCTACCTGGCGAAGATGAATCCGAGTCTGCCTCAGCTGCAGGAAGATCTGGCGAAGGCCGCGCAGGTCACCGACGTGTACGCCGACACCGCACCAGATCTGCTGCGGGTACTCGACAACGCGACGGCCACCAGCGCCACCGTCGTCGACGAACAGGACAACCTGGATGCCGTGCTGCTCAACGTCACGGGGCTGGCCGACACGGCGAACACCGTGCTGACCGAGAACGAGCAGAACCTGAACTCCTCCCTCGACCTGCTGCTCCCGACGACGGATCTGCTGGCCGAGTACTCGCCCGAGATCTCCTGCTTCATCGTCGGCCTGAACAACGTGATCCCCCTCGCCGAACAGCTCATCGGCGGCAATCAGCCGGGTATCGCGCTGAGCGCTAGCTTCATGTACGGGCAGGAGCCGTACACCTATCCGAAGGACCTGCCGAAAGTGAACGCGACAGGTGGGCCGAACTGCCACGGTCTTCCCAACCCCGATCTCAGCAAGCATGCGAACTTCGTCGTGGCCGACACCGGAACGGTGCCGTTCGTGCCGTCGACGGAAGTCCAGGTGCACCTGCCCAAGGTGTTCCAGTTGCTGTTCGCGGGCGTGTACCCCGGGCAGGGTGGGCAGTGACTGTGCGAGCGACCACGGTCAAACTGCTGATCTTCGCGACGGTGATGTCGGTGATCTTCGCCGGACTCGCCCTGGTGTTCAGCCAGTACCGGTTCAGCAGTTCCGACGGCTACCATGCCACGTTCACCGACGTGTCCGGGCTCAAGCCCGGCGACAAGGTGCGCATCGCCGGCGTCCCCGTCGGCGCCGTCGAGAAGGTGAGCATCGACGACGACAACCTCGCCGACGTCGATTTCACCGTCGACACCAAGTACTCGCTGTTCGACGGGACCAAGGCCACGGTGCGGTACGAGAACCTCGTCGGCGACCGGTACATGGAACTTCTCGAAGGTGCCGGATCGGTGGAACCCCTGCCGGACGGTGGATCCATCCCGGTCGAGAACACCTCTCCCGCACTCGATCTCGACCTTCTGCTGGGTGGGTTCAAACCGTTGCTGCGGGCATTGGACCCGCAGCAGGTCAACGACCTGTCCCAGGCCCTCGTCCAGGTGTTCCAGGGGCAGGGCGGAACGCTCGTCTCGCTCCTCGGGAGCACGAGTTCGTTCACGAACACCCTGGCCGACCGGGACCAGTTGATCGGCGAGGTGATCACGAACCTCAACCAGGTCCTCGGCACCATCAACGACCGCGGCGATCAGTTCCGGTCGACGCTCGACCAGTTGCAGCAGTTGGTCAGCGGGCTGTCCCAGGACCGCGATCAGATCGGTGACGCCATTCCCCGCATCGCCGGGGCGACGGGGGATCTCGCGAATCTGCTCGAAGGTGTGCGGCCACCGTTGCAGAGCACGATCGCCGAGGCCAATCGCACCGCAACTCAGCTCCAGGCGGGGGAGGACGACCTCGACTGGGTGCTCCAGAATCTGCCCGACGCCTACCGGCGGCTCATCCGCATCGGCACGTACGGCAGCTTCTTCCAGATGTACGTCTGCACGGTCAAGTTCAAGTTCTCCGGCCCGGACGGATCGGATCTGCTCCTCAACATGCCGGGCGGTCAGACGGCAGGGAGGTGTGCACCGTAGCCATGAAGCGCGAACGTAATCCCGTACAGGTGGGAATCATCGGTGTCGCCATCGCGAGCATGATCGTGATCGCCACCCTGCAATATGATCAGCTGCAATTCCTTTCGGGCGGAACGCAGTACTCCGCCTACTTCGAGGACGCGGGTGGGCTGATGACCGGCGACACGGTGACGCTCGCCGGCGTCGACGTGGGGAAGGTCGCCGAGGTCGAACTCGACGGTCAGCACGTGCTCGTCACGTTCACGATCCAGGACGGCGTCGCCCTCGGCGACGCCACCGAAGCGAACATCAAGACGAACACCGTTCTCGGACGCAAGTCTCTGGCCGTCACCCCGCTCGGGTACGACACGATGCCGGTGGGCTCGACGATTCCGTTGGAGCGCACCAACTCTCCGTACTCTCTCAACGACGCGCTCGGCGATCTGTCGAACACCGTCTCCGAACTCGACACCGACGAGGTCAACAACGCGTTGAACGCGATGTCCGGCGCTCTCGAGAACACACCGCCCGAGTTGCGCACCGCACTGGACGGCCTGTCCCGCCTGTCGGAGAGCATCAATTCGCGGGACGAGACGCTGCGACAGCTGCTCTCGCGTGCCGAGAACGTGACGGGAATCCTCGCCGAGCGCAGCGGGCAGATCAACTCGCTGATCGTCGACGGGAACCAGCTGTTCGGCGAGCTCGACCGTCGCCGCACGGCGATCAGCCAGCTGATCGTGAACATCTCCGCGGTGTCCCGGCAGCTCACGGGACTGGTCCAGGACAACGAGGAGCAGATGAAACCGACGCTCGACAAGCTGAACTCGGTGGTCGACGTCCTGCAGCGGAACAAGGACAACATCTCGCAGGCTCTCGACGGCCTCGCGCCGTACGCCACTCAGCTCGGCGAGTCGGTCGGTAGCGGCCCGTTCTTCATGGCGTACGTCTACAACATCGGCATCGGCAACCTGTTCCAGGGGCTCAGCGACGCGGTGACGTGGCCGGAGCATCTCCCCAACGACCTCCAGGCCTACCTGCAGACAGGTCCGTCCATCGAGCTGAGGGAACCGCCGCGATGACGACGAACCCGGAAATCACCAACACGCGGAAGAAGTGGCTGATCCGCGGCGGCGTCGCGGCGGTCGTGGTGGTGCTGATCGTCGGCGCCGCAGTGATGTTCGTGCCCAAACTCTTCCAGAACACGATCACCGCGTACTTCCCGGCGACCACCGGGCTGTATTCGGGCGACGACGTCCGCGTCCTCGGTGTGAAGGTGGGGACGATCGATTCGATCGAGCCCGGCGCCGACTTCGCGCGGGTCACGATGAACGTGAAGAAGAGCGTCGAGATTCCCGCCGACGCGAAGGCCGTCATCGTCGCACCCAGCCTGGTGTCGGGACGGTTCGTCCAGCTCACACCCGTGTACGCGGGTGGGCCGACGATGGGCGACGGTGCGAGCATCCCCGTGGAGCGCACCGCCGTCCCGGTGGAGTGGGACGAGATCAAGACCGAGCTGAACAAGCTGTCGGAGGCGCTCGGACCGCAGGGCGCCGACCCGCAAGGCTCGCTCGGCACGTTCATCGATACCGCGGCCGACAACCTCGACGGCAACGGAGAGTCGTTGCGGAACACGCTGCGGGAACTGTCGGAGACCATGCGGACCCTGTCCGACGGCCGGACCGACCTGTTCTCCACCATCCGCAACCTGCAGACGTTCGTGGCGGCTCTCTCGTCGAGCAACGAGCAGATCGTCCAGTTCGAGGGCAGGCTCGCGTCCGTGTCGAACATGCTTGCCACCAACTCCGACGAACTCGGAACCGCCCTGAACGATCTCGACCTCGCACTCGGCGACGTCAACCGGTTCGTCGTGGAGAACCGGGCAAGTCTCAGCGAACAGGTCGGCCGCCTGGCCGACGCCACCCAGGTGCTCGCCGACAAGAGGCCGCAGATCGAGCAGGTGCTCCACGTCGCGCCCACGGCGCTGGCCAACTTCAGCAACATCTACAAGCCGGCGCAGGGTTCACTGGTCGGTGCGGTCGCAATGGCGAACTTCGGGAACCCTGTGAACTTCATGTGCGGTGCCATCCAGAGCCTGCAGGCCAACGAGGCGAACCGGAGCGCGGACCTGTGCACCCAGTACCTGTCGCCGGTCCTGAACTCGCTGACGGCGAACTACCTGCCCATACTCACCAACCCGACGACGGGTGTGAACGCCTTCCCCGACCAGATCGAATTCACCCCGCCGAGTCTCGAGGCCTCCGTACCTCCGCGGTCCGCGCCGCCGATGACCGGGACCCTCGCCGGGATGCCGACCGTCGCCGTGCCCAAGGACCTGAACGATCTGCTGCAGCCGGGAGGTGGGCGATGACGAAGCACACACGGGTGCGTCGCGGCGCCATCGCGGCCGTGGCGATCACGTTGTCCCTCACCCTGACCGGGTGCGAGTGGGAAGGGCTGAACTCGCTTCCGCTGCCGGGCACCGAAGGGCAGGGCGACGACGCCTACACGGTCGAGATCCAGATGCCCAATGTCACGACGCTGTCGCAGAACTCGCCGGTCCGCGTGAACGACGTGACGGTGGGTTCGGTGACGGGCATCGACGTGCAGGACTGGCACGCACTGGTCACCGTCTCGATCAACGGCGACGTCCAACTGCCTGCCAACGCGACCGCCAAGATCGGCCAGACCAGCCTCCTCGGCTCGCAGCACCTCGAACTGGCTCCGCCGACCGACACCGAGCCCGAGGGCAGGCTCGTGGACGGCGACGTGATCCCCATCGAGCGGGCGGGCGCCTACCCGACCACCGAGCAGACGTTGTCGTCACTGTCGGTGGTACTCAACGGTGGCGGCATCGCCCAGATCCACGACATCACCCAGGAACTCAACGCCGCACTGGGCGGCCGGGAGGACTCGATCCGGGATCTTCTCCCGCAGCTCGACCAGCTCGTCACGAGCCTGGATCAGCAGCGCGGAGACATCATCGGCGCGATGGAGGGACTCGACCGGCTGGCGGGCACCGTCAACGAGCAGAAGGCCACCCTGGACGCGGCGCTGGACGGCATCCCGCCCGCGCTGGAAGTGCTCGTCACCCAACGGCAGAACCTCACCACCGCGCTGGTCGAGGTGGGCAAGCTCAGCGACACCGCTTCCCGTCTCGTGGAGAACAGCGGCGAGGAACTGAAAGCGAACCTGGCAAACCTGACACCGGTGCTGCGTGAACTCGCCAACTCGGGTAGCGCGCTGACCGAGGTGCTGACCCTGATGCTCACGTACCCCTTCCCGATGAAGACGATGGACAAGGCGATTCAGGGTGACTACGCGAACCTCATGATGACGATCGACATGACCAACGAACGCGTCGACAGCAACTTCCTGACCGGCACCGGCCTCGGCGGATCGCTCGGCGGCGTCGAGGGCGCCGTGGGATCGCTCGCCGGGGTGGCCGGGCAGTCGGGCGATCCGCTGCAGGCACCCCTGCAGCCGGCTCCGAAACCGGCACCCGCACCGCCGGTGATTCCGGGGCTTCCGCAGATACCCGGACTGCCGCAGATACCGGGCCTTCCGCCGCAACTGGGAGGGGCGCCGACACCATGAGAATGACGAGATTCGTTCGCATTCAGCTGATCATCTTCTCGATTCTCACCGTCATCGGGCTCGTGGTGATGTCGATCCAGTACGTGAAGGTGCCGGTGCTGTTCGGCGTCGGGCGCTACGAGGTGAGTGTCCGACTGCCGTCCACCGGTGGGCTCTACTCGCACGCCAATGTCGCCTATCGCGGCACCAACATCGGTGTCGTCGAGAACGTGACGCTCACCGGCGACGGTGTGGAAGCGAAGATGTCGCTCGACAGCGACTACAAGATTCCGGCCGACGTCGACGCGGCAGTCAAGAGCGTGTCGGCGGTCGGCGAGCAGTACGTCGATCTGATCCCCCGGGACGGCGCCGCCGAGGCCGACGGCCCGTACCTCGCGAACGGCGACGTGATCCCGTTGGATCGTGCGACCATTCCGCAGGACGTCGGCGAGATGCTCGACCAGGCGGACGAACTGCTCGCGAGTATTTCGGACACCAGGTTGCAGACGGTGATCGACGAGGCGTTCACGGCGTTCAACGGGTCGGGCCCCGACCTGCAGCGGCTCATCGACTCGGCCCGGTTGTTCGTGGAGGAAGCCGACGCGAACAGCGACGCGACGAAGGCCCTGATCGACCAGGTCGGCCCACTGCTCGACACCCAGACGGTCAGCAGCGACGCCATCCGGTCGTGGACCCAGGACCTGGTGACGTTCACCGACCAGTTGCGGGCGAGCGACCCGAGCCTGCGGTCGGTGCTGGAAAAGGGCCCGGGAACGGCGCAGGAGGCCACCCAGCTGTTCCAGGACCTGCAGCCGACACTGCCGATTCTGCTGCGGAACCTGGTGAGCGTCGGCCAGGTCGGGGTGATCTACAACAAGAGCATCGAGCAGGTTCTGGTCATCTACCCGCCCCTGACCGCGGCGCTCGTGACGGCGGCGACAGGCGGGCCGGTGGAGGACGGCGCGATCGTCGACTTCGCGCTGCAACTGCACGACCCGCCGGCCTGCACGACGGGATTCCTGCCCCCGGAGCAACGCCGGTCGGGAGATCAGACCGACCCGATCGCGACACCGAACGACCTGTACTGCAAGGCCGCTCCGGACGACCCGGCCGTGGTGCGTGGCGCGCGGAACCTGCCGTGCATGGAGTTCCCGGGACGTCGCGCGCCGACGGTCGAGGCGTGCCGCGAGGGCTGGGAGGCGTCGGGCAACAACCCGCCGTACGGGCCGATCATGCCGCCGGATGTACCCTCGTACACAGCCGTTCCGAGTTCCTACGAAGGCGCCGCGGGTGCACCGGTCGCGGCCGTGCCCTACGACCCGGCCACCGGTAGCTTCATTGGTTCGGATGGAAAGACGTACACCCAACCGGATCTGGCGGTGCAGGGAAAGGACTCGACGTGGCAGACGATGATGACAGGTCAGCAGATTTGAGTTCCAGCACAGACGAGCGCGCAACCGACTCCGCGGAGCAGGCGACCGAGCAGACGGCCGCGGCGAAGGACCGGAGTAGGCGAAGGGCAGTCCGGCACGCCGGCCCGCCGGTGGGGGAGACCGCGGCGCCGAAGCCGGTGGTCCTCGCCAAGCAGGCAGACGCGAAAGCCGAGCCCGAGTCGGAGAAGGTCTCGACGACGAAGGCGGCATCCCAGGACGCTCCGGCGTTCGGCGCACCGAAGCAGCGTCGTCCCCTGAAGTCGTTGCTCGCGTGGGGCGTTACCGCGGTCGTCATCGTCGCACTGGTCGTCGCGGCGGTGATGCTGCTGCTCGACCGACAGTCCGCACGGGAACGGGACGATCGCCGTCAGGCCTTCGTCGACACGGCCCGGCAGACGGTGCTCAACCTGACGACCATCCATCCCGGGACCGCGAAGGAAGACGTCGACCGGATCATCGCCGGCGCGTCGGGTCAGTTCCTCGAAGAGTTCCAGGGCCGTGAGGATCCGTTCGTCGGCGTCGTGCAGGACGCGAATGTGACCACCGAGGGCCAGGTCATCGAGGCCGGCGTCGAGAACGGGAGCGAGACCTCGATCTCGGCGAACGTTCTGGTGGCCGCCCGGACGATGGTGAGCAGCAAGGAGCAACCGGAACCCTCACCGCGCGACTTCCGGATGCGAGTGACGGTCAGCGACGTCGACGGCAAGTTGACCGCATCGAAGGTGGAGTTCGTCCCATGAGCGACAACAACGAAGACAAGCGAAAGTTCGCCGTCACCAAGCAGGCAGCGCTGAAGATCGCGGCCGCGGTCGTGGTGGTTGCGCTCGCCGTCGGAGTGGGCTTCCTCTGGTACGGCCACCGGCAGGATCAACTCTCGGAGCAGGCGCGCATCGACGCCGTCGACGCCGCGGGCAAGCAGGCGGTCGCGATGCTGGCGTACGACTTCGCCGACGTCGACAACCAGTTGGCTGCTGCCGCAGACGGACTCACCGGCTCGTTCCGCGACGACTACACCACACTCGTGCAGGAGACCATCGCGCCGGGCGCCAAGGAGAAGCAACTCACCGTGCAGGTGTCGGTACAGGCCGCCGCGCCCGTGTCGACCACACCCGACGAGGCGGTGGTCCTGCTGTACCTCAACCAGACGACGACGAGCGCCGACGCTCCCGACGCCCGAACGTCGGGCAGCCGCGTGCGGGTGTCGCTGCAGAAGGTCGACGACCGCTGGCTCGTCGATCAGTTGACCCCGGTGTAGCGGTGCCGGACCCCACGCCGACCGTAGCGGAACTGCTTGATGCCGTTGGGCGTTCACCGTCCGCGGTCGCGGCGCACGACCGAGCCGCGTGGGTCGGGCTGTTCTCGGACGGCGCCCGGGTCAACGACCCGGTGGGCTCGCGGCCACACGTCGGCACGGCAGCGATCGAACGGTTCTACGACACGTTCATCGCCCCCAATTCGATCACGTTCCATGTGACGCGGGACGTGGTGTGCGGGATGTCGGTGGTCCGAGACCTCGACCTGGAGACCCGGATGTCGACGGGAGTGGTGCTGACGGTGCCGATGCACCTGCGCTACGACCTCGTGGTGGAGTCGGGTGTCGTGGCCGTCGACGGGTTGTATGCGCACTGGGAACTGCCCGTGATGATCGCCCAATTAGCCAGGGCGGGGTGGCGGGGCGCGGCGGCGTCGGTGAAGCTGGCGCCGCAACTACTCTCGAATCAGGGCGTACTCGGTGTAACGGGTTTCATGCGAGGGCTGCGAACCGTCGGACGTCCGGGTAGGAACGCCGCCACCGGATTTCTGGTGGCCGTCCGCAGTCAGGACACGGCCGCGATGTCGGAGAGGCTCGCTCCCGGTGCGGTTCTCGAGCTGTCGCCGGGTACCCCGCTCTCTCGCGCTCAGTTCGCGGGAAGTCTCCGTGAACTGCAGTGGAGCAAGATGATCGTGGCGGGGCGCACCGTGACGGCATCCGTGCGCGTGGCCGCGTGGGAGGGTGTGGCCCTCCTGGAGTTCGCGCACCGCTCCCATGAGATCTCGCGAGTGCGGATGTTCGTCGAGGCGGTCACCCCCTTCACAAAATGAAACAAGTTCTAGTACTGTCGGGGTCTCCTGGCCGATTGTCGACGCACGACGTTGCGTGGCGGGGCCACAACCGAACGGGGAGTCGTCGATGAAGGTTGCAGTAACCGGCGCCGCGGGATTCGTGGGCAACAATCTGCTGAATCTGTTGGTCGAGGCGGGGCACGAGGTGACCGCAATCGACCGCGTGCGTTCCCGGTACGCACCCGAATACGGGGTCACGTGGGTGAACGCCGACGTGCTCGACGTCGAATCCATGAAGCGGGCGCTGGACGGCGCCGAGGTGGTCTACCACCTGGTCGCGATGATCACCCTCGCCCAGAAGGACGATCTGGCCTGGACCGTCAACACCAAGGGCGTCCGGACCGTCGCCGAAGCCGCTCTCGCAGTGGGTGTTCGGCGGATGGTGCATTGCAGTTCCGTGCACTCCTTCGATCAGAGCAGTTGCGGCGGGACGCTCGACGAGAACTCGCCCCGGTCCGTCGACGCGTCGATCCCGGTGTACGACAGGTCCAAATGGGCGGGCGAGATCGAACTCCGCGAGGTGGTCGAGGCCGGGCTCGACGCGGTGATCTGCAATCCCACCGGGGTGTACGGGCCCGTCGACTATGGACTGTCGCGGGTGAACGCGTTGCTGCGCAACGCCGCTCGCGGCCGCGTTCCCGCGGCGGTGCAGGGCGGGTTCGACTTCGTCGACGTCCGCGACGTCGCCGCCGGACTGATCGCAGCCGGGGAGAAGGGCCGGACCGGTGAGAACTATCTGATCTCTGGGCACATGCTCGGCATGCACGATGCCGTGAGGAGGGCTGCGCGTGCGGCGGGTCGTCGGGGGCCGCTGTACTCGTTCCCACTCAGTGTCATCGAACGCGTGCTGCCGATCGCCGAACCGATCGGGACCCGGTTCGGCTCCGACGTGCTGTCGCGGTCGGCGATGGCGGCGCTGCTCGCGGCGCCCGTCATCGACGGCACCAAGGCGCGGTCCGAACTCGGCTACGTTCCGCGTCCCGCCGACGAGACGATCCGCGACTTCGTCGCCTTCCTGGTGACGTCCGGTCAGCTGAGCCGGGGCGGTCAGTTCTCCCCGGTCGCGTCCTCGTTGTAGTCGGACTCGGAAGCCTCGGCGGGAGCGATCAGTGCCGGGCCGGCGGCGCCGCCGTGAGCGAGGGCGTCGAGGAAGGACCTGGCCCACCGGTCGACGTCGTGTGCGAGGACCTGCCTGCGCAGGGCCCGCATGTGGCGTCGGCCGTCCTCCTTCGGCTGGTTCAGGGCCTGCTCCATCGCGTCCTTGACGCTGTCGAGATCGTGCGGATTGCACAGGAACGCCTGACGGAGTTCGGCGGCCGCGCCGGTGAACTCGCTGAGCAGCAGCGCACCGCCGAGATCACTGCGGCACGCCACGTACTCCTTGGCGACGAGGTTCATGCCGTCTCGCAGCGGAGTCACCAGCATCACGTCGGCGGCGACGAAGAAGGCGATCAGCTCCTCGCGGGGGATCGGCCGGTGCAGGTAGTGCACCACCGGCCGGCCGACCTCGCTGTACTCGCCGTTGATCCGCGACACCTTGCGTTCGATGTCGTCGCGCATCTGCACGTAGCTGTCGACCCGCTCGCGGCTCGGCGTGGCCAGCTGCACCATCACCGTGTCGGCGGGATCGATGCGCTGCTCGTCGAGCAGTTCGTGCAGCGCGGCGAGGCGGACGTCGATGCCCTTCGTGTAATCGAGGCGGTCGACGCCGAGCATGATGTGCTTGGGATTGCCCAGTTCCTTGCGGATCTTCTTGGCGCGGTCCCGGATCGACTTGGACCGGGACTGCTCGTCCAACTGCCCCGAATCGATGGAGATCGGAAACGCGCCGACGCGCACCGTGCGGAACCCCACCTGCACGACGCCCAACTTGGAGCGGACGCCCACGTTGCCGCGGGACGTCTGCTGACCGGCGAGTTTGCGGGCCAGGTACAGGAAGTTCTGGGCACCGCCCGGGAGGTGGAACCCGATCAGGTCGGCGCCGAGCAGGCCCTCGATGATCTCGGTGCGCCACGGCATCTGCATGAACAGTTCCACCGGCGGGAACGGAATGTGCAGGAAGAACCCGATGGTGAGGTCGGGGCGGAGCATGCGCAGCATCTTCGGAACGAGCTGCAGCTGATAGTCCTGGATCCACACGGTGGCGCCGTGTGCGGCCGCCTTCGACGTGGCCTCCGCGAAGCGCCGGTTGACCTCGACGTACGCGTTCCACCAGTCGCGGTTGTACTCGGGCTTGACGATGACGTCGTGGTAGAGCGGCCAGAGGGTGGCGTTGGAGAAGCCCTCGTAGTAGTCGGCGATCTCCGCGGCGCTCAGCGGAACGGGGTAGAGCTCGAGGTCGTCCTCGACGACGGGATCGAGCTCGGCGTCCGCGACCCCCGCCCAGCCGACCCATGCGCCCTTGTTGCGGCGCAGGATCGGCTCGAGCGCGGTGACGAGGCCACCGGGGCTGCGCTTCCAGCGCGTGGTGCCGTCCGGAAGGCGTTCGAGGTCGACGGGGAGTCGGTTCGCGACGACGACGAAGTCGGCTTGCCCGGACACAGGATCAGAAGTCGAGCGTGATGACGATGCTGACGATTCCGAACTGGCAGCCACGGGCTTCCTTCGCAGTCGAAGTGGACGAAATTCTCAGTCGAGCTTGCTGGTGGGTCCGATTCCGAGCATGGAGAGCAGCATCCTGCACTCGTCGGCATCTTCGGCGTATGCAGCGACAACGCGCTGCGCCTGGCGGGCGGTCTCGTCGGCTAGGGGTTCGAGATCCTCGTCCGCGATGTCGTTTTCGGCGGTCGTCTTCGCGGCCATCTTTGTCCTCTCGGGCTTGCTGCTGCGTCACGCGCAGTAGTTCGTATCGGCGACTCTATGAGAACCGGGCATGTCAACGCTAGTTGCCCATCGATTAAGGTTCATCTAGTTAGGGTCTGCTTACTTGGTTGGTGGGTGGGTGGGGAAGCGTCGGCGTTGGGAGTTACGCGCGTGAAGACTGGTGGCACCGCAATTCTGCGTCGCACGCTGGTGCGGAATCGTGTTCGGCTGGGGATCGGCACCGTGCTCGTCTGCCTGCATCAGGTGGCGGAGACGCTGGTCCCGATCTCGATCGGCGTGATCGTCGACCGGGCCGTCGCGACCGGGGACGTGTTCGCTCTCGCGGTGTGGCTGTGCGCCCTGGCGCTGCTGTTCCTGGTGCTCACCGCGGCGTGGCGTTTCGGTGCCCGGTTCATCGTCGTGGCGATGCAGAACGAGGCGCACCAGCTGCGGATGGAGGTGGCGCACCGCATCCTCGACCCGCGGGGAGTGCGCACCGACCTGCGTGCCGGTGAGCTGCTGTCCGTGTCGACGTCGGACGCCGACCGTGCGGCCTGGATCGCGGACATCACACCGCGGGCCGCGGCGGCCCTCACCGCGGCGATCGGATCCGCCGTCGCCCTCCTGCTGATCGACGTGCCGCTCGGACTCGCCGTTCTGATCGGCACCCCCGTCATCCTCGGTCTCCTCCAGCTCGCGGCGCCGCTGATCACCCGCCGGGCCACCGATCAGCAGGCCGCCGTCGCGCGCGCGTCGGCCATGGCCACCGACCTCGTCAGCGGGCTCCGCCCCTTGCGCGGGATCGGCGCCGAGGTGTCGGCGTCGCGGCGATACCGGACGGCCAGCCGCGAGGCGCTCGGCGCCACCCTGCACACGGCGAAGAGTTCCGCCGTGTTCGCCGGGGTGTCGATGACCGTCAGCGCCCTCCTCGCCGTCGGTGTCGCGGGTGTCGCAGGCTGGTTCGCCCTCGAGGGGCGCATCACCATCGGCGAGCTGATCACCGTCGTCGGACTGTCCCAGTTCTTCATCGAACCGCTCGGCGTCCTGGCCGGTCTGCCCGGGTTCCTCGCCCTCGCCCGCGCGTCGGCGGACCGCCTCGCCCTGGTCCTCGATGCGGAACCTCTGCTGCCCGCCGGATCGGGCCGGACACTCGACGGCAGCGAGCTCAGCCTGACCAGGGTGTCCTACCGGTCCCTGAGCGCGGTGGACCTCCGGGTCACCCCCGGCGAACTGCTCGGGGTCGTCGCGTACCGCCCGCAGGACGCGGAGGCGCTGGCCGCGCTGCTCTCCGGGCAGGTTCCGCCCGACCGGTACGAAGGCGAACTGACGGTGGGCGGAGTGCGGCTGTCGGACGCGGATCTCGCGCTGGCCCGCCGGGCGCTGCTCGTCGAACCGCACAACGGCGACCTGTTCTCCGGAACCGTCGCGTCGAACGTGACCGCAGGCAGGCCCGGCGCGACGGCGTCCGAGGTGCAGGCGGCGCTGTCCGCGTCCGCGGCGGTGGACGTCGTCGAAGCACACCCCGAGGGGCTCGACCACGAGGTCGCCGACCGCGGGTCCTCGCTGTCCGGGGGTCAGCGGCAGCGGGTCGCCCTCGCACGTGCACTGGTGGCGCAGTCGCCGGTGATGGTGCTGCACGATCCGACGACCGCCGTGGACGCGGTCACCGAACACACGATCGCGGGCGGCATCGCGGACCTGCGGCATCGCGGCTCCGCGGACCGGCAGACGACGATCCTCATCACGAGCAGCCCCGCGCTGCTGTCCGTGACCGACCGCGTCGTCGTCCTCGACGACGGAACGGTGGTCGGCGAGGGCACACACTCGCAATTGGCGACCGAGAACGCGAACTACCGTCAGGCGGTCCTGCGATGAGTGAACTGCTGCCCATCGCGAACGCACGCGACACGTGGGCCTGGCTGAAGTCCGAGCTGGGACACCGCCGCGGCCGGAGCGTCTTCACCCTGCTGGTCGCCGCCGTCGCGGCGGGCATGGCGCTGGTTCCCGTCTACGTCTTCGGCGTCCTCGTCGACCGGGTGCAGGACGGTGCGCCGCCGTCCACCATCGGGTGGGTGGTCGCGGTGATCGCGTCCGCCGCGGTGATCGGCGGCGTGTGTGCCGGGTTCGCGTCGTTCCTGATCCGCAGTCTCGGCGAGGGAATCCTGGCGGATCTGCGCGAGCGCACCGTCGACCGGGCGCTCCGGCTGCCGATCCAGACGGTCGAACGCGTCGGCAAGGGCGACCTGCTGTCGCGGGTCGGCGACGACGTCGCGGTGATCGGCAAGGCCGTCACCGACGTGGTCCCCAACCTCGTCACGGCTGTCCTGCTGGTGGTGCTCAGCATGGTCACGATGCTCGGCATCGACTGGCGGCTCGGGCTCGCGGGCATGGTGGCGCTGCCGATGTATGCGCTGGCGATGCGCTGGTACCTGCCGCGGTCCGCGCCGGTGTACGCCGCCGAGCGTGTCGCGATGGGGGAGCGTTCGCAGGCCCTGATCAGCAGCATGCAGGGCGCCCGGACGGTGCGCGCTTACGGTCTGGAAGACAGCCATCTGGCGCAGATCAACGGTGCGTCGGAGAAGGCCCGCGACCTGTCCGTCGGCGTCTTCGCACTGTTCACCCGGTTCGCGGGACGCGGCAACCGGGCCGAGTTCGTGGGGCTCGCCACCATCCTCGCCGCCGGATTCGCACTGGTGAATGCCGAGATCGTCACCGTCGGGCAGACCACCACCGCGGCACTGCTCTTCCACCGGTTGTTCAATCCGATCGGCATGCTGATGTACACGTTCGACGAGGTGCAGTCGGCGGGAGCGAGCCTGGCCCGGCTCGTCGGCGTCGTCGACCTCGACGACGAGTCGAGCACCGGGAGTGCCGCCGTCCGGGAGTCCGCGGATTCGACGCTCGAACTCGCCGACGTGCGACACACCTACGACGGCGGCCACGAAGTGGTGCACGGCATCAGCCTGCACGTGCAGTCCGGTGAACGCGTCGCCCTCGTCGGCTCGACCGGGGCGGGCAAGACGACGGTCGCGGCGATTGCGGCCGGCTCGATCGTCCCGACGTCCGGCTCGGTGCGCATCGGCGGCGCCGCGCTGCCGGACCTGGAGCCGGGTGGTCTCCGCCGCCGGGTCGCCATCGTCAGCCAGGAAGTCCACGTGTTCGCCGGACCGCTGATCGACGACCTTCGGCTCGGCGCACCCGACGCCTCCGAGGAGGACGCGGCGATGGCACTGAAAGCCGTCGGCGCCGACGGCTGGGTGAACGCACTGGACGACGGCGTCCAGACCGTGGTCGGGGAGGGCGGCCACGAGCTGACCGCCGCCCAGGCGCAGCAATTGGCTCTGGCGCGACTGGTCCTCGCGAACCCGGCGGTCGCGATCCTGGACGAGGCGACGGCCGAAGCAGGCAGCGCGGGTGCGCGGGAACTCGAAGCGTCGGCCGAGGCGGCGACCCGTGGTCGCACGACGCTGGTGGTGGCCCACCGGTTGACGCAGGCGGCCGCCGCCGATCGGGTCGTCGTCCTCGAACACGGCCGGATCGTCGAGCAGGGGCCGCACGCCGATCTCGTCGCTGCCGGCGGACGCTACGCCGAACTCTGGTCGGCGTGGGAGGGTCGGTAGGGCGTTCCGCCCCGTGCGCCTTTCTGGTGGCTCCCGCTACCAGAAAGGCGCACGGGCGTCAGCTGAGGTAGCCGCCGCCGTGGGGGAAGAAGTCGGTTCCGGCGAGTTCGGTGCCGTCGTCGAGCCGGATGCGCTGGATCTTGAGGCCTTTGTTCCGGCCCGTGCGAGCGTCGGGTCCGGCGACGATGACCATTCCGTCGCCTTCGTGGATGAAGACACGCCCGGGCGTTCCACCGTAATTTCCTTCGGATACGGCGGCCTTCAGAACCCGGACACGCTGTCCCTTGTAATGGGTGAAGGCGTTCGGGTACGGGTCGGACTGCGCGCGGACGAGCCGTTCGATCGCGTCGGCGGGCCACGTCCAGTCGATGAGGCTGTCCTCGGGGGCACGCTTGTGGAAGAACGTGGCCTGCGAGCGGTCCTGCGGCGTCCAGTCCGTGCGACCGGACGCGATCAGCTCGAGTGCGTCGTGGGTGATCGGGCCGATCATGTCGACGGTGCGGTGGAACAGATCGGTGACGGTGTCCGACGGCCCGACGGGCGTCGACCTCTGCAAAACGATGTCGCCGGCGTCGAGTTCTTCGTCCATCAGGTGCGCGGTGAGGCCTACTTCTTCTTCACCGTTGATGAGCGCCCAGATGAGCGGGGAGAATCCTGTGTACTTGGGCAGGAGCGAGTCGTGAATGTTGAGGGTGCCGTAGCGGGGAGAGTCGAAGACGTCCCGTGGCAGCCAGGTGCGCCAGTTGTTGGCGACGACGATGTCGGGGTCGGCCTGCTTCAGCGCGGCCTTGAAGTTTTCGTCCGGCTTGGTGGCGATGTGCACGGGCACCCCGTGCTCGGTGGCCAGGTCGGCGACGGAGTCCGCCCACATCTGTTCGTAGACGTGGTCGCTCTTGGGGTGGGTGATCGCGAGGACGACCTCATGGTCGGACTGGAGCAGGGCCTGCAGGGTACGGTGACCCCAGGTTTGATATCCGAGTGTGGCGACTCTCAACGCGGTCCTCCTGGACGAGCTTGTCGGTCAGCGCCGCATGCGAGCGGCAGCGAAGCCAGCTTAGGCTATCCAACCTAATTCGGTGAGACCGCCCATGGAAGGAAGGCAACATGACGATCGCCACGATCAACGGGATCCCCCTGAATTACCAGGTCAAGGGATCCGGCGATTTAGTGGTGCTCATCATGGGAACCGGAAGCCCGGGACGGGTGTGGGATCTGCATCAGACCCCTGCGCTCATCGACGCCGGCTACCGTGTCTGCACGTTCGACAACCGGGGCATCGCGCCGTCCGGTGAGAGCCTCGGCGGGATCACCATGGACGATCTCGTCGCCGACACCGCGGGACTGATCGAGCACCTCGGCGGCGGACCGGCGCGTGTCGTCGGCACCTCGATGGGTGCCCGTGTCGCGCAGGAACTGGCCCTGACCCGGCCCGACCTCGTGCACAAGGCGGCGTTCCTCGCCGGTCACGCCCGCATGGACTACTTCCAGCAGACCCTCACCGAGGGCGAGCGTGCCCTGCACGACAGTGGGGTCGAACTCCCGGCCAAGTACCGGGCCGCGGTGACTGCCGTGATGAATCTGTCGCCCGCCTCGCTCGTCGACCCGCACACGGCCCGCGACTGGCTCGACCTGTTCGAGTTCAGCGGTGGCCGGACGTCGGACGGCGTGCGCGCGCAGATGGAGATGGACCGCAGCTTCGATCGTAGGCAGGCCTACCGGGCGATCACGACGCCGTGCCTGTCCATCGGTTTCGCCGACGACAGGATGATTCCGCCGTATCTGTCGCGTGAGGTGGCCGAGGCCATCCCGTCGGCTCGGTACTACGAGATCCCCGACGTGGGGCACTACGGCTACCTCGAACAGCCTGAAGTGGTGAACAAGGTGCTGCTCGAGTTCCTCGCCAACTGACAGTTCCGAGCGGCTGGGGGGGCGATCACGGTGACGGCGAGATTCTGATGGCGTTGGGTATTCCGCGCCTCGGGGTGGGCATCGTCCGGTACGACATCGTGAACGGGGCGTTGTGGTGGGATGAAAAGGCCGCCGCCATCTTCGAGGACGACGGTTCCCGCCCACCGCTCGAATTGTGGCGGGAGCGGGTCCATTCCGAAGACATCGGTGCGGTGCGTCGCATGTTCGGTGACACCGCCGGATCCGTCGGCGCGGAGTGTGTGTTCCGTATCGTGCTGGCAGATCGGTCGACCCGGTACATCCTCACCCGCAGCATCGACGTCACCACCGATGCGTCCGGCGCCCCTGTGGAGCTGACGGGAGTGGTCATCGAACTCGGGCACGTGGCCGGCCGGGACGCGCAGCTCGCGTCGTTGCTCGATCGGGTGGCCCTGGGGTTCATGGCGCTCGACGGGGACCTTCGGATCATCTACGTCAACTCCGGCTGCCTGCGGCACGTGCGGCGGTCGCGGGACGAACTGCTCGGCCGTGTCGTCACCGAGGTTCTTCCGGAAACGCGCGGCAGCTACTTCGACGCACTGTGCCGCAAGGTTCTCGCCACCGGCCGGGAGCAGCAGACGCGGGTGGACTCGCTGTATTCGCCCGGGATGACGATCGAGGTGACCGCGGCAGCCGACTCCGGTGCACTGGTCGTGCATTTCCGGAACGTCACCGCGGAAGTCACCGCCCAGCAGCAGGCGGCGGAGGCACACGCCCTTCTTCTGCACGAGGCCACGCACGACAGTCTCACCGGACTGCTCAATCGCGCCGCCATCACCGAGCATCTGCAGCGCCTGTTCGAGCCCGGTGCGGGGCCTGCGGTCGCGTTGTTCCTCGACGTCGACGGGTTCAAGGACGTCAACGACACCCGGGGGCATCGCGTCGGTGATCGCATCCTGCAGGGGGTGTCCGAGCATTTGCGCCACGCGATGCGCGCTCCGTCCGCGGTCGGCAGGCTCGGCGGCGACGAGTTCGTCGCCATCCTGCCCGACATCGACGAACTCGACGTCGACGACGTGGTCACCCGGATGCTTGCGTCGATCACGACGCCGATCGACGTCGGCGACGAACTCCTCGTCGTGACGATCAGCGTGGGGATGGCGCGCAGCACGTCGGCTCTCACGGTCGACGAACTGCTCCATCATGCGGACACCGCCCTATACGCAGCCAAGCGTCGAGGTGGGAACACCGCGGTCTGGCACCAGTAGGTTGCTGGGCGGCTGCCCCTGGGTGTCGACGCCGCCGCTCGTGTGCCAACGCCGCGAACGAGCGGTATGTTTACACGGTCGAACTCGACGCCGGGACCGCTTCGGTGCGGTAAAAGCTGCCGGCGGTGCGAGGGACACGCGTTCGTGGTGATTGAACACGAATTACCGCTGTGATAACCCGCGCCTGTGAACTTGCCGGCAACCGGCTTGTTGCTAGTGGGTAGCCTAACCTAAACTCCTTCGGGTGCCCGTCGTTGGACGGGCGCTCTCGACGGACGATCGGATCACCCATGTCTCCGGACCACTCGGCGGCTGCTCGCCCACAGCGCACTTCGGCTGAGGGCACTTCTCACTCGGCTCGCGTCAGTTCGACGTCTGTCGCGTTGCCGGTGACGGCCGCGCAGTCCGAGGTGTGGGTCGGGCAGCAGTTGAACCCGGGCAGCCCGGTCTACAACCTCTCGCTCGTCGTCGAGGTCGCGGGCCGGATCGACCTGGACCGTACCTCCGCGGCGATCCGGAAGACCGTCGAACGAGCCGAAGCCTTGCACGTGCGTTTCGAGCGAGGCGCCGACACCGAACTGCTGCAGGTGCCGACGGCTCCGGGCCAGTGGACCCTCGATGTCGTAGACCTGCGTGGCGACGAGGATCCCGAAGCGAGTGCGCGCGCGTGGATGGATCGCGACATGGAGACCGTGGTCGACATCGACTGCGGCGAACCGTTGTTCCGGCACGCCCTGCTGCGCACCGGGGACGAGTCGGTGATCTGGTATCAGCGCTACCACCACAGCCTCATCGACGGATACGGCATCACCCTCCTCGTGGCCGATGTCGTCGATCGATACGAGCACCCGGAACTCGAGACGTCCACGGCGCCGTGGCCCCTCGACACTCTCGTGACGTCCGACCGCGACTACCGTGCGTCGGCGCGCTTCGAGTCCGACCGCGCCTTCTGGATCCAGCAGGTGATCGACGCCCCGGAGCCGCCTCGGCTGCTCCCGCAGGTCGTCGACCACTCCGGGTCGCCGATCTCCGCCCTCGTCGAGATCGACGGGGACGACGCCGACGCGATCTACACCTTCGCCTCCGACGCCGGGATCAGGCGCACCCGGCTGCCGCTCGCCGCGGTCGTGGCGTACATCCACCGGTTCACCGGCCGCGGCGACCTCACCTTGTCGCTGCCGATGACGGCGCGGGTCGGACGCGAGCTGCGCCGCATCCCGGGTATGTGCTCGACGATCCTGCCGCTCCGGGTGCAGGTGGATCCTGAGATGACCGTGGGCGAACTCGCCACCCGCATCGACACGACGCTGATCTCGGTGCTGCGGCACGGGCGCTATCGCGGCGAGGACCTCGCCCGCGATCTGCGGTCGATCGATCCGGACCGTCAGATCTTCGGTCCCGGAATCAATTCCATGATGTTCGAGCACTCGCTGACGTTCGGCGGTTTCCCGGCGTGGGTGCGGGGTTCGGCCACCGGACCGGTCCGTGACCTCGATTTCTCCATCCGCGGTGGGCAGGATTCGGAGCCCATCCAGATCGACCTCCGGGCCCCGGCCGGTCTCGGCGCCGAGCTCGAGGAGCATCGCCGCCGGCTCGAGCACTTCGTCGGGCAGTTCGTCGCCGACCCGTCGCAGCCCATCGCGTCGCTCGATCCGATGACCGAGGCCGAGCGCAGGCAGTTGCTGGTGGAGTTCAACGACACGGCGTCCCCGCAGGAATCGGTGACGGTTCCCGACCTGTTCCATGCTCAGGTGTCGCGGACACCGGATGCCGAGGCCCTGATCGCCGGCGACATCCGGCTCACCTACCGGGAACTCGGGCAACGCGTGGCGCAGCTGTCCCACCACCTGCGCGCCCGCGGTGTCGACTCGGAAACAGTTATGGCGGTGGGTCTTCCGCGATCGGCGGAGATGGTGATCGGACTGCTCGCCGTCATGTGCTCGGGTGGGGCGTTCGTGCCCCTCGACCCGTCGTGGCCGGAGGACCGCCGGACCTCGGTCCTCGCGGACGCCGGGGCGGCGCTCGTTCTCACCGGACCCGGCGGAGTCACCGACGCGGGGGAGCGGGCCGTGCCGGTCGACCTCGCGGCGTGGGCGTACGCCGACCAGTCCACCGAGCCGCCCGCAGTGACCGTGCAGGGTTCGCGGCTGGCGTATGTCATCTTCACGTCGGGTTCGACGGGCAGGCCCAAGGGCGCCATGATCCGTCACGAGGCCGTCTGCGCGCGGCTGCTGTGGCAACGCGACCAGATCCTGGGCTTCGGACCCTCGGACGCGTCGCTGTTCAAGGCGCCACTGTCGTTCGACATCTCCGTGAACGAGATCCTGCTGCCCCTGGTGGCGGGTGGCCGGCTGGTGGTGGCCGAACCCGGTGGGGAACGGGACCCGCAGTATCTGCTGGACCTGATCGCCGGCGAGTCGGTGACGTTCGTCTATCTCGTGTCGTCGATGCTGGACGTGCTACTCGACTTGTCACGGGCTACGGATCGGCTGGCGGCGCTGAAGCATGTGTGGTGCGGCGGTGAGGTTCTCACTCCGCGCCTGTTCGAGAGGTTCCGATCGCAGCTCGCCATCACGCTGTACCACGGCTACGGCCCCGCGGAGGCGACGATCGGGGTGTCGCACGTGATCTATCGGGAGGACTCCGAGCGGATCGCGACGTCGATCGGCCGCCCGAACCCCAACACGCAGCTGTATGTGCTGGACGAACACCTGAACCCGGTGCCGCTCGGCACCGGCGGTGAGCTGTACGCCGGCGGATTCCTTCTCGGCCGCGGTTACGTGGACGCTCCGGGGCTCACGGCGTCCCGCTTCGTCGCCAACCCGTTCGCGAACGACGGATCCCGGTTGTATCGAACAGGTGACCTCGCGCGGTGGGCGCCGGACGGGTCCCTCGACTTCCTCGGCCGCGCCGACAATCAGGTGAAGATCCGGGGCATGCGACTCGAACTCGAGGACGTCGAGGTGGGCATCGTGTCCCATCCCGACGTCCGGCACAGTGCCGTCGTCGTGCGGGAGACGCCCTCGGGGGCAAAGTATCTCGCGGCCTACGTGGTGCCGAAGCAGGATACGGTACCGGACGTCGCCGAACTGCGGGTCTGGGCGTCGTCGAAGCTGCCGGAGTACATGGTGCCGTCGGCGTTCGTCGTCCTCGATCGGTTCCCGCTCACCCCCAACGGAAAATTGGACCGGCGTGCACTACCCGAGCCGGACCTCGGCGCGGCCGGCGAGAACGTCGCGCCCCGCACCGCCGCCGAGGAAACCCTGTGTGCGCTGATGGCGGGTGTTCTCGGGGTGGAGTCGGTGGGTGTCACCGACGACTTCTTCGCGTTGGGTGGCGACAGCATCGTCGCGATCCAGCTGGTCAACCACGCTCGGCGGGAAGGTCTTTCGATCAGCCCGCGGGAGATCTTCCAGCTCCGTACCGCCGAGGCGCTCGCCCGGGTCCAGGACGGCCGGACCGCGGCCGCCGTGGACTCCGACGACGTCGCAATCGGTGAAGTCCGCAGCACCCCGATCGTCGCCCGCACCGCTGAGCGGGGCGGCGAGATCGCCGCGTTCCACCAGTCGGTGCTCGTGCAGACTCCCGCCGCCCTCGACGAGCACGCCGCGACGGCGGCGCTCGCCGCGGTTCTCGCGCGGCACGACGCCCTGCGCGCGACCCTCGTCCGCGGTAACGGAAGCGGCCTCCGCCGCGGGGGCGACCGCTGGACGCTGTCCGTGCCGGAACCGTCCCCGGCGGCGGTCGACGGAATCCTGCGGGTGGTCGAATTCGACGGCAGCGCGGACCAACTCGACATCGAGACACGGGCGGCCGTCGGAAGGCTCGACCCGGATGCGGGCACGATGGTGCAGGCCGTCCTCTTCGTCGCGGCCGACGGTCCCGGCCGGTTACTGCTGATCGGACACCACCTGGTGGTCGACGGGGTGTCCTGGCGCATCATCCTCGAAGACCTCGCCCGCGCGGGATCAGCGGTGGCGGCGGGCGGCGTTCCCGAACTCGCTCCGGTCGGAACGTCGCTGCGCCGCTGGTCCGAGCTGCTCGACGAGCAGACGCGGTCGGGTGCCTTCGACCACGAACTGTCCTTCTGGGCGGACGCGGCGACCACGGAAGACCCGCTCCTCGGGTCGCGTGCGCTCGATCCCGCCCTCGACCTCGCCGGCGACGCCGAAACCCTCACGGTGACATTGCCTCCGGAGTTCACCCGGCCGCTGCTCTCCACCGTGCCCGCAGCGTTCCACGGCCACGTCAACGACGCGCTCCTCACCGGGGCCGCGGTGGCGCTGCAGAGGTGGCGAGACGGAGAGCCGGGCCCCGTGCTCCTCGATCTCGAGGGGCACGGACGCGAGGAAGACCTCGTGCGCCGCAGCGACGGACCCGCCCTCGACCTCTCCCGGACCGTCGGCTGGTTCACCACCGTCTACCCGGTGGTGCTCGACCCCGGCGCAGCGGCGGACGAGGTTGGAATCGCCGACGCGCTGAAGGCGGTGAAGGAGCAGTTGCGCCGCATCCCGGGTTCCGGGTTCGGCTACGGCGCGCTGCGCTACCTCGGTGTCCCGAAGCCGGAACTCGCGAACGCGCCGACCCCGCAGGTGCTGTTCAACTATCTCGGTCGGGTGACGTCCGCGGCGGGCGTCGACTGGCTGCCCCGAGCGATGGGCGGCGCGGACGATTCGCGGATGCCGCTCGGACACGCCTTGGCGTTCGACGTGATCGCCGAGGACGGCGCCGACGGCCCAGTCCTGCGCACGACATTGACGTGGGCGCCCGGTGTGCTCACCCGTGACGCCGTCCTGGCGCTCGCCGACGAGTGGACCGCGGTGCTGCGGGTGCTGGCCGGAGTCGACCGTCTCGGCGGTCACACGCCGTCGGACTTCCCACTGGTGTCGCTGACACAGCCGGACGTGGACGCGCTGGCGGGGGCGGCCGACGTGCTTCCGTTGACACCGCTGCAGGAGGGCATCTACTTCCAGTCGGCATTCGAGGACACGGGCACGGACCCGTACGTGGTGCAGCAGGTGATCGAACTGACCGGGCCCGTCGACGCGGCGGCGTTGCACCGTGGGCTGCAGGCGGTCGTCGACCGGCACGCTGCCCTCCGCGTCGGAGTGCGGGCGGTCTCGGACGGCAGAGTCGTGCAGGTGGTCGGCGAGAACGTCCAGGTGCCGATGGAGGTGCTCGATCTGACCGGCGTCGCGGATCCGGAGCAGCGCGTGGAACAGGTGCTGGCGGCGGATCGGGCCCGGGGCTTCGACTTCGGTCGCGGCCCCCTGCTGCGCTACACGCTCGCGCGGGTGAAACACCAAAAGTTTCTTCTGCTGCAGTCGATTCACCACATCGTCGCCGACGGATGGTCGGTGCCGGTGATGCTGCGGGAATTGATGGCCCTCTACAGCGTCGAGGGGAAGCTGCTGGCGCTGCCGACGCCCACGCCGTACCGGAGCTACCTCGAATGGCTGGATGCGCGCGACCGTCGGGCGTCGCTCGCCGTGTGGCGGGAGGCGCTCGCCGATGCCTCCGAGCCGGTGGAACTTCCGAAGCCGTCGTCGAAGGGAGAGTCCGGGATACACAGTGTCCGGGCGACACTGCCGTCGGACGCCACCGTCGCGCTGTCCGCGGTGGGCCGGGCCCGCGGATTGACGCTCAGCACGCTCGTGCACGGCACGTGGGGTCTGGTCCTCGGTCGCCTCACCGGCCGGGAGGACGTGGTGTTCGGTTCGACGGTGTCGGGCCGCGGCGGCGACCTTCCCGGTATCGAGACCATGGTGGGCCTGTTCATCAACACCGTGCCCACCCGGCTGCGGTACCGGCCGACCGACACGGTGGCCGAGACCCTCGCCCGGTGGCAGCAGGAGCAGTCGACGCTGCTCGACCACCAGTACCTGGGCCTGCCCGAGCTGCGCCGGGAAGCGGGACTGCAGGACCTGTTCGAGACGCTCGTCGTGTTCGAGAACTATCCGCTCGGCGACGGCGCGGTGGCGGATCCCACCGGTGCGGTGCAGTTGACCGGCATCCGGTTCGACGAGCACCCGCCGTACCCGATGACGCTGATCGTCGTGCCCGGTGACGCGCTGACGCTCGAGCTGAAATACGACGTCGCCCGCATCGATGCGGCGACCGCGACCCGATTCGCGGAGTCGACGGTGGCGTATCTCGCGGAGCTGACGCGGGACGTCGACCAGAACGTGTCTTCCGTCGTGCTGGCGTCGCGTGAGCCGATCGACGCGGCACTGCGCGACGTCGAGGCGGAGTTCCCCGAGACGACGGTGACGGCGCTGCTCGAGGAGCAGGCCGCCCGGACACCCGACGCGGTGGCCGTCGTGTTCGAGGACGAACACCTCACCTACGCCGAACTGCACGCGCGCGCGAACCGCCTCGCCCGGCTGCTCGTCGACCGCGGGGTGACACCCGAGTCGAAGGTGGCGGTGGCACTGCCCCGTTCGCTGGAACTGATGGTGGCGCTCCTCGCGGTCGGGAAGGCGGGCGGCGCCTACGTTCCACTCGACACCGGTTACCCCGCCGACCGGCTGGCGTTCATGCTGGAGGACGCGGAACCGGTGTGCGTCCTCACCGACGGCACCGTGCCGTTCTCCGGGTCCGATGTTCCGCAGGTCCGGGTGTCGGACGCCGACCGGTACTCGCCCGAGCCGCTGACCGGTGTCGCGCTCGTGCCCCAGCACCCCGCCTACGTGATCTACACGTCGGGCTCGACGGGACGGCCCAAGGGGGTCGTCGTGCCGCACGCCGGCATCGTCAACCGTCTGTTGTGGGTTCAGCGGTTCCGTCCGATCACCGCTACGGACAACGTGTTCCAGAAGACGCCGTCCAGCTTCGACGTGTCGGTGCTGGAGTTCTTCGGACCGCTCCTCGCCGGGGCGACCCTCGTGCTGGCGCGGCCGGACGGCCACAAGGACCCGGCGTACCTCGCCGACGTCATCGTCCGGCAGTCGATCACGCGTGTGCATTTCGTGCCCTCGATGCTCGAGGTGTTCCTTGCCGAGCCCGCCGCAGCCCGGTGCACCGGGCTGCGGATCATCTCGTGCAGTGGTGAGGCGCTTCCCGTGGCATCCGCGCGGCGCGTCGCCGAACTCCTGCCGGGAGTGGAACTCGACAACCTCTACGGTCCGACCGAGGCGTCGGTCGACGTCAGCTACGCCGCGTCGGTGCAGGGAATCGACGCGGCCGCGCCGTCCGTGCCGATCGGCCTGCCCACGTCCAACACCGGTCTCTACGTGCTCGATCGGTATCTGCAGCCGGTGCCCGCGGGTGCGGCCGGTGAGCTGTACCTGTCGGGGCCACAGCTGGCCCGCGGCTACCTGGGCAGGCCCGGGCTGAGCGCCGAGCGCTTCGTCGCCGACCCGTTCTCCCACACCGGGTCCCGCATGTACCGCACCGGGGACGTCGCCCGGGTCAACGCCGACGGTGCGGTCGAATACCTCGGCCGGATCGACGATCAGGTGAAGTTGCGCGGCTTCCGCATCGAACTGGGCGAGATCGAAGCCCAGATGGCCGCCTGCCCCGGAGTGCGGCAGGCTGCCGCCGTCGTGCGCTCGGACCGGCCCGGTCAGCAGCAGCTGGTCGGATACGTCGTCGGCGACGCCGACCCCGACGACGTCCGTGCGCAGTTGGCCACGGCGCTGCCGGAATTCATGGTGCCCGTCGCGTTCGTGATGCTGGACGAGTTTCCGCTCGGCCCCAGCGGCAAGCTGAACCGTAAAGCCCTCCCCGCACCGGACTTCTCCGCGCAGGCGACGTCCGCGCCGGTCGTGGACAGCGGACCGGCGGGGGTGCTGGCCGCCCACTACGCCGAGGTTCTCGGTCTCGGGACCGTCGGGGTGGACGACGACTTCTTCGCGCTCGGCGGCGACAGCATCCTCGCCATCCGCCTGGTGAATCTCGCTCGCCGGGAGGGAATCACCGTCACCCCGCGGCAGATCTTCGAACAGCGGACGCCGGCCGCGCTCGCGCGGCTGGTCGCGGCCACCGTCGTCGCGTCGGCCCCGCGCGTGGAGGAGTCGGGCACCGGTGTCCTGCCGCCGCTACCGGTGGTCCATCGGCTGTCCGAATGGAGTGGCGGAAAGAACCGCTTCAACCAGGCCGTTCTGCTCCACACACCGGCGGGAACCAGCACTACCGTCCTGACGGCCGCCCTGCACTCGGTGATCGGTCACCACGACGGCCTGCGGCAGAAGCTCACCCGGCACGCGCCGGGTGTGTGGTCGCTCGAGATCACCGAATCCGCAGACCTGGAACTGCGTCGCGTCGACGTCACCGGACTCGACGCCGCCGCGCTGCGCGAAACCGTCGCAGCAGAATCCGACGCCGCCACCGATCGGCTCGACCCCGACGACGGCACCATGCTGTCGGCGGTGTGGTTCGACGCCGGCCCGCAGGAGCTGGGCAGGCTCCTCCTCGTCGCACACCATCTGGTGATCGACGGGGTGTCGTGGCGGACGCTGATCGAGGACCTCGCCATGGCGTGGGTGGCGGCCGACAGCGGCCAGGACGCCGCGCTCGACCCGGTGCCCACGTCGCTGCGCGGATTCGCCCGCATCGTCACCGAGCAGGCGCAGGACCCCGCCCGGCTCGCCGAACTCGACCACTGGCTGCGCGTCACCGAACCCGGTGCCGACCTGGTGGCCGACACCGACGGGCACGCGGTCGTGAGCAGCGGCGCACGGCGGACGGTCCTCCTGGACCCGCAACTCACGACGGCGCTGCTGACCACCGTTCCCGCCGTGGTCGGCGCCGACGTCACCGATGTGCTGCTCGCGGCGCTACGACTGTCGGCCGACCGGTGGTTCGCCGGCCGTGGACGCGAGAACGACCTGCTGGTGGACCTCGAGCGGCACGGCCGCGAAGAACTCACCGAGGGCGTGGATCTCTCCCGGACCGTCGGCTGGATCACCAACGTCACCCCCGTCCGGCTGCGCAGCCGGACGGGCGCACTCGAGACGCTCCAGGACGTCAAGGAACAGCTGCGCGGCGCCCCCGACGGCGGCATCGGCTACGGCATGCTGCGGTACGTCAACGCGCGCACCGCGGGTCTTCTGGCGGCACGGGCGGAATCGCAGGTGCTGTTCAACTACCTGGGCCGCATGCCGCACGCGGTGCCCGGACCCTGGACGCCCGCGGTCGAATCCGACTCGCTGGCAACCGATCCCGATGCCGATCTCGGTGGCCCTTACCGGCTGGTGATCAACGCCCTGTGCGAGGAGTCCGAGCGGGGCACCGAACTGCAGGCCGTCTTCGCCTGGTCGGACGCAGACCTGAGCGAGGCCGACGTCGTCGCGTTGAGCGACGGCTGGGTGTCGGCACTTCGTGAACTGGCCGACGCCGCAGGAGAACACGACGGACCGGCGATGCTCACACCGTCCGACCTTCCCCTCGTGGAGCTGACGCAGGAGGAGATCGCCCGGATCGTCGAGGCGAGCCCGAGTGGGGTCGACACGGTGCTGCCGCTGTCGCCGCTGCAGGAGGGCCTCTACTTCCAGGCCGGGTTCGACTCCGGCGCCGACATCTACACGGCACAGTTCTCACTCGACTTCGCGCACCGCCTCGACACCGACAGGCTCGCCGCCGCGCTGCGCACCCTGCAGCGACGCAACCCCACGCTGCGAGCGGGATTCGTCAGTGCCGGCCTGCCCGCGCCGGTGCAGTTCTTCGCCGCCGGCCTGGACGTGCCCATCGCCGAGTTCGACCTCCGGGAACTCGACGAGCCTGAACGTGCGTCCTACGCCGAACAGCTGACCGCACAGGACCGGCTGACACCGTTCGACCTCACCTCCCCGCCGCTGTGGCGGGCAATGGTGCTGCGGCTCGGCGACTCCCACGACCGACTGGTGATCAACCGGCAGTTCCTGCTGTGGGACGGATGGTCCAACGGCCTCGTCGTCAGCCAGCTGCTCGCCCTCTACGAATCGGGCGGCGACGACTCCGGGTTCGCCGCCCCGGAAGGATCTTTCGAGGACTACCTGCAGTGGCTGGCCACCCGGGACTCCGGTGCCGCGCAGTCGGCGTGGACCGACGCGCTCGGCGGGCTCGACGAACCGACGCTGCTGGCCGCGACCGTCGTGGGGGAGCCGCAGCCACCCCAGCGCCGGGACGCGGTGCTGTCCGAGGAACTGAGCGAACGGCTCCGTGCCGGTGCCCGCGGTGCCGGTGTCACGTTCAACGCGGTGCTCAATGCCGCGCTGGCCGTCGTGCTCGGAATCGAGACCGGACGCCGGGACCTGGTGTTCGGCACCACCGTGGCCGGGCGCCCACCGGAGGTCCCGGGCATCGACGCGGTGGCGGGAATGTTCCTCAACACCGTCCCCGTCCGGACGACGCTGCGCGCCGGCGAGACCGTCGCCGACCTGCTCCGGCGAATCCAGTCGGAGAGGTTGGCGCTGACCCCGTACGACTACCTCGGGCTCGCCTCCATCCAGCGGGTCTCCGAGCACCGGCAGCTGTTCGACGTGCTGTACGTCCTGCAGAACTTCGTGGACGAGAAGCAGGTGGCGGCGCTCGATGCGGCGCACGACATCAGCGGCGGCGACAGCATCGATCACACGCACTACCCGGTCACGGTCGTCGTGACGCCGGGCGCGAGCGTGAAGGTGAAGTTCGAGTTCCACCCCGAGAAGATCTCGGAGTCGCGGGTCGAACGTATGCTGTCGCGGTACCTGACCGTGCTCGAGGAGTGGTCCACCGACCTGTCGGGTGTGGTCGGCGGAATCGCCGGTGCCGCAACGCCCGCGCCGTTCGAACGGAAGGCTCTGCCCGACAGAACCATCGCCGATCTGTTCGCCGACGCGGCCCGACTCCGACCGGACGAGACGGCCCTGGTGTTCGGGGACCGCACCGTGAGTTACGCCGAACTCGACGCCGACGTGAACCGGATGGCCCGGCTCCTGCTGGGCCGCGGCGCGGGCCCGGAGCGGATCGTCGCACTCGCGCTGCCGCGGGCGGTGGAGATGGTGGTCGCGCTGTTCGCCGTGCTGCGCACCGGATCCGCGTATCTGCCGCTCGAACTGGACCACCCCGCCGAGCGCCTCGTCGCGATGCTCGACGACGCGCGTCCGACGGTCCTGGTCACCACGTCGGACGTCGCGGGAACCCTCGCCGCTGCGACGGTCGACACGCTGACCGTCGACACTCTGGACGTCGGCGCGGTCGCGTCCGGACCGCTGTCGGAGGCCGAACTCGGCGGATTCGCGCCCGGAACCCCCGGGCGCCTGGACCATCCGGCGTATGTCATCTACACGTCCGGGTCCACGGGCAAGCCGAAGGGCGTCGTCACCCCGTACCGCGGCCTGACCAACATGCAGTTCAACCATCGTGAGGCGATCTTCGAACCCGTCGTGGCCGCTGCGGGCGGCCGGCGACTGCGCATCGCGCACAGCGTGTCGTTCGCGTTCGACATGTCGTGGGAGGAACTGCTGTGGCTGGTCGAAGGTCACGAGGTCCACATCTGCGACGAGAATCTGCGGCGTGACGCCGAGGCGCTCGTGACCTATTGCGACGCCCACGCGATCGACGTCGTCAACGTGACGCCGACGTACGCCCAGCACCTCGTCGAGGAGGGTCTGCTCGACGACGGTCCGGGGCGGCACCGGCCGCCGCTGGTGCTCCTCGGCGGTGAGGCAGTGCCGGATTCGGTGTGGAACCGGTTGCGCGACACGGACGGAACGGTCGGGTACAACCTGTACGGTCCCACCGAGTACACGATCAACACCCTCGGCGCCGGCACCGCGGACAGCGCGACACCCACCGTCGGCACCCCGATTTGGAATACGTCCGCCTACGTGCTGGACGCCTGGTTGCGTCCGGTCCCGGACGGCGTTCCCGGTGAGTTGTACATCTCCGGGGTCGGGTTGGCGCGCGGCTACCTCGACCGGTTCGCACTGACGGCGGAGCGGTTCGTCGCCGACCCGTTCCGGGAATCCGTACGTATGTATCGGACGGGTGATCTCGTCCGGAGACGTGAGGACGGGAATCTCGACTTTCTCGGCCGGACCGACGATCAGGTGAAGATCCGCGGTCACCGGGTGGAACTCGGCGAAATCGCGTCCGCGCTCGAAGCGCTGGACGGCGTGCGCCAGGCGGCTGTCGTGGTCGACTCCGGTGCGGGTGGATTCAAGCGACTGGTCGGCTACGCCGTCCCCGTGAGTACTTATCAACCGCGGGACGTTGACAAGTACTCACAGGCGCTGCGCGCAACGTTGCCGGACTACATGGTGCCCGCCGCGGTCATCAAGGTCGACAGCCTGCCGATGACGGTCAACGGCAAGCTCGACGTCAAGGCGCTGCCGTCGGCGGACGACGTGCTCGGCCGCAGCGGCGGCGCGCGCACGGAACCGCGCACCGACACCGAACGGGTGCTGTCCGCCTTGTTCGGTGAGGTCCTCGGCGTCCCCGCCCCCGGGGTCGACGACGACTTCTTCGACCTCGGCGGTCACTCGTTGCTGGCCACCAGGCTGATCAGCCGGGCACGGGCCGCACTCGACACCGACCTCACCATGCGCGACCTGTTCGAGGCACCGACCGTGGCGGAACTCGCCGCCCGGATCGGCGACGACACCGGATCGACGCGTCCGGTACTGGTGGCTCGGCCGCGTCCCGAGCACCTGCCGCTCTCCGCTGCGCAGCAACGACTGTGGCTGCTCCAGCAGATGGAGGGCGCGTCGGTTCGGGATGGGGCGGGCCCCGCCGTCGCGTACAACTTCCCGATCGTCCTGCGACTGCAGGGTGCACTGGACCCCGGGTTGTTCGAGCAGGCGCTGACCGACGTCGTGTCGCGGCACGAATCGCTGCGAACGGTGTTCGGGGAGCACGACGGTGAACCGGTGCAGGTGATCCTGGACGACGCCCGCCCCGACGTCGCGGTGGTGGACGGCACCGAGGCCGATCTGGTCCGGCTGATCACCGAGACCGTCGGCCGCCCGTTCGACCTGGCCACGGAGATCCCGGTGCGCGCGAGCCTCATCCGGGTCGCGGACGAACACGTGCTGGCCATCGTGCTGCACCACATCGCCACCGACGAATGGTCGGACCGCCCGTTCCTGCGGGACCTGATGACGGCGTACGCCGCTCGCGCGCAGGGTTCGGCGCCGGCGTGGGAGCCGCTCGGCGTGCAGTACGCCGACTACACGCTGTGGCAGCGCGACGTTCTGGGTGATCCGCAGGACCCGTCCAGCCTCGTCAGCCGTCAACTCGACTACTGGGCGACGACTCTCGACGGTGCGCCGGAGGAGTTGGTGCTCCCCACCGACCGCACCCGGCCCGCGCGGCCCAGCTTCGCCGGTGGCGCGATCGAGACGACGCTCGACGCCGCGACGACACGGGCCCTGCGTGCGCTCGCGCGGACGTCGGGAACCAGCATGTTCATGGTGCTGCACGCGGCGTCGGCGGCGTTGCTGCACCGTCTCGGAGCGGGCGACGACCTGCCGATCGGCGCGCCGGTCGCCGGTCGCAGCGAACAGGGTCTCGACGACCTGATCGGATTCTTCGTCAACACCGTGGTGCTGCGGACGGACGTGTCCGGCAACCCCACGTTCGACGAGCTGCTGGCACGGGTCCGCGACACCGACCTGGCGGCGTTCTCGCATGCGGACGTCCCTTTCGAAACCGTCGTGGAGAAGGTGAATCCGGCGCGGACCCTGGCCCGGAACCCGCTGTTCCAGGTGATGGTCGGCTACCACAGCCGGACGTCCGATTCGGCGCTCGCACCCGGACTGGCCCTCGCCCCGGTGGCGTTCGAGGAACGCACCGCCAAGTTCGACCTGGTGTTCAACTTCACCGAGTACCTCGACGACGACCGGGTCGAGCTGCGTTTCGAATACGGCTCCGACCTGTTCGACCGGGCCACCGCGGAGAAGATCGCGCGCAGGCAGGTCGTGGTGCTGGACGCCCTCGCGTCGGACTCGGGTCGCACGGTCGGCGACCTCGACGTGTTCCTCGGCGACGAACGCGAACTCGTGGTGCGCGGGTTCAACGACACCGCACAGCCGGTGGCGGAGGAGACGTTCTACGAGGCATTCGCCCGCCACGTGGCCGCGACCCCGGACGTCGTGGCCGTCGTCGACGGCGACGGCGAGGTTACCTACGCGGAACTGAGTGTTCGCGCCGACCGAATCGCCGCACTGCTGCATCGCCGCGGCGTCTGCGCCGAAGACGTTGTGGGACTCGCGGTCCCGAGGTCGGCGCAGATGGTTTCGGTCGTGCTCGGGGTGCTGAAACTCGGGGCCGCGTACCTTCCGCTCGACCTGAACCACCCATCCGACCGCATCTCCTACATGCTCGCCGACTCCGCCGCGCGGGTGCTGGTGACCACGGTGGGGGAGAGCCCGCGCATCGCGGACGTCGGCAGCCTCGCTCGCGTTCTCCTCGACGACGCGTCCGTCGTCGCGGAACTCGAGACCGGCCCCGCCCCGCAGGTGCCGCAGCCCCCGCAGGGCTTGGACCACGCCGCGTACGTCATCTACACGTCGGGCTCCACCGGTAAACCCAAGGGCGCGATCCTCACTCACGACGGGATCCCCAGCCTCGTCGCGACCGCCGAACAGCGGATGAAGCTCGTCCCCGGTTCGGTGGTGATGCAGTTCGCGTCGATCGGATTCGACGTCGCGGTCTTCGAGTTGTCGATGGCACTGTGCACGGGATCCCGCCTGGTGATCGTGCCCGACGAGTCCCGCGTCGCCGGACCGGAACTCACCGACTTCATGGCCGCACACGCCGTGACGCACGCGATCATTCCGCCGTCACTGCTGGCGGCGTTGCCGTCGGGGTGTGACGTCCCCGAGGGCTGCACCGTGCTGGTGGGCACCGAGACCGTGCCGCCGGAACTGATCGGACGCTGGGCGGAACGGCTCAACCTGCTGGCCGCGTACGGCCTCACCGAGGCCACCGTCAACAACACGCTGTGGCAGGCGCAACCCGGATGGAACTCGGCCGTGCCGATCGGCATCCCCGATCCCAACGAGCAGGCGTACGTCCTCGACGACCGCCTGCAGCCGGTACCGCCGGGAGTGGCGGGCGAGTTGTACATCGCCGGACGCGGACTGGCCCGCGGCTACCTCGGCCGGCCCGACCTCACGTCGGTACGGTTCCTGCCCAGCCCCTTCGGCGACGCGGGCACCCGGATGTACCGGACCGGTGACCGGGCGCGCTGGCGGGCCGACGGCAACATCGACTTCCTCGGACGCGTCGACGACCAGGTGAAGATCCGCGGATTCCGCATCGAACTCGGCGAGATCATCGCGGCCCTCGGAAGCCATCCGGTGGTGAAGCAGTCGGCGGTCGTCGCGGACCGGTCCGGCGACATCGTCCGGCTCGTGGGCTATGTGACACCGGCCGACGGTCACGGAGCCGGGCAGATCGATCCGCAGGCGGTGCGGGAACACGCCGCCGCGCGGTTGCCCGACTACATGGTGCCGACTCTCGTGGTCGTGCTGGACGGCGATCTCCCGTTGACACCCAACGGCAAACTCGACCGCAAGGCGCTTCCGCTGCCGGACTGGTCGGCCCTGACCGGGGACGGCGCCCCGCAGACGTCGGAGCAGAAGGAGATCGCCGCAGTGTTCGCCGACATCCTGCATCTGCCGTCGGTGGGCATCCACGACAACTTCTTCGACCTCGGCGGCAACTCCATGGCGTCGATGCGGGTGGTGGGACGGATCCGCGGGCGGTTCGCCGTCGACATCGGTATCCGGGACGTGTTCGACAATTCCACGGTGGCCGAACTCGCCGCACTCGTCGCGGGGGCCTCGTCCACCGGCAGGCCGGTGCTGACGGCAGCGGACCCGAGACCGGAGGCGCTGCCGTTGTCCGGGCCGCAACGCCGGTTCTGGAAGCAGTTCCGGGCGGCCGGCGCCGAGGCGCGGGCCAGTCACGCACTGTCGCTGCAGCTTCGCGATACCGTCGATGTCGAGATCCTGGCGCAGGCTCTCGACGACGTCACGTCCCGGCACGAACCGCTGCGGACCGTGTACGTAGAGGCCGGGGACACCGTCGTCGCGCAGGAAGCGGTGCGGCCCGCCCTCGAACTCGTCGACGTCGGGGACGGAGACGTTCACCGCACCGTCTTCGAATTGGCGCAGGAACCCCTCGATCTCACCGAGCACGCACCGCTCCGGGTGCATCTCGTGACCGGCGCCGACGGCACCCAGGTGTTGCTCCTCGCGATGCACTACATCGCCGTCGACGAGTGGTCCGTGGTGCCGTTGCTCGGTGATCTGATGGGCGCATACGCAGCGCGCTCGCACGGCGAGGAACCCGGGTGGGAACCGCTGCCCGTCGGATACGCCGACTACGTCGTGTGGTCGCAGGCACTCGTCGGCGATCCCGAGGACCCGGACAGCCGTCGGTCGCGTCAGCTCGACTACTGGCGGGAGACGCTGGACGGCATGCCGTCCCGGCTCGACCTGCCCGCCCCGGCCGGGCGCGGACCGCGGACGGCGGAGATCGTGCCGGTCGAGATCGACGCGGAACTCCACAGCGCGGCCCGGAGGTTCGCGAGCGACACGGGCACCAGCCTGTTCATGGTGTTGCAGGCCGCACTCGCCACCGTGCTGACACGGCACGGCGCGGGCACGGACATTCCGCTGGGGTCACTCGTCGCGGGACGCACGGAGGAGGCGCTGGACGCGCTGGTCGGCTGCTTCTTCAATATCGTTCTGTTGCGAACGGATACGAGCGGTGATCCCGATCCCGTGGAGTTGCTGCGGCGTGTCCGTACCGCGAATCTCGACGCGCTGGACAACCAGGATGTGGCGTTCGCCGACGTCGTGGAGGCGGTCGGTGAGACCGCGGTGCTGCGTCCGCAGGTCATGCTCGTTCATCACGAGCAGGCCAGGCTCGGTCGTCTCGACGCGCTGGGTGGGTTGATGCCGGTGCCGGTGGGTGTTCCGGATTCGGACCTGACGCTGAGTTTCTACGAGCCGATCGGCGACGGACCCGTCCACGCGTATTTCTCGTTCTCCTCGGATGTGCTGGACGCCGAGACGGTTCGTGGCTGGGCGTCGGAGTTGTCGTCGCTGGTCACCGTGTGGGCGGAAGGATCCCGATGATCAAGAGTGATCCAGATCGCAGTTCCGGGGCGGAGTTCGCCGCCGCGAGGGCCGGAAGTACTTGGTACTGTGCTGGAAATAAGGATAGGCTTCACTATCTTTTCGAAGGCGGACGGCGGCTGGGTCGGGTGCGGCGCGGCGTCGAGGACGGACAACGAGCTATGAGTGAATCGCCGGAAACGGTCGGTACAGATCTCCCGGTGCGAGATGTCGTGGGTGTCGGATTCGGTCCCGCTAACCTCGCCCTGGCCATTGCCATCGAGGAGCACAATGCGGAGTGCCCCCCGCGCGAGCGGATCAGCGCGCAGTTCTTCGAGAAGCAGGATCGGTTCGGGTGGCATCCTGGGATGCTTCTCGACGGCGCGACGATGCAGATCGCGTTTCCGAAGGACCTGGTGACGTTCCGGAATCCGCGTAGCGCATTCACCTTCTTCAATTACCTTTTCGATCAGGGTCGCCTCGTCGACTTCGTCAATCACCAGACCTTCTTCCCGACTCGTCACGAGTTTCACGACTACTTGCAGTGGGCGGCACGCCGAGTGGACGCCGACGTGCGATACGGCACCGCGGTGGAGACCGTGCGCGGAATCCGCGGCGACGACGGGGTGATCGACCGTTTCGAGGTCCGCGCCGCCGACGGCAGCACGGTGATCGCGCGCAACGTCGTGATGGGCGCCGGTCTGCGGGAACGAATCCCCGAGTGGGCCAACCCCTCTGCGCGGTGCTTCCACAACCACCAGTTCCTGTTCCGGCTCGGTGAGATGCCGGCCCCGGTCCACCATCGGTTCGTCGTCCTCGGAGCGGGTCAGAGTGCCGCCGAGATTGTGCAGTACCTGCACGGAAACTACCCCGAAGCCGAAGTCCACAGCGTCTTCTCGCGGTACGGGTACAGCCCGGCCGACGACAGTCCGTACGCCAACCGCATCTTCGATCCGGAGGCGGTGGACGATCTGCACGGTGCCCCGGAGGCGGAGCGTCTGCGATTGCTGGATGTCCATAGGAGTACTAACTATTCGGTGGTCGACATCGAGCTCATCAACGAGCTCTACGCGACCGAATACCAGGAACGCGTTCGTGGGCGTCGTCGCCTGTTCATGCGTCGCGCGTCGGAGATCATTGCCGTCGACGAGACTTCGGACGGAATCGAGGTGGCTGTCCGCAGCGGCGTGGACGGCCTCACCGACACTCTCGCTTGCGACGCACTGATTCTGGCCACCGGTTTCACCCCCGCACCCCTCGAACCTCTACTCGGCGATCTCGCGCCGCAAACCCACCCGCCGCGCGACGTGGGCCGAGATTACAGATTGGCGGTTTCACCGGACGTCACAGCGGGAATCTATCTGCAGGGCGGCACGGAGAAAACGCACGGAATCACGTCGTCGCTCCTGTCGAACGTTGCCGTGCGGGCGGGAGAGATCGTTACATCTGTCGTAACAAGGCGTGGCCGCAACGGCACGCTTGCTAGTGTGAACGCACAGGACACGTATGCGACAAGCGAGGCGAGATGAGCACCAATCCATTCGATGACGAAGAAGGCCGCTTCTACGTGCTGGTGAACGATGAGGACCAGCACTCACTGTGGCCCACGTTCTCTGAGGTGCCGGCAGGCTGGCGCGTAGTTTTCGGCGAGGAAAGCCGGGCCGCGTGCCTCGAGTACGTGGAGAAGAACTGGACCGACATGCGGCCGAAGAGCCTGCGTGAGGCCATGGAGGCCGACGAGAAGTCGGGCGGACGGCACAGCGTCGACAAGAGCTGACCTCCCCGGGCGCCGCGTTTCGGCGACGATGTGCCGGGACGACCGTCCGGTGAGACACCGGCGGTCGTACCCGGCAGACGGCCGAGAGGCCGTCACCTGAAACTGCCTCAGGCCGCCTTCTGTGTGTGTGTTTCGACCGGCTTCCGCCGCCTCGTCTTGAAGACGGGGCGGCGGATGTCGTCTGTGCGACGCAGGATGCGCGGCCTCCGCAGGGTCCGGGCGATCCACTCGCCCAGCGTGACGCCCGCCGCGAGCGCGCAGCCGATACCGAACGCCGCCAGCAGCGAGCTGAGTCCGATCACCACCTCGTTGTTGAGCAGGGCGTACAGACCCCGGTACAGAGACAGACCCGGCAGCAGTGGCGTGATACCCGCCACCACGACGACCAGCGGCGGCGTGAGCGCGCGGCGGGCCATCAGACCACCGGCGAAACCGACCACCGTGGCCGCGAGTGCCGAACCGATGATGGGGCCGATGCCGAACTGGTGCGCCACCATGTAGACCAGGGCGCCGGCCGCGCCACCGAACCACGCGGCCGTGAGGGCACGCTGCTCGGCGTAGCAGGCCAATGCATAGAACATCGACGCGAAAGCGCCCGACATCACCAGGACGGGTAGCTGCACGAGTTCCGTGATCTCGACGTTGACGGGTGGCAGGGTCGAACCCAGCACACCGGTCAGACGCAACGAGATGGCCACACCGGCGATGATGCCGCCGGTCATCATGACCACTTCGAAGAATCGCGCCGCCGCGGTGATCGGTGCTCCGGTGATGGCGTCCTGCACGGAACCGACCAGCGACAACCCGGACAACAGCACCACCACACCGGCCGAAATGATCTGTGAGGGTCTGATCTCGACACCCAGCTGATCCTGGAACGTGTACAGCGTCGCCGCCGGGGTCGCCGCCACCAGACCGCCCGCCACCTGCTGGAAGAAGAACGGCAGACCGATGCGGTTGAGGACGCGGTTGACCCGGTAGATCACCATCGTCGTCAGGAAGGCGACCGATGCGACCAGCACACCACCACCCATCAACACGGAGACCGACGCGGCCATGGACGCCCAGGCGAGCGTCGCGATCCAGCGGTTGTACGGGTGCGGCGCCGTGGTGACCGCGGTCAGGGCCTCGTGCGCCTCGCTGGGGGTGACGGCCTCCCGGCGGATCCGCCGCGTGAGCCGGTCCACCGCCGCGAGGCGGGTGAAGTCCATCGAGCGGTAGTGCACTATCCGCATCGTGCTCGCCGGCGGGAGCGTCGGCCCGCGGTACGCGGACAGCACGATGGAGTTGTACGTGACATCCACATCGCACTGAGCGAGGCCGTACGTGGCGGCGATGAACTGCACCTGCTCGGCGGTGTCCATCGCACCGGTGCCGGACGCGAGGAGCACTTCACCGACTCGCACGGCGAGGTCGAGTACTTCGGCGACCACCGCGTCGTCGGTGAGGTCGATCGGCTGCAGCGGTGTGGGTGCAGCGGTGACCGCATCGACCGTTGCGCGACGGTCGCCTGTGAGACGTTGGAGGGATTCTGTGAGCTTGGCCATACTACGTGTCGGAGACAAGATCTTTCTCGGTCAAATCGGTGGCGGAGAGTGCAGACTCGAGTGTCTCGTGGCGGAACGTGGAGATGACCTGATCGTGGACGACACGGAATGCAGAGGCCAGGATACGCGTCTCCTCGGGGTCCGTGGCCCACGTGGCCTGCTGTTCGACCACCAGCACCCCGTCGTAGTAATACATTCGCTGCGGAATCAGCGTGATGCCCGCGGTAGACGCCCATTCCCGCAGCGCCGCCAGGCCCTGGGTGGCGCCTTTCGGCCCACCCATCTCGATGTCGTCGCTCGACAGCGACAGCAGAGTGTCGATGTCGCCGGAGTTGAGGGCGTCGTGCCAAGCGAGGACAGTGGCGATCTCCGAGGTACTCATGGCTCCAACGCTATCCAATGTGGGCGGAAGTAGCCGTCGTTCCTGCAATGGATATGATGGGCGCGCGTGTCCGCCTCCTTAGCTCAGTGGTAGAGCACTCGCCTTGTAAGCGAGCGGTCGTCAGTTCAATCCTGACAGGAGGCTCCACCGCGGAATTACCTCCGCACACAGAGGGCCACCTTCTCCCGGGAAGGTGGCCCTCTGTGTTTCCCGCACGCTCACCCCTGGGTGGGCAGTTCGTCACCCTGGGGTCCCTGTCTCCGACCCCGCCGGTCATTGACGATGAGTGCATGCAAGTGAATTCGTGCAGGTCGGTGGTACTGGACGCGGTGGAAGCGCTGCCCGCCCTCGAGCGGGAGACACTGGCCCTCGTGTATTACCGGGGAATGTCCTGCGACGAGGTGGCGGACACGATGCAGATCAGCGTCGCCACCGTCCGGGACCGCCTTCACGAGGGGGCGCGCAGACTGCTCGCCGGTGTCGGCGACCTCTGATCGGGACCGCGCCCTCACGTGCCGATCGGCTGACCGAGCAGGCTCGCGATCGTGTCGCCGACGATCGACGACCACACCGGCCACGTCGCCTGGTCGAGGGCCATCGATCCCACGTCGTGGGTGATGCATCCGGCGTCGGTGGGCACCCCGGCGAACCGGTCCCGCAGCCACATCAGAGCGCTCGCGGCTGCGACCGGTTCGAGGGACAGATGCTCACTGGCGTGGTCGCGGGTGTACGTCACCCGGGCGTTCGGGTCCTGGCAGTAGGTGTCGACGAGTGTGTCGACGGGCCCGACCGGCACCAGCCAGTCCGGATTCGCCTGGTACATGAACATCGGCACGTCCGGGACCCGGTGACCCATCTCGGTCCGGTCGAGTACCGATTCGACCACCGGATCGCGAAGCGGGTCGCCGCTCGGGCTGTCGAACAGGCCCCTCAGGTTCGCAAACGGCAGTAGCGCCGACTGGTAGCTGACGCAGAGGTTGCTCTTGGCGGCAAGGAGCTGCTTGCCGAGTGGGTTCAGGTGCGTGTCGAGATACTCCGCGAGCTCGGGATAGTCACGGCTCACGCCGAACACGCCGCCCAGCACGATTCCCGCGCCCAGATTGTTGTCGGCGAGATCGACGAGGGCGCCGAGATCGGCGGGGATGCCGCCTTCGGCCGCGCCGACGATGTTCAGGTCCGGTGCGTAGCTCGCGTGGAGTTCGGCGGCGTGACCCGTCGCGATCGCGCCTCCGGAGTAGCCCATCAACCCGACCGGAGTCTGCCGGCCCGTCAGACCCAGGGGGTCGAAGTTCTCCGCCGCGCGGATCCCGTCCAGGGTGATGCGGCCCGCGAGGGGCCCGGCCGCATACGCGGCGTTCGGGCCCTGGTGATCCGGCATCACGACGGCCCATCCCTGGGCGAGGGCGGCCTGCGCCTCGAGGAACTGCAGCGGCGCGACGATCTGACCGGTCAACGGCGCGGGAACGGACCACTGCTGCAGTGCGTACGAGGCGGCGCAGTACTTGCCGAGGGAGTCCTCCGCCGGCTGGAGCGAGAGCAGATTACGGACGCCGTCGATCGTGCCCCGGGGCTTGACGACCGTCGCGACCGCAGGGATCGCCTCGTCCCGCGAATTGTTGGAGCGATACGACAGCTGCCACGCGTCGACGTTCACCGGAAGTACCGACAGGTTCGCCAGGTGCACTTCGCGGGCGGCGATGATCTCGCCCGGCTCGGCCGCCGCGACCACGTCCGCAGGCGGTTCGTAGAAACCCCGGCCGACCTCGGGCCAGGCGGGAACGGTAAGGGCCGGCTGCACGTCCACCGACGTTCCGCCGTCGGTGGGAGCCCCGACCGACGGCGTGGCGACGGCGAGTTGTGCGCCCACCACCATCGCTCCCACCAGCAGCATTCGACGTCGTAGCGCTCTCGTTCCGATCATGTGGTCCTCCCCGGGCCGAAGTGAGACGTCTATGTCTCACTTTGAGAGCAGACCATAGATCAGGTGTGACGGGTATCGCAATACTCGCGAGTAAGTTCGGCTCAGGTCTGGTCGGTGACCAGCGCGATGAGCATCGTGCTCAGAACGTCCACCAGGACCGAGGCGGACGGTCTGGGGGAGGCGGTGCTCCAGTGATGGGCGAGATCGTTGACCGCCCCGATGAAGGCGATCGACACCATCGCGAACCGCTCGGGCGGGTCGACGACGCCACCGTCGATCGTGCGGGTGACCGCTTCGAAGAGTTCGGCCCACTGCGTGCGGCGCGCGAGGCGGTACTGCTCCACCCGGGGGCCCGCGCCGACCACCTCCACGAAGATGATCCTGGCCCGCCGCTCGTCCGTGCCGACCGATTCGATGTAGGCCGTCATGACGGTGCCGGCGACGGTCCGGGGATCGCGCGAGGGCGCCCGGTCGTTCGCGGCGAGCACCGCGTCCCGGGCCTCGTCCTGAATCGTGTCGTAGAGCGCGAGGAGGATGTCCTCGCGGCTGCCGAACTCCTCGTAGAACTGGCGACGCGACAGTCCGGCGTGGGCGCAGATGTCACTGATCGAACTGTGGGCGTACGTCTTCTCCGCGAAGACCGACAGGGCGGAGTCGAGGAACCGTGCCCGGCGGGCTACGCGACGTTCCGCAACCGGTTGGCCGCTGTACGTCCGATTCGACTCTGCTCGGGACACGATCTCAGCCTACGGTGACGGGACGTCGAGGTCCGCCTCGGCTCACATCAGTTCCCGCATCCGTTCGTGCAGGATGATGCGCCCCGCGGCCTCGATCAGCGCGAGGTGGGAGAACGCCTGCGGAAAATTGCCGAGATGACGGCCGGTGCTCGTGTCGAACTCCTCGGCGTACAGCCCGAGGGGAGAGGACACGCTGACCAACCGCTCCATCAAATCGGTTGCCTCCTGCACCTGTTCGACCACGGTCAGTGCCGACACCAGCCAGAACGAGCAGATCAGGAAACTGCCTTCCTTGCCCGACAACCCGTCGTCGGTTTCGCCGGTGCGGTAGCGCAGGACGAATCCGTCTTCGGTGAGATCGTTCGCGATGGCGTCGACGGTGGCGCGCAGGCGGGCGTCCCCGCGGGGAAGGAAGCCGAAGACCGCGGCGAGCAGGGTCGACGCGTCCAGCGCCTCGGTGTCGTAGTGCTGGCGCAGAACCCCGTTCTTCACCCCGTGCTCGAGGATGTCAGCGCGGATCTCTTCGGCTGTGGCGCGCCAGGTTTCCTCGGCCGAGCGATCGCCGCGGATGCCCGCGATCTTCGACGCCCGGTCGAGTGCCACCCAGCACATCAGCTTCGACGACACGTAGTGCTGCGGTGCGCCGCGAGCCTCCCAGATCCCCTGATCGGGGTTGCGCCACACCGCGGACGCGCACGTCGCCTGCTGCTGTACGAGCGGCCACAGCCGGCGGGGGAGGCGCTTGCTGCGCACCGTGTGCAACAGGATCGAGTCGAGGACGGCGCCGAACACGTCGTTCTGCCGCTGGTCGAACGCGCCGTTGCCGATGCGCACCGGACGCGCGCCCGCGTAGCCGGACAGGTCGTCGCGGGTCGACTCCGTCAGGTCGCGGGTGCCGTCGATCCCGTACATGATCTGCAGTGCGCCATCGCCGTTCGACTCGAGGTCTGCGATGAACTGCATGAATTCGTCGGCCTCCCAGTCCAGGTTCAGATAGTGCAGAGCCTGCAGTGTGAACGTGGAGTCCCGCATCCACGTGTACCGGTAGTCCCAATTGCGTTCGCCGCCCGGAGTTTCCGGTAGGGAGGTGGTGAGGGCTGCGACGGTGGCGCCGGTCGGCATGTACGTGAGTCCCTTGATGGTGAGGGCGGACCGCTGAATCGCCTCCCGCCACCGGTGATCGGGAAAACGTGCGTGGCTGAACCAGCGCCGCCAGAACGCCGAGGTTGCATCGAGTTGCGCGACAGCCTCTTCCGCAGTTTCCGGTGCGGCGAGTTCCGCCGCCCACGACAGCGCGCAGTAGAGGGTTTCACCCTTCTCGAGCACGTGCCGGGCGCGCACCCGCCCACCCTCGATGCCGAGCGCCATGTCCGTCTGCAGACGCAGGGTCCGCCCCGCGCCGCTCGCGTCGGCGGTGTGCCGATCGCCGTCCACGAGAACCCACTCCGCCGGTGTTCTCCCGTAGTCGAACACGGGCTCGCACACCAACTCCACCTCCACAGTGCCGTCGAGGCAGGTGACCGTGCGGACCAGCATGTGATCGGCGTCCTCGTCTGCAGGCGGCCGCGTGTGGGGAGTGATCGTGTCCTCGCCGCGGCTCGGCCCCATCGTCAGTGCACTGCGCACGGTCACCCAGCCGGTCGGCGTGTTCCACACCGCCGAAATGGTGTTGCTTCCCGGCTCGTACTGCCGGGATGCCGGAACGTTGAGCCCGAACGGGCCGATCCGGAACATCCCGGCCTCGCGGTCGAGGAGGGAACCGAACACGCTGGGCGAGTCGAAACGGGGCACGCACAGCCAGTCGACGGAACCGTCCGGCGCGATCAGCGCCCCGGTGTGACAGTTCGAGAGGAAGGCGTAGTCGGCGATGGGCGGGAACGGCGACGGCGCGGCCGCGCTCTGGGGTGGGGCGTCGTCGTCCGAGGCAGTAGTCACGTTCGCGCCCCTCTCCCGGCAGTGTCGGCCACCTCCATGCTGCGGGTCGGGGCGCGCAGGGTCATCACCCTGTACGGGTGACCGGGGTCCCGTCAGTCACCGAGAACCGCGAGATCGAGTCGGCGGACCCGATCGGGTTCCGCGATGACGTCGATCTCGGTGATCCGGCCGTCCGCGATGGTGAACGCCAGCACCACGTGCAACCGCCCGTGGAGGGCCATTACGAGCCCGGCCGCCCCGTTCACCAGGGCGACCTGGGTGAACCTGGCCCGTTCCGAGGAGGCGAGCGCGCCCCTGGCCACGACGCGGGCACCCCGGATCACGAGTGGGGCCGGGGTGGGGCCGACAGCCGGATCCGCGCGGAGCACAACATCCGGATCGAGCAGCGCGACCAGCGCGTCGAAGTCGCCGCCGCGCGTGGCGGCCAGATAGGCGTCGACGACGCGGCGCTGGCGTGCCAGATCCGCCGTGTCCGGCGCCGGCGAGACTCCTTTCACCCGTCGGCGGGCGCGGCTGGCGAGCTGTCGCACCGCGGTGGAGGACCGGCCCACGATGGGAGCCACGTCGTCGAAGGGCACGTCGAACATGTCGTGCAGCACGAACGCGAGCCGCTCGGCCGGGGTCAGCGTGTCGAGCACCACGAGCAGGGCCAGCCCGACCGAGTCGGCCAGCATCGCTGCGTGTTCGGGGTCGCCACCGTCCTCGTGACCGACGACCGGATCGTGCGCCTGCACGTCGAGAGGTTCCTCGCGCCGCTGCTCGCGTGATCGCAGCACGTTCAGGCACACCCGCGACACCACGGTGATCAGCCACGCCTCGAGATTGTCCACGTCGCCGGTGTCGGCGCGGTTCATGCGCAGCCACGCCTCCTGGACGGCGTCGTCGGCTTCGGTCACCGAGCCCAGCATCCGGTACGCGACGGCCCGCAGCCGGGGCCGGTGTTCCTCGAAACGCTCCGTCAGCCGATCGCGGTCGTCCACCGTGTCACATTCCTTCCTCGCCGCGTGTCTTAGCAGTAGATCCACCGAAAACCAGCTGCCGAGACCGGGAAACCGAGTCCCGCATCCAACGAATCTGGAGAGATCATGACATCACCCATTCTGATCACCGGCGGTACGGGCACGCTCGGACGTCAGGTCGTCCCACTGCTGCGGGCAGCGGGTCGGGACGTGCGGGTTCTCAGCAGGCACGGCCGCGAGCCCGGCGACGGCGTCGAGTACCTGGCCGGTGACTTGTTCGAGGGCAAGGGAATAGAGCCTGCGCTGGAGGGGGTCGAGATCGTTCTGCACTTGGCGGGCGGACCCAAGGGTGACGAGGTCGCGACGCGGAACCTGGTGGAGGCCGCCTCGCGCGCCGGGGTGCAGCACCTCGTGTACATCTCGGTGATCGGCGCCGACGGCGTTCCGCTCGGCTGGTTCGGATCCAAGCTGGCAGCGGAACGAGCGGTGGCCGACTCGGGTGTGCCGTGGACGACGCTGCGCGCGGCCCAGTTCCACGATTTGGTGCTGACCATGCTGCAGAAGATGGTGAAACTGCCGGTGATCCCGGTGCCGGGCGGACTGCGCTTCCAGCCGGTCGATTCGGGGGAGGTCGCGGCGCGACTGGTGGAACTGACGCTCGCGGCACCGGCCGGCCTCGTACCCGACCTGCCCGGGCCGACCGTGTACGGCATGGCCGATCTGATGCGCGGATACCTGAAGGCGACCGGAAGGCATCGGCTGATGATGCCGGTCCGGATGCCGGGAAAGGCCGGCCGCGCGTACCGGGAGGGCGCGAACCTGTCACTCGACGTCGCAGCGACGGGCAAGCGGACGTGGGAGGATTTCCTGGCCGACTACGAGAGCATCTGACCGCCGACGTCGGCGAGTTTCCCGCGCAGATCCGCCAGGGTCTTGGTCAGGAGCCGAGACACCTGCATCTGCGAGACACCCACCCGCGCTGCGATCTGCGACTGGGTCATGTTGCCGAAGAAGCGCAGGACCAGCACAGTGCGTTCGAGGTCGGGAAGTGATTCCAGCAGAGGTGCGAGGACCACGTGGTCCTCGACGTGCGCGAGGGCGGGGTCGACGTCGCCGATCGTCTCCGACAGCGGGCGTTCGTTCTCACCGAGCGGGAAATCGACGGACAGGGTGCTGTACGCGTCGGCGACCCGGAGCCCCTGGACTACTTCGTCCTTGTCGATCCCGAGGGCCTCGGCCAGTTCGCTCGCCGTCGGAGCGCGTCCGAGCGTCGTGGTCAGGTCGGTTGTCGCGTTGGTGAGGGAGAGGTGCAGTTCCTGCATGCTGCGCGGGACGCGCATGGCCCAGCCCGTGTCGCGGAAGTGCCTGCGCACCTCGCCGGTGATGGTCGGGACGGCGTAGGACACGAAGTTCCCTCCGCAGCGGGCGTCGAAGCGGTCGACGGCCTTGACCAGGCCGAGGCGGGCGACCTGGATCAGGTCGTCGAGTGGTTCGCCGCGACCGTGGAAACGCCGGGCGATGTGTTCGGCGAGCGGCAGGCAACGTTCGATCAGTCGCTGTCGCAACACTTCGCGGCGGGGGTCGGAGGCGGCGAGCCGGCCGATGGCCTCGCACTGTGCGGGCACGTCACGGTACTGGTCGCGCTCGCCGCGCGCGGCCTGCGGGCGTTCCAGTCGTCGTTCGTCTGTTGCGACCTCCGCCGCAGGCTTCGTGCGACGCGTCGGCGTCGTCCTCGGGGGGATGCGACGGATCTCGCAGGATGGTGCTAGGAGCTGGGTGGACACATTCATGGCTCTGCCCTTCTCTGACCGGCCGGCATCGGCAATGGCGTCGCTATTCGACGAGTGCGGGTGAGGTGTCGGCGGCCTCGTCGGCGAACATCGCCTCGATCCGGGCCTTGATTTCCTCGGTGCTCATCGTTGCTCCGCCTCGCGAGGCAGTAGTGGTGGCGGAAGCGTGGGATGTGGAACTGGCGGGCATGAGCGATGTGTCCTGTCGGGTGTGAAGGGGCGGTATGAGACGGAGAGCGGTGGCCGGGCCGGCCGTCAGGTCGGCAGGGAGGAGAGGAGGGTGAGTGCGCTGAGGGCCAGCGTGGCGATCAGGCCGCCGGCGATCGCTCCACCACTGCGTGCGCCGAGAACGAGGACTTCGCCGTCGTGGGGAGCGTTCTGCGGGTTGTGTGTGGTCATCGCTTCTCCTTGGTGCCCAACTCGTGGTGAGAACTTATCTGCGTTGAAGGATATAGATTTGTTCTACAGTCATAGCGCAGGAAGTTCAAGCGGAATCGGCAAGATAGCTGCTCGAGACGGTGCTTCGCCGGGCCGGAGAACCGGACCGGGAAGAGATCAGATGACGCCGGGTGGCCCTCCGGCTGCCGAGAACTGCGATGCAGGAGTGGGGACAGCGCGGTACGCGCAGGGCGGAGCGAACCTGCACCCCCTGCGGCACATTGTGTCTACCGAACCTTGGTAGGATTGATGCGCCCTGAGAAGAAGGGAGATCCGGTGACGTCCTCTCATGTGCCGCTTCGTTCGCAGCGGGGTGTGTACGGGATCTCGGTAACGTCGGAGTTGACGGGTATCGGGCCGCAGACGCTGCGCTTGTACGAGCGGCGAGGGTTGATCACACCGACTCGCACGGGCGGTGGAACACGCCGGTACAGCGAGGACGATGTCGCGCGCCTCCAGAAGATCACCGAACTCGTCGCGGCCGGTGTCAATCTGATCGGAATCGGTCAGATCCTTCAGCTCGAAGCCGAGAACGCGATCCTTGCGGCGCGCAACGCCGAACTCGAGCGGCTCGTGCAGTCCGAGGTTCCGGATCGCGCCTGAGCCGCGCCTACCGGCTCAGCTCGCAGACTGGTCGTTGGTGGGGGTGAACTCGTCGAACGACGCGTCGGCCGACTGCCATTTGCCCTTCGCCCGGATATCGGCGAACGCGAGGTCGAACGCGTCCACCAGCCATGCGTGCTCGGCGGCGGCAAGAAGTTCGTCGGACGTTCCGTCGGTGACGCCCTGGTAGAGGCTGACCCGCCATTCGGACGTGTTCTCGACCGTGTCGGTCAGTCCGTCGGCGGCGTTGGATGCGAGAAGGTAGCGGTTGTACTCGAAATCGACCCGGATCGCATAGCCCGCACCGGTGTTGACCACATTTGCCGGTCGCTGAGTTGCCGCGGCGAGCGCGGTGAGAGCGTCGCGGTAGCGGTCTGCGTGTTCCTGAGTGCGGGGCACCGTCTTCTCGTCTCTGGGGCAGAGGCCGTGGCACTCGCGGCCACGACACCTCCACGAACCCTGCCTGGACGGCCTCGGTTCGTGTTCGGTTCGGATCCGAGATTACGTCACCCGGTCCTGATCCTCGCCGCAGCCGAGGGTGCGTGCTGAGTGCAATATGCAAAATCTATATCTCCAATTGCAGATTCGTTTCATTCGTTTGTTAACATCAGGTGTTCCTTAAGCAGAAGGGAGCCTGTTATGACCATCGATGCCCTACCTCGCTCGTGTCGCGGGGTCTACGGAATTGCGGTGGCGTCGGAGTTGACGGGCATCGGCCCGCAGACCCTGCGGCTGTACGAACGTCGCGGATTGCTGACCCCTGCCCGGACCAGCGGCGGCACCCGTAGATACAGCGAAGACGATCTGGTCAGGCTGGCGCGCATAGCGCAGCTCATGGAGGACGGAGTGAACGTCCCGGGTATTCGGAGGATCCTCGCGCTCGAATCCGAGAATGCGGATCTGGCGTCCCGGTTGGAAGGCTCGGGGGGCGACTCGGCCGGAGAGTGATCCGTACGGCCATGCCATTGGGGATCGACGAATTCCACGATCGACGTCGGTCTCGGCCTCCGACATTCGAGAGCATCTTTGCTGGTCCTGGTGGGTTTCAGAGCGGTGATCCTCGCGTCGGTCGATTCTCTTGCTCGCAAGGGTTGAACTTTACTGTCGAGTAGTTATGATGAAATCTGTATCAGCCAGAGCAGATAAGTTGACGACCCGAACGAGCCGCACGCATATGAGCATGTGACGTTGCGGCAGGGAGAGAACAAGCAATGGCCGAACGAGACACTGCCCGTCCAGTCGATGTCGTCAGCGCGCTACCGCTGTATATCGCGAAACCCGGGCACTGCGCGAAGGCGCCGACAGCGTCGTCCGGCGAACGTCCTCTCGTGTAGTCCCGACTCTGGTCCGCATTCGACTCCAGACGGGAAATCGAACCATGACCCTTGCCCACAATGCACTCCGCACGCGCACTCCCCGGCACGCGAAGAATCAGCAGGACGAGCCCGACCGTCGTTTCTCGCTCGGGACCGCTCTCATCGCTGCGCTCGTTGCCGCCGTGCCCGCGGTGTCCGTGACCGGATCGGCGGTCCTCGCGGCCGTCACCGGTGCGTCCGTTCTGATCGGCGTCCTACTCGCGGCATATCTCATCTCCAGCCTGATCTGACCGCATCCCACGTACTGGAAGGACACACCATGACCGTCACCACCGTCCCCACACTGATCACCCAGCTGCACGCCGTCCTCGATCTCACCAATACCGAAATCCAGGTTGCCGAAACGCGCGTCACGCAGGCGCGCACGGAGGCCGTGCGCCGAGAACTGACCGAGAACGCCGAAAACGGACGCCTCCGCGCGGAGGCGATCTCACGCGCCATCCGCGATCTCGGGGGAGTGCCGGAGATCGTCGGCCCCCTGCTCGGCCGGGTGGCAGCGGCGCTGAAGGCGATGGCGGAGCAGGCACAGCCGTTCGACGAGGCCCTGCTCGGCGACCTCGCCCTCGAGCACCAGCTGCTCGACCGGGCGCGGTACGTGAAGGCCCTCGCGACCGCGGCTGGGAAGCAGGACGTCGTCCGGTTGGCCGATCGGCTGGTCACCGCGCACGCCGCGACCGTCGACTGGTTGACCACGGTGCTCGCGGAGGAGGCGCTCGGCGGACCGGCGGCACTGCGACGCACCCTGTTCCAGGCGGCGACCGGCGCCACGATCCGGCTGATCAACGTCCCCGTCTCGTGGTCCGCGCGCGGCATCGACCGTGCTCTCGACACGGCCCGCACCACCCCGCCGATGCTGAGCGCGTTGCTCGGGCGAGGCGCCCACGCGGGCGACGTCGCGGTGAAGACGCTCGCGGCATCGCGTGATGCCGCCCTCGAAACGGCCGAGCAGGTCACTCGCAACGAAGGCGCTGATGGAGTCGCAGACGCGATTCATTCCGCACGCGCCGCCGGTGGCGTCCTGGAGGCGGATGAACTCCCGATCGCCGACTACGACGACCTCAACGTGTCCCAGGCCGTCGCCGCCGTCAAGGAACTGACCGATCCCTCCGACGTGCGCACCGTCGTCGCCTACGAGGAAGCCCACAAGGACCGTCAGGGCGTGGTCTCCGCGGCCCAGACGCGACTGGCCGGCATTGCCCAGGAGGTTGCCGGTATCGGCAACTGACGCAACACCGTCGACGAACTCGCCGGTCCCGATGCCCGGGGCCGGCGAGTTCGTCGTGTCCCGCTCAGCGGAGTCCGGCGAAGAACTCCTGGATGTCCGCGGTCAAGGTCTCGGGCTCTTCGAGTGCGGCGAAGTTGACCGCCACGGTCCTCGACGTCGGTCCACCGCGTGATCGCGTGTTCCTGCTCGGCGTAGCGACGGATGCCGACGTCGTGGGCGAAGACGATGACCGCGGTCGGGATCCCGGACGCGGATTTGGCGGCGCCCCAGGATGATTCCTGCATGTAGCCGACGTACGCGGACGAAGACGCGGTGTCGGTGAGCCAGTACAGCATGACGTTGGTGAGCAGCCGGTCGATGCCGACGACGTCGTGGGGGAGCGCCTCGCGGGGATGCGTCCACTCGCGGAACTTGTCGACGATCCAGGCGAGCTGGCCCCACCGGCGAATCAGCCAGCGCGGCACCGAGAGTCGCGGGTCCCGTGGACTGGATGGAGATGTAGCCGAACTCCTCGGACATGTACCGGGACACCCGGTTCAGGCGATCCCGCGACACCGTAGCGGTGGTAGCCGAGCCGGCTCATCAGCTCAGCCCACGCCGTGGCGATACGGGTAGTGTCCCAGCCCGATTCGCGGACCGGTCCGGAGAACCCGAATCCGGGCAGCGACGGCACGACCACGTGGAACGCGTCGGCGGGGTTGCCCCCGTGCGCTGCGGGGTCGGTGAGGGGCCCGATCACGTCGAGGAACTCGACGAACGAACCCGGCCAGCCGTGGGTGAGGACGAGGGCCAATGCGTCCGGTTCGGGTGAGCGCACATGGAGGAAGTGGATGTTCTGACCGTCGATCTCGGTGACGAACTGCGGGATGGTGTCGAGCGACTTCTCCTGCGCTCGCCAGTCGAACTCGTCGCGCCAGTACGTGACGAGTTCGACCAGGTAGGACGTGGGCACACCGCTCGCCCAGTCGTCACCCGGGAGGGGTGTGCCGAACCGGGTGCGCGCGAGGCGATCGGCGAGATCGTCGAGTTGCTCCTGCGCGATGTCGATGCGAAACGGACGGATGGTCTTCGTCGTGTCGGTCATACCGGGCACGCTACGAAGGGTTGAGGACAGTTCCGGTCCTCGATTGCGATCCGGGTCAGCAGGCCCCGGTCTTGGCGGCGTCGTAGGCCTGGATCATCTGGTCCTTGCGCTCCTGCGGGGCGTCCTTCCACTCCGGCGTCTCGGCCGACTGGGTGAACAGGTCGTCGAGGGCCTTCGTGCGGTCGAACGTCTCGCCGCTCTGCTGCGCGCGAGCCTCCGCGCCGTTCGCGTACTGGAGCAGGCCTTTGCACAGGTCCGCGACGGCGGGCAGGTCTGCGGAGGATGCCTCGGTGGCCTCGATCGTTGCGCTCGCCGGGGACTCGGCCTGGGTGGTGGTCGATTCGGAACTGCATGCCCCGAGCAGCAGGGCGGCAGGGATCAACAGCGCAACGATGGTTCGTGTCATGCGAAATACATACCAGAGGCACGGGTCGGCTGCTGTCGGCCGGTCGGTCCTATGCACGAAGTGGCAGCAGTCTCGCGAGCTGCCGGGCCGCCTCGTCCGGCCGCTCACCCAGTTCGTTGACGACGACATGATCGGCACCGGCCGCGAGGTGGCTGTGGACCCGCGCGACGATCGCGTCCGCGTCGCCCCAGGCGACCAGGTCGTCGACGAGCGGGTCGCTCAACCCCGCGATGTCGTCGGCGCCGAAACCCATCCGTACGAAGTTGGTGGCGTAGCCGCCCACCCCGGACAGGAAGCGGAGCGGAACGCGGGCCGTGTCGCGGGCCTGCGCGGCGTCGGCGCCGAGCACCGTCATCAGCGAGACGACGAGCGTGGCGTCCGGACCGAGGATGCGCCGCGCCTCGGCGGTGTAGTCGGGGGTGACGAGGAGCAAGACGGCCCCCGCGGCCCTGTCCCGCGCGAGTTCCAGCTTGCGCGGGCCCAGCGCGGCCAGAATCCGTCGCTCCGCCGGCACCGGCGGATCGAACCGGTCGAGCCTGTCGAGATAGTCGTTCAACGCCCGGAACGGCCGGGGGACCTGCGGGCCACCCAGTCCGACGACGAACCGGTCCGGCGCCGTGGTCTGCAGATCCGCATGAAGCTGTGCGACGGCGCCCGAGTCGTACACGCCGACCGGGATGATGCCGGTCGCGACGGGGATCGAGTCGGTCGCCCGGACGACAGCCGAGATCCGGTCCAGGCTGTCGATCTGACCGCCCCGCAGCCAGATCGCCGAATAGCCGAGGGATTCCAGCCGGGCCGCCTCGTCGAGGTACGTCTCGTCCGGTGAGATGTTCAGGGAGATGCCGATTGGTCCGAGGCCTTCGATGCGAGTCATCAACCGACCGTAAAACCTCGAGTCACGTTCAGGTCAAGGCGTCAGGCGGGCCCGAGTGTGTAGTCGACGCCTGGGCGGTCGCCCTTGCCCTTGAGCCAGCGTCCTGGCAACTTGCCGGCGAGGTCGCCGAGCGGCCCGACCGCGGCGCTGAGAATCCCCACCGTTTCCTGCAGCAGGTCGATGCTGGCGCTCATCCGCTCGAGGTTGGGAGCCAGCGCCGTCAGCGTCTCGGACAGCGCCACGATCTGGTCGAGCGGGCCGCCCTCGGCGATGAGACGTTCGAACGCGCCACCCTCCGACAGCAGGGTCTCGAGGATGCCGTTCTCGGCGAGCGCCCGGTCCACGAGTCCACCCGGCGCCGTGAGCCGCTCGACCGCACCGTCCTGCGCGGTCAGCCGTTCGAGCGGTCCCTGTTCGGCGGTGAGACGGTCGAGCAGGCCGTCTTTCGCGAGAAGCCGTTCCAGGGTTCCGTCCTCGGCGAGCACCCGGTCGAGCGGGCCGTCCTTGGCGAGAACCCGCTCGAGCGGGCCGCCCGGCTCGAGCAACCGTTCGAGGGTGCCGCCCTCCGAGGTGAGTCGGTCGACGGGACCACCCGGAGCGAGCAGGCGGTCGAGCGGACCACCCGGCTGGAGGGCCTGCCCGAGCGGCCGGTCGTTGGCCGCGAGCGACGACAGCTGGCTGATCACCTGCAGCGGGCTGCCCTGGGTGCTCATCCCCGTGACCACACCGGTTCCGGCGACCGCCGTCCGGACGGTCACCAGGCTCGCTTCGGCGATTCCGAGACCGACATCGGCCGCCGCGAGACCGACACGCACCGGGAGGGTCATCAACGACACCAGGTTCATGGAATTACTGTAACCCGCGACACACAAGCATCGAGTGTCGCGATCCGGTCAGTGCAGAACCTTCAGTCCGACGACGCATCCCACGATGCCCAGGATCAGGAGGATCTTCACCAGCGAGGAACTCTCGGCGCCGGTCACCATCGCGAACCCGACCGTGAGGGCTGCGCCGATGCCGACCCAGACCGCGTACGACGTTCCGATGGGGAGACTGCGCATCGCGAACGCCAGACCCGCCATGCTGAGAATCAACGCGACGCCGAACACGACACTGGGTCCGAGTTTGCTGAACCCGTCCGATCGGCCGAGGGCGGTGGCCCAGACGGCCTCCAGGACTCCCGACAGCACAAGCACGATCCACGCCATGACAAACCTCCGGGCACCGTCTTGTCGCTGGCCGGGTACGGTGCGCTCGTCCGGATGTCGTGTCGACGATTTCCACGGTACCCAACGGGGCGCTCCGCGCCTGTGAGTGGTGAGCGAGTACACACACTCCTCGGACGCGCACGGGTTGCGAATGCGCCGATTATCTCGCAGATCGAGGTCGCCTCATTTATTGTCGAGCGAAACAGTGAATTCTGTGCATATACCACGGAAGATAACGAGGCACATCATGATGCTCGGACTGCTCGCGGCAATCAACAGCGCATTCACCCTCGGACTCGCCAACACGATCGGGACGTTCGGTGGAGTGGTACTCAACCTGAACGTCGTAGCCTGAACTTCCTGCCTGTCAAGGCAACTCCGCTCCCACAACCCCGCTGTCGGATAGACGGCGGGGTTGTCTCGTGCGTTCGACGACCGGAGGCGACGGCACGCGGAGCGCAACTTTCCCATCCTTGCTCATGCGCCGAGAATTTCCCCCTTTTTCGGTAAAGAAGAATGGGTGATTTTATTCGGGGAATTCGCGTGCGTGTGTCGCCGCGAATTCATCGGAGTTGACCTAGTGTCATCTGCAACGCGCACGGACAGCGCGCAACCACCCCTTCCCAGGGGCAACGATGGAGGTCACGATGCTCGGACTGCTCGGGGCACTCAACAGCGGTGTCACACTCGGATTGGCCAACACGATCCTGACGTTCGGCGGGGTAGTACTCAACCTCAACATCGTGGTGAACTGACGACCGGAAACCGACCGCACGGGCCGACGGTACCGGCTCCCAGGAATCTCCCAGGAAACCTACAGCGACGATCCAGCGGCGCGAGTGATGATGGGTTGCGTGAATGAGAAGCCTGTCGAAGCCCGCGTCCTCGTCGTCGACGACGAACCGAACATCCTCGAGTTGCTGTCCGTGAGTCTGCGGTTTCAGGGATTCGAGGTGGCGACGGCGTCGACCGGGGCCGAGGGACTCGACACGGCCCGCACGTTCCGCCCGGACGCTGTCATCCTCGACGTCATGATGCCGGGAATGGACGGGTTCGGCCTGCTCAAGCGGCTGCGCGCCGACGGTGTGGACGCTCCGGTGCTGTTCCTCACCGCGAAGGACGCGGTGGAGGACAAGATCAGCGGACTCACCCTCGGCGCGGACGACTACGTCACCAAGCCGTTCAGCCTCGAAGAAGTGGTGACCCGGCTGCGCGTCATCCTGCGGCGGGCAGGCAAGGTGTCGGTGGAGGAACAGTCCGCCCGCATCAAGTTCGCCGACATCGAACTCGACGACGACACGCGGGAGGTCTGGAAGGCGGGTGACCTGGTGTCGCTGTCGCCGACGGAGTTCACGCTGCTGCGGTACTTCATGGTCAACGCCGGCACCGTGCTGAGCAAGCCGCGGATCCTCGACCACGTCTGGAACTACGACTTCGGCGGTGAGGTCGGGGTGGTCGAGTCGTACGTGTCCTACCTTCGCCGGAAGGTCGACACGGGTGAGACGCCGCTGATCCACACCCTCCGCGGAGTCGGCTACGTGATGCGAGAACCGCGGCGATGACCGCGCCTGCGGCTCCGCGGGAGTCGGCCGAGGCGGTCGCCGCTGTCCCGAACAGGCCTGCGCGACGGTGGATTCGCTCGATGCCGCTGCGCATCACCCTCGTCGGTGCCGTGCTCCTGCTCGCTGCGCTCGGGCTCCTCGCATCCGGTGTCGCAGTGACGTCGGCGCTCGAAAATTCGCTGACCAACCGCGTCGATCACCAACTGCACGACGCGGCTCAGGGGTGGGCGAAGCCTGGCAAATCGCGCCCGCTGCCGCCGCCGGTCGAACCGAACCTCGGCCGCCCACCGAGCCCGTTCTACGTCCGCACGACGCTGCCGAACGGAACGGTCCTGCGCGAGATCAACGACGAATCCGTCTCCCCCGCGCTGCCCGAGAACCCGGCGGCCGGGCCCGACACGGTCGGCTCGACCGACGACTCCGACGTGCGGTGGCGGGTGCTGACGACGACCGCGCCGGACGGAACCGAGACCACCGTCGCGATGACACTCACCGAGAACGACGAAACGGTGAACCGTTTGATCGTCCTGCAACTCATCATCGGTGTGGTGGTGCTGATCGCGCTGGGAGTGGTCGCGTACTTCGTGGTCCGGCGCAGTCTGCGACCCCTCGTCGAAGTGGAGGAGACCGCAGCGGCGATCGCGTCGGGTGACTTGCACCGGCGTGTTCCGGAACGGGACGACCGTACCGAGATCGGACGACTGTCCGTGGCGCTCAACGGAATGCTCGCTCAGATCCAGCACGCGTTCGCCGCCACCGAGGCGTCGGAGGAATCGGCGCGGCGCTCCGAGGAGAAGATGCGGCGATTCGTCGCCGACGCGAGCCACGAGCTGCGCACCCCGCTCACCACGATCCGCGGCTTCGCCGAACTGTATCGACAAGGCGCGATGACCGACACCGAAACCCTGATGAGTCGCATCGAAGGGGAGGCGTCGCGGATGGGACTCCTCGTGGAGGATCTCCTGATGCTCGCCCGGCTCGATGCCCAGCGCCCCCTCGAGACCCGGCCCGTCGACCTGCTGTCGGTGGCCTCGGACGCCGTGCACGGGGCACGCGCTCTCGCCCCCGATCGGTCCATCGCGCTCGACGTCCGCCCCGGACCCGGGACACCGGAGGTGATCGGTGACGAGGCCCGGCTGCGGCAGGTCCTCGGCAACCTGCTCGCCAACGCCGTCAAACACACCCCCGCCACCGCGGACGTGACGGTGCGGCTGAGCACCACCGAACACAGCGTCGTGCTCGAGGTGGCCGACACCGGACCCGGACTCAGCGAGGAGGACGCGGCCCGGGTGTTCGAGAGGTTCTACCGCACCGACGCCTCCCGCACCCGGGAGAGCGGCGGCAGCGGGCTGGGCCTGTCGATCGTGGCGGCCCTGGTCGCCGCCCACCGCGGGTCGGTGACCGTCGACAGCCGGCCCGGTGAGGGTGCCACGTTCCGGGTGGAACTGCCGCGGTCGAGCTGACCGTCAGTCGGGGACGTTGCCGCCGTGGCCGAGTTCGCGCAGCGCCGCCTTGAGCTTCGACTGCGCCTCGTCGAGCGATTCCTGGGACGGATTCTGCTCGGCGTTGCTGATGTTGAAATCGCCGAGGTCGTAGGCCGGGAAGACGTGTACGTGCAGGTGCGGCACCTCGAGACCGGCGATGAGCAGACCCGCCCGCGGTGCGTCGAAAGCGGGGCGGACGGCCTGTCCGATCGTGCGGGCGACGTCCATGACCTTCGTCCAGATCTCACCGTCGACGTCCTGCCACTGGTCCACCTCCTTGCGGGGTACGACGAGCGCATGGCCCTGCGTGACGGGGGCGATCGTGAGGAACGCGACGACGTCCTCGTCCTCCCACACGAAACGTCCGGGCAGATCTCCGTTGATGATGGCGCTGAATACAGATCCCATGGCCGCCATTATGCGGCTTCGCCCCCCGTGAGTACTTATTAACCTCCCGCGGTTAACAAGTACTCACGGGCGCGAAGCGCACAGGAAACTCCCAGCCTGCGTCCAGAGTCATCGGAGCGTACGGGACGAATCTTGGACGCATGACGACGAATTCCCTCTCCCGCGCACCGGGCGCCATGGGACGACTCGAGACCCCCGAAACCTCCGAGACCGCGCCCGTGCTCGACGTTGTCGTGCCGGTCTACAACGAGGAAGCCGGACTCGAACGTTGCGTGCGCCGGCTGCGGCGGCACCTCGACGAGAACGTTCCCTACTCCGCCCGGATCACCATCGCCGACAATGCCAGCGTCGACGCCACCCTCGCAGTGGCGCACCGTCTGGCCGCCGAGATCGACGGCGTCCGTGTCGTGCACCTCGACGAGAAAGGGCGCGGCCGTGCTCTGCGTGCGGTGTGGAGCGGCTCCGACGCCGAGGTGGTGGCGTACATGGACGTCGACCTGTCGACGGACCTCAACGCCCTGATGCCGCTCGTTGCGCCCCTGTTGTCGGGGCATTCGGACATCGCGATCGGGTCCCGTCTCGCCCGCTCGTCGCGGGTGGTCCGGGGACCGAAGCGCGAGTTCATCTCCCGCAGCTACAACCTCATCCTCCGCAGCGCGTTGCACGCGCGGTTCTCCGACGCGCAGTGCGGGTTCAAGGCCATGCGGGCGGACGTCGCGCAGCGCCTGCTGCCGCTGGTCGAGGACACCGGATGGTTCTTCGACACCGAGCTGCTGGTGCTCGCGGAACGCGCCGGCCTGCGCATCCACGAGGTCCCCGTCGACTGGGTCGACGACCCGGACAGTCGCGTCGACATCGTCGCGACCGCCGTCGCCGACCTCAAGGGCGTGTGGCGGGTGGGCCGGGCACTGTCCACCGGATCGCTGCCCATCGGCAGCCTGCGCGACAGTTTCGGCCGCGAGCCGCTGGTGCCCGGAGTTCCGCGTGGCATGGTCGGGCAGCTGGCCCGGTTCGCCGTGATCGGCGTCGCGTCGACCGTCGCGTACGCGCTGCTCTACCTGATCCTGCATCCGATCGTGGGCGCGCAGTGGGCCAACGCCGTCTCACTGCTCGTCACGGCCGTGCTCAACACGGCCGCGAACCGCGCGTTCACGTTCGGTGTCCGCGGATCCCAGGGCGCCGCCCGGCATCAGATGCAGGGGCTGCTCGTGTTCGCCTTCGGACTGCTGCTCACCAGCGGTTCGCTGTACGTCCTCCACTCGGCGGCCCCGGACGTGTCCAAGCACGTCGAACTCGCCGTCCTCGTCCTCGCCAATCTCGTTGCCACCATCAGTCGTTTCATAGCCCTTCGCTGGGTGTTCCGGAACGCACGCCCCGAAGGAGCTCACGCATGACGACGACCCTCGAACAACCGAAGGTCGAAGGGGCCGAACCACCTCCCGCCCGCATGCGGTGGGAGCCGTGGGCGCTCGCCGCACTCCTGGTCGGGACCGCGGTCGCGTACATCTGGGGGCTCGGCGCCTCCGGCTGGGCCAACTCGTTCTACGCCGCCGCGGTCCAGGCGGGTTCGGAGTCGTGGAAGGCGTTCTTCTTCGGATCCTCCGATGCCGCCAACTCCATCACCGTCGACAAGCCCCCGATGTCGCTGTGGCTGATGTCGCTGTCGGTCCGGGTCTTCGGGCTCAGCTCGTGGGCGATGCTGGTACCGCAGGCCCTCCTCGGGGTCGGTTCCGTCGCCCTGCTGTACGCCACGGTGAAGCGGTGGTTCGGCGCCCCGGCGGGTCTGCTCGCGGGTCTCGTGCTGGCGCTGACGCCGATCGCGGTGCTGATGTTCCGGTTCAACAACCCCGACGCCCTGCTGGTGCTGCTGATGATCGCCTCCGTGTGGGCGATGCTGCGGGCCGTGGAGGAGGGACGCACCCGGTGGATGGTGCTGACCGGCGTGTTCGTCGGTTTGGGGTTCCTGACCAAGCAGCTTCAGGTGATGCTCGTCGTCCCGCCGCTCGCTCTGACCTATCTCGTCGCGGGACCGCCGAAGTTCGGCAAGCGCCTCGCCCAGTGCTTCGCGGCGCTCGGCGCGATGATCGTCTCCGCGGGCTGGTGGTTGCTGATCGTCGAACTGTGGCCGGCGTCGTCGCGGCCCTGGATCGGCGGTTCGCAGAACAATTCGATCCTCGAACTCACGCTGGGCTACAACGGTCTCGGCCGGTTGAACGGTGAGGAGACCGGCAGTGTCATGCCCGGGGGCGGTCGAGGGGAGGTGGCAGCGGCCATGGGCGGTGCCGGCGAGGCCATGGCGGGCGGCCGCTTCCCCGGAGGAGGCGCCCCCGGCGGTGGCGGTATGTGGGGTAGCACCGGCATCACGCGGATGTTCGAGTCGGCTCAGGGCGGTCAGATCGCCTGGCTGATGCCGGCCGCACTGATCCTGCTGGTCGCCGGTCTCGCACTGCGCGGCAGGGCACCTCGCGTCGACACCCAGCGTGCGTCGTTCCTCGTGTGGGGTCTTTGGCTGCTCGTGACCGGACTGACCTTCAGCTTCATGGCGGGCATCTTCCACGCGTACTATACCGTCGCACTCGCACCTGCCGTGGCCGCGCTGGTGGCGATCGGTTCGGCGACGCTGTGGCGTCGACGGGACACGCTGTGGGTGCGAGCGGTTCTCGCCACGACACTGCTGGCCACCGCTGCCATGTCCTGGGTTCTGCTCGGACGCAGCGCGTCGTTCGTGCCGTGGCTGAAGTGGGCCGTGGTCGTCGTCGGCGTCGTCGCTGCGGTTGCCGTGCTCGTCCCGGCGCTGACCCGAGGCCGGATCGGTGCCGTGGTCACGCTGGCCGCGCTGTTCACCGGCCTCGCCGGTCCGACGGCCTACGCCGTCGACACCATCGCGACGCCGCACACCGGTTCGATCGTCTCGGCCGGACCCAACGTCGAAGGCGCCCACGGAGGCCCCGGCGGGATGGGTGGCCCTGGCGGCATGGGGGGTGCTGGACGCACCGACGGTGCCGCGGTGCCCACCTTGCCGGGCGGTGCCCTTGCCGGCGCAACGGACGGCGCGGCGGCAGGAGCCACCGACGGCATGGGCGGTATGGGTGCCATGGGCGGCGCCGCCGGGGGACTGCTCTCCGGCAGCGAGCCGGGCGCCGAGCTGGTGGCGTTGCTCGAACAGGATTCCGGCAACTACACCTGGGTGGCAGCGGCCATCGGATCCAACAGTGCATCCGGCTACCAGCTCGCCACCGAGGATCCGGTCATGCCGATCGGCGGATTCAACGGCAGCGATCCGTCACCCACGCCGGAGCAGTTCCAGCAGTACGTGGCGGACGGCAAGATCCACTACTTCATCTCCGGCGGCCGAGGCGGCGGAATGGGTGGAGACGGAACGGCATCGGAGATCTCCACCTGGGTGCAGGAGAACTTCACCGCCGTCACCGTCGACGGCGTGACCCTGTACGACCTCATGTCCTGACCGAAACCGGCTGTGAGTACTTGTTAACCGCCCGCGGTTAACAAGTACTCACAGCTGTTTCAGAGGGGGAACGAGATCTCGGGTGTGCGGCAGATCAGCAACCTCCGTACGCGGCCCGAGCCGTCGAGCTGTGCCGAGGTGTTGAACGAGGCCTCGAAATCGCCGTTCCGTGTGGTGCGTCCCAGCGCCAGCTCGACCTCTCCGA
>NZ_JAAXPA010000069.1 GCF_012396235.1 Rhodococcus opacus | reverse complement strand
TGATCTTCCTCGACATATCGGAGTGTCCAGTTCATGTCCCGCGTCAGGTCGTACCATTCGGATCGCGCCAACTGTGGCATGTTGTCTTCCTTACCCTTGTTCTTGGTGTGCGGACCGTGCCGTGCCGAACGCCGCTGCCGCTGTCGAAGTCTCATGTCTCGGCCCGGTGGCCTGCACCGGACTCGCAATGGTGAATAAAGCGCTCGCCGAATGCGTCCGAAAGCCGGCAACAAGGTGTTTCGTATGCCTATGAGGCCGGTACTCGTACGCTCCGCTGTCAAAATCGAGCGCAGGGCCGCGGGCGACTTCGATCACTCGAGGTGCCCGAATGCGCACTCGGCGATTCCCGCCGATCCGATCCCTCTTATCCGAGCGTTCGATGCAATTCGAAGGTGTGCAGCACAACGAGCGTGCCGTCCCCGAGGCGAGACGGCCGAATTGCAACCTCGCCCTTGCCGATCGGGACGGTGTCGTCCACGACCAGAGAGAACTCGCACCGGTCGTATCCGGGCGCGTTCACGTGTATCTCGATCACCTTGGTAGCAGCACATGAACCATGCGCCAGTATCTCGAAGACTCCCTCGGGCTCGGCGTCGAGGAGTACCCCCCATACTCCGACAACGGCGCCGGTCACTGCGGTGCCATCCTCGCCGACGATCTCACCCGCCAGAAGGAGTTCAGTGGTCCCGATGTCAAATTCACGCATCGTGAACGCCACGGGTGAGGCGAGATGTGTCAAGCTCGCCCTGGGGGGCTCGACGCTGGTGACGGACATATGAATCCTCTCCTCCTTATCCGGACGGCCGGTAGTCCTACCGAGTCCGATCCATGCGGGAATGCCGGTAAAGCACATGAAACAACTAAATTGCACAGGCGTATAAAGTAATTCGCGGGCCTCGACGGTCGAGTGCCAGTCCTCCGCCGTCGATACAGGTCTCCGCGGGAAGCACATGGTTCGGACGTGACGGCCCGCGCCGTCCAATCAATGCGTTCTGCCTCGATCGATGACCGGAGGGGAGGCGGTGTGCTGGCGCGGCGTTTTGTCCCCTGTCTGACTCTGACGACATATCGCCATGACGCCACCTTCTTTCACAGCTACGTCCGAATGGGTCCTCGCTCGGTAGGCCAAATGTTAGGTGCGTCACACATCGGCGAGTGTCCACCTGGCGCAGGGACTGGCCGGATTGCGCAACGAGTTCGAAATCGGGCGGATCGCCGTTTACTACGTTCGTAGTACGGGTTTGCGATAGCGGTGGCTCTGCTCGCCTTCGGTCGTCGGCGGCGAAACGGCCGGAGTGTCGGAAACCCGGCGATAGGCCACATCGGTGCGGATCCGCCTGAACTCAGGCCCTGGTGGGCGCATTCGAGCCGGATCTCGCGAGATAGAACAGGGGTGAGAGATCGACGTACCGTGCGGATCTGTCCTGCAGGGGTGCGCGCGCTGACTCCGACGAACTGCGCCAGTTTGCTGACGGTCCACAGCTCCTCGGGTGGGCGTGGATCACAGCGAGGATCGTCTTGATCGTGCGGGTTGGGTGGCAGCCGGTACCGACCGGATCAGCAGTCCGAGTAGGCATAACTGCCGCGAGGAGTAGACCGGTGCTCAACGCTTGTACCGACTGCGGGAGATGAGCGGTTGTGCCGAGGCTGTGGTCCGCGTTCCGGTTGCCGGTGAGGGCCGGACCAGCGCCAACCAACTTGCGTCCTTCCGGCTGGACAGATCGAGTGCCGGGTCGAACGTCGCCAACGTACAGGGCGTCTGCCCGCCCACGGGCGAAGCGCAATGCGAAGACTACCGGGCTGCTGTTATCAGTCCCGGGTGCACCGCCCTGATCGCGCCCGAATCGATCGAGCGAGACGCATTCGTCCAGGGGAGGTGCACCCCTTGACGCCGGCAACCGCGTGCAGGCCGCGGCAGCCGCCGGATCACGCCTCCTTGCTGTAGCGCAAGCTGAACATCTTCAACATGGCAGTCAGTGACGGTTCGCCGCTGCTGCCCGGATGACGAGCTGCGCTCCACGTCGGCGCTCGTACCGGTGCAAGCGCCGAGGCCACCCCGGTCACGCGTGAGCGAGGCCCGAATCGGTCCGCTCACACACAATCGACTTTAGACGACACGTGCCCACCAATCGCGGGCCGCCACGAGACGCTCCGCGGCAGCACGTGCGCCTGCCCTCGATGAGCGTGATTCCTCCCCGGCAGCCCACACCGGACACGTCACCCGAATCGTCGTCGCCGACGGATTCGCCGGCGTGCTGTTCCTCCCTCGCCCTTCACCAAGAACCGGACACCGAGACCTCGGCACCGACTAGTACTGCAACGGCACTTGCTTGACAGGTAGACGATACTGGTTGTGTGGTCCTCGATCTGGTTATTGCCGAGTTGGAAGCGTTGCATGAGCGGATCTCCGGCCGGTTCGCCCGGTCAGAGCCGCGGTCCCGGGTCCGTGAATATGTGACGGGTCTGGTTGCGGGTCTGGAACGCAAGAACGGGTGGACCCTCGCCGAGCGGGCCGGCGAAGTGAGCCCGGACGGGATGCAACGGCTGCTGCGGCGGGCGGACTGGGACGTCGACGGGGTCCGCGACGATGTCCGTGACTACGTCGTCGAACGGCTCGGTGACCGCGCCGGGGTGTTGATCGTCGACGACACCGGATTCCTCAAGAAGGGCACCCGATCGGCCGGGGTGCAACGCCAGTACTCGGGCACCGCCGGTCGGGTGGAAAATTGCCAGATCGGGGTGTTCCTCGCCTACGCGAGCGCGGCCGGGCACGCGCTCATCGACCGGGAGCTGTACCTCCCCGAGTCGTGGACCTCCGACCGGGACCGGTGCCGCGCCGCCGGCATCGGTGACGAGGTGGAGTTCGCGACCAAACCGAGACTGGCGCAACACATGATCCAACGCGCCCTCGACGCACAGGTGCCCTTCTCCTGGCTCACCGCGGACGAGGCCTACGGTCAGGTGAAGTACCTGCGGGTCTGGCTCGAGGAACGCGATGTCTCGTATGTGTTGGCCACCCGGTGCAACGACGATGTGTTCACGCCGGACGGCCGCTCCGGCCGTGCCGACGAGATGATCGCCGCGGTCCCGCCGAAGCAGTGGCGCCGAATCTCCGCCGGAGACGGCGCGCACGGCCCGCGCGAGTATTCCTGGGTGCGGGTGCCCATCAGGATCGCCTGGGCACCCGGCCGCGGGCACTGGCTCCTCGCCCGCCGATCCCTGTCGGACCCGACCGAGATCGCGTACTACATCTGCGCCGGACCCCGGCGCACCACGCTCACCGAACTCGCCACCGTCGCCGGATCGCGGTGGCGGGTCGAGGAATGCTTCCAGCAGGCCAAGAACGAGGCCGGACTGGACCAGTACCAGGTGCGCACCTACCGGGCCTGGTACGCCCACACCACACTGTCGATGCTCGCCCTCGCCTGGCTTGCCGGCACGAAAACCGAAGCGATAAAGGGGGAATCGGGACAAACGATCAGGGCATGATCGCGTACACGGTACCCGAGATCCGCCGCCTACTCGTGCATCTGATCCTGCGACACGCCCACCCCGACGAACACGTCTGGTCCTGGTCACACTGGCGGAGACGCCGACAACACCAGGCCCGCATCTGTCACTACCGAACCCGCGGACATGTCCCATAAGTGCCGTTGCAGTACTAGGGCGTGTCTCCCAATGATTTGGGGTGTTGTGCTGCAGACTCTTCGCTGTGGCAGACGTTGTTAATAGGTTTGAGGTGTTGACGGACAAGCAGTGGGAGTTGCTTGCGCTGCTGTTGCCCAGTTCGGATGGGCTGCGGGGGCGGAAGTTCCAGAACAGCCGGCTTGTGGTGGAGGGGATGCTCTACCGGCTGCGTACCGGGCTCCCGTGGCGGGATCTACCTGCGCATTTCGGCCCCTGGAAGACGGTGTGGAAACGGCACCGACGCTACGCCGGGGATGGAACGTGGGATCGGGTACTCATAGCCCTGGCGGCGATGGCCGATGCCGGTGGCGACCTGGATTGGGCGGTGTCGGTGGATTCCACCGTGGTGCGGGTGCACCAGCACGGCGCCAACGCCGCGCGTGACACAGGGGGATCTACCGAATTACACGAATCTGCTTGACGAACCGGTCGATCACGGCATCGGCCGGTCCCGCGGCGGGCTGACCTGCAAAGTCCACCTGGCGTGCGATGGCGACGGACGTCCCTTGTCGGTGCTGGTGGGTCCTGGCCAGGCCAGCGACAGCCCGATGTTCGGCCCGCTCCTGGAGGGCATCTGCGTGCCGCGCATCGGTGGCGGCGCACCCCGCACGCGCCCGGACGAGGTCCGTGCCGACAAGGCGTACACATCCAAGGCCAATCGAGAACTGCTACGCAGCAAGGGCATCAAGGCGGTCATTCCCGAGAAGTCCGATCAGGTGGCCAACCGCAAGAACAAGGGCAGCGCGGGCGGTCGGCCACCGAACTTCGATGCCGAGTCGTACAAGGGCCGCAACGTGGTGGAAAGGGCCTTCAACAAGGCAAAACAGTGGCGAGCGGTGGCAACCCGGTATGACAAGCTTGCCCTGACTTACCGGGCTGGATTCCTCCTCGCCGGCATCGTCGAATGGCTCAAACTATTGGGAGACATGCCCTAGCACGGTGTGCAGAAACATCGACTCCACCATCGACTGGCACCGTCTACCTGTTCGGCGTCCTGGTCACCTGGTCACCTACGCGCTGCCAGCCCGCGACGGGCCGGAACGGGCATGTCGAGTTCGCGTGGCAATGAATCGACCGCGGCGCGGTGTGTCCGGCGTCACAATGGCTGTAGACTTTGATGTTGTGCCCGAGCCTGTGCCGTCGACTCGGCGGCAGGGGCGGACATGCCTGAGAAGCGGACGACCTCCGTTCCCCGCCACGAATCGAACTGCCTATGTCCGAGGCCAAGTCTGAAGACACTCAGCGCGACCAGGGTCCCGATGCAGTCGGTGCCGAACTCGATGCCGAGGGGTTCGAGGATGCGCACGAGATCGGCCGCGGCGGATTCGGCACCGTATACCGATGTTGGGAACGATCACTCGACCGAGTCGTGGCGGTCAAGGTTCTCTCTGCGGACCTCGATGCCGAAAGCCGCGCGCGATTCGTCC
>NZ_JAAXPA010000068.1 GCF_012396235.1 Rhodococcus opacus | reverse complement strand
CCGAGTTGGTGGTGCCCAGGTCTATCCCCACAGCGGTCGCCATGACTCATTCCTTTCGATCGGTCCGGCCGGTGAGCAGGCGGACGGCTTCGTCCGCGACCTCGACATCGGCGAGGACTTCGTAGTGGCGGGGCTGCAATGAGTAGACCGAGGCGAAATCGCGCCGCCCCCGTTGCAGCGCATACATGAGCAGACCGAGCAGACCGCCCATGAGGGCGCCGAAGATCAGCCCGTAGCAGGCGAGTGTGACACTCGCGAGGAGCGGCCGTGCCCAGTCGAAAAGGCCGAAGATCCACCCGATCAGCGCGCCGGTCAGCGCGCCGGTCATTGCACCCCGTAGTGCCGCCCAGCCGTAATTCAATCGGCCGAGGACCTGCTCGACCAACTCGATATCGCGACCGACGATGGCCACCTTCTCCACCGCGAAGTGCTGGTCGGAGAGATAGTCGACGGCACGCTCGGCGTCGGCATAGTTGTCGAACGTTGCTATTGCTCGGTGGGCGGGCTCGTTCGGGCGTACTGCCGATGTTCCCGCACTCGACTGTGTTGCCATCATTGCTCCTATGCGTGAATTCTCTGCGGCGGCGCCGACTCGGCTTCGAACCGGTCAGGGCCACCCATGACTCGAGCCCCAGCTGCGCTGGTTCGGGGATACCTCCTCCGATCGCTCGGTTCCGAGTCTTCCGCGACGACCGCAACCGGCGTAGGGCACAAGGTCAGTGACCCTCGTTGCCTGTCAGAGGACTTCCGACCTCTACCCGCCCCTTCACGCACGATGCCCGGGGTACGGCGCCGGATGTAGCCGTGCCGCGCTCGGCTAACCGAGGGACATTCCCTCGACGCCGCCCTCTCCCTGCTTTCGCCGACTATCGGACGGGGATTCGTCCGCGCACATCACCTGAGTTGCCGCACACCGATAATCAGGTGGCGCCGGTACCGGGCGAAATACGCCGAGCGGGATGACTGTGACGCTGTGGATGGGGGTCGCACGGCCGCAGGTGGACCTCCGACCCGAAAGCGGTGACCTTCTGCCCTACGGCGACGATCTTCTGGCGGCGACCATCGATATCACTGACAGACAGGCACTTCCGCCGTCCCATCACCCGGTCACGAAAGGTAGGAACATCATGACTGCCGACCGTCCCATCGTCGTCGGAACAGACGGATCACCGTCGGCGCTGCAGGCAGTATCGTGGGCCGCGAAGGAAGCGGCACTGCGGAACGCTCCCCTGACGGTGCTCACCACCACGTTCGTTCCGGGCGCGTACGGGTTTTCCGTCGGCCTGCCCCCCAGCTTCTTCGAAGAAGAGGAACTCGAAGCCAAGAAGAGGTTGGCCAGGGCCGCCGAGGTCGCAGCCGACGCGGTACCCGGTCACTCGCTCGAGATCCACACCGTCCTCGGCACCGAGACACCCGCCGGTGAACTCGTCGAGCGGTCGAAAACTGCGCGCATGGTCGTCGTCGGTGCGAACCGGCAAGGAATCATCGAAAGGATGTTCCTGGGCTCGGTCAGCTCCGCCGTCGCCACCCACGCACACTGCCCCGTCGCCGTCATCCACGGCCTGCCCGACACCGACATCACCGCCCTCGCAGGACCCGTCGTCGTCGGCGTCGACGGATCCGCGCACACCGAACCCGCCATCGCCATGGCATTCGAGGAAGCCGAACTGCGGCACACCGAACTCGTGGCCGTCCACGCCTGGTCCGACGTCGATCTTCACCTCGCATTCGAGGGCGGCACCGACCCCACGTGGATGCAGGAGGTCGTGAAGGACGAAACAGCCCGGTTGTCGGAAAGGCTCGCCGGTCACGCCGAGAAATACCCGGACGTGAAGGTCCGCACAGTCGTCGTCATGGACCAACCCACACACGGCCTGCGTGAGGAAGCCGAGAATGCGCAGCTGCTCGTCGTGGGTAGCCGAGGTCGGGGCGGGTTCACCAGCTTGCTGTTGGGGTCGACCAGCAGGGCGTTGATGCACTCGGTCAACTGCCCACTTCTCATCGTCCGGTAGCCGCCCCTGGCATGGCGCGGTCCGGTGCGGTGAGCGCTCGACGGGTGTCTCGAGTTCCATGCAGTCTCGCTTCCGCAGCGACTCCGCGACGACGAGGCGCGGCTTCGCATGGGCTGTGCGGCACGGCAACACGCCGAGCGCAACACAGCGCGGGCCTGCGTCCTGGAATCGATCTACGACAGGTGCCTGCGCACCACGACAGTCCGGCATCGCCGATGAATGCCTGGAGCACGAGGCGGTCGACGCGTGTTGCTCGGCGGCTGGTTCTCCGTGCACAGCGACGGCAACACCCGCGGGGATCTACTCGCGCTCGATACAGTGGCGGATTGGCTCCGAGAACGACGCGTGAGCTTCAGGGTTGCCGTCAGCGAGATCGCCCGCTACGCCGACCTGATCAGTTATCCGATGGTACGGGCAGACACTGTCAACCCCGCCGATGCCGACATCTTGGTATGGATATGTGGTCCACTACCTGTCGACGCGGAGACGCCGCTGCTCGCGGTCTTCGTCGGCAAACCCCGAATCGCGTGGGGTGTATCCACCACTCCCCCCGATGCTGAGGGCCACTTCGATGCCGTGATAGCCCGAGACCGCCCGGGCGAACCCGGTCGCCTGGACCTCAGCTTCCGCAGCCGTACGGCACCCGTCCCAGTCGTCGGCCTGATCTACACCGGTCCACAGCCCGACTACCGCACCCCATGCGAACCGGTGGTGCGCACCGTCGTACGCGATGCTCTCGCTACCCGAGATAACGCCAAGATCGAGATCGCTACCCGAATGCCGGTCGAGGGAAATCGGCTCCAGACACCGGCGCGCGCGAAATGCAGAGGTAGATGTTTTTTCGTCGCGGTCCCCGAGGACCGCCCGACAACGAGGAGTGAATATGGCAGGCACCGAAGATCACCCACACGATGAGGGGCGAACCATGCGTGAGCATGCCGGAGAGGCCATCATCGATCGCCGTAACTGGCCGGGATTCCTACTCCTCGGGATAGGGATCGCGTTACTCGCAATGGCTCTGGTGGCCGCCGGCTATGGCATGGAGGGTTGGGCCGTGGTCGCCGGTACGGTCTGTGTCCTCTGCTTCCTCTCCGGCATCGTCCTGGTCCTTCTCGAGCACCGACGGGTCAAGGCTCTCGAGGGTAAGACGTTGTCGGACCAGGAGGGGCATTGACTGGCGGCCGGCCGAGAAGGTCGTTGATCCTGGTCCTGACCGGACCGACAGGTGCGGTCAGGACCGGCGAATCCTCAAGCACGGCAAGGGCGTCGCCAGTGGGTAGCCTCCACGACCTCGTCGGGTTCACCGTCGAACCGCTCTCAGTTCGGTGCGCGTGCCGGACGGACGCGTCGCGCGGAGACTGCTCCCAACCGGGATACAACGAAACCCGTCGGCGCCGAAGGCAACCTCACTCCCGGTCGGCCAGCTTGAAGAAAGTGCTGTCGTCGCCGCTAGACTTTTGCTCCTGGTAGAGGAACGCCAGACCGGCCTCGTCGAACTTCTCGAACCACTCGTCCCAGCTGATCTCTTCTAGGCCTAGATGCAGATGTAGGGCCCAAGGTCATTGACCTGGTCAGCTCTTCGAGGACTTCGGTCCCCTCCTCGCCTGATGAAAGACTGGATCGCGGCGGCGTACTAGCCGTCGGTGCACTGTCTGACGATGAGGAGGGGCACGTAGTGGTGTGCAGCAGGGCCGTGCTGGTCGAGCCGGGCGTCATCCCGGCGAAGCCGCCGCGCCCCCCGTTTCCGACGACAATCAGCTGGGCCTCGTCGGCCAGTTCGAGGAGGTGACGCACCGGCTGGTCCCGGACGAGGTCTGCCGCACCGAGACGTAGGGAAACGGTCACGCAACCCGGCCAGAATTTCCGCCAGGACCGCCCGCTCCGCAGCCTCCGCCGTCAGCCGGGCTTCGTCATCTGCGGAGAAGGGCAGGCCATCCGGCGCCGTGCCAGATCGGCCAGGTCTGCCCACGCCCGCCACGCCGCGTAGGCGCGCACGAATGCCCCCACACCCGAGCAGCAGGATCACGGTCGGCGCGAACACCAGCAGGTAGCGGGCCGGGTCGGTACACACCAGCGAGGTCGGGTCGGCGCACTGGTCCCGGCTCGCCGCCGCCCAGCCCACCGCGGCGCCCATCACGACCAGGGCCGCACCGACCACGCCGGCCGAATACCATCCGGCGGTGCACAATACCGACCGGTCGGATCACCGTTTCTCCACGTCGCGGGTCATCACCGAACCCTCCTCCGATCCTCCCGCCCGCCCAGGTCCGACACCGAGATCCGCGCGGTTTCTCCAGGTCGGCGCCGCCGGCCGGACGGGTTCGGTGCCGGCGTCGTCGTGGAGATGGTTTTCCATCCCACTGCGCACTGTCCTGCGTGCTTCGACGAACAAGGGAAGAATGACCGCGACCGCGGTCAGCGGTAGGCGTCCAGCATGCCGTGCAGATGGGCGGCCGCCGCCTCGATGTCGTCGTGCTTGTACTGCGCCGCCCGCGACTCTGCGGACAGCACCCCGCACCTGTGCACGTTCTCGAAGTCGCCGTAGGGGAATTTGTACCTGCCCTTGGTGTCCGGGTCGTGCTCGTCGTCGATGCCGAGATACCAGTGGGCATACTCGGTGTGGCCGTGTTCGGCGATGTACTCGTTCTCCTGCTGCGTCGACGGCCGGTGCTCACTCCAGGCATCGCGGTCGTCGAGAACGCGGTGACCGGACTTGATGAGGCGTTTTGCGTGTTCGTACGCGGTGTTGTTGAGCTTGATCGACATCATTTCTCCATCCACGCTCTTATTCCTTCTGATCGGTACTTCCGGCGAGCAGCCGGATGGCTTCGTCCGCAACCCCGATGTCGGCGAGGACCTCGTAATAGCGAGGTCGCAGTGAGCTGACGGACGCGAAATCACGCCACCCCGCTGCAGCGCGTACATGACCAGCCCGAACAGGGCACCGACGAGGGCACCGAAAATCAGCCCGTAGCAGGCGAGCGTGATACTCGCGAGCAGCGGCCGCACCCAGTCGACTCGCGGAACGGATCGAAACGCATGAGAGCCATGATCTTTCCTCCTTCTGAAGGGAACCTGGATTGACACGGGAGCAGCGGTCACCTGCTCGGAGCAGTGCCGCCGCCGCCCGAGTTGCACTCGCCGTTCACATCTCCCGGTCCCCCAAATCCTTGCAACCAGACAACGGAGATGACATGCTCCGGCAAGTCAAGAGCGCGACCCCGATCTATCCGGTCAGGGCCACCCCCGCACTCGAGTCCACAGCAGCGGCGCCGGTTCGGAGAGAACTCCTCCGATCGCTACGGTTCGAGTCTTCCGCAAGGCCCGCGACCGGTGTAGGGCACAAGGTCAACGACACCTGTTGTCCGTCGGAGGGCCTCCGGCCCCTACCGACCCTTTCGCGGACGATGAACAGGGGTACGGCATGGCTCGTTGCAGTGCCGGGCGAATCGCACCGCGGGACATTCTCACGACGCCGCCCTCTCCCTGCTTTCGATGACTATCGGACTGGGCTTCGTCCGCACACACCAAATGAGTTGCCGCACCGCGATGAACCGGTAGCGCACGCGCGTGGCGAAGTGCGCGTGAGCGTTGTCACTGTGCCGCCGTGAATTTGTCGTCAGGCCGCGGGTGGACCTCCGACCCGAAGGCGGTGACCTTCTGCCCTACGGCGACCATCTGCTGGCGGCGACCATCGATATCACCGACAGGCACTTCCGCGTTCCATCACTCGTCGAGAAAGGTAGGAACACAATGACTGCCGACCGTCCGATCGTCGTCGGAACCGACGGATCACCGTCATCGCTGCAGGCTGTGTCGTGGCTCGCCGGATACCTTCAGGGATCGACGAGCCAGAACCTCCTGCACCATGCCCTCGGCCCTGGTCATGATCTGCCGCCCGCCGGCTAGTTGCGACAGACGGTGTTTCCCCCGATCCGCTCTTCGGG
>NZ_JAAXPA010000067.1 GCF_012396235.1 Rhodococcus opacus | reverse complement strand
TGGCTCACCGGCTACCGGCGTATGACCATCCGCTACGAGCGCCACGGCGAACACTTCGCCGGCTTCCTTCACCTCGCCGCCGCACTGACCTGCTTCAAGAAACTCCCCACATGAGACACGCTCTTAGGAACTGGGCTCGGTTGATGGACACCTCGTATAAGAGGTAGTTCAGGTCGAATGGTGAGGTTCCGATCCGGCGTCGGAGGACGACGTATCCCAGGTGTGCAAGGGTCACGCGGTGGCGAGCGATCCTCAAGACGAGGCATCGTCGAGTTCGGCCGGCATTTGGGTCGGCTCCTAGACCCCGAGGTTGCAGGTCACGATGCTGCGGTCGAATCGGAAAGACTGTCCCACTTGTGCATTCGATTCGAGCGCCGAGTGAGTCCACGGTCCGGCAGGCTCTCGGACGGGTCGACGGTGGCGAGTTGGAAGGTACTCGGCCACCACCAGACCGGTGCCGGTGAGAGTGAGGGCGAGCGTGTGGTGGCCGCGGTGGACGGCAAGACCGCTGTAGCGCACGGGTCCTGGGCAGTCGGACCTGCACCTGTCGTAGCGGTTACCTCCGCTGGGCGGTGTCGTACTCGGTAATGCCGCGACGCCACCAGGTCCGATGAGCCTTCCCCCGCTCAGGTGCGTGGTCTTGATGGTCACTGTCGATGCCCTGCTCCGCGGTACCGGCGCGAACAGTGCCGGGCCGAGTACGTGATGGCCGTCAGGACGAACCGGCCGGGGTTACTGGCCCGTATCCGCGAACTGGCGTGGGAACCCACCGGTGGTGTGGTCTGATCAGGTCGAACGCGGTCGCGCCTGGCAGAGCGGCGTAGCCGCCAATATCGTCACCGACGCCCGCGACCTAGATTTCCCCACTCTAGGCAATTGAACGAGGAGTGGGCGGATACGACGGCGACATTGGATTCGCCGGCGACACGGGCCGCATATCGGATGACGGGGCCCGAGGTACAGCAGTCGGCCTCCCTCGCCGCCGCTTCGGGGAGCTTGCTAGGAAGGGAGCTCGAACGCCCTCACCGTCCATACCGAGAGACTCGCAGGGCAGGGTCCCGTTCCAGGGTGATCGTGTGCCCAGAAGCACTCCTGCACGAGACGCGGCAGACGTGATGAGCGTGTGCTCCGGGCCATTCTTCGCGAGGCGAATGCCCGTCGGCCGGAAGTACCACGGTCCATCGACGCTAATCGAACATGCCGCACTGAATGCCTGCCTGGCCGCGAACCCAAGGTCCGCGGCCGGGGTCTTCTCTTGTCATCGGACGACTGAAACTCCGGTGCCGCACGAACTACTCGGTCGACGGATGCCGCCATACTCGCTGGGAGGAGAGCCGGAAGGCTCACCCGCTCTCCCCCGGCGGCGAACACGTCAGACGCGGGCACCCGCCAACGCTCCCACGATTTCGTCGATCCGTGTCTTGGCGTCACCGAAGAGCATTTGCGTGTTGTCACGGAAGAAGAGCGGATTTTGGACGCCGGCGTATCCCGAGGCCATCGACCGCTTGAAGACGATCACGTTGCCAGCCTCCCACACAGCGAGCACCGGCATGCCCGCGATCGGGCTGGCCGGGTCCTCGGCCGCCGCTGGATTGACCGTGTCGTTGGCCCCGATTACCAGCACCACGGAGGTATTGGCCAGGTCATCGTTGATCTCGTCCATCTCCAAGACGATGTCGTAGGGAACCTTCGCCTCGGCCAGTAGCACGTTCATGTGGCCGGGGAGACGTCCTGCGACTGGGTGGATGCCGAACCGGACATCGACGCCCCGCTCGCGCAGCTTGCGGGTCAGTTCAGCAACTCCGTGCTGCGCTTGAGCGACAGCCATGCCGTAGCCGGGAGTGATGACCACCGAGTCGGCGGTCGATAACATCTCCGCCACCGTCTCGACATTGGTTTCCCGGTGCTCGCCGTAGTCGGCTTCATCGTCCGGTCCCGTCACGAGACCGAAACCCCCGGCGATGACGGAGATGAACGACCGGTTCATCGCCTTGCACATGATGTAGGACAGGTAGGCGCCAGAGGAGCCCACCAGTGCGCCAGTGACGATCAGTAGATCGTTCGCGAGGAGGAAGCCCGAGGCGGCGGCGGCCCAACCGCTGTAACTGTTGAGCATAGACACGACCACTGGCATGTCGCCGCCCCCGATCGATGCAACGAGGTGCCAACCCACCCCCAGCGCGAGGATGGTGACTGCCGCGAGCAGCCACAGTTGCGGCTCGATCACGAACCACACCGTTAGGGTGACGAAGGCGACCAGTGCAGCGAGATTCAAGAAGTTCTTGCCGGGCAGCATCAGCGGGGACGCCTTCATCTTCGCGGAGAGCTTGAGGTACGCGACGACGGATCCGGTGAATGTCACCGCGCCGATGAAGAGGCCGATGAAAACTTCTGCCGAGTGGATACCCAGCATTCCCTGCTCTCCGAGGGCTCGGGCCTCTGCACCGTCGATGTGTTCGACGTGCAGGTACCCGTTCCAGCCGACCAGCACGGCGGCGAGGCCGACGAAACTGTGCAACAACGCAATCAGCTCGGGCATCCCGGTCATTTGCACCACACTCGCCCGTTGGAGTCCGATCAGGGCACCGACAAGCATGAAACCCGCGAGGAGGATCAGACCGAATCCCGAAACACCGTGGTCGACCGCCAGGACGACGGTCGCGACGAGCGCCACCGTCATTCCGGCGATGCCGAAGGTGTTTCCGGCCTTAGCGGTTTCGTGCTTCGACAGGCCGGCGAGGGCAAGGATGAACAACAGCGCAGCGACGATGTAGGCCGCGTAGGCGGCCGATTCGATTGAGATCAAGGTAATTCAGACCCTTCAGGACCGCGAGAACATGGCGAGCATGCGGCGGGTTACCGCAAAGCCACCGAAGATGTTGATACTGGCGAGCAGGATCGCGGCGGAGGAAATCGCCGTGACCGCTACATTGTCGTGGCCGATCTGCAGTATCGCGCCAACTACGATGATTCCGGAGATCGCGTTGGTCACGGACATCAGTGGGGTGTGCAGGGCGTGGTGCACGTTGCCGATGACGAAGTAGCCGATCACGATCGCCAGGGCGAAAACGCTCAGGTGCACCTGCAGTGGGGGCGGCGAGACGGCGATCAAGGCGAACAGCAGCGCCGCTGCGATGCCGACGATGCCCTGTTTCCTTCTGGCGGAGACCGGCTGTTTCGGCTCGGTCGGAACCGGGACACTCTCCGATTTGTTGATGGTCGGGGCTGGGGCGGCCGACACCTGCACTGGCGGCGGCGGCCAGGTCGACTCGCCGTCGCGCACCACGGTGATGGAGCGCACGATCACGTCATCGAAGTCGAGTACGAGTTCACCATCTTGGCCGGGCGTCATCAGCTTCATCAGGTTCACCAGATTGGTGCCGTAAAGCTGGGATGACTGTGCGGGGAGCCGCCCGACGAGATCGGTATATCCGATGATGGTCACACCGTTGTCGGTGACAGCCACCGCACCCGGCACAGTTCCTTCGACATTGCCGCCGCTCGCGGCTGCCATGTCGACGATGACGCTGCCCGGTTTCATGCTGGCGACCATCGCGGCCGTGATCAGCCGCGGTGCCGGGCGGCCCGGTATGAGCGCCGTGGTGATGACGATATCGGCCTGCGGAACAGTCGCGGCGTAAAGGTCCGACGCGCGGGTGTTGTAGTCCGCCGACATCTCCTTCGCGTATCCGGTGGCGCTGACCTCGATATCGCCGGCTTCCACGGAAAGGTATTCGCCGCCCAGAGAGCGGACCTGGTCGGCTACCTCGGGGCGAGGGTCGGTTGCTTTGACGACCGCGCCGAGACTGCCAGCGGCACCGATCGCGGCAAGGCCCGCGACACCGGCCCCCGCGACGAGTACGGTCGCCGGCGGGACCTTGCCGGCTGCCGTGACCTGACCGGTGAAGAATCTGCCGAAGGCATGTGCGGCCTCGACTACGGCTCGGTAGCCTGCGATGTTGGCCATTGAGGAGAGCACGTCCAGTGACTGAGCTCGCGAGATTCGGGGCACTGCGTCCATGGCGAGGGCGGTGATCGGTCGGTGCGACAGATCATCGACGAGTTCGGATTTGAGCGCGGGACTCAGGATCGCGACGAGCGTCGCGCCGGGGCTCAGCCCGTCGAGTTGCTGCGATGCCGGTGCATTGACTCCGAAGACGATGTCGGCTTGCAAGGGATCCCCGATGGTGGCGCCGGACTCCGCGTACGCCGCGTTCGAGAAAGCGGCACGTTCGCCCGCACCGGTCTCGACGACCACGTCGTAACCGAGCTTGCGTAGCTGAATCACGGTCGCGGGAGTCGCCGCGACGCGTGTCTCTCCAGGTTTGTTCTCTTTCAGTACTCCGATGAGCACAGCTTGGGTCCTTCCTACGATCGACGAGGGGCGGATTGGGCGCCGGCGGCACGAACGTTGCCGACGCCGCTCGTACTCATCGAATGACTAATGGCGATGGGTGGAACCACAGTCCCGACATTTGTTTCGTGCACGGCGACGCGGTCCGAGCAGCGACCGTTATCTCATTCACGGTGGACGATTGTCGGGTCGCCAACCCCACGGGGGCGGGCAGGGAACGAACCGCCGGGGTCCCCCATCGCGTTCGGCAACCAACCCGGGCAAGTCAGATCCGGTCGATGACCTCGGCGGCTCGACATGCTGCACCCCACCGTCGGAGCACTGTGCAGGGGAACCACCGGGAAATGAGCTCACTCATAGCCCAGTGGCTCGGCAACTCTGATAAGGCCGTGACTTTCCAGCGGTCCGCAAGGCGCAGGAGATCTTCACCCTGCTGGCCACCTGTCCGTCAATTTTCAGGGCCTACCCGCATGTGGCACATCGACCTTGGTGGCCAACATTCGGCCCTCGCGCGCGTTGCTCCGTGCCTTCTCGTCGAAATCGGGGGCAACGCAGAGGAAGAGGGTTTTGCCGTCATTTCCCCCCAGCGCGACCGCGAAAACACCCTCGGGAGCAGTGCTGACGGTGTCGAGGATCTCGCCGCCTTCGGCGATACGTGCTGCGCGTTGGTTGACGCAGTCGGCAATCCATACTGCGCCTTCTGCATCCATCGTCAGACCGTCCGGAACGATCGACGCTTGTGCCAATCGCTTCTCCACGCTCGCTTCGTCGCCCAGGTCACCGAAGGAGGCCCAGTCTCGACGCGCTCCGAGAGTCCCGTCCGGCAGGATGTCGAATGCCGAGATCTTGTTGCCGAACAGTTCGTTGACCAGCAACGTTCCCCCATCGGGAGAGATCACCATCCCATTCGGGAATGAAAGACCGTCCGCTACTACTTTCGCGGATCCGTCGGTGTTGACCAGCACGATCGTGGTGAGTTCGTGATCGGCCCCGGCCATCATGTCGAATCCGAAGTTCCCGACGTAGGCCTGGCCGTTCTCGGCGACGACCATGTCGTTCGCGTGCCCACCGCACAGGTCCCAGATATCGGCGTGCTCGACGAGCGATCCGTCCGTCTCCTGGCGAAGAACCTTACGATCCTTCATCGATACCACCAGCATGCGCCCGTCCGGAAGCCAGCCCAGCCCGGAGGGCTGTTCGGGGACCACCGCAATCTGCTCTACAGAGCCGTCGGGGTTCACCGCGTTGACCGTGAACGTGTAGAAGTCGACGAACCACAAGCGCCCGTCGTGCCAGCGCGGACCCTCCAGGTACGTGAATCCATCGGTGACTACGGATAACTGTCGTTCTGTCATCTCAGCCCTTTCCTTCGTGCCCTTGTTGGTCGGCTGAACGCCGCACCATCACCAGCGTGACTGGCATCACTAGTGTTGGCCGTCGACTCCTGTTCGTGGTGTCCCAAATCGCTACGCTCAACCGCGGCACATGTGCCAGCCCGTGGTTCTTCGTGCTCGCGTGGCGCCACGGACGGCGACCGGTCGCGGAACACGTACCCGTCGAGGGTGCATGTCCCCAGCAGTCCGATTCGTCGCACCTTGGGACGTGGGTGCTGCGGCGAGGCTGACCTGGTGCGCCCCCACGTACCGAGTCGCTTGACCCAGGCGGGCGAGGGTGAGTTTCGGTGTGCAGCAAAGGACGATAGGTGCGCATGGTCGACCAACCGACCTTCGTGCCGGTTGATTCACATGCTTTTCGCGACGACAGGTGTCTCGGTCGTTAGACGATGATTGGGGTAACCCGAGAGTCGAACGTTCTGTCGGACAGGGTGTTCGATCCTTGCCAGTCGGTCGGCAAGTGCGGCGTCACCCGCCGGACCGAAGCTCGTCCAGTTGCATTTGCAGTCGACAGGTCGGCAAACTCCGACCCGGGAGGCGCTCTTTTTGGCTATTTTCCGTGCTTGCACCGCCCGTGGACCTGTCGTATCCCGCGACGACCGATCGTGTTGTTGCGTCAGGTTTCGGTCGAAGCTCGACCACAACCCCGAAAGTGTCTTTGCCTCCACCGACCCGGCGAGCGTGCAGATGGACGTCGATGCCCTCCATGAATCGAAGTTCGCTGGCGCATTCGAGACGTTCTTCGAGGTTGCGGGTTGCCCAGTCCCACAGGAGGACCTGGTCCGATGAATCCATGAGTCTGGATGCTGCGGGATTCGCGATGACCATGTTGTGCCCCATCGCTACTACGGCCACAGTCCCCCGTCGGCTGGCGCGAACGTATTCGTGAAGCAGGGCTTGCTCCGTGTGCGTTGCTTGTTCGTAGAGGCGGTCTTCGATGTCGCGGATAGCGTTCATGACCAGCGGAGCCATTAGACGATATGAGGGGCTGGGCTGAGGCCCCACGCACATGTGAACGTGGGTTGCCGACAGGAAACGGGTCCTGGCCGGTAGAGCCACAAGATGTGGGAGGCCCCAGCGATGAATCAGCGTACGAGC
>NZ_JAAXPA010000066.1 GCF_012396235.1 Rhodococcus opacus | reverse complement strand
AACTACGGTTGGCGATCGTCGGGTGGATCGAGACGACCTACCACCGGCGGCGCCGGCAACGCGGGCTCGGTCGACTGACACCCGTCGAATATGAGACGCTCCATCAGACCGCACACGCGGCCTGAAACTGCACACCCCGTGTGTCAACCAGGGTGGGGGCAGTCCCTCGGATGCACTTCGCCGCCACACGCACGCTGCCTGTCACCGACTTCTTCGATGAGGCGGGGGCACAGGGTGTTGCGACGGCTCAACGCCGATCTTCGCTCGCCGCGGAGCGTTTGAACTGGGCTCCCCGCGGCCTCGCAGAGCAGCTCATCGAAGACGGCCAAGCCATGTGCCCGCGCCACCATCGCCGTCGACCGGGTGCTCGACAAGCTCAATTCTTCGTGCCGACCACTGTGCTCCATCCTGGACGAGCGGTCTGACCGACCCAGGCAGAAACACCGTCCGACGCTACTCCAGGACGTGCGGCGCCGCGTCTGCCCGCCACGGGGAAGCACACTCCGACGGCGCACCAGGCGCATGGCGGGATGGATCTCGCGGCTCCAGCTGCGCCCGCAGGCCAGCCTGGAGGACGCAAAAGGCGAGCGTGAACGCCGACGTCCGCGACCGGCACCGGCACACGCAAGCGTCCGCTAACGGTGATGGGCAGCCACCCCACTCGCGAGCCCCGCCCGCGAGTGGGGTGAGATCTTGCTCGAGCGTTGATATGCGCAGCTGCGCGCAATGCGTCACCCGCTGTTGGCGACGCATTGCGCGCGAGGACTTCTCGACCGAGAATAGGCACACTGGCAGCTGTATTCCGGCAAGCACACTCCTCACGACATCTTCCTATGGGTGCGCCTCATCGCTGCCACGTGGCGCCCAGACGATCGACGCGTCGAGGGCTTCGACGGTCGAGCCCTCCACTCGGAACGGGTTGATCTCGATGGATTCGAGCGAGTCGCCGAGCCGCTCGGCCAGGCTGGCGACGTTAAGGATCGCAGCCACCAACGCATCGAGGTCGACGGGCTTGGAGCCGCGGACACCGTCGAGCAGAGCCTTGCCGCGCAGCTCCGACAGCATCTGTCGCACGTCGGTCTCACTCACGGGAAGGGTCCGCAGCACACTATCGTCGATGACGTGCACGAGGACACCACCAAGGCCGACTGCGAGAGTAAGCCCCCACTGCTGGTCGCGCACGACCCCGACGATCATCTCCACGCCTCCAGATCGCATCGATGAGATCAGAGCACCTTCGGATTGCGCGCCCGGTACTGCGAGCACCGCAGCCTGCACCTGGCGATATGCCCGTCGGACGGCCTCGGGCGAATCCAGGCCGAGGAGGACTCCACCGATGTCGCTTTTGTGGACGATATCGGGCGACACGAGCTTGACCACGAGCGGCGAACCGAGCCGACCCGCCGCCTCGACGGCCGCCTCCTCGTCCCTGACATGGGCGTACGGAACCGCGGGGACACCGTGCTCGACCAGGAGCGCCAGCGACTCAGCCTCACTCCACACCCCACCGGCCCCCGCGAGGTAGGACAGGTCCGGGGCGCTCGCTGTAGGCAGGTGGTCCGGGCGAAGCCACTGCGACCACCAGATCGCATGGCCAGCCGCCTCGACCACGTGGTCAAGACCGGTCATGGCGAGCGGGATGCCGAGCTCCTCGAGATTGCGCACCGTCCCGGGGTCTATCGTCGCGATCGTCTGGTCGAGCAGGATCACCGGCGTGGCGGAACCGGCGAGCGCCGGTGCGTCGATCCGCAGTCGGGCCTTGATTGCCTCGCCGCGTTCCTCGGTGGGATGAACGTGGATCGCAGCGACGATCGCCACCGACGGATCATCGGCGATCGCGAAGATCGAGTCGCGAAAGAGCTCTGGCTTCGCCGATGCCGCACCCGTCGAGTCGAGCGGGTTGCGCAGGGTGCAGAACTCCGGCAGCAACTCGGCGAACCGCGCCTTCGTCGCGTCCGCGAGGATGGGAAGCCTGACACCCGATGCATCCGCCCGGTCGGCAACAAGGTCGCAGGCGCCGCCGGACATCGAGACGACTCCCAGGTCACCCGTGGCCAGCGGACCGGTACGTGACAGCAGCCCGGCCGTCATCACCAGCTGCTCCAAAGACCTGACCCGGATGACGCCGAACTGCCGAAGCGCCGCATCGACCAGACGGTCGTCACCGACGAGTGCACCGGTGTGACTCTGGGCGATCTCGGCGGCGAGCTCGCTCGAGCCGATCTTGAGCGCCACGATCGGCTTGCCGAGCTCGGCCGCCCGACGCGCCAGACTCCGGAAGGTTCGGGCATCGCGGATCGACTCGATGAACATCGCCACGGAGCGGACCCGCTCGTCCTCGATGAGGATGGTCGCCATCGTGGTCGTGTCGACCATCGACTCGTTGCCGGTTGAGACGACGTGGCTGACGCCGATGTTCTGCTGCGCTGCGAAGGCCGCGATAGTGTGCGCGGTCGCGCCGCTCTGTGACACGACCGCCATTGCGCCCGTGGTGAGCTCGGCCATCCGGCCGGACCAAGCGGGCACCTTGTCGACGAGGTTGATGAACCCCAGGCAGTTCGGTCCCACGCAGGTTACCCCGAGCTCCAAAGCGAGCTCGGTGATCTGCTGCTGCATGGCGCGACCGTTGGCGCCGATCTCGTCGAAGCCGGCAGCTAGGACCACGGCGAAACGGATCCCGGCCGCGGCGATGTCGCGCAGCGCGTTCGGGACGGCCTCGGCGGCCACCAGCAGCAAGGCCAGGTCGACCTGCTCGCCGATCTCGGCGCACGACCTGTGTGCCGGCTGTCCGTGGACGGTGCCCCCCTTGCGGTTGACGAGATGCACCTGACCCTCGAACCCCAGCCGGGCGAAGTTGGAGAACGACCCTGCGGACCAGGCGGAGCGCTCCGACGCACCGACGATGACGACGTTGCGGGGCGCGAGCAGCGCGCTCAGGGAGTGGGGCCCGGTCATGTCGATCAACGTCCTGTCCATCTGGGTTGTCTCTTCTCCGCGAAGGCCTTTGGCCCCTCGACGAAGTCGTGCGAGGCCAGCAACCGATCGCGTCGGCCGTTGTCCTTACGGAAGGCGTCGTCGATGCTCAGGAACTGGGCGTCGAAGACCGCCTCCTTGGTGAGCTGCACGGACAATGGCGAGCACCTGATGATCCGGTCGGCCCACGACTGCGCCGTCGTCATCAGCTCGTCGTGGGGAACGACCTCGTTGATCAGCCCGATCCGATGGGCCTCGGGCGCATCGATCAGGTCGCCGGTCAGGAGCATCCCCATGGCCAGCTTGAAGGGGACCTGACGTGCGAGCCGGTGAGCGCCCCCGGCACCGGCGAAGAGGCCGACCTTCGGCTCGGGAAGTCCCATGCGGGCGTGCTCCGAGGCCACGACAATGTCACAGGCCAGGATGAGCTCGAGACCGCCGCCGGCGGCGACGCCGTTGACCGCCGCAATGATGGGCTTCGGGCAGTCGAAGTCACGGGTAATGCGCCCGAACGGGGGGCGGGCCTCGCCCTGGACGTCGCCGCCCTGCGCCGTACGCTCGGCCGTGACCTTGAGGTCGTTCCCTGCGCAGAAGGCGCGGTCACCTGCTCCGGTCAGAATCGCGACCCACACGTCAGGATCGTCGCGGAAATCTTCCCACGCCCCCGCGAGCTCGCGGTGCGCCTCGAGATGCAGGGCGTTCATCGACTCCGGCCGATTGAGCGTCACGACCGCGACACGGTCGCGCTTTTCGTAGGTGATGAAGTGATAGCTCATGAGGCTCTCCGGAATCTGGGAACGGTGAACGGCTTCTCGGTGCGGTCGAAGACGGCGACCATCTCCGATCCAATCGGTGTGCTCGCGGCGTTCTCGCCGACGAGCGAGGCGTTGAACCGGACACCCTCCTGCGTTTCGACCGTTGCGAGGACGTACGGGCTGGGGAACCGCGGGTGGGCCTGGTGTACGACGGTCAGGCTGTACAACGTTGCCCCGCCGCTCGCTGCACGCCATACGACGGCGGGTGCGAAGCAATGGGGGCAGCGGTATTTCACCGGCCACATGTACCCATCGCACGACTCGCAGAACTGCAGCATGAGCTCGCCGCGGGCCGCGCCCTCGAAGAACGGGGCGCTGGCGTCGTCGTAGGTGAGCTCTGAGGCGTCAGTCGGCATGCTTGCTCCAGATCGTTGTCGAGTGGAAGTTGAGGACGCCGCCGTTGCCACTGGCCAAGACGATGTCGTTCTTGGCCACCTGGCGGTCGCCGGCCTGTCCCCGTGCCTGCATGATGGCCTCCGAAAGGGGGGTGAAGCCCCACATGTAGTAGCCCGATAGCTGCCCGCCGCCGGTGTTGGTGGGCAGCGAGCCACCGGGACCGAGCTTGCCGTCCGCGACGAATTCACCGCCCTCACCTTTTTCGCAGAAGCCGTAGTCCTCCAACGTCACCAGGACCGTGTACGTGTAGCAGTCGTAGAGCTCGAGGATGTCGACGTCGTCGCGCGTGATCCCCGCAAGCGCGAAGGCCTGCTCGCCGGCCTGCTGCGCGCCCGTGACGATCCCCGGGTCGCGTCCGGACATCTGGTTGTCCCCCGGCGCGGCTTGCGTTGCAGCCTTCAGGTGGATAGGCGGCTGCCGCAGGTCCTTCGCGCGTTCGGCCGTGGTCATCACGACGGCAACGGCACCGTTGGAGACCAGACAGCAGTCGAAGAGGTGGAACGGGTCGGCCACCATGCGTGAGGCCTGGTGGTCCTCGAGCGTCATCGGCTTCTGCATCTGCGCGTACGGGTTCATCTGCGCCCACTCGCGCTGGGCCACTGCGATAGCGCCGAGCTGCTCGCTCGTGGTGCCGTAGAGCTCCTGATGCCGACGCGCGGCCAGGGCGTAGGGGACATTGCCACCGAACTCGCCATACACCGCCTTGAGGACGTTCATCCCGTCCCAGACCCCGCGTGCCGCGTACGCGGCACCCGCACCGACAGCGGGCTTCAGTGGGGTATCGCCATATACAAGGACCACATGGTTGACCAAGCCCGCTTCCAGAGCAAGGCTGGCGTACTGGACCATCGAGCCGACTGTCGAGCCGAATGCCCTCATCGAGTTCATGATCGACAGATCCTCGAACCCCAGCGAGAACTGCAGGCGCGGGTCCATGTCCAGGTTTCCGTTGCCATTGAGCAGCAGCCCGTCGATGTCGGTCTTCTGCAGTCCCGCGTCGTCGAGGGCTAGGCCGATCGCCTCAGCGGCGAAGTCCGCGGTGGTTCGTCCGTAGATCTTTCCCATGGCCGTCACGCCCAAGCCTACTACCGCGGTGTTCGCCGACCATCTCCGATGCGCAGTCACGCGACCGAACGTAACTTTGCGGATCCGATCTGTCAAACTGAATTCGGTTTAGCATGGACATGGGTTGGTTAGAGCCATATGGGTTGCAGGATCAGGGACTGGCGGCACTGCCACTGAATCACGTTTGCGACGACGGAATTCGCACCATCAGCACCAGATGACACTGCCCGTCGTGCTCCTGGTGGCCGACTTCCGCGTCCACCGCGACTGGCGGATTCGAGCGGTCGTCGCAACACTTGCGTGATCATTGTGACATTCGAGTGGCGAAAGCCGTTGCCGGCGTGGCCCAGTGCAAGCTCTTGCGCGGGCGATTGTTGAGAAGGTCCTCGTCCCGTCGTCCCGCGCCCGGACGCTGTCCTGCCATTCGTGACCGCAGCAATCCGCCCGCCACCAGACCCTGCGCTGCGAGTCCCACACACGTTCTGCGGAGAATGCGGTAGCGTCCCATTGGGTGGTGTAGTTCGGATCGGTGAACCCTCTGGTTCGTGATCAACGAGTCATGTTGTAGGTTATGCGGTTTCGAGTTCGGGTGTCAACGACTGCGGGTTCGCATCGGTGGCGCGGGCTCGTCCTTAGGCTGCGATGACCACCCTGAGCTCGTCCATACTCACATCGGAGACATAGCGGCGGGTGACCTGCCATTCATCGTGCGCCTCGATCACCACCGCCGTCGTCAGACGCAAGAACGCGGCCGGGTTCGGGAAGATTTCCACGACGTCGGCGCGGCGTTTGATCTCCTTGTTCAGCCGTTCGATCGAATTGTTCGACCAGACCTTCTGCCCAATGGGCGTTCAGGAAGACCCGGAACGCGAGCACATCTTCCTTCGCATCCCGCATCATCGACGCCACCTTCGGGAACGACTCGTTCAAGGTGTCGGCGACCTGATCCCACTGCTGTACAACAGCATTTGCTTCGGTGTGCGCGAAGATCGTTTTGATCGCAGCCATCACCGGCGGCACATGCTTCGACGAGACCGCCGACCCGACGTTCCGCATGAAATGCTCGTGTGGCCCGGGTGGGCACCTTTGTCCGTCGGGCACGCTCAGATGCTGATCGGCGAGCGTGAGCAGGCCGCTGGCCTGCGCCAATGCCATCACCGAGACCAGTCCCGCGGTCGACACCAGATTGGGGTCGTCGAATCTGGCCGCGGCGACGGGCCAGGTGTGAGATTGCATCCGCGAGATGCCCTTCTGTGTGGCTGAATCTGACCCTAGAGAAGTCTCATTATTCCACTATGACAAGGCATTTCGCCCCAATGACACTCTCCAGACGCTCATACCAATCGGTGCTTCCAGGCTTATGCGGGCGGTTGAGCCACACACGGGCGACGTCGCCGTCCTTTTCGAGCACGATGTGGTCGGTGTCCTTTCGAGGGAGAAACTGAACTGGATTTACTTCGGTTAGAGATGGCCGATGCACTCGTGATCGAGCGGTACTACGCGATCCTCGACAGCGGCCGGATCGACGACGCAGTTGCCCTGCTCGACGAATCTATCGAGTTCGCCATAGCCCTCCCGGGTACCGTCCGCAGGGGATACAACCGCTCCGA
>NZ_JAAXPA010000065.1 GCF_012396235.1 Rhodococcus opacus | reverse complement strand
GTGGAGACCAAGATCGGTCGTGCGCTGTTGCGAGGCGAAATCGAACCGGGTGGCACCATCGGTGTCACGGTGGACGGCGGCGAGCTCGCCGTCGCGTATGCGGAACCCGCCGTCGCGGCGGCCTGAGAAGAGGTGTCGTCATGGGATCCGACAAGGTGAAGTGTCCGAACTGCGGCAAGATCAACAAGGTGCCGGCGGCCGGGGAAGGAAAACCGCGCTGCGGGAACTGTCACGAGCCGCTGCCCCGGATCGCCCGGATCGCCCCGAATCGGTCCGAGCGCAGTCCGGTCCGGACCCCCAACTCGCTCAGCTCGAGGACCGCTGGCGGGCAATATCTGGATGATGGGTCAATTTGGACAGACTGCCAGTGTCCATGGGCAGGTCCGCCTTCGACCAGGAGCGGCATCTTCGTCACACAAAATTATCTGCTGCCCGAGGATAGATGTTCCCTTCAGACCAGCAAGTGTTGGCTACGCCGGAGGCGAGTGCGGTGGTGCAACGGAAGATGGCGAGCGCAGGGTTGACGGTGGGCACGCGCGTGCGGATCACCGCCGGAAGGGTCGATCGCATCTCGGCGACATCCGATCCCGCACGGACGGGTGTGATCGTGTACGACGTCGGTGTCGACTATGCGAATGTGCCACTCGACGACGGGAATCCGCGGGTGCGGCGCGGTTGGGAGTTCTCCTCGACGATGGGACGTTGCATTTTCACCACTCCGCGGACTTGACGTCGGTCGCTGCCCCGGCGCCGCCAGTCGAATCGACCAAGACCAAGTTGAGTGTCTGAGTGTGGAGTTCGGCGTGGTCCCTGATGCAGCAGCGGCGAGGGGCGCATCCCGTGTAGTCGAGCAAGATGTGATGGCTCGTGCGGTCGGTCAGGGGAGGGGGGCGGACCACCGGAGGGTGGTTCCGCCGCCCGGAGTAGTGCCAATGGTGCACTGCCCATTGGATTCGTGTGCGCGGGCAGCCAGGTTGTCGAGTCCACTTCTCGCGACGTTCTCGGGAATGCCGGTGCCGTCGTCCGCGACCTCGAGGACGAGATCGTCGTAGACGGAGATGCTGACCGTGATCGTGCCGGCGGCAGCGTGGCGGACCGTATTGCTCAGAGCTTCTCGAAGCACAGCTTCTGCATGGTCGGCCAGCGCGGCGTCGATCACGGACAGCGGACCAGACATGTGCACGGTGGTGCGCAACCCGGAGTCGGCGGTGACCTCGGCGATGATTTCGTGAAGCCGGCGTCGAAATTGGGTCGTTCCATCCGCACCGGAGTGAAGATCGAAGATCGCAAGACGAATGTCGCGCACGATGTCGTGGAGATCGTCCACCGATTGCCCCAATCGCTGTCTGACTTCCGGCGACTTCGCCCGCTGCAGGGTGCCCTGGAGGGACAGTCCGACCGCGAAGAGCCGTTGGATCACGTGATCGTGAAGGTCACGCGCAATGCGATCGCGGTCGGACAGCACGTCGAACTCGCGCATCCGCCGCTGGCTGTGGGCGAGCTGAAGGGCGACGGCCGCTTGATCCGCAAAGCCGGACATCAATGCCAACTGTTCGCCGGTGAACGGTGCGGCGTCGGCGTTGCGCAGTGCTACCAGCACCCCGGTCACCGATTGTGCCGCGCGCAGGGGCAGTACCAGGGCCGGGCCGAAGGGCGTGGCCGATTCGAAGCCGGGGTCGAACGCCAGCTCGGTGACGCGCAGGGGAGTTCTGTGGCGAAATGCCTGACCAGACGTCGACCCCTCCAGTGGGATGGTTCTGCCGAGGAGACGGCCGGGTACCGTGCCGGCGGATGCCGTCACGACGAGTTCGGTGACCTCATGCGACGGAGTGTCGGGATCTTCGGGGACGGCGAGGAAGGCGCTGTCCGCTGCGGTGAGGGCGAGCGCGTCGTCCGTTATCACCTGCAACACGTCGGTGGTGTCACTGCCGGCGAGCAATTCCGTGGCGATTTCACGAGTGGCCTCGAGCCAGGCCTGCCTCGTTCGTGACTCGTCGTACAACCTGGCGTTCTCGATCGCGATTCCCGCCGCGGCAGCCAACGCGCGGAGGACCACTTCGTCGTCGTCGTTGAAGGGCCGCCGGTTCGCCTTTTCGGTGAGATACAGATTTCCGAAGACCTTGTCGCGCGTCTGGATGGGGACACCGAGGAAGGTCGTCATCGGAGGATGATGGGGTGGGAATCCCGCCGAGGCGGGATGGACGGAGAGATCGTCGAGCCGCATCGGCTTCGGGTTGGTAATGAGGTATCCGATCAAGCCTCGCCCCCGCGGAAGTTCCCCGATGCGGGCGCGTGTCTCGTCGTCGATGCCCTCGAACAGGAACTCGCTCAACTCGCCGTCCGGGCCGAGGACCCCGAGTGCACCGTAGCGGGCGTCGACCAGGTTGATGGCGGCATGGACGATCGTGCGCAGCGTGTTGTCGAGATCGAGTCCCGAGATCACCGAGAGCACGGCGTCGAGCAGGCCGTCGACGTGGTCTCGTGCGTCCACGATCTGCTCGGCGCGATCCTGCACTTCGGTCAGGAGCTCGCGGAGTCGAAGCTCGGAGAGGCTGCCGAGGAGCGGCGGGCGATCGTGCTCGTCTGGTTGCCGTGTCACCGCGGGCGCCTACGACTCGGCGCGAGGCGGCGGCATCTTCGCGGCCAGGACGGCGGCTTGGGTTCGGCGCTCGACACCGAGTTTGGCCAGTAGCCGTGACACATAGTTCTTCACCGTTTTCTCGGCGAGAAACATCCGCTCCGCTATCTGGCGGTTGGTCAGCCCCTCGCCGAGGAGCGTGAGTAGTGTCCGCTCCTGATTGGTCAGGTGGCCAAATGGCCCCTTCCCTTCGCTCGAGGTCGCGCGCAACTTGTCCATCAGAGCGGCGGCGGCTCTACTGTCGAGCAGGGACTTGCCCGCCCCGACCTCGTGTACTGCCGCCGCCAATTCCATGCCCCGGATGTCCTTGAGGACGTACCCGCTCGCACCGGCGAGGATGGCGTCGAGCATGGCTTGCTCATCGGTGAACGAGGTCAAGATGAGGCATCGCAACTCGGGCATCCGCGCGTGTAACTCGCGGCACAGCTCGATGCCGTTGCCATCGGGAAGCCGTACGTCGAGGACAGCGACATCGGGCCGAAGGGCAGGCGCCCTCGCCATCGCCTGCGCGTAGGACGCGGCCTCGCCTATTACTGTCAGATCAGGATCAGCGGTGAGGAGATCCGCTATGCCGCGGCGCACGACCTCATGATCGTCTACGAGAAAGACATTGATCATACGGAAACCTCCAGTCCCCACGTCACAGATTACGCTGTCGACCGATACAAACAGGCGGAGGAGTTGACTTCGTCGTCGAGCTCAGCATCAGTAACACCTCATGCGGGCGTGTGCGCTCAATGTCAGGGCGGAGTCTGCCGGGCGAGGGGGGGAGCCCCTCCGGGCTCTCTCGGTCGCCGCCCCCGGACGGATGGGGGCCTGTTCCGGACGCCCGATTCCGGGAGCAACTCTCCGATTGCTAACCTGCTTTGCCGGGGTCGGTGAGCGGGTGAGCGCGGTGAGGCGCGTGAGCAGGTAGGCCATACTTCGTTATCGCCGCACCGCAGTCCATTTATGTGCCGGATTCGGTACTCGGTACTCGGGACCGGTATGGGGTCACCTAAACGGTAACGGGGAGTGCCAGGGCTTTCGTCGACGTGGTCGAGGCGGCATCACACCATTGCTACTGCAAGGCATGCGGTGCCGATGAGAGTCGCCGCTGCAGATACTCCGACCAGCGGAGTCGCGAGCCACGCCCCGAGACCGACGACCAAGCCGGCGACGGCGGCGCCCGACAGCAGGGCAAATGCCAGACCCAGGGGGCGTAGATACTTCACATCCCCGGGATCGTCGTCTCGGGTGGATACTGCGTCCTGACGCCAGGTCGGCTGTCCATGGTCTTCGACCATCGTGTCCTCCTTTGCCACGGTAACGGTCATGCCGGCTCGAGACCACGATCCGATAAACCCGCTGAGACGGGCAGGGTCGAAGGTCACTCGTTCGATGGACGCTGGTCTTCTCGCGTGCGAACAGGCCGCCGCCATCGGGTGTCCTTCGAAAGTCCCGTTCGGAAGGCTATCCGGGTCTGCGGGCTCGTCCCGCCGGAGGCCGGGAATGATCTGTGCGCAGTGTGCGTGGCGCACCACGGCCGAGCTGACGGGGCCGACCAGACCGCCAGTGAACTCGCCGAGTCCGCGGCGGCCGACCACGACCATCGCCGCACTCTCGGACCGCGCGACGAGCGCCGCGGGAGCGTACTGATGCGACAACTCGGCGCGGATCTCGACCGCTCCGCCGGCGTTCCCTGCCCCGGCGACTTCGACGGCTGCGGCGAGCTCATGCTGTGCCCTGGATTGCAGCTCCTTTCCATGACGCGGGCACGGCGTCCATGACGGCGGTAACTGACACAGGACAGCAGCAGCGGCGCCCTGCGAAGTGCCGCCTCTAGACCGGCCCACCACACCGCGTTCAACGACGACGAGGCCCCGTCCACCCACGACAATCGATGGATCGACCATTGCGACGTCCCGAGTGATCGATTGTGAGGTTCGGGTGGTCAGCGAATGAGCAACGCCCACACCGTTACTACCGTGATGGCGACTGGCGGGGCGAGCCAGGCCGCCAGTCGGAGGGCGAACGACACGGACCCGGCTATTGCTGCGAGCGTGAGCTTGGTGAGCAGGTTCGTGCCACAGCAACCGTCGCCGCCATCGTTGCGGCGTCGACCGACAACGATTCTCCGGTGGCCGAGGCTGCAGCAAGGGCCGCGGAATGTGCGTCGGCGAGGCCGCCCACGGCAGCCGCCGCGACCGCGCCGCCGCCACCGAAGACGTCGGCGGCGCCTCGGGTGACGACGAGCAGCAGCAGCAGTATTCCTGCCAGCGAGAGGGTCGCCGGGATGGAGATCGGCCGGTCCAACAGCCCGGCCGACAGATACTGCTCCTGGCCATCACCGCCCTCGGGGGTTCGCCCGCGCCGCCGGAGGAGCAGAAATGCAGTCTCTGCGGCGATCATCATTGTGGCGTCACCGAAGACGAGCGCGAGCCGGGACGAGACCTCAACATTGACGACCCTGGTGATGGCGACAGCGAGAACGATGGTGGATCTGTTGGTCACCAGGGCGGCGGCAGGGGGGCGGGCGAATCGGGGTGCTGCCGGGCTATGCGGCCCATGACCGCGGTGGTCGCGGCGCCCGACACGAAACCGCCCGCGAAGCCGACGATCAACAGCCCCACCGTGGACCGAGGATTCGGGTGGCCACATATCCGACCCATCCGATCAGGCTCAGCACGAGGATCAGTCGACCCGATGGTTGCAGGGTTCAACGCACCGTAGGGCCCGACGTCTCGTTCGGGAAGCAGAGGCAGGACGAGGAACGCGATGGCCAGCAGGACACAGAAGTCGGTGATGTCGCGCTCGTCGATCATGCGTTCGGCGAATTCGTGCATGGGGTATTTGACGGCGAGCAGGACCAGCACGATCACGGCGAGCGACGGGTGATGCCAGGCGAGCGCGCCGAGCAGGAACGCGACCAGGGCGGCGAACGCGGTGGTGGTTCCGGCGTCCGGTCGGGGAGCGTGCGCCCGGACCCAGTACCACGCCAGAATCAGCGCCGCCACGCCGACGAGACCGGCGGTGACGACCGGAGTGCCGAGATGCCCGGCGACAGCCCCTGCGAGGGGAATGAGCGGGAAGGTGCGGGCACCGGGGTAGCTCGGGTCGACCCGAGTCGGGGGCCGGGCTGTGCCTGCGCCGCATGTTCCCGCTCGATGCCCAGGCCGAGACCGATCAGCAGGGCCGCTGCGTAGCCGTAGGCGTGCAGCTCGGAGAGATCCACGGTCTCAACGCCCATCATTATGGGCGAACGTATCGGGCGCCTGTCGGTGACGGCAGATCATGACGGGGCATGGGGCCCGGTGCAGCATGTCCTGGCTGGTCGATCCGAGCAGTGTTCTCCTGAGGGGGCTGCGGCCGTGGCTCCCGACGATCAGGAGTTGCGCGTCGCGGCACCAACGCAGGAGGACCTCCGCCGGAGCACCGCATTCGGTGACTTCGGTGACGGCCACGTCGGGATACTGGTTCCGCTATCCGGCGAGGCTTTCGGAGAGGACGGCCTCCTCTGCGGCAGCGACCGGGTCGGCGGTGACGGGGGCCGTGGAAGGTGCCGACGCGGGGAGGAACCCCGGTTGCCACGAATGGACGGCCATGACCGAAGACCCGACAAGCGAGGCGAACTCGAACGCCTGGCCCACGGCGGCGGTACTGCATTCGCTGCCGTCCACCCCGACGACGACGGCCTTCGAGTCGGGCACCGCGTCTCGGCTCGTTCCGCGCCATACCGTGAGCACGCAGCGGGCCTGGTGGGTGAGCTGCAATGCCGTGCCGTTGAGGTATCCCTCGTCGCGCCTGGAATACGACGAACCGATCACCACCATGGAAGCGTCGCCGGCCAACCCGAGAAGGACGTCGCCGGCCGTCCCGGCGGGCAGCTGCGAACCCTCGACCGGAAGGGTGGGCTGATCGTTGCGCACGACCGAAAGCGCATTCGAGACGATCCGTTCGCCATCGGCACGAAAGGCTTCGGCCGGGGCTTCGTGCGACTCGCCGTAGAAGACCGTGGGCAACGGGACTACGTGAACCAGGTGGAGGGGAACGCCGGGTGGGCAGCGCCCACCGCCGCCCACCGCGCGGCCTGCGTCGCGGCCGACGAGCCGTCGACGCCGACGACGATGTGGCGCCTGTCGACCACGGACATCACCTCCCCGAGGTTACAGCCTCGTCCTCACCGCGCGGCTGAGTGAATCGTGTTCGCATTCAGGGGTGTCAGTGCGGACGACCCACCAATAGCGACTTCGGCGGCCACCAACCCTGCACTACTGGCTGATCGGAACGGCAACGGCTACTTACTTCCTGTTGACTGTCGTCGCCCAGTGCCCCCATCGCGAACTCCGCGCGGCCGGGAACCCCGAGCTTGCGTACGACGAAGGCATCGAGGGGTGCACCCAGGGCAGCCGCCACCTCCCACGCGACGGGTACACCTCCGCGCGCGAGGCCGAGGACGACGACGCGTGGGTCTCC
>NZ_JAAXPA010000064.1 GCF_012396235.1 Rhodococcus opacus | reverse complement strand
AGCTGACGACATGCCAGTGATGGGCACCGTGAAATTTCAGCGGTTCTTCCGGGCAGCGGCTGGACTGCAGGTCGACCGGAACGACCTCAAGCGCTATACGGATTTCATCGACGACAAGATCTACGACGTGATCCTCATCGGCAAGGCCTCGGCCAAGGCCAACCTGCGTGACGTGATCGAACCGTGGGACCTGCCGATCACCAAGGGGCTGCAGGAGAGCATCCACCGGTTCGAAAAACTGGACGAGGAGATCGAACTACAGCCTCTGCTCGACCAACTGACGGCCCGCCCACCGTTGGACGTGGCCCTCTCCGAGGAGACCGAGCGCCGGCTGCCGCTGATTGCCGGAGGCTTGAGCGTGGCGCTGGCGGACACATTCGTCACGATCGCTCCCGATGTCAAGAACCTGGGAACCGCCGAATGGACCACGGTGTTCGATATCTTCCATCTCTTGATCTGATGCGTGGCGCGGCCGGCCGAGCCCGCTCGGGCAGCGGGACCACGTGAACCAGGTGGAGGGGAACGCTGCGGTGGACGGCGACCGCCGCCGCCACCGCGCAACCTGCGTCGCGGCCGACGAGGCCGTCGATGCCGACGACGATGTGGCGCCTGTCGACCACGGTGACATCACCTTTCCCGAAGATGCAGCCTCGTCATCACCGCGCGGATGAGTGAATCGTGTTCGCATTCAGGGTGTCAGTGCTGACGACCCACCAATAGTGACTGTGGACCTGAATCGCGCCCTGCCTGGCGGAAAAGTGGTCCGCGAAGATGCGCTTCCGGGGTGATGCCGACAGCGCCATGCGCTCCATCAGCGAACAACCCCGGTCCACTTTCGCGCCGCCTCCGCCGACGTTGTCACATCGACGGTGAGCTGCTTCGTCGACGTCGGAGCCAACTGCCGGAGGTGAACCTGCACCGGCGCATCCACTTCGCCGCCGCGAGCTCGGGACGCGTGTACCGCGAAACCGTGGTCGATGTCGGCGCGACCGCCGACCCCGTGACCTTGGTTGTTGGGTTCCGGCTTCGGACTGTGCGCGATAATGCGCTCGCGCACAGCCTTTTCCGCTGCGAGAGCATTCTCAACACCCCACTGTTCGCGGGCTTCCCCGAGTTTCGAAGCTGTGGCTGGCCCACGACGAGAGCCACCGCTACCGCAAAGAAGTGTACGAGTGGGACACGGGCGGGCGCGCCGAATCGTACGTCCGCCAAGGTGGTGGCCACTGGCAGTCGTCAGGCCTCCGGTCGATCCGGCCTCACATCATCCCGGGAAGACGCCGAGACGAAGCCCTCGCACACCCGCAGCAGAGACCTGGGGCGGAATCGCACGAGAACGAGTGGTGGCGGCCGGTGACCGGCTCGTGGTGACCAGGTCTACACGAGAGATGACTTTCGGCCCTCCCACCTGCGGTCACCGTTACCGCACCGTTGTCCGCAGCCGATCTGCACACACGGAAATCCCATCGGCACTGGAACGAGGACATCATGCGGGACAAGCACACACTGCCGTCGTCGAACACCACCGGCGGATCCGCAGGCCGCGGGGAAATCGGCCTCTCCCACGGTGACCATCGGCCCTAACTGCTCGATCGCGGACGGCGAAGACTGAGAGGCATGTACGAGACTCCCGCCCCGAATTTGTGGGGAACCGAAGTGGAAGCGATCGTGGACAGCACCATCCCCGACGTGAATGTCGTTCGCATCGCCGTGGACCTCGCGTGCCGGGCACCCTCGGTCCACAACAGTCAGCCGTGGCACTGGCGGTACGCCGGCGGCCGGCTCGATCTTCACACCGAACGTGGCCGGCTGCTGGCCTCGACGGACCCGACCGGACGGCAGCTGGTGATCAGTTGCGGGGCGGCCCTGCACCACTTGCAGACAGCGCTCACCGCTCTGCGATGGTCGACCGACATCCAACGTCTTCCCGAGGGTCCGCACTCGGGCCATCTGGCGACAATCCGGTTCCACCGCGACGCTCGTCCTCAATCGCACGACTTCGATCTGCTCGCCGCGATCAGGCACCGCTTCTCCGACCGCCGACCGTTCGGCCCAGTCAGCCCCAAACGCTCGCTTCCCCGTTCACTGCCCGAGCTCGTGCGCCGGCAGGGAGTTGCGCTGACGGTGCTGCCCGAGGACGCGCGCCCGGTGCTCGCCGCCGCCACCGCATACACCGCCGCCACGCGGAAGTACGATTCCGCATACCAAGCCGAGTTGCATTGGTGGGTGGGGCATTCCATACCCGCCGGCGGTATCCCTGCCGAAGCGCTGGCAACTGCAGACAATAGTGCCCGGGTGGACATCGGACGGAGGTTTCCCGCCGGCCGCGACGATGGTTCGTCGGCGGAGGTGGATCAGTCGACCGTCCTCGTGCTGAGCACGGACAGTGACGGCCGGCCGGATTGGCTCCGCGCCGGCGAGGTGCTGTCCTTGGTGCTTCTGGAGGCCACGGTCGGCGGACTCGCGACGTGCCCCCTCACACATATGACGGAGTGTCGGCCGAGTAGAGAGATGATCCGCGAACTTCTTCCGGACGGTGGATACCCGCAGGCACTGATTCGCGTGGGTGTCACGGAGAAGAGGCGCCCGCCGCGACAGACTCCGCGGCGGCCGACGGACGCGGTGTTGTCGGTGGGCACCCGACGCGGCGGCTACCGATGACGGCGCCCGCACCTCGCCGTGTGCTCATGACCGGCCCGGCCCCTGCCGCAATCTGTGACGTGATGGCGCCGACCTGCGGACTGGAGGTTGCCCGATGATCAACGTATTTCTCGTCGACGATCATGAGGTGGTCCGCCGTGGGATAGCGGATCTTCTCACCGTGGACCCCGAACTGGCCGTGATCGGGGAGGCGGCGTCGTATTCGCAGGCGCTGGCTCGGATCCCGGCACTCAAACCCGACGTTGCCGTGCTCGATGTCCGGCTGCCCGACGGCAACGGCATCGAACTGTGTCGTGAACTGCTCTCCCGGATGCCGGGCTTGCATTGTCTGATGCTGACGTCCTACACCGACGACCAGGCGATGCTCGACGCCAACCTCGCCGGGGCCAGCGGATATGTCGTCAAGGACATCCGCGGGATGGAGCTGACCGAGGCAGTCCATGAGGTGGGTGCGGGCAAGTCGCTGCTCGACAGTCGTGCCGCCGCCGCGTTGATGGCGAAGCTCCGCTCGGGCGCAGACGCGGAGGACGGCCCTTTCGCGGGGCTCACCGACCAGCAACGGACACTGCTCGCGCTCCTCGGTGAAGGGCTGACCAACCGGCAGATCGCCGAACGCATGTTTCTCGCGGAGAAGACCGTCAAGAACTACGTGTCACGGCTGCTGACGAAGTTGGGCGTGGAACGACGGACGCAGGCGGCCGTCCTTGCGACCAAGATGCCCCCGAACCAACCCCGGAACTGATCGGTTCCGCCTGACTCCCCGGGCCGGAGCGGACCTGTTCGGCCTCTCGAAGTGGCTGCGACGTCCGAGTACGAGGCGATCACCCGCAGCGCACTGCGGATCCGACATCGAACGTCCCCGGCGGCTCCCCCGCGCGTGGTCCCCGGCGGCTCATGCGTCACCCGGGCGGCAGCGTAGTCTGTCACGTCGGTGAGGGTGACGAGCCTTCCGTAGTCGGCCTCCGGTATGTCGATCCCGAAGGTCGAATGCAGCCTGACGAGGAAGTTCAGCCAATCCAGCGAATCGAGATCCACCTGATCCCGATGCGGCTGGTCCGCGAGCACGTCGTCGCCCTCGACTTCGGGGTGCGATGTTCTGCAGTGCGGCGAGCACCACGGCACCGATGTCCTGAGTGTCCACGATCGAATCCTCACAATCGTTCCGGATGTTGCAGCAGTTTCGCGGATCTCGGACAGGAACTGCACTCTACTGACACATCACCACGGTGCCCGTCGGAAACCCGGTGGTCCGCCGCCAGGCTCGTCGTGCCCACCGGCACGACCCCGAGCTTCCCGTCGACAAGCCACTGCCGGTCGGCGGGTCTGCCGAAGCCCGCCAACGCCACCTGCGGCGGCTACATCACCCCCACCACGGAGCCCACACCGCGTTCGCCGAGGTTCGACACGGTCAGGGTCGGATCGGACATCTCGGAGCCGCGCATCGATCCGGCGCGGACGCGCGCCACCAGGTCGGTGAGTTCGGTCATCAGCTGACCGAGTGGCTTCTCGTGCGGTGTCGCGGATCGCCGGGCGACGAGGCCGCGCCCTGCCGCAGTGAGATCGCAACACCGACCTGGACGGGTGTTTGCAGCCGGAACTCGCCATCGTGCCAGAACCCGTTCATCTCCGGGAAGTGCTGCGCCGCCAGTGCGACCGCCTTGGGTTGCAGGGCGGCCATCAGAATCCGCTCGGTGACCAGGCGACCGGCGTTCTCCCGTTCCATCCAGGCGGCCGCGGCTTGCAAGGGCACCCGGTGCGCCAGGTAGTAGTGCGGGATCTCGCGCCTGGACCGACTCATCGATGCTGCGATCGCCCGACGCATGTCGCGGGCCCTGTGCACCGTCACGCCAGGCTCTGCGGCTGCCGGCCCGGCCTTCAGCAGCACGAGCAGCCGGTGAATCGTGCCCTTTCGCCAGATTTCCACGTCCACAGCCGCTTTCGCCGTGTCGACGGTCGCGATGGCCTGCCCGCGATCGACTTCGTCTCCGGGCTTGACCAGCCAGTCGATGAGTGTTCCTTCGTCCAGGTCGGAACCGAGAGAGGGCAACGCGAAAACAAACATGAGGCATCCCTACCCTCACCGATCGCCGATCCCAAGCGGTGGAAACAATCGTCTCCACCTGGGGAATCGCAGCCTGTTCCAGGTGTTTGGCGTACGGCACGGGAACCTCCGCACTGCATACACGTCGCGGTGGTGCGTCGAGGTCGTAGAACGCCGTCTCGACGATTCGGCCATCGAGCGGATGCGAGACTGCCGCTGCGCCAACCTTTGTCGACCACGACTGCGCGACCCGGCTCTCGTGGGCGGCGGAGCGCTCTGGCCGCGCATGATCAACAACCGGGCACCGAGTGAGCAGATCCTCCCCGAGGCTGGGCGCCGGCTTTCCGCCGTGCATCGGGGAGCTGGGACCGAGGTCCTCGGGGCAAGGACTGTCGGCCCTACTGTTACGGCGCGGTGGAGGAGTCCAATCGAAGTGTCACCTTCCACCTCTCTATTGGATTGGAGTAGTCATGAGCATTCTGTCCCCCCGACGCCCACATCGGTCCACGATGTTGACTCTGCCCGCGCTACCAGATTGGTCGGATGTGGTGGCCGGGTTCGAGTCACTGCCGATCTGGCGGCCGTTCGAAAATCACCTCATCCGGGTCGAAGAACACGTCGACGACGATCGTTACACCATCCGGGCCGAACTGCCCGGGGTGGACCCCGCTAAGGACATCGACATCAGCGTCCGTGACGGACAACTCACCATCACGGCCGAGCGCACCGAGAAGCAGGAAGAAGGCACCCGGTCGGAATTCCGCTACGGAAGCTTCTACCGGTCGATGCCGCTGCCCCCCGGCGCGCAAGAGGACGACATCAACGCCACCTATACCGACGGAATCTTGACCGTCACCGTGCCGGTCACCGAATCGCAGACGGCGGAGAAGCACGTGGAAGTCACGCAAGGTCCCGCGAAGGAGGCGCCCATTGACCGTGGTGGTAGAAAGTCCTGACCGCAGACGATTCGCGTCTCGCGGCCGAAACGGAGCGAGACAGCAGCCCGAGCGCGGCGCCGAGCACCTTCGTTCTTCCACTCGATCACGATCCCGCTTCAGTGGAACGGCGCCCGCGCTCGGCCTCGCCGGAACGGCAAGTCGGTCTGCTGTTTGGAGTGGTGCGGTGCAGCATCCCGGGGTCGATCAAGCCGGGACCACGCCCGAAGGGGGTCGGACAAACCATGGCCACGCGGGGTGCTGCGTCCGAGGTGCTCAGGCCGCTGCCTGCTGCCGGGCCAGGGCACGATTCTGCCCATCCCGTAGCCCGTAGTTGGCGGGGGTGAGCAGCTTTCTCGCCGCGGCGACCTTGGCGACGTTCTTATCGTCGACGATCGTCGCCGTGCCCGGGTGCAGCTGAATCGCTTCGATGGCCGCCCACCGCACCTTTCGAGCCCTGTTTGGTCACTCGTGCACCCTTCTTGTTACGGACCGCGAGACGCGTGTCCGTGGTGATGTGCCCGCGACGGACGGTGGTATCGGACTCGTGATGGCGTGGAGTCAGACCCGCCCACGAACACAGCCGGTCCGGGCGGAGTACCGGTGAACGTTGCCGATCTCGGCGCGGCGGCACTGTCATACCGCTCGCGCGCATGTCGTCCGGTAGGGCGCCGCCGGATCATCGGCGTGCGGCAACTCGTGTGATGTGCGCGGACGAAGCCCCGTCCGATGGTCATCGAAAGCAGGGAGAGGGCGGCTTCGAGGGAATGACCCTCGGTTCGACGAGCCCGGCACTGCTCCATCGCGCACCGTACCCCCCGCTCATGGTGCGCGCGAAGGGTCGGGTAGAGGTCGGAAGTCCTCTGGCAGGCAACGAGGGTCACTGACCTTGTGCCCTACGCCGGTTGCGATCCTCGCGGAAGGCTCGGGAACCGAGCGATCGGAGGAGGTATCTCCGAACCAGCGCAGCTGGGGCTCGAGTCATGGGTGGCCCTGACCGGACGAAGAAGGGAGCCTCGATGGAACGCCTGATCAATATCGACAACGGTGGGCCGCACGCTATGACACACGCCCACGAACTCTCGAACAGGAGTCGATCGAACGGCCGGGACATCGCCCGCCCGGAATTGCCCACGCCGACTGTCATGGTCGTCGACCCGCGCTTCGGTGAACTGGCCGGCCGGTTCTTCCGGCTGTTCGGCCAGACCTCGGACGGTGGCGGTGCGCTGGCGGTCTACCTGGACGGTGAACCCGTCGTCGACATCTGGTCGGGATGGGCCACCCGGGACACGCGCTGGCAGTCCGACACGGTGTCGGTGTCGTTCTCGACCGGCAAGGGCGTGGCGAGCACGGTACTCCACCGTCTCGTCGACCGGGGGCTGCTCGACTACGATGCACCCGTCGCGGAGTACTGGCCAGAGTTCGCGAGCGCGGGCAAGGACACCGTCACGGTGCGCGAGCTGCTCAGCCACCGGGCCGGGCTCCATCGCGTGCGCGGCCTGGTTCCGGGCCGGCTGGCGCTCCTGAATCATGACGGCGTGGCGGATGCCCTGGCGTCCGCGACGCCCGACCGTCGCCGGTCCGTCATGCCCGGCTATCACGCCGTGACCTTCGGTGCGCTCGTCGCCGAGCTCACGACGCGGGTCACCGGGATGTCGTTCACCGACCTGGTACGCACCGAGATCGCCGAACCCCTCGGCATCCGCGAGTTCTGGTTCCAGGTGCCCGACGAGGAGCGCCGCCGCATCGCGAAACTGTTCCCCCGGATCAATCCATTCGGAATCCCCTGGGAGGCAGCCTCCTTCGCCTTGTCGCGCACTCCCGTGCTGAAGAACATCGCCGCCGCCGGCATGCCGGAAGGATTCGACGAACTGGTCCGGAACCCCGCCATCCACGACTACGTGATGCCCGGCTGGAACGGTGTGTTCAGCGCCCGAGCCCTCGCCCGGATGTATGCGGCGATCGCCAACAAGGGCCTGGTGGACGGCATCCGGTTCCTGAGCGAGGAGACCCTCGACCAGATCGGTGAGGTGCAGACCACGGCCCGCGACTACGTGCTGGGTGTCCGAATGAACTGGCGACTCGGTTACCACTCCGCGTTCGTCGCCAGCCGGACGCAGTCACCGCACGCCTTCGGTCACTACGGTCTCGGCGGCTCCGGTGCCTTCGCCGATCCGCAGACGGGCCTGTCGGTGGCGTTCGTGACCAACCGGATGGGCAACAACCTCACCCCGTTCGCCGACCTGCGGCTGGCCAAATTGGGTGCGCAGGCCGAATCGATCGCGCGACGGTTGTAGTCCGGACGGACGTGACCAATGGCCCGGGCCAGGGGTCCGCGCCACGCGGTGCCCGCCGAGCCCGGCATCGGGTCGCACGACGGGGACTCGGCCCGTGGTGATGTCAGCAGGAGCGTGGGAGTTGCGGGTGTCGGGTCTGGGAATTTTTTCGCCATGACTCTTGTCATGTTCTATGTCAGA
>NZ_JAAXPA010000063.1 GCF_012396235.1 Rhodococcus opacus | reverse complement strand
GGCTACGTCGACGCCGTCATCCCCCCGTCCCACACCCGCGGACAGATCGTGGCCGCCCTGCGCCTACTCGAACGCAAAATGGTCACCCTCCCGCCCAAGAAGCATGGGAACATCCCCCTATGACCGCTATCACCGAGGACGACGTGCGCACCGAGACCGGTTCCGACGCGACGTCGTCAGTCAACGGTTCCGCAGCGGACACCACGCTCGCCGAGGGTGCGGCCACCGACCTGCCGGGTGACACGGACGGCGCAGCCGCCGATGCGGCCCGTGAGCCTTTCCTGAAGGTGGTCAAGGGCTCACCGTCCGACGAGGAGATCGCGGCGCTCGTCGCGGTGCTGTCCGCGGTCGCCGCCGCAGGCAGCGGTGATCCGGATGCGCACCTCCCACCCGAGTCCTGGGGTGCTCCCACGTGGATGCACCGGAGCGTCGCCCCGTTCTCGCCGTACGCGTTCCCGAACGTGTCGGAGCACCGGCGTTGATCAGGATCCGGTGACGTCCTTCGTTCTCGCCTCGGCTTCCCCGGCGCGGCTGGCTGTCCTGCGCAGCGCCGGGGTGGAGCCGGTCGTGCGAGTCTCCGGAGTCGACGAGGACGCCGTCATCGCGGCACTCGGTGCCGACGCCGCCCCCGAGCACGTCGTCACCGAACTGGCCCGAGCCAAGGCCAACGACGTCCTCCCCGTTCTCGCACGGGACGGGATCTCGGACGCCGTCGTCGTCGGATGCGACTCCATGCTGCTGATCGACGGGTCCCTGCAGGGCAAACCCGGAACCGTCGACGTCGCCCGCGCGCGGTGGTCGGCGATGGCCGGCCGTAGCGCGACCCTGCTCACCGGGCACAGCGTCCTGCGGATCGCGGAGGGTGCGGTGGTGAGTGACGCACACGATCACAGCGCCACCGTCGTCCATTTCGGGAGCCCGCCGGACGCCGATCTGGAGGCCTACCTCGCGACCGGGGAGCCACTGCAGGTCGCGGGCGCGTTCACCCTGGACAGCCTCGGGGGTTGGTTCGTGGACCGCATCGAGGGCGATCCGTCCAGCGTGATCGGGATCGGCCTGCCGCTCGTCCGGAGGTTGCTCGCGGAGGTCGGGGTCGGCGTCGCCGAGTTGTGGGCGTCGTCAGGCCGCGTCGGCTGACCGTTCGTCGACCTGCTGGTTCCGGCGCGGGAGCGTCAGCGACGCCACACCGATAGCCGCCGCCACCGCCGCAATGATCCAGAGGATGCGGCGTTCTGCCTGGAGAAACGCCTCGCCCGCTGCATTACGGGTCGATTCCCGTGCGGCCACCACCGCGGAGTCGGCGATCTGCTGCTGAGCGGCGCCGAGCGCCGCACCGCCGGATGCCGGCGAACGGCATTCGTCGGGCACCTTCATCGGGGACGTGGACCCGAGTTGCTCCGTCGCGCACCGTACGAACGTCTCCTCGGCACGCGGGATCAGCGCCGACGGCACCCCGGCCTCGGCGAGCTGCGCGGTCAGCGCAGGCCGCTCGGCCTGAACCGCGTCCGCCGATTGCGTCGCGACGAGGTTGAAGAACACGACACCGATCACCGCGAGCCCGATCGAACTACCCACCTGCTGCACGGTCGGGAGCAGCCCCGACACCGACCCCGCGTTCTGCGGTTGCACGGTCGCGAGGATCGCCGTCTGGAGCGGCGCCACGAACAGTCCGAGTCCGGCTCCCCCGATGAACAGCGGCCCGGCCAGCGCCGACCACCGCGGATCGGTGCCCTCGTGCTGCAGTTGCGCCGCCAGCACGACGAGGGAGCCGGCGAAGAGCAGCATCCCGAGAGGCAGGACGAGGTTGCCGATGCGCCGGTACACGGCAGCGGAGGCCAGCGCGGCGAGACCGGTCCCCAATGCCCACGGCAGCGTCATCACCCCGGCCCTGAGCGGGGAGAACCCGAACCCGAACTGCAGGGTGAGGGAGATGGTGAAGATCAGCGACGTGAGCGTCCCGAAGAACACGAACGCGATGGCCGCGCCGAGCGAGAACGCGCGGTCGGTGAACAACTCGAGGCGCAGCACCGGGTCGCCGCCGCGGCGCCCCAGCCGCCACTCGTAGACGACGAACGCGATCAGGACCGGCACCGAACACAGCAGCATCACCACGATCGAGGTCGGCCAGCCGCGTTCCCGGCCCTCCGCGAGCGGAAAGATCAGGAGGAACAGCCCGGCCGCCGACAGCACGGCGCCGCCCACGTCGATACGGCGGACGCCGTCGGGCTTCGCGTCGACGAGATAGAAGTAGCCGAGGACCAGGGCCGCGAGCCCGATCGGGAGGTTGACGAAGAAGATCAGCCGCCAACCCCAGTCGAAGAGATCCCACTGGATGAGAAGTCCGCCGACGAGCGGACCGCAGATGGTGGCGAGCCCGATGGTCGCGCCGTAGATGCCGAACACCCGCGGGTGCGAGCGTTTCGGAAAGAGTCCCGAGATGATGGCGAACGTCTGAGCCGACATCGACCCCGCCGCGAGACCCTGCAACGCCCGCGACACCACGAGAGCGGTCGGCGACTGGGCCAGTCCGCAGAGCAGTGAGGCAACGATGAAGACGGCCAACGCGGTGAGGAAGACCCGTCGTCGGCCGAGGAGATCCCCCAGTCGTGCCGCTGTGATCAGCGAACATGCGAAGGACAGCGTGTAGACGCTCACCATCAGCAGCTGCGCCGACACGGAAGCACCCAGATCGACCGCGATGCTCGGGAGCGCGACGTTGACGATGGTCGCGTCCAGGAGTTGCATGAACACGGCGGCGAGGCTGGTGGCCAGTCCCAGCCACGGGACCCACCGACCGAGTTCGCCTCGATAGAGTGCGTCACGCTGCGTCACAGGCATCCGGACAGGCTAGCGGCTCGAAGCTCACAGAACGCTGTGAGGTCGTTCAGAGGTTGCTGCATGCTACGCGAGGAACTTGCAGCGTAGAACCCTTTTGCCCGACACTTGACTAGACCGGGACCGACCTGTAATCAGTCTCATACTTCTTTACCTCTCGCGGTAAGGCACTCGGTGCCGCATCCTGTTGCGAGAAGTCCGTGCCACACCCGACCGAACTCGCAACCGATTCGACACACCAGGAGCCGCTCGATGGACTTGAACTTGATCACCCACTGGAAGCCAGAGCCTGGGCGGGTCGTCGAGTGGAAAGTCACGGACGCGAGTGCACGTGCGGCTGTCGAAGCGCCGGTGGATCCGGCACTGCCGACCACCATGCAGGAGCGGCACCTGCGGCGGGCCCGGCTGGCGGCGAACAACGGCGAGACGCAGTCCCCCTGGATCGGCATCGCCTTCGACTTCCCGGGCAGGCTCGACCGCGCCGCGATGACCCGCACTCTCGAGCGCTACATCCTGCGGCACGACACCCTGCACAGCTGGTTCTCGTTCGAGAACGCGGATGCCGACCCCACGGACACCGCGAACGCGGTACAGCGGCACGTCGTGCCCGCCGACTCCATCGCCCTGATCGCACACGAGGGCGAGACCCTCACCACCCCTGAACAGGTCCGCGACCACGTCGCCGCGCGCTTCGCGAACGAGACGAGCGCGCTGGCCTGGCCTGCTTTCGTGTTCGGCGTGGTGGAACATCACGACGCCGGCGCTCCCGGGCCCGAGGACAGCTTCACCCTGTTCCACGCCGTCGATCACGCGCACACCGACATGCAGTCGATGATTCTCACGTTCGCCGAGACGCGGATCATCTATCAGGCCGAACTCGACGGCGTAGAGCCCGAACTACCCGATCCGGGAAGCTACGTGGAGTACAGCCGCCGGGAGCGGGAGAAAGCGGCGACACTGACCCTCGCCTCCCCCGAGGTGCACGGCTGGATCGGTCACCTCACCCGCAACGGCGGTACCTTCCCGAGCTTCCCCCTCGACCTCGGGGCGTCCGACGAACCGAAGCCGGCCATCGGCAGCCGATTCGACCTCGCCGACGCCGACGAGTGCGAGCAGTTCGGCGCCGTGTGCAAGGCCCACGGTTCCAACTTCATCGGCGGCGTGTTCGCGGCTCTCGCGATCACCGAACACGAACTGGTCGGGCGCGACCGCTACATGGCGCTGTCCCCCCTCACCACCCGCAACGACCCGCAGTTCTACTGGTCCCAGGGGTGGTTCATCAATCTCATTCCGGTCGGGTTCGCCCTCGAGGACGCCACGACGTTCACGGGACTGGCCCAGCGCGCGCAGGACGCCTACCGGTCCGGCAAGGCGCTCGGCGAGGTGTCCGTGCAGCAAGTGATCGACACCGTGCTCGCTCAGGCCGGCCCCGAGGCGATGTCGCAACACGCCACCACGCTCGCACCGCCTCCGATCGTGTCGTACATCGACGGCCGGCGGTTGCCGCAGACCGAGAGCTTCGTGTCGACCCGGGCGACCGGCATCGTGGGTGGCAAGGCCACTCAGATCGCGTCGATCTGGGTCAACCGCATGCTCGAGGGCACGTGGATGGCCGTCTCGCACCCCGACACCGACGAGGCCCACCGGTCTGTGACCGCATATGCGGAACGGTTGTCGAACATCATGAAAACCGTTGCCCGCGAAGGCGATTACACGGTGACATCGTTCGCGCCGACAGCGGACTCCGCGACTGCCGCAGGGGTGGAGTAGTGCACGTCACGTCAATCGACCGGTACATGCTCGAACCCGGCCTGGTGACGGAATGGTCCGTCGCGCCGGGCAAGGTCTCCCCGTCCGCGGTGCCGCCTTCGTACAACCAGCAATTCCATCTCGACACCGCCCGCACCCACGGCGTCGGCCGAAGCGTCTGGATGGCAGCAGCTTTCGACCTTCCCGGGCGACTCGACCGGGATGCTCTCACGCAGGCGCTGGTGCACTTCATCCGGCGTCACGACACGCTGCAAACCGGCTTCGACGTGAGCCCGGATGCGATGGCGCGCGTGGATCTCGACCCCGAAGACATCACCGTCATCGCGTCCGAGTCCTCGGCGACGACGTCACCGCACGAACTCCGCGACCACCTGCGGTACCGGTTCACCGAGGCGTGCGACCCGCTGACGTTCCCCGCGTACCTGTTCGCCACCATCGAGCGCGACTCGCACTACACCGTGGTCAGTGCGTTCGATCACACTCTCGTCGACGGATACTCGCTCGTCATCGCGTTGGGCGAACTCCGGCAGATCTATCAGCGACTCATCGGACTCGGCGGCTCGGCCGCGCTCACCGAAGCGGACCTGACGAAAGAACTCGGCGATCCCGGGAGCTTCCTGCGGTACTGCGAACTCGAGGCCGAGACGCCCGTCACCGAGATCGGCGACCCCCGGGTGCGCGAATGGGCACGCTTCTACGAACGCTGCGGCGGCACCGCGCCCAGTTTCCCGCTCGATCTGGGTGTCGAGGCGGGCAGGCCCGCACCACAGGGAGCGGATGTCCGCCCCCTTCTCGGCGCCGCCGACACCGAGCGGTTCGAGGAAATCTGCCTGGACTCGGGGGGAAGCCTGTTCTCCGGGGCGCTCACCGCGATGGGCATGGCAGTGCACTCGATCAACGGCATTTCCCGGATGCCGTTGCAGTTTCCGCTGCACATTCGCCAGGACCCGCAGTGGGCCAATGCGATCGGGTGGCTCACGACGAGTGCGCCGCTGACGGTCGAACTGACACCCGACTGCGACTTCCAGTCCTCCCTGGCGCACACCCACGCCTCGTTCCGCACGGCTCTCACGCTCAAGGGCGTGACGATGGCCCAGGTGCGGGAGGCGCTCGGTGACGGATACCGCCGCACCCGCACGGATGTGTTCATGGTCTCGTACATCGACTACCGCAAACTGCCCGGCACCGACGATCACGACGAGCTGAACGCCCACCACATCAGCAACGTGACGGTCGCGGACGACGCGCAATTCTGGATCTCCCGCACCCAGCGCGGTCTCGCGCTGCGGTCGCGGTTCCCCGAGACGCCGACGGCACGCCGCGCGGTCACCGAGTTCCTGGTGCGGCTGCGCGAAATCATGCACGACATCTGCGAGAACGGCGTCACTCCCATCGCGGAGCTGACCAGTCAGCTGAACCTGGAAGGCACTCCGGTCGTCTGACCGCCGGAGGGCTCGAACAGTCGTCGCCGTATAGCGTCGGCGATCTTGACTGCCTCGACCTTGGCCCGCCCCGCGACGTCGCCGGCGAACAACTCGTCGACGCTGGACGTCCACAGTTCGACCCAGCGGTCGAAGTGCCGGTCGGTGAATCCGTGCCGGCCGTGCAGCGCCCGGTGCACGGCGAACGCGCTGCCTCGGTAGACGCCTGTGCGCAGCAGGACCGTCTCCCAGAAGTCGCACATGACGGGCAGGTGGTCGTCCAGGCCGATCACCGCGAGCGTCTCGAAGGCCGGTTCGAGGACCGGATCGGCGAATGCCCGGCCGTAGAAGTGCCGGAGCAGCAGTTCCAGGTCGGCGCGCGTCGAGATGTCGGGCATGAGGCCTCCGTTCGGGTGCGAATCTACGCGCCTGGGCGGGCTCCCTCACCATCCACGGCCGGTAAGTGTGAACGCCGGTCGGAAGAACTTCCGGCGTCCGCCTAGAATTGACGCCGTCCCCGTCGCATCTGCCCCAGGAGCCCACCCGTGCCCGTAGCGCCAGATCCCACCCAGTCCTTCGCCGAGTACGCCAACCCCGGTCGGCTCGTGTCGACGGAGTGGCTGTCCGCGAATCTGGGCACACCCGGCCTCAAGGTGGTGGAGTCGGACGAGGACGTGCTCCTCTACGACGTCGGCCACATCCCCGGAGCCGTCAAGGTCGACTGGCACCTCGATCTCAACGATCCGGTGACCCGTGACTACATCAACGGCGAGCAGTTCGCCGACCTGATGAGCCGCAAGGGCATCAGCCGCGACGACACCGTCGTGATCTACGGCGACAAGAGCAACTGGTGGGCGGCGTACGCCCTCTGGGTGTTCACGCTGTTCGGACACGAGGACGTCCGTCTCCTCGACGGCGGCCGCGACGCGTGGATCGCCGAGAACCGGGACACCGCGTTCGACGTCCCCGAGACCTCCCCCACCGACTACCCGGTGGTCGAGCGCAACGACGCCCCGATCCGCGCGTTCAAGGACGACGTGCTCGATCACCTCGGCAAGGGGCCGCTGATCGACGTGCGTTCGCCCCAGGAGTACACCGGCGAACGCACCCACATGCCCGACTACCCCGAAGAGGGGGCGCTGCGCGGCGGCCACATCCCGAGCGCGCTGAGCATTCCGTGGGCCAAGGCCGCAGCCCCCGACAGCCGGTTCCGCTCACGCGGTGAACTGAACGAGATCTACGGCGGTGTGTCCGCCGACGACGACATCGTGGCGTACTGCCGCATCGGGGAGCGTTCCAGCCACACCTGGTTCGTCCTCACCCACCTGCTCGGTTACCCCACCGTCCGCAACTACGACGGTTCGTGGACGGAGTGGGGCAACATGGTTCGCGTTCCGATCGTCAGGGGTGAAGAGCCGGGAGACGTTCCCGGCGCATCGTCATGACCGAACTACCCGATTCGCTTGCCGAGATCGTCGACGACTTCGCTGCCGTCGACGGCTCGGACAAGCTGCAGTTGCTGCTGGAGTTCAGCCGCGAACTGGCGCCTCTGCCTGCCGAACTCGAGCAGGACGCCATGGAACCGGTGCCCGAGTGCCAGTCTCCGTTGTTCCTGTCGGTCGACGACTCCGATCCCGACCACGTGCGGCTGCATTTCAGCGCGCCCGCGGAAGCGCCGACGACGCGGGGTTTCGCGTCGATCCTCCACCAGGGCCTGGACGGGCACAGTGCTGCCACCATCCTCGGCATTCCGGACGATTTCTATTCCGCGCTCGGGCTCGCCGACGCCGTCAGTCCCCTGCGGCTGCGCGGCATGTCCGCGATGCTCGCGCGAATCAAGCGGCATCTTCGCGGCTAGGCAGGGTTTGAACACTTACTGATGGAATTCACCGAACTTGCCGACTATCCCGTTCCGGTGGGCGCGCTCACCGAATGGTTACCGTGCGCCCGCTCGGAATGGGTGGACGATCCCCGCCCCGCCTCGTACATCCACGAAGCGCACCTGCGCCGGTGCTCCGACTCCGGTGGTCGCGAATCCTGGCTGGGCACCGCGTTCGAGATCCACGGCACGCTGAACGTCACCGCTTTCCGGTCGGCACTGGAGAAGTGGACCGATCGTCACGAGGTGCTGCGCTCGCACACGACGTTCGACGCGGAGACCGAGCGCGTGCACCGGCGCACCGTGCCGCAGGGCGGGCTGCACGTGGGGGTCGTCAGCCACGGGTACGACGCCGCCGGCGGCGACAACTTCGCGCACCTGCAGCAACTGTTCGACGAGTACGCGTCGCCGCACAGTTGGCCGTCGTACGTCTTCGCGACGCTCGAAACAGTCCAACGCGACCGATTCACGGTGTTCTTCGCGGCCGATCACTCGATCATCGACGGGTTCTCCATCGTGCTCGTCGCCCACGAGTTGACCGCCCTGTACGAGGAAGCACTGTCCGGACGCACGGCCAACCTGTTTCCCGTCGGCAGCTACATCGACTTCGGCCGTGAGGAGCGTGAGACCTCCACCGACGCCGAGGTGAAACGTGAGGCGCTCGACGTGTGGCGCTCGGCGCTCGAGGGACCGGGACTCCCCGAGTTCCCGCTCGAGGTCGGTCCGCGCACGTCGTACGCCCAGCAGAACCTGTCTGCCTGGATTCTCGATGCCGACCAGGCTGCGGCGTTCAACTCGGTGTGCCGCGAGGCGGATGTGGGGTTCTTCCCCGGCCTGCTCGCGTGCCTGGGTATGGCCGGGGCGGAAGTGGCCGGGCATCAACGCTTTCGGACGGTCACTCCGGTCCATACCCGGCACTCCCCGCAGTGGGCGTCCGCGCTCGGATGGTTCGTGGGTCTCAGCCCGATCGACTTCGAGGTGACGTCGGACGAGTTCGCCGCCGTCGCCCGCGACGCCGCCGAGAGCGTGGCCCGGACGAAACCGATCTCGGTGGTCCCGTTCGACCGCATCGAGAAGGAACTCGACATCCCCATCCGGCCTCGCTTCGTCGTCTCCTACATGGACGTCCGGTTCGTGCCCGATGCGGGCCGCTGGCACGAGCGCAACGCCCGGGCGCTGAGGAGCCGGCAGTACACCCACGACGTGTACGCCTGGATCAATCGCACCCCCCGAGGTGTCAATCTGGCGGTCCGCTATCCGGGCAACGACATCGCTGCCGCGAGCGTCCACACGTGGGTCGGGAGCCTCCGCCGGCAACTGGAACAGGTTTCAACCAGCTACCCCTCGGTAGGGTTGCGGAGCGTCGGACAGCCCTGACGGGAAATTTCGGTCCGGTGACAACACGGATCGGTTCGGTGCTTAGACTCCGAAGTGATGCCGTAAACGACCGCTGGTGACACCCACGGGAGCCACCGCGGAGACAGACCATGCGAACCACAGGAGGCTCAGTGCCCAGTCATGCCAGCGCGCACATCACGAAGGTGCTCGTCGCGAACCGCGGTGAGATTGCAGTGCGGGTGATCCGGGCCGCAGCCGATGCCGGCCTGGCCAGCGTCGCCGTCTACGCCGAACCCGACGCCGACGCCCCGTTCGTGCGCCTGGCCG
>NZ_JAAXPA010000062.1 GCF_012396235.1 Rhodococcus opacus | reverse complement strand
CTCGTTCTACGGTGACCTGCATGTGTGTGGTGCTGCGCCGTTGGATTTCTTCACCGATCAGAAGCTGGTCGTCACACGATGGTGAGCACTATGCGGCGAGCCAGTGGGAACGCGACATGAACTCCGCGATCGTCATCGACGCGGTCCGGTCGCCGATGGGCCGAGCCCGCCCGGCTGGCGCACTGGCCGGCGTTCATCCGGTCGAGCTGCTGGCGCAGGTGGTTTCCGCGCTGGTGGAGCGAACGGCGGTGGATCCCGGCGAAGTCGACGATCTTCTGGTCGGGTGTGTCACGCAGTCGTCCGAGCAGTCCGGCAACATCGGGCGGATGGCGTGGCTGGCGGCGGGGCTGCCGGAGCAGGTGCCGTCCGTGACCATCGAGCGCAAGTGCGGCTCCGGTCAGCAGGCGTTGCAGTTCGCGGCGCAAGGCGTGATGGCGGGGTCCTACGACATCGTGATCGCGGCCGGCGTCGAGTCGATGAGCCGCGTGCCGATGGGATCGAATCGTCAGGGCGCGGATATCTACGGTCCCTCGGTGAACGAGCGGTACGCTCCAGGACTGCTACCCCAGGGCGTCGCAGCCGAACTCATCGCGCACCGGTGGAATCTCGACCGGAAACAACTCGACGAGTTCGCGGCGCGTTCACACCAACTCGCAGCACGGGCGGACTCCTCAGGTGCTTTCGTGCGCGAGATCGTGCCCATTCGCGTGCCGGCCACGGAAGAGACGGTGTACCGGGACGAGACCATTCGTCCCGGTACCACCCTCGACTCGATCGGAGCGCTGACACCGTCCTTCCGCACCGAGGAGTACGCCGATCGGTTCCCGGAATTGCGATGGCATGTCACACCGGCGAACTCGTCCCAATTGACCGACGGCGCCAGCGCGGTGCTGATCGCCAGCGAACGGGCGGCCAGGCGAATGGGCTGGCGTCCCCGGGCCCGACTCCGGTCCTTCTACGCCTGCGGTGACGATCCGTTGATGATGCTGACGGCGCCGATCGCGGCGACACGGGAGATTCTGGCCCGGACCGGCCTGGCGATCGATCAGATCGATCACTTCGAGGTCAACGAGGCCTTCGCCTCGGTGCCGCTGGCGTGGCAGTCGGATCTCGAGGTCGACATCGACCGCCTGAATCCGCGAGGGGGAGCGATCGCGCTCGGTCATCCGCTCGGAGCGACTGGTTGCCGGTTGCTGACGACGATGTTGCACGCGATGGAAGACGCCGACCAGCGACGCGGGTTGCAGACGGTGTGTGAGGCGGGCGGCATGGCGAACGTACTCATTCTGGAAAGAGATTGACGGGTGCGGGACGCCCTTCCCAGAGCGTCCCGCCCCTCCCATCGAGAAGGCAGGAGCACTCCCATGAGCGACAGAGTCCGTCTGGACAGTGTGGAGCGGGCGATCGCCGACATCGCGGCCGGTAAGGCGGTCGTGGTCGTCGACGACGAGGACCGGGAGAACGAGGGTGACATCATCTTCGCCGCGGAGAAGGCCACACCGGAGCTGATGGCGTTCACCATTCGGTATTCCAGTGGGGTGATCTGTGTGCCGATGACGCCTCAGATGCTCGACCGGCTGGATATTCCGTTGATGACTCCCCACAATCAGGACCGGATGCGCACGGCGTACACGGTGTCGGTGGACGCCGCCGATGGTGTGAGCACGGGGATCTCTGCGGCCGATCGGGCACGGACGGCTCGGGTGCTTGCCGATGCGGGTTCGGTGCCGTCGGATCTGACGCGGCCCGGTCACGTATTCCCGCTTCGCTACCGCGAGGGCGGGGTGTTGGTGCGTCGCGGCCATACCGAGGCCGCGGTGGATCTGGCCAGGATGGCGGGGTTGGCCCCGGCCGGTGTGCTAGTGGAAGTCGTCAACGACGACGGCACCATGAAGCGGGCTCCTGAACTGCGGGACTTCGCTGACACGCACGGTCTGGCGATGATCTCCATCGACAGTTTGGTGGGATACCGGCGCCGGCACGAGTTGCTCGTGGAGAGGGTCGCGGCGACCCGGCTGCCGACACGGCACGGCGACTTCACTGCCTTCGGATATCGCGTGGAAATCGACGGCACCGAGCACATCGCGCTGGTGCACGGTGACGTCTCGGATACCGGCCCGGTGCTGACGCGAGTGCATTCGGAGTGCCTGACCGGTGACGTCTTCGGCTCGTGTCGCTGCGATTGTGGGCCGCAACTGACCGAGGCGATGGAGCGGATCCGGCGCGAGGGCCGCGGTGTGGTGATCTATCTGCGTGGGCACGAAGGGCGCGGCATCGGACTGGCGGCGAAGCTGCAGGCCTACAGTCTGCAGGACTTCGGCCGGGACACCGTCGACGCGAATCTGGATCTCGGTCTGCCGATTGATGCCCGGCATTACGGGACGGCTGCGCAGATCGTGCGAGATTTGGGTATCGGGTCGGTGCGATTGCTGACGAACAATCCGCAGAAGGTGACCTGTCTGCAGGATGCAGGCATCGAGGTCGCAGCACGTGTTCCGCTACTGCCGCGGCCGAACAACCACAATCTCGGTTACCTGCAGACCAAACGGGACCGGATGGGACACGACCTCCCCGACCTGTGCCCGGCGGCTCCCGTGACGGAGCGCGGTATCGCCGCCTTCGGCTGAGCAACAGCCCGGCTCGTCACAGCAAACGAAAACGTCGGCCGGGTGCGCTGCGTGCTTGCTCGATCGGGTCGGAACGCCCGCCGTGAAATCGGACTACCAGCCGACCGTTGGAATCGGAACAGATAATCCGTTCACGAGGGAACTCGCTCGCCGCATCCGACGACCGGGTCGACGCGTGAATCTCGCGGGACTGGCGATCACCGCGGTGACGCCCGCAGTCGAGCGGGCCAGGGGAGTTGAACTCGCCGTCACCAGGCTGTAGAACGTACATCGTATAGCGGGCACGATTTGTCAAGAGGTGGCGCATGACTGTACGGCCGACTTCTTTCGGATTGACCGACCGGCTCGGCGCATCGGACGCGCCCGTCAATTCAGCCTCCTGCGTAATGTGCCGGTTCGATAATGGATGCCGCCATGCCCGAAAGTGAGCCCCCCGCGGACATCGGAGTGCATGCCAAGTCCAGGCGAGGCAAATCCGGAAATCTTCCACTGGACCTGACCAGCTTCGTCGGCCGTCGGCACGAGCTGGCAGACACCCGCAAGCTGCTGTCCGGATCGCGGCTGGTAACTCTCATCGGCGCCGGCGGCGTGGGCAAGACCCGGCTCGCCCTGCGGATTGGCGACGTTTCACGCAGGACATACGACGACGGTGTCTGGTTCGTCGAACTGGGTGAACTACACGACGGGGACCTGCTCGGGCAGGCTGTGTCGGGTGCGCTGGGTTTACAGGATCACTCCGTCCGGCCGCCCATGACTGTACTCACCGAACAGCTGGCGGAAAAACGGATCCTGTTAGTCCTGGACAATTGCGAGCATCTAGTCGAGGCAGTTGCAGGTGTGGCACAGGTCGTACTGCGGACGTGCCCGGGTGTCCAAATCCTCGCCACGAGCCGTGCGTCTCTCGACATTCGTGGGGAGGTAGTGGTTCGAGTACCTCCCCTGTCGCTGCCGGAGCTGACGCGATCGACGGCGACGCTTCGCGAGATTTCCCGATATGACGCGGTGACCCTGTTCGAGCAGCGTGCGGGCGCCGCAGTGCCGGGTTTCAGGCTCACCGAGGACAACATGGGCACGGTGGCTGAAATCTGCCGGCGTCTGGAAGGCCTGCCCTTGCCGATCGAACTGGCGGCGGCACGATTGCGGGCGATGTCGGTCGAGCAGATAAGAGAGCGCCTCGGCGACAGACTCCGACTTCTCACGCTAGGCGGCAGAGGAACACCGACGAGGCAGCAGACCTTGAGGTTGTGCATCGACTGGAGCTATGACCTGTGCTCGTCGCAGGAACAGTGGTTATGGGCTCGGCTGGCGGTGTTCGCCGGTGGTTTTGAGCTCGACGCTGCCGAGGGGGTCCTCGCCGCGGACCCGCCAGACGGAGAGTTACTCGATCTGCTCACGTCCCTGATCGATAAGTCGGTCTTGATCCGCGAAGAGGTCGGGTCGGTGGTGCGGTATCGACTGCTGGACACGATTCGCGAATACGGACGAGAGAAATTATACGAAGCCGGCGGATACTGGGACCTTCGAAAAAGGCATAGAGATTGGTACGAGCAACTCGTGCTCCGCGCGAAGACCGAATGGATCGGTCCGCTGCAGGTGGAGTGGATCGCCAGACTGGAGCGTGAGCAGCCGAATCTGCGCGACGCCATGGAGTTCTGCCTCAGCGAGGACGGCGAGGCAGAAACGGGCATGCGCATCGTCACCGGGATGTATCAATTCTGGTTCGTGCGAGGGTTGTTCAGCGAAGGCCGTCACTGGCTCGATCGTGCACTCACAAGTCAGGAAGGTCAGCAACCCTTCGACCGGATCGAGGCTTTGTGCACCAGCAGCATGCTGGCCGCGTTGCAGGGCGACGTTGCCGCCGGCACCGTATCGACGGACCAAGCACGACTGCTGGCTGCCCGGGTCGGGGGTGCCGACCTCGATGCGTTGGTCGCTTTCGCGGAGGGGTGCCTCGCCGTCTCCGACGGAGAGGTTCGGAAAGGTATCGCCAGCCTCGAGAACGCGATCAACGTCTTCCGTCCCGAAGGCGATCTCAACCAGCTGGTGCCGGCACTGGTCTGGCTGGCGCTCGCCTTCGAGATGACCGGCGACATCCAGCGAGCTACAGAGAGCTACGAGGAGCTCATTGCGCTCACCGAGTCGCGGGAGGAAATAATATGGCGAGCAATGGCGCTGTGTGACTATGGTTTCGCGATGTGGCAGCACGGAGAACGTGAGCGTGGAACCGCGCTCCTCGAGGACGGTTTGCGGCTGTCCCGGAAGGTGGGAAGTCAGCTGAGCTACGCCTGGGCGCTCGAGCAATTTGCGTGGACCGACGTCGGACAGAGGCCGGAACGGTCCACGGTGCTGCTGGGCGCTGCGGACGTACTGTTCAGCGCTACCGGTGGTCGCGCACCCGCTCTCACAAACACTGCCACTTTGCACGAGAAGTCTCGGCAGCACGCTCGAACCTCTCTCGGTGAGAGAGCATTTGAGGCCGCAATGAAGCGAGGCGCAGCACTGAGCGCGGACGAGGCGGTTGCCTACGCGTTGGGTGAAGAAGCGCGGGCCGAGGTGCCCGCGACGACTGGCGAGGCCCTCAGCCTCACCCGACGCGAGCAACAAGTGGCTGAACTGGTCGCCGAAGGACTGAGTAACAGGGCAATTGCCGACCGGCTTGTAATTTCCCAACGCACCGTCGAAGGTCACGTCGAGCACTCCCTGGTCAAACTCGGCTTCACCTCGCGTACGCAACTTGCCGCGTGGGTCCACGAACAGAAACCCGGCTGCTGAGCCACCTTCTCGTCCGAGCTGGGGCTGATCCGAGAACGGACCGTCCGCACGGCGAGTGCGCGTCTTTGGTGATCCCAATCGACGCGCTGACAGGCGGCAAAGCCGCGCGTGGCAGGTCCGGGGGAAGTGGCTGGTCCGAAGTGCCGGTGTGCGGAGTGTCAGCCGGCCGCGCAAGACGTGAGAGTCGCCCCGAGGGCCCGCCCGGGCCCTTCCAGTAGGTGCAGGTGGATTCCATCACCACCCGCCGCACGTGCCAGTGCCGCAACCGGCCATCATCACCAACAACGTGCGGTGGCCGTGCGGTAACCGCGCAGCTCCGGCATTCGCCTACCGGGCCGCTTGTGGGTGCGGCACCCGCACACACGCCTCGAGAACGGCCTTGCCGAGATCCAGCGCCGCGACCCGCTCCACTCACAGTTCGACATCGGCGACCCATCCATGACGAAAGTCGTTCCCACAAAACCGATTGCATGAACGCCGCCGCCCGCAGGAACCGAACAGTTCACACCGATATTCGGGGCTTACCGGCGCCAAGAATGATCGACCTCGGTGAGAGACCGCACCCGATCTTCCCGCGTGCGCCCGCGCCCCAGGAAGGGGACCAATGAACTGACATGGGCGGGTGGCCACTGCCGACCAGCCGGCGACCTGGGCATACCACGGCACCCACCCTCACCATGCCCACCTACGTAGTACGCGGGTACAGCCAATAGGTAGCGGATAGGTAATTTCCCGCTGGCACCAAGGCGTGGCTGCAGCGATTCTCATGTGATGGGCATCACCTGAACGGTTGGGCCACCGAGGTCAGCGTTCGGGTACGGGCTTGGACAGCAATGCGGTCCTTGTCCGAAATATGGGCGAGAGCCAATGAGCTTGGAGTGAAATGAAGATCGATCTGCTGTATGCGTTGACGAATCGTTCGGGCGAGTTGTCCTGGCATGAGGTGCTGGAGGCGACGCGGCGTCATGCCGTGATGGCGGACGAGTTGGGGTTTGACCGGATTTGGCTGGGTGAGCATCATTTCGACACCGATGGGACGGATGCGAGCCCGAATCCGATCATGTTAGCGACGGATCTGGCCGCTCGGACGAACCGGATCCGGTTCGGGATGGCTGCGGTGTCGCTGACGTTGTGGCATCCGTTGCGGGTCGCGGAGGATCTTGCGTTGCTCGATCACTTCAGCGAGGGCCGGTTGGATGTGGCGTTCGGTCGCGGGATCCTGCCGATCGAGGTGATGAACCTCAATCCTGCAGCGAGTCGGTGGAATGGTTCGGACAACAGCCGGGCGATCTTCGAGGAGAACCTGGAGATCGTCCGCAGGATCTGGACGGAGGATCTGTTCAGTTGGTCGGGAGAGCGGTACACGTTCCCGGAGCCGCGGACGAAGTTCATTCACTCGCCGGGGGCGCCGATGCCGGAGGGCTGGGTCGACGAGCAGGGCCATCTGAAGGCGTTCGGGATGACGCCGCAGCCGTTCCAACAGCCGATGCCGCCGCTGTTCGCGGTGACCGAGTCGGTGGAGGGGTTCCGTGGTGCGGCGCAGAAGGGTCTCAAGCCGATTACCTGGTATCCGACCGGTCAGGTGCTGCGCAATCTGCTCGACCTCTATCGGGAGGAGAAGGCGGCTGTCACCGGCGCGACGCCGGACCTGGGGGAGGATGTCGGGGTGCTGCGACTGTGCTACGTCGCCGAGACCGATGAGCAGGCGCGTCGGGTCACCGAGGCGAGTGTGGTGGAGTTCTTCGAGTTCGTATGCCGGGTCCGTGGCATCGGGGTGTGGCTCGACGCCGACGAGGATCCGGAAGATCCGCGGTTCAAAGAGATGGATCCGTTCGATCTGCTGATGGAGCGCGATCACCTGATGATCGGCTCGGCGGCGAGTGTGACCGAGAAGATGACCCGGCTGACCAGGTCGCATGGCATTCAGAATTGGTTGCTGCAGATGGGCTTTCCCGGTGTGGCACATGACGAGGTGGATCGTTCCCTCGAGTTGTTCGCGGCCGAGGTCATGCCTGAGATGCGCAAGCTCGACTCCACCCTCGCGGCTGCCCAGTGATCGACGAAGCCCTCACGGAAGGAATACTCATGACGGAATACCTCAACCCAGGCAACCTTTCCTACCCTCGATTCGGAATGAATCCGGGTGTGGCGACCAAGGACTACGTGTTCTGCGGCGGCATGGCGCTGGATCTGGAGACGCTGGTGCGTAAGCCGGAGGCCGACACCATCGCGAACGAGACGAAGATCGCGCTGGAGGAGATCCAGGGGATCCTCGAGACTGCCGGCTGCACGCTCGGGGACGTGGTGAAGACGACCTGTTACCTGGCCGACGATTCGTATCGCAAGGAGTTCTGGACCGCGTACACCGAGGTCTTCGGGGAGGGCCCGTACCCGGCGCGCACGACGCTTGTCGTCGGCATCGCCGGCGACTGCCGCGTCGAGATCGACGCCGTCGCGCTCCGGCCACGGAACCAGGGGTAGAACCCCGCGAAGAAAATGTCGGGGTGTGCGAGCGACAAGTCGTCGACCCGACGCACAACTCGACCCCGAAGTCATCGGTGAGACCGCTCGCCCGGAACAGACAAAATCTGCACCAGCACACGAAGCGCCCCGCCGAATGAGCCGCCGTCGAAGTCAGCACGGTGCCCAAACTGCACGCTGAAGCTATTCAGCTTCCTACAGGGTTCTGCGACGACCACGGCGCGACATGACGGCGACAACAGCTCCAGTCCCCACCTAACACCGTCCTGCCCAGGACGCCCGAATCCGAAGTCTTGTCCTAGTCGGATTGCCCTCGAATCAGAGGCTCCGCGCATTATTCGACCGATCCGTGAGAAGGCGGGTCGCTAAAGAGAGGAACACCTGCGATGGAGTTCGGTATTTTCATTCCCAGTGCTCGGAATGGTTACATCATTTCTGAGGCTGCTCCACAGTATTCGCCGACGTACTCGCACATGAGGGAGATCATTCAGGCGGGTGAGGAAAACGGGTTCTCCTTTGCCCTGTCGTTGTCGGCGCTGCGCGGGCACGGTGGCACGACGGGGTTCTGGGACGACGCACTGGAGTCGATGACACAGATGGCTGCCCTCGCCCGGGACACGACGACGATGAAGCTGATTGGCTCCGTCAATATTCTGGCGATCCATCCGGCGATCGCGGCGCGGATGGCGGTGACGATCGACCAGATCAGCGAGGGGCGTTTCTCACTTAACATCGTTCCAGGCGGATGGCACCCCCGTGAGCTCGAGGTCATGAATGTGTGGCCAGGCTATGAGTACAACAACTACCGATGGGAGTACGCGGGTGAGTACTGCCAGGTGGTGCGCGAGCTCTGGGAGAACGGCGTCTCAAACTTCAAGGGCAAGCACTTCCAGTATGACGATCTGCGGATGGGCCCGAAGCCAGACAATCACGTGAACATCGTGTGTGCCGGCGCCTCGGACGACGCCATCGCATTCACCACGAAGTACGCCGACTACTCGTTCCGCCTGGCCTGGGGAGGCGTGGACGCCCTCGAGGAGGTCGTGGGCAGGTTCAACGAACAGATGGAGGACGCGGGGCGGACCATTCGGCCGTTTGTGGCATTGGGTGTTGTCCTCGCTGACACCGACGAGGAAGCGGAAGCAAAGCTGCAGAGCTACATCGACACCCCGGATCGGGGTGTGATGGAGTACATGATCGGGCAGGCATCCACCGATTCCGCCAAGGGCGGCACCTCAGAGATCCTCGCCGGGGTCGACGCCAAGGGATTCGTGCAGTTTTCGACGGATTTCATCACCGGTTCCCCGGAGAGTATCGCGCGCCAGCTCGACGAGTGGGCCGAACTCGACGTCGCTGGATTCATGCTGATCTTCCCGGACTACGTGGAGGACATCAAGCGGATGGGTCGTGAGGTGTTCCCGCTGATGAAGAACTTTACCGCGGTGCAGGCGCTGCAGAACGCCTGAATTTCCCGCGCCGCGAGCTCCCAAATGCGGGCCGCCACATGATCTGGCCAGGCTGTGTGGCGGCCCAGGGCGGCACCTTCCGTTGTGAGAGTGCCGAGAACCTGTTAATGCGATGAAAATAAGGATGGAACCATGTCCACAACGCTGCTCAGTGAAGAACTGAGGACGAACATCAAGAAGGCCGAGAGGATGCTGATCGGCTTTGAGTGGGTCGACGCGTCCACTGCCGAAACGATCGCGGTGGAGGATCCCGCGACCGGAGAGGTCGTTGCTCATGTCCCGGCCGGTAACGCCCAGGATGTCGACCGCGCGGTCTCGGCTGCGTGCGCAGCATTCCGCGGACCGTGGCGCCGGCTGACTCCTCAGGAACGTGGCCGACTGCTGTGGAAGCTGGCGGATCTGATCGAGGACCGTGCGCAGGAGTTCGCAGAGTTGGAGTCGCTGGATGCGGGGATGACGATCGGCGAGGCCAGATACGTCGATGTGGCGTTCTCGGTCGATGTGTTGCGGTATTACGCGGGATGGCCGACCAAGATCACCGGGGACACGATCCCGGTGTCGTTTCCGACGAACTTCGGCGGCCCCTATCATTCGTACACGCTGCGTGAGCCCCTCGGTGTGGTGGGGTGCATCGTGCCGTGGAATCTCCCTTTGATGATGGCGGTCAAGAAGGTTGCGCCGGCGCTCGCGACGGGAAATACGGTGGTTGTCAAGCCGGCCGAGCAGACTCCGCTGTCGATCGCACTGCTGGGGGAGTTGGTGCTGGAGGCCGGTTTCCCCGAGGGTGTCTTCAACTATGTCACCGGATACGGGGAGACGGTGGGGGCCGCCTTGGTCGAGCACCCGGACGTGAACAAGATCAGTTTCACCGGCTCGGGTCCGACAGGGAAGGCGATCATCAAGGCGGCCACGGGCAACCTCAAGCGCGTCTCCCTCGAACTGGGCGGGAAGTCACCGAATATCATCTTCGGCGACGCCGATCTGGGGAAGGCGATTCCGTCGGCCGCGCTGGCGATCTTCGCCTGCCAGGGTGAGAGTTGTGTCGCCGGGTCGCGTCTGTACGCGCACCGCTCAGTGTTCCAGGATGTGGTCAACGGGCTGGTCGAGGCGGCTGACAGCATCCGGTTGGGCCGCGGCTTGGATGCGGCGTCGCAGATGGGTCCGCTGATTTCGGCGGAGCACCGGGACCGAGTGCTCGGTTTCATCGAACTCGCCCGCAGCGAGGGAGCCGAGATCGTCACCGGCGGCTCTGCGTGGGGGAGCGAAGGCTATTTCGTCGAGCCCACCGTCTTGGCGAACGTCGGCTCGGACTCGAAAGTCCTGCGGGAGGAAATCTTCGGTCCGGTTCTGACGATTGTGCCGTTCGACACCGAGGACGAGGTGCTGGCGCTGGCGAACGATTCGCACTACGGACTCGGTGCGGGGGTGTGGACCCGGGACCTCGGCCGCGCGCACCGCGTGGCCGCGGGAATCGAAGCGGGTCAGGTGTGGGTGAACTGCTATCAGACGGTGGATGCGGCGTTGCCTTTCGGTGGGCACAAGCAGTCGGGGTTGGGGCGGGAAACCTGCAAGGAGAGTCTCGACGAGTATCTCGAGCTCAAGACAGTCGTCGTCGATCTGTCGTAGACCACGGGCACATATGGCTCCATAGTCGTCGGTGGCGCCGGTGCGGGGTCGTAGCCGCCCACGTCTGACCGAGGAACCGCAGGTGTCGGTCTTGCCGGTCGCGGTCGTCGGCGGCACCTACCAACGATTTTCGAGTAGTGAGGGTTTGAATAGTGACAATGACCGATGTGGATTTGACGGCTACGTGTTTGATTGGTGGTCGGTGGGTGCCGGGGTCGGGAGCGGATGCCATC
>NZ_JAAXPA010000061.1 GCF_012396235.1 Rhodococcus opacus | reverse complement strand
GCAGCGCCTTCAGCTCGGCGGCGCTGGCGGCGGCCGAGGACTCGGGGGCGGTGCCGGTGTCGGAACCCTCACGGTCGATCCAGTTCCGGAGCGTATCGGGGTTGACGTCGATCAGCGCTCCGACGTGGCGGCGGGCTGCGACCTTCGTGTCGCCGTGCTCGTTGATCCGATCCCGGTACATCCGCACTGCCCGCTCACGGGTCTCGGTGTCGTACTTCCTCGGTGCTGGCATGACTTCATTCTCCTGGTTCAATCAGGAGTCTCCACCCGACCCAGGACAGTTCAGGACATCCCTCGCCGGATGGGCTCACCCCTTCGGTGCACGCTCGGTGCTCATGCGGATGGGTCGGGGGTGGGTTTCGTACATGCGGACCGCGACGGCGAGGGCGGAGGCGGCGCTGACGGAGGCGGCCACCCAGACGGCGGCGTGCATGCCCATCAGGTCGGCGACGATGCCGCCGGCGATGGCGCCGACGGCGTAGCCGCTGTCGCGCCAGACCCGGTAGATCCCGACGGCGCGGCCACGCCAGGCCGGGTGGGCGACGTCGCCGATCACGGCGAGCAGGGTGGGGTAGACCATGGCGGTGCCGGCCCCGAGCAGCACCGTGCCGGTAGCCCACCCGAGAAAACCGTGGGAGGCGGCGATCAGCGCCAACGCTGCCGCTTGCAGGGTCATGCCGGCGGTGATCAGGTGCTTGCGGCCGATCCGGTCGGACAGGGCGCCGGTGACCAATTGTCCGGCGCCCCACACCCCGGGATAGAGGGCGAACAGCAACCCGATTTGTCCGGCGCCGAGGTCTGCGGTGGCGAACAGCAGAGGGAACAGGCCCCAGGAGAGGCCGAAGTTGAGGTTGTTGACCAGCCCGGCCTGGCTCGCCGAGGACATGGCGGGTTCGGTGAAACTGGTTGCCACGGCGATCTGGCGGTCGGTCAGATCCGCGTGCAGGTGGTCGTGCGCACCGTCCGCACGCGGGGTGTGTTGCGCGGCTTCCAGGCGCGCGTAGTCGCGGGTCTCGTGGATGAACACCCCGGACAGCAGCAGCGCGAGGGCGGTGTAGGCGAGTCCGAGCAGGAACGGGGCCGGTCGCAGCCCGTACTGCTCGGCCAGGTAGCCGGCCATCAGCGAGCTGACGGCGACGGCGCCGTAGCCGGCGGCCTCGTTCAGGCCCATGGCCAGGCCGCGGCGGCGGGGGCCGACCAGGTCGATCTTCATCACCACGGTGGTGGACCAGGTCAGGCCCTGGTTGATGCCCAACAGCACGTTGGCGGCGACCACCCACCACCAGTTGGGGGCGGCGATGAGCATCAACGGGACGGGAATGGCGAACAGCCAGCCCACCAGCAGTACCGGCTTGCGGCCGAAGCGGTCCGACCACGTTCCGGCGAAGTAGTTGGCGGCGGCCTTGGTGATCCCGAACGCTGCCACGTAGGTGAAGATGAATGTGTAGCCGGTCAGCCCGAATTCGTTCGCGGCGAGCAGCGGCAGCACGGTCTGCTGTTGGCCGACCATGCCACCGACGAGGGCGTTGACGGCGACGAGCAGGCTGAACTGGGCCAGGTTGGCGCCCAGGCCGAGTCGGATCGGCCGGGGCGCGGTGGTGCTCATGCGCCGGTCTCGAGGGTGCGGCCGGTGGCGGCGGCCCAGTCGTCGGGTCCGCCCTCGAGCACCGTGAGATTCCGGTGCCCGGCGCGTTCGAGCAGGCTGGCCGCGCCCATCGCGCGTTCACCGTGCCCGCACATCACCACGGTCGGCTCGCGGGGCAGGTCGTCGACCCGATCGGCCAGGGCCCCGAGTTCGATGTGGACGGCGCCGGGCAGGTGCCCGGCCAGGTATTCGGGGCGTTGACGGATGTCGAGGACCCGAACGCCCTCGACCGCTTCGGGGCCGGTCAGCGCCGTGGTGGCCACCTCGAGTTCGGCTGCGGCGAGGCCGCCGTCGAGTTCGCCGATCAGGTTGTCGTACCCGATTTTCAAGCCCTGCCACAGGATCTCGTTCACGTCCTGGTCTTGGTCGCGGACGATGATCAGGGGCCGGTCGGCCGGGGCGAGCCAGCCCAGCCAGCTGGCGAACACCGGCCGCAGCGGGATCGACAGCGCACCGGGGATGTGGGCGGCGGCGAAGCGGGCCAGCGGGCGCACGTCGATCAGGACGGCGCCCTCGGCCAGCCGGGCGCGGACGGTGTCGACGGTCAGCGAAGGTAGCACCGGATCGTGGTCGAGGAGTGGGGGACCGGCCCGGTTGATCTCGCCGAGACGGCGGAAGTACGGCGGATAGCTGCCCAGCGACCCCAGCAGCTGGTCGACGAACGCGTCCTCGTCCCGGGCGGCGAGCAACGGGTTGGTGGCGCGCTCGCGCGCGATGGTGCTGGTTCGGTCCGCGCCGGGCGGTGCGGAGCAGAACGAACCGGCGCCGTGCGTCGGCCAGACCGCGACGTCGCCGGGCAATGCGACGAGGCGCTGCAGCGAGGCGTATTGCTCGCGAGCCAGGACTTCGGTGCGATCAGGGCCGAGCAGGTCGGTGCGGGCGGCCGAACCCACGATCAGAGATCCGCCGGTGAACACCCCCACCTCCGTGTCGCCGTCGAGCAGCAGGAACGACAGGTGCTCGTGGGTGTGCCCGGGCGTCATGAGCGCCCGCAGCCGCAGCCCGCCCAGGTCCACCTCGTCGCCGTCGCGCAGCCCGGTGTGGGGGAACTCCCGGTCCCCGGCGGCGGAGGCCAGCACCCGCGTCCCGCCGGTGGCGCCGAGTTGGCGGGCGCCGGAGAGGAAGTCGGCGTGCAGGTGGGTGTCGGCGGCGAACGCGACGGTCAACCCGCGGCGGGCGGCCGCGGCATGCACCGCGCGCAGGTCTCGGCTGACGTCGACCACCAGCGCCCGCCCGTCGCCCAGGTCCACCAGATACGCGGAGTTGCCGAGCCCCTCGTCGACGAGCGGTACCAGATCGATCCCGGCCATGGCCTTCTCCCTGCCTCGGCTCTGAGGGCGTCCCGGGCGGAACACCCGATCCATGTTCTACACTATTCCAAATATGATTGGAGAATGCCATGGGTGATCGGATCGCGAAGACGGAACTGTTCGACCAGTTCGCCCGGGTCGGCAAGGCCCTGGGCAGCGGCAAGCGGCTCGAACTGCTGGATCTGCTCGCTCAGGGCGAGCGCACCGTCGACGCCCTCGCCCGCGCCTGCGAGCTGGGACTGACGACCGCGTCCGCGCATCTGCAGACCCTCAAACAGGCCAATCTGGTCGCCACCCGCCGCGAGGGCACCAAGGTGTTCTACCGGCTCGCCGGTGCGGACGTGGCGCAGCTGTTCGCACTGGTCCGTACGGTCGCCAACGAACACCTGCCCGATGTCGAGGCCGCCGCCGCCGCGTATCTCGGCCCGGCCGACACCGAACACGTCAGCAAGGACCAGCTGCTCGAGCGGGCCCGGTCGGGGAAGGTGACGGTGCTCGACGTGCGCCCCCGCGAGGAATACCAAGCCGGGCACATCCCCGGGGCGGTGTCGATTCCGTTGGACGAGTTGGCCGATCACCTGGCCGAGCTGCCCGAAGATCAGGAGATCGTCGCCTACTGCCGCGGCGCCTACTGCGTGCTCGCCCACGACGCGGTCCGGCTGCTGACCGACCACGGCCGGCAGGCCTCGCGGCTGACCGACGGCATGCTCGAATGGCGACTGGCGGCCCTGCCCGTCGACACCCCGACCTGACCAGCACCCCGGGTCACCGACATCCCCCGTCCCGGCCGGGCCTGTGCGGGCCCACCCCCGAAACCTCCGAGGTGATCGATGAGTTCGCAGCAGATCCCGCAGCAGCGCCGCACGCTGGCGGTACTGGTCGGCGCCCAGGTGCTCAGCGGCGCCGGACTCGCCGCGGGCATCACGGTCGGGGCGCTATTGGCGCAGGACATGCTCGAGACCACCAGCCTCGCCGGGCTGCCCAGCGCCATGTTCACCATCGGCTCCGCCGCGGCCGCGGTCACCGTCGGGCGCATCTCGCAACGCCTCGGCCGGCGGACGGGCCTGGCCCTCGGGTACGCGGCCGGCGCCCTCGGCAGCCTCGGCGTGGTGGCGGCCGCGGTCCTCGACAACATCGCCCTGCTGTTCCTCGCCCTGTTCGTCTACGGCGCGGGCACCGCGACCAACCTGCAAGCCCGCTACGCCGGAGCGGATCTGGCGAGCGCGCACCACCGCGGCCGGGCGGTGAGCACGGTCCTGGTCGCCACCACCGTCGGTGCCGTGGTGGGCCCGAATCTGGTGACCGTGATGGGCGATCTGGCCACCCGGTGGGGCATCCCGGCGCTGTCCGGGCCGTTCCTGCTCTCCGCCGCCGCCTACGCCCTCGCCGCGCTGGTGCTCTGGGTGCTGCTGCGCCCGGACCCGCTGCTGCTGGCACGAACCCTGGCCACCGACACCGACACCCCCGCGCCGGCCGCCGACGAGAGCGCCCCGGCGGCGGCGCGGACCTGGTCCCCGGCGGTGGTGCTCGGGGCGACGGTGATGGTGGTGACTCAGCTGGTGATGGTCGCGATCATGACGATGACCCCGATCCACATGCAGCACCACGGGCACAGCGTCGGCGCCGCCGGGATGGTCATCGCCGTCCACGTCGGCGCCATGTATCTCCCGTCCCCGCTGTCCGGGCTGCTCGTCGACCGTCTCGGACCGCGGCCGGTTGCCGGCGCCGCGGCGCTCACCCTGCTCGCCGCCGGCATCACCGCAGCCGCGGTGCCGGCCTCGTCGGTGCCCGGTCTTGCTCTCGCTCTCGGCCTGCTCGGTCTCGGCTGGAACCTCGGACTGGTCAGCGGCACCACGATCATCACCGACGAAGTCCCGCTGACCACCCGGGCCCGCACCCAGGGCACGGTCGATCTGTGCATCGCCGTCGCCGGTGCCGGGGGCGGGCTGTCCTCCGGGATGATCGTCGCGGCCACCGACTACACCGTCCTCGCCGTCACCGGTGGGGTGATCGCGCTGAGCATCGTGCCCGCCCTGGCCCTGTCGGCCAGAATGAAGGCGAAGACCGGATCAGCACCAGCACCGGCGAACGAAACGGCCACCGGCGGCGCGCCACGGCAGTAGGTGCGTGCGGCCTCAGGTGGCCGCAGTGCCCAGCGCAGCGATCGCGGCCAGCGAGGTGAGCGCCTCGAGCGTCTCGGCGATCAACTGCAGCATCAATCCGTCGCACACCGCGATCAGCACCGAGGCGATAGCGGGCAGGTTGTCCGGCGCCGCGATCCCCATGTCGTCTTCGGCGGCGGTGTCCGCCGCTGCATCGGCGCCGGATTCTCCCTGATGGAAGGCACCACCGTGCTGCGCGAAGTCCTCTCCCGCTACGCGCTCTCGCTCCCCACCGGAGCCAAACCCGAACGCGGACACGTCCGCAACATCACCGACGTCCCCCGACACAAGGCGCCCATCGTCATCACCCCCCGTGTGGGCGCGCACCACCTGGCCTGACACCCGCGCGGCAACCCCGGCGTTCCCTGGACCCGGGCAGCGGCTGACGAGCACACTTTGAAAGGTGAGAAGCAACCAGCGCCTCCCGTCTGCCCGCCTCTTGCTGTCAGATAGGGAGCCCGCACCACGGGTGTCCGGCGCAGCGTTGACCGGATTGCGAATCCTGGTGGGCCTGGAATGGCTGTACAACGTCGCGTGGAAGACACCACCGGACTTCGGGGAGAACAGCGGCGGCGGCTTGTACGGATTCACCCGCGCCGCCGTCGAACATCCGGTGTTCCCGCCGTTCAGCTGGCTGGTCGAGCACCTGGTACTGCCGAATTTCGTGCTGTTCGGGTGGCTGACGCTGGTGGTGGAAACCGTGCTCGCGGTGCTGCTGCTGACCGGGACGCTGGTCCGGGTCGCCGCGCTGCTGGGGATCGGGCAGTCCCTGGCCATCTGTTTCTCGGTCGCGGAGGCACCGAACGAATGGCCATGGAGCTATTTCATGCTCATCGGCATCCATGTCGTCCTGCTGTGCACGTGGTCGACCCGATACTTCGCCGTGGACGAGGTACGAGCCCAGTCCCACCTCGGGAGCGGTCCCGGTGCTGCGGCGGCGCTGCTGCGGACCTGGGGCATCATCTTGGCGCTGCTCGGCGTCGCCGCCCTGATCGCCTCCTTCCAGACCGACCGGTGGGCCTCGATCGGCGGCCTGGTGGGTTACGAAGACCTGGAAGTGGGACTGGGCACCTACAACCTGGCAGGCGCGCTGGCGGTACTCGTCGTGGCGGCCTGCGCGCTCGCCGGGGCCATCCTGCGCCGCCGTGAGCTCGCGTTCGCCGGGGCCGTCCTGGCCGGTGCAGCGGCCGCCAGCATCTACCTCCAGTCCGGCCGCACCGACGTGTGGCTGGGCGGCACGAACACCAGTGCCGCGGTGTTCCTGTGCGCCGCGCTCGTCGGCGCGGCGACGGGCCCCGTGCTCGACCGAACACCTCGGCTCGGCCGATCCGCCCCGAAACTCCTGCGCCGCCGCCGATACTGAAACTGCCGCGTCACGGTGGCCACTGCTCGCCGATCCGAGCCCACTTCCCAGATGATGGAGGACCCGATGATTCCCCACGAAGCGGTCGGCCAGGTCACCGAGATCGCCCACGACAACGCCGAACGGGTGGACACCGAGGGCGTCTTCCCCGCCGAGGCGGTGACCGCCCTACGCGAGGGCGGACTGCTGGGGCTGGTGTTGCCGGAGGACGTCGGCGGCTCCGGGTGCGGGCCGGTGGAGTTCACCGAGGTCCTCACCGCGCTGGCCTCGGCCTGCGGCTCGACCGCCATGATCTACCTGATGCACGCCGCCGCCGCGGTCACCCTCGCGCAGGCGCCACCACCGGGAATGCCCGACCTCCTCACCGGCATGGCAAAAGGGGAAGTGCTGGGCACCCTGGCGTTCAGCGAGAAGGGCTCCCGCTCCCACTTCTGGGCGCCGGTCTCGTCCGCCTCCGCAAACGGTGACACCGTCACCATGCAGGCCGACAAGAGCTGGGTCACCTCCGCCGGCTTCGCCGATGTCTATGTGGTCTCGGCGGGTTCGGCCTCCGGGACCGCGGGCGAAGTCGACCTGTACGCGATGGCCAAGGATGCGCCGGGCCTGACGGTGGCCGGCCCGTGGATCGGGATGGGGCTGCGGGGCAACGCATCGGCACCGATGACAATCGACGCATCGATCCCGGTTGCGCACCGGCTCGGAGACCAGGGCGCCGGCTTCGGCCTGATGATGAATACGGTGCTGCCCTGGTTCAACCTCGGCAACGCCGCCGTCTCGCTCGGCCTTTCCTCCGCCGCCAACACCGCCGCCCTCGCGCATGTCGGCAGCGCACGCCTCGAGCACCAGAACGAGGCACTCTCCGCGCTACCGACCATCCGCGCCCAGATCGCGAGGATGGGCATCAGCCTCGCCGCCCAGCGGGCCTTCCTCGCGCACGCCGCCCGCAGCGTCAGCGAACCCGATGAGACGACGATGCTCAATGTCCTCGCCGTCAAGGCTTCGGCCAACGACGCCGCCCTGGCGATCACCGACACGGCCATGCGGGTCTGCGGCGGTGCCGCCTTCTCCAAACACCTTCCGATCGAGCGGGCCTTCCGCGACGCCCGGGCCGGGTCGGTGATGGCCCCCACCGCCGACGTGCTCTACGACTTCTACGGCAAGGCCGTCGCCGGCCTGCCGCTCTTCTAAGGAGGGAGCGCAATGACCAGATCACTGATCGTCGGTGCCGTCGCCTACACCCCCAACGTGGTTCCCATCTGGGAGGGCATTCGCGACTACTTCCGCGACACCGGCGCCGAGATGGATTTCGTGCTGTACTCCAACTACGGCCGCCAAGTCGAAGAACTGATCGCCGGCCACGTCGACATCGCCTGGAACACCAACCTCGCCTACGTGCGCACCGTCCTGCAGACCGACGGCCACGCCGTACCGCTGGCGCAACGCGACACCGACACCACCTTCAGCACCGTGTTCGTGGCCCCACCCGGCAGTTCCATCACCGGTCCGGACGGGTTTGCCGGTACACGCCTCGCCCTGGGATCGGCCGACTCCGCGCACGCCGCGATCCTGCCGCTGCACTACCTCGCCCAGGCGGGGATCCCACCCACCGAGCTGTCGATCACCCGGTTCGACAGCGACATCGGCAAACACGGCGACACCGGCCGCAGCGAACTCGACGCGGTGGCGGCGGTACTGGCCGGGGAAGCGGACGTCGCCGCGATCGGAATCGGCACCTGGACCGCGATGGGCAAGGACGATCTGATGCCCGGCGCCCTCGAGGCGGTCTGGCAGACCCCCGAGTACTGCCACTGCATGTTCACCGCCAGGGACACCCTGCCCGCCGAGCGCTACACACCCTGGGTCGACACCCTCCTCGCCATGGATTGGGACATCCCCGAACACCGCAAGATCCTCGAACTGGAGGGGCTGCGGCGCTGGGTGCGGCCACAACTGGACGGATACCAGAGCCTGTTCGCAGCGGTCGGCGAGCAGGGTGTCGATCCGCGATGGTGATCCTGGACCTGATGCGGCTGATGACGGGACTCCCCGACGGGGGTACCGGTGAGGTCGCGATCGGGTCCGCCGAGGATCTCGTCCTCGCGCGCAGGTGGTGCGCCTACAGCGGAAACACCATCGTCCGAGAGGACGTCGATGCCACCGACACCGGGACACTGCTTGTCCGGCGCGGTCACGCCCCCGACCCGCGCGATGCTCTCGGTCCCGACCGGATGCCGGGCGCACGGCTGTGGCTGTACACCAACTTTCACTGCAACCTCGCCTGCGACTACTGCTGCGTCTCCTCGTCGCCGCACGCGCCCCGCCGCGAACTCGGCGTGGAGCGGATCGCCCGGTTGGTCACCGAAGCCGCCGAGTGGGGGGTCGGCGAGATCTACCTGACCGGGGGTGAACCCTTTCTGCTCCCCGACATCGACACGATCGTGCGCACCTGCATGGACGTGTTGCCGACGACGGTGCTGACCAATGCGATGGTGTTCAAGGGACGAGGTCTGCGGGCACTGGAGTCGCTGCCGCGCGAGGGTCTGGCGCTGCAGATCAGTCTCGATTCCGCCACCCCCGGTCTGCACGATTCGCACCGCGGCGCCGGAAGCTGGGCCAGAGCGGTCGCCGGCATCCGGCTGGCCCGGCAGCGGGGGTTCCGGGTGCGGATCGCGGCCACCATCGCCTCGCCGGGGCCGGGAACGATCACCGCGCTGCACGACTTCTGCGATCAGCTCGGTATCGAACGCGGCGACCAGCTGATCAGACCGATCGCCCGGCAGGGTGCCGCGGTCAAAGGACTGGTTATGACGCCCGAGTCGCTGGTCCCGGAGGTCACGGTGACCGCCGACGGCATTTACTGGCACCCCGTCGCCGCGACCGACGACCGCGCGCTCGTCACTCGCCGGATCGAACCGCTCCGGCCCGCACTCGACGAGATCTACGAACGGTTCACCCGGCAATGGGCGGTCGCTGCCACCGCCGCCGCACTCTTCCCCTGCGCCTAGCTATAGCTATCGAACGGCTGGGCATGTGCGCGAGGTTGTCGGCGCCGGGAGAACCGCGCGCCGAGTACGATCGGTGCCGTTGACGAGGCGGTACGCGGCCACGGCGGCGTCCGCCTCCTGCCCGGCGGGCCGAGGGGTTTTACCACCTGCGGGTACCACCTGCAGCGCCGGGAACGAGCACTGAAGTGGTCACCACCTCACCGCCGATCGGACGTGGGTTCTTCTCCCGGGTCGGTATCGCCGGTCTCCGGTGTGGGTTCTTTGCGGAGGTGACGGGGTTTCTTGGTTTGGTCGGGGAGCCGGTGCCGATCCATACAAAATTTTGTATACTCGTGGTGTGAAGAACATCCAGTTCATGGGTACCGCGCTGGAGGATCTTCGTGGATTCCCCGGTGCCGTTCGTCGTCAGTGCGGTTATCAACTCGACCGCGTTCAGCAGGGGCTCGAGCCGACGGACTGGAAGCCGATGGTGAGTGTGGGTTCTGGTGTGCGGGAGATACGGGTACGCGATCGATCGGGAGCTTTCCGCGTCATCTACGTGGCGAAGTTCGCAGACCGGGTGGTTGTACTGCACTGCTTCCAGAAGAAGACTCAGAAAACGTCGGCGGCGGACTTGGCTACCGCGACGAAGCGATACCAGCAGGTCACAGCGGGAAGACAGGAAGGGTGAGCACTGATGAGCGATGAAATCTTCGACAGCGTGTGGGATGCCATCGAGGACACTCCGCAGGAGGCGGAGAACATGCGGCTGCGGTCGAGTCTGCTGATTGCGCTGTCTCGGCGCATCGAGACCGAGGGATGGACCCAGAAGGATGCGGCCGCCCGGCTTGGTGTGACTCAGCCGCGGGTGTCGGATCTGATTCGAGGAAAGATCGATCTGTTCAGTCTTGATGCTTTGGTCAACATGGTGTCGGCCGCCGGACTTCATGTCGATATGACGGTGAGCGCTGCCGCGTAGGACCCTCGCCCGAGGCTGTACGGAGATTTCGGGTCGGGCGGTGTGGGTCGGGCTACGGCGGGCCACCCCGAACGGGGGGATCTCACCGCCCGAGCACATCTGGACCCGGTCGGGAGGCGCTGCGGGCGGACGAGGGGCGTTGCACCGTGGGCTGCTGTCGATTCGGCAGGGGCCCGGCCTGCCGGCGGAGGTCTCTGCACTGCGGGTGTTCGATGTGATCGCGTGGATGGACGGCAAGAACCGCGTCCTGGGCGAAGGCTCTGACCTGGGAAGATGACACGTCCCGGTGTGGGGCGGCTCAGGAGCGGGTGTGGCGGGATCTGAGTTTGTGCATGCCGACCATGATCTTTTCTGCGGTGCTTCCGGGTCCGGGGAGTATGCCCAGCTGTGTGGCGATGTCGTTCATGTTGACGATGATCCGTAGTTTGGCGATTTTGCCGTCGCGGTAGTCGTGGATGTCGACGCCGTCGAATTCGATCTGTTTGCCGGTGGCGGGGATGCCGGGCGGGTCGATGGGGCCCTGGTGGGTGGCGGTCGCCTTCCACCAGTAGGCGGCGCGGGGGCCGTCACCGGCGATATGTGGGCCGGCGATCAGCTCGAAGGTCAGGTCGGGGAACGCGCGCCAGCCGTGGTCGAGGAATTCGCGGACGTCGGCTTTGCCGCGCATGGTCTTGGGCCAGGCGGAGTCGTCGTAGACGATGTCGTCGGTGAGTAGCTCGAGGACCTGTGCGGGGTCGTGGGCGTTCCAGGCGTTGCCCCAGAGCTCGGCGAACTCGTCGACCCATGCGGGGTCGAGTTTCTGCGCCGATGTCTGTTCTCCCCTGCTTTCCAGGCTAGGGGGTGACGGGTCGGTTTTATCGGGTGTGATGGTGCTGTGACCTGGGGTGATGACATGTCCCCGGTTTGTGATGTGGGGCGGCGTGCCGGGGGAGTGCCGGCGCCGGGGTGTCGGCGGGCGCGCGGGTGTCTGTTTCGTCCGAATTGGAGCCGGTTTTGAAAGGTATTGATTGACAACATGTTTCGGTAATCAGTTGATGAGTCTATCTTTACGTGTGTTGTGCACGGACGTCAGGTTGTAATGTTCGGAATCGATTGTAGATAAACAGGTTTGAGTGTTTGTAGATTTTTCAACTGTTTTGAGTGAGTGGAGGCGAGGTGGTAGGATGGGGGTATGACATGGGGCGGCGCGGGAAGGCGAGTGGGTGGAGGTTCGGGCGTACCCTCCCGCCTCCCCAGCCTCGTTGGGGTGTGGGGGACCGGATCGAACAGGACGATGAAAAGTACTGGCGAGAACCTAATCTCGGAAACTCGGAGGAGCGAAGCGACTCGATCGGCGGCAACGGGAATCGACCCACTGCGAGCCGCGCAGCGGCTCCCCTGGCGGGGAGCGCAGCGACTCGCCCCGTCTCCCGGCGCGGAGCGCCGG
>NZ_JAAXPA010000060.1 GCF_012396235.1 Rhodococcus opacus | reverse complement strand
GCAGCGCCTTCAGCTCGGCGGCGCTGGCGGCGGCCGAGGACTCGGGGGCGGTGCCGGTGTCGGAACCCTCACGGTCGATCCAGTTCCGGAGCGTATCGGGGTTGACGTCGATCAGCGCTCCGACGTGTCGGCGGGCCGCGACCTTCGTGTCGCCGTGCTCGTTGATCCGATCCCGGTACATCCGCACCGCCCGCTCACGGGTCTCGGTGTCGTACTTCCTCGGTGCTGGCATGACTTCATTCTCCTGGTTCAATCAGGAGTCTCCACCCGACCCAGGACAGTTCACCGTGATCGACCTCCTCGAAGGCTCACCCACCTCGCCGGCAGCCCCACCATCGCACGCCTGCAGGGCCGACACGCAGTCCTCGGTGCGGCACCGCGGCTTGAGAAAGAGGCAGGTGGCCGTCCTCGGGGCCGCTGTCGTGGTGGCCGGCGCGGTGGTGATAAGCCAAATGCGCGACGGCACTGGCGAATCCACGCCAACCGCAGCCACCATCGATGCCACTGCGGCGGACGACGAGAACGGGCTGCCGGTCCTGGACCTGCCCAAACCCGCACCGGCCGAGGAGCTGCCCGCGTCGGACGGGGAATGCCGCGCCGATCGTGGCGACCAGAAATCCGGTGCCGGGGTGATCGCCGCGTTCAATCACGCCTACTACACCCAACGCAACGGCGACGCTGCCCGCGCTTTGGCCACCCCCACCTCGTCGGTGCTGCCCGGCCCCGAGCTGCAGAAGGTCGTCGACGCCGTCCCGGTCGGCACCAACTACTGCCTGCGTACGGTGGCGCTGTCCGGCGGGGTCTACCTCGCCGACCTGTCCGTGATGCAGCCCGCGCAGCCGGTCAAACGCGGCACCCAGACCATCACCACCGTCACGATCGACGGCAAGTGGTTCGTCGACATCTTCACCTGACCGCACCGCCGGAGAGGACACCACCGGACATGACCAGATCGCATACCACCATCGCCAGGACCGCCGGCGCCCTCGCCGCAGCCCTGGTCCTGGCCGCGTGTGGCAGCGACGACGCCCGTGATGCGGCCTCGGTCACCACCTCGACCAGCGGCGCGAGCGTAACCGACACCAGCACCGACCTCGGCAGCATCGTCATCGGTTGGGGAGACGCCGACTCGGATACCGAGATCACCACCCCCAAACCCGAGGACGTCACCGCACGCTGCATCGGCCGCGGCGACGATCTCGCCGTCGACATCACTGCCCCGCACGGCTGGAAGATCCACGCCCGCCACGGCTCCCAGACCCTCACCGTCGAGAACACCGACCAGAATCTCGTGGCTGCCGACATCGACACCACCAACAAGTTCTTCGACGCCCTCCAGTCCGTCGACTGGTCCAAGACCGACCAGATCGACATCGCTGCCACCACAGACGCCCCCGCCGGCTGGAAGCCCATCCACAGCGGCCGCATCCAACTCTCCATCCACCTCGACTGCCGCTGACCAGCGATCACAACGGCCAAGCTGCCCGCCACGCGCGGCGGCGACACCGGGGTCCTGCGACAGACCCCCGTCGCGGCCACGCCCGCCGCAGCACGTAGCGGACCCGAACGACGAGCACGAGACCCGCGGGCAGGTGACAGTCTGCCGGGGAGGGTGTCGACACACCAACGGCTGAGCTTCCCTTACGGTGGGACCCGGCGGGGGCGCTCACCGGGGTCGCTGTCGACTCGATGCGGACAACGAACGAGGGTGGGGGCTATGTCGACGATGACCAGCACCGTGCCCCGTGGCGACCCACCCCGGGCCGACTTCACCCCATCGCCGTCGTCTCGCTTCACCCGATCCACACCACGACTGCCAGAGGAGCATTCAAGCATGACCGACCCGCACGTCATCGAACTCGAGTTCACCGTCCGCGCACGCGTGCGCCCCCTGCCAACTCTCCTGGGCTCTCTTCCTTGACCGCAGCCGTTTATATTTCTGACGGATCCAACGCACCAAGTAGGCGTTGATGCGCGCCAGGAGGGGATACAACGCCGATCTGTAGAAGGCGCCGTAATAGTTGATCCAGCCCCGCACGATCGGATTGATCTTCCGTGCGAGGTCCATGAAGGTGTGACCAGTGCGCAAGTGCAGCCTCCAAGATCGTCCAGCGGCACCCTCGCTTGCTTGCGCATTGGCAATGGGTTCCTTCGGTACCGCCCGTCTGGTGACCAGGGCAGTAAGAGCCCGGTGAACTGAGAAGTTCACGCCGGATCTGTGGGAGCCTGGGGGTGAGATTCCCCCGGGCCACCCGACAGGATCGTAACCGGCGTGGAGAGTGTGAGAACACGTCGTTCACGTTTCTGGGGTACACGTTCCGTGTCAGGCAAGCCCCGACCAGGGACGGGACGAGCGCGTTCAATGCGTTCCTCCCCGCGGTCAGTCGGGACGCGCTCAAGAAGATGGGCGACACGATCCGGGACTGGCGCATACACCTGCGCAACACGACGGATCTGGCGGAACTGGCCGGGTGGATCAACCCCATCGTTCGTGGGTGGATGACCTACTACGGCAAGTTCTACCGGACCGCGCTCTATCCTCTGCTGCGACGTATCAACACCTACCTGGTGCGATGGGCGCGACGGAAGTTCAAACGGTTGAGGTCGTTCAAACGGGCTCTACGGTGGTGGAACGGGTTGCTGAAACGGCAACCCCGACTGTTCGCTCACTGGGCATGGATGACCGAGTTCGAACGGATCAGATGAGACGAGCCGTGTAACGGGAGACTGTTAAGCACGGTTCTGTGGGAGCCCGGGGGTGAGATTCCCCCGGGCCACCCGGCGGTTCGGGGGCCGGAGACCAGCTGGAGCGTGCAGTGCGCGGCCACGAGGGGCGCGCGTGCTCGGGTGAAGTGCTGCTCGGCAATGACGAATCCGTACTGGTCAAGCACATCCTCGGGGAAGGGGTGGTGTCCGCGACAGATCTCGGACGGGGAGTGAAACATGAACGCCGCCACAAAGACCGCGATCCCGATGAAAACCGCTACCAGCGCCCCGACGCGACGCATCAGCTGCCCGGGCGCCGTGGCCGGTGGGCGGCGAAGACCGCGACGGCGCCGACGACGGTGATCTCGACGTTCTCGAACGTGGTGGTCAGGGCCGTGTGCAGACCGTCGAGGTCGTCGCCGCGGTTGTGGAACAGCTTGATCGGCCCGTTGTAGAGGCTGTTCAGGGCGCGGCTGAGAAGAGTGTGGTGCACACCGGTGGCGAGGATGGTCGAGCCGAAGAACACCCCGTCGTCGGCCATGACCTGGGCGATGTGCCCGAACGCCTGGCCCTTTTCCGTCCAGGTGCCGGGCACGCAGTGCAGCACAAAGTTCGCGGCCACTGAGTCGAACACCCCAATATTCCGGGGGAGTGGGGCGAGGACGCTGCTCGTATGCGCGGCCGCGGTGATGCCACGGTCGGCGAGACGTGCGGTGGTCATCTGCAACGTGTTCGGGTTAAGGTCGAGCAGCGCCACTTCCGGGTTCGGGTTCGGGTAGTTGGCGTGCTGGAGGTACCAGCCGGTTCCGGGGCCGATGTCGAGGTGCCGGCCACCGAGGTGGGAGTTGTAATGCGCGAGCAGGCGTTCGCTGGGGCAGCGCCAGACGAGGGTGTTGCTCCACCGCAGCACGACGGTGTCGTACACTGACAGCAGCGCCCGACTGTACGGTGCGGCGCCGGCCTTCTCCGCCTGTGTGACCTCATCAGCAGACATGCGTGTTCCCCCTCGTTGTTCATGTGATGGCGTTCCCCCGCCATCACCGATCGTAAACGGCGCCGACTCCAGGGACTCGGTCGATTCGTCTGCCGCGGTGTGCCCGCGCGGTGTGCGGGTGACGGAGCGCCGATCGTCGTCGGCCGTGCCGTCGTAACCCGCCCATTCGCGCAGCCGCCGGCCCCGCAGCGGATTATCGAGGGGCTCGGTGCACCGCCCGCCCGAAATGCGCCGCCACCTGGTGTCATTCGTGCGATATACACACTGTGTGCAGAAGGAGGTCACCGGACATAGCGCGGCGGTGAAGATGTAACAATCCCCGGAGAATCCGCGACCGTTTTCCGAATCTGAGGGGCGAACGGACCGGCTCCGCCGGCTCCTGACAGGGGCAGCGGGCCATAAGCGCAGATCGAGGAGAACACCCGAAGTGACTGCTCCGACACCCCCGCCCGGATGCACCAGGACCCGGCCGACGGGAATTTACTGCGCTACTGGGACGGGACACAGTGGACCGAGCAGACTCAGCCGAAGCCGTCAGCATTACCCGTACGCGTCACCGGCCCATGCGCGTTCATCGGGCCGCGTACTCTGCGCTGCTCAGGTACGTCTACATGGTCTCGAAGCCTGACTTCTACAACCCAGTGGTGACGCCTTCTGCACGGGCAGCGGCGGCGACTGCCTCCGCGACAGCGGGGGCGACGCGAGGATCGAGCGGGCTGGGAACGATCTTGTCTACAGCCAACTCGTCACCGACGACCGAGAGGATTGCCTCGGCGGCGGCAAGTTTCATACCTTCGGTGATCCGGCGAGCACCGGCGTCGAGCGCACCCCGGAACACCCCGGGGAAGGCCAGCACATTGTTGATCTGGTTCGGGAAATCGCTGCGTCCGGTGGCCACGATCGCCGCATGCTTGCGGGCGACGTCCGGGTGGATCTCCGGGTCCGGGTTCGACAACGCGAACACGATCGAATCCGCCGCCATCGTCGCGATCAGCTCCTCCGGCACGGTGCCCGCGGACACCCCGAGGAACACATCCGCACCGTCGAATGCTTCGACGATGCCGCCGCGGCGGCCGGCCGGGTTGGTGCGTGCGGCCAGGTCGACCTTGACCGCGTTCAGGTCCTGCCGATCCTTCGAGACGATGCCCTTGGAATCGAGGACCGTCACGTCGGCGATCCCCGCGGCGAGCAGGATGTTCGCGCAGGCGACACCGGCGGCGCCGGCACCGGAGATGACCACCCGCAACTCGTGGAGGTCACGGTCCTGCACCTTGACCGCACCCTTGAGCGCGGCCAGGACGACGATGGCGGTGCCGTGCTGGTCGTCGTGCATGACCGGGCAGTCCAGGGCCTCGATGACGCGCTTCTCGATCTCGAAGCAGCGCGGCGCGGAGATGTCCTCCAAATTGACCGCGCCGAAACTCGGGCGCAGCCGGATCAGGGTCTCGACGATCTCGTCGGGGTCCTTGGTGCCCAGGACCAGGGGGATGGAGTTCAGGCCGGCGAAGTTCTTGAACAGGGCGGACTTGCCCTCCATCACGGGAAGGGAGGCGCGCGGGCCGATGTCCCCGAGGCCGAGCACCGCGGAGCCGTCACTGACGACGACCACGAGGCGGCTGGTCCAGGTGTACCGATCGGCGAGGGTTTCGTCGGCGGCGATGGCGCGGGAAACCTGCGCGACACCGGGTGTGTAGGCGATGGACAAGGCGCGCTGCGTATCGAGGGCGGTCGTGGTCTCTACGGAGAGCTTCCCCCCGATGTGGCCGGCGAAGATCTCTTCGTCGGTCAGCTCCTTCTGCGGTGCGGTCATTTCCGAAACAATAGACATGTCACTCCTGTGGTCTGGGGTTCGGCGTGGATCTGTACCGAGCGATGTTCGAAGCCTGTGGATGAGGTTCCGGGAGCACGCACCGTCCGGAGGTGATCATTCGGGAATCGATATTGATCAATACCAGCACGCCAACTGGTTGGGAAGCTACACCAGTGCTCGCGTTAGTGCACGACCAGTCCACGCGATGAGCTTTGGTGCCGTCCGGCGTTGCTCGGCAAGACTGTCCCGCGTCAGCGCACGGCAGACACTCGATACCTACGCGAAGATTGCCGTCCATATGTCGACGTCCGTTGACAAACGCCGACCCAGAATGGACGACGTCTGTTGATGCGCAACGCCTGTCACGATGACCGGGAACGGCTCAGCGCAGGGGCGACAGATGTGAAAGACTCCGCGTATTTCAGCAAGCAGATGAATGCCTGGCGCCTCTGCGCAGCAACGGGTTTCCTCACTTCCTGCCTGCTTGGGTGGTCCCGAACGTGAGAACTACCTCGGGGCATCCAGTTTGCGTTCCCATCCCACCGCCAAGTGCTCCTTGTTCGGAAGGGGCCAAATACAGCCCTGTCGGCTTCCATCGGTGGACTTCTCCCATTTCCGGATCCAGCGCGTTCTCGTGGATTACACAAGAGATAACGCGACGCAGATAGGTGCGAGGGTGATTCTGTGCGGGAATGTGCGACGAGTCAGCAGGATCCTTCTACTCGCTTCTGGCGAAACGGATTGTTCGTATAGCTGCGCATGGGGTCGATCGAAGCGGGATGCTGACTCCGACCGGCTGCCATTGCCCGTATCGCACTTCCTTGAACACTGATCAGTCGCCCAAACACGCCTGACATTGAACTGGCCGGGCACTCGAAATCTACGGGGTTGGATTTGTACCGCATGCCAATCTAGCTCTCCGGCCGGGGATTAGGAGAAGGTGGATCATCGTGAGTCCGTCCCTGATGATCGTAGATTGTCAGGCCCTGATCCGCCCCCCTACTTGGTTGCATTCCGGTGGTATCGCTCGCAGGGCGCTTCGATCGGCGAACTTGATGCCGGATAAGCCGACAGAAATCAGTAATTGACGGTTGAAGCATCAATGCCTACGGTAATTCCGGATGTGAGCGGTGTCACTCGATAGCTTCGTGACGCGATGAGTGTGTCCAGACGGGCGCCTTCCGCTCTAGTGAAATGTGTGTCTGCACAGCCCATTTGAAACAGATTGACCGAACAGGAGTCGAATCGATGACCGACAAGCTGAAGTTTTTCTCGCAGGAGTGGTGCGAACTGGCGCTCGAGGCTGTCAACGCGAACGCGGAGGTGTACAAGGGGTTCAAAGACCCCGATTCGTTCACCAACCGCATGGAGTTCGGCACCATCGGTAAGGACGATGTGGTCTGCCATGTCGAGTGGGAGAAGGCCAAGATCGTCTCCTGGACGATCCGCAAGTTCGACGAGAGCGACCTGTGGTTGAAGATCAACGGGACTCTCGAGACGTGGCAGCGCGCGGCGGAGGGCGACGCCGAGGGCGGAAAACTGTTGGTGGCCGGCAAGGTCAAATTCGCCAAGGGACCGATGTCGGCGGCCATAGAAAATGCCGGAGCCTTCAACAATTTCCTCTTGTCGTGGGGACAGGTGCCCACGGACTGGGACGTGTGACCCGATAAACAAGCGACCCGTGTGGGACTTACTGTTCTCGAGGTGAGTCCCGCGCAGGGTCCGGTATGACATATCGCTGACCCGTGCTGTGAAAGGCCATGATCGATGACCACTGTTGAATCCGAGACATACCCGGTCTCCCTGTATGACGGGGAGGACGCGAACGGCGTCGCCAGCATCGTCGGGATGCTGATCGGGCAGAACGTCGAGAACTTCCCGTCCCGAGTCAAGTTCGCACGCAAGATCTCGCGGCCGGTGTCGATCTACAGCACCGACACCGACAGTGCCTGCACGATCGTGTTCGGCACCGACGAGGCAATTGTCTACAACGACATCGTGGGTCGGCCCAGCGTCACGATCAGTGCTAGCGTGGATCAGATCCTCGACGTGTCACAGTTGCCGATGAAAGCAGGCGGTTTGATCCCGGTGGGCTTCTTCACCAACCGCGGGATGACGGTGCTCGGCGGAATCCTCACGCACAAGCTCGTGGTGAAGGGTCTTCTCACCCACACGCTGACGGCGTTGCGCACTATCGCGCTGGTTTCGGTCGTCGAGTCATGACGGCGATTTCGAGCCGGAACCGTCACACCCTCGATGCCGAGGCGACCGTGCCGATCGGATCTGCCGAGGTGATCGCATCGGACGGATTCGCCGAGCAGCCGGCGCGCCTCGACCCGAATGAATGTGGCGCGCGTCCTCGTGGTTCTCGCGCTGATTCCGGTGGGTTCGCTATACATGTATCCCCGGATCTACGACTTGACGGCCACGCCCTATCGGCTCGACCAAGCGGTGGTGTCCGCCGGCAACTACAACCCCGCCCTGGATCAGATCGTCGAACACGAAAAGGTCACGCTGGGCGCGTTCGACGCGCTCGACAAGATGAAGGCGTCACTGGCGAGTGTCCTGAGCACCGATGCGGCCGTGACGGAGGAACTGAACACCCTCACCGGGCAGATCGCCGGCGACGTGCAGAAGACCCTCGACCTCGCCGGCGCGAACGTAACCGATCTCGTCGCCTCGCTCGACACATTGACCGCGCACATCAGCTCACTCCAGCCGCCCGTCGACGGAGCCACCGCGGCTGTCGCCGCCGACCGCGCCACCTTGGACGCCATCCTCACCGACGCACGCTCCACCGCCGCAAAGGTCCACAGCATCCGCCTGTCAGCGGAAGAATGCGCCAACGACCTGTCTGGAAAGTAGGAGAAGTACCGTGATTTTCTTCGGACGCCGCGGCGGGCCGGCGCGCCTGGTTCTCTCGATCGTCGCGGTGGGTGTTCTCGGCCTGCTCGCCTTCGTCGTGTTCAACCTGAACACCCGACTCGACAACCAGCAGCGTGCCAACGAAACGAGCATCACCGCCTCCCAAGGCATCGTCGACGTCAATAACCGACTGACCAATCAGCTCCACCAGCTCACTGAACTCACCCGCACCGCGCAGACCGCACTCGATGCCACCTCCGCGCTCGGGCCGTTGCTGACCAAGCTGGATGAAGCGATCACCCCGGCAGCGCAGATGCTTGCCAGCAGCACCGACGGGGCACAACTGACGAACGAGCAACTGACCAACATCCAGGGCATCCTCGGCGAGGTCCAGAACACCGTGCTCCCGCTCGTGTCGTCAGCTGAAGCGTTCGGCGACCAGGGACGCCAGCTGCTGGCCATCGTTCAGGGCCTCGTCAGCGATCTGCAGGGTTCGGTCGCGGCCGCGCAGACCATCAACCAGATGCTTCCGCTCCCGGGCTGAACCCACCTTCTTCCTCCAACCGATCTGTACCTACTCTCGACTGGACGTGACATGCAGCAGGGCACCGACTTACCGCCAGAGGCGTACCCCAGCCGAGGCCTGGCCGGACTTCAGCGACTCGATATCCCAGCATCGGCGCTGCCCTACCGAAAGGGCGTACTGCCCCACCGACTGGACATACCGAATGCTGCGACACCCAGTTCCACCGGGTTTGCCATCGCCACCGAATGGATGGGCCGCCTCGCCGCGGTGCTGGCTGTGATCCTGTTCGGGCTGGTGTTGACGGCCATCCACAAGGGCCAGCTCGTCCAGGACAGCGCGCGCACGATCGTGGACAACTTCCGGCTGACCAACGACTACTTCGCCCAACGGGCAGATCTCACCGCCCCGGCCACGGCCCACAAGCAACTCGACGAGCTGGCAGGGGTGTTGGCCCAGCTCAACGCCGCAACCGCCGCTGACGTCGACCACCTGGCCGCGCTGCTGCCGGATGCACGTGCGTTGCTCGCCGCCGGGCAAGGCGACACCGCGATCGCAGGACAGCTCGAGACCGTCGCCACCACGCTGCAGGGCTCCGCGGCGTCGCTGCATCAAATTTCGGCGGCCGCGAACACCACCGTCACCGGTGTGAACAACGAGCTCACCACGGCTATCGATCTCGTGAACGCACTCAACGCGGAGCTGACGCGGACGACGAACAAACTCGCGCTGATTCCCGAACAGGGAGCCTTCATTCCTGCGCCGGGAGGGAACTGATGATCACCAAAAGGGCATGGCTCGGGGTCGTACTCGGGCTGGGGCTCGCGCCCGCGGTGCTGCTCTGCGCCGTCAACGGGTTTCTTCCCGGACTCGACGACGTGGTCGACCCGCTGGGGCGACCGTCGCAGCTGAGCCTCGAGGTCATCGATTCCGCCGGCCAGTTCGACACATTGACCTCGATTCTCGTCCCCAAACACGCCCGGCTGGCCGCCGATATCCAGGCGTTGGACCCGCTGGCCAACGACCTGGAAGGCCTGACCACCAAGGCCGGCAAGCTGACGGGACAAGCCAAGACGCTCAATGCCTCCACCGGCGACGTCAGCGCGATCGCGGGGCCCCTGCCGGACCTGGTCGCGAACGTCACCGACCGCGCCAACCAAGCGAGCCCGACGGTGGTGGGACTGTCGACGGCGGTCGGGTCGGTCACAACGCAACTCGAGGCCATCAACACCGGACTGACCGCGATCGAAGGTACCCTGGGAACTCTCGCCCCCAAGGCGACTGCCATCGCGGCGACCCTGGCGAACGTCGAGGAAGAGGCCCGGCACATCCAGGAACTCGGGCCGCTGCTGGCGGTAGTCGGGCCCCCGGTCAACTCCCTGAACCTCCCCGCTCTCGGCGTCGCGACCACCCCCAACCCGTAACGCTCGGATGGGTCAGGAAATGACACGGAACGAGTGAAAGGCAGAACACACACCATGTTTCGTCTCTCCTGGGCGATTGCCCTGGCATTCACCATCGCACTTCTGTGCGGCATTCTGATCGTCACACGGGACTTGAGCATCACCAACGACATCTTCAAAGACGGTGTCAATCAGGCGAAAATCGTGGACAAGACCACCAATGACGCACTATCCGGGGCGAAGGAATTGCCTCCGGCAAACGCCGCCATCAACCAAGGCCTCCCGGAAGTCGTCGGGGTGCTTAACTCCCTCACCCGCGCGGACCAGACCCTCGGCGATCTCGGCACCCAGCTCCAGGCGCTCGGTGACGCCCTGAAGTCCGCGGACGCCCCACTCGGCGGCATCATCGACGCCGGTGCGTCTGCAACCGATCAGGCCAATGCCACCGCCGTTCCCGCGGAGCAGATCGTGCACACCCTCGCGGACGCGGACGCGAAAGTACAAGCCTTGGCCCCTCTGCTGGACCAATCACTCGCGCTCGGACAGACGATCGACCAGAAACTGCGGATCGCGCTGATCCTGCCGGTCATCGGCAACTGACACGACACCAAGACGGGGTGACCCGCGTCAGGAGATTCGGCGGCCGGATGGTGCTTCCTGGGAAACGGCCGATGATGCTGTCGTCACCTCCTCAGTCCTAAAGAGGGGTTTCGTGGCCACACCACGGGGAACAGGTCGCCGTGGATCGGGGCGCCGGGGGTCATCGCCGCAAAGGAACGCGTCGCCGTGCAACACTCCACGACGGAGTCGTCGACAGCGGAACTCGAAACCGACTAAAGTACACCATGACTCGTTGATCATGAACGCGATTGTTCACCGATCCGAAGCCGACCAGTCCACGGGCCGCTATCCGCAACCGGGACGGTGCACGGGAATTCCCGCTGCCAACTCCGATGAAGCATCGCGGTGGCACGCGTGCGGTGGCGCATCACAGTAGTAGTCACACAGATGGTCTCAATCGAGACAGAAAGCAGATTTCCATGCTCTTCTTGGAGAAGTTCTTCACCGCGATTCTCACTCTGAGCGGCGCCGCTTTCGGTGGGTGGCCTCTGCTCGAAGACGACGGTCCACAGGACGGCCCGTCGTACTGGGACCAGGAATGATCGACCTGGCTTGGCGGTGCAGCGGGCGCCGAGGTGCGCACAGCGACCGCCGCAGAGCAATCGGCTGTTGATCTGATCCTGCCGCGGATGGCTGGGGGAGGACTCGCAGGGCGTCGACCGGGTCGAGGACAACTGTTGTCGGCCTCAGAAGGATTTCTTACGAAGGCCGCCGCACCGGCAGATGACGGAGCGCATACAGCGGCGACAACCCGGGTCGACCTGTGGCACAAACGCCGGTCTGCGCCACTGCAGGAGGTTCAGCTCGACCGAACCACCATAGACCTCGACCGAACCACCATAGACGCTGATAGCTCGATAGTGCAGCAAGCCTGCACCATTTCCACGATGCGGTCGCCGAAGTGGCCTACCGCTGGGTTTCCGACAACCTCGGCCGATTTGCCGTCGCCGACTGCCGAAGGCGATACGGGCAACCGCCGTCGCGAGCCCATACTACGAACGTAGTAAACGCCAATCCGCGCGATACCGAAGTCTCTGCGCGATCCGGACAGTCTCTGCGCACGGTGGACAGTCGCCGACGTGTGATGCATCTAACGTCTTGCCAACAGGAGCGAGACTCCGATGGGAAGTAGCTATGAAAGAAGGTCGAGCGTCATGGCGATATTTCGTCAAGCCTCGCCACGGTACAAAACGCTGCGCCGGCACACCAACGCCCCTTTCGGTCATGGATTGACGGAGAACGCATTGATTGAACGGCGCGGGCCGCCTGGTCCGGAACCACGTGCTGGCCGCGGAGGACTTGATCGACGGCGGAGGACCGGTATGCGCGATGAGGGTCATTTTGATTGGATGCCAATCCGCGGCGCGCCTGCCGAAGAGCACGAATTACCCTGCATCCCTGCGTAATCGGCGTGATTCATATGATCTACCGGCATTCCCGCATGGATCAGGCTCGATAGGACTGCCGACCGGAGAAAGAGGAGGATTTATATGACTGTCACCAGTGTCGCGCCCCCCAGGGCGAGCGCCACACATCTCGTCTCTCCCGTGGCGCTCACGATGCGTGAATTTGACATCGGGACCACTGAACTCCTTCTGGCAGGTGAGATTGTCGGCGAGGATGGGCTCGCGGTGACCGGCGCCGTCGTCGGAGTGTGGGGTGTACTTCTCGACGCGGAACCTGAGGGCGGCTTCGAGATATTGGCGCATGGTCCGTGTGCCGGTACCAAGGTGATCGAGATATACGTGAGCGCGCCCGGATATGACCGGTGCGAGTTCTCGCTGGTCGTGGACGACAATGTCCCCATCGGCGAGGCCGAGGTTGCTATTCGGCCATCCCGCCTCGGGGATGGCACGCTCGTTGTGCTGCACACCTTCGTCATACGTCGAACGCTCGGATAGGCGGGATCGGATCGGCGAGAACTGCCGAGTGCGCATTTCGGTCACCTCGGGTGACTGAAGTCGCTCGCGGCCCGCTCACTGCGCTTAATTTGACAGTGGGGCAGTACGAGAATCGAACACAGCAATCAGTACGAAATACATTGTGGTAGAGAGCAATTCCCGGTAACGTAAGAGACGTCGCCTTGGCTGATTCATCCTCGGCCACACCGGAAGAGCCGGACTCGGCGTTTTGCATCTCGGACGTCTCAATCCGCCGGATCTGTGTCCTCTACTTGTCGGGCACATTCGACGAACGTTCTCTTTCACATCACCATTACGAGTCCGGTGCAGGCCACCAGAGCACGGGGCCATGAGACTTCGACAGCGGCCGCGGATTCCGGCACGGCACGGTCCGCACACCAAGAACAAGGGTAAGGAAGACAACATGCCACAGTTGGCGCGATCCGAATGGTACGACCTGACGCGGGACATGAACTGGACACTCCGATATGTCGAGGAAGATCA